>NZ_JBDSCX010000018.1:0-193352 GCF_039920825.1 Luteolibacter sp. | reverse complement strand
TCTTCCCTGCCGGGGACGACAAAAAAACGTCACATATCGCTGGAGGAAAACAAAAAGGCAAACGAAGAGGCACGCTAAAGCGCGAACTCCGGACAGCGCCTCGTTAGTCCGAACGGTTGTCCGGAGTTCAAGCTTCAGCTTGCACTTCCCTGCCAGGGACGACAAAAAAACGTCACCTATCGCTGGAGCAAAACAAAAAGGCAAACGAAGAGGCACGCTAAAGCGCGAACTCCGGACAGCGCCCCGTTAGTCCGAACGGTTGTCCGGAGTTCAAGCTTCAGCTTGCTCTTCCGCTTCAGCACCGATAGAGAAACGCCATGTATCGCTGGAGGAAAATGACCGACGGGCAACGTAAGGAAACGGTCTCTATCCGCAAGCTCCAGCAGCATCCCAAACACAGTCCTGTTCATCATCAGGAAGGCAAAGGTCTCTATTTGATCACCGCCACTTGTTACGAACACCAGCCATGGGTGGGAACTTCAAACGAGCGCATGGATCTGTTTTCCTGCGAGTTGTTGGAGATACTCGGCAAACATGCGGAACGTATCGATGCATGGGTTTTGCTTCCCAATCACTACCACGCCGTGGTGCTGACACACTGCTGTCCTACCTTGGTAAGGGATCTCGGAAAGCTTCATGGACGGAGCTCGTTTCTCTGGAATGGAGAAGACGGCACACGCGGCCGCAAAGTCTGGTTCAATACTTTGGAGCGACAGATCTCCGGCGACCGCCACCACATCGCTGCCATCCATTACGTTCATCAAAACCCGGTAAAACATGGATATGTTAAAAAGTGGGGCGAATGGAAATGGTCGAGCGCGGCGGAGTATTTGGAGCGCTGGGGACGTGAAGAAGTGGAAAGACACTGGAGGGAATATCCTCTATTGAACTTCGGAAGCGGTTGGGATGATTGAAGTGAAAAAGAGCACGCTGAAGCGCGAACTCCGGGCGACCTTCTGGTTAGTCCGGGCGGCTGTCCGGAGTTCCTCTTGGGCAGCATCCCATTTCACACGAGGATCTCGGGCGAAAGACGCGCGAGCCAATCCGCGAGTTCGGCGGCGACGCGGGTTTCCGGGAGGAGATCGAGGTTTTCCAAGTCCCAGCGAAAAATGAGCTTGTAGCCGTCCCACTCTCCGATCGCGCCGCAATCGCGCATCCAAGCGGCGGCCTGGCGGTTTTCGACCTGGACGTAGCCGATGAGCTGTTTAATTCCGACACGGAAGGCGGTGAGCCACATGACGGAAAGCAGCAGGGTGCCGACGCCTCGGCCTTGGTCGTCATCCAGCACGATGGCGGATAATTCGGCTTGCGAGGGATTCTCCGCATCGCGCCACCAACTCGCTCCGCCGACGGGTGGGAAATCGCGCGTTGGATCGAGCACGGTCCAAGTGACGTGCTTTTCCGGGTCTTGGGTAAGCACCTGGTTGAGCATTTTTTCCCCGACGACTTCACCGGTGTGGGTCCAGAAACGGTGGTAGCGGGCTTCGGGTGAAAGCCGGCGGTAGGCTTCGGCCAGTGCGTCGTGATCTTCCGGAATCAATGGCCGGACGATGACCGGGGTGCCATCGCGCAGGGTGAGTTCCAGTCTTACTGCCGCCATTTGCAGAAATGTAGCGTGTTTTGCCGTAATGGAAAGCCGGCGAAGGGCGGACAACGATTGACCCACGTATTGACGCACGCCGGGCGGTCCGCCACTCTGCGCCCATGAGCGCAGCGCCAGTTGTCGGAATAATCATGGGAAGCACGTCGGATTGGCCGACGATGGAGCACGCCGCCCGCACCTTGCGCGATTTTGGTGTTGCATGGGAAGCTGAGGTCGTCAGCGCCCATCGCACGCCGGACAAGCTCGTTTCCTATGCCGAAACCGCGCGTGCCCGCGGGTTGAAATGCATCATCGCCGGAGCCGGTGGTGCCGCTCATTTGCCCGGGATGACCGCCGCCATCACCGACATTCCGGTGCTCGGTGTGCCGGTGGAATCCAAGGCGCTGCAAGGCGTGGATTCTCTGCTTTCCATCGTGCAAATGCCCGCCGGCATCCCGACCGCCACCTTCGCCATCGGCAAAGCGGGCTCGACCAACGCCGCGCTTTTCGCAGTGGCCATGCTCGCGAATGAAAACCCCGAACTCGCGCAAAAACTCGCCGATTTCCGGAAAAAACAGACCGCCACCGTGAAGGCGGCCGTGCTGCCCCCTCTCGATCCCATTGACTGATTTCATGTCTCCCCAAGTTCCTATTCACACGCCGCATTGCATCGTCGGCGTCATCGGTGGCGGCCAGCTCGGCCGGATGATCGCCCTCGCAGCCCGGCGGATGGGTGTCCGCACCGTCATTTGGACCGGTGGACTCGAAGCGCCTGCCGTGGAGTGCGCCGATGAGGTGATCGACAAGCCGTTCGACGATGCCGAAGCGCTCGCCGATTTCTGCAGCCGGGTCACGGTCGCTACCGTGGAATTCGAAAACATCCCGTGCGAGACGCTGGAAAAAGTCGCGAAATGCATCGATCTCTATCCGTCGCCGCGCGCCATCTGCATCACCCAGAACCGCGAGCGTGAGAAAAATTTCCTGAAGGAAAATAACATCCCTCACACTTGGTTCGCCGTCATCGCTAGCGCCACTGATCTCGCCGCCGCGATGAAGGAACTCAACGGCCCCGGCGTCCTCAAAACCGCCGATTTCGGCTACGACGGCAAGGGTCAGGTGAAGCTCGAAGGCGACGAGGATCCTGAAAAAATCTGGGCGTCCTTCGGTGCCCCGCGTTCGGTGTTAGAGGCGTGGGTTCCGTTTGAAAAAGAGCTTTCCGTCATGGCCGCGCGTGGTGCCGACGGCATCACAGTCACTTACGATCCTGCGGAAAACCGCCATCGCCATCACATTCTGGACGTCTCCATCATCCCGGCGCGTGTCTCGCCTGCCGTGGCTCTGGAAGCCGCCGCCATCGCCCGCCGCGTCGCCGAAGCGCTCGATTACCGTGGCATCCTCGGTGTCGAGTTCTTCCTGAAAAAGGACGGCTCGCTGCTCGTCAACGAAATCGCCCCGCGGCCTCACAATTCCGGTCACCACACGCTGGACGCCTGCGTCACTTCGCAGTTCACCCAGCAGCTCCGCGCGGTCATCGGCCTGCCGTTAGGATCCACTCGCCTGCACTCGCCGGTCGCCATGCTTAATTTGTTAGGCGACATGTGGCGGGATGAAACCACGCCGCCTGACTGGTTGCCGCTTTTCGAAGACCCCGAGACCAGCCTGCATCTCTACGGCAAGCGCCGCGCCATCGGCCGCCGGAAAATGGGCCACGCCAATTTCCTCGGTCCCACCGCCGAAGACGCGCTCGAACGCGCCGAGGCGATGAAGGCGTTGTGGCTGATTTGACCGAATTCATATATCGTGGTTGCTGCGTCTCGCGGCAACTCGGAATTTCAAGCCCTGCCTGTGTTTCCGTGCGCCAAGACCCCGCCTCGATTTTCCATTCCCACATCGCTTCGCGGGCGAAATAAATTTCGCGTTCCGCAGGAATCACAGCGGAGGCTTGACGCGGGATCACCATGTTGGACCCTGCCGGGGCATTGCCAGAAACCGCTGACATTTCATCATTTCTCGGGGACACCCGATGGAAGGATCGTTTCGACGACGAGATCCTCGCCGCCGCGAATCCCTTGGTCGGCAAGGTGCGCGATCTGCGGATCGAGGAAACGGCTCCGGGTTCGGTGAGTTTGCTTGGGACGGTCGTGAAAGATGAGACAGAGGTGAATCTCTGGCAGTCCGGGAGCGGTTGGGAATTCGAGACGTTCTGTTCGTGCGATGTGGGAAATTTCTGCCATCACGCGGCGGCCCTTCTAACCAAAGCGGCGAAGGAGCGCGACCCGTCGCGGTTGCAGGGCAGGGGAGTCTCCGGTGCGGTTGCGGCTGCATTGCCGACCGCACGTGAGCTGATGAAGGATCCGCCGGAGGACCTGCCACGTGTTCGGCTGGAGCCGCGGTTCGAGCTGCGCGTCACCCGCGAACCGGTGGACAAGGCGACGCGGCTGTTATTGCAATCGCTTGGCCAGCCGAAGGTCGAGCAATGGATCACCGCTGAGGCATTCGTGATCTACGGCGGGCATCGTAGTCCGTTGCGGGCCAGCGCGCCGGAATGGATCAGCACCATCAATCACGATGGCAGGCCAGCCATCGTCCAGCACGACACCGCTGCGGAAAATGCCGCCGCCCGGCAGCTTTCCGATACCGGACTTTCCTCGCTGCATTCGAATTCCGCGTGGAAATTCCTGCTCAACCTGAAATCGCGCGACGATCTCGCTAACAAATCCACCGACCGCTGGTTTCCTGACCCCAGCCGAATCCAGACCGACGCCTTCTGGCACCAGTTCCGCGGCGAAATGGTCGCGAGGCTCGAAGGCTTCGGCTGGGCCGTCACGGTTTCCGACAACGTCGGCCATCGGGTTTTCGATGCCGACCCGGCGAAGTGGGAAAGCAAGCTCTCGCCCGGTGACGGCGGCTGGTTCAGCCTGTCCGTCGGTTTCGATGTCGCGGGAGAACGCCACGACCTGCTGCCGATCCTCGCCGGGCTGTTGGAAAACGATTTTCTTGAAGAAACGCTCGACCGCCCTAACAACGGCCACGTTTACGCGCCGCTGCCGAATGGCGACGCGCTCAAGCTGCCCATCGGCCGCGTGCGGGGCATCCTCAACCACCTCGCCGCGCTCATCGATCCGAAGTTCCCCGACAAGGCCCGCCTCCACGCGCTCGACGCGGCCTCGCTGGCCGGCCTCGAAAGCATGGGCCTCGACACGCCGCCCGACCTGAAGGAACTCGCGGGAAAACTGCACGACTTCTCCGGCATCGATCCCGTCCCGCCAGCTGCAGGCGTGCAGGCCACGCTGCGCGACTATCAGCTCGCCGGATTCCACTGGATGCAGTTCCTCGCCCGCCACGGCCTGCACGGCATCCTCGCCGACGACATGGGCCTCGGCAAAACCCTCCAGACACTCACCCACATCCTGACGGATAAGGAATCCGGCCACTCGCGCGGGCTGCCCGTGCTCGTCGTCGCCCCCACCTCCGTCGTTCCTAACTGGCGGGCGGAGGCCGCGAGATTCACCCCGGCCCTGCGCGTGCTCGTCCTCAACGGACCCGAGCGGAAAAAATACTTCCGCTCCATCCCCCACGCCGATCTCGTTCTAACCTCCTTCGCCCTGCTCCAGCGCGACATCGACAAGCTCGCGGGCGTGCCCTTTCACATGGTCGTGCTCGACGAAGCGCAGTACATCAAAAACCCGCGGTCGAAAATGGCGCAAGCCGCCTGCAAGCTCGACGCCCGCAACCGCCTTTGCCTATCAGGAACGCCCATCGAGAACCACCTCGGCGAGTTGTGGAGCCTGATGAATTTCCTTGTCCCCGGTTTCCTCGGCACCGAAGACGCGTTCAACAAACGCTTCCGCACTCCGATCGAGAAGGACGGCGACGCCGAGCGCAATGCCGTACTGAAAAGCCGCGTCGCCCCTCTCATCCTGCGCCGCACCAAGGACCAGGTCGCCAAGGAACTCCCGCCGAAGACCGAGCTCGTCCACCTCATCGAACTCAACACCGGCCAGAAGGATCTCTATGAAACTGTTAGGGCAACGATGAACAAACGCGTCCGCGAGGCCATCGCCGCGCGCGGCATCGAGCAATCGCAGATCGTATTCCTCGACGCGCTGCTCAAGCTCCGCCAGATCTGCTGCCACCCGCAGCTCCTGCCCGAGGACTACCCGCACGGCGTCCTCGAATCCGCGAAGCTCGATTTCCTCACCGAGTTGTTAGCAGTGCTGATCGAGGAAGGCCGCCGCATCCTGCTGTTCTCCCAGTTCACCTCCATGCTCTCGCTGATCGAGGCGCACCTGGTGAAGGAAAAGATTCCCTATCTGAAACTCACCGGCGCGTCCAAAGACCGTGGCAAGCTCGTCGAGGATTTCCAGAACGGCAAAGCCCCCGTCTTCCTCATTTCCCTCAAAGCCGGCGGCACCGGCCTCAACCTCACCGCCGCCGACACCGTCATCCACTACGACCCGTGGTGGAACCCCGCCGCCGAGGCCCAAGCCACCGACCGCGCCTACCGCATCGGCCAGAACAACCCGGTCTTCGTCCATAAACTCCTCTGCCAGGAAACGGTGGAGGAACGCATCCACCAGATGCAGCAAACCAAAGGAAAACTCGCCGCCGGCATCCTCGCCGACGCGGATATCTCCAAGAAGCTCGACGCCGCCACCGTGAGAGCGTTGCTGGATCCTTGATGACGAAATTTCGGCTCAACGGCCTTTGAGCCGATTAAACCACTCAATCGGCTCAAGTTTTCCCTGTATTATGAGCCGAATAAGTGCCACATTCGGCTCATGCGCTACAATTGGCAGCAATCGGACTGGCCCGAGTTCCGTTTCGAGCTAGACGTTGTGACGGACTCCTTGCTCGCTTTCGCAAACCATGCCGGGCGCGTTGGTGGGCTGTTGGAGGGACTGCCGGATGAACTTGGGACCGAGGCGATTCTTGATTTTATGATCGCCGAAGCCATCCTAACCTCCGCCATTGAGGGGGAAATCTTACAGCGCGACGCCGTGAGATCGTCGATCCGTAACCGGCTGGGTCTGAACCTCGTGCCTCAACCTGTGGACAGCCGCATGGCCGATGGTGCGGGTGAGTTGATGGTCGCGGTCCGAAACACCTTCCATGAACACCTTTCCGAGGAAACCCTCTTTTCCTGGCATCGGATGCTCCTCGGCGGAACCACCAGCCTCCGGGTTGGAGGTTGGCGCGAAGGCGGTGACCCCATGCAGATTGTTTCCGGCCGCATTGATCGGCCTACCGTCCATTTTGAGGCGCCACCCGCCGATCGGGTTCCCGACGAAATGGCACGCTTCATCGTGTGGTTCAACGAGACGGCCCCAGGTGGACCGAAACCTATCCCGGAACCTCCCGTCCGGTCCGCGCTCGCTCATCTTTACTTCGAAAGCATCCATCCCTTCGAAGACGGCAATGGCCGCATCGGCCGCGCGCTCTCGGAAAAAGCCTTGTCTCAGGGAATGGGCAGTCCGGCGGTTCTCAGCCTTTCCCGGACCATCGAGGCGTCACGGAATGCCTACTACGAAGCCTTGGAAGCCGCCCAGCAGCGCAACGAGGCGACGGCTTGGGTGCGCTGGTTCGTCAAGGTGGTGTTGAAGGCACAACAGGATGCCGAAGCCCAAGTGCGCTTCGTCTTACTAAAATCGAAGTTTTTCCAGCGCTTTGAAAATGGCATGAATGAGCGCCAGCTCAAGGTGGTCCGGCGGATGTTCCAAGCTGGGCCTGAGGGCTTTACCGGGGGCATGAATGCCCGAAAACATATAGGCCTCACCGGTGCCTCCAAGGCCACCGCGACCCGCGATCTGCAACAACTCGCTCAGCTCGGCGCACTCGTCCCTATCGGTGAAGGGCGTGGCACGGGGTATGAGCTCGATCTATCTGAACCCATCACAAAGCACCAACTCCCTCCAACCATGGAAACACAGTTACCCCTCCTTCCTGAAGAATTTCGGTCCGGCCAGAGAAGCAGCTTATTTGTCGCCATCATTCCCGACGAAGAGTCCATCAGGCTTATTTCGGAATCCAGAAAGCGCCTCGAGCTAGAACATGAAGCTCTGGGGAAACTTGTTAGGCAGCAGCAGTTTCACATGACATTGGTCTACGTGGACGACTACTATGGCGACATCCCGGAGCGGGTGATCAGGAACGCATCCGGAGCTTGTCAGGCGGCAGCGAATTCTCCACTATTCCCGATCCACTTGGATCAAGTGGAAAGCTTCCGGAAGGGCACCGAAAATTACACTCCAGTGATGACCGATGATGACAACCCGACGCTGATGGAATTCCAGAAGTCGTTGTTGAAGGAACTCATCCTCCATGGCCTGCCCTGCAAAAAGAGCCCGAAATTCAAGGCCCACGTTACGTTAAGTCGGGACTCGAAGGAGATTCCGAAGCATTCGATAGATCCCATCTCTTGGGTGGTTGCGGACATCGTTCTCGTGCAAAGCCTCATCGGCCAAGGCCGGCACATTCATCTTGGCAGCTGGCAGCTTGCTCCCCGCGTTTAGGCCGGACCGCTCCGGTGGAAAATTGCCGGGCCATATTGCCGGGAATATAAAATACCCGAACTAACATGGAAAAGGAATCCGTGTGGTTTTGACATTTTCAATCGGAACGCTTTGGCTGGGTGCCAATGAAGCCTCTTGATAGCGCGAAAGCGAAAACCAAGGACAAGCCATCTGCCGCCTACAGCATCGGCATGGGATTCGTGACCGCGGGGATGATCATTCTTCCGCTGATCTACATCGCGTTCACCGTCCTGGTTTGTTGGAGCGTTTATTTCTTTGCGACCCATTATTTCGTCGAGATCTGGGAATGGCCGATCGGGCATTCGAAATTCAGCCTGCTAGCCAAAATCGTCTGCTCGATCACTCCGCTTCTGGTGGGTGCGGCCATTGCCATCGCGATGGTGAAGCCGTTGTTCGCGCGGCGCGGCACGAAGATGCAGCCGATCGTGTTGCTACCTGATGTGGAACCCCGCGTCCATGCCATGGCACAGGACGTCTGCCGCCGTGTCGGCGCTCCGGCTCCGAAGCGAATCGAGATCAACTGCGATCTCAACGCATCCGCGGGCTTCAATCGCGGATGGCGCGGTTTTTTTAAGAACGAGCTGATCCTGACGATCGGCATGCCGCTGGTAGCGGGATTAACGGAACGCCAGCTCGCCGGCGTCATCGCCCACGAATTCGGCCACTTCAGACAAGGGGCTGGAATGCGCCTCAGCTACCTGATCCGCAGCGTGAACTTCTGGTTCGCCCGCGTCGTTTACGAACGGGATGCATGGGACGAGACACTGGCGGGATTCGGTCAGAGCGAGAGCATCTGGATCGTTCTGATGGTCGGTTGCGCGAGGGCGGGGGTGGCTCTTTCGCGAGGCATCCTTTGGCTGCTGATGATGACGGGCCACGGTATCAGCGGGTTCCTGATGCGCCAGATGGAATACGATGCGGACAAATGGGAAGCCCGGATCGCAGGCAGCGATTCCCTTGAAGCGACTTTGTTGCGGCTCAATTCGCTGGGGCACGTTCTCGAAAAAATCCATCTGGAAATGCGGCGGAGCTGGCGCAATCGGTTCCAGCTTCCCGACAACCTGCCCTTGCTGATGGAATATCGGGCCAACTGTCTTGATCCGGAAAAACGTGCTTCTATCGAAAATCGCGCCGGTCTCTCAAAAACCGGATTTTTTGACACCCATCCATCGGTTGCGGAACGGATCCGGTTCGCCCGCCGGCTTGCGGAACCCGGCGCGATTGCCAATGATTCACCGGCACGTGACTTGTTTGATAACTTTGAAGGCGTCGGCCGCTTAGTCACGTTGGCCCATTACGACGATGACCTGAATGTTCCCGTCACACCAGATTTTCTCATTCCGGTCGCCAGGTTCATCGAAGGACCTACCGGCTCCGGCGGTTCGACCATGCCCGGACAATCCCGGCATGTCGGCTGATCGAATCATTCACATTTTTCAAGACACGCAGCTTTCAGGAGTGAGAAAGTCACCCTATCAGCTTCGGCAGCCGATTTTCCAGCCACTCTCTGGCAGCCGCTGTTTTCAGCGCGCATTCCCAGATGGTGACGACGTGCCAGCCGAGGGCGAGGAGGGCGGATTCGTTGCGGGCGTCGCGCTGCTGGTTGCCGAGAATTTTCGCGGCCCACCAGTCGCTGCGGGATTTCGGCATGCGGAAATGTTTGCAGTGTTCGTGGCCGTGCCAGTAGCAGCCGTGGACGAAAACCACGGTGCGATATTTCGGCAGAACGATGTCGGGCCGGCCGGGGAGTTGTTTGTTTTTCGGCCCACGGACGGTAAAGCGGTAACCGTGGTGGTGGAGTATGGAACGCAGGGCGAGTTCGGGCTTGGTGTCCCAGCCACGGATCTTCGACATGACTTCGGAACGTTTTTCCGGAGTGAAGACGTCAGCCATGAGGGAAATGAAGGCGGTAATCCGGAAGTGGAAAGCGGAAATAAAGGGCGGAGTTCAACCCGCCGCAGGATACCACACGTCCCCCCCGGAACCGTGGCGCCCCGCGATGGGCTGATGTCCGCTCTTCAGAATAGGTCGAGCTAAGGAGCGGGAGGTATGGGCTCCGGTTCACCGCCTCCGTGCGCGCGGGGCCTCATTCCGCCGGGTGGTGGTCCTCCCGGGCCGCCGCGCTCGTTGCCGCGTTTCGCCTTGGCGGCGAAGCGGCGGCTGACCATTTGCGCGAGTTCTTCGGAGGAAATAACGCCATCGCCGTTAGAGTCGGCGCGGGTGATGAGGCTTTGGAAGCGATCAGTGATCTCGTCTTTTGATAGATTTCCATCGCCGTTCTTGTCGAGAGTCAGATACTCCTTGATTTCCTCTTCCTTCGTTTGCTGCGGACCGGACATCTCACCGCCGGGAGGCGCGCCCGGCGGAGGACCGGGCGGGCGGTGGGCGGGAGGTTCCTGCGCGAACAACGCATGAGTGAGAAGCAGTGAGGCGGTGATGAGGAACAAATGGATTGAGTGCATATGATGTTAGGTTGATGGTGATTTCAAGGATGCATCCCGCCGAGGCCTTCCGCTTTGCCGATAGATCCATGAATGTGGCCGTCCGGCGGATCTTCGGGAGTGAGGCCCATGATGATGTCGAAGTTCGCGGTCAGCTCTCCGATCTTCGAACCGGCCAGCGGTTTGAAATCCACTAACAACGACTCGCGGGCGAGCGCGCTGCCGGCGCTTTCGAAGACGCCGTCGCCATCGTTCTGCTCGTGGCCGTTGATCATCATCTGCGTGGTGTAGATGCGCCGGCCGTTCTTGCTGATGCCGAAATGGATGTGCGGCGTGCGGCCCGGATAAGGCACCGGTTTGATCGTGCGGAAATAGTAAGCGCCGCTCGCATCGGTGAGAAAGCGGCCGTAGCCTTGGAAATTGCTATCGCGTTTTCCACCGGCGTTCGTGTCGCGGCTGTTGAGATAGATGCCGTGATTGTCCACCTGCCAGATTTCCACCACGGCGTTGCGGACGGGTGCTCCGGTCATGGTGAGAATCCGGCCGCTGAGGTGGGTGATTTCGCCGAGGGCGGGAGTGATGGATTCATTGACGATGATCAGGTCGTTGTCCGTATCGAGTGGCAGCTTGTCCGGATAGAACGGGCCTTCGGTTAGTCTGGGTGTGGCGATCAGTTGATCGGCGAAGAGGCCGCGGGTGGTGAACAGCGAGAGGCCGGCCATGCCGAATCCATGCAGGAACCGGCGGCGGGCGATGAGGGTTTCGATCGGGGAATATTGCGGTGATTTCATTTGATGTGCGGATGGAACCACCGGCCGGCGGGACGGTTGTGTTAAGGAATGTTAAGAACGACGCGTTCTTCCGCCGGTCATGGCGTTCCGGTATTGGCTCCCGGGACACGGAAGGTGACCTTGTAGAATCCCTTCGAGGCACTGGCATTTACAAAGAGGTCGATCGTGCCTTCCGCGGTCACGGTGTGTTTGTTCCTGTCCAAAGTCCCGGTTTGTGTTAGAGAAAACGGCAGCGCCTTCCATTCCAGATCCGCCAATGTCGGATTTCCATAAACCTCGTAGGTGTAGCCTGCGAAGACGGGAATTCTCAGTCGGTAGCGCATGGCGCCGGAAGGACCGGCAACCACTTCTCCAGCAATGACAAATCCGCCCGGCGCCGGATAGTCGGGTTCGACCGGAGTGAAACCGCTGACGTAATCCCAGCTTGCCTGGACTTCGCCGGTGGTGGTGCCGGAAACCGCGGTGTAGTTGAGGATGACGCTGGCTTTCTGCGCGGCGTCGGTGATTCCCGTTAGAACGGAGTCATTGGAATTCTGGGTGGCGAACACCGTGCCATTGAGGGCGTAGGCGGTTTCGTTCCAGAACGTTTGTGAGGTGGTGCGGGTGGTTTTGCCCGGCAGCGTGACACCCCAATGATAGTGCCGGGTGCGCCCGTTGTAGAGGCCCGCCTTGACCGTCCGGAATTTGAACGCGCCGGATTTACCGGTGATGAACTGGCCGAAGCCCGCGAAATTCGCGTCGCAGGCGGAGTTGCGGCCGACGCCGGTGGAATACGAATAGTCGCCCTCGCGGTCGGCGTGCCACAATTCTACCAGCGCGCCGCGCACCGGATTTCCGGTGGAATCAAGGATCCGTCCGCTGACGTAGGTGACGACGCCAGCAGAAACAGTTAGATTATCGCCGAGCTGGACGAGGTCGTTGTCCTTGTCGAGCGGGATGTCATCGGCCAGCGGGTAATACGGGCCTTGGGTGACCGTGGGGCTCAGGGTGAGAGCTTCGGCGAGAAATCCCGGCAGAGTGAATCCCGCGGATGCGGCGGCCATGCTTTTGAAAAACCGGCGGCGGTTCACGGGAATGTGAAAAGGTTGGATCTTGTCGGACATGATTTCGGCGGGTTGCGGGTTCTGTTTCAACTTATGTGTCTCATGCCCGCCTGAAGTTGTCGTGTTAAGGAGTGTTAAGAAGGACGCTTCCTGTTGCCCCCGGCGGAGGGATGGCTACGCTTTGTGAAATGGATTCCGGAAGGCAGCGCAGCCGCGTGGAGATGATTTTCATCATCGCCATGGTCGTGCTGTGCGGCGGACTCACGGTTTTGCAATACCACTGGACCGGCGAGCTGGCGCGGGCGGAGATGGACCGGATGAGTGGATCGCTGGCGAATCAGGCGAAACTGATGACCCGCGCGTTCGACACGGAACTCGCGCAAGCATGCGGCACGATTGTTCCGACCAGTGCCGAACTGGACCGGGGAACCGCCGAAGCCGTTCACCTCGGGAAACTGCGCGAATGGAAATCCGCCAAGCCACGGCCGATCTTCAAACGCGTCGCGGTGGCGGTTCCATCGGGTGAAAAGGTGGAGCTGTTCGAAGTCGGAATTTCATCCGAAACCTATTCTCCGATGGAATGGCCGGAAGAGTGGGTTGATCTCCAACAGAATCTATCGAAAAAGATCGCGGGTGGCTCTCCGCCGTTTGAGGGTCGCACGGGATTTTTCCGGGAATTTCCGGTGATGGGATCGCGTTTTTCAGGCCGTTCGAGAGGCCCCGGCGGTCCGAGGGGACGGCAGGGAGAAAGTGATTTCGGCGGACCGCGCTTCGGTCCTGACCGTGGGCCGGGCGGGCCTGGAGGTCCCGGCGGCGGCGGGGGGGAGCGGGAATGGGTGATCGTCGAGCTGGATGCCGGCTATCTGCGTGACGTCTGGTTGCCCGAACTCATCGCCACCCATCTGAATCCCGAAGGAAACGCGATCTGCGATGTCACAGTTAGATCAAAGGCGACCGGCGAGATCATTTTCTCAACTCTGGCGGATGAATCGAAAGGGAGCGCCCGGACGCAGTCGGTCGATTTCAATTTCCAGGGATCGAGGGTGGACCAACCGGGCCCACCAACGAAGCCATCCTGGACGATGGAGATCGGTCGGCGCGAGGGTTCGCTGGAGGCGGCCGTTTCCGGCTCGCGCAAGAAGAACCTGGCCGTCGCGGTGGTGTTGAACGCGCTGATCCTGGCGGCCGGGTGGATGTTGCTGCGGGTGACGCGGCATTCGCGCGAGCTGGCGGAGGAACGGATGAAATTCGTGGCCAATGTCACCCACGAACTGCGGACACCGCTAACAGTCATTCGCGGTGCGGCGCACAACATGAAACGCGGCATTGTGAAGGATCAGGAGGGAATCGCCAGATACTCGGGACTCATTCTCGAGCATGCGGAGTCGTTGGGCGAAATGGTCGAGCAGGTGCTGGACTTCTCCGGCGGACAAAAGGCGCGGGACCAGGTGCCGGTCGAGTTGGACAAGGTGATCCGGGATGCGGTTCTAACCGTGAAAGGTGACGCGAAATTTTCCTCCTGCGAAATCGATCTGAAGCTTCCATCCGCTCTTCCCACGGTCACGGGAGATCCGGCCTCGTTGCGCCGCGCCTTGCAGAATCTCATCGAAAACGCCGCCAAGCACGGCGGCGTGGGCGGCTGGATCGGGGTCTCCGCCTCTGCGCTGGCGGGGCGGGTGGAAATCCAGGTGGCGGACCGCGGACCGGGCATTCCCGCGGACGAGCAGCGCGAAATTTTCAATCCGTTCTATCGTGGCAGCATCGCGCGGGAGAAGCAGGTGCGGGGCAGCGGCCTCGGGCTGAGCCTGGTGAAGGAAATCGTCACCGCGCATGGCGGCAACATTTTTGTTAGGAGTGAAACCGGCCGCGGTTCCACCTTCACCGTCAACCTGCCGGCAAACCCATGAACGCCCGCATCCTCCTTGTCGAAGACGAACCGGGAATCCTTCAGATTCTATCAGACCTGCTGTGTGCCGAAGGTCACACCGTGGAAGCCGCCGCCGACGGCCATGCGGGGATGAGAAAGGTGGCGGGCGGAAATTTCGATGTCCTTATCCTCGATGTCATGTTGCCCGGCATGTCGGGTTTCGAAGTTTGCGAGAGCGCGCGGCGTGAGGGCTACGAAGGCGGCATCATCATGCTGACCGCGCTCGGCCGGGTGCCGGATCGTGTGAAGGGACTGCGCACCGGAGCGGACGACTATCTGGTGAAGCCCTTCGATCCCGACGAGCTGTTAGCCCGTGTGGACGCCCTGCTGCGGCGAACGCACAAGGATGAGATGACAGTGACGGAGATCGGATTCGGAAATGTCATCGTCGATTTTTCGCGGGCGACTTTTTCTAAAAACGGAATTTCCTTCGGCCTCGCTTCGAAGGAAAGCAAGATCCTGCAACTGCTGATCAACGGCCAGGGCAAGGTGATTTCCCGCGATGACATCCTCGCCCGGATCTGGCCGGACCAGCCGTTCATCACCCCGCGGACCGTGGACGTGCACGTCGCATGGCTGCGGCAGAAAATCGAGGACAAGGCGGAATCACCGAGGCACATTCTAACCGTCCGAGGCGAGGGATACCGGTTCGCGAAATGAACGGGACGGCCTTTTTGAACCCGTGACTGTCGCCTGCATTCGGGGTAATGGACAATCCGGCTTCCAAGGTCATCCTCGCGGGACCCTAGATTCCGAAATCCCGATGAAATACCATTTGTTAGCCATCCGAGTTCTTTGTCTGGCGATTTCCGCCATCGTTCCGGCCCGCGCCGCCACCAGCGATTTCAGCGGCGGCTGGCGATTCCATTTGGGGGACGAATCCGGTGCCGAGGCGGCGGCCTTCACCGATAGCACGTGGGAGGCGGTGGCTTTTCCCCATCCCGCGCGCCTGGAGGCGAGGGTGACGAACAAGACGGATCGTCAGCAATGGGAGGGGATTTGCTGGTACCGGAAATCGTTCACGCTTCCGGTGAACGCCGTCGGCCAAGTCGTGCTGGTGCGTTTCGAAGGGGCGATGAACCGTGCCAGTCTTTTTGCCAACGGCAGGAAAATCGCCGAGAACACCGATGGCTACCTGCCGCTCGTCGGCGATCTAACTGAGTTCGCGAAGACTCCGGGCACGATCAATCTCGCCGTCCGGCTCGACAACGCCAGCAATCCGTTCACCGGACCCAAGCCGCTCGATCAGCTCGATTTCCATCTCTATCATGGCATCTACCGTCCGGCCACGCTGATCATCAAACCGCCGCTGCACATCACCGACGAGATTCTGGAAAACAAGACGGCGTCCGGCGGAGTGTTCGTCACCTATCCGAAGGTTTCCGCCGACTCGGCGACAGTGAGCGCCCAGGTCCACGTGCGGAACAGCGGCAGCCAGGCCGCAGCGTTTTCGATCGTCGCGCGTTTGGCCGGGGTTGATGTAAAAACGGCGGCCAGCAAGGATTCCGGCAGCCTGACGCTCGCGCCCGGAGAGGATCGTGTGGTGATTGTTCCTCTGGAAGTGCGGCAGCCGCGGCTGTGGAGCACGAAGGTCCCGAATCTCTATCAGCTCGATGTCGGCGTGATGGCTGGCGGGAAAATGATCGACTCGCAGCGCGAGCGCATCGGCATCCGCCGCATTGGATTTACCCCCGGCGGGATCCTGATCAACGGCGAAAAACTTTTCCTGCGCGGCGTCAACCGCCACCAGGAATATCCCTACGTCGGCAACGCCGTGCCCGACAACGCCCAGTATCGCGATGCGGTGAAAATCAAGCAGGCCGGCTTCGACTACGTGCGCCTTTCCCACTACCCGCAGAGTCCGGCGTTCATGGCGGCTTGCGACGAACTCGGACTCGTCACCATGACCGCGATCATGGGTTGGCAGTTCAATCCCGGCACACCGGAATTCGAATCTAACCGGATCCAGTCCGCCCGCGAACTCATCCGCCGCGACCGGAACCATCCGAGCGCCGTGATGTGGGAGGTGTCGCTCAACGAAACGCGGATGAGCGGCGATTTCATCAAGCGCCTCAACACCGCCGGACATGAAGAGTATCCCGGCGACCAGATGTTCACCGCCGGTTGGGTCAAGGGTTTCGATGTCAAAGGTGCCTCCCGTCAGGCAGGCAGCACCAAGGAGTTTGCAAAAGCGACTTTCCCCGCGATCGTCAGCGAATACGGCGATTGGGAATACTATGCGGGCAACGCCGGTCTCAATCAGGACACTTGGAAGGACCTCAAGAAAGACGAGCGCAATTCCCGTCAATTGCGCGGTGATGGTGAAGTCCGGCTTCTCCAACAGGCGTCGAATTTCCAGGAATCCCACAATGAAAACCTTGGCACCCAGGCGGCGGGCGACGGCTTGTGGGTGATGTTCGACTACAACCGCGGCTACGCAGAGGATCTCGAAAGCTCCGGCCCGGTCGATCTCTTCCGCTTGCCGAAATTCAGCCGCTATTTCTATCAGTCCCAGCGCGATGCTTCCGAGATCATCACGGCGGGAACCGAGAAAATTGGCGGTCCCATGGCCTTCATCGCCAGTTACTGGACCGAGAAATCCCCGCTGGCCGTGCGCGTTTTCAGCAATGCCGACGAGGTCGAGCTGTTCCTCAACAACCGCAGTCTCGGCCGCCACCGCCCCGAGAAAACCCCCACTTCCGACAAGCTCCGCCATCCGCCGTTCATTTTCAACGTCGATAAGTTCGAACCCGGCGAGCTCCGCGCCGTCGCCTATCAGAATGGCAAAGGGGTGGCCAAACACAGCGTGAAAACTCCCCGCCCGGCCAAAGCCATCGCACTGGGCGTGGATGCTTCCGGCAAGTCCGCGGCGGCCGGTGGCGATCTGTTATTTGTCTACGCCCGCATCGTTGATGAAAACGGCACGGTCGTCCCGGATGCGACGACGCCCGTGGAATTTTCGGTTAGCGGCGATGCGAAGGTTCTTGGCGACAATCCATCCAACGCCGAAGCGGGTATCGCGCCGATCCTGCTGAAGACCGGAGACAAGCCGGGGACGGTCCGCATCCAGGCCCGCGCGGGCGGATTGGAATCCAGCTTGGAGTTGAAAATCCCGTAAGTCGTGATGACGCGGCTCTGCGATCCGGACGGGGGCCGTCCTTCCGTTTTGTTACACTTCACCGATGGACTCCACCGGCGGAGGTCGGCATGGTGCATGAACTCAAAAGAGCAATTTATCAAAAACACCTCACCTTTCAAAACCATGAAACCAAAGAATTTCCACAAATCACGCGCTCTTCAAGGATTGGCGATCACGGCGGCGTTTGTCGCCACTCTCAGCCTGAGCGAAGCCAAAGGCAGGTCCGCGGACCTCGATGGCGACGGCATCGCGAATCGGGTCGATTCCGATGTGGACGGTGACGGCATCCCGAACGGCGCGGACCGGAATGTGGATGGCGGCGTCTGCCTTCGCGGACCGCACAAGGGCGAGTACGTGGGCGACCATTTGCCGAACGGTGATCCGAACGAGAAGGACATCGATGCGGATGGCTCCAAGGATGATTCCGAAACCGAACTCGATATCGACGGCGATGGCAAAAAGGATTCCGCCAAATTGGAAACCGACATCGATGGCGATGGTAAATCCGACGATTCCGCCAACGAGTCTGACATCGATGGCGACGCCCGCCTCGATTCGGTGGACGACGATGTCGATGGTGATGGATCTATCAATGGCGACGACGATGACGTGGACGGCGACAGTTCGATCAACGGTGACGACGACGATGTGGACGGGGACAACTCGGTCAATGGCGACGACGACGACGTGGATGGCGACGGGAAACACAACGGTTTCGACGACGACATCGATGGCGACGGTTCAGTGAACGGTGAAGACGATGACGAGGATGGAGACGGCAAGCACAACGGCCTCGACGACGATGTCGATGGCGATGGCACGCTTAATGGTTCCGACGACGATGTGGATGGGGACGGTTCGCTCAACGGCGACGATGACGACATCGACGGTGACGGAATAGACAACGACTCCGACGGCCACAAGAACCACGGCGGTGATGGCGGCGGTGGTGGTGGTGGTGGTGGTGGTGGTGGTGGTGGTGGTGGTGGTGGAGAAGACTGAGTTTGCGTCTGCTGTCGATTTCGCAGGCTAATTTCGGGTTCCGTGGCTCTTGCCTTGCAGGAGCCACGGCATTTCCCAAGATGGGCTTCCGCTTATGAAGCTCGATTTCAAACACCCGCTTATTCTGTTAGCGCTGGGCGCTGTGCTCGGTGGCGGAATCACGCAAACGGCCTGGCTGCTGAAACCGGCCCGGCAAACGGATCACTCCGATTTTCCGGAGCCCGAGGGTAAATCCAAGCGCCGGATGTCGGCATCTCGCCCGCCGTCTTCCAGTGCGACATCCTCCCGCGCGAACTCTTCCGGCACAGACCGCGCCGAAGCCAAGGCGCGTGAACTCGCTGGCGGCGATCCGCAAGCCGCGTGGAAGCAGTCGCTGGGAATGACGAATTTTTCCGAGCGCAAGGCCTTCGTCGTCGGGCTGATGGAGGAGTGGGCGCGCAAGGACCCGCAGGCCGCGCTGGAAATGGCGGGCACCTTGCCGGCTGGCGATCTGAAGCGGGAAGCGTTCAACGCGGCATTCACCGGTTGGGCCTCGCGTGATCCGGCGTCCGCGGCGAAATGGGCGGAAGGCAATTTGACCGGTCCGCTCGCGGGTGAATCCTACGGCGTGATCGCCAGCGAATGGGCGGCCAACGATCCCGCGGCGGCCGCAGCCTGGGTCGGCCGTTTGCCAAATGGAGTGCTGTCCGAAGGGGCGACCAGTTCGGTGATCAATGCCTGGGCGGCGCAGGATCCTCTCGCCGCTGCGAAATGGATCGACTCGCTGGGTGATGATGATCGCAAGACCACCGCGCTCGCCAGCTTGGCCACGGAATGGTGCATGCAGTCTCCCACCGACGCGGCAAAATGGGTGGATTCCCGGCTCGGCGGACCCGCCGCTGCGGAATTGACCGAGGCGCTCATCGGCACCTGGGGCTCGCAGGATCCGAAGGCCGCCGCCGATTGGGTGATGACCCTTCCTCCGGATCTTCAGGCGGATTCCGCCGCCACGTTGCTTTCCCTGTGGAGTGACAGCGAACCGAAGGTGGCCGCCGAGTGGGCCGCGCAATTTCCCGAAGGCGAGACGCGCAGCCAGGCCATCCCGGAAATCGCCTCCACCTGGGCCGGCACCGAGCCCGAGAACGCCCTTGCCTGGGCGATGGGCTTGGCGGAGTCCCCGGAAAAAAGCGAGGCGCTCGATGAAGTTGTTAGGTCGTGGACCTCGATTTCACCCGCCGATTTGAACGCCTGGGTGGAGCAGCAACCGCACGACGAGAATTCCGACCACCTGCGGACCGTCGCCGCCGAGTCGATGGTCGAATCCGAGCCACAGGACGCCCTCGCCATGGCCGCGAAAATTTCCGACCCCACCGTTCGCGACAAATCCCAAGCCCGTCTCCTGAAAATCTGGGCAAGACAGGACCCCGCCGCCGCCCGAGCCTGGGCCACGCAAGCCGGACTGCCTGTCCCATCTATCGGCCAGCCAAGGCCACCGGACCGGTGATGATCGGGTAGAAGGATGATTTTCCGACTCCGCTAGATGGGTAAGGGATCGATTGCCGAAAACTTTTCCCGGCGCGGAGTTTCATTTCGCTGTCCGGAGTTCAATCTTCAGATTGCCTCTTCATGAGCATCCACGAAACCGAACGACAATCGTGACCCATTCACCCCCGAACCCTCTGAAGTGGCTTTTCCCCATGCTTGCCTCGGCTAACCAGAACTGATATCGTCCGAGCGAGACAGAACACGCTGTTAGCGAAAAAAATGAATACCTATCAGGACTTCGAGATTATCCTCAGCGATCCAGAGACCGACCTACCGCATCTCCTTAAAGAGGCATGCTCACCACCGTGGACGTTCGACGAAGAAGGCTCAAAGAATGGAAGCTCCTTCAGCGGAAGCGAGACGTACCGATTTGTCTTCTCTGGGAATGCAGAATCGAAGCCTGCCTGGTTGGTTGTCGTTCGTCGTTCGCATGATACATTTTATGTCCCGAACCTTGGACCGGAGAAGTCTGGCAGCTTCTCTCACAACGAATACAATGCTGTTTTGCGCTCTTTTATCGTGAACGTTTTCGAGCGCATTCCGAATCACGAGGATTTTGCTTCTGTCCTCACCTCAGGCAATATGGACTTATCGATTGCGCTTGGGGATGAGGCTATTTTGCTGTTACGTGCGTTCTCCAGTATCGCAAACAAGAACGCGCTACATCCGAATGACCGAGAGCGATTTTACGATTTTGTAGGCTACATCCACCGTCAACAGATCGAGTTAGATGAAGAAACTTTTAAGCGATGGTTGGTTGAAGAAGATGGATGGTCAGACGAGCAGGCAAGCGAGATTCAGCATGATTTCACATTGTGCCAAGAGTTGCTGACAAGATATGACTCAATGCGCTAGCAAGGAGGCAAGATGCAGCCGATGACAACAAGCCTTTAAAATGAATTCGGACTTCCATCCTGCTGTGAATGGGTTCAGCCGTTGGTAGATACTGATGCAGCCTTCCCCCATCTACTCCATTCTGGATTGGTCCCTCAGGATCGCTTCTGGCACTGCGGTAATTTCTCTACCGTTTCTTATCGTGAATTGGATTTCATATATGAGGCGTATTCAGCAAGACCGGAGGATGGTGCCTGACTTTCTAAAAGCCCAGTTTCCCACAAAAAGTGTAGCAGCCTTTGCTATTTCGATTCTCGCGTGCATTTCAATTGCAGTGACGAGCCAGTCAATGACCCGGAATTCCGTAGAGCTGGTGCTCGCAAATCTTAACGACACGTTTCGAATCAGGATCGATGGGAGACAAGTTGAAGAAGCGGGCGAAATAATTGCGGGATTAAAGTCGCTATCCTCAGTTCAAGCCCATCACTCTCATCCCACCCACAAATTTTTAGTGGAAGCGACCGATGGGGAGGTCGATCTGAAATTGATTCTAGGACGTGATTCATCCCACCCGGATGAATACTGGGTCTTTGTTCCTGATCATTTTATCACTTCGAATAATGAGATAGGAAGAATTGTGTCATCTGCTTTCGATTCGTATTAAGAAGCCTTATGAAATGCGCTCTCCGTCGGCGATAATCCGCCAGATTGAATTCACGCTTCCATCCCGCCGCCGAATCCGCTACTTACGTTAGGGAATGATGAATCAATTCGACAAGATTTGCGCGGTCCTCGCGATACCCATCGGAATCGTCTTCATGTTCCTTGGGATCTTCGGTTTGTTTACCGGATCCAATGCCAATTTCACCCTGCCGCCGGTGATTGGTGCCTTGCCGTTCTTTTTGGGGTGGGCGATGTGCGTCACCCTCATCCGCTTTTGGCGGGCGACGAACCGGCTCGAAGAATCCGATCCCACCGATGGGAGGGAGGTCCGCAGCGTGTTGTTTCATGAGTTTATCGCCAGACATCCCGAGTTTGAAGGCGCTCATTCCCGACTGCAATGGAACGCCTTTCACAAGTGGCTGGATCACCGCAATGATCCGTAGAGCCGATATCTTGAATTGGGGTGTGATATGGTTGGCGGGTTGGCGGGAATTTGAATTTGTCTCCGCGTTTTCACAGGTGTCAGCATGATGTGTCCACTCGAGGGCAGCCTTTGAATTTCCCGGCCTCTGCTATTTTGAGGATTGCCGATTACTTCACGTTTGTTTACTTTTTCCGAAAGGGTGTGGGAAGCGTGATTCCGACACCCCAAGCTGGCTATTCACCCGAGCATCCGTGCCGAAATCCCTCAAAATTCTCATCGCCTGTGGTGGCACCGGCGGCCACCTTTTTCCCGGAATCGCCGTGGGCGAAGCGCTGCGCGCCCGTGGCCATGAAGTGATGCTGCTGATCTCGGAAAAGAAGGTCGATTCCGAAGCGTCCGCGAAATACAAGCATCTGACATTCAAGACGATGCCCGCCGTGGCTAAGCCGCCGACCCTGTCGCCGCGGATGCTGCCTTTCCTGTGGAAAATGTGGGGTTCGGTGCGGCATTGCAAGCAGGTGATCCGCGAGTTCAAGGCGGACGCGGTGCTGGGCATGGGGGGGTTCACCTCGCTGCCTCCGGTTTATGCAGGTCACAAGCTGGGGCTGAAGACGTTCATTCACGATTCGAACGCACGGCCGGGTCGGGCGAATGTGCTGACGAGCCGGTTTTGCACCCGGGTTTTCCTCGGACTGGAGCCGGCGAAGGCATTTTTTCCAAATCGGGAAACCGTGACCACGGGCACGCCGGTCCGGCCGGAAATCATGAATCTGCCATCGCTGGAAGATGCGGCGGCGTTGTTTGGGTTGGAAGTCGGCCGCCCGACCATTGTAGTCACTGGCGGGAGTCAGGGCGCGAAACGGCTGAACGAACTTTGCGCACAGGCTGCGGCGAGTTTGCCGCCGGAAACGCAGGTGCTGCACATCGCCGGCGCATTGGATTTTCAACGGGTTTCGGAAATCACCAAGGGCCGCGAGGGCTACAAGGTGCTGGGTTTCTGCGACCAGATGCCGTCGGCGTATGCGATCGCGGATCTGGTCATCGCGCGTTCCGGGGCGTCGAGCCTGACGGAAATCGCCATCGCGGGGCATCCATCGATTTTAGTGCCCTATCCCTACGCCGCGGACGATCATCAGACGCGGAACGCCGAGGTTTTCGATTCCGCCGGAGCCGGCAAGCTGGTCCAGGAGCGCGATCTCGATGCGGAAAAACTCGCCGCTTTGGCAACTTCGATCCTGCAAGACTTGCCAACTTACAAGCGCATGGCAAAAGCCGCGCACGCACTCGCCGTTCCGGACGCCGCGAACCGGGTGTGCGCCGCCATTGAAGCCACTCTCACTCCATCATGATCGAATTCAGCAAACGCCTCACCGACCGGAGCACCCCGCTCCAAATCCATCTCATCGGCGTGGCCGGGTCGGGCATGAGCGGGCTGGCGCTTCTGTTGTTAGGCATGGGTCATAAGGTCAGCGGATCCGACCGGGTCACCACGGCGGAAACCGAGCGGATGCAGGGAGTTGGCCTGAATTTCTCGTCGCCGCACACTGCCGCCGCCGTG
This sequence comes from Luteolibacter sp., assembly GCF_039920825.1. Classification (GTDB taxonomy): domain Bacteria; phylum Verrucomicrobiota; class Verrucomicrobiia; order Verrucomicrobiales; family Akkermansiaceae; genus Luteolibacter. Next base: position 169,891 of record NZ_JBDSCX010000018.1, on the reverse strand, counting down.
AAAAAGGCGGACATCGTTGTCTATTCGTCGGCGATTAAATCGGACAATCCCGCCTACTCCGCCGCCAAGAAGGCGAAGATCCCGCTGTTGCGCCGGGCCGAGTGTCTGGCTGCGATTTTGCACACCAAGAAGGGCATCGTGATTTCCGGAACGCACGGGAAAACGACGACCTCCGCGATGACCGCCCACGTCCTGCGCGAGGCCGGACACAAGCCGAGCCACTACGTCGGCGCGGAAATCCCGATCCTCGGCGCGAACGCGAAATGGTCGGAAGACGGCGAATACATGGTCGCGGAAGGCGATGAAAGCGACGGCACGCTCGCACTCTATCGGCCGGAGCACGCGGTGATTCTCAACATCGAGGCGGAGCATTTGGATTTCTATCGGGACATCGATCATATCAAGGAGGTCTTCACGAAGCTCTCCGATCAGACGACCGGGAAACTCGTTTACTGCGCCGAGGACCCCGTGGCAAACGAGGTGTGCGCGGGCCGTGAAAACGCGGTTTCCTATGGTTGGGAAGACGCCGATTACACCGCGACGGACATCCGCGATCTTAAAGGTTCGTCGGCTTTTACGGTGAAGAAAAAAGGCGAGGTGTTAGGCGATGTCGAACTCGGCATTCCCGGAAACCACAACATCCTCAACGCGCTCGCCGCCATCGCGCTCGCCGATAGCTGCGGCGCGGAATTTACTCTTGTCGCCCGGGCGCTCGCAACCTTCGCCGGAGCCAAGCGCCGCTTTGAGACTAAATATCTATCAGCAGGCTATCGCATCATCGACGACTACGGCCATCACCCGTCCGAACTCGCCGCAACGTTGCAAACCGCGCGTTCCCTGAAGTCGAAACGGCTCATCGTCCTTTTCCAACCGCACCGTTATTCGCGGACGAAAGCGCTGGCCGACGATTTCGGAAAAGTCCTGCAAGCCGCCGACATGGTGTTCATCACCGACGTCTATGCGGCTTCGGAAAAGCCGATCAAAGGGATCTCGGGTCAGACGTTGGTCGATGCAATGAAGGCCAACGGCGACATTCCCGTCACCTATGTTCCCGATCTGGACACCGCCCACCATGCCATCGGCCACGCGCTCCAGGCAGGCGATTTGCTCATTACGCTTGGTGCTGGAAACGTCCACGAAGCCGGTACACGCATCGCTGCGGATTTGAAAATCCTCGAGGAAATGCGCGCGCTCATGCCGCCCGGCGAGATCGACGGAAAACTTTACGAACCGATGAGCCGACACACGACTTTGTTAGTCGGTGGGCCGGCGCAATACTGGCTGGAGCCGCACAGTTTCTACGGCTTCGCGTTTCTCGTTGATTACTGTCGCGAGCGCGGCATCCCTGTTCGCGTGGTTGGTCGTGGATCGAATTTGTTAGTCCGCGACGGCGGCATCCGCGGCGCGGTCATCCATCCGACCGGCGGGGTTTTCTCAGAAGTCACCGTCGGCACCCGCGGCGAGGTCACGGCCGGTGCCGGTGTCCGCCTCAAGAAGCTTGCGAGCGTTGCCGGCGGCAGCGGCATCGGCGGCTTCGAATGGATGGAAGGCATCCCCGGTAACGTCGGCGGCGCGCTGCGCATGAATGCCGGAGCGATGGGCATCGAAACTTTCGATCAGGTTGTTAGGGTTACTTTCCTCGACGAGGACGGCGTGATCCGCACCCGTGAGCGGGAGGAAATCGTGACCCAATACCGTAACGTCGCCGAGCTCCGCCGGAACTTCGCCTTGCAGGCCGTTTTCAAAGGCAAGAACGACACCACGGACAACATCAAGGAACGCTGGGACGCCTCGCGGGAAAAGCGCAAGACCTCGCAACCGATCGCCGCGTCCGCTGGCTGCACGTTCAAGAATCCGGAATTCATCCCTGCCGGACGCGTGATCGATTCTCTCGGTCTCAAAGGCAGCACCTGCGGCCACGCGGCGGTTTCCGAAGTCCACGGAAATTTCGTGGTCAACCAAGGCGGCGCCACCGCGCTGGAAATCCTCACCCTCATCGAGTTCATCCAGGAAAAAGCCCGCGATGAACGCAGTGTCGAACTCGAAACCGAAATCAAAATCCTCGGCGAGGACGAAGCGTCATTTTGAAATTCCCATCTTAAACTCCAAATCATAAACGAAGATGTTGAGCGGAAAAAAAATCGCAGTTTTGATGGGTGGCCCGGGTTCGGAACGCGCCGTTTCCCTCGCGTCCGGAAATGCGGTGCTCAAGGCTTTGTTAGAGCTCGGCCTTGATGCCGTGCCGGTTGACGTGACGACTACCGAGATCCAGCTGCCGGAAGGAATCGACCTCGCATTCAACGTGATCCACGGAACCTTTGGCGAGGACGGCCAGTTGCAGGATGCGATGGAAAAGCTGGGCGTGCCCTACACCGGAGCCGGTTCCGCCAGCAGCAAGCTGGCCATTAACAAGACACTCGCGAAGGAAAAGTTCCTCGCCGCCGGAGTTCCCACCGCCCGCTCGGAAACCGTTTCTCTCAGCCCCGGCGTGGTTCCCGCGCTCACACTTAAAGCGCCGCTGGTCATCAAGCCGCCGCTTGAAGGGTCCAGCGTCGGCATCCGGATCGTCAAGTCGCAGGACGAGGTCGCCGCCGCACTTTTGGAAGCTGCGGAAAAATACAGCGAGGTTCTCATCGAGGAATTCATCCAAGGCAAGGAACTCACCGTCGGCATTCTTGATGGCAAGGCGCTGCCAGTGGTCCAGATCACACCGCCCGATGGTGTCTATGACATGGCCAGCAAGTATCCGTGGCTGAGCGGCGCGAAAGGCAGCGAATATCAATGCCCGGCTGACCTCGATCTGGAAACCACCATGGCCGTGCAGGCCGCCGCCACCGCCGCACACCACTCGCTGGGTGTGGAAATTTATTCGCGGGTTGATGTCTTGCTGGATTCCAACAATCGTCCGTTCGTTCTCGAAGCCAACACGATTCCCGGCATGACGGAAACCAGCCTGCTGCCCAAGGCCGCCGCCGCCATTGGAATTTCCTTCCCCGAGCTGTGTAAAACCATCGCCGAGCTGTCACTCAAACTCCGCTCCTAACATGTCGAAACCACGGACCAGCAAATCCCGCCGCCGCTCGCGCTCCAAGGTGCTTGAGGTCCGCGTCATGTCGCCGCGCATCGCCTGGTTCAGCTTCCTCAGGTTCTCCGGCAGTCTCCTGAAATTCGGCTGTATCCTCGCCGTAATCACCGGCATCGGTTGGGGAGTCTGGCAGGGCATCCAGCACGCGTTTTACAAAAATCCCGATTTTCGCCTGCAAGTCATCGATCTGAATCCAAACCCGGCCATCGACGAAGCCGGTCTGGTGGACGCCGCGGGCATCGACCTGAACGCGAGCTTGTTTGACATCAATGTCAACGACCTGACGGTCAAACTCAACCATCTGCCGGAACTCTCAAGCGCCCGCGTGGAGCGTCATCTGCCCGGCACCCTGGTCGTTAGAGTCATTCCCCGCGCGCCGCAGGCATGGATTTCCTGTCCCGAAGCCGGCATCTCGGAAACCCGAAGCGTCGGTGCGATGCTGGTGGACAACGACGGCATCGCCTATCCGTGTCCCGCCCGCCAACTCGATTCCGCGCTTCAGCTGCCGCTGATCCATCTTCCGAATTCCGCGAAATTTCCCATCGCCGCAGGGCAGCCGATAGGCCATCCGGAGCTCAAACATTGTTTTCAATTGCTCAACGCCGCCCGCGAAATCGATCCGGATGCCGTTCACTGGATCGAGTCGGTGAAACAAGCCAACGACTGGTCGTTGTTGCTGGTCACGCATGACGGCACGGAAGCCACTTTCGGTATCGGCGATCACCCGCGGCAGATCCAGCGCCTCCGCGCCGCGATGGAACACGCCGGTGACGAAGGCTACGTCATCGGCACCATCAATCTCATTCCCAAGCACAACGTCCCGATCACGCTGCGGACGGAAAAGGCAGCTCCAAAGGCCGTCCCGGTTTCCGAACCGACTCCCGCCGACCTCCGCAAGGATCGCCGCACCCGCGATCTCAACAATCTTCTCAATCGCAACTGATCGCATTCCGCAATCCAACCTCATGGCACGTCGCACGAAAATTCACGTCGGACTCGAAATCGGCACCAGCAAGACTTGCATGGTCGTCGGTGAGGTGAAGGCCGACAGCGCCGTCAAGATCCTCGGCATCGGAGTCACCAAGACCGCTGGTGTTAGAAAAGGCGAGATCTGTGATTTCGCCCAGGCCCGCGCTTGTCTCAAGGACGCCCTCGCCAAGGCGGAGGACGCCAGCGATGTGGAAATCGGCAGCGTTTTCCTCGCCGTCACCGGATCCCATATCCAGGGCATCAACCACCGTGGCACCTATCGGCTTCCGGACGGTGAACCGACGGTCACTCCGGAACATGTCGAGGAAGCCCGCACCATCGCCCGCGAGGTCCACATCCCGCAGGACCACGTCTATCTGCACCCGATCATCCGCAGCTATTGGTTGGATGGACTGGAGCATTCCACCACCCCGGTCGGGCTTTTCGGAAAAACCGTGGAAGCGGATTTCCATGTGGTTCACGGCATCGGCACGCGCATCCAGAACAGCATCAAGCTGGTTCGGGAGATCCCGCTTGAAGTGGATGACATCGTTTTTTCACCCATCGCTACGGCGCAGATGGCGCTCGACCGCGAGCAACGCGAACGCGGAGCACTCGTCATCGACATCGGCGGCGGCACCACCGACTACGCGCTCTATCTGAATGGTGCGATCGCCGCATCCGGCTGCATTCCTGTCGGCGGCGACCACGTCACGAACGACATCCACCTCGTCACCGGCCTGCCATTTTCCAAAGCGGATCGCCTGAAAATCCTCGAAGGCGACGCCTCGGCGGATCCCGCGCGCTCGGTCGGCATCGCCAAGCTAACGGATGACCGCGGTTTCGCCGAAGTCGAGGTTGGCAGGAGCATTCTCAACGAGATCATCCGCCAGCGTCTCGAGGAAACCCTCAAGCTGGTTCGCGCGCGCCTGCCCGCTGGCGCTGTCGAGGCCATCGGAGCCGGTGTCTTTCTAACCGGAGGCACCAGCCTCATGCGCGGCTTCAGCGAACTCGCCTTCGATGTCTTCGGTCGCGACATCTATCGCCCCGAACCGCCGGAAATCAGCGGCGTGCAGGCGAGTTTCAAAGACCCTCACTACGCCACCGCCATCGGCTTGATCCGCTACGCCCAGATTCTCGAAACCGAGCGCGAGTCGCCGCCCGGTGTCCTCGGAAAAATCGGCCGCATGTTCTGGCCGTTTGGAAAATAACACTTGGGAACATCGAACATCGAACGCCCAACATCGAACATCGAAATGGAAGACGAACCGAAGAACACTTATGATCTGGAGGACCGTCTTTTGAATTTCGGGGTGCGGATCATCGTGTTGACCCGTTCGCTGACCGGAGATTGCGCGGAGCGGCATATCGGGAATCAGTTGCTTCGCTCGGGCACCGCCCCGCTGTCCCACCATGGCGAGGCGCAAGCCGCTGAATCGCCTGCTGACTTCATTCACAAACTACGCCTCTCCCTCAAGGAGCTTCGCGAGACGGAGCGTTGGCTCAAGCTTATCAATCGGGCGCAAATCGTCCCGAAATCTGAAAAACTCGCTCCTCTTCTCGACGAGACCGATCAACTTATCCGCATCTTCGTCACCAGTATTTCAACCGCAGAAAAACGTCGCAATTCCTGAATCTAACTTCGACGTCCAATGTAGGGCGTTCGATGTTCAATGTTCAAACTCTTCCCAATCCCATGATCCCTTACACTCGCGATCCCCAACAGACCATCCCCACTTCCGCCGTGAAAATCATCGGTCTCGGCGGCGCCGGTGCCAACATGCTCGAGCGGATCGCGCTCGACGGCATGGAAGGCGCGGAGTTGTTGGCGCTGAATACCGACGTCCGGACGCTCGCCTCGTGCGTCGCCCGTGAGAAAATCCAGCTTGGCGTGAACCTCACCAAGGGCCTCGGTGCCGGAGGCGATCCCGAACTCGGCCATCAAGCGATGCTCGAATCCGAAGACCAGATCCGGGCCTCGATCAAAGGTCGCCGGATCGTTTTCCTCTGCACCGGCCTTGGCGGCGGCACCGGTTCCGGCGCATCGCCCATCGTCACCCGCATCGCCCGTGAGGAAGGCGCGTTTGTCGTGGTTTTCGCGACCATGCCGTTCGCTTTCGAAGGCAAGCGCCGCCGCGAACAAGCGGAAACGGCTCTCAACGAACTGGCCGTTCTATCAAACGCCCTCGTCACTTTCGACAACAACCGGATGGGAGAACTCGTCCTTGCCAAACAAGGCATCCACGAGGCGTTCGCCGCGGCGGACCACATGATTTGCGAGTCGATCAAGGCGGTCATCCGCCTTGTGATCCGGCCGGGCCTGATCAACGTCGGCCTCGACGATCTCATGAGCGCGTTGCGCACGAACCGTTCGCGCTGCCTCTTCGGATCCGGTATCGCTGAAGGCAAGGACCGTGCTTCGAAGGCCCTGAAAAACGCATTGAACAGCCCGCTGCTCGATCAAGGCGCTTTGCTAAAGGACGCGCAAACGGTTCTTGTTCATCTATCAGGCGGCGAGGATCTGACGCTGTTTGAAATCGAGCTGCTGATGCAGCGCCTGCAGAAATTCGTGCCTGACAAGGCGCACGTCCTTTTCGGCGCAGCCGTCGATCCGGCGATGGGTGATTCCCTGTCGATCACATTGATCAGCGCGCTTCCCGAGGATTCTCTGGCCATGGCCCCGCGCGAATCGCTTAGCCATCGCTCGCCGGAAAATCCGATTCTCGATCCCAGCCAGGGCTTCACCAGTCCGCCGGTGAGGATCGCGGATTTCGTTTCCAAGCGGGAAGAGGAACCCGAGCCGGAGCCCGTCGCGGTCAAGCCGGTGGCGGTTAAGATTCCCGAGCCGTTCCGCGCGCCCGAGCCGCCTCCTCGTCCCGAACCGGTTGCCGAACCAGCACCGGTTTCTCCACTTTCGAAATTCCGCAAGGCTGCGACTAACATCGCCGCCGCCGCGGTGCCTTCGCTCTTTGACAACGAGCGCCCGTTCGCCGAGCCGGATTACGCGGCCAAACCGAAGGTCGAGGACACGCCCGAATCGGAGCTGGATGCCTTCACTTTCACCGAGGTGACCCCGCCCGCGCCTGTCGTTGAACCCGAACCGGAAGTGGAAGTGGAAATTCCCGTCGTTGCGGAAGCGCCTCAAGAAGAAGTGTTCTATAATTCCGCGGACGAACCTGATCCCGAGCCGATTGAAGAATTCGAATCCGATGAACCCGCCCGCCAGCCGGGCAGTTTCACTCCTGGTCCGAAAAGAAGACCTTCTCTAACCGCACCGTGGGGCAAGACGAAGAATACCGAGTTTCCGGAAGACATTCCCGACGAGGAGCCGGTAGCGGAAGAAGCCCGGGCCTTCGAACCCGAAGCAGTGGCTGCCGCCGCTTCGACGGCCGAACATCCGAAACTCAAACTCGGCGTCAAACCTTCCGGCTCCCAAAGCGAACTCGGCCTCGACTCCGCGCCACGCGGCCGCTTCGAAGGCGAAACTCCGAATGTATTCGACGGCGAGGACCTCGACCTCCCTCCATTCCTGCGGAAGAAGAAATAACATCCGCATGAGCGATTTGAAAAAATTCGAAATCCCCGGTCATGTCACCCTCGCCGATGGAAACGGCGGGCTTTCCAAGCTCCTGATAGAAACCGAATGGAGCACCGCCGAGATCTATCTGCATGGAGCCCATGTCACCCATTTCCAGAAAAAGGGCGAGGCACCGTTGTTGTTCCTGAGCGAGGCCAGCGAGTTCCATGCCGAGAAGCCGATCCGCGGTGGCATCCCGATCATTTTCCCGTGGTTCGGTCCGCGCGAGGGATTGCCGTCCCATGGTTTCGCGCGCAACGTCGAGTGGGATATCAAGGAAACAACGCAACTCGCCGATGGAGCGGTTAGGATCTGTCTCCGGATGCCTGCCGTTGAGTTTCACGATGTCGAATACATCGTCACGGTGGGTGACACCCTGGCACTGGAATTGTTAGTCGGAAACACCGGCGAAAAGGAGGCATCGTTCGAAACCTGCCTGCACACGTATTTCCAGATCGGTTCGATCGATGACGTCTCCATCACGGGTCTCAAGGACACCGGCTATTTCGACAAGGTGAAAGAGACAGGCGCATTGGAAACCGCCTCCGCCATCCGCATTGAGGGCGAGGTGGACCGCGTTTATTTCGACACCACCGCTGCCGTCGAAATCATCGACACCAAAATCGGCCGAAAGATCCGCATCGAGAAATCCGGCTCCGCTTCAACCGTGGTGTGGAATCCGTGGATCGCGAAATCCAAGGCCATGGCCGACTTCGGCGATGATGAGTATTTGCAGATGCTCTGCGTGGAATCAGGCAACGTGACGAAGAACAAAATCATCCTCCCACCGGGCGAGTGTGCGGTGCTGAAGGTGGAAGTAAGCAGTGTGGAGCTGGCATGAAACCGGAGACGGGATCGTGCGCCCTTCATCGAAATTTCATCATGCCGTGATCGCCAGCGACCCGGGATTTTCCTAAAATATACCTGTGTCGTACCCTTCCGAACCTTTGATCCACTGATGTCCGCCAAAGCCACTTGGAAAGTCAGCGCCGCCGTGATGGCGAGCCGGGTGCTCGGACTCGCACGGGAAATGATGTTCACCACCATTTTCGGCGCGACGGATTTGTTAGGATCCTTCCAGCTCGCGTTCCGCATCCCGAACCTGCTGCGTGACCTGTTCGCGGAGGGAGCGCTTTCGCAGGCGTTCGTCACCACGTTTTCAAAAAGACTGAAGTCCGAGGGCGACGAGTCGGCGTGGGCGCTGGCGAACAAGATGATGACGCTGGCCACGGTTTTCATGAGCCTGATCACGGTCGTTGGAATTCTAGCGGCTCCCTGGCTGGTGGATCTGCTCACCATGTTGGCGCGTGATGGCACCAACGACCGCGCTCTCGGTCCGGATCAAATCGCCCTAACGGTGACTATGGTGCGGGTGATGTATCCTTTCATCCTGCTGGTCTCGCTGGCGGCGCTGGTGATGGGAATGTTGAATGCGAAGAACGTCTTCGGCATGCCCGCGCTGTCGTCGTGCTTCTTCAATCTTGGCTCGATGATCGGCGGCGCGGCGATCGGTTACTGGATGGATCCAAAATGGGGACCTCAGAGCCTGATAGGATTTTCCATCGGTGTGGTGATCGGCGGGCTGGCGCAGTTGGTCTGCCAGTTTCCCGCGCTGCGGACGACGGGTTATCGCTTTGCCATGGATTTCAACTGGCGGGATTCCGGCGTCCGGCAGATTTTGCGCCTGATGGGTCCCGCGGTGATTTCATCCTCGGTGGTGCAGGTGAACGTGGTGGTGAATTCGATGTTCGCAGCGGGGATCAGTCTTGCGGCTGTTAGCTGGCTGAACTGCGCGTTCCGGCTGATGCAGTTGCCGATCGGAATCTTCGGCGTGGCGGTGGCGACGGTGACCTTGCCCGCGCTTTCACGGGCGGCCATCGGCGGCATTTCACCGGAGTTTTCACCGACGCTGGCGAAGGGATTGCGGCTGGTGGCGTTCCTCGTAATTCCATCGACCATCGGCCTGGCGGTTTTGGCGGAGCCGATCATCAGCGTGATTTATGAACATGGAAAATTCACCGCGCTGCAACGCGAACAAACCGCGCTGGCACTCCGGGCCTATGGTTACGGGCTGGTCTTCTACGCGGCGCTCAAGGTTCTGCAACCGGCGTTCTACGCCATCGACAAACGCTGGTTTCCGATGCTGGTCAGCTTCCTCGCGCTGGGACTCAACCTCGGGTTCAACTATCTGTTCGTGTATGTCTTCAAATGGGGCCACGAGTCTCTCGCGCTGACCACGAGCATCACCGCTTCGGTGAATTTTCTGCTGCTCTATCTCGCAATGCGGAAATTTTCGGGTGATCCAGGAACTGTGCCACTGCTCGTGATGTTAGGGAAACTGTTGATCGCGGGGGGGCTGATGGCGGCTGTCTGCATGCTGGCCAACCACTACCTTTTCGCGGATCTGGCCCACACGAAAATCTGGCTGAAGATCATTCTGCTGAGTGCGACAATGGGTGCCGCATCGTTGGTCTACTTCATCTCGGCGCAGGCGCTCAGGGTGGCGGAAGCCGGCGAAGCGCTCGGGATGATCACCCGCAAACTCCGCCGTTGAGCGGGAATCGTGCGATTTTCACGGTAAAAACCCGGAACGGACCGCGTATCCGACCGGGACCATGCGCCGACTTTCCTGTCATTTTCTGCTCGGCCTGACCGGAGCGCTCTCCGCGCAGGACGGGCCGCAGACAGGGGACAAGATTTATGCGCGACACTGTGCGTCGTGCCATGGCGAAAAGGGCGAGGGCGTGGAGGACGAAGTGGACGAGCCATTGCAGGGGAACCGCGCGCTGGCATCGCTTGCCCGCTACATCGACAAGCGGATGCCGGACGACGACCCTGATGTGCTGAATGCCGAAGAATCCAAGCTCGTCTCGGACTATATCTACGGCGCGTTTTACTCACCGGAAGCCCGGGCAAAAAATTCGCCACCGCCGAAGGCCGCGTTCGCCCGGCTGACGAACCGCCAGTTCCGCGAATCGGCCGCCGATCTGCTAGGGAGTTTCGGGAAAACCATGCCGGCCGGAGAAGGCCGCGGCCTGAAAGCGCAGTATTTTCAATCCGAGGGGATGAACAAGAAGGCCCGCAAGGTTTTGGATCGCGAGGACCCGCGCATCGAATTTGATTTCGGTGAAGGTCCGCCCGCCGCCGACATCAGCACGGACCAGTTTTCCATCGCATGGGATGGTTCGCTGATCGCGCCGGCGACGGGCTGGTATGAGTTCAGGGTCCGGACACCGAACGGGGCGCGGCTCTATCTGAATGGCGATCGCCAGGACGGCGATGGCAACCAGCGTGACGACAGCGGAGCAAAGCGCCAGGTCGCGTTGATCGACGCCTGGGTCAGTTCCGGAGAGGAGATCCGCGAAACGACCGCGCGGGTGTTTTTGTTAGGCGGTCGGAACTACCCGATGCGGTTCGACTATTTCAAATATAAGGACAAGCGCGGCATGGTCAGCTTGGAGTGGAAAATGCCGCGCGGAGAATGGTCGGTGATTTCCGCGCCCTATCTTTCGCCTGCCGGGGCGGCCCATGTCGCGGTGACCGGCACGACGTTTCCCGCGGACGATGCAAGCGAGGGCTATGAACGCGGCACCGGGATTTCGAAGGATTGGCACGAGGCCACGACGACCGCGGCCATCGAGGTCGCAAACCAGGTCGTCGGCCGGTTGCGCCAGCTCAGCGGCGTGAAGGACGATGCTCCGGATCGGGCGGAGCTCTTGAAGCAATTCATCGCCACAATGGCCGAGCGGGCTTTCCGCCGTCCGCTGACTGCGGAACTGCGGCAGCTTTATGTCGAGCACCCGTTCAGTGGCGACCTCGCTCCGGACCAAGCGGTGAAACGCGCCGTCATCCTGATTTTGAAATCGCCGCGCTTTCTCTATCCGGACCTTGCTTCGTTGAAGGACGACTTCACCGTTGCCAGCCGCCTGTCGCTCGGTTTGTGGGATTCTCTGCCGGATCAAAAGCTGTTGGAACTGGCGAAGGCGGGACAGCTCCGCACGCAGGAACAAGTGAAGGCCCAGGCGCAACGCATGGCCGCCGATCCGCGGGCAAAGGCGAAACTCAATGAATTTTTCCAACGCTGGCTGAAGCTCGATGTCGAGAGCGACATCAATAAGGATCCGGCCGCATTCCCCGGATTTGATGCCGCATTGGTCGCGGATTTGCGACGTTCGCTGGAGCTCTTTGTCGAGCGTGTTGTGTGGAGTGAGAAATCGGATTACCGCGAACTGATCGAAGCCGACTACCTCCTGTTCAACGACCGGCTCGCGAACTACTACGGCGTTCCCGTCCCCGAAGGCGGCGGGTTCCGGCCCGTTAAATTCGATCCGGCGCAGCGTGCGGGAGTGCTCACTCATCCGTATCTGCTAGCCCGGCTTTCCCACCACAACATCACCTCGCCGATCCAGCGCGGGGTCTTCCTCACCCGCAACGTGCTCGGCGGATTCCTCAAGCCGCCGCCGGAAGCGATCGTCTTCGACGACCACAAGTTCGACGCGAAGATGAGCATGCGCGAGAAGGTTGCTGAAATGACCCGCAACAGCTCTTGCATGACCTGCCACGAAACGATCAATCCGCTTGGATTCTCGCTTGAAAACTTCGATCCCGTCGGCCGCTTCCGCACGACCGATGGAGGCAAGCCGATCAATCCGGTCTCCGATTTTCTAACCGACGATGGCGAGACGGTCCATCTGGCCGGGCCGCGCGATGTCGCCGCGCATGCGGTAAAGTCCGACGCCGCGCGCCAAGGATTCATCCGTCAGGTTTTTCAATACACGATCAAACAGAACCCGGCCGTTTACGGTTACGACACGATTCGCAAGCTTGATGAGGCGTTCATCGCATCCGGTTGCAACGTCCGGAACCTTCTCTCTGAAATCAACACCACCGCCGCACTCCACGGCATTCCCGCTCCTGAACAGGCAAGCCGATGAACATCACCACCCGCCGCCAGTTTCTCCGCCAGCTCGGCCTATCAGCCGCCGCGTTGCCATTTCTTCCCGTGCTGCCGTCGCTCGCACAAAACTTGCCGGACGCGAAAATGCAGCGCATTATTTTCCTGTTCACGCCTAACGGAACAGTTCCGCCGGAGTTCTGGCCGGATGAAACAGGTCCGGATTTCAAACTGAAGCGCATCCTCGCTCCGCTGGAACCTTTCAAAAGCCGCCTGATGACACTCAAGGGCGTCTGCAACAAGATCCGCGGTGACGGCGATGGCCACATGCGCGGCATCAGCTGCCTGCTCACCGCCGACGAACTCCTGCCCGGCAACATCCAGGGCGGTAGCGACAAGCCGGCGGGCTGGGCGCGCAATATTTCCATCGACCAAGAAATCAAAAATTTCCTCCAGGCCCGCAAGGAAACCGCGACCCGCTTTGGTTCGTTAGAAATCGGCGTGGCGGTGCCCAACCGTGCCGACCCGTGGACCCGCGAATCCTACGCCGGACCTAACCAACCGCTCGCTCCGGCCAGTGATCCCTATGCGCTTTTTGAAAAACTCTACGGCAGCATGAAGGACCGAGAAAATCTCGGCAGCGTGCTGGATGAGGTCAGCGACGATCTGCGAACCATCGCCTCGAAGGTGGATCGCGAGGAAAAGGAACTCCTCGACCAACACGCCACCTTCGTCCGCGAGATGGAAAAGGATCTTCAAAGCGCCGGCACCGCGAACCTGATGTTTCCGCCACCCGCGCTCGAACAGGGCGTCGCGCTCGACAACGAAGGCATTCCGAAGATCAGCACGATGCAGGCGGATTTGTTAGTGAATGCCTTCGCCAACGGCATGGCCCGCGTCGCCACGCTGCAATACACCAACAGCGTCGGCCAGGCCCGCATGCGCTGGCTGGACGTCCAAGACGACCACCACCATCTTTCCCACGAACCCGACAACAATGCGGACGCCCAGGAGAAGCTGGTGAAAATCAACATCTGGCTTTGCGAACAATTCGCCTACCTCGCCCGCAAACTGGAGAGCATTCCCGAACCCGGCGGCCAAGGCACAATGTTGGACAACACCACCATCGTTTGGACTAACGAGCTCGGCAAAGGCAACAGCCACAGTCTCGACAACATTCCTTTCGTCGTTCTCGGCGGCGGGCTCGGTTTCAAGACGGGTCAGGCGATGCAGTTTGAGAACGTCGCGCATAACCGGCTGTGGCTTTCCATCGCCCACGCGTTCGGCCACCACATCCCGGTGTTCGGCCAACAGAAATTCTGCGAGGGCGGCGCGCTGGCGCTTTCGTGAAAAACCGCTAGATCTCCGTTTCCACACCAGCCCGAAGCGACTCACCCGCCACCGCGCTTCCGGCGATCGATTTCCGCGCGCTCCACAGCCGGGCGATGAGCCAGATCGTCACCAGCAGCGACACCGCCTGCCAGAAATAGAACGCGCGGGGAACCGATCTGGCGATTTCTGTCGGCAGCTCGGAAATGGAAAGCAACGTGCCGGACGCATAGATCGGAGCGCTGGCCGGAGAAATTCCGATCAGCCAGGATGCCGCGGGAAGCAACCGATTGCTGGAAACGCCGAGGATGGCTCCAACCATGAGCGGCACCACGCCGACAAAAATGATGGCGAGTCCTATCACCTTTCCGCCCTTGGCCTCCAAAAGCGCATGGAAGCCGAGTGCGGCGGTGAGCATGACGGCGGTGAAGAATCCCAACAACGACAACGGCACTTCATGGCCGGGAAACCATCGCGACTCGACAAGCGCCCGCGTGAAAAGGAACCACCCACCGGCACCGGCCACGGCCATCACCAGGACGAAACCGAACGCGGTTGCCGCGTCTGATAGAAATGGCAGGGAGGCGTTTCCTTGTTTTCTGGCCCGCCTCCAGCCGCGGATCTGAACGTCGGAGGAAGGGGTGATAATCTTGGTCAGGATGAACAAAAACAACAACGTCACCAAACCATAGACGCCCGACATCGCAACAGCTTCCAAAGGTTCCGGGGTCCAGCCCTGGATCACTCTGATGCGGCGGTAGAGTTCGCGGGTCGGGAAAATGCTTCCGGAATCAATCACGGGCAGCGCGTTTCCTAACAACAATACCTGAACCCAGACAAACAGCCCCGCGGCCCAGAGCTTGCCGAGCAGCAGGGATTCCGTGCGGCGCCAGCGGCGGCGGAGCATGACGATGAAAGTCAGGATGAGTCCGCTCTGGCTGAAGAGGGTGAAAACCGTTTCCGAGAAATCCAAGTTGAAGAATTTCACCTCGGGCGCGAGTTTCTGGCCCGTGGCGACGATGGCGCCGGCCGTCTGCGGGAGGAGGCTCGGCATGTTTTCCATCAGCACCGGCGTGATGGTCAGGTATTTGAAAAACACCAGACCGAATCGGGCCATCTGCGGAATGATCGTGTAGAGGCAAAAGACCAGGCCGATAGAAATGAGAAACGCCCAGCGCCGGTTCTTGACGACCGTTCCCGTTGCCAATCCTGCCAAGTGGTAGGTGAGCGCGGAGCTGAAGAACACGGTGTAAACCGGAAGCCACACGCTGGCGGCGACCTCGCCCTTCCATAATGCCCATGCGGTGAAGGGGAGTGTCGAAAAAACCATGGCGTATTCGCGGACCGGCAGACCGAACAGGTAGCCGAACACTTTCGACAGCGGGTTCATCGGGATGAGCCGCTGATAGTCGATCACTCCTTCGTCGGACTCCGCCGTCATTCCGCCTGCGACCTGGGCGGTGCCGAGGACGAAGAGGATGAGCCCTTGTAAAATCAGGAGCGGCACCAAGGCGGCCCGCTCGACGTCGGCAGCGCTCAGAGTCGTATGGCCTCGGGTGCCGGCGCGTAGCATGAAAAACAGGAATCCGGCGATCAGCACGCTGATCAGCAACGCGACTGCCAAGCCCTGCGGACGCAGGCGCGAGCGGCAATAGCGCCTAAAAATCGGATTGGCCCAGAATTTTCTATCCGAATGGCGTGTTGATTCCGTCGGGTGATTCATGATTTTCGGTTGGACTCGGCGACTTCCACAAGAATGTCTTCGAACGACGAGCGCTTCTCTTCGAAGGCGGTCATCCGGATCCCCAACCGGATCAGGCCTTCCATCAGATCTGCCTGGCCGTCGTCGGTGCCGGTGAATCCGAAAATCACCTGCTGCTGGGATAAATTGAGGCCGTGCACGCCGGCTCGGGATTCCAACCAGGTGGCGGCATCCTCGGCGCGGTTGAGGACGTTCACGGTGAGCGTGCGTTCGTTTCGTCCCAACTGCTCGCGGACTTCGCCGACGGTTCCGGAGGCTAACAATTTTCCACGATTCATCACGCAGAGCGACGAGCACATTTCCGAAAGCTCGCTGAGGATGTGGGAACTGATGAATACGGTCGCGCCGGTGGCGGCGAGTTTCCGCAGGGCATGTCTCAGATCGCGGCGGGCGAGCGGATCGAGCCCGCTCGCGGGTTCGTCGAGGATGAGGATGCTGGGCCGGTGCAGCAGGGATTTCGCGAGGACGACGCGCTGGGTCTGCCCGCGCGAGAGTTCCTTGCACCAACTGTCGCGCTGGCCGGTTAGGGCGACATCCTCAAGGCATTCCGCAACGCGGTCGCGGCGCTGGCTGCGGGTTCCAAGTCCGTAGGCTGCGGCGTGGAATTCGAGGAACTCCCAGACTTTCAAATCCGACGGCACCGGCGCGAGGTCCGGCATGTAGCCGATGATCCGCCGGGCGGTCTCGATGTCCTCCAGCACATCCACGCCGCTGAGAATCACTTCGCCGTAGGTCGGTTCCATCAGCGTGGCGAGGACGCGGAAGGTGCTGGTTTTCCCTGCGCCATTGGGCCCGACGAGCCCGAACACCTCGCCGGGAGGAACGCTCAGGGTGAGGTCGTCCACGGCGACGAAGTTTCCGTAATCCACACGGAGGTAACGGATGTCGATCGCCGGGGTTGGATCCATATTGGTGTTAGAAATCAAGCTGGTCGAAGTTGCTCCAATTGTCCGGCAGGGTAAGCCCGATACTTTCCATTTCCTTTTGGGCCGCGGCGCGCTGGCTTTCCCGTTGTGTCTGATAGGCTTCGCGTTGCGCGGGCGTGAGGACGGAAAGGATGGCTTGCTGTTTGGACTGGCCGGAGGTGAGCGCACCGGCGTCCGTGCCGAGTTCTTCGAACTGCATCGTCGGATCGAAATCCCGCGAACCCCGCGCCATCACGCCGAAAACCTGCCCGCGCTGCGCTTCATCGAGGCCGACGATGGCGTCGAGCCGGGAAACCTTCATGTCCGCCTCCTCCTGGACTTTGCCCACTTTTTCCAACATTCTATCCGATTTGAAGGTGGCCAGCTTGTCGCCGCTGAGGGTGTTTCCCATGAACTGTTCCAGTCCATCGTCCAGACGGAATTCATACGCTCCCTTGCCGATGTCTTCGAGCTTGGTGCCTTCGCTGGCGAGCAGGTTGGTGTAGCGCTTTGAATCATCCACGGCTTTTTGATCGAGCCATTTTTTCAGCGATTCCTGTTGGACGGGAGTGAGCGAATACTTGCGAGCCAATTCGCCGGCCATGGCATCGACTTTCCGTTGCTGTTCCTTGGCCCGCATCCGTTCGAAAATCGGCGAGAAATCGCGGATGAACGGCTGGAAGGCGTGGAGAACGTCGTCCGGAGTCACCGGTTTTCCGTCCCTCAGATCCTCGGCGATGCGGCGCGCTCCGTCCGCCAATGTGCGTCCCGGTTTGCGGCGCCCATGCGGATCCGCAGCCTCCAGCGCCGTGAGCCGGTTGTTGGCGCTTTTCAATTTCGCCTCGAGTTTCAGCACCTGTTCCTCCGCGGAGCCTTCTTTCGGTGGCATGCTTTGGAGAAACAGCACGGCACCGGCCACGCCGACGGCCAGCCCGATCACAAGTGTTAGAATTTGGCGCGATAGGTTCATGGGTTTTCGGGTAGGGTGAAAAAGGGCGGGCCGGTTTATTTGAGTTCCCGGCGCAGTTCCACGATGCCGTCGCGGATTTCAAAGGCGGAGCTGCGGATGTGTTCGAGCGCGGCTTTCTGGTCCGGATCGCGCTCCATTTCCACAAGTTGCTGGCAGGCACCGACGGCTTCGTTAAGCCAGTTCAGGCAGCGTTTCAGCACGGCCAGCACGAAGCCGGCCTCCGGTTCGTAGTCGCTGGATTTTCCGTGAAGGACTCCGGCGAGCTTGCCGCTCACGTTGAGGAGATTGGTGACGAGCTGATAGGAAGGGGTGCCGGGACCGGCGTCGCGCTCGATCACATCCATTGCCCGCATCGCGAGTTCCTGGGCCTTGGCCTGCAGCGGATGGTCTTCTTCGTCGCCGAATGAATCCCCTTCGGAATCGGCGAAGATACTCAGATCGTCATCGTCCTCCTCCTCGTCGAAATCATCGTCCTGCGCGTCGAATTCCTTCGCCGATCCCGGGTAATCGTTTTCACCCGCTTCATCGCGTTCGGCCAGCGCGTCGAGCAGGCCGTCCCAGCCCATCACGAACGCTTCCTTCTGCTCGCTGTCCGAGTCCTCCATGTATTTTTCCAGAACCTCCTGATAGGCATCGGTCAGCCGGTCGGATTCCTTCAACCGCTCTTCCCACGCGAACTCATCGAGCTCCATGGAAACGTCCGGCTCGGCTCCCTCCGGATCGCGGCGGCGGATCACCTGGGCCATGAAATCCCGCATGGAATTCAAATTCGCCAGCTTCTGGGCATCCTCCTCGTCCTCGTCCATTTCCCACTCGTGGGGGGAAATTGACAATTGGTAGTCGGCCGATTCGATCACGACCCGTCCGTTGATTTCGCTGAACCATTCGAGGTAAAGCGTGTTGCGCCACTCATAGGGAATCTCCTGGTGATTCTGATAGAGTGCGTGAAATTCCTCCTCACCCACCAGCGGCACCTTGTTTTTCCGCGATGCCGTCATGTCGCCGACGATGCCGGCCTGATCGACGTCCAGCGAGTTCGCGTCCTCCTCTTCTTTGGGTTCCGGGTTTTCAAACTGGAGCCGCGTCCCGGCGAGATCGCGCCAGCAATCGCCGTCCAACGACAGGATCAACGGCTCGTCCCTTCCGGCCAGCCAGATGCGTCCCGTCGTGCGTCCCTCCACGGTGTTGTCGATTTCGCCGTGGGCGACCGCTTCTTCGATCCTCCATGCCATGGCAGGTAGTTTCCGCACTCCCGGGGGCAGGCGTCAAGCAAGCGTCTTGGACGATTTCGACGGCGGAAATCCGGACTCGTTAATAATGCTGCCGGTCCGGCAAACGCGTGTACTCCTGTGCCAGCTCCAGCGCCTCCTCCCGACAAAGCTCCTCCGCCGGGATCAGCCGTTCCTCCGGCGGCAATGCGAGCTGCCGAAAAAACTCTGTGTCGTCAAAACCGATCGCTGCCGCGTCCTCGATCCTGAATCCATAGTAAATCCGGCCGATTCTCGCCCAGTGGATCGCTCCCAGACACATCGGGCACGGCTGGCCGGTGGTGTGGATTTCACAGCCCTCCAGCGAGAAGGTTCCCAGTTTGGCGCAGGCGTCACGGATCGCCGTGACCTCGCCGTGCGCTGTGGGGTCATTGGTTCCGACTACCCGGTTCCAGCCTTCACCCACGATCGCCCCATCCCTCACGACCACCGCTCCGAAAGGGCCGCCGGCTCCCTGATTCATTCCCTGCCGTGCCAGCTCGATCGCACGACGCATGAAGATTTCCCGGTGGTTCATGGCCGGAAAATGCCATACCTACGCCGATTTTTCCACCCCAAACTCAGGTTTTGGATACCCCGAATATATTCATATCCGCTAGGAGAATGCCGAAATGATCACTCGCTTTTAACAGTAAGTACCCCGATAAAGTCACTGAATCTAATGATCACCATGTCAAACGAACCTGTTATTCTGCCCCCCCAGAAAACCCGCAAACACTCCGCCGAGGAGATCAACCGCGCCATGGCGCGCTTCCCGCTCATTCTCCAGATCCTTGGAGAACTCGGTCGCACCCAGCTCCCTTTCCCGGGAGACGACGATATCCGCCACGGTTGTGAACGTGCCCTCACCGGCATGCTTTCGGAACTCGCCCGCATCCGGCCCGCTCCGGAGGGCAAGTCCTCCAAGACCGAGGAAACCGCCCAGTCCTGGCTCCAAATGCCTGCCGCGCGGCAACTCATCGACGCCGACAAGCTCGAACGCATGCAGCAGTTCATCGACGCCATCCTCACCCCTTCGAAACGCTAACAGCCACTGTCTTTGCAAAAACGGGCAGGTGCATTCACGGCGCCTGCCCGTGTTTGCGCCCACTCACTTCAAAAGCCCGTCGATGCACGGAGCCAGCCGGTTCGCCATGTCCGCGGCGAACCATGCCGCGAACGCCCCGGCGATCACATCCATCGTGTAATGGGCGCGCAGGACCAGGACGACCAACACCTCCCCCAGCGCGACGAAAATGGCGGCCACTCCCAGCCACCACGGGCCGAATTGATAGAGTTCGATCGCCCCGAGTACCGCCAGCGCCGTGTGGCCCGAGAAAAACAAATCGTTGCTGACGCCGTAGGTCACCAGGATCGTCGGAAACCCGGGATCACGCCAGATCATCCCCTCCGGCGGCGGCAGGGTGCAGCAGAGTTGGGAAATTTGCCGCAAGCTGAAGACGATGATGATCGCGATAAACGGCGCGAAGCTCGATCCGAAGACCGCAATCCCGATCAGCGAGAGTCCAAGCAGATCGATAAAAAACGAACTCAGGATCAGCAGCCGGTTTGCGGCCTTGTCATTCGCTAGAAAATACCGGTGCCAACCCGCGGTGAGCCGGTGGATCCAATCGCCGATGCCCGGTTCATCACTGCCATTCCGCGCGATGAGTTTCTGCGTCCAGAACCAGATGACCAAGGCTACGGCGATGACGGCGATGCGGAGGAGGATAAGGCTCATTGGATTTCCGTTCCGGTGGGAGAGATCTTGCGACTGGCTTTCGTGGACTCCAGTAGTTCTTCCATTTGCATCCGGATTTCCGCAGTGATGGGATCGGTTTCATGCGAGCGATCTTTCGCTGTACCGACCTCGATGGCGTCGCCGACGGTAATGACCGCACGGATAGGGAAGTGCGGACGCGCCACATCGTTGAGATCTTCGTCGTAACGTTCGATGGTTTCAAGAATCCGCTCCGGGGTGGGATGCTCGATGTAGTCGCCGGGATAGCAATGAAGCTGTTGGACGAGATAGACATCGGCGAGCTGCCGCCAGCGGGACGCGCGGTCTTCTTCCGTTAGCTGGCTGTTGACCATGTCCGGCAGGATCGCGGTGCGCATCCGTTTCACGCGGGCCATCGTGTCGCCGTCGTGGCGGCCGGGAGTCCAGCGATCCTCCATCGGCGTGAGCAGGTGGTCGATCAGCCGCGCCAGGCGTTCGCGGAAATTCCCCGGCTGCGGGGATTGGAAATACTCGATTTCCTTGAGATCCAGCAGCGCCCCGCCGATCTTGCGGATACGCTCACCCAGCGGGAGCTGGACCTGTGGCTGCCACGAAAAACGGCGCTCGATGGACTCGACCACCGGAGTGATGGATTTTTCCAGATCCCCCTCGAAAAAATAACGGATGAACACCGGGTGAATGACGACCTTTCCCTCCTTGCGCTGCTTCGCCGCGGCCCGCGCCATGAACGCCGGACCCTCCATGAAGTTGACCAGCCGGTCGTTGCAGCGGGTGATGATGCCCTCGGCGAAGATGACTAACGGAAATTCGCCGTCGGCCACGGTCTTGATCGCGCATTTCAACGATTCGCGGTCCATCCCCTCGCGGTAAACGCTGAAGCCGCCCATCCGCGGAAGAAGGAAGCGCTGGATCTTGCTCGTCATGAAAACATGCCAGCTCGCGATGACATGAAACGGCCGGTTCACCTTTGCTGCGAGGAAATCCAGAATCATCGGATCGCATGGCCGGCAGTGATTGCCGACAATCATGATTCCGTGGCCGGCATCGAGCGACGCCCGCAATTTCTCCGCAGCGATGCATTCCACCGCAGCGATGCCGTCGCTTTTCCGGAGAAAACGTGGCAGAATGAGGCGCACCAGCCCATGCCAGAACGGGCTGTGGCGCGGCGGGATGAACGTGTAGGGTTTGTCAAGGACGACGGCTTGCATGGTGTGTTAGGAAATGTTGGGAAGATGAATTTAACCGCAGATGAACACTGATAAGAAAAATTCAAGAACCCTCCAATCTTATCCCTTCTTCCATCTGCGTTTATCTGTGTTCATCTGCGGTTAAAAAACTCTTCATGAATACCCAAAAGTGTTAGGGTGCAGGTTCCTCCCCGCGTTTGGTCCAACGGGCCAGCATGTCCTGCACTGCCCGCGGCCGGGTCCAGGTGACAAACAATCCCGACAGCGCGGCCATCACGCCGCAGAACCAGAAGATCTGGCCGTAGCTGAGGTGCAGATTGGTGGAAAGCTGGCCCTGCATGACGGATGCCACCGCGATGCCGACCCACGATAACCAGCTTACAGCACCCTGCACCGCGCCCTTCGTCTGCGGCGACGGCCGGTGTTGCAGCACGGAAACGATGGGCACGATGAACAATCCGCCACCCAGTCCTAACACACCGAGGGCGCAGGCGAACGCGGGTTTTTCAATTCCCGGCCAGCCGAGACCGAAGCCCGCGACCGCCATCAGGCCGGCACCGATCGGGATCAGGCCGTATTCGATGTGTCCGCGCGAAAGCCTGCCCGCAAGCATGCTGCCGACGCCGATGCCGAGGCTCAGCGCCGCCTGGAGCGAGGCCTGTTCGGTTGGCTTCAAATGGAAAACCTTTTGGGCGAACAGCGCGAGATTGAGCTGCACCAGCATCGAGATGAAAAAGAACGCGGTGTTTCCCCAATTCGCACGCCACAAGTCGCGGTCGGCCTTCATCACGCGGAAATTGCTCCAGATTTCGCCGATGATGTTAGGATTGAATTTTTTCGTCGGATCGGCCGCGGGCACCTTGGCAATGCCGATGCTGGTCATCAACCCGACCGCCGCCAGCCCGGCTAACAAAAGTCCGGACACCATCTCGCGACCTGCCAAAGTTTCCGCCAGCCATCCACCCGCGTAGGTCCCGAGAATGATGCCGACGAAGGTGAGGAGTTCGAGGATGCCGTTGCCGGCGGACAGTTTCGAAGTCGGCAGCACCTCGGGCATGACTCCGTATTTCGCCGGGGCGAAAATCGTGCTGTGGACGCCCATCATGCAGATCGCCGCGAGTTGCAGGGACTGCATTTCCAGTTTCAACGCCAGCGCGGCGAACAACATGATCCCGATTTCACCCACCTTCACGCCGATCATCACCGAGCGCTTGCTGAAGCGGTCCGCCATCCAGCCGCCGACCGTGGCGAACAACAAAAACGGCACCGCGAACAACAGCGACGAATGTCCGACGAAACCCTCTTTCTCGCCTTCGCTCAGCGTCAACGAGGCGAGCACGGGGAAAATCACCAGCCAGCGCAGCGCGTTGTCGGAAAACGCGCCTTGGAACTGGGTGAACATCAGGTTCCAGAAGCCGCGCGGCCAGGATTTTTCGGATTCGGAATTCATGTTAGATGACGGGTGGGCAGATTTTCTTGAGCAGGAAATGGGTCGGCACGAAAACGATGCCGGTTAGCGCCGCGATCCAGGCGCCGAGGTAGGCGAGCGGCGGCAGCAGAGTCTGCGGTTTTGCGTCGTCCATGCCAAAGACATAATCCACGTTGCGCGGCATGTTCGGATTGGCCAGCACGGCACCGGCGGGCGGCAGCAGGAAATAGGCGATCAGGCAGAGCGCCACGCAGATCACCGACCAGCCTAACAAAGCCCGCTTGTCATAGCCGAGGCGCTTCACCAGATAGAACAGCAGGAACGGCAGCCAGCCGTGGAAGAGCGACAGGCCGCGGAGGAACAGCGACTTGTTTTCATCAAACATGTAGCCGGTCATGCCCGTCATATGTCCGCCGCAGAGTTGCACGAGGAAGTCGATACACCAAAGCACCTGCGGCAACAAGATCCCGACCGCGGGCAGCGAAACAAGCAGCGCGTCCTCCTTCCAGATGCCGACCAGCGTGAGCAGCAGCGCCACGTCGCAGAAGTAGAGGAAATTCGTTGGACCGTAGTTGATCCAGTAAACCGGGATCATCACCGCAAGGAACCCGGTGTAGGCGATTTTCAACCAAAGGGGAATGCGCGGTGTTTTGGAATTCATAGGTGGTGTTTGATGACGACGCCTTTCTAGCAAACATCCGTCCGGAGCGTTAATTGAATCTTTCAATGCGATCATCGACTGCTTCAATGGAGGCCCGGCCATGAACATCCACCATCTGGAACTTTTTTACCACGTCGCCAAGTGCCGTGGAGTCAGCGCCGCCGCCCGCCAGATGCCCTACGGCATCCAACAGCCGGCGATCAGCGCGCAGATTCTCCAGCTTGAGGATTTCCTCGGCAAAACCCTGTTCCACCGCCGCCCCTTCGCGCTCACTTCGGAAGGAGAAACCTTGTTCACCTTCATCGAGCCGTTTTTCGCGAAACTCCCCGGCATGGCCGAACGGCTGCGCGGCGGGGCCGACAACAGCCTGCGGATTTCCTGCCCGGAAATCGTCCAGCGCGACTATCTTCCCGCGCTGATCGGAGCCGTCCGCAACCGGGTGCCAGATTTCCATTTTACGCTCGAATCCGGCCGCATCGAGGAGATCGAAACCCATCTCCGGTCCGGCAGGATCGATCTCGGCCTCGCCACCAGCGCGGGCTCGAAGGACAACGGGATCCACGGTCACGAGCTTCTCAAAATGCCGCTCGTCCTCCTCGTCCCGGAAATCGGCGGCCCCGCCACCGCCGCGGAAATTCTCGATCTCGACCGCATCGATCTCCCGCTCGTCACCCTGCCGCACGGTGAACCTACCGTCGTCGCCTTCCAGCAGGAACTCCAGCGGCGGAAAATCGAATGGTTTCCCCAGCTTGAACTCGCCAGCCTCGACCTCGTCGCCCGTTTCGTTGCGGCAGGTTACGGAGCGGGACTCGTCCTCGACATCCCCGGAGCCCCCCGCCCGCCGGGTTTACGAGTTCTGCCGCTGGAGGGATTTCCAGAAATCCGCTTCTACGCCTTAACCCACGGCAACCGCTCGCCGATGGTCGAGCTTTTCATCGCGGAAGCGGAAAGAGTGATCGCGGGATTGGGGTGAATCGGAGCGAAAATGTTAACCCGCTTTGGGTATTATGGAGATCGTGGCTTGCTGCGATTATTTGAAATGGCTGCAAAGCCCGTAACGGCATGCCTTCGCTTGGACGATGATGTCTCCACGGGGGGCATCCATCGTTCAAAAATGTCCCATTCCAAAACATCTGCATTCAAATCGCTCGGCGCGCTATTTCTCCTGTGCCTTTGGGCCGGATCCGTGCGAGCTAACATTCCCGGCGGCGGCACCGGAACGGGCGCGAACATCACGCTGACCAGCACGAGCACCACGGCGACGATGAGCAACGGGATCGTTTCCATCGTGATGACGAAATCGAGCGGGCAAATCACGACGATCAATTATACATTCAACAACACCGGCAGTTCGCAGACGCTCAATCTGCTTTCCGGCAATTCCAATGGTGGCAAGTTGTATTGGGAGCAAAGCCAGAACCAGGGCTTGGTTTTCACTTATTCCGTGGTGGCCGATCCGAGCACCAACGGCGGCGATTACGCGGAAGTCGCGTTGTCATCCGTTAGTGAGGCCAACATGCCGTTCGAAGTCCACTATTCCATGCGCCGTGGCTCGCCGGGCTTTTATGTCACCGCCATCTGGACGCACAACAGCGCCAACGGCGCTTACTCGATGGGCGAGTGCCGCGACAACATCTATGCGGGGGGGATTTTCAACTGGATGAGCGTGGACGACACCCGCAACAAGCTCATGCAGGTCACTGGTGGCACTTCCATCGGCGTGCCCACCGCCCCGGCGGAATGCTCGCTGTGGACGAGCGGTATCTATCAGGGACGCTACGAGGACAAATACAAATACAGCGCCGCCTTCGGTGACCAGCGGGTGTGGGGCTGGAGCAGCGTGGGCTCCGGCGGAAAAAACGTCGGCCTGTGGAACGTCCTGGCTTCCGCGGAATACTATAACGGCGGGCCGCTGAAACAGGAGCTGATGTGCCACATGGGCACGACGATCCTGAACATGATCAACGGCGGCCACTTCGGCATGGGTTCCGATGGCAACTTCGTGACGGGGGAAACGTGGGCCAAGGTGTGCGGTCCCTATTTCATTTATTGCAATAACATTTCCAAGACCAACGCAGCCTACGCGTCGGACACCGTGGCTGCGTCGCAGGCGTTATACAACGATGCCAAGGCGCAGGCTCTGGCGGAACAGGGAATCGATACTAACGGCCAACCGACGAATGCCACGGGCGCGTGGCCTTACAGTTGGTTTTTCCATGCGAGCTATGCCAGCCCGGCCAATCGCGGCAAGGTGACCGGTAAAATCGTCATCAACGATTCCTTCAACCCCAACGCCACCGCCGCGAATCTGTGGGTGGGCATTGTCCAACAGCCGGTGACTTCGACCGGCGAGTATGATTTCCAACAATGGATGAAGCCCTATCAGTTTTGGGTGCATACCGATGCGGATGGAAATTTCACCATCCCTGCCGCGATCGCCGGGACGAACTACACCCTTTACGCCTTCGGTCAGGGTGCGCCGGGCACCTTCATGTCGCAGTCGCAGACGGGAGGAAATCCGGACTTCCTCTACAATCTGCCTGCCGTACCATTCGGCGTTACGGTTACAGGCGGGGCGACGACGGCGCTTGGTAACATCACATGGTCGCCTACACGGGTCGGGCCGACGGTATTTGAAATCGGCTACCCGGATCGCACGGGACGGAAGTTCAAGCACGGCGAGGATTGGTGGGTCGGTGATATCGGCCCCGGCCCGACGAGTCCGAGTCCGGTGTGGTCGAAGTTTTTGGAATTCCCCTTCGATTTTCCTAACGGACTGAATTACATCGTGGGAACAAGCCGCTGGTCCACGAATTGGAATTTCGTCCAGTCGGTGGTCAACAGCACCACGGGCACTTGGAACTCCAGTTCATCGACGATCACGTTCAATCTCGCTTCGGCACCGGCGAGCGGCACGCAGGCTTCGCTGTTTCTCGGTTTGGCATCGGACTATTACACGGCGCTGATCCTGACGGTGAATGGCACCAATCTTGGCAGCACCTCGGGAGTTACCGCCACACCCAGCACACTGCCCAGCACGGGATTTGTTCCCACGTCCTCACGAAGCGACTCAACCGTCCGGGAGTCGATCAACGGGGCGTTTTCCGATGAACGCGTCACCTTCGCAGGGACGTTGCTCCACGCGGGATCTAACACCATTACCATCGCACAGCGCCAGGTCGGCGGCACCTATTTCGCGGACCACGCGATGTATGACTACCTCCGGCTGGAGCTCGCCAACTTTGTCCCGCCCGCTCCGGCGGGCGTTACCGCCTATCCGGGCAACAACCGCATCCTCCTGAGTTGGCCGGCGGTTCCCGGTGCCACGAGCTACAAGATCCAGCGCTCCACTGTTAGCGGCAGCGGCTATGCGAGCATCGCCACCGGCGTCACCGGTCCGGTGTCCGGCAGCGGTCCGACGAATGCCACTTTTGTGGACAGCACCGCCCTGAACGGCACGACTTACTACTATGTCGTCCAATCGACGAATCCGGTGAACTCCAGCGCGATTTCCGCTCCAAGCGCCGGTGTTGCTCCTTCGGCCGCCGCTTCCGTTGTGGCACCCGCCGCGCCCGGCGGACTGGTGCTCACCCCCGGCAGCGCGAGCGTTACGCTGAACTGGAGCGCTTCGCCAAATGCCAATTACTACACCATCAAGCGCTCCACCCTGACCCTGAACGGTGGAAACTCGGTCACGTTGTCTAACACAATTTCGCTCAATGCCATCATGCTGAACAACGCGGTCAGCGGCACAAGCTATATCGATGCCTCGCCGACGAATGGCTCAATCTACTCCTACACCGTGTCAGCCGCCAATTCGGCAGGGACGAGTGGTGAGTCCACCTCGGCTAGCACCACGCCCAGGGCCGTCGCGCCCGCTTCCGCCCCGGCGACAGTTACGGCGACGTCCCTGCAAAACGCGAGCGCGGGCGGCATCACCTTGAACTGGTCCGCGGTTTCCGGAGCTGTTGGATATATCGTCCAGCGGGCGATGGCAGCGGGCGGCCCCTACACCTATCTCGGCAGTTTGTCCGCGCTCACCTACACGAATACCGGACTCACGGCCAACACCCCCTATTTCTATCAGGTCGCGGTCATGAACAGCGGTGGCACCTCGGCTTTCATCACCGCCAGCGCCACCACGCCGCCCGCCGCACCGACGAATCTGGTCGCCACTGCGGGAAATTCCAAAGTGACCCTCAGTTGGTCCGCTGCCACCGAAGCTACCAGCTACGTGGTCGGCCGCGCTACCGTTACTGGCGGGCCTTACACCAACATCGCCAGCGGAGTCGCCACCACCAGCTACGTGGACAACACGGCGGGAAATGGCAGCACCTATTATTACGTCGTCGCCGCCACCGGCGCGGGTGGCACCGGCTTGAATTCGGCGCAAGCCAACGCCGCGCCCATCGGCGTGACCAGTTTGATTTGGAATGGAAACGTCGGCACTGCCTGGGACACCACCACCGCGAACTGGCTCAATACCGCGGCCCCGGCGCTCTACGCGGATGGCTACGATGTCACTTTTGACGACACCGCCACGACGAAAACAGCGGTCATCAGCGGGACGGTTAGTCCGGACTCGATTGTTTTCGACAACAGCGCCGCCTACACCTTCACCGCCGCCGGTCTATCAGGAACCGCTTCCCTGACTAAGCTGGGCACCGGCGCGGTCACCATCAGCGGGGTCAATACCTACAGCGGTGGCACCACGATCGGCGCTGGGTCCGTGGTCATCGCCGGTGCGGTTGCTGCAAACGGCCAGAACGGTCTCGGCAGCGGGGCGATCACTTTACAGGGAGGTGCGCTCGTCCTGAACGGCGCTACCGGATCGACCACTCCCACCTACGGAAATCTATCCAACGCGATCAGCATTCCCGAAGGCTCCAGTGGAAAAATCCAGAATTCCCAGCGCGGCGGGCTTGCCGGCAATGTCACCGGCGATGGCACGCTCACCCTCCAGATCAACTACATCCGTGGCGACGTGGGCGGTGACTGGTCCGCTTTCACCGGTCAGATCAACGCCATTCGCACCCGCACCGGGACGAACGTTGATAACTTGCGGATCAACAGCACCACGGGTTTCGGCATCGCCGCCATCAATCTGGGCCCTTACGTCCAGGCATCCACGGTCCTGAACGCCAGCAACACCTTCGTGATCGGCGAACTGGCGGGCGATGTGAACTCCCAGCTCGCCGGAGTTATCTATAACAACAACACGCCCGGCACTTATATCGCCACCTACGCCGTCGGCGGTCGCAATACCGACGCGACGTTTGCGGGGAGCATCGTGAACGGTGCCAGTCCCAGCCGCACCACCCTCATCAAGGATGGCACCGGCACCTGGACCTTGAGCGGCGCCTGCACCTACACCGGTTCCACCACCGTGAATGACGGCGTCCTTAAAATAACCGGCTCCGCTTCCGGGTCCTCCTCTCTAACAGTAGCCGACGGAGCCACACTCTATCTGGCCAACGGTGCGCTTTCGGTTTCCGGAAACATCACCAACAACGGCACGATGAA
The DNA here is from genome assembly GCF_039920825.1 of Luteolibacter sp. GTDB lineage: Bacteria > Verrucomicrobiota > Verrucomicrobiia > Verrucomicrobiales > Akkermansiaceae > Luteolibacter. The sequence continues at coordinate 140,612 of NZ_JBDSCX010000018.1, read as the reverse complement.
ACTCGCCGGCGCCGCAACGCTGGCCACCACGGGCACGTTCACCAACAATGGGGTTCTCGACTTCATCAACGGCTCCTTCACGCTTCCGGTCAATTTCGTCAACAACGGCACCGTCCTCGACTCCAGCACGGTGAAGGTCCAGGAGTCTTCCGTTTCCGGCTCCGATTTCAATCTCACCATCCAGAGCTATTCCGGCCATGCCTATCAGCTCCAGCATCGCGCGACCCTGACTTCCGGCACATGGACGAATGTTGGTCCCCCACAGTCAGGCACCGGATCTCCCATTGAGTTCACCGACTCCGGCGGAGCAGCGGGTCCTTCCGGATTCTATCGGGTCGAAGTCAGTCCTTAAGCGGACTTCCCGATTTTCCAAGCAGGCGGAGGGAATTGAGAATCACTAACAACGTCGCGCCGGTATCGGCGAGAATGGCAAGCCACAGCCCGGCATAGCCCATGAAGGCGAGGGTGAGGACCACCGCCTTGATGCCGAGGGCGAATGCGACATTGAACCGGATGATGGCAAGCGTGCGGCGTCCCACACGGATGGTTTCCGCGACTCGTGTTAGATCATCCTTCATCAACGCGATGTCCGCAGTCTCGATGGCGGTGTCGCTGCCGATCGCGCCCATCGCAAAGCCGACGGTGGCGACGGCGAGTGCGGGAGCGTCGTTCACTCCATCTCCGATCATGCCGACGTTGGTATATTGACTCACCAACTTGCGGACGTGCTCGACCTTTTGCTCGGGCATGAGATCGCCGATGGCTTCGTCGATGCCCGCTTGCTTGGCGATGGCGGAGGCGGTGCGCTGGTTGTCGCCACTGAGCATAATGACTTTCTCCACGCCGGCCGCATGGATGAGGCGGAGTGCTTCGGTAACCTCCGGGCGTAACGTATCGGCGATGGCGATGATGCCGAGGATTTCCCCGGCGCAGCCATCGTGCGGCGCATGGCCGAGGACAGCGAGCGACTGGCCCTTTTCCTCAATGGTCGCGAGCACCGCCTCGATCTCAGGACCACAGAGGCCCGTGTCGTGAGCCATGCGATGGTTGCCGATGAAATGCGGGTGCCCGGCGATGGATGCCGTTGCGCCGCGACCGGTGACGGAAGCGTAACCGACGGTGGCAGGGATGGTTAGATTCCGCGAATGGGCGGCTTCGACAATGGCGACGGCCAGCGGATGTTCCGAGTGCGCGTTGATCGAAGCGGCGCGGGCGAGGATTTCATCATCTGATAGATCGGAGCGGGAAATAACGGCGACGACCTGCGGTTTGCCCAAGGTGATGGTGCCGGTCTTGTCCACTGCGAGGGCCCGGAGTTTTCCCACGGATTCCAAATGCACGCCGCCCTTCACCAAAACACCGCGGCGGGCAAGAGAGGTGAGTCCGGAAACAATGCTGACCGGCGTGGCGATGACGAGGGCACATGGGCAGGAAATCACCAACAAAACCAGAGAACGATAGATCCAAAAAAGCCAAGCTTGGCCGAAAAGCAACGGCGGAACGAGCGCAACAAAGATGGCGATTGCAAAAACCGCGGGCGTGTAAACAGCGGCGAAGCGATCGACAAAACGCTGCGTGGGCGGCTTGTTTTCCTCCGCCTCGCCAACGAGCTGGATGATGCGGGCCAGTGTGGATTCCGAAGCGGGCTTGGTAACGCGGACGATCAATGATCCTTCGCCATTGACGGTGCCGGCGTAAACAGGATCGCCGGATTTTTTTTCCACCGGTAACGATTCGCCGGTGATCGGTGCTTGGTTGACGGTGGAATTTCCCGAAACCACCTCGCCATCGAGCGGAATGCGGCTGCCGCTGCGGATCAGGATTTCCCGATCCACTGCGACTTCGGCGACGGGAAATTCCTGCTCGGTGCCATCCGCGTTTCTAACGATCGCGGTGGGTGGTGAGAGTTTCAAAAGGGAATCGACCGCCTTGCGCGCGCGGCCGGAGGCCCATGATTCCAACAACTCGGACAACGCGAACAGGAAAACCACACTGGCCGCTTCCGCTCCCTGGCCGATGAGCCAGGCACCGATTACCGCCACCGCCATCAGGACGTTGATATCGAGACGAAGTTTTCTCAACGCACCCCATGCCGCAGGAAAGACCAACAAGCCACCGGCTAGAGTGGCGGCGGCGAACGACGTCTCCGACAGCCACTCGGAACCGAATCGGAGCCAATGCAGCACCAGTCCGATACCCGTCAAAATACCGGAAGCGGCAACAAGCGCGCCTTGTGGCAACGGGCTTTCCTCGTGGCAATGCTCGCAGCTTGAGCAGCCGGATTTTTTCACTGGCTCTTGCAAATGCTCGTGAAGGTGGTCGTGGGACATGATTTGAAAGCAGAAAACCCTGAGACCGCTAGTCGTAAAACGGCCTCAGCGCAAATTTAGGCCCCATTGGAAATCAGTGTCAGTGGTCCCCGTGGACTTTCTGGTCACCATGCTCGCAGGTGCAGGCGTGCTCGGCGAGCTTGCATTCCGGGCAATTGCCGATGTTGGGCGTGAATTTTTCCGTCGCGGCTTTCTCGCCTTCCTGGGTGTGGATCTGGAGCACGACCGAAAGACTTTCACTCTCGGGAACGGGCTTTCCGTCGTCTTTGGCGAGAACGAGTTTCGTCGGGGCCCCGCGGTCGCTCATGGTAATGCTGACGGCCTTTGGGGGCGGGGGGAGGCTGACCCACTGTCTACTTAGGATTTGCTAACAAAAATTTCAGCTTCCATCCTAGACAGAGGCCGCCATTTCTTGATAGATCTATCTTGAAAGCTATCGTGAAGAGCAAAAATTGTATTCTCCTGGGGAAAATAAATCACCTCGTGCAGCCTTCTGCATTGGCAAACTCCTCCTTCGCGAGAATCTGTCCGGCAGTTGAATTCCCTGTTTCGCTTACTCCCTCAAACAAGAAGCCGTACCCGGACTTTCTGCGATCTATCAGAATATCGGACGGCATGCGTTCCTACCACATCGGCGATTGCTCAATCACCACCGTCTTTGTCGGGAAATACACCCATAGCTGCCGTCACGTCGATTTGAAATCAAGGGCAGTCTTCAACAAGGGGCTGATTTCCTGCCGAACGAACTTTCAGGCATTCAGAATCCATTGGCATTGGGCAACCCACCTTCGAGGTTGGATCTCAATTGGGACATGGACAATTCGAGTTGTTATGCCCACTGCTATCGCTATCCGCAATTTGATCGAAGATGCTTATTCTTCCCGTACAACACGCGCCAAGCGGATCAGAAATCTACACGACCATGATGGGATACAACGCCTGCCGCAAGGGGTGCCAGGCTACCCGCTAACCCTGCTTTTAACAAAATACCACTGACTTCGCATGCCTGACAAACCAGCCAACCTCTCTCCCATCCGCATCTACATTCTCTGGCACCCGGGACTCGACATTCCGGAGGAACTCAAGGGGCGTGACAGCTCGACGTTCTCCGCCCTTGAAAAAGCCCAGATGAATCGCGGCATCAAACTCGCCCGACGCATCTACCACTGGTTCCGCATGGAAAACATGGACGGCATCCCCGTCTATTTCCGCAGCACTCCACTACTCGAAGCCGGTGAGCTTCCGCAGCCGATCGAACCTGAAACCGACGTACGCAACTACGTCATCCCGCTGGTGGACGCGAACATGGTGGCATCAACGGAGTGGCGTCAATACGTCTCCTCCCTCGCAAAACGCGATGATGATGTTTCCAAGAACCCACAAGCAAATCGTTCGGAGGAGGATTGCCGCCTCTTTCCCATAGCCATGGAATCCGTGGCCTACAACATGCCGGAAGCCTTACGGCAACTAAACTTTATCCGTCATGTCCCGAGCGGCGACTCCTTGCCAGACGATGCGGAGCTTCTCGCGAAGCTTACCGAGATTCTTTGCCGTGATCTCCGCTATTGGCTGCTGCGCGAGTCGAAGGCCAAGCTCGGGGACGAAGTTCCGGCAATTCCCGGCAAGATCCGCATCTTCCTCAGCCATGCGAAAGCAGACGACACTGACGAAGCCTTGGTCATCAAGGAATACATCCAGCGCAACACCCAGTGCGAGGCGTTCTTCGACGAAACCGACATCGCTTCCGGCTATGACTATGCCGAAATCCTGAAAAACGCCGTCACCAGCGAATCCGCAGGACTTATCGTGATTCAGGGCGACAACTACGCGGACCGCCCTTGGTGTCGCAAGGAAATCCGCGATTTCCTGAAACCCGTCCCGGACCCGTTGGCCAGTAAATCCCCCCATTCCCAATATTTCATTCCGCCAGTCGTGGTGGTTCAGACAATGAAAGGGAAGCAACTCGCCCGCACCATCCCGGAACTGGGCTACTCGCCGTGCCTCCGCTGGGATGAGAAACAGAAACCCGCCGGCTTTGTCGTCACCACCTTGTTAAGGGAAATTCTTTTCGGCCTCTTTTATCGGGTTCTGGCCGACCGCACCGCCTCCTTCGGTTCGGAACCTAGCGAAGTCTTTATCAATCGCGCGCCGGACCCCGTCATGGTCAGCCGGATCCTCAAGGATCTTTTTAAACCCGGCCCATGCCAAGTCGATACCTTCGTCCACCCCGGTTACGGACTTAGCAAGTTGGAAATGGATGGTCTGCTGTCAGCAGTAATAGGCATCCAGTTCAAGTCCTTCCTCGACCGCACCAACGCGGTTGGAGCTACCGACAACCCTCCACCCCTGCAACAACTCCCGCCTGAAAATTCTTCCGCACCCCTCGCCGGAAAAATCATCGCCCTTTCTGCTGGCACACCGGGCGACATCCTCGCCACCGGCCAATCCGACGAACATGTCGTCGAATTATTAACCCGCCTGCTCCGACCGATTATTTCCTCGGGAGCCTCCGTACTTTATGGCGGAAAATTGCCCGAAAACTTCCGCCCTGAGACACCGTGGAATGAATCCCTGAATTTCACCGCGCTCTTGTTGAGTCTTCTGCTCTCCGAGCGGGAAACCTCGGGAGCCAACGGTTCCAAGGTCTTTCCCCGCCTCATTCTGCCGGTAGCCTGGCACGCCCGTAAAAGCATCACCAAGCGCGATATCGCCCAGTGGATGGACATTTGCTCCATCCTTTTCCTGAATGAACAGGATCTCGGATTCGATCCCCGCGAACTGCCGTCCAAACCCGCCGAAACCACAGCCGATCAATTGGAAGATCTCAACGAGGCTGAGAAGCGGAGACTCCGTGACGAATATCGCAGGCAACTCGAAGAGTTCCTGAACACCCAAGCCGCCGTCACCGCAGTATCCCTCTCCGCGATGCGGAAAAAAATCTCTGACGACTCCCTGGATTTCCGCTTGCCCGATGCAGCGGAGCCATCGACCGCCAAGGTTCAAATCTCGGCCTACATTCTCATCGGCGGCGCGATGTCCAACTTCGACGGGATCATGCCCGGAATCTTCGAAGAGGCCCTCTATGCCCTCCAGGCCAGGAAGCCGCTTTACATCATCGGTGCCTGCGGAGGCGCGGCCGCCGTTCTCGCCAGGCACCTGCTCAAACTCGCCGAACGCGGTGGATCCATACCGCCCCCAAAGGCCCCACCCGAGTTCACCGCCAAATACTATTCTGAGCAGGACAGTTATGGCCGGATGCTTGCCGGCATCAGACACAGAGCCATCACCTGCAATCCCAACGATACCTTCAAGGACCATTGGTCCGCGCTTTGCGAAGTTCGCGATCCCGCGTCACTTGCCAAACTTCTCAACAACGGATTAACCGGAGAGGAAAATCTCCAACTTCTTAGTGCCACATCCTTCGGAGAAATCTGCGATTTGGTATTGGGTGGGATGAAAACAGGGATTCATGATTCATCCAGTGTGGGAAAACAACAAATGTGAATGATGGACAACCAGATCACCGTGTGATGCAACCAGCCCCGCCTGACGCGTTCCTATCATATTCATCCAGGGATCGACGGGCAGCCGACAGGCTTCAGAAGGAACTGGAACGGCTGTCGCCTGCCGTTTTGGGCCGTTCCCAACTCACGATCTTTCGTGATCGGACGGATCTTGCCGCGGAGTCCGATCTCAGCGACCGGATAGCGGGTTCAATCCGGGATTCCCGCGCGTTTCTTTTGCTGCTCACCCCCAATACCCGATCCTCTCGCTGGGTTCCGCTGGAACTTGGATTCAATTCAAGTCTCAAGGAACCCAAGAAAGTATTGGTCGCCTATCAAGGGGGATCGTGGGAGGAGTTGTCAGTTGATTTTCCCGAGATTGCAGGAGCCTTGGGGATCAGGATATTCTCGCGGGACGATCCTTTTTGGCCGGAACGGATCGGAGCGGCCCTTTGCGGAATTCCTCCCGACCAGCTGATCGAGAGGGCGCGAAGAGATAGACGCCGGCGGAGAAACATCGTCCTAGCAGCCGTGGCAGGGTTCATTGCACTGCTGTTGTCCCTGACCAGCCGCATCGAAGTTCGCAAGGAGCTCATCACTTCCGCCGATCCAACGCTGGTGACGGAACTTGTGATGAGGAATTCCCGGGTCGACATCATATACAACCCAGGGGATAACTTGAATTTTCCGTCGGAGACGGCGTTCGAATTCGTGAAATGGCGCGGAAAACCCCCTCGTCCGTTGGGAATTCCAAAGACAAATTACAAGGAAAGCGAATGTGTTGTCGATTCGGGAGAGTCCACGGCTCTGCTGATGACATTGAATCGGAAAGCAAGTCTCACCGGAATCCGGCAGACGAGGAACCGGGCTCTCCCTGCGGATCCTGTTCTCAGATCACTGGATTTTCCCCCTATCCACCTGTCACCATTGATGTCCTTCGATTCTGATGATCTGCCAGACGCGATGCAGGATTCCGCCGGCAACCTGTGGATAATTGTCGATGGCAATTGGACGATCGGACTCCCCGCGTCTTCCGACGGCGCAGGCGGGCGCTCGGTCGTCCAAGGTGATTTCCATGAAAGGCAGTGGATGATTTGCACTGGGAACGGACTCGAACGGTGGGACGGGAGATCTGATGCTCCCGAGGTGGTGGTCCCTGGAACGCCCCTGAACAGCGCGGGTTCGTCCCTCATCGCCAATGGCAAGGCATTCTGGGTCAACTCCGGACCCTCTGATCAGGAAACGGGACTATCGGACACGAGCGTCGAGATCGTGGATCTCTCCACATTGCGAAAGACAAGAGCCGACAATCCGATGGAGCTTTATCCTGAACAAGGCGGGGTCCACACCCGTGACAATTTTTTTTGGAAGCTCGGGATCGGGCATGGAAGCGAATTGCTGACAGGACTCTCAAGGTCCAACAGGGCGAGCGTATGGAATACGACGACCGGAAAATTGGTTCTTCACGCGACTGATCAAAACTACACAGGACTAACAGCTAGTAATATCTCTCCAGACGGTCGGTATCTGGTGCTCGCGGAATGGAACGGGCGAGTATCGTACTACCGTGCCGTTCTCATTGTCGCGGGTTTCGACCTGATTGATCTTCCGTTGCGGATGGCCCATTCCGCGAACGGCTTGCACATTCGATGAACGCAGGGCGATGGTCTCCTGCGGAGGGGACGAGGGGAAAGAACCATAGATCAATTCCGGAAATTCCCGATTCGATACAATCTTTCCAGAAAAGGCGCGACGCCAAACGGTGCCTTTCGAAACGTTGGGGTTCGGATTTATTTTAAGAGCAGGCGCCCCCTATTCAATTTCTCACGTTGTTGGAGTTTCTCGAAAGCTGAGGCAATCGTGGAGCGATCAGATTCATTCCAGCCACCCGAGAGCGGTCCGGAGTTCAAGGTTCACCTTGTCTTCGAGAAGAGCACGCTAAAGACGTGAACTCCGGACAGCCTCTCCTTGGCGCAGGCCTGAGGGAGTTTCGGAAATGACTTCTGGCAACCGGGCTATACGAGTAGCAAATCGCAGCGAAGTTTCCGGGGCGCCGATATTCCAAAAACGGATGATCAATCCCTCAAACAGCCTCCGGGCAAATGTTCTGTGATCAGTGAACGTGGCCTTCATGACCTTCGCCACCGCCATGCTCGCAGGAGCACGCATATTCGGCGAGCTTGCATTCCGGGCAGGTCGCGAGGTTAAGGGTGAATTTCGCATTCAACGCCTTCTCACCTTCCTTGGCGCGGATCTGAAGGACGACCGGAAGATTCTCACCTTCGGGAACGGCCTTGTCGGAGACGAGTTTGTCGCCGTCTTTGGTGAACGCGAGTTTCGTCGGATTCGTCCGGTCGCCCGTGGTGACGGTGACCACCTGATCTGCGGGCGCGATCACTTTGCCGGCTTCGAGGAAACGGATTTCCACTTTCTTGTCCTTGGTGACGAGGAACTCGGCATGTGGGGTGACTGCTTCGATAATGCGGCCACCGTTAGGGGCCTTTTCTTCAGCGGCGTTGGCGAACGTCAGGCTTGCGAGGATGAGTGCGATGATTTTAATTTTCATAATGGTTGTTAGTTCGTGGTTTCGGGAGATTCAATGGGATGCGGGAGATTCGCGTTCGATGGATTTCATGGCTGCCTTGCGGCCGAACGTAAAGAAGACGGTGGGCGTGACGCCGAGGCCCAGCAGCGTGCTGGTGATCAATCCGCCGACGATGACAACGGCGACCGGGTGCAGGATTTCCTTGCCCGGTTGATCGGCGGCGAGCACCAGTGGAATCAAGCCAATGCCCGCGGCGAGCGCGGTCATGAGCACCGGGACAAGCCGCTCCTTGGTGCCACGGATGACCATCTTCTTGGTGAAGCTCTCGCCCTCGTGCTGCATGAGATGCAGGTAGTGGGAAATCAACATGATGCTGTTTCTAGCAGCCACCCCCGCCACGGCGATGAAGCCTACCAGCGTGGCGATGCTGATGTTGTTCAGCTTGAGCCAGGTGAAAACGAGCCCGCCGACCATCGCCAGCGGAATGTCACAGAGCACCTGCACGGCGAAGAACGGCGTGCGGAAATAACCTTGAAGGAGGAAGCCGATGACCAGCAGGATGACCGCCGTGAAAATGGCGATGCGCCGCGTGGCGTCCTGTTGGGCCTGGAATTCGCCTTCGAACTTGATGAAATAGCCTTCCGGCAATTTCACCTTCTCCTTCACTTCTTCCTGCAGTTTTCCGACCAGTGTCGAGACATCTCTAACGGTCGGCTTGATGGCCAGGGCGAACCGCCGCTGGCTGTCCTCGCGGAAGATCACGTTTGGTCCTTTGGCTTCCCTGACATCCGCGACGAGTGAAAGCGGGACACGCTTGCCGTTCTCCGTCTCGATGGGAATCTGTGAGATTTTCCCGGGCGAATCCCGCCATTCGAGCGGCAGGCGGGTGACGAGATTCACCGTCCGCTGGCCGTCGCGAAGTTCGGCAATTTCCTTGCCACCGATGAGGGCGGAAAGCTGTTCGTTGAGATGGCCGGGTGCGATTCCGTAGGCCCGCGCGCGGTCTCGATCCGCTTCGATGCGGAGCTGCGGGATCGATGAGGTTTGGTCGAGCTTGCAGTCTTCGAAGCCAGGGATCGTTTTGCAAATCGCTTGGATTTCGATGCCGATCTTGCGGAGTTGATCGAGGTCCGGGCCGAAAATTTTCACCGCAACCGGCGCGGAGACACCACTCATCATGTGGCCGATGCGGTCCGCCAGCGGCCCGCCGACAACGGCAAAAACACCGGGCACGGTTTTGATTTTCCGCGTAATGTCATCGAGGATCTCCTTGCGGTCGCGGCCCTTTGCGCCTCCTTCGGCTTCGCGGAAATCCACATCGAACTCCGCAGTGGAAACGGGGACGACGTGGTCACCGCGTTCCGCACGTCCGAGGCGACGGCCGACTTTTCTCACTTCCGGCACAGAGAGAATCTGTTGTTCGATCACGTCGGAAATTCGATTCATTTCCTCCAGCGAAGTTCCCGGCGCGGTGGTGGCGGCGACGAGCGCGGTTTCCTCTTTGAACTTCGGAAGGAAATCCTTGCCCATCTGCGGATAGAGCGAAAACGCGGCGATTACGATGGCGCCGACGACAGCTAACAATAAATATGGTTGCCCCAGTCCAAAACGCAGCCAGACATTCTCCAACAGCCATTTCATGCCACGCGTGACGATGCCGTCCTTGTGTTCATGGCCGGCTTTCGGATTTAGCAGGAACGAGCAAAGTACCGGAATCGCAGTGAGCGAAACGATGAACGAGGCGATCATCGAAATGATCGTCGCGATGGCGATGGGAGCGAACAGCTTGCCCTCGACCCCCGTGAGTCCGAGCAATGGCAGGAACACCATGATGATGAGGATCGTGGCGTAGAGGATGGAATTTCTAACTTCCCCTGATGCGCGCGCGATCACCGCGATCCTCGGATGCGGATGGGGCAACGCCGCGTTTTCACGCAGGCGGCGGAAGACGTTTTCCACATCGACGATCGCGTCGTCCACCACCATGCCGATGGCGACGGCGAGTCCGCCGAGCGTCATCGAGTTCACACTGATGCCGAATCCCTTGAAGATCAGCATCGTGATGCCGAAGGAAAGCGGCATCGCCAGCAGTGTGATGAACGTGGTTCGGAAATTCAGCAGGAAGATGAAAATCACGATGGTCACCATGATCGCGCCGTCGCGGATGGCTTCGGTGAGGTTGCCGATGGCGTGGTCAATGAAGTCTTTCTGTTGGAAGAGCAGCGTGGTTTCCACTCCCGCCGGGAAGGAAGGTTTCAGCTCGGCGAGCGCCTTGTTGATTTCCTCAGTTAGGGCGCGGGTATCGAAGCCGGGCGACTTGGTGATCGACATGATTACGCCGTAGGTCGGGGTTTTTTCCGGGCTTTGGCTCACGGTGGCGTCACCGCGCATCGGCTCGATTCCCCAGACGACATTGGCGACATCGCCGATGGAAATGGGGCGGTCGTTCACCATCTTCACGATGGTGCGCGAAATGTCGGTGAGTTCGACGGTCATCGCGAGGTTCCGCACCATGATTTCGGTCGGGCCGGTATTGAGAAAACCGCCGGTCGTGGTGCTGGCTGATTCCCGCGCCGCTTTTTCAAGCTCCTCGAAGCTGACCTCGTTGGCCTGCATCCGGTAGGGATCGGGCTGGATCTCGATCTGCTTGATGCCGCCACCCATATTGAGGATTTCCGCGATGCCCGACACGCTTTGCAGACGGCGCTTGATCGTCCAGTCGGCGATGGAGCGCACTTCTCCGGGTGGAATGTAGCCGGGCTCGCCTTCCTTGACGGTGGAGCGCACGCCGACTAACAGGATTTCCCCCATCAGCGAGGCGACCGGCGTCATGAACGGTTGCACGCCTTCCGGCAGTTGCTCCCGCACGCCCTGGAGCCGTTCCTGAACGAGGGCGCGGGCCTTGTAGATGTCGGTTTCCCAGCCGAACTCGGCGTAAACGAGCGAAAGGGAAACGTCCGAGTTCGACCGCAGGCGGGTGAGGCCGGCGACTCCCATCAGCGCGCTTTCGATCGGCTGGGTGACGCGTGTTTCCACTTCCTCCGGCGCGAGGCCCGGAGACTCGGTGAGGATGATGACGGTCGGTTTTGTTAGGTCCGGCAAGACTTCGACGGGGAGCTGAGTCGCGGTGCGGAGGCCCATCACCATGAGGACCAGCGAGAGGCCGATGATGACCGCCCGGTTTGCGAGCGACCAATGGATCATTTTATTGAGCATGGGTCAGAGCGCCTCGGGTTCGGTGTTGAGGGAGGCACGCTTCTTGGTGATCAAGGAGGCGAGCAGGAGCACGAACAGCACACCGCTGATGTATTTCCAGACCGGGCTGGGTTCGTCGTGATCGTGGTGATCGTCGCCGCCCGCGGCGGCCCGTTTTTCAGGTGTTAGTTCCGAGCCATCGGCGGCGTGTTCGTGGCCGTGAGCGGCGTCGAGCGCTTCCTTGAGCGAGACGCTGCTGGCTCCCGCGAACGAGAGCGAATAAGCACCACGGGTGACGACTTCATCGGCGGGAAACAGGCCACTCGTAATTTCGACGAAGCGGTCGTTCATTTCTCCGATCTGCACTTTCGTTTTCACGAAGGCGTTAGGGATGTCGAAGTGCTTCACGTAAACGAAACGGTTCGCCGTGTCGCCCTGCAAGGCGGAGCGTGGGACGCTGACAACGCCTGAACGGTGGCTCATGACGATGGAAAACTCCGCGCGCATGTCCGAACGCATCCTCAGGCCGGGGTTGGCGACCTTGAAGACCGCGTCGATGGTGCCGCTTTCGCGATCGGCGGAGGTGCCGAAACGCAGCATCTCGCCTTCGAGCGGCTGATCACCGAGGGCGGAAACACGGATGTGCGCCTTGCTGCCGGGGGCCAGCTTGCTGGCCTGGCTTTCCGGGACGCGGGCGATGGCCAGAACTTCGCTGAGATCGGAAATATCCAGCAGTTCCTTTTCCGGTTCGACTGGTTCGCCGAGGCGGATGTGCGAACTGACTAACAGCCCATCGATCGGCGATTTCAATTCAATCACCGGCGGCGGATTTCCCGGCTGGCGGCTCTCGACGCGGACCAGGACTTGGCCCGCTTTCACCGAGTCGCCTTCCTGTGCGTCCAGGCCGATGACGCGGCCTGAAATGCGGCTGCTGAGAACGGCGTGGCGCTCGGGAATTTCCGCGATGCGGCCGAGAGCGAAGACGGTTTCCTCGAAGTCGGTTTCCTCGGCTTCGACGGTTTCGATGCGGAGGTTTTTCACACCGGTCTCGTCGAGGACGATGGTGTCGGTGCCGACGGCGGCATGGATGTTAGAAACGGTGAATAGCAATGCGAACAGGAGTTTCATGAAATGGTGGAGAGTTAAGGTTTGCCGAGCGCGGTCTCGTGACGGACGCGGGCGAGGTGGAATTCGCGAAGTGCGTCGAGTTTGGCGGCGGCGAGTTGCAGGCGTTTTTCGCGGGAGCGGAGGACGGATTGGATTTCGCCCTGGCCATCGCGGAAGGTGGTTTCGGCGAACTTGGATTGTTCGTCGGCGAGCGGGAGGAGAGTGTCGTCGATCTCGCGGATCATCCGCGCCCATTCGTCCATTTCCGCGCGGGCCGCTTCGGCTTCGAGGCGGATATTGCGACCAAGGGCGACGGCTTCCTTTTCCTTGCGGATCTGTTTCGCCTGCGCTTCCTGGATCGCGCCTTCGTTCTTGTTCCAGAACGGCAGCGGGATCTTGAAACGCACGCCGACGATCGCTTCGTTGTCGTAGCCGTTAGGAGCGTCTTCAGTGCGTTCGGCACCGGCGAACAAGCCGCCTTCGACGTCTTCGTAACAACGCGATTGTTCTAGGGCGACGCCTTGGGCGGCGGCGAGCGCTTCGAGTTTCGCGCCTTGGAAATCCGGTCGCCGGGATGGATCCGCGGTTGCTGCCGGAAGGGCGGGCTCCGGTAGATTTCCGCCGACGCTCAGCGCTTCTCCGGGCCGCATTCCTAACAGTGGCTTGAGTTCGCCGACGAGTGCGGTTTCACCGGCGTCGAGCTGGCGCATTTCCATGGCGAGGCTGGCGGCTTCGAGTTTCGCTTGGCCGGCATCGAGCGGCGAGCCTTCGCCTTTCGCGGCGATTTCAGATAGGAATTTAGCGAACTCGCCGGAGACGGTGGATTGCTCGCGGAGAAGTGTGCGACGCTGGCGGTTGGCGAGGATTTTCACCACCTTTTCGCGCGCCTGCCCGACGAGCTGGCGTTCCACCTCGCGGACTTCCGCTTCGGAGGATTTTAGTTCAGTTAGGGAGACGTCCTTTTCCAATCGCAGGCGGTCGGTGACCGGGAAGCGTTGGGAGACACCGACTTCGAATTTCCCCTCGCGGAAGCGCGGGTTGTGTTCGAACGAGGTTTCCAGTTCCGGATTCGCGAGGCGGCCGGACTGGTTCATGCGGCCGAGAGCCTCCTGGATGCGGAGGCGGGCGGCGGCGAGATCGGGATTTTGCGCGCGGATGCGGTCGCCAACGCTCGCGAGCGAAACGATGACAGCGGGTTCCGCGCGGAGCGGGTGGGCCATGGCGGCAAGTGCCAGCAGGGCCACGGAGTGAAATTTCAACATATTGTTAGTAAATGGGCGGCACGACAGGACAGGTGCGGCGCGTGGGAAAACGTTTCTGACTGACAACCCCCGACGGCACGACAATGCCACGCAGGGAATAACGGCGGGCCTCCTCGGCACGCCGGAGCGCGATCAACAGGCGCTCAAATCAACGGCGGTTTTTCCGAACCCAAAAATGGTCCGTCCGGCGGAAAATCCCCCTCATGCCGGAACGACAACAACGCCGAGCCGGGGACGCCGAGCCGCGTGGGTGTCTGGAAATCGAGACCCAGCGGCAAACCATGCGAGCAGAAACCGTGGTGATGGTGCTCCATCGGGCAGCCATCCTCATCGTGATGATTTTCCTGCGGAGCCTCGCTCGCCTGATGGTCTCCACAACAGGACTCGACCGCTTGGCCGCACCCGCTGGTGGAACTGCAGTTCACGGCGAAAACGCGGGCATTCAAGCCGGCGAAAACGCAGAAAACCCACAGCGATGTGAGAAGGAGTCTCATCAGTGGCCGCAGACTCGACGGCATTTCGCGAAAACTCAAGGGAAAATCCTCGCCCGCGAACCGGGAAAATCCACAGCGCGTGTTCCCCGTTCCTCCGCCTTGCCGTTGGCACTTCCGGGGGCTAGCTTCCGCCCCGAATGTCTGACGAGTCGCTTGAAATGGAACCCACCCGCCGCCAATGGGTGGGCTTCTGGTGCATGATCGTGCAACAGGCCCAGAACGCATTCTGCGACAAACAGGCCCAATTCACCCTTATTCCGTTGGGTGGCGCGGTGGGATTCGCCCTGCTGATTCCGGTGGGCGCGGGCATTGAAATCGACGTCCCGTCCGCCGCCGGCCTGCTGATGGCGCTGCCGATGGTGCTGTTCGCACCGGTCGCCGGGTGGGTCAGCGACCGCTTTTCGAAACGCGACGTCATGCTCGGTGCCGCTATTTTGCAGGCCGTGGTCCTCGCGTCGATCTGCGTGGCGGTGATGCTGAAAAGCATGCCGCTGGGGCTCGTCGGGATTTTCGCGCTGTCGGTGCAGTCGGCATTTTTCAGTCCCGCCAAAATCGGCATCAACAAAGAGCTCGTCGGCTCGAAACATCTGGGTTTCGCCGCCGGGATCCAACAGATGACCGCCATGCTGGCCATCCTCGTCGGGCAGATTCTCGCAGGTTGGGTGTTCGACCATCGATTCAAAGGCCACGGCGGAGGTGCCGACATCGCCTGGAAGGCCGCCATGAATCCGATGCTTCTGTTAGCCGTGCTGTCCGTTCCGGCGCTGGCCATGGCGTGGGCGGTGCCGCGCGTGCCGCCTCAGGGAGGACCGAAATTCACCGCGAAACTGATGGTTAGTCATTTCCTCAATCTCGCCGACCTATGGCGCGATACCCCTTTGCGCCGGGCTTCATTCGGCGTGGCATTCTTCTGGGGATTCGCCGCGTTCATCAACCTGTGGTCGATCAAGCTGGCCAAACAAATGACCGGTGGCGGCGAAGGAAACGGCACTCAGGCTTCGATCTTCATGGCGGCGGCATCGCTCGGGATGGTGGGCGGTTTCGGATTCGCCTCGTTTTTGTTGCGGAAAAGAATCGAACTCGGCTGGGTCCCGGTCGCCGGAGTGGCGATGACCCTAACAGCCATCGCTCTCGCCTTCATGACCCCGGGCGGATGGCTGTTTCTCGTCACGCTGGCGCTGCTGGCCTTTTCCGCCGCGGTTTTCCTCGCCCCGCTCAGCGCCTGGATGCAGGACCGCTACCCGGCGGCGAAACGCGGTGAACTTCAATCCGCCGTAAACCTGCAGGACTGCATCGCGGGGATCATCGCCGTCGTGTTGATCGGCGTTTTCGAATACGGCACCAAGGCGGCGGGCATCCCGCGCGAGACGGGGTTCCGGCTGGAAATCGGTTTCATCGGCCTCGTCTGCGGTCTCATGAGCCTCTCTATCATCCGTTTGCTGCCCGGTGATTTCATCCGCCTCGTCGGCAGTGCGATCGTCCGCCGGATCTATCGGATGCAGACCGTGAATCCGGAAAATGTTCCGGCCAAGGGCGGCGCGCTGCTTTTGCCAAATCATGTTAGCTTCGCCGATGGCTTCTTCATCACCGCCGCCTGTTCCCGGCCCGTGCGCTTCGTGATGGACGAAGCGTTCATGGCCAGCCGAGCGATCCGTATTTTTGTTAGCATTTTCGACACCGTCACCATCCGCCGCGACCAGCCCCGCGAAGCCATCCGCACCACCATTGAAGCCTTGAAAAGCGGTGATCTCGTCTGCCTCTTTCCCGAAGGACAATTGACCCGCACCGGCACCCTAAGCGGACTGCGGCGCGGCTTCGAACTCATTGCGAAAAAGGCGGACCACCCATTGATCCCGTTGTGGTGCGACGGCTCGTGGGGTTCGATTTTCTCCTTCGAGCGCGGGCGGTTTTTCAACAAGCGCCCCTATCGCAAGCCCACCGGAATGACGCTGGCCTTCGGTCCGGAAATCGAACCGGAAAACATCGATCTCGAAGTCGTCCGCCAGGCGATGCTGACGGCATCCGCCTCGGCTCAGGCCAAGCGCTTCTCCGCCCTCGGTTGGGGCGCGCGCGTGCCGTCGGGAAATCCGGATGCTGCGAAAAAATTCCAGCTCAGCGGCGAGATCTCCCGTCGTCGCATGTGGGTCAACGGTTATCAGATCGGCCAGATCAACGCCCTTCAGCGCTGTCAGCCGTTTTCCGTTCTCAAGGACAGCATGACCCTGCTCGACCTTCCCGGCCTGCTACTTACCTTCCCGGAATTGTTCGGCACCACCGTTGTCACGCATGACGAATTCCAGCATCAACCGAACGCCACCTGGGTCGGCGGAGATCGCCTCCGCGAACAAATCTCCAACTCGGCTGCGGCCAATGGAATAATTTTCTATGATTTTGGAACCAACGCGCTGACTTCGTTAGGCCTGCCTGGCGTCAGCCATTTTCCGTGCCTCGCCATCCAGGGAACCGTCATCGCGATGTCCATGCCCGACCCGCCGAAACCCGCGCCCGACAGCGAGGTTCAGCCCGGCCACAAGCCCGACTCGTGGGGAAAGCTTCTGCCCGGCTGGCATCTGCTCGCTTCCGAATCCGGCGTCCTCCGCGCCTACGGCCCGGCCGCCCCTGAAGAAGGCCTCTTGCTTCCCACCGGCTGCTTCCTCGATCCCGACGGGTTTCTCGTTAGAAAATGAAGTCGTCAGGCGTCGCCCTCAAATGGGAATCGTCGCGATCTGATAGTCATCCTCATAGATGATCGTCCCGGGCAAGTCCGAGGAAATGAGTTCGATTCCGGTTCCGCAGCGTCTGGCGATGTCGTGATAGATTCCAAGTTTGCGAACGATCGGGCCGTTCATCGCCGACTCCTTGAACCACGTGATCGCCCGGTCAGGATTGCCGTTCTGATGATACGGCGGGATGGGTAGATTCGCTTCAAACCACTCACGTGCCTTCCAGTATGCCGCCTCGTCCTCGGCGGGAGCCTTCTTGTCGCGGATGAGATGCCACACGGCGATGAAAATGCCATACCGCTCGTTGGTATGCGGACTCACGTAAGAGGCACAGAAACGGAAGTATTTCATGGATGTCTAACGACTTATGCCGATTTTAAAAACAGTGGGCAAGATCCTCATGGCAATCGCGCGAAGTATTATTTATGTTAGTTTGAGATTCGCGTCATTGCGGCAACCGACCCGGGAGACGATTATTTGCCAGCGAAGAACTTCACCGCCATGAACAAGACCGAGGGGCCCAGCAGGCAGCCGAGGCCGGTGTGGAAGGTGGCGACAAGCGCGCCGTAGGGGACGAGTCGGCGGTCGGTGGCGGCGAGGCCGGCCGAGACGCCGCTGACGGTGCCGGCGAGGCCGCCGAAGACCATCGCCGAGCGGGGGGTCTTCAGACGCAGGAACTTTGCGGCCATCGGTGTTGCGACCATGACGATGATTGCCTTGACGACTCCGGTCGCGATGCTGAGGGCCATGACATCCGAGCTCGCTCCTATGGCCTTGCCGGTGACCGGGCCGACGATGTAGGTGATCGCGCCCGCGCCGATGGTGGTCATGCTCACCGCGTCCGAATAACCGAAGGCCCGCGCGACGCAGACGCCGACGATGAATGGCAGAACGGTGCCGAGGAAGAGGGCGATCGCGCCAATCCACCCGGCCCTTCTGGCCTCGGTGGCTTGGACCTCGAAGGCGGTGGCGACGATGGCGAAATCCCGCAGCATCGTGCCACCCATGAGACCGATTCCGCCGAATAATGTTAGATCAGCGAGACCTTTCGAGCCGCCGGACATTTTTCCGCCAATGTAGGCGAGTCCGAGTCCGATCAAAATCGCGATGGCAGACCCGTGAACCCGGCCGAAAGTGAGTTTTCTCGAAATGACTCCGGAGACCAGCATCACGAGGCCTATCACAACGAAGGCGACGACGAGTCCGTTTTCTTCCGCCGTTTTACGAATGACGTCCCACATGTCAGGTTTGTTCCACGGGAGCGGCGGTTTCTTGTTCGGGTGTCTCCGGCTCCATGCGGTTGATGAGGGAAATCACGAAGCCACATAACAGAACCGTGGCTGTCGCGGCGATGAGAGCGACAGGGGCGCCGCGCAATGCCGCTACCACGTTCTGCTGGGCGGCCATGGCGACGACCACCGGAATGTAAAGGGCGCCCCACAAATGAACGCCACTCTCCGAAGCCGGGCTGAGGCAGCCGCGCTTGTGCAGATACAGGCGGGCCCCGATGAGCAGCAACATGGCGATCCCCACGCCACCGACGTTGGCTTTCACTCCCAACGCTTTTCCTAACAATTCGCCGAGAATGATGCCGGTGAGGTGACAGGCGGCGAGGAGGGCGGTTCCGTAAATGACCATATTTCGGAGATGTTAGCCGATTATTTCGTGCCGCCCATTTTGGTCCGGAGACCGAAGTGCCGATACGGACGACGCATGGGGTGGTGGATTCGACAAGTTGTGGATTGCGTGTTTTGCATGGGTTTTACAAATACCTCTGTTCAGCCACGAACCCATATGCATCCACCTGAGATTTGACGAGTGAAATTCCAGTAAAAGGAAACGGATGAGGGAGCCGGTTGACGAGGCTAACACGGTGGAAACCCGATCGTGGGAAGCGGGAAGGTGAAAGGTCTCCTAGCCGTCAGTGGCCCGGAACTTTGTGACCGCGGCGTCTGGGATTCGCTCAGGGTGAGAATACAAGTCACCATCGCGATCAACAAGATCGCGATGGTGACCCACAGGGGCCGTTTTTTGAACGAGTCTGGAACTCAGTTCGTCTGTCCATCTGCGGCGGACCAGCCGTCCCAACCGCTCCAGTTCACGGCGGATTTCTTGCCCGGCTTGTGGTCAACGTCCTTGTCGTATTCGAGAGCCTGTTCCTTGGCCTGGCTGAGTTGCTGATAGGACTGATATTGCTTCGGTCCGCCGACATAGGCCTGGCCATCCGCGCGATCCGGGAGAACATAGTAGGTCTTTCCGGAGTAGGTGATGCGGGTGATCTTGTCCGCCGGGAGTTTTTCGAGAATGGCCTTCTGGTCGGGCTTGGTCGGCTTGATCACCTTGAAATTGGCGGCGATGACGAGGTCTTCCTTGCTCCTGAGGTTACCCGAGGTCGCGCAGCTGACGGCAAGCGTGGCGAGGGCTAGGACGGAGAGATGTTTGAGTGCGGTGCGGATCATGGGGATGGTTTTGTTTGCGTTTTCTATCAGAGGTGAGGATTTTCGGAAATGTGGCTGGCGGTCAGCCTTTCGATTCGTCCAGCGCGGCTTGGAGTTTCGCCTCGTCGTCGTGGGAGAGCGAGGTTTTGAGGATGGTGCCGCCGGTGCCTTTGACTTCTTCCAGCACCTTGTCGGGAGTGGAACTGCGGACGAGGACGAACAGCGCGGAGCTGTTGGGCGTCAGCGTGGTTGCGAGGTCCTTCATGAACTGGTCGTTGATGCCCACGTCGCCAAGCGCGCCGGAAGCGGCGCCGGCCGCGGCACCCATCGCCAGTCCTAACAGCGGGTTGAGGAAAATCAGCCCGATCAACGAGCCCCAGAATCCGCCGCTGATCGCGCCCGCGGCGGTGAGGTTGACGGCTTGATGGAGTTTGATCTTGCCGTCGGAATCCTTGACGGCGGCGACGGCATCTTCCAAATCGATGAGGTAATCCCTCTGCAACTTGACGAGGGTGAGACGGACTTCTTCCGCTTTGTGGGGATCATTATAGGCGATGACGACGAGAGTGCTCATGGTGGTTAGGGATGGGTTGTAGTTTAGGCGGAGTGAAATTCGTTGGAGCTATCCGGTGATTCCGCAGCGGGCGAAGACGGCGGCGTTTCACGGGTTTTCGTGGGTTTGGCCTTCCCTGCTTTTCGCTGCTGTTTGGCAAGCTTGTCTTTGGCCCGGCACACGAGTTTGGTGGTCTTGCGTGAAGCTTTGCGCGCTTGCTTAAGGGACTTTTCAGCCTGTTTGAAGGCAGCCTTGGCTGTTTTCAGGGTTTCCTTTTTCAAGGAGGCCTGACGCATGGCTTCGATCAGGCTCGCGGTGGCGGCGGCGATTTTAGCAGTTGGTGGAGTGTTCATCGGGGGAGATGGTTTGGTTTCGAATGTCAGGGGGTGCGAAAGTATTTTTTCTCCTCAGGGGGGTAAGTCGGATCCGCTACCAAGGTCCCGGGTGGAATGTCGCGGACATCGATCACCTTATCATTGAACGGACTCATCACAAATCCGGGGCGGCCTTCGACGGCGACGGCAGTGGGATTAACGGGTTTCGCATGCTTCGCGTCCGGCGGTTTTGGTAACGGGCGCGTTCGTTGGTTCGCGTCCGCCGTCTCAGCATCCGGATTCACCGGCGCTTCCAACCGGACCGTGCCGCTGTCCTCGGCCGCGGGGGTCTTAACTGGCGGCGCGCCGCCGACTGCGGGTGCCTCCGACTCGTTGAGAGTCAGGACATACACCACCATCGCGATCATCATCAGCGCGACAGCGATCCACAACGGCCATTTTTTCAAAAGGTGCAGGACGCCCGTTTCCTTGGCGTGGCAATGTCCGTGTTGGCAGGAGTCGGAGTGTTGGTGTGACATGGTTTCCCGAAGTGAAAGTGACGAGGCGAGGCGCGTAATTCATGGTGGCGGAACCACCACCATGGAACGACGATCTCCAATCCACAGGATTGAATTCGGTTAGTCGATCTTATTCGGGAAACGGGCCACGCCCCGGTTACTCCGGCAGCACCGTGATGATCGTCGGTTTGATGGAAAAAACACGGGCGGCGGTTTCGCGGACCTGTTTGGCGGTTAGGGCGTTGTAAGCGGCGGCGAGAAGCCGGTGCTGGTCGGCGGGGTGGCCGAAGAGCAGATCCAGCGCGACGTGGCGGGCAACCGATGAAGGCGACTGCTGCTGGATGGCGAGCCCGCTGAGGACGGTGGAGCGGACGCGATCGAAGGCCGCCTCCGGGATGCCGTGGGTGGCGATTTTTTCGATTTCGGCGAGGATCTCGCGGCGTGCCAAGTCGGCCTGTTCGGGCGCGGTGGCGAGGTAGAAGGTGAATAGTCCGGTGTCGTAACCGAGAAACTGGGTGGCACCCACCTGATAGGCGAGGCCGAGTTCCTCGCGGATGCGGGTGAACAAAGGGCCGGCCATGTCGGAAGCGTATTCTTGGATCATCGCCAGCGCGTGGCGGTCGCCGCCGCTGACGGTGGTGCCCGGAAAACCGAATGTCAGGACCGCCTGTTTTTTCGGCAGGTGATGCGTGTGGATGCCGCCGGGGGCAACCTCACTGCGAGGCGAGGTCCATGCCTGGCCTTGGGGCAGCGCGGAGAATTTTTCCTCCAGCAGCGCGAGGGTCGCCGCCGGATCGAAATCACCGGCGATGGCGAGGGTGATATTGGACGCGTTGAAATGGCGCGAGTGGTGGGCGCTGAGGGCGAGGCGATCCAGAGCAGTTAGGGTTTCCGGCGAGCCGAGCGAATCGAGCCCGTATCCGCCACCGCTGAAAACGGCCGCCCGCAGCGCGCGGAAACCGGTGTGCAGCGGATCCTGCAACGCCTCTTCCAGCGATGCGAGCTGGCTGGCTTTTTCCCGGCCGATCGAATCACTCGGGAGGGACGGTGAAATGATCACCTCGGCGAATACGTCGGCGATGGTGGCGAGGTCGGGTGCGAGTCCGGCGGCTTGGACGAGGAGGGCGTTGTTGCCCGTGTTGGCGCTGATGGATGCGCCGAGCGATTCGAGCGTGACGGCGATTTCCTGCGCGCTGCGGGTGATGGTGCCTTTGGAAAGCGTGGAGGCTAACAACTGGTTCAGCCCGTTGGTTGCAGGCGTTTCGGAAGGAAGCCCGCCGCGGACCGCGGCTTGGAAGTGGACGAGCGGCACCCGGTGGTCCGGGATGAGCGCGACGACCAGTCCGTTGGAAAGCGTGTGGACCTCGATTTCCTCGCGGGCGCGGGCCGATTTCGAAATCCGCGCGGGAGCCGGGGCATCGGCGGGATCGAGAATGGTCAGGCCCAGCCGTTCGTCAGTTAGAGTGGCGGCGACCCGTCGGATATCCGCCGTGGTGACCGCCTGGGTGGCGGCGAGATAGCGGCGGGTGAAGTCGAGATCGCGTGCTTCATGCCAGTTCGACGCGAGGTCGGAGGCTCGGCCGGATGCGGTGGTCAGGCTGCGGAACTGGCTGGCGGCGATCTGGCGCTTCGCCTTGGCGAGATCGTCGTCGAGCGGGCTCACGGCGACGGCGGCGACTTCCGCTAGAATCGCCTCGATCAACGCGTCGCGCTTGGCGGGCTCGGCATCGGCGGAAACGGCTAACAATCCTTCGCGTCCGGGACCGGTCCATGAGAACGCGGAAATTTCGAGCGCCAGTTCCTTTTCCTCGCGCAAGGTCCGGTGAAGGCGCGACGCCCGGCCACGGCCGAGAATCCCCGCCAACACATCGAACGCGGGCGCGTCCGGATGATCGAGCGCAGGCGTTTTCCACGACAGGGAAATCCGGCTGGTCGGCACGGCGAAGGTTTCACGCGCCCGGCGCGGCCCGAGCTGTGGCGGATCGATCGCAACCAGCGGCTCGCGTCCGCAGGCCGGGCGGCAATCGGCCGTGAGCTCCTCCACCATTTTCCGCGCTTGCTCCGGATCGAACTCGCCGGAAATGACGCAGAAGCACCGGTCGCTGGTGTAGCGGTTCCGGTGATAGTCAGTTAGATCCTGGTGGCGAATCGCATCAAACAAATGCCGGTGCCCTATCACCGGATGGCGGCGCGGATCGAGATGGAAAACGGTGGAGAACAACAGGCGCGAGGCGACGTTGTCCGGATCGTCGAGGCCCATGTCGATTTCCCGGCGGATGACGTCCTTCTCTTTTTCAAACTCGGACTCCGGCAGCGTCGGATGAAAAACCAGGCCTGATAGGGTTTTCAGGAAAACCGGCAGCGACGCGGCGGGACCATCGATGTAGTAAACGGTCCGGTCGAAACTGGTGTAGGCGTTCCAATGACCGCCCGCCGCCTGCACGGTGTCCGCCAGGGTTTCCCCGTCGTAATCACGGGTGCCCTTGAAGACCATGTGCTCGAGGAAATGCGAGATCCCGGCACCGAGATGCGTGTCCTCGTGCATGCTGCCGGTGGCGACCCAGAACTGGGCGCTGACCACCGGTGCGGTGGGATCCGGATCGAGGATCAGGGTGAGGCCGTTGGGCAGAGTCTCGACGGTGGCGGCGGTGGCGGGATATTCCATGAACTTCGGGCTTGGAGCACCGAACCGATGACCTATAAAAGTCAGTGATGCAACGATGGATCGTGGTGGGTGTGCTTGCGATGATGCTGATCTGCGGCGGCGGGGCCTACGGCGTCTGGAACTACCGCCAGAACCGGCCGGCTGAGAGGTGGGTCGAACTCCCGATCAACCCCGACCGCAGCGACGACGAGCGGGAAAGAACCGCAAAGCTCCTTCTCGAGAAACTCCGTGACAAGGACCTGCTGGCGAAGGTCTGCAAGGACCTGAGCGTTGCCGGAACATGGGGCATGAACTCCGACAGCGAGGCTGCGGAGGAACTCTCGAAGCGGGTCTTCGTGAGAATCGGCGAAACAGGCCCACCGATGGGCCGCATTCCCGCAGTCCACATCGGCGTCAGGGGAAAATGGAAGGAAATCAAACTCTCCGACCAAATCTCCACGCGCCTAATGGACGACGTTTGGAAAATCCTCGGCATGAAGCCGCCGACGCATCAGTAGTTATTCCGATGGCCGGAATCCATGGTGGATTTTCCAAAGCCGACAGGACAGGGAACATAACATGATTCTAGTCTTCCGAACCGCGAACGGGAGAAGCTTATTTCAATGGTGCTGAAGGGTGGTCCGGAGCGGTTTTCGGTTCGGCTTGAATGGGTTTGATCGGACTGAGCTTGAAATCGCGAAAACCTAGAAAAGTAATTGTCACCTCATCTGAATCGGATGCCGATGGTCCATTGAGTCCGGAAACGGCATGGGACTTATTCGTATGGATCACATGAAACTCAGACACCACCGCGAGGTTCGAGTCATGTTGATTCGGACGCGTGAAAGAAAGATTTTGAATTACCAGAAAATTGGCTTCGGTAGAATGACCGTCTTCAATTCTTCCTGATTCGGTTCGGGGAAACCACTCGACCAACTGTGGATCGTCGGGACCAAAATGAGGATCTCCATACTCCGGGGACTGCCGTATCAACTGGTCAAACTGATGCTTCACCGTAGGGTTGCGATTTAGAAGATCCTTATAGAAGGCAATGATTTCGGCATTGGAATCAATCTCCTTTGTCAGTGATTTTTTGTGCAGCTGAAGTGGGGTTTCCGCTCCCATTGCGGGCTGTTGGGCCAGGATGGCCAGAGCTGCGGCAACTACGATCTTCATATTGAATTGTTTTCCAAACTGTTATTTAACGATCGGTCGATTTGCGACACGGGCCTTTCAGGCCCTTGTGAAAACATGTGCCGAGTTGATTCTCCCGGCAATTCGTAAATTGCTAGATCAGGCGATTTCAATCCGATGTGTCAGTTGTAACACATCACCGCCGGACGCAGCGACCACGGTTCAAATATGGCTGATCACGCGTGACCGGTCGAAGCGCGCCTTCGGCATTGCGGCGACCTTGTCGTCTTCCGCGCGGTAGCCCAGCGCGCAGGCGACGACGGTGGCGTAGCCGCTGCCTTCGAGGCCGAGGATGTGATCGTAGCCGACGGCGCTGAGGCCTTCCATCGGGCAGGCATCGATGCCTAACATGGCGGCGGTGGCCATGAGCTGGCCGAGTGCGATATAGACCTGCCGGACGTTCCAAGCGTGCCGGGCCTCGTGGCTCATCGCCAGGGCGAAACCTTCGATCACTCCCTTGTAAGGCGCGACGGCTTCGTGGCTGGAGCCTTGCGTTTCAACCATGCGTTCCATCCACGCGTCGATGTCGGTGGAGTTCAAATCGGTGCGGGCGGTCAGCACGACGTAGTGCGACGCGGCGGTCACCTGCGGCTGCCGCCAGGATTCGCCTGACAGATTCGCGCGGACGCCGGGATCGTTGACGACGATGAATTTCCACGGCTGGAGCCCGAATGAAGATGGTGTTAGAACCAGCGATTCCTCGATCGCTTCCCAGGTTTTTTCAGAAATCCTGCGGGCGGGGTCGAATTTCTTGGTGGCGTAGCGCCAGCGCAGGGAGGCGAGGAGTTTATCAGTGGAGAGAGTCATGGTGGAGGCGACTATTGACCATCAAGTTCGAAAGGCAAGGAGACCGCGGGGAAATCCTTGAGCGTGAGGCTGAAGATGACGCCGTATTCCTGTTGGAGACGGTTGTCGCGGTGCGAGAGCCCGATTCCGGCGACCCAGTTTCCGAGGTCGCGGTGGATGGTGTATTGCTCCAGCTCGAGTGTCCCATCGTCGAACTCGATGATGTGCTGCGTGCCGATGCCCCAGTTTTCAGATAGCCGCGTGTAGGTTTCGAGATCCACCGCGTTGGAATCCTGCAGCACCGGATGGCCGCTCAGGACGCGATAGCCTATTCCGAACTGGAAGAAATCGTTAGGAATGAAGCGCACGAGGCTGTTATACTCGTTGAAGCCGGAGCCGCCGCTGACGACGGGAAACTGTGTTTCCAGATCCACGCCGAGCCACGGAACCGGCTGCCACCTCACGTCATTGTAGAGGTTCGAGTAATTCCGCTGGCCTTCGGGATCCTCGATGAAGGCGTCGATATAAGTATCCACGAAAAGCCACTCGTAGGATTGGTTGTCGCGTCTTGTCAGCAAGCGGTTGCGCGTGCCCATCCGGACGATATTCCAGCTCTGCATGTCATCGACTGCGACGAACCGAGAGGGGTCCAGCAGACGCGGCCGGGTGGTCGGAGTGAGGCGGTCAACGAAGGGGTCGCCGGGCTCGTAGTCGTCCGTGGAAACGATCGACCAATACGAATACGGTTGGATGACGTGCTTCAATCCATCGAGTCCCCAGCGGGAATTCCGATAGTCACCGTAGTCCTTGGAAAATTTCACCGAAGCCTCGATGCCGCCATGCAGCGTGGTCTTGTCGAAGCCATCCACCGGACCATCGACCGCGCTGTAGTTGGTGTATCCCAACCCGGCCTGGGGGGCGATGCTCAGGAAATTTCCGACCATGAACGGCATGGTGAATTCCTGATAGGTGTTGAAGCGCGTGTAGTTCGACTCCAGCAGTTGGTTGCGGATTTCCTTGCGGCGCGGGTCGTTGAGCGGCAGCGCGAGGATCTGCTCGGCGAGCTGCCGTTCATAGCCGTGGAGTTGGTCCAGCAACGGCTGCGCCGCGGGGTCGTTCGCCTTGAGGAGCATCAACGGATTGACCGCTTGGTCGCGGGTGAAATCCGCGGCCTGCTCGCCAATCCAGCCAAGCGACGTGG
The DNA here is from genome assembly GCF_039920825.1 of Luteolibacter sp. Lineage (GTDB taxonomy): Bacteria > Verrucomicrobiota > Verrucomicrobiia > Verrucomicrobiales > Akkermansiaceae > Luteolibacter. The sequence continues at coordinate 113,805 of NZ_JBDSCX010000018.1, read as the reverse complement.
ACCCTTCATGAAGGATCGGCAGGCCGAAAAGCGGAGCCGGCGACTGGTCGAACGAAATTTCCGGCAGGCGCGTGTCCGTGCGGTAGAAATCATTGATCCTCAGCCGTGTGTAGAGCGACAGCAGCGAGTTTTCATCGCGCCGATAGATTCCGATCGTATTATCCGGAGTGGGGTCGGTCCGGAACTGGACGGGTTCGAAATCCTGAAGGTAGTAGGCATCGCTGAGCAGCGAGAGATTCGCATCGAGCCGCCAATCCGCATCGTGGTCCGGGAAATCGAGTTTCCAGCGGTTTTTCAGCGAAAATTCGTAACGGTCCTCATTGACGAATCCGCGCGGAATCCCGGTGGTGCTGGTATCCGGCGCGAGGTCGTTCAGGTAGTACATCGTCAGTCCGGTGAACTCGTCGCGGTTCTCTAACCGGGTATCCACGAAATCCACGCCGGTGCCGGCGCCGCGTTTGCCGCGGAGGTCGAGATGCCAGCGGGATAGCAGCCAGGCATCCTTGTTTTCGCCGGTTTTCTCGTCGAGGTCCCCACCCAGCATCATGCCGTAGGTGTTGAGCAGGTAGGGGCCCCAGTTCGAGCGTGCGCCGGGAATGAAATGATAGCCGAGCTCGGGATCAAGCGGCTGGGCGAGATAAGGCAGCCAGAAAACCGGGATGTCGCCGGCATAGACGCGCATGTCTTCGAACACCACCTTCTCGCCCGGATAGATCGTCGTCTTCTTCGAGCGGATCCAGAAATTCGGGTCCTCCACGTCATGCGTGGTGATGCCCGCATCCTCGCCGACATAGACGTTTTTCCCGTCGCGGTTCTCTACGGTGAATTTCCCCGCTTCCAACAGGATCGGATCCAGCGAAACCTTCAGATTTCTGGTATCGAGGAATTTCCGCTCATAGTAATACACCACCTGCTCGCCGCGCTGGAGGATATTTCCCTGATAGATGCTGACGTGGCCCGACATCGTCGCGGTCTTGGCCTTGAAATCCACCACCGCGCGGTCGGCGAAGACTTCCTGGCCGTCGTCACCGGTGAGCTTCAGGCCTGGGCCTTCGAAATTCACCCCCACGTCCTTGACGAAGCTGATCGGCCCGTCGGTCACGAGTTTCAGGTTGGCTGGCATTGCCTGTTTCATGTCCACCGCAGCGCCAAAAGGGATCTCGGGAGCTGGAACCGGCGTGATCGTGTCCACCGGCGGCACCCCGGCGGCCTCCTCGGGAAGAACCTGGGTATCCTGGGCCGCCAGAGGTAGGAAAAGCAGCGGGGAAATGATCCATGCACCAAGTTTCAGCATCGCCGTGATAAGAGATCCAAGACCCCGTGAAGTAAAGGGCGAAAGCCTGTTGGAATTCGGAGGAAAATCCCTTTTGCCCCGGCCATATTCCGGGCCACCTTTCTGCATGCGGATGCTCCAGCGGGTTGCTATCGTGGGCGTGACCGGCTTTGTCGGGCACGGCCTTCCGACGCTTTTTGCGGAAAAAGGGATCGCCGTCACCGGCGTCAGCCGCTCCGCGAATGGCAGCCTGCCCGAAGTGGATCGCTGGCAAACACCCGATGCCCTCGATTTTTCCGGCCACGACGCCGTGATCAACCTCGCCGGCGAACCGATCGACCGGCGCTGGACCGAGAAATCCAAACGTCTCTTCCACGAGAGCCGCGTCGGCGTGACCAACCGGGTGGTCGCCGCGCTCGCGAAACTCCCGGAGCACGACCGGCCCAAAGTCCTCGTCAACGCTTCCGCCATCGGAATCTACGGCGACCGTGGCGAAGAAATCCTCAACGAAACCGCCTGCCCCGGCAGTGATTATCTCGCCGCCCTGTGTAGCGATTGGGAGGACGCCGCGCACGATGCCGGGTCACTGGGCGTCCGCGTCGTCTGCCTGCGGATCGGCGTTGTTCTTGGAAAAAACGGGGCTGCTTTCGAGAAACTCCGCACCATTTTCAAACTCGGCATCGGAGGAAGGCTCGGCTCCGGCCTGCAATGGATGCCGTGGATCCATGTCGATGACCTTCGCGCCGCGATCGTCCATACCGTTCTATCCGACAGCCTCGCCGGTCCCGTCAACGGCACCGCGCCCTACCCGGAGCGCAACCGCGACCTCACCCGCAAATTCGCCGCCGCGCTCCACCGTCCGGCCATTTTCCCGGTGCCCGGATTCGTTCTGCGGCTGGTGCTCGGTGAGTTCAGCACCGCCCTCCTCGCCAGCCACCGCGTCCTGCCCACCGCGCTTGATGCCGACGGTTTTCAATTCCGTTATCCGACGCTGGAAACCGCGTTGGCCGATTTGGTCAGGACTTCGCCGAAATAATCCAGCGGGAAAAACGGATCAGACCTTCCCGCAGTGGATCCGCCTGCCCGGAATCCGCTAGAATGGTTTCCCGGTCGATCCGGTTCGACCCCAGCGGCAGCGTGACCGCCGCCTCATCCACCAGCCGCGCCGACATGACAGTTAGAGTTTCGGTGAGCGAGGCCAGCGCCCATGTCGAGTGGGGCGATGCGTTGATGAGCGCCACCGGTTTGTCCACGAACTCGCCGCTGCCCACCACCCAGTCGAGTGCGTTCTTGAAACTCCCCGGCACCCCGTGGGCATACTCGGGGCAGGAAATCAAAACCCCGTCGGCAGCGGCGAGCTGGCGGCGGAATTCCACAACAGCGGGCGGAGCGATTTCACCGTCGAGATCCGGATTGAAATGCGGCAGCTCCGCCAGACCGTCATACAGCGTGATCGTCACCTCCGACGGAGCCAGTTCGATGGCGGCACGCAGCACGGCTGTGTTCGCCGAGGCAGCCCGCAGGCTGCCGGAAATCGCAAGAAGATGCAGGGGCTTCGCGTTCATGTCGCAGACGGATAGATCCTATTCCCCCTCGCGCGGCCAGCGGAATTTCCGTTCGCCCTCGGTGATCGCCTGATCATTGATGCTGGCGTAGCGCTTCGCCATGTAGCCGTTTTCATCGAACTCCCAGTTTTCGTTGCCGTGGCTGCGCCACCATTGGCCGGCGGCGTCGTGCCACTCGTACTCGAAGCGCACGGCAATGCGGTTTCCCGTGAAGGCCCACAGCGTCTTCTTCAAACGGTAATCCTGCTCGCGCCGCCACTTGTTGGTTAGAAAATCGACCACGGCGGCGCGGCCGTTGAGAAAAACATCGCGGTTCCGCCACTCGGTGTCCTCGGTGTAGGCGAGCGAGACGCGTTCGGGATCGCGGCTGTTCCAGGCATCCTCGGCAGCCTGGACTTTTCTGATAGCAGTTTCCTCGGTGAAGGGCGGGAGCGGCGGGCGTGGATTCATGATGGTGGGTTGAGTTGGGATTCGAGTTCGGCGATGCGGGCCTTGAGCGGGGAAATGATCTCGTTAACCTCCGCCGCCGTGAAGCGCGGAGTGATGTATTTCGGGCAGTTCCAATCGTAGGAAACAATCCGGATGCGGGCCACCCGTTCGGTGATTTTGATCAGCTCGGGCGGAGTGATTCGCGCGACCAGCTCCGGATGGTCCCGCGCATCGAGAACCTCCGCATGGCCTAACATTTTCAACCGCTCACGGCGCGGATAGTCCATCAGAAATAGACAGACGCGGTCGTTGGTGGCGACGTTTCCGGTGCTGAGCATCTGGCGGTTGCCCTTGTAGTCGGCGAAGGCGATCTCGTTGGGAGAGATGACTTTCAAAAATCCCGCCGGACCGCCCCGATGTTGCAGATACGGCCAGCCGGTTTCGCTGACGCTGCTCATGTAGAAGCTGTCGCGCGATTGGATGAAGGTGGTTTCATCCGGCCCGAGCGGATCGTCCTGCGCGGCCGGTGGAATCACCTGGGAGCGGCCGTAGTAATGCTGCTGGGCGGCGAGTACTTCCGGCGTGAATGCGAGATCAAGGAACTTGTGGGCCATGGCGGTGGAGTGGGTTGGGGAATGGCGGTGGAATCATGCCACCGCCATTCCGGGATTGCAGTTTGTCAGAAAACCAGCACCTGCCAGCCTTCGACGAAATAACCGCGCAGGCTGAGGACTCCCGGCGTGCCGGCGATGGCGTTATCGCTTTTCCGCTCGATGCCACAGGCCTCCACTCCTTCCGTCGCACCGAAGACCACGGCACAAGCGCATGACGCGCCGACGACGAGCTCGCGGACTTCGTTGTAGAGTCCGTTTGCCGGATTGGTGACCTTGGACAGCTCGGCCGGCCAGCGGGTGCCGGTGCCGATGAAGCTGATTTCGACTTCGTCGCCCGCCCGCTTGCCTTCGGAGGCGACGGCGAGGGCGTTGAAGGCACGGGCGAAAGCTTCTTCTCCGGCTTTAGGATCGCTGATGATGATGATGGCGGTTTTCATGGTTGGTTGGATTCGGTGTTTGGTTGGATCGCGGGAAATACCTCCCGGCTGACAGGTGCATCCTCCGCGTTTCCGGGCGCGGCGGATAATGCCGGTTCGCTGTTGCCGTTATGCCGGATGGGCATACCATCGGGACATGATCGACCGCATCCGCGCCCTGCTCACCGTCATCGAGGAAGGCAGCGTCAACCGGGCCGCCGTCAGGCTGCGCATCACGCAACCGGCGTTGAGCCGGCAGATGAAACTGTTGGAAAGCGAGGTCGGCGGCCGTCTGCTGGAACGCGAGACCAGCGGCGTGAAACCGACGGGCCTCGGGCACACGCTGGTGAAAGCCATGCGTCCGGTCATTGATTCCTACGAGGCCGCGCTGGCGGAAGTCCGGCGTGCGGCGCGTGGAGCGGGATCCGAGGTGCGGGTCGGGTTCCTCATTTCCGCCGCGCAGTCGATGTTGTCTCCGGCGATGGAGCGGCTCCGCGAAACCCATCCGGAAATCAAACTCAAGCTCCACGACATGTCTCCCAAGGAACAGATCGACGCGCTGCGCTCGGGAGAACTCGACGTCGCGCTCATCGGCCAGGAAGGCGCGGTCGCTTCCCGGGATTTCCACAGCCTGCGGCTTTGCTCGCTCGGCGTGTGCGCCGCGCTTCCTGTTAGCGATCCGCTTGCGGCGCGGAAACGCATCGCCATCCAGGATCTGATAGGTCGCGACTTCATCGGCGTGGACGAGGACCAGATGCCGGGTAGAAACCGCTGGATGACCTCGCTCTGCCGCACCGCCGGATTCAAGCCGCGGTTCGTCGCAGTGACGGATGGAATTTCCCACGTTCTATCCATGGTGGCCTCCGAGTCGGCCGTGACGTTGATGCCTGACTATTTCACGGCGACCACCCACCCAGGCATCACCTTCGTGCCGGTGTCCGATGCCAAGGCGCGCTGGGATTTCATCCTCCTCTGGCAACGCGGCAAGGCCTCCGCCGCCACCCAGGCGTTTGTGAGCACGCTGAAAGAGGTGGCGGCTCAACTCAGTCGGCCTGACATGACCGGGTCGTGATCCACTGGTCACGCCGCGACGGGGCCGGAATCAAGGGCGGATAAACTGCCTGATTTTTCCGAAATTCCATTTCTGTTATACGAATGCCGATTTGGTCATTTGACAGATCCCGCCCCGCTGCCTCTAACTGGCAGTAATTCCCTTTCCCCGGTCATTTCCCCTTTCCGATAGGCAGTCGGGTGGATCCGCGCCCGTGGCGGATCACTCCAGTTCCGGTGCCGAACCACCCCGCACCCGGTGCCGTGCGTTCGGGTTCCGGCACCGGACCGCCGCTCCCTGGCACCACGTCATACCTGAACCTGTGCCGGGTGCCCCCTCGTTTGGTGCCGGACCTCCACGCTCCGGTGCCGATTCATCCTTCATCCGCCGCGGGCGCACCGTCATTTGGTGCCGGATGATCCCTCATTCGACGCCGGATGCCTCCCCATCCGCGGCGGATTGCCCGTGCTCCGGCACCCTCCCCACTTTCCCGCAGACTGATCTGCTCGAAACACAAGACACAGAAAACCAAATAGTAACAAAATAGAACCATGTCAAAAAACGACTATATCGCCCCAGCCGATCCCGGCTTTTCCACCCAGCTCGCCACCTTCAAGAACAGCGTGGGCGGCTACAAGACCGTCCTCGGCCTCACCCCCGCGCAAGTCACCGAGCAGGCCGCCGATGCGGATTACTTCGCCTACAACCTCACCACCGGCACCGTCGTCCAGAACGCCGCCAGCCAGTGGAGCGCTTGGAAAAAAATCATGCGCGAAGGCGGCACTCCTCCGCCGTCCGGAGCCCCCGTCCCACCCGTGTTTCCCGCCGCAATCCCCGACGTGGCAGCAGGTATCGAGACCCGCTTCCGCAATCTCGTCCGCCTCATTAAGGCGAATCCCGCCTACAATGAAGCCATGGGAAAAGCCCTCGGTATCGAAGGCACGGAAAAAGGCGGCCCCGACCTGTCCACCCTCGCCCCTGAACTCACCGCCACTCTCGAAGGCGGTCAGGTGAAAATCGCCTGGGGCTGGCAGGGCCATGGCAGCCACCTCGACCTCATCGAGATCCAGGTGGATCGAGGCGCGGGCTACGTTTTGCTCACCTACGATAGCACCCCCGGCTACATCGACACCGCGCCGTTCCCCGCCGCACCGGCGAAATGGTCCTACAAGGCCATCTATCGGGTCGGCGACAGCCAGGTCGGCCAATGGAGCGCGGAAGTCTTCGTCACCGTCGGCGGCTGAGGAGACCCAAGTGAGTTAGAGTTGAAAACCACACGCGGCATTTGTCCTGCAAATGCCGCGTGTCATTTTTCCGACAGACGGCGCCCTAGGAGTCTATCTCCCGCTAAGACTGTTTCTCCATTTCCGCAACGATCTCGCCCAGGGAAACACCCAAGGCCGTGCAAATTAGACAGAGTGAAACAAATGTCGGAGAATTGATTCCCAGCTCGATGGCACGAAGCCCGGTGCGGCTCATATTGCATCGCTGAGCCAATTCATTTTGAGAAATACCAAGCTGCTCCCGCTTGATTCGAAGCGCGTTTGTTACTCTCCTGCCAAGTTCGACTGCCGGATCATCAGACACGTTTCTGACTTTGCCCTTGTCCCTGAGGAGTCAGGATGTCATCGAAATGACACCTATGAAGGCGTGTCGTTTTGTCACCATCTCTCTTCTCTTGTGCATCCGCCTGTCTGCTGAGGAAAAAGCATCCAAGCCAACAGAAGCCGCCCGCACTTTCATCCCTGATTCGCTGCAAGTCCCCTCATTCACCCCGCCCGCGCCCGTCGAGCGCAAACGCCTGCCCGACATCCAGATCGACGCCGCCACTACTGTTCCCAGCTTATCCGGCAAAACCCTCACCATCCAGCGTGGTGCCGCCTCCACCTTGCCGGACCTTCCCCCGCCGCCGCCACCGGAACCCGTAACGCCACCCCGAGAGCTTACGCCAGAGGACCGCGCGCGCCTCGTCTACCAGCACAGGCACTCCCTCGATCTCGGAGCCACCATCTACGACCACAAGGTCAGCGAGGTTCATTGGACCGATCAGGAAACCGGCGCAACCTATCAGGCCGTGTGCGGATTCGACATCGGCCTTCTCGCCGGAATCGGGGATTTCGTTCGCGACGGAGAGAACTACTCGGTTTTCCTGATGCACTCCGATTTCGACACCACCGAAATCCGCCGCCCCTTCCGCGATTTCCTCCCCCGCATCCCGGAAATCGCCGCTGGCCAGTTCCTCATCACTCAAGGCAATCCCGAGGACCCCGACGCGATTGCCCGCCTGCAAATCATCAGGGACCTCATCACATCGGAAAACGAGCGCCTGCTGGCCTATCAATCCGCTAGAAAGCAACAACAGAACGACGCCACCGCCTGGGCCGAGGCGCATCCACCTGCCCCGCGCGATGAAACGTTCGTCCTCCGCCCCCATCGCGGCAGCCGTTACCTCGCCAACCCGCAGCCGGAGAAAAAGGAGGGCGCACGATGAAACAACTCTCCTTCCTGCTTCTGGTCTCTTGCTTCTGGACTCTCCCAGCCAACGCCCAAACCAACGGCATCGACCAACCCTTCAGTTTCATCGCTCCACCCACCGGCGGAAAATTCGTCGTATGGTATGGCAAGACCGGACGCAGCTACTTCATCCAGGTGTCCGATCCCGCCGATCCTCTCAAAAAATGGAACTGGGCTCCCGCAATCGAAAGCGGAAACAACGAGGAAATCAGCTACGAAGTCGATGGCACCGCCGACAAAGCCTTCTACCGCCTCCAATACACAGACCAGACCGCCACCAATCTCGACACGGCCGATTTCGACAACGATGGCCTCACCAATCTGGCCGAGATCACCCCGTACGGCTGGAACAGCACCCAAACCAACCCGCTCGACCCCGATACCGATCACGACGGCTTAACCGATAAATTCGAGCGCGACCATGGTCTCGATCCCACCGACAATGGCAGCCTCTACCCCGGCAACGGGTTCAATGGCGACGCTGACGGCGACGGAATCTCCAATGGAGACGAACAAGCGAAGGGAACCAATCCCTCCAATCCCGACTCGGACGGAGACGGCGCGAATGACGATGATGAAATCAAAAGCGGACATGATCCGTTGTCCAACGAATCATACCCTCCGGTCTGGCGGAAGGCCCAAAGAAGCATTCGAAGAGACCTTGGTCTTGTGTGGACAGAAGCATTTTGGGATTCCTCTCTGGGTACCTCTATCTTTGAAGCGGTCGGGCCTGAAGATTATGCTGACTTTCTTTCCGAGGATATCTCGTTCCCAACCGCGCCACCTTCGCAAGCTCCCTTCGGTGTACAACAGATTCTGAATGGAGGCTATTCCGACAACACCATTGGTGCGGAACTGATCCAAACACGTTTCTGGCTGGAGACCAAACCGGCGGTGTCGGGAGATAGGAAAATCAAGGTCCTGCAAATGACAAAACGCGGGCCGGAATTCACATTTGATACGGCAGGGACCACATCCTTTGAGTCCGTGGAAATCACCATTCAAGCCGGTCATACCGTTTCCGATCCTGTTGATATTCTGCCCGCGTTCACTGGGGACCACGAGAAGGTGCAAGTCACTCTGATCCCGGTAGCCGTCGCCGACAACGTCACCGCCACCGGCGTGGATGACATGTCCCTCACCGCCGATCCGACCGATACCGGCTATCAGGATAAATTCTGGATCATGGCGCCTTCAGGCAATGATCCGAACGGAAGTCCCTGTTCGAATGAAATGAAGTTCAAAATCCCTTTCAATTCCCCGTTGGGCATGGAGATATCTTATCCCTCGGGCGGGTCGGTACCGGCAACGCCAACCCCAGGCACGGTCACCTTGGGAGTGGATCCTCCGACCTGTGGGTGGCACGGAAGTTCCGCTACCACCACCGAAACGCCCGCCCCCGTTTGGAAAATAGGCAGTCCGGGGGAGACCAAAATCGCAGCAACCCTTCCCATTGGAGTGAAAACGATGAAAAGGCGGACGGTGAAGGTGGCAGTATGGCCGATCAACCGTCCAGGAAGAGCAGCTTTCTTCACGGACGCAGCAGCCAAGGACGCTTATGAGGCAAAGATCCAAAACACGCTTGATCAAATCTTTGCCTATCAAATCAATGCATGGTCCGATGTTGATGTGCAGGATGAGAGGCCTTTCGAACATGCGAATACCGGGAGCGCCTTTACCATTAAGCACGGACCCCAGGAAAAGGCAATGATCAACACCTACCGCACAAATACCGCGGATATCAACGTCTACGTGATCAAGGACAGCTTCTACCGTACGGGTGACCCAGCAATACCGACAACCTACAATATTGCAGGTTCGAGCTATCCGGTGGACGATACAACCTCCGGAACCTATGCAAACTGTGCTGTTGTTACTTTGAATAGCGATGACCCTTTGCATAATATGGCTCACGAGATTGGGCATCTGATCGTAGGACCCGGTCACCCTGATCTATATGATCCGTTAATGCCGCTAGCAGGGGGGGTGGCACCCCTGCAGCACTTGACCGAAACCGCTCACTTAAAACGAATCATGTTCAGCGAGGAAAACGTCATCAGAGGATCCCAACTCGTCAAATCGGAATGGGATAAGGCGGAAACGTGGTTAAGCGAAAGAACTAATGGAGATAACTGATGAAAAGAATTCTTACCATATTGATCAGCGGGGTTGGCATTCTATCTGCGGGAACCGTAGAGTGGACGGAAGAGAATCGCCGGATCGAAGCGGAGCAAGTCCTACTTTGGGAATCAAAGCTGGCGGAAGCGCAAGGCGAATCTCCCGATGTCCGGCCGGCAGACCTCTGGCTGGGCCTGCAAAACATGGGCTATAGGAAAGACAACCATGAGGGGCACAGTCCAGCGGTAGACGCGATCTACCTAAAAATACAACAAGAGCTGCTTGCTGTCCCCAGCCACGCTTTTTACTTCTCGAATGAGATCAAGAGGGAACAAAAAGGGGTAGCTTCCTACCCAACGAGCACAGGTCCCCGGGTCTCCTACGATTTCAATCGTACCAAGTATTTCAGAACATTGAGTCGTCTGCCAAGTCCCGAAACGATCTCAGTTCTCGGAGATTTTCTATCAGATGACAAAGATGCTCCAGCTCACTTGGAAACGCTTGGAAGTGACTGGGGAGAAAATCCCAAGGCAAACTCCTACGGTTCATCGGTTGCCATCGCGAATATAGGCTTGAGAAATCCTCCCGCGACGACAGAAAGTTACGAGAAGAACCCGGAGGAACATCTCGCCAAAACCCGCGCCTGGTGGGAGCAAATCAAATCCGGCAGGCGCACCTTTTCTTTTGTCGGCCAGAAGGTGGAGTACCGCTTCAAAGCAGACGGCACTTGGGAGACAATCGCCATGGCAAACCCGCCAAATGATGGTCCGAAACCAACGGCGGCGGCACAAACAGCGCCCTCCCTAAAATCCAACAAGAATATCAACGACAGCAAGTCGCGAGTAACATTTTGGGCTTGGATTCTCGGCGGCGTGACGGCATTGTTGTCAGGCTTGGTTTGGCGGCGTATCCGGCTTTCAGCGTCGAAATGAGGTGGGTTCTCCGACCAACTGTTGTCAGTGCGAATCGCACCATTGATGTCTGGCTCAACTCCTCCTTATGAGCCGTGGAGGCAATCCTTCCAAGCCAGGTGATGCCCGGCGAGAAATCTCTTCGGGCCAGCGAGTGTCATATTAGTATCACTTTCATGCGGACGGAACTTGTCACCACCCTGAAAAGGAAGGCTACCGAATTGATCTTGGAAGTCTCCTCCGCTCACGAACCGCTTTTGATCACTCAACACGGCCTGCCTGCCGCCTATCTCGTCGATGTGGCGACTTACGAAATGATGGAGTCGAGGATTGAGCTTCTTGAGGGCATCGCCAAGGGCGAGAAGGCGATTTTTGAGGGAAGAGTGGTTTCTCGCGAAGGGGCAAAAACCCGATTTTCCCGATGGCTCGATTGATTTGGACCGAGCCCGCCTTGGAAGATTTGGGACAGATTGCGACTATATTGCTTTCGACGATGCCCCCCGGCGGTCGCTTCGTTCTGCGGTCCGAAGTTCGGACTGCCGCATCAAGAGCACGGTAAACCGTGAACTCCGGACCCGTTTCCGGTGGCACAACCCGCCCGCCCTAACATCACCGGGCCGTGATCCACGCGCACGCGGCCTTGACCGCGGCGATGTGGGCGGCGACGCGTTGCTCGAGCTCGGCGTGGCTCGGGGTTTCGAAGGTGAAGGAAATCGGGCAGCCTTTTTTCGCCAGATAGATCGCTTCCGGCCAGCCTTCGGGGAGGTCCGGCTCGGCGGCATGATAGATCCAGCCGTCCTCGCGGACGTCGTGGCCGTCGATCTCCGGTCCGGCTTCGGCGGGGAACCACGGGCTCACGGCGGCGAGGATGGAATGCGCGCGGTCCGGGCGGTCGTCGCGCAGGTTGATTTCGTAAAAATAGAAGCCCTTCGTTTCCCAATCCTCGTGCAGGGAGATGAACAAATCCGGCGTCCTCAGCCGGTCGATCCATGCGGTGTGGGCAATGACTTCCTCCGTGTTGCGGCTCCAGTAATCGCGGTTGAGATCGATGCCAGCGGCGTTTTCCCGGCTGCCGACGACGAGGCCGGTGGGATTGAGCGCGGGGCAGAGCACCCAGTGGACCGGGGCCCGGAAAAAGCCTTCGCGCAGCAGTTCCAGCAATGCGAGAGGTCCCGCCGGTTCGTCGCCGTGGATGCCCGCTGATAGATAGACGCACGGACCGTCCGCCAGTCGTTCCCAGGCGAGCAGCGGGCCTTGTTCGAAATTTGCTAACAGGTCTTCCGAGAAGCCGTTGGCAACCGCCGCCATGCGGAAGGCGGCTTGGTATTCCTGCCAATCGAGTGCTCCCGTCATTTAATCATCTCATTTGAAAATCTCGGCGAAAAACGTCTTCATCGCGTCCCACGACCGGCGGTCGGCAGCCTCGTTGTAGGCGGCGCCCTTGCTGTTGTCATCCCCCGCTTCCTTCTGGGTGAACGCATGAACAGCGCCGCTGTAGAGGACGAGTTGCCAGTCGGCCTTTACCTCGTTCATTTCCTTTTCAAAGGCGGCGACCTGCTCGGCGGGGGCGAAGGGATCGTCCGCGCCGTGGAGCACGAGGATCTTCGCCTGGATTTTTCCCGCCTCCGCCGCCATTCCCGGCGCGGCATCGAGTCCGCCGTGGAAGGAAACCACGCCGGCGATGGGGGTGCCCGCGCGCGCCAGCTCCAGCACGCCGGTGCCGCCGAAGCAGTAGCCGATGGCAGCGATTTTCGAAGTGTCCGTGCGTTCATCCGCTTTCAACAACTCCAGCGCGGCGAGCATCCGGTCGCGAAAGAGCTTGCGGTCGCCTTTGTATTTTCCTGCTTCCTTGCCGGCTTCCGGTGGTTTCGGGCGGATGCCCTGGCCGTAGATGTCGGCGGCGAGGACGTTGTAGCCGAGCTCGGCGAGCATCCGGCAGCGGCGTTTTTCATAGTCCGTGAGCCCGGTCCACTGGTGAATCACGAGCACCGCCGGGCACTTGCCGGTCACCGCGTTGTCATAAACGTGGAAACCTTCCAGCGTGGCGCCGCCTTGCTGATAGATCACGGGTTGTTCCACCAGCGCTGCATGGGCACCGGTGGCGAGCGAGATTGCAAGAAAGAGGGACCGCATGCTTTTCATGATCCGCACCAAAGCCCCGGAAGTCGTTTCCGTCAATGGGGGAATCCATTCAGCCATTGACCCGCCGGGCCGCATCGCTCTTGATGGAATCAGGAAATGGGTGCCTACCTCCGCTTCGAAAACGTGACCCGCCGCTTCGGGTCGTTCACGGCTGTTAGCGGTGTCACGCTCGACATCCAGCAGGGCGAGACGTTTTCCCTGCTCGGTCCGTCCGGTTGCGGAAAAACCACGCTGTTGCGGATGGCCGCGGGATTCGACCGGCCCGATACCGGCCGCATCCTGCTTGACGGAAAGGACATCACGCCGCTTCCGCCCGACCAGCGGCCGGTCAACACGGTGTTCCAGAGCTACGCTCTTTTTCCGCATCTTTCCGTCCGCGACAACATCGGCTTCGGGCCGAAGATGGCGAAAAAGGATGCCGCCACGATCCGCCGCGATGTGGACCAGATGCTCGAACTCGTCGATCTCAAGGCGCACGCCGACAAGAAACCGTCCCAACTCTCGGGCGGCCAGAAGCAGCGGGTCGCCATCGCCCGCGCCCTCGTCAACAAGCCGAAAGTCCTGCTGCTCGACGAACCGCTCGCCGCTCTCGACCTCAAGCTCCGCCAGCGACTCCTCGTCGAGCTGGACGCCATCCACGACGAGGTCGGGATCACTTTCATCTACGTGACCCACGATCAGGGCGAGGCGATGTCGATTTCCGACCGCATCGCCGTGATGAACAAGGGCGTCATCGAACAAATCGGACCGCCCGCTGAAATTTATGAAGCGCCGCGAAGTTCGTTCGTCGCCGCGTTCATCGGTGACACGAATTTCCTCGATGGGAAAATCACGGAGGCGATGGATTCCCGTTTCTCGCGCTGCGATATCTGCGGCTTCGGCAGCATCGTCATCGACAACGATAAGCCAGTTAGACCCGGCGACCTGATCCACCTCTCGCTGCGCCCGGAAAAACTCCTGGTTTCCCGCGACCAACCCGCTGTTTCCGCCACTGAAAACGCGATTTCCGGCAAGGTCGAGGATGTCATCTATTTCGGCTCCCACACCCGCTACTGGGTCCGCTGCGGCGAGTGGCGGCTCTGCGCGGAAATGCAGCACCGCAAGTTCCAGCTCGACGAATCCCCGCCGAAATGGGGCGACACCGTCTGGCTCCGGTGGCATGCGAATGACGGGTTTCTGCTAGAACAGTATCGCGAGGAGGATGAGGAGCTGCTCACGCTGCCGGAAGATTGAAAGAAATCACTAATGACTAATTTTCTAATCATCAATCGAAGTGTCTGAAGAGGAACGGAAATTTGATCTGGAGGAGCGGACGTTTCAGTTTGCTCTGGCGGTGCGGCGGCTGATCGGGAAATATCGGTGGGTGCGGGAACAACGGACGGATGTCGAACAGTTGCTCCGGTCGTCGGGTTCGGTCGCTGCGAATTATACCGAAGCTAACAACGCGATCTCATCCGCCGATTTTTCCCATCGCCTGAAAATTTCCAGGAAGGAATCCAGTGAATCACGCCTCTGGCTCCGTCTTCTCGGGGAAACATCCGACCATGATCGAAAACCGGGGATTCGCGAACTTTATCGCGAGGCGGACGAGCTTGTGCGCATCTTCTCCAGCATCCTCCGGAAACTTGGAGAGTAAGAAGTCACCAATCACGAATTTCTCAATCATCAATCGGAGTAAGCTTCGCGAAAGGCGGCGCAAGCAACATCACCACCCAAACCTCTTCCAACTGACTGATTGATGATTTGAAAATTAGTCATTAGTGATTTTTTCCCATGAAACGTTCGGAACTCGCCATCACCGCTCCCAGCTTCCTGTGGCTGGCGATGTTCGTGCTCGTTCCGGTGCTGATCATCTTTGCGATCGCTTTTCGTCCCGCGCTTCCGGCCGGCGGCATTGGCGAGGGCTGGAGCCTCGATGCCATCCGCGCGCTCGCCGATCCCAGCTATCCGGAACTTTTTGCGCGTACTTTGTGGATCAGCGCCCTTACCACGATCGGCTGCATCGCCGCCAGTTTGCCGGTGGCTTATGCCATGGCGCGCTTGTCGCCGGTGTGGAGGGCGCGGGCCTTGATGCTGGTGATCGTGCCGTTCTGGACGAATTTCGTCATCCGGGTTTTCGCCTGGCAGCAAATCCTCCATGCGCAGGGCTACGTGGCGGAGGGCCTGCGGTTTCTCCATCTCATCGGGGAAAACGATCGGTTGTTAGGAAATTCGACTGCGGTCGTGATGGTCAGTGTTTACACGTATCTGCCGTTTGCGATCCTGCCGCTGTTCGCCGCGGCGGAGAAGTTCGATTTTGGACTGTTGGACGCCGCCCGCGACCTGGGAGCGAGGCCGTTGCGTGCGTTTTTCGCCGTGTTTGTTCCTGGCATCCGCCAGGGCGTCATCACCGCGCTGGTGGTCGTTTTCATTCCGATGTTAGGCTCCTACGTCATTCCCGACATGGTCGGCGGAACGGATTCGCAGATGATCGGCAACAAGATCGCGCAGCGGAATTTCACCGACCGCAACCTGCCGGAAGCCGCCGCTCTATCAGGGGCGCTGGCCCTGCTCGTCCTCGCGCCGATGTTTCTCAGGAGGAAGGAGAAGGAGACATGAAACCGAGCCGCATTCCTTTCATCACGCTGGTGCTCGTGCTGGTGTTTTTCTATCTGCCGATCGCATTCCTAGTGATGAATTCGTTCAACACCTCGCGTTACGCCTCGCAGTGGGGTGGTTTCAGCATGCGGTGGTATGAGCGCTTGTTCGAGCGCCAGGACATCATCGCCGCGCTCGGGAATTCGCTGAAGGTCGCCACGGTGGCCAGCATCGTTTCGATGGCCCTCGGCACGGTGGCCGCCTTCGCTCTGGAACGACATCGTTCAAGGTTGCAGGATGCCCATCGTCTGTTAGTGACCGTGCCGCTGGTGTTGCCGGACATCCTGATGGGCATGAGCCTGCTGCTGCTTTTTGTCTCCCTCGGCGTCACTCTCAGCCTGATCACCATCACCATGGCGCACATCACATTCTGCCTGAGTTATGTCGCGCTGGTGGTGCAGGCGCGGCTGCAGGATTTCGATTTTAACACCGTCGAAGCGGCCCGCGATCTGGGGGCGACGAAGACGCAGGCCTTCCTCAAGGTCACCCTGCCGCTGCTCGCGCCGGGCATCCTCGCCGGCGGGCTGCTCGCCTTCACGCTTTCCATCGACGACTACGTGGTCACCTATTTCGTCAAAGGCCCGGGCTCCGACACGCTGCCGACCCTCGTTTATTCGATGATCAAGAAAAGCAAGGACCTGCCCGTGATCAACGCGTTGTCTTCGCTGATGCTGGTGGTGACCTTCATCGTGGTCGCGGCGTCCCAGCGTTTGCTGGGAAAGAAATGACGAATCACTAATTTTCAAATCATCAATCGGAGTGTGCTTCGCGGGTAGTGAAAACTCTTCCAACTGACTGATTGATGATTGAGAAATTCGTGATTGGTGATTTCATCCCTTCGTGAACCGCCGCCATTTCATCGCCACCACTTCCGCTGCGCTCGCCGCAACCTCGCTTCCCTCCTGCAAGTCGTCCGGCGGAAAGAAGACGCTCACCGTCTTCACCTGGGCCGACTACCTCAGTGAGAATGCCAAGGCGGGATTTGAAAAGGCCCACGGCTGCACCGTCGTCGTCGATACCTTCGATTCCAACGAAGCCATGCTCGCCAAGCTGGAGTCCGGTGCCAGCGGCTACGACATTCTGGTGCCTTCCTCCTACACCGTGCAGGTTCTCCAACGGAAAAGCATGCTTACGCCGCTCGATCACGCCAAGCTGCCGAATTTGAAAAACGTCGATGCCACTTACCTCGCCAAGGCGGCCGACTCGAAGATGGCGTTTTCCGTGCCTTATATGACGGCGCCGACGTGTCTCAGTTACCTCGCCTCGAAGGTGGCGGATCCCGTCGAGTCGTGGTCCATGCTCGACCGCCCGGACCTCAAGGGGCGTATCACAATGCTGGATGACATGCGGGAGGTGTTAGGTGCCGCTTTGAAATTTCTCGGCCACTCGTTGAACTCCGTCGTTCCCGCCGAACTCGCCGCCGCCCGCGACGTGGCGATCCGTTGGAAGAAGAACATCGCGAAGTTTGAAAACGAGCAATACAAGACCGGCATCGCGTCCGGGGAGTTCCAACTCGTTCAGGGCTACGCCGGCGACCTTATTCAAGCCGCCGAAGAGAACGGTGACATGCGCATTTTCATCCCGAAGGAAGGTTCCGCCTTCTCCTGCGACGACCTCTGCATCCCGAAAGATGCGAAGCAACCGGAACTCGCCCACGCCTTCATCGATTACGTCACCGGTCCCGAAGTCGCCGCGGAGAACATGCAATGGATCGGCTACCGCGCGCCGAATTCCGGGGCTTACGCCATGCTCACCGAGGATTTCCGCGGCAGCGCCGTCCTGTTTCCGCCAGTCGAGCTTTTTAACAAATGCGAACCCATCGCGGACCTCGGCGACAATCTCCCGCTCTGGACCGCCGAGTGGGACAAGGTAAAGACCGCGTGAAGTGCGGCATATTGATGGAAATCAGCAGGACAAATCGCAGTGCGGACAGCGCTGGAGGGGTGCCGGATGAGCGTTGACGCCTGAAACTTTTCCGTTCACGTTTCGTTCCGATATCCGTTTTAGGAACCCCAACTTACCATCCAATGACTCTCATTCGTCGTTTTCTCACCCTCGCATTCGCGGCTTCATTCGCCACCATGGCCGTCGCCCAGGAAGGCAAGCTCAACATCGCCACGGTCGATATGCAGGAGCTTTTCAAGCAATACTACCGCACGAACGAGGCTCAGAAGCAGATCAACATCGAGCGCGCGCGCATCCAGAAGGACAACAACGAGCGCCTCGCCAAAATCCGCGAACTTGAGGAACGCCTTGCCACGCTTCGCAAACAACTTGAAGACCCTTCCCTCAACGATTCCAAGAAGCAGTCGCTCTATAAGGATTGGCAAGCCGACCAACAAACCGGAGTCGCCCTCGACCGCGAGCGCCGCGAGTTCCTGCAACGCCGCAACCAGGCCCTCAACGAGAAAATGGTCCAACGCATGAAGGGCATCCTTGAGGAAATCCGCAAGCTGGTGGAGGAAAAAGCCAAGGTCGATAACTACGACTACGTCTTCGACAAATCCGGCCTCAGCACCTCGCAGGTTCCCTTTCTCCTTTACACCAAGGACGCCACCGACATCACCGCCGGCCTCCTCAAGGATCTGAACAAGGACGCTCCTGCCGAGTCCCTTCCATCCGCCGATGATCCGAAGCCGGAAATCCCGGACCTCTCCACGCCTCCTGCCGGCGGTGGTAAGGACAACTAATCCACCTCCGAGTTGGCTATCGCCCTCACGCTTTCCGAGCTCGCCCAATGGGTCGATGGTGACATCGTCCGGGGCGGGCTCGATTTGTCTCTAACCGGAATGGCGTCGCTCGACGCCGCCGGCCCGCATGACGTCAGTTTCCTCGGCAACGAGAAATATCATCCGCAGTTTCTCGAAACCAAAGCCGCCGCCGTCATTGTTCCGCGCGGCGTGTCCGATGGTCCGCAAGGTGCCGCGCTGATCGCCGTGGACAACCCGACGCTCGCGTTCTCCGTGGTGGTCCGCCATTTCGCCGAGGCGACGCGCAAATTCTCCCCCGGCATCCATCCAAAGGCCTCGGTCGATCCCGCCGCCAAGCTCGATCCTGAAAAAGTCCGGGTCTGCGCCGGTGCCGTCGTCATGGCCGGTGCCGTCGTCGGCGATGGATCGGACATCGGCCCCAACAGCGTCGTCGGCGAGGATGTCATAATCGGTAGGGACTGCCACCTGATGGCCAACGTTTCCATCCGCGAGCGCTGCGTGCTCGGCGACCGCGTTCACCTCCAGCCGGGATGCGTCATCGGCTCGGATGGCTATGGCTACGAATTTTCCGGCGGCCGCCACGTCAAGATCGACCAAGTCGGCATCGTTGAAATCGGTGATGACGTCGAGATCGGCGCGAACACCACCATCGACCGCGCCCGCTTCGGGAAGACTGTCGTCGGCGAAGGGACGAAAATCGACAACCTCGTCCAGATCGGCCACAACGTCGTGATCGGCAAGCATTGCCTGATCGTCGCCCTAACCGGCATTTCCGGCAGCACGCGGATCGGCAATTACGTCACCATCGCCGGCCAGGTCGGCATCGCCGGCCATATCACCATCGGAGACAAGGCCACGCTCACCGGGCGTGCCGCGGTCACCACCCATCTCCCTGGCGGGATCGTTTATTCCGGCCGCCCGGCCATTCCTTTCCGCGAGGACATGAAACTCCGCGCGCACCACCGCCGCCTGCCCAAGCTCATCGAGCGGGTGAAAAAGCTGGAGGAGGAACTGAAGGTTTCCAAAGGCGGGGAGTGATCCTGATTTCCGGAAATGAAGTGACTTCCCTGCGGACCAAAAGCCCGACCGTTGTCATTTGATCTCTTTCAGGACGAAATTATCCAAGGTCTCCGTGCCCGAGGCGACGATCCGGCCTTCTGTGAATCCGTAGATCTTGATGACGAACAACCCGGTTTCGGCGTTCATATTCCAATTAGCCCGGCGGTCTCCTCCGACGCCGTTGGTCGAGAAAGTCGCGACTTTCGTCCATTTGGCGGTTTTACCGACTCGGTAGGCAAATGTCATGATTTTGGTGGTCTTATTGAAGCTGATCCGGATGGTGCCGCCGCTGACCCCCGGATTATCCCCGATATCAGGCCCCACGTTGTAGAGTCCGTTATTGACGAAGCTGGCCACGAATCCGCCCTTGGGGCCTTTGCCGTAGCATTCGAAAAACACAGTGTCTCCGCCATCTTCCGCGTTGGCGATCCAGATGCCCGGCCCCGAGTTGCCGCGGTGGCTGTTGGTGTTGGCCACGTCGAGGAGGACCTGCCAATTCTCGTCGTAACCCGGGCGGCTGGGCACGAGTTCGAGAAAAGCGTAATCCTCGTCCGCCTTGTTGACGGGTACCAAAAATTTCAAAACTCCGTCGTCCTGTTTGAGCTTCGCCCCGCCTTCGCCGCCGGCCAGCCAGTTGATCTTGTCGAGTTTGATGGCGTTGAAATTGTCGCTGAACGGGGTCAGCGCCAGACAGTGGCCGGCGAAAAATGAGAAGCCGGCAAAAGACAAACCTGCGGTGATGAGTTTCGTTTTCATGGTCGTATCCGGTTGGGAGTCGCCCTTCATGAGCAACCGGAAGACTAGAAACGCGGCTCCGCCGCTTCAAGGAAAATCAAGGCAGTCCGGCCACTTCCTCCAACAGCGGAGAAGAGGCAAGATCCGCCGGCGCGACGACCTTCTCGTCGCGCGGCAGGGCCTTAACGCTGCCGAATCGCTGCTCGATGATTTTTTTCACTTTCGGGTCGTCCAGCTTGAAATCCTTGAACTGGCGCGGTTTGCACAGCTCGATCCCGGCATGCTGATAGATTTTCCAGACCAGCTCTGAGCAGTAAAGCTGCCCGTCGTCCCACAGGAATTTCGCGTCGTAGTTTTTCCCGACCTGCGCGGTCGCCCATTCGCGACCGCGTTCGACATCGGCCGCGGCTAGCGGGGTTTTCAATCGCCTGGCCTGGGTGGTGCCGGGCTTGCTGCGGGCCATGAACTCGCTCAGAGAAACGACGCCGACCGGTTGCACGGCTTCCAGCACCATCAGTTTTCCGTCCACCCGAAAAAGGATTCCGCAGTGGGTGTAGGGCGAACCGGTCGCCGCGATGATCGCCTCGCCCTGGCCCTGCTCCGAACTGGAGAAAACGATGTCACCCTCGCGCAACACCGCGGCTGCCTTTTCACCGGCGGTTAACAGCGCGGAAGCCGAGAAAAAGGCACATGCGGCGGCGGAGAGGAGTGGATTCATTTTCACATGCGAAGCATGGCACCGCCCGCTGCTCAATTCAAGCCGGCGTCCTCTCGGGACTCGTCGGGCGGGTGTCCGTTGGCCCGTGCGGCCTCGCGTTCGGCGCGGCGCCTCGCGTTTTCCGCACTGAGGGCGAACATTTCCCGCGCCCAAACATTTCTCCGCCAATGCAGGACAAACCACACTCCGGTTTCCACCATGATCAGGAGTGCCAGCCAGCAGCCAAAGACGATTGGCGCATCCATCGGGCCTCGGAAATCCGGGTCGAAGCAGAGCATGGCGATAAGAGATTCCACGCCGACCAGGATTCCCCATGCGACGTAGCCAATACCGTCATTCACCAGATGCCAGATCCACATCAGGGCGATCAGCGCCGCGTTCGGAATGATCCAAAGATTGAGGAGCAGCAACGGGCTCAACGGTAGAAACACAAGCTCCTGGAAATCGAAACGAGTGAACCCGGGTGCCATCATTGCAAGTCCTCCGATTGCGCTGCCGAGCCAAATCGCGCTCGCGAAAAACTGGAAAATCGAAATCTCCCGGTCAAAAACCCAAGAAAGAACACGATCCGGGTCGAATTTCACGGACTCAAGCTATCAGAGTTTGATCTCATGAGACAACTCTTGAAATTCAGCGCAAACCGTCTGCCGTTTTCTGGTTGGATGAGCCCGTAATCGCTCCAACGAATTCGTTAGAGACTCTTCTGGGTCGGCACGAGCGCATTGGAGAATAGAAGCCCGGCGATGAGCGCGATGAAAACCATCAGCGCCTGGTTCGCGCTGCTGGCACCGGGCAGAATGTCCGCGCCGGACACCCAGCGGTTGAGGATCATGTAGGTCTTGCTTCCCGGCACGAGCAGGACGATGCCCTGAGTCATCAGGATCGAACCGGGGCCGCGGGTGATCCTTGAATAAAGATTGCTGAAAAGACCGACGGTCAGCGCGCCGATGAACATTCCCGCATACATGCCGAACCACCTCTCGCCGAGGCTGGCAGCCATGAAAGCGATCGCGGCGGATAGAAGACCCCATGAAAGCTTCCGCCGGGGAATGTTGAAGGCGATGCCGAGCCCTAACGAAAGCCCTGCCACCGCGGGCCAGGTTTTCCAATCCGGCAGCATGGGCAACACTGCGGATGCCAGATGATTTCCATGGAAGAGGAAATTAGCAACCGCCGTTCCGCTGATCGCGCCGAAGAAAAGTTTTAACAACAGCATCGCGGCATCCACCAGCCGCGAGCTGCCGGAGATCAGATGGCGGGCGGAAATTTCCGTCAGCGCGACAGTTAGAGCGAGGCCGGGAATGAAGATGATGATGGAGGAGAGGATGACGAACGGCACGTTGATGCCCACGCCGAGCGCCTCGACCGCACCGGCGAGCACACCGGATACAAAAGGCGCGAGGATCGTGATCACCGGGCTCCAGCTCGCATGACGTGTGGCCAGGTGATTGATGAAAAACAACACCAACGAAAGCACGGTGGCCGCGATGCAGTCCTTCAGATTTGAGGAAAGCAGCGCGGCGAACGAGCCGCCGGCAAGCGCCCACGAAAACGCGTTGGCCCACAACGAATAGTTCCAAGGCGCGGTGATCACCCGTTCGAGCTGATCATTTCCCTCGCTGAAACTGAGGCGTCCGTCGGCGATGCTTTCCACCAGCCGATCAATTTCCCAGAGCCGGCCCAGGTTGTTTTCCGCCGGTTCGACGCGTTCGATGTGGACGACCTGATCGAGCTCGTCCGTCTCCCAGAATGCGCAGGTGAACGTCGTCGGGCTGACCATGAAACTGCCGTGGATCCCGAGCATGTGGGTTACATTTATGAGATGCCGCTCGATGCGCTGGCTGGTCGTCCCGCATTCATGCAGCGCATGGCCCAGCTTCACGACGAAGCGGATTTTCATGCGGAATTCTGCGGGATCCATGGCCACGATACGGATGAATGGCAGCATCGCGGGAGTCCGGCAAGGGATTCCACGCCGCCCCGGCTTAACAAACCCGATCGTCTGCATTCCCGCCAACGACGAACCGGCTCATCGCGAGGCTTGGAAAATGCCTAACACAGTAAAACCCCTCACTCCGCGGTCTTCTGCCCGAGTTGGGTCATGAACGCATCCACCGCGTTGTTGGCCGCCTCGTTGTAGCCCGCTTTGGACTTGGCGGGATCATTCGCGTATTCGGAGATGGGAGCCGGGCCACCGCCTACGCCCTGGCAGCTCATTGAAAACAGTTTCTTTCCAGCCGCATCCTTGAGTGCGAAATCGACATTCACCCGCGGACTGAAAAGCAGTTCGCTGTCATTTTTCGAAACCCGCATCAGGTTGTACGACGTGACGGTCGAAGTCACGATGTTGACGGAATTATCCCTGACCCGGGAGCCGAAAAAACGGTCGTTCTTCATGGAACGCTTCAAGCCGTCCCGCACCATTACGTTCAGGTTGCCCGGAGTGTTGTGTTGGACGGCGGAAAAATAGGACGCGCTTTTTTTGACGAACATCGAATTCTGGGTGCCCGCGATCCCGTTGGCCACGGCCGAGGCGATCAGCACACCCAGCGCCCCTGCGTTGTCACCCGAGTGTGCCGCGTTGTCTCTCGCCGCTTCATCTCCGCCATAAGGTTCCTTGTAGGCTTTCGCATCCACTTCGGTAGTTGCGATCGCCACCGTGGACAATGCCGCGCGCTGCGCCGCGCTGAATTTGTTAGCGCAAGAGGAAAGGAGTGTGGCGGAAACGATGCTGGCCAGCAGGATGAGGCGATTTGACTTCATGATGATTTGAAATGGGATGCCGCCGGGGTTGGAAATCCACGCGCGGGCGGCGGATCGTTAGAGCAACCCCGCGGGCCTGCAAGTCCTATTTTCCCGAAGCCGGTAGTGATCAAATACCGCATCTCCAGTCCATTGATAGATCGAAGGCGGAACCAGGGAGGCCAGCGGCAGCGGTGGCATCGCGGAGGATCTTGCAGGGATTGGGATTCGCACAGGCTCCTGACGAGCAGGCGGCACGACGTCACAAAATTTCTCCAACCGTGTGCGAAAAACTTGCGGTGCGAACACTTCGTGCGACGTTCACCCGCCAAGCATTTGCATCACAAATCCGGCGGATTTCCTGCCGGATCCCGATCGATCAACACACTCCCATCCCGCCATGGACGCCTACGACCTCGACCAACTTCACCATCATGACGCCGCCCTGCAAACCATGGTGATCGCTGATCCCGACCGCGCCGAGGATGCTCTCAGGGAATACTTCGGCGCGGGTTCAACGGCGTGGACCGGTTGGGACGAGCAATTCATCACCTTCATCGAGAAACGACGCAAAACCGGTCTGCTTTACGGCACCATCGGCGACGGTTGGTACTTCCTGTTCTCACCTTCCTCGGAAGAGGGATTCTGGGTGTGCCTGCGTGAAGGGATGGCTGGTAAGGGTTTCCTCCGACCGGAATCGATGGCGTCCCTAACTGAAGTCGCCATTGAGAAGGGACTCTACGAACGCCCCCGTCCGGAGTATGGGTGAATTTACTTCAGAAAATCATGGAGTTTCCGGGAGCGAGGGCAAGAAAATGTCCTTAACCTATCGTGAAGGGAAGGGGAGGCTTGGCCTCTTCAAATTCGCTGAGTTTCTTTTTGCAGATCTTGTCTGATGCCACAGGCTTGAAGAGCAGATCATCGCCAGCAAAGCCAACGGGCGTCGAGCCATGGTCTTCGATTCCTTCGAAATCGGTGAATTCAGGAAGCTCCAGATATTTCACGCGCCACTCTTCTTCGCCGGATGTCTTGAAGACGAGCGCATAGGTGTCGTGGTTTTGACTGCCGTCACACCAAGTCTCGTGAATCAGCAAATGTGACCCATCCTGGGAAACCAGCACTTTTTGCTTATAGCCCACTTCACCGCCCAACTTAGCCGAGAGGGTGCTCGCGGTTTTAGCCACAATTTTTCCAGAACCAACGTTCCTCACTTCATAGAGCGATGTCGTGGTGAACAGATAGGAAACCGCGGCACTGACCGGCTGCATCGTTCCCATTTTGAAAACGACGGCTAATAAACCGCCAGGAACCGTAACCTTCCGCCCATCAAAGGGAATTTCACCGGCGCGGGCGGTGGCGATCTCTTCGGGTGACGCCTCAACGAGGCCTTGATGTTGGATCCACGCGGCCACCCTCTCGTCTGCTGATGGATTCTCTCCCCCGAGGGGCCGACTACCGGCAACAGGCGAAACGGATTGGCATGCTGTCAGACCCGACAAAATGACGACCGGGACAACAGTCTTCAAACATCGGGTTACTGACATGGACATGGATTGATCCTTTCCAATGCGACATGGAATCAAGCCACCAGCTCTTTCAAGCGGCGGCAGACCTCTTCGACGTTCGCCCGCGAGTTGAAGGCGGAGATGCGGAAATAACCTTCGCCCGCGGAGCCGAAGCCGGAGCCGGGGGTGATGACGACCTGTGCCTCGCCTAACATTTTGTCGAACATGTCCCACGAGGTCAGACCGGCCGGGCAGCCGACCCAGACGTAAGGCGCGTTCTCACCGCCGAAGACGGGGAGTCCGGCG
This sequence comes from Luteolibacter sp., assembly GCF_039920825.1. Classification (GTDB taxonomy): domain Bacteria; phylum Verrucomicrobiota; class Verrucomicrobiia; order Verrucomicrobiales; family Akkermansiaceae; genus Luteolibacter. The sequence continues at coordinate 88,359 of NZ_JBDSCX010000018.1, read as the reverse complement.
GCAGCAGCGGCTTCGCGGAGGAGCTTGGCATTGCCCATGTAGTGTTCGATGAGGGCGCTGACCTGTGCTTTTCCTTCGGAGGAAAAAACAGCGGCGGCGGCTTTTTGGACCGGGTAGCTGGCACCGTTGAACTTGGTGCTGTGGCGGCGGGACCAGAGCTGATGGAGCGGGATGCGCTCACCGGTGTCGGACTTGCCGCTGAGGGTCTTCGGGATGACGATGTAGCCGCAGCGGACGCCGGTGAAGCCGCCGTTTTTCGAGAAGGAACGGAACTCCATGGCCACGTCCTTCGCGCCTTCGATTTCAAAGATGGAGCGCGGGATTTCCGGGTCCTGGATGAAGGCCTCGTAGGCGGCGTCGAAGAGGATGATGGCGTCGTTTGCCTTCGCGTATTTCACCCAAGCTTCGAGCTGCGCGCGGGTGGCGACGGCTCCGGTCGGGTTGTTCGGGAAGCAGAGGTAGATGAGGTCGGCCTTTTCGTTAGGCACATCGGCGACGAACTTGTTGGCGGCGTTGCAGGGAAGATAAAGCAAGCCGGCGTAGGCGCCTTTTTCATCCGCGTCACCGGTGTTGCCGGCCATGACGTTGGTATCGACGTAAACCGGATAGACGGGGTCGGTGATGGCGATCACATTTCCTTTTCCGAAGATGTCGAGGATGTTGCCGGTGTCGCACTTCGAACCGTCCGAGATGAAAACCTCGTCTGCGGAGATGCCGAGATCGGCGAACTGGTTGTCCACGATCGCCTGACGGAGAAATTCGTAACCTTGCTCCGGGCCGTAGCCCTTGAAGGTGTCGCGGTTTGCCATTTCATCCACGCCTTCGTGCATCGCCTTGACCACGGCGGCGGGCAGCGGCTCGGTCACGTCGCCAATGCCACAGCGGATGATGCGGGCGGCTTTGTCGGGATTTTCTTCGGTGTAAACCCGGACGCGGCGGGCGATTTCAGGGAACAGGTAACCGGCTTTGAGCTTGAGGAAATTGGAATTGATCGTGGCCATGCGGGCGGAGATGTAGCCGGGTGCGCAGGATCGTGCAAGCGAAGGAATCCGCCCGCCCGCCGCCGGTGGAATCCCCGGAATTTCTTCCAGTAGCGGGTTTCCGAAGCTCCTGATAAATGATTTTGAAAATCCGCTGCCGGGAACCTAGCATCCACACCGGAGCAAACGCGGATTTGCCCATTTCTTCAGATTCACCACCATGCGCGTTCAAGTTCCCATGCCTCCTTTCGGCGGACCGGCCCGTTTCATCGGCGCGGTCTTCGGATTCGTCTTCTGTGGGATCGGCCTCGCGATCCTTGGCTTCATGTGGACGGTGCAGGGTTCTGACGAACCGCCGCTGTTCTTCAAAATCTTCGCCAGTTTCATCGCCCTACCTTTTGTCGCCATGGGAGGGACTCTGTTTTTTACCTCCCTCAAGCGGCGGTCCATGATTCTGGAAATGCCCACGATCCAGCAATCGCCTCCCGCCACCGCTGCCGGCAAAGACTACGCCTGCCCCTCCTGCGGCGCGCGGCTTGGTGAGGACGTTGATGTATCCCCGAGTGGCGATGCGAAATGCGGCTACTGCCGGAAGTGGTTCAACATCCACGGCTGAAATACCGATTACTGTGAAACCTCCAACCGGATGTAGCGCCGGGAGCCTTCCGTGAATGGCACGGTGTCACGCAGGATGACGATTTCCGAACCATCGCCATTGTTCACAGGCGAGCCTTCCCGCACCGCGTTTGTCCATCCGGCGAGGTCGCCGGATGCCTTTCCCTGATAGATGATGCCTGTCAGTCCGATCGGGCGGCGCACCTGGATCGAGAGATAGTTCTGGGCCGCCATATTGGTCATCGCTTCCTTCGGCAGCCCCGGAGTTCCCGGTTTCCACGGAGCGATGTCGGAAGCGGTGGGGTTCATGCCGAGAGCCCATTCGGTGAGATTGGCCGCTCCATCATTGTCGGGGTCCGCGGTGTTTCCCGCGATGGCCGGGTTGTTCCAATCGTTGCCGAAATACTGGCGCAGCCAGAGCTGCTGCGCGGTGTAGGGAGTGTAAACCAGGTTCACGGCCGTGGCGCTTTGTTGCAAGGCGAGGATGCCGTAGTTCGACACCACACGGGTTGCCGGGTCGGCGCTCACCGTGCCAAGGACGAAAGGACCGCCCGCAACGGTTGATGCGGTGACCACGGGCCAACTGCGGGACGTGCTCCAGAAGGCGTTGGTTAGATCCACGCCGCTGCCCGCGCTGTTCAGGCTCACGTCGATCGCCGCGCCGCTGTTGATCGTCACCGTCCCGCTGGAAACCACCTTGTCGAACCCGGATGCGTCGGAGTTTGCTGTTAGCTCCCATGCGAGATGCGACGTGGCTCCGTAGGTGAGAGCTGCGAAATTCTGCGTTCCGGCGCTTGATCCCGGCTGGTGCGTGCCGTTGATCGTGGTGGCGGCATTGATCGTGCCCGTGCCTTTCAAGACGGTGTTGCTGGCAGTGGCAAGCGATCCTCCGGCGGCGATGCTGCCGTTCACCGCCAGTGTTCCGGCGCTGAGATTCGTGGCTCCCGTGTAGGTGTTAGTCCCGGCTAGCGTGAGCGTGCCCAGCCCTGTTTTGGTGAGATAACCGATGCCGCCGCTTGTCGCGTTGGTGATGGTTCCGGTGAAATTGAGCGTTTTTCCTGTGGCGACCTCGATCACGGCACCGGCGTTTCCGAACTTCACATTCGCCGCGCTGGCGGTGGAGTTTTCGGTGACCAGCAGCTTGTCGGTGGCCTCGTCAAAACGCCACGAGCCGTAGTCGGTCGCCCCGGTTGTTAGGGTCGCCAGCGTGCCGCCGGCCAGCGTGACGGTTCCCACGCCCACGTCGCTGGTGAGTCCGCCGTTCGCGGTCAGGATGCCGCCGGTGTTGACGGTGATCGGTTTTTCCTGCGTGCCGTCCCAGCCGAAGAGGGCATTGGCGCTCGATTGCAGGGTCGCGCCGCTGTTGACGGTGATGCCGCTGGCGAAACCGAGCGCGCGGTTGTTCGCCGCGTTTCCTGAATTTGCGTAAAGCGTGCCGCTGTTCACCGTGGCGGTGCCGCTGAAGGTGTTCGCTCCGTTGAGCGTGAGCGTGCCCGCACCATTTTTCGTTAGAGAACCCGCACCGGCCAGGGTTCCGATCGTCTGGCTCACTCCGTTGACGTCAAAGGTCGCCCCGCTGGCGACGGTCACACTCGCGGCGGCCGGAAGCGAACCGGCGGGTACCAGTCCCTGATAGACCTGCGCGACTTGGGCCGCGGACAGAGCCTGGTTGTAGAACTGCACATCATCCAGCAGGCCGCTGAAATGCACGGTGCCGTCGGCGGCGACGGCGTTGGTTGTGAAACCGAGCCGCACGCTGGTGCCGACATCGGCGTTTCCGAAACCGCTGTTGCCGGAGGAAAGCGTCTGCATCACGCCATCCACGAAGATCGCGAAAACGCCGCCGTTGTTCACATAGGTGACCATGTGCCAGGTGTTGTCGGTGACGGAAGTGGCGCTGGTCGCTCCTTGGAAAAAGCCTCCGGCATAACGGACGGCGCTCGGGATGCCGCCGCTGCCCGCACCGTTTCCATCTCCCAGATAGAAGACGGTGTTGCCGTTGGCCCAACTGTTACCGGTCGCCTTGCTGAGGATGGCCGATCCCGCGGTGGAGGTCTTGACCCATGCGGAAACGGTCCATTTCGCGGTATTGCCGAGATCGGCGATCGGGCTGGCGATATTGATGTAGGAGCCGCCGGTCAGGCTGACGGCATTGCCGGTGTGGCCGCCGGCGACCACCGTCGCGCCACTCGTGAGCGTGCCGTTCATCGTGGCTCCGCCGCTGCCGCCGTTCACGATGGTGCTGCCACTGACGTTGTCGAAACTGTAGTTTGCGACCGCGGCGGGTCCGGTGGTCAGGCGCAGCGTGCCGGCGTTGATGTTGGTTGCGCCGGTGTAGGTGTTAGGCCCGGTGAGCGACCACGTTCCGGGCCCCTCCTTGGTCACGGCGATCGTGCCACCGCCGTTTTGGATAGGGCCGCTGACAACTCCGGTTCCCGCGCCCTGGAAAGTGAAGGTGCGCGCACCGCTTCCCGCCTGCACCGCTCCGGCGAGTGTCAGGGTTCCCGCATCGGATTGGATCTGATAGATTCCACCGCCGGAGTTCGCGCTGACGCTGCCGACCAGCGTGTTGTTGCCGCTCACACTCTGGATGCCGGCGAACGTGGTGTTGTTTCTGCCGCGCAGATCGATGGCCGCGGTTTGGGTGAATCCTCCGATGAGCTCGAGACGGGCGGTCGTTCCATTTCCGGAAGGGCCGATGACGACGGTTCCCGCGCCAAGGGCGTTGTTGGCGTTAGTCCGAAGGAATGCGGCTTCCGCGGCGGTGCCGATGTTGGTACCGCCGGTGTGGATGTTCGACGCATTGAGCACCGTGGTGCCCGCGCCGGTGACATTCAACGCTCCGCTGCCGCTGATCTGGCTGTTGAAATTCAGCGTCTGTCCGCCGGTCATGTCGTTTTTCGCGGTGGTGGCGGACCATAGCTGGACCTTGGCGCTGACGTTCTGGGTGACGGTGCTCGACGAGGACGCCTGCACGCTGGCTCCTACCGGACTGCCGCCTAACGGCTGTCCGGCGAGCTGGATCAGATTCGATGACGAACCGATGGTGTAGGCGGTGGTGCCGTCACCGCCGCCGTTGAAGATCATGTTTCCGAAGATCTTCCAGTTAGGCAGGGTGATGGTCGCCGTCGCCGCGGTGCCGACACGGCCGAAGACGGCGGTTCGATTGCCATATCCCGGCACGTTGCCGTTGCTCCAGTTGCCGCTGGTGTCGAACGCCCCGCCGCCGTTGATATTCCAGTTGGAGGTGAGGTCCGGCGTCGCATCGATCTGCCAGACGCGCACCCAGTCCACCTTCGTCTGGTCGCTCGCGCCGAGCGGCCATTGCGCCGTGGTCGGCGTGCCCGGCCAACCGCCGACGGCGTAATCGAGAATCATGTACATGTTTCCCATCTCGGCGACATCGACGCCGCTGGTGAACGAGGTCTTCTGCGCGCCATCCATGAAAAATTTCACGCTCGTGTCACTGATCCAGTCCATCGCGAAGATGTGATAGCCGCTGGTGCTGAGATTCGTGTTGGTATCCACCGCCCCTGCGCCTGCCGCCGCCGCGCCGCCGGAATTCGTGTAGTGAAAGGCGGTGTGATAGGTGTCGTTGATGTAGCCGTTGGTGCCACCGTCCGTCGTAAGCGGATATTCCATGATGTCGGCTTCCGGTGGCCAGCCGGTGTAGAGCCCCCAGAACGCCGGCCACGAGCCGGGCGTGGTCGGCAGATCGATGCTGGCCTCCACATAGCCGCCGTCGAACGTGTAGTCCGTGTAGCTGGAGACCGAACCCGAGGAAAACTGCGTGGTCCCGCTGGTGGCGGTGCGCGTCGCGCTGAGGGTCAGGACGCCATCTGCCACGCTCACTTGGTTGGCCGCTGCCGCTGAAGCGCTGTTAGGCATTGTCCAACCGGGGCTGGCGACATCCCATTTTGCCGTGTCCACGGCCGTACCGGTGAATTCGTCGTCGAAGACCAGGCGGTGGCTGGTCGTGAGCTGGGCCATCGCAGGAGATGCGATGGCGATTTCGAAGAGGACGCCGAGCATGCAACCGGAAGTCCGCCTGGAGCGGAACGTGGAAGAAAAGGGTTTCATGGGTATTTTACACCTCCGGCCGGAATCCGGCGACGGAGGGAAACTAGCGTGGGCTATAGGCTCAGGCCGGATCTTTTCAATCATCCATCGGGTTGTCCCCACAAATGGGGAGATTCTATGGCACGAACAGCACCTTGCCCGATCGGTCGGGAGCTTCGAGGCGGGCGAGGGCTTCGCGGAAATTTTCCAGCGGAAAAGTCGAGTCCACCGTTTGCACCAGTTTCCCGGCGGCGACTCTTGCGGCGAGGTTCGTGTAAACGCTGCGGACTTCCTCCAGCGGTGCGTTTTCGATCCAGCGGGTCACCCACAGACCGCGGACTTGGATGTCGCGGAAAATCAGCAGGCCGTTGGGAATGGTTACTGGTTTGCGGCCCATCGCGCCGTAGGTGATGTGGCTGCCGCTTTCGCGCAGGAGCTTCATCAGGCGCAGCGCGCTGTCGCCGCCGACGGCGTTGAAGGCGAGCGCGGCATTGGCCCCGCCGAGGATTTCCTTGGCGGAGGCGAGGCCGGCGTCGTCATCAAGGAAAACGTGATCCGCGCCGAGGTCGTGAAGTTCCTGAAACAACTCAGCTCTCCGGACGAAGGAAATGGTGCGGATGCCGAGATCCCGCGCGAGTTGGATGACGCAGCGCCCGACGGCGGAGTTTCCAACGTTCTGGACAATGAAATCGCCCTTTTTCAAATCCCCGAAGCCGTGGAGAAGCTGCCAAGCCGTCGCCGGATTTACTTTCAGCATCGCGGCTTGGAGCGGATCGATGCCGCGCGGCAACTTGTAGAGCGTAGCGCCGGGGACAGTCGCATGCGATGCCCATGTCGCGGACCGGCGGAGGAAAATCACCTCATCGCCTTCTTCAAAATCGGAGGAATCGCTCATTTCCACCACTCCGAAGCCCTCGATGCCGGGGGTGGCCGGGAGCTGGAGTTGGACGCCGTAGGTGCCCTCGACGGTATTCAAATCGGCAGGATTCAGCGGCGCGGCGAGGATGCGGACCAAGACCTCGCCTCCACCCAGCGATTGGGAAATCAAGCTGTCGCTCTCCATTTCCAGAACCTCCGGAGGGCTTCCGGTCTGCCTGAAAACCAACTGCTTGCCGCGGATTGTCGAGTCGTCGTCTTCCATGAAATGAATCTGCCACGGAAACGGCTTTCGCCAAGCGGGAAGGTTTTAATGGGATGCGGACACGAAAAAGGCGCTGCCCCGGGAAGAGACAGCGCCTCGTTGTTGTGTGTGGATTGCGTTAGGAGATTTTAATCAGAATTCCATGCCTTGGACGGCGGATTCTGTGTGGTGGAAATGTTGATGTCGGCCGGGCGGTTTAGAATTTATGAAAAAATCTTCAGCCGTGGACGTCGTTCAACGGCTGATGTAGCATGCGCGCCATGGAACACCGGGTGGAAATGTGGCGGACCCTGCGGCGGACGGTCACTCTGATAGCGATCATCGGCGGAATTTGGCTGCTTGTCGTCCACCCTATCGAACATGCCCTTTCTTCGACCAAGAGAAGCGTCGAGCACGGACTCGAACAGGTTCTCGGAGCTATCACCAACAGGGATACCCGCATCGTCGAAGGCCGGGCGGAAATAGTCGAGACCTCGGAAATCTCCGAGCTCGCCCTGCTCGAAATGCGGATGAGCGCTACCCGGACGATCGAGAAATCCGAGAGCTTTTCCGGCCTCCCGCTCGGCACCAAGAAGCTCATCGTCCGCGGCCACTATCAGGTGAAGGGCGGCTACCGGCTCAAGAGCGGCATCTCCCTGAGCATGGAAAACGGCAAGCCGGTCGCCCGTTTTCCCAAGCCGGAAATCCTCTCCGTCGAGCTCATCGACTTCGACGTTCTCAGCGAGGACGACGGCTGGCTCAACCGGATTCAGCCCGAAGACCGTGCCCAGATCCTGCGCGAACTCCGCAGCCAAATGCGCCTCGAAGCCGAGCAAAGCGGCATGCTCACCACCGTCGAGGCGACCCTCCGCACCCGCCTGCGCGATTTGCTAGGCGTGGAGAATGTCAGTGTGGAGCAGAAAATTCCTTAGACCGTCTGAAGTCGATGAACCTATCCTTTTCGGTAGGATTGAAACATGAGTCTTTTGGTGGTCGTTGGGTTGTGAGCCAAATCTCCCATGATCCCTTCCACGAAAAACCCGAAATTCCGCGCGCTTTGCGGAGTGATGTTCGGATTTTCCTCGCTCGCCTCCGATGCGGGCGAACCGGACTTCGTGCATGAAATCGTGCCTATCCTCAGGGAAAACTGCCTGAAATGCCACACAGACGGAAAAAAGAAGGCGGGCCTCTCGATGGATACCGAAGGGGCGTTCCGCGCCGGCTCCGAAGACGGATCGATTGTCGAGCCCGGCCATCCGGAAAAAAGCCTGATGCTCGAGCGCATCACCAGCGATGACGATGACGAGCGGATGCCGCCCAAGGGAGACGGACTGGATGCGAAGCAAGTGGAACTCGTCCGGGCATGGATCGCCGCCGGAGCGAAATGGGAACCGGGATTTACTTTCAAAAAGCCTGCCTACGATCCGCCGCTTCGACCAAGAAATCCTACTCTGCCCGCCATCGTGGACGGCCGCACGAATCCCATCGACCGGATCATCGATCATTACCTCGCGGATCAGAAGCGCAGCCGGCCCGCGGCGCTGGACGATTCCGCGTTTCTCCGTCGCGTCCATCTGGATCTCACCGGATTACTGCCACAGGCGGATGAGGTCGTGGCATTTCTAGCAGATAAAACGCCGGACAAGCGCGAACGAAAGGTCGATGCCTTGCTCGCGGACAAAACCGCCTACACCGAGCACTGGCTGACGTTTTGGAACGATCTTCTCCGCAACGATTACAGCGGCACTGGTTACATCGACGGCGGCCGCAAGCAGATCAGCGGCTGGCTCTATCAGGCACTTTACAACAACATGCCGTATGATGAATTCGTCCGGCAGTTGGTCGCGCCGAAACCGGAGAGCGAGGGTTTCGCCAACGGCATCATCTGGCGCGGCAGTGTCTCCGCGGCGCAGATCCCTGCGATGCAGTATGCGCAGTCGGTCGGCCAGACGTTTCTCGGGATCAATTTGAAATGCGCGTCCTGCCACGACTCGTTCATCGACCGCTGGAAACTCAGCGACTCCTACGGCCTCGCTGCGATTTACTCGGATCAACCGCTGGAAATGTCCCGCTGCGACAAGCCTCTCGGTAAAAAAGCGGTGGCGGCCTGGTTGTTTCCCGAACTGGGAACGGTGGACAACAGCCTGCCGAAAGAACAACGGCTCGCCCAACTCGCCAACCTGATCACCAGCCCCCAGAACGGCCGCACGCCGCGGGCGATCGTCAACCGGCTGTGGCAGCGCCTGATGGGCCGCGGCATCGTCCATCCGGTGGATGCGATGCAGACCGCGCCGTGGAGCGAGGATCTGTTGGACATGCTCGCGTCGCATCTCGCGCAGAACCATCAGGATTTGAAACAGACCCTGCGGCTTATCTGTCTTTCCCAAGCCTATCAGTCCAAGGCGGAGTCCTTCGAGCAAGCGCCGCAGGAATCCAACTACGTCTATCAGGGGCCGCGGCCGAAACGTCTCACCGCCGAGGAGTTCTCCGACGCCATCTGGCAGATCAGCGGCACGGCACCGGCCAAATTCGACGCGCCCATCAAACGTGCTCCGGCCGAAGGCGCGCCGGTTCTAACTAAATCCGCGTCCTGGATCTGGTCGGACACCGGCCCGGTTCCGGACGGCGTGACCGTCACGTTCCGCAAGCAGCTCAATCTGGTGAAGGTGCCCGACGCGGCCTTCGCGGTGGTGAGCGCGGACAATCGGTTCGAACTCTGGATCAATGGCAAACAGGCTCTAACCGGTACCGATTGGCAGAATCCCGAATCGGTTTCCTTCGCCAAGTTTCTGGTGAAGGGTGACAACGAACTGGTGATGGTCGTGAAAAACGAAGGCTCCGGAGCAAACCCGGCCGGCGCGGTTTTCCATGCGTTGCTCAAACGCGGAGATCAATGGGTGGAACTCGTCAGCGACGCCACGTGGCAATGGTCGGCGAAGAATCCCCAATCGGACGGACGCGTTTCCCGATCGCCCGGCGATTGGAAACCCGCCGCCGTCATCGACCCGAATCCATGGGGCGCGGTGTCCGCCATCCTTCCCGACCAGTTGCTGGCGATGACGTCCGGAAAATCGATTGTCCGGGCGTCTTTGCTGAAATCCGATCCGCTGATGCGCACCCTCGGGCGGCCCAACCGTGAACAAATTGTGACCACCCGCCCGGACGATCTCACCACGTTGGAGGCGATGGATCTCAACAACGGAAGCATCCTCAACGACCGGCTGACGGAATCCGCGCAAGCTCTGTTGAAAATGAATTTTGCATCCTCCCGCGACCTCGCCAATTATGTATGGCGGTCTGCGCTTTCACGGGACCCGACACCTGCCGAGCTGCAACTGATCCTTTCGTTGTTAGGAGCCAAACCCGATGCAGCGGTCACCCAGGATTTCCTCTGGAGTGTCCTGATGATGCCCGAATTCCAAATCATCCGCTAGACGCCATGAACCCACTTCCACTGGATCCCACCGACACCCGCCGGGGCTTCCTCAAAAAGCTTTCCGCCGCGTCAATTGCGGCGTTGATGGCGGAGGCTCCACGGGCCTCGGCCGAGGAAATCAAACATCCCGCCGCCACCGCCGACTCCTGCATCCTGCTGTGGATGGCGGGAGGAATGGCGGCGCCGGAAACGTTTGATCCGAAGAAATACCAGCCCTTTGTCAAAGGCGCGCCGGTTTCCAACATGCTGTCCACCTTTCCGGCGATCGATACGTCGGTCGACAATATCAAGATCTGCCAGGGCCTTGAAAATATCGCCAAGGTGATGGACCGCGCGACCTTGATCCGTTCCGCCATCCAGCCGGATCTCGGAAGCATCCTTCACTCGCGCCATCAATACCATTGGCACACCGGCTACGTGCCGCCGCAGACGGTGGCCGCGCCGCACATCGGTGCCTGGATGGCCAAGGTGTTAGGTCCGCGGAATGCGGTCATGCCGGCGTTCATCAACATCGGCCAGCGGCTTGAAGGCATCGGCGAATCCGAGGAACTGAAATCATTCACCACCGGCGGATTTTTCGGCTCGGAGTTCGGACCGATGAATCTGCCATTCCCTGCGGAAGCCATGCTCGCCGTCCGTCCGCCGAAGGGAATGGAGCCGAGCCGTTTCTCTAACCGCCGCGCGTTTTTTCAAAAGCTGGTGAATCAGAATCCCCACCGCGACCTGATGTCGGACCATCAGCAGGAGTCGATGTTGCGGTCGCTGGAAAGCGCCCATCGCCTGTTGTCATCGCCGGAAGCCAAAGCCTTCGACCTCGAGCTGGAATCGAAGGAAACCCGCGCGGCCTATGGTGACAGCCGTTTCGGCCAAGGCTGCCTGCTGGCGAGAAATCTGGTAGAAAAAGGCGCGCGTTTCGTCGAGGTCACCACTGAGTATGTGCCGTTTTTCCAATGGGACACGCACAAGGACGGCCATGAAGTCGCCGAAAGGATGCATCGCGAAGTGGATAGCCCGATCGCCCGGTTGATTTTGGATCTGGAAGAACGCGGACTGCTGGACCGCACCCTGGTGGTGATCGCCTCCGAGTTCAGCCGCGACGCGATGATCGAAGGCGCCCCCGGTTCGGACGCAAAGGACCAGGCCACCGTAAAATCGGACACGCTGGAATTGCCCGCGCACTACGGTCTGCACCGCCATTTCACCGGCGGAACCTCCGTCGTGATGTTCGGTGGCGGCATGAAAAAGGGCATCATTTACGGAGCCACCGCGGACGAACGGCCGCTCATTGCCATCAAAAATCCGGTCTCGATCAGCGATCTGCATGCCACGATTTTCACCGCCATGGGAATTAACCCGGCGACGATGTATGAAGTCGAGCGTCGGCCGTTTTACGCCACCGAAGATGGCAAGGGAAAAGCCGTCAGGGAGATCTTCGCCTGATTACTGCTTCTTCCCGATCGCACCGTTCTTTCTCTCACGCTCGGCATTAAGCTCACGGATCTCCTTCTACAGTTCCATCTGCTGTACCCTAACTACTTGGTCTATCACCGCAGCGTCCTTTTCCGTGAACTGGAACAGCTTGTAATCGGGACTGGTCCAAGGTCTTTAGCAATTCAAGAATCCTCATTAAGTATTGGTCAGTAGTTCCAACGTTGGATGAACACTACCAGCGGGGTTTGAATATTTTACTATTCAAGAGGCTTCCGTTCCATCGAATAGTCCCTAACGCTTATGACAGCTTCGTAAAGTTTGACGTGAGGCTGTCCAGCCTGCCATTCCTTGACCCGTCGACGTAGCTCCGGGGCGCTGTGTAACCCTACAATAATCTCCTTCACGTATTCAGGTGGCAGCTTGAAGAGTTTGATCGGATTGCCACGTTTGTCGTTGCCTAAAGATCGCGATGCCTAGACGAGGGGTTTCACGACTCGAAACTCTTCTTCATATCGCCATCGCTCGTCCTTTGCTTCGTAGAGGGAGTCAATCAACATACCTTCGAAAACTCTGGATACCGGAACAGCTGGACGCGTTGTTTAATATTCCACTTTGTAAACCAAGTTGTCATCGTGATGCTTAAAAATCGGGCACTCCATGTCAAATCCGATGCACATGCCCTCATGATTAGTCGCATAATGCGCCCACATAGGACTCGCCTTCCAGGTTCCGCTCAACGACAAGACACCTGAAGTTTCGGTCGCGACGTAGCTCGCAGTTTTAGATAGCAGATCCAAGGTTTCTTGAGGGTTCTCTCGGAGGCCTCGTTTTGAAAAACTATGTTTAAACGCCTTAAATTTTCTCCGTTTTAAGTAGGGGAGCGCGTTGCTAAACGGAGTATCACCAACAAGATGTTCCTCGATAAACTTTTTGAGAACTTCTTCATTCACCCCTTCAAAACTCCAAACGACCTGTGACTCGAAAGGGTCGTTGAATGAATTCGGCTGGGTGAAACGAACCAATGATTCAGACTCGATGAATGGAATACGATTGTCTTCGCGGCTTATCGTCGGTCCCCAAAACTTATACAAAGCCGGTGGAAGTTGCGGATTCTTCATTATGAAGCGTGCGGCGGGGTCGGTCCAAAATAACAGACATTAGCAGCCTAGTTTCATGGAAAGGGTTCATGGCACGGTCGCAAACGGGTTCCTCAGATCCAGCCCGGCGATGTGTTTGAAGTCATCCTTGTGTCCAAGATCATGACTTTCAATCGCGGTCTCTATTTTTCGTCACCAAGGACAGGTGGAACATCCGGGACGGCGGCGAGGATGGCTCCAAGGTCGGAAGATGCGCCTCGCTTCGCACGCTGTTCGACGGTATCGCGCACCTGCCAAGCCGTTACCTGGGAGGAAAGGGCTATGGAGATGATGGAATCCACGGTGGTATTCTCGCGCTCGGCCACTTCAGCGGCCTGACGCATGAGATAGTCGGGAATGGTGGCTTGGACGATCATGGCTTTGCGGTTTGAAGGATGTGGAGGAATTCCTTGGGCGATGTGACTTTGAGGGCCGGAAGGCGGTCGATGGGGAAGTGGCGTAGATTGTGGGTGACCATATATCCCACCTTCGCTTCAAGCGCAAGCTGGGCGAACGCTTCATCGTCAGGGTCGGGAAGCGCGGGTTTCCAGAATGCGGAGGTCTTGAAAAAGCTGGCCCGGGCGCAAATGGCATCCAGATAGCGGTCAACGGTTTCCAGCGAGATCCCGAATGACGGACATTCCCTTTTGAGCACTTCGTCGTATTCGGAGAGCACGGTGTTTCCGACGACCACGACGAACTGGTTGTCAGCAAAACGGGAAAGAATTTCAAATGATGCGCCATTTCGCGAACGCAGGGCAGAGAGCAAAACGTTCGTGTCCAGAACAGCACGGATCATGGGTCGAACGAATCAGGATGGATTTTTGAAATCAACACGAATATGCCGGTTAGCCTTGGTTCGCCTGTTCCCGCCACTCGCGGCCCGGCAGCAAGCTATTCTCGCGCATTTCACGTGCCATTCAACCGGATCGGTGATGTCGCGGTAGGGGTCGAGCTTGCGGATTTCCGCCAGTGCTGTCACGCGGCGCGCGATCATCTCGGGTGTGGCGGTGAGTTTCCAGCGCTGCGGTATTTCCTCCACTGATTCCACTGTCATCAAAACATGCGCCCGGCCCGGCTTCAGCCACGCCGGCAGCGGCGAAAGGAGCCTCACGCTGCCATCGGCTCCGATCTCGACATCAGTTTCCAACGTTTTCATGAGTCATGAGAGTAGCTGGATTGGGTAGAACGTAAAGGCCGCAAACAACGCTTCGATTTCCTCGATGCTGGACAGACAGGTGTCGAGCGCTTGGGCGAGGTAAGTCCTGTGTTCAGTTGCAGGTTGAGTGGTGCGCCAACAAGCCTCTGAAAGATACCGATCGATGAATGCCTCCGGCGTGATGGGCTGCGGGCGGTAGCCGCTGCCATTCAATACCCGGAAATGGGAATCACTCGTGACGATGAAGTCGGCATCCGCGGTGATGGCGCAGTCAGCGAATTTGTCGTCGTCGCGGTCGGCGGAAATGGTGCGGAAGAAAAACGATGGCGAAGCGTTGCCGTTGATTGAGTGCCTGCAACACCACGTTGGTATCCAGCACCGCGATCATGCGCTGCGTTTTTTCAGATCGGCCCGGACCTCACTGATGATTTCGTCCAGCCGTGAGAATTTTCCGTCGGCCCAGTCCTGGGTGAATCCTTCCCGGAGTTCCTTCCAGAGCCGATCCATTTCCAAACGTGAGAGGAGCTTCTCAACCAGCTCAAGTTCCTCAGCCGGCAGTGAGTCGATCAACGCATGAAGCACCGGACGTTTCTGCTCGGCTGAAAACGTAACTGGCTCGCTCATACCCGGAATCTACCACTTCGTCCGATGTTTCCAATCCCGATTTTACGGTCGCCGACGGTTCTCCGCGACCCGCGCGAAAGGCATGCTGGTTGTCGAAAGTCCTCCGACGACAAGGTAGCTAACCTAGCAGTCGTTCAAGATGGTGAGCAGTTCTTTGAAGTCGGAGTTCATGGGCGGGACGGCCTTTGATGGCCCAGGCATTTTCCACCAACTCCCATGCTGCGGCGAAGCGGGCTGATGGCGGCTACGATTGCCAGAAATGAAGATCGAAATCGCGATTGGCCTCTTCCAACGGCACGGCTTGCCACATCAGGGTGCCCCTCGGAGTGGTGGCGGTCTGAATGCCGGAGGATGGAGAAACCATACACGGACCATGGCATCCCGACACCATTTGGCGAGCCGGAATCCTCACTCCGCTGCAAGGGTGCGGTCAAGCAGGCGGACGCCGCCGGTATCTGCTGGTCAGGGCGATTCCGAAATCCTTGCCGCGCATCCAAACCCTGCGGCGGTTCCTAACGACTCGGCTTGGGCAGCGGTTCGTCGCCTAACAATTTATCCAGTTCCGCCACGCGCTCCCACGGCAGGCGCTTGCGCTGGTATTTTTTCCAAATGACATCGCGCAGTTCGCGCAGCACTTCTTCCGGTGGTGGCGTCATGTCCGTCCACGTCGGGTTGCGCTTTTGGGTGGTGGTCATGATCGTCCACTTGCCGCTGAGGTAATAGTTCGCCCGGTAAAAGATTTTTCCCTCGTCGGTATTTTCAAACCACTCGTGACTTTCCATGCCCGGACGATGGCGCGAAGCGAAACCGGAGACAAGTGGCGAATCCGCCATCGACTCGCCGCCGTGGCGGGTTCATCGTCCCGCCATGGCGAAAATCGGCGAGCGCGCATCCCTCCAAATCCTCCACGAGAAACCCTTCGGGCTGTTTCTCGACGGCGGCGATCTGGGCGAAATCCTGCTGCCCCACCGGGAAATTCCCCGCGGCTCCAGCCTTGGCGAGTTTCTCGATGTCTTTCTCTACAACGACTCCGAAGACCGCCCGGTCGCGACCTTGCTGCGGCCCAAGGTCATGCCCGGCCAGTTCGGGCGGTTGAAATGCGTGGCCGTCACCGGCGTCGGCGCGTTCCTCGATTGGGGGCTGCCGAAGGATTTGCTGGTTCCTTTCCGCGAGCAGAAAGTCCGCATGGATGTCGGGAAAAACTACCTCGTCCATGTCCACCTCGACGAACAAACCGGCCGCATCGTCGCCTCGACCCGCCTCACGCGGCACATGGACCAGACGCCGCATGATTTCTATCCGGGGCAGGCCGTGGAACTCATCGTCTTCGCCAAAACCGATCTCGGCTACAAGGCCGTCGTCAACAACACCCACAGCGGCCTCATCTTCGCCAACGATGTTTTCCAACCGCTCCAGCCGGGCGAGGCTTTGAAAGGCTACATCGCCGTTGTTAGGCCGGACGGGAAAATCGATCTCACTCTGCACGCTTCCGGTCGCGGGAAAATCGACGACCTCGAAGCCCGCATTCTAGCAGAACTTGAGGCCCGCGGCGGCTTCTGGCCCATCGGCGACCACAGCACCGCGGCGGAGATCAACGACGAGCTCGGCGTCAGCAAGCGCGCCTTCAAGCAAGCGACCGGCGCGTTGTTCAGGAAACAGCAAATTACCATCGAGGATAAGGGCATCCGGCTTGTAGTTGGGGAATGAGTTTTTAAGGGGCGGGGACGTCTCGTCCCCGCGCATGGACGAGACGTCCATGCCCCTTATCTGCACCAAAAGTCCCGTTGCGGTCACTCTCCGCGATGCCTTGCCGCGATCCGCTTTTTCTCCAAATGGCGGCCGATGAGAATATGCAGCGGCAGCAGCACCGTCATCGCAACGCCCAGTGCGATGTGGGTGAAATGCATGACCCGCGTTTCCCAGACGAAGGCGAGAATCCCGTAGCCAGTTACCACCGCGCCGAGGATGGAGCCGATGAAGAGCGCGCTGGCCGGGCGGTTGAGCTTTGCCTGCCACGACTTTGACGCGTGTTTCGGCAGGGCCGCGCCGACAGCGACTAACAGGATCAGCGCTCCGGCGAGATGAACCTTCAGCAGTGTGTTTTCCACCGGCTGTGCCATGTCCGGATCCTCGCGGAGGAAATGCCAGATAATCGCCCACGTCGCACCGCTGCCCACCGTGATGGCGAAGGCGAGGTATAGCCAGCAGCGCTGGCGGAGGCTCATTTGGAAAGGTCGGCGGCGCATGGCGAACGAAGTGGCGAAACGATCAGGGAAGCTCGCGAAAACGTCCATCGCTTTCCAGGATCAGCGCGCAACAATCGAATTGTTTCAACAGATCCGCCGCGCGGTTTTCCGGAAGATTCAGCACCGCCTTGGTCAACGCGTCGGCGAGGATGCAGCTTCCGCCAAACACGGTGATGGAAACTCCGACAGGGACCGGGCCGTCCGAACCCGGATCGATGAGATCGAGATTTCCGCCATCGTCGGAAAACGCGTAGCTGCCGGTCGTCGCCAGTGCGGGAAACGGGATTTCGCGCAGCTCGAAAAGCCCCCCTTCCGTGTCCGGTTTTTTCACGAACGCCGTCCGCTTCTCATCGCCGATGAAACGTAGATCGCCGCCCGCATTCACCACTCCGGAACAACCGTGGGTGGCGATGACTTCCGCGGCGAGATCCACCGCATAACCCTTCGCCACCCCACCGAGATCGAGTGCCAGTGGCCGCGACGCTTTTGCTAACAATCCGTCGATTTCCAAATCCCGCCACGTTGCCGTGCGGTCCGGCAGCTCGCTCGCGAACCACGGTCGGCGCTTGGCATGAACGAGCTCCACGCCCGCACGGACTGGATCAAACGCGCCATCGGAGGCTTCCGCCCAGTTCAGCGACAGCCGGATGACCTCGGCGGTGGAGGCGTCCACCGCGACCCATCCGCGATGGGCTTCGCTGGCGATTTTCGCGAGATCCGATTCCGCCGTGTGCGCGGACATGCGATCCTGCACATCGCTGATTCGATCAAAAGCCGCCTCGAAGACCGCCGCATTCCCGCCGCGCAGCACGATCTCGACGAACGTGCCTAACAGGGGTCGGGCCCGTCGTTCGATCGGTGGCATGGATCAGTTGGGCAGGGCCCGGATGGCCAGCAAGCGCTTCACTCCATCCGTGATGCTGTGACTGGAGAGCGTGGCGCCAGAAATGTTGGTGATGTCGCCACCGAGTTTGAGCGGGTCGCCGAGTTTTTTGCCTGTGAATTGCTTGCGCCATTCCGGGCGGCGGACTTCACCGCCGTAGGTTTCCTTGTATTCGAGGATTTCCACGCCGCGGACCTTGCCGTCGGGACCGATGCCCACGGCGAAGGTGATGAATTCGTGTTTTCCCACGACTTGGTCCACATACATCCGCGAGCCGTCGCCGGCGGTCCAGATCTTGATTTCCTGATCGCGGACGGTGAGGCCGGTGCTGCTGCTGACCGACTTGCGCTGCTCCTTGGTGAGTCTCAGGGAGGAGGCTTTGAAGTCCGACTTGCTATCGAAAATCGCTCCAAGCGCCTGTTCCGGGCTCAGATAGACCGTGCCCATCGCCGCCGGGGCGACGAGTGCCATGATGACCGGGGAGAGGAGAATTCCGGAGGAGAGGCGCATGGGAAATTGGGGTGAAGTGTTAAGTTAGAAATTGAAGCCGACCTTGAGGCGGATTTCGTTTTGCACTTGCTCGGCAAACGCGCGGTCATCGACCTGCTGGCCGTCGGATTCGTGACCGTAGGCCTGATAGGCCCAGCCCAGGGTGGCCCAGAATTTCTCGCTCGCGTAGTGGAGGTTCGGGCCGACAAAGACGACGACGTGTTCGTTGTCGGTGATGTCGAACTGCGGATACTCGGAGCGGACGCGGCCTTCGAGACCGACAAACCAGTTAGGAGCGAAGCGGTAGGAAACGCCCATCCGGGTTTCGAGGCCCATTTCCTTGCTATATTCCTCGGCCGGCTTCTTGCCCCAGCCCATGTCGACTCCGACGCTGGCGACGGTGATCAGGGTGTTATCGAGGAAGTTTTTCTGAAACGCCAGGGTGGGGGCGAGATAGACGTGGTTTTCCACGATACCGGCGGTTTCGTCGTGGCGGTTGTAGCCGACCTGCTGGATCAGCGCGAGGCCGTAGCCGTCGATGAACGGACTCTTGAAGCGGTATTTTCCGGAAACCGCGACGCCACCGAAACGGTAGCCGGTTTGGGTGAGGCCGTCGCCATCGTCTTCGAGAGCGCTGCCGGAGAAGTAATTTTGAGCGACGCTCAGGGCGAGTTGCAGCTCATCCGAGTAGCCGTATTCGACCTCGGTTTCGAAGTCGTAGGCATTGTAGCTGCCGTCCTCATTGGCTTTTCCCGTCCGCATGGTCGTGAACTGATACAGGTCGATGTGGCCCTTTGGCAGGGTTTCAGTACCTTTTGCCCAGCCGAAAAGGTTTTCATCGGCCCGCGATTCCAAGCTGAGAAGCGGGGTCAGGGCGAGCGAAGCGGCGAGAATGCGTGTGGAAGCGGTCATGAGTGAGTTGAAGTCGGCGGAAGCGATACGGAATTTTCCGGTGCCGTCAACTACTAATGATATGCGTTCTCAATAGCATTAAGCCTCCGTTGAAAACCAGATGCCTATGTTTCAATGTCTTACGAGGAAGTGGAGTCGGATCAATTCCCCATATTTCAGGAACTGAAGGTCAGTTTGCCTCGCTGAGCTCGACAACGATCCGGGGAACCGCCGGTGCCATCCGTGACTTGGACGGGATTTCCGGGGATGGCTGTAGAGCCGAAAGGCACGGCTTATTTTCAACGCCGCACTTCCACGCGCATGAAGCGTGTGGGGTGGGCGGGATCGCTCGTCAGATAGATGTCAGTGGCTTGAACGGATTTGACTCCTCCGGCTCCCGATTCATTGACGGATGCTGCGGCTCCGGCCGGGGTGGTGGTGAACGCCGCGCCACCGATGCTGCGCGCGATGTCAGTCCAGGTCGTCTGGAGACTATCGGAAGCCACAACGGCAAGGGTCACGTCCGAAGCGGCTGTGTTGCGGCCGAAGGTGATTTTCAGTTTCCCCGCATCGGTCGAAACCAGCGGGGCGCTGCCTGCGCTTGAGGTGTTAGGATTGGAGCCGAGGCCATATTCAAGGAGGTTGCTCAAGCCGTCGCCATCACCATCGACACCGTCCCCGGAAATTCCGGTAGTGTCCCAGTTGATGCCGAAATACGCCTGCCGCCAGAGCTCGGTGGGCGTGTAGGGAGTGAAGACCAGGGAAGCCGAGGTGGTGCTTTGTTGAAGTGCGAGCGTTCCGTAATTGGATAGGACACGTCCGCCCGCATCACCGGTGACGGTGCCAAGGGTGAAGTTTCCAGTTTTGTTAGAGCATGTCATCACGTTCCATGTCCGGGACTGGCTCCAGAACGTGTCCGTGAAATTCACCGTGCTGCCCGCCGCGTTGAGGATGAAATCGATCGCCGCACCTGCGGTGACGGTCACGTTGCCGGCGACGATGCGGCTGGCGGCTCCGGTGGTGTTGGAGTTGGTAGAAAGCGTGGATTTCACCCGCGAGGTGCCCGCATAACTGAGCGCACCGCCGACGGTTTGCGTGCCGGTGGCGTCTCCCGGAGCGTGGATCGAGCCGGCGGCAAATGTGAGCGAGCCGTTGATGGTGCCGGTGCCGCTAACAGTCGCGCCGTTGGCGACGGTAACCGCGCTGCCGGCGGCGAGCGAACCGGTCAGTTTGAGTGTGCCGGCGTTGATGGCGGTTGCTCCGGTGAAGGTGTTGGTTCCGCTGAGAATCAATGTGCCCGTGCCGTCGTTTTTCGTCAGATAGCTGATGCCGCCGTTGGACGCGTTGGTGATGGTGCCGGTAAAGTTGCAGGTCTTGCCGGCGGACACGTCGATCGATGCGGCGGCGTTTCCGAATTTCACGTTGGTGGCACTAACAGTGGAGTCAGCGGTGACGGCGAGCTTGTCGGCAGCCTCGTCGAAGCGGAACGAACCGTAATCCGTCGCCCCAACAGCCAGGGTGGCGAGCGTGCCGCCGTTGAGGGTGACCGTGCCGAGGCCCACGTCGCTTGCGAGGCCGCCATTGGCAGTTAGAATTCCACCGGCGTTGACGGTGATCGGCTTTTCCTGCGTGCCGTCCCAGCCGAAGAGCGCATTGGAGTTGGTGCGCAAGGTCGCGCCGGTGTTGACGGTGATGCCGCTGACGTAGCTGAAGTTCCGGTTGGTCGCGGCGTTGCCCGCATTCGCATAAACCGTGCCGCCGTTGAGGGTGACGCTGCCGGAGAAAGTGTTGGCGGCGGTGAGCGTCGTGGTTCCCGAACTGCCTTTGATGAACGTGCCGCCCCCGGAAATCTCGCCGCCGAAGATCTGGTTGCCGGTGGTGTTGAGGTTGAGCGTGCCGTTGATGACGACCGGCATGGGCGTGTCGCCGTTGTTAAAACGGCCCGCACCGTCGAGCCGGATTTGCCCGCCGTTGATGACGATCTCGCCGACGTGAGAGTTGTTAGGACTCGTGAAAACGAGCATGCCGGTGTTTTCCTTGATCAGCATTCCTGACGCGGGATTGGGATAGATCGGTGCGGTAAGGAGCGTGTCGCCCGAGCCGGTGCCGGCAACGGGGACTGCCACGGTGAGAGTCGTGCCAGGGGCCACGTTGAAGATCGCCGCGCTCTCGCCGACGCGGATACCGCGGTTCGCGTCATCGATTGTGATGTTGCTGCCCGTATAGAGAACGCCGCGGTTGAGGGTGAACTGGTCCGGGGTAAATGTGGAGGGATTCCCACCGAGGCGGGCCTCCGAGTCGATGGAGAGGCTGCTGAACCGTCCATCACCGACCACGGTCCTGCCGGTGAACGCCGTGTTGTTTCCACTGAGGGTGACGGTATTGTTCAAGTGCATCAGCGCACCGCTTCCACTGAGGCTGGCTGATAGATTGATGGGGCCATTGGCGGCGCGCACCGTCACTTCCGGGGACTGGACATTCATTGTCCCGGCGAGAGTCCATGTGCCTGACCCGGCGTTGAGAATTTCCGCATCGGTGCCACCAAGAGTGAAATTATTGATGGTGCTGGTGCTGTTAGCTGTCCCTTTCCAAGTGAGCGAGCCACCGTTCATGACAAGCGATTGCCCGGCGAAGGTGCGGGAAGTGCCGTCGGCGGGAGTGCGCAGCCGGAAGCCGAAGGTTTCATAGCTCTTTGCCCCGCTCGGGGCGAGGCCGTCGCTCCAGCGGCCGGCGACGTCGAAGGAATTCTGACCAACAGGGTCATCTGCCGTTAGGGTGGCATTTTTCGCCACCCGGTTCGGACCGAGGCGGGCATTCGCGGCGACCTGCGTGCGGCTCATTGCGATGTTGCTGATGCGGACCTCGGCATACTCGGCATTCGCCAAGTTGTCACCGGCGAAGGCGGAGCGGCCGAGCCAGTTGTTCACGTCCTGGAAGGCGGCAAGCGTGTAGGCGACATCGAGAAAGGCGATGACATCGCCGTCGCGGAACCAAGTCCAGCGGCCGCCTCCCGTCCCGTTGTCGGCAAAGGTGATTGCGTAATGATACATGACATTGGCGGCGGTGGCGACGTCACTGTCGAGAGTCACGGTTGCGGCAGCCTTGGACTCGAAGCGCTGCGAGCTCAGGGCGGTGCCCCGCGAGGCGGCGAGCAGGAGATAATTTCCGGTGCCGTTGTTGAAGTCCATGACGCGTGCCCAGTTTTGGACGGAGAGGGTTTTCGCCCAAATTTCGACGGTCACATTGGTGTAGGCGGAGACAGTCGCGGCGGGCAACTGGAGGTAAGCCGCGCCGCTGGCACCCGTGCCGCCGGGGATGCGCAGGCCATCGCCGGTGAAGGTGGCGCCCGCACCCTGCACGGTGGCGAGCGCGGTGCCGGTGATGGAATCCGTCACGGTGGTGCCGGCCGGTGCCGCGCTTGCGGCCTGATTGAAGGACCAGCGGCGGACGACGTTGGATAGGGCGGGCGCGGAAATGAGGCGCGCGTTGCGGTCGGCCACGCCTTGGGCGTTGTTGCTGAGAAGATAGGCGTTGTCACCCTGATCGACTGCCGCGCCCAGACAGGTGCCGGTGCCTAGGAGCCGCGCGCCATTGAGCCAGATGTTAGGATTGGAGAAATAGGCATTCGCACCACCGCCGCAGTAGTTGTGCATCATGACGGTCTTCGGATTGTCGTCGCCGCCACGGTGGTCGCAGCCGAAGTTGTGGCCGCCGGCCTCATGGCAGAAGACGGTGGACCAGAAGGCACCCGGATTGAAACAGGAGAAGCGGCCGGGCTGGCCCGCAACCGCGCCGATAGTGGCGGAGTCATTGTTCGTGCAGACGTAGGTCACGAGGTCCGCGCCTATGGCGTTGCCGACATCGACCACGTCCGAGATCCGGCTGTCGTAGCCATTGAGCCAGCCGACGATGCCGCCGGTGCTGGTGCGGTTCGTGTTATCCTGAAGTGACTGATAGCAGCCGACGACGCGCATGCGGGGCGGCGCGCCGCTGCGTTCGTAGATGGCATTCGCCCCGGCGACGGTATTGGCGGCAATGACTTCGACGTTGTCCGCGCCACCGACGCTGTTGCCCCAAGTGGCGGCGTAGCCGATGACGATGTCGGCTTCGGCCGCGCCACGGGCAAGCGGCGCGATGCCTAACAAGGCTACGGCGGCGGCAAAAATGAAACCGGGAACGCGATTGGAGCGAAAAAATGACATGAGCATGTTGGGAGAAAGTTTTTGAGGTCCTGGCGGTTCCAAGTGTTAGCGGCCTTGGCTCTTCCGTTGCTTTTCCTGCTCCTGGGCGTATTCGTCCGTGCCGCAGTGGCCGGTCGCGTAGGTGTTCGGGTCGATGGCCTTGACGACGACTTGGCCGGGTTCGCGCGGCTCCGCCTCCAGATAGAGGCCGTCTTCCGGGGAGGCGACGCTGAAGGCCTCGCGGTTGTTCTTGAAGGAGAGGGTGACGATGGATTGCAGCTTGCCGGGGAGGCGGCCGATGAACGTGCCGGAAAGCCCCGAAAAGGCGAGGTCCGCGCGGGTCACCTCGACGTCGATTTCCTGACCGTCTAATCCGGGCAGAGTGAGCTTGCGCACGGGTTCCCCGGTGGCACGGGCACGCTGAACGACAGCGGCCGCGGTGTCCTGGCGGTAAACGAGCTGGCGACGTTTGATGCGCTCGTTTTCCTCGACCATGCGGATGAACTCGTCGGGATTGTGGGCGATTTTTTCAATCACGGCGGGGGAGGTCGCGTCGCCTTCCGCCCATTGGTGAGTGGCGCTCGTGAGGGCGACAGGGAGTGGTCGCGAAATGACCTTGTCCGGCGGAGTGGAAACTCCAGCGGGGGGCTGCACCGGCCTTGAAACCGCGACGGAACCAGCGGCATCGATCTGGGAGACCTTACGGCGGGTGCCGTGGTTCTGGCTGACCCATAGCGCAATCGCGACGAGCGGGATGGAAATGCCCGCGCCGAGGGCGAGGATGAGGCGTTTGGATTTTTTCATGGGAAATGGCGGAATGCGTTTTCCGCCCTCCGGCCTGGAACGAATGCAGGTCGGGGGCAATGGGTTTCGGCGCATAATATCGTTTATTTTCACCTTTGGGCAACTTCCCGAAGGCAATATCAAGATGTTCACCGGGTGTACAAGTGCGCTTGCGGGAGACGCTTCCTTGTGCGAGACATGAGTTTGGCCCGCAAGTTTCCCCGCAGACTTCGCAATCGTCCGCCCCTAACATAAATCCATGTCGCAGTCACCCATGCGCACCACGATCCACGACCAACTCGTGGCAATGATGCGGACGAACATCGCGAACGCGCGGTGGAGCGGTGAGATGCCGAGCGAGGCGGAACTCTGTCGGGAATTCCAAGTCTGCCGGACGACGTTGCGCAAGGCGCTGGTCCAGCTCGCCACCGACCGATGGATCGAACTTGGAGGCCGCGGCAGGCTCCACCGGATTCCGCGGAGGCTGCGGAAGAAAGAGCTTTCCACCGCCCGGACGGTCCGGGTTCTAACGCCTTTTGGTTTGAGGCAGGGCAGTTCCACCGAGAACCTCATCTTTGAGGAACTGGCGGCCCGCTTGTCACCGGCCGGATATCGCCTGGAGATCGAACACCATCCGGGGGTTTTCAGGAACTATCAATCCGCCAAGCTGGCTCATCTCGATGCGTTGCCGGACACCGCCGCGTGGCTGCTGATGTACACGACCGAGTCGATCCAGAGATGGTTCGTAGAAAGCGGCAAGCCAACCCTCCTGCTGGGACGGGCATACGACGGGCTGGCGCTTTCCAGCATTTATCCGGACTCCGCGGCCGCGGCGCATCATGCGGCGGGGCTGCTTTTTTCGCGCGGCCATCGCGAGCTGGTCTATCTGATTGCCAACCTGACCAGCATCGGCGACCGCATCGCCTCGGAGGTGTTCATGGCGGAAGCACGCAAGCTCGGCGCAAGGGCCCGCATCGTCTCTTACGAGGCGGGTTCCGAACCGGTGGCGAAGATGATGAGGGACCTGATCGCGTGCCGACCACGGCCCACGGGGTATGTTGTCGCCGCGTCGGAAACCGCCATCACAGTGCTCTGTCATCTCCAGTCGGCGGGCATCCGGGTGCCGTCTGCGGCGAGTGTGATCGCCATGTGGGACGACGCCCTTCTCGACTCCACCTTCCCAACGATGGCCCGCTACCGGACTAACGGAAAGGCCTACGGTCGAAAGGCCGCGGAGATCCTGCTGGATCTGATCCGCAACGGTGCGGGCAGTGTGTGGACCCAGTCCATCGTTCCGGAATACGTCGCGGGGGGAAGCGTCGGCCCGATCTAACAAAAAACTCACTTCCGCTTCTTCACCGCTTTCTTCTGCTCGAAGCTAACAGTCTTCGGATCGAATGCCTCCGGATCGTATCCCGGATGCGCCCATTCGATTTCGCCGTGGAGTGCCTGCATGTACTGGAACGTTCCGCCGAAGTCTTCCGGCGGGCAGGCGCGTTCGCCTTCCAGCACTTCCGGCCCACCTTCACCGGCGGTCCATTTTTCGAAGACGATCTCATGGATCCACTCGTCGGCGAAGTCGTAACGATAAAGGATGCGGATCGGCAGCCGGCGTTTGCCGAGGAAATTTTTCACCGTCAGCACCGCCTCGTCCTGGAACTCGCCCGCCGTTTGGTCCTCCAGCCCGATCGGGCCGATGACATCGACGAGGCGCTTGCCCTTGCCGTGGCGGAATTCGTGCGGGCTCTTGTTGTCCCAGCCCATCACCGATTGCACGGCGTCGCTGAACTGGATGAACGTGATGTCCGCGGAAATCGAAAACCGCCGCCAGATCTGCGGTTGGATCCCGTAGAGAAACACCTTCACCACCACCCGGTTTTCGTCCTTTGCCTTCGCCATGCCGCGAGCTTGTGAACGCTGCGCGGGAAAAATCAAACCGGAATTCATTGCTCATCGGAACCCTGCGATTTCCAAACCCCCTCTGGACGGCGCGGCATGGATCGAGCTTATTGGGGCCATGGAAAAAGAAACCGCTCCCGCTGCGAAGAAGAACCATTTCCGCTTCCACCAAAAGCACCTCCATCTCGCTCCGGTATTCGGCAACGATTGGTTTGCCCTCAAGGCGGAGGCGTTCGCCCGGTTTTTCGGAACGCCGACGTTTCTCGTCAGCCAGACCGTCATCGTCGCGGTGTGGATCGCGCTCAACGTGATGGGCGTCGTCCATTTCGACATCTATCCGTTCATCCTGTTGAACCTGGCGTTCAGTTTGCAAGCTGCCTACGCCGCGCCGCTGATCCTGCTCGCCCAGACGCGCCAGGCGGACCGCGACAAAGCCCACGCCGATGCCGACGCGCAGCACCGTGAGGATCTCGCGAATGCCAGCGAGCAGCGTGAGACCCTGGCCGCCGAACAATCCGCGCAACTGATGATTCTGATGGAGCAGAACACCGAACTGACACGGATCACCAAAACGATGAGCGAACGGATCCAGACTCTCACCGAGGAAGTCCACCGCCATATCACCGGAAATCCACGAGACTGAATTCTCGGTCGGCGGCGCTGTTCCAGCGGCAGGCATTTTCTCCTGCTCCCGCCGCGCGATGAACCCCGACGAGCCGAATCTCGAATCCCAGGACCGCGACATCGCGATCCATATTTTCACCGCGTCCGCCGCGCTGGTTGGTGTCTGTTTGACGGTCATCAGCATCGTCGGACCGATCACCAAGGGCTCCCTGCTTCACCGCGGCGTCGATGATCTGTTAGCGGTGGATGCGATGGTGTTCCTCGCTTCGTGCCTGCTGTCATACGGCGCGCTGCGGGTGCGTCGGAGAGGCCGTTCGCACCGCTTGGAAACGTTCGCGGACGTCGTGTTTCTCAGCGGCCTGCTGTTGCTGGTGGCCGCTTGCGCGATGGTCGTCTGGGCGGTGGTGTGACTCAACGCCAGCGTTGCCGCGGGTAAAATGCTCCGAACAGGACGCATACGGTTCCGAGGATGATCGTCAAAAACGCCATCCGCCGGATGACGAGGAGCGGTTCCGCCAGTCCGCCGCCTTCGATTTTCGTGAAGGGGCCGATCCCGATATTTGGGCTGGCAAGCCACACAAGACTCGCGCTGCCTGCCGCGATGGCGAGAATCCCGCCAAGGATCAATGCCGTGACGATCACGCGACGATATCGAATCGGTTTGACGGTTTCGGGCGGGGCGGGAGAGAGGGGGGTGGCGGGTTCGTCTTCCATACCAGTTCTATCGGTTTTTCAGTTCGCGCACGGCGACCAGCGTGTAAACGATGAGTCCTAACAAAATGCCCGCGCCGAGGACGGCCCAGAAGCCGGGCTTTTCATAAATCTCCTCCGGCGGATTCATGCCGAAGACCGCGACCAGCGTGGCCAGCGGGAAGAAGAACGCGGCGAGCCGGTTGAGGCGGCGCGCTTCCTGATTCGCCACCTCGGCGGAGAGCGCTTGTTGGTTGGCGGACTCGGCCATCGTGAAATCCATGCCCGCCTTGGCATCCGCGGCGACGAGCTCGATACCGCGTTCCAGATCGGCTGCCTGGTCGCGCATGTTGATGATGCGCATGTCGTCCGGCAGCGCCTCGCGCAGGGCCTGGAGGGCGTCGAGCATGCTGCGGGTGGCGCGCTGCAACGGGTGCATGTGGCGCATGACCTCGAAGAACTGGCGCGGAGTTTTCGCGGATTCCACCTCGTCGTCGAGTTTGTGAATCGCGGTGCGGTAGGCGGTGAGATGGGCTTCCAGTCCGGTGAATCCACCGGTGACCGGAGAGCTTTTCCATTCGCCGGCAGGGTTGAGCCAGAACACCACCGCGGTCCGCACTTCGTCGTCTTCCGCCCGCGGCACTTGGTGGAGCAGCAGCAACAGGTGGCCGTCCTCATCGATCAAACGCTGCCGGCCGACCGAGTTGCCCAGCCGTCTGCGGATGGATTCCGGCAAGTCCCAGGTTTTCGGAATGTAGATGACGTTTTCCACATGCCGAGCAGCGCATTTTTCCAACCGCCGGGCAAGCTAACTCCAGCATCCTCAATCCCATGGCTTCAGGAGCCCGATTTGAAGTCTTCGATGCCACCAGGCTGAAGAAATTTAAAATTCGAATTCAGATCCTTAGCGAGCCACGAAATGCCCTGGCACTGTAGTAAGACTGCGCTCCGTTGTAACCCACGAAGACTCGGCCGTAGCGGCGATCGCAGTGGAGCGCTCCGCCGAGTTTTCTGATATCAGCCGGTGTTTTCACCCAGCACGACGTCTTCATGTCGAACTTTCCAAGTTTCTGCAGCTCGAAATATTGTTCTTCAGTTAGAAGCTCAATGCCCATGGCGGCGGCCAAATCCATCGCGGTATTCGCCGGTTTATGTTCTTTCCTCGAATCCAGTCCTTCACGGTCATAACAAACACTGGTGCGGCCTTTGGGAGTTTCCGCCGAACAATCAAAGAAAATTATTTCGCCCGTCTTTTGATCGTGACCGACCACATCCGGTTCGCCGCCGGATTCTTCCATTTCATTGAGTGACCAAAGCTTTTCGGGATTGGCTTCCAGCTTTGCTTTTACCTTGGCCCATTCAAGATCTTGATGCCGGTTCATGTTTTTCTCAAAGCGGGATTTCAACGCTCCAAGCAGTTCTTCCCGTTGTCCAGATGACAGTTTCTTTTTTGTTCCAACGCTTTTCATAGAGGTTTCTTGTTATGGTGGTGTCGTGTAATGAAGGGTTCCTGTTAGTTCGTCTTTTTGGAAAAAAGCCGCCGAATGACATGACCTTTCCACATCAAAATTCCCGTTAGCACGACCGCGGGAAAGTAGAAGTACTGGAAAAAATGCGCATACGGCCTGACTTGCTCGGGCGGACCATAAATATAACCGATCAGAGTCACGCCAAAGAGAATGTGAATCCAACGAAGTATCGAACGCTTGGTGGTGTCTTTCATGATTTTGTGATGACAAAGGCGGCTCGCCTAATTGCCGTCGGCCGCCAACCCTGCGACCACGGCGGGAAGCTGCCCGAGCATTTTCGCCCAGCCGAACTCGGCTCCATGGAACGCCTGATTGGCCTGTGGGTGGGAAAAGTCGAAGCCGGAGTGCTCGAAAACGAGGCGCGTGCCGTCGCCGTCAGGTTCGAGCAGGAAGCTCACTCGCGTATCGACGACGGGGCCGCCGGCCGACCACGAGAACACGAGCCTGCTTGGCGGTTCGCACTCCAACACCTCGCAACGCACGGCGAGCCCCTCGAAACCCACCTTGGGATTCGGCGGTACGCGGAACGTGAAGTGGTGGCCGACCCGCGGCTCGAAATCGTTAGGGAACATCCAGCCGGCTAGAGCGGTGCTGTCGGCGATCGCCTGCCAGACCTGCTCGCGCGGCTGCGGAATGAGAATCTCTCTTCGAATGGTTTTACTCATTTCCGCTCGTTTTGGAGAGTTGGTTTTGAAGACGCTGGAGACGGTCATCCCAGAACCGCTCGTATTGCCCGATCCAGTCCCGCACCGGGCCGAGTCGTGCGGGGTCGAAGTGGTAGCGGCGTTCGCGACCGTGCCGCTGTTCGGTCAGGAGACCGGCCTCGAGCAAAACGCGGAGGTGCTGGGAGACCGCCGGGCGGCTCATTTCGAAATGGGCGGCGATGTCGCTAACAGAGCGCTTGGATTCGGCGAGCAGATCCAGCATCTGACGCCGCGAGCGGTGGCTGATCGCTGCGAACACATCGGGCTCGCGATCGGGAGTCATAACCATGACGCGAACATACGTAAGCAATCGCTTACCTGTCAAGTCCAAGTTGACTTCCTGCCGGGAAAAAGCCCGACCGAATACGGTCAAGACCTGATGGCTGCGAACCACATGGATCAATCCCGTGCGGCGTGCCGCATTCAGGGAGTTCCCTCGATAATGATCGTATCAGGTTGTCCGGTCACAAACGTGGCGCGCTCGACCAGTTGAAATGACGAAAGCGTGGCGAAATTCTGAAGGGTGAAAACCAAGGTGCCCCCAAAACCGGCACTGGTAGACGAGGAGGTGAAAACACCCGTTGGCGTGGTGATGGCCGTGGAGTGCGCCGACGCGACAAGCTCCTCGTAAGCCGCGGAATCCGCGGCTCCTGATGGAGAAAGCGGGATCTCCTCGGCATGACCGGAAGAATCCGTCGCGAGTATGATATGTTGGGTTCCCTCCGCCGGAGCGGGAAGCTGGTCGATGATCACTTCGATGGTTCTATCAGTTGGGTTTTCGACGATGAAACCCTCGGGTGAGGTTCTCGGACTCAATGGCTTGATGGCTTCTTCTGCGGGAGCATTGGTGAAACGTGCAACGTCGTCCTCAACGTTGGTTTTCCGTCCGATGAAACCTCTGCCATCTGGATCTGCGGACCAGATCGTCTTGCCGAGGGAATCGTAATATTCACCCTCGGCCGAGCGCAACAGACCCAGTTCCTGCCAGTTTTGCTCAGGGAAATTCCGATGCCGGATCACACCTCCGTCCCCGGGAACAGGCACGCCGCCGGGCAACCAGCCGCGCTCAATGACGAGGGATGAAGGGTCCGAGGGTGCGCCGCTCTCGACCTCCAGGGCGGAGCGCAAGGCATTCGTTAGAATGGTCTGCACGCGTCTCCGGGCCTCTTCCGGTGTGCGGCGAACACCTCCCGGCGCGGTGAGACTCATCACGCGTGGAGTGTTGGAGTTTGAGACGCTTCGCACCTCGGCGAGACGGGTTTGCAAGCGCAGGATGTCGCGGTCCCGTCTGGAATCGCGTGATGGGGAAACCGGAGCGGGAGCGGTTTCCGGCGGATTTTCATGAGAGAAAGAAGAAGCGACTGACTGGCCGGATCGAGCGGTGCGGGGTTGTTTTTCCTCGGGACGCTGCCAGAGAAAAACGGCCAGCACCGCCGCCGCTGCCCAGCCGCTAACCGCGAGCCAGCGAAGCAAGGGCCGGCCGTTTCCGGCGCTAACGGATGAAGGCGGATCGATCTCCGCCATGATCGCATGCAGCACATCCGGCGGAGCGACGTGTAAGGGGGAAACCGCGAGCCAGACATCCGCCGCCGTCTCGCGGGTGAGGCGGGCCTCATCTACCAGTCCCGGATCGCGGCGCAAGCGGGGGTCCGGGTGGGCCGGATCGCCGGGTGGCAGCAGGTCGAGAGCGCGGGCGGTGGCGTCGGCGAGGTCAGTAGGTTTCATGGTCGCCTCCTTTCCTGAGCAGTTCACGGAGTTTCAGCATCGCGCGATGGACGCGGATTTTCGCGGTGCCGAGCGGGATTCCCCAGCGGGTGGCGTGGTCTTGCAAGGTGCCGGGATCGAAGAGGGCCGCGCGGATGCTCTCGGCTTCCGTTTCATCGAGCCGGGTGAGCGCCGATCTAACACGGGTGACGGTTTCACGGAAAAACAGATCCTCCACGCCGCCGCGGGCCGGGACTTCCAGCGCGGAAGCCATTTCCCAATCCTGCCAAACGCCGGACCGGCGCTTGCGTTTGCGCAACTGGTCCAGACAGAGGCCGCGCAAGATCATGGCGCACCAGGTGAAGCCACGGCATCTATCCGAATCAAATTCCCCGGCTTTTTTCCAAACCCTCAGGAAACAATCCTGGAGCGCTTCCTTCGCCGCGCCCTCGTCCCGGATCCAGTGCAGCGCCATGCTGTAGAGCCGGTCGCCCCACATCCGATAGAGTTCCGCCAGAGCGTCCGCATCCCGGCGGGCGATGCGGGCGAGCAGCCGTGATCCGTCCCGGACATCCGCCCGCTCGTCCGCATCGATCATTTTTGCAGCCTCTCCCATCGCTTGCTCACCTTCTCTCATGTTCTCCGTGCGGGAGGGAAGGCGGGTTTCAAATATCTGTGGAAAAACCCATCACCACCACGGCCACCGCGAGACGCCGCCGTGGACCCGGGCCAGGCCATCGCGTGGCCGCCCGCCCGCGGTGTTGAAATTTCCACCCGTCCACAATCGCCGGGACGCCGGGTGCCAAAGCATCACCACCGGGGAGGAAATCGTCTCATGCCGGACTGGTTTAAAGGTCACCTTTCCGGACTCTTCCGCCTTCCACCAGCCGCCTAACGGCTGGCGTTCGCGGGAGGTGAAATCGGGTGCGCGGAAACTCCGGTCCACCCACCCGAATCCATGCAAACGCAAGAGCCTCGCTGTTCCGCCCTTGAAAGCGGCATTCACATAGAGCGAGCCATTTTCGCCCGGTGCCGCCAACACGCCATCCCCCACATTCGCGATGACCGGCGGCCGGAACCACGAACACCAACCGTTGCCCAGCCACCAGCGCAGCCGCCCAGTCGGGCCATTGCCGGTTTCCAGGAAAACCACGCCGCCCAGCCATTCGCACAACGGTCGCAGCCCGATGTTTTCCCGTATGAGATCATTCTCCACA
This sequence comes from Luteolibacter sp., assembly GCF_039920825.1. Classification (GTDB taxonomy): domain Bacteria; phylum Verrucomicrobiota; class Verrucomicrobiia; order Verrucomicrobiales; family Akkermansiaceae; genus Luteolibacter. The sequence continues at coordinate 55,959 of NZ_JBDSCX010000018.1, read as the reverse complement.
CTGCCATTTCTCCGGTAAATCGTCGCTCCGATCACAAATCCACCGTTCTCTCTAACCACGATCCCATCGGGAAAATACGACGCCCGCAAGACCTGCATTCCCGCATCCCGCGATCCGTCGCTTTTCAAACGCGAGAGGGTCTGGAACGGCACGTCTCCCCCGCTAGACCAAGTTTCTACCAGAATGTCTCCTGGGCCCACCGCATGGACCTTCGTGACGTTATCCACCGGCTGGAACCGCGCACCCCCGGTGTAAGTGGACAGCGGCACGAGCGGCTCGTAGTTCTCGTCCAGCACGCCGTCCATGCTGAGCTTGACGAGATTTGAAACCACTTCATTTCCGTATCTCACCGGCTCCGCCGTCACCACATAGATCTCCTCTCCGGACACCGCCACGGAGATCCACTCGCCGATCCGTTCATCCGCGATGAAGGATGGCTCCACCGTCCCATCCGCCCGGAAAACCACCAGCCGATTTCTAACCAAGCCGTCCGCCGTTGCGAAATCCCCAACCGCCAGCAGCCGCCCCCCCGGCAGTGGAGACAGCGTTGTCACCCGCGCGGGCCGGTCGAGCTGCGGGGCTGTCCATGTTTCATCCTCGCTGCCGTTCGCGTTCAGGCGGCGCAAGCCATCGACGAGCCATTTCCCATCCGCCAGCGCCACCACCGAGCGGACCTCGCCGGGAGTTTGGAAACTCTCGTCTAGAATTCCGTCTGCTCCGTAATGGCGCAGATTGGCGTCCTTTCCAATATACCATTGCGATTGCCCCGGCACCCGGACCGCGCCGTCCGCCGCCACTAGGGAACCATCCGCCCCTTCCGCCCAGACGAAGGTGTCGTTTAAACTGAGGGAGAAATCTTTCCGCCGCTCGAATATTCCCGCCGCCGAATACCACTCGATCCGATAAGATCCGGAACTCGCCATGGGCCAGAAGCCCCAGAACGTTTGGTCCGGCCCATAGACCACGCGGAACGCCCCCACCGGCCCTGCCGCGAGTTCGACGGTCCGCAAGGCGTTGATCGCTAACGGGACGCCCACCGGATTTCCAGCCGGATCCGCTTGGAAAATCCGCCGCGAGGGGATCTCGTCATACCAAAATTGCAAAACCTCTCCGGCCAGAATCCAGACCGTCCCATCAGCCCCCGGCACCGCGCCGTTCACATCCGTCGCGGCCAGCAGAAAACCCGCGTCGATCAGCCCGCTCGCACTCTCCCGCTTCTCCAACCGCCGCTCTCCATTCGCGTATTCCCGGATCACCCACAGCTTCCCATCTCTCTCAAACTGCGGTGTGATCGTCTCGCCCGCCAAGCGGTCCGGGAATGCCTTGCCCACCACCGTGCCCGCCGCATTCATCCGCAGCCAGCCGCCGGATTCCGCAGGCAGCAGGAAATCCCCGCCCGCCAGGTGAAACGGTGCGATCGCATCAGATAGCCCCGATCCGACACTGATTCCGTTTCGTTTCCCAAGATACCCCGGCGCAGGTTCTTGCGCCACCCCGCCATTTGCGCCGAGCTTCAGCAAATCACCCGTGGACGCGCCGTCTCCCCGATCAAATCCCCCGCCCACCCATGCCCGCCCGCCCGCCGCCACGGTCACATGGTTGGGGGCGACCCACGATCGAAGCTCTGGATCGAAATTCCGATCCAGATCACCCGGCTTCGCCATCGCCATCGCGCAAGCTAACACCCATATCGCTCCGATTTTTGTTATCATCACTCTCCTTTCCGTCGGATGCCGCCGCCCGGTTTCAGAAATCCTCAATCCCGTGCCTTCAGGACGCCAACCATGTCGAGTTTTCCGACCATCCGCCCGACCAGTCCGAACGACAGAACGGACGCGGTGAGGACGACGAGGACCGCGATCGAATAAGTCGAGGACGTAATGATGATCGGCAGCCGCACCGTTTCCGTGCTGAACGAGGACATAATGAAAAGCGCCAGTCCGCGCCCGAACAGCAGGCCGGCGGGAAGCGCAGCGAGCACCAGGATCGCCAGTTCGCCGACGAGCACACCGCGCACTTCGCCCAAGCTGAATCCGACGACCCGCAGCGTCGCCAGCTCGCGGCTGCGTTCGGAGAGAGCGATGCGGGCGCTGTTATAAACCACGCCGAACGCGACGATGGTGGCGAGCACGAAGTAGAGCTTGCGGATGATGCCGATGCTCTGGCCGGTCGTTTCGCGAAATGCGTTGAGCTGGTCGCGCTTCACCATCACCACGGCGGCTTGCGGCGTGTCCTTGAGCTCGCGCATGAATTCATCCCAGCGGTTATGGTCCAGCGAAAGGTAAGCGCCGTTGATCGTGTCGCCTTCCTTCATCATCCGCCGCAGCGAGGAAATATCCATGTAGGCCGCGACTCCGGCGAAGTCGGTGACGAGTCCGCGGATCGGCACGTTCAGCACCGGCCGCTTGCCCTCCAACACCTCGATCTGCACTTCGTCGCCGATGTGCGCGCCAATGACTTCCGCGAGTTTCGCCGACATCACCAAGCCGTCCTTCGGCAACGCCATGGGATGGCCGGTTCCGTCTAGCAACCGGTTCAGATTGGCGTCGGGCGAAATGCCGGTGACGGAAAGTTTCCGGTGACGGGCGCCGAATTTCAACCGCGCCCGCACGCTGCGGATCGGTTCGGCGTGGATCACGCCGGGCAGGTGTTCGAGATCGTGGAATCCGCGGCCCGAGCCGGGTTCAGTTAGGAAAACGGCGACGTCCTGGCGCTGCTGGCTGTTCCATTGGAAAGTGAGCAGGTAGTCGATGCTGTCGCTCATCGCGCCGGGCAGGACCATCAGGCCGGTCGCGAGTGCCAGACCGCAACAGGTGAAAACCGCCTGCCATGGCCGCCGCTCGATGTTGCGCAACGCCATCCGGGCCACCGGGCTGAAAAAGCGCGTGAGCCCGATGCGCTCGAACAACGACGGCTTGAAATCTGCCGGCGGCTCGGGCCGCATCGCCTCGGCCGGTGGAAGTTTCACCGCCTGCCACACGACCGTTAGAACGCCGAGCGTCGATGCGCCGAGGCTGATCACCAGCGCCAGTCCGAGCGCGCTGTAGTCCATGATGAACACCAGCGAGGGAAACCGGAAAAACAACGTGTACATGTTGACCAGTCCGCCGCCCATGAAGCGTCCGGCGATGCCACCGATGATCGTTCCCAGGATGCCGATGACGACGACGAATTTCAGATAGTGCCCGCCGACCTGCCACGCCGAGTAGCCGAGCGCCTTCATCTGCGCGATCTGCTCGCGCTGCAATCTAACGATCCGCGCCAGCACCGCGTTCACCATGAAGGCGGCGACGCTGAGGAATACCAACGGATAGGCCACCGCCAGCGAGTGCAGCACGCGCAGTTCGTCGTCGAGCCGCTGCGCGGATGGCTGTTCTTTGCGCAGGAAGGCGCCGCCCGCGCCATATTGATTGAGCAGCCGGTCCATGCTTTCGATGACCGGCTCCGGTTTCGCGCCGGGCGCGAGATCGACGCAGATGTCGTTGAACGCGCCGTCGAGATTGTAGGCCACGGCCAGCGCGCGGTAGTTCATCCAGATCACGCTGAAGCGTTTGTGATTGGGCAGCGTCTCGCCGACGCGGGCTTCGAAGACATATTCGGGAGACAGCCCGATGCCGCAGATTTTCAGAGTCTCGCGGCGGCCGTTGATCACCGCCACCAGCGAGTCGCCGGTGGTGAGGTTGTTGGCGAGGGCGAACGATTCGCCTAACACCACCTCGCGCCGTTCGTCGGAGCGGGGAAAGCGTCCGGTGCGGAGAAACACGCGGTTGAGCTTCTGGGGACCGCCGTCCTCGGGCAGTGAAATGATGTGGCCGGTCGCCGGCTCGGCGAGGCCCGGCAGATCCAGCGTCACCTCCACCGCCACCCGCGTCTCGACCGTGGCCACTCCGGGCAGCGCGGCGATCTGCTCGCCCACCGAGAGCGGAGCGCGCTTGAGCGTGGCGAAGATGTCCGCCATCGCGTATTTCTGATAGTAAGTCTCGCGCGTGGATTCCAGTGTCAGGATCAGGCTGCGCGTCATGATCATCATCGCCAGCCCGCAGGCCATCACGAGGCTCACCGCCACGACCTGCCCCTTCATCTTGCCGATGTCGCGCAGCAGTTTCCGGTCGAGAGGGGAGATCATGGGAGAAGGAACATCGAACATCGAACGCCCAACATCGAACGTCGAAGAAAAGAAAATGAAGAAGCGGATGATCTAAAAGTCTTCACTTCAATATTCGATGTTGGGCGTTCGATGTCGATGTTCATCACCACTCCAACTTTGACGCCGGCAACCGCACTTCGTTCCGGTGCGACTTCACGATCTTTCCATCCGATAGATAAAGCACCCGGTCCGCCATTTCCGCCATCACGGCGTTGTGGGTGATGATGACCGTCAGCGTTCCGAGTTCGCGGTTGATGCGTTCCACCGCTTCGAGCACGGCGATGCCGGTGGTCACGTCGAGCGCGCCGGTCGGCTCGTCGCAGAGCAGGACTTCGGGACGTTTCGCGATGGCGCGGGCGATGGCCACCCGCTGCTGCTCGCCGCCGGAGAGCTGCGACGGGAAATGGTCCATCCGCGCCGTCAGCCCGACCATTTCCAGCGCTTCCTCCGGCTTCATCGGATCGCGGGAAATGCTGGTGATGAGCGCGACGTTCTCCCGCGCGGTCAGGCTCGGGATCAGGTTGTAAAATTGGAAAACGAAGCCCACGCAGTTTCTCCGGAACAGGGTCAGCGTGTTCTCGTCGGAGCCATCCAGCGGCCAGCCCTTGTAAATCAGGTTGCCGGACGTCGGCACGTCGAGCCCGCCGAGGATGTTGAGCAGTGTCGACTTCCCGCTGCCCGAAGCGCCGAGCAGACAGACGAGTTCGCCCGCGTTCAGCTCGATGTCCACGCCGTGCAGCGCCACCACGTCCAGCTCGCCAGTGTGATAGACCTTGCGCACCCCCCGTGCTTCGAAAACGACACCCGTGGAAATCGGCGGAGGGTAATTGACGGAACTCATCGGGCTGCCGGAAAATAGCAGCCGCGCCGCGTTGCACAACCCCGGGGATGCGGAGTCAGAAACAGGCTCTCGACACTTGGGAATGATGTTTTCGAGACTTGCCGATGAAGAGGCTGTTCCGCCAATGAAAAGAGGGTTAGGCACCGCGAATCATGCGAATCAGGCGAATCTTGAAGAACGAAGGCATAGGGACTCTGAAATTTTCTCATCATCTTCAATGGATTCGCCAAATTCGCAGTGCCTGAATCTTCAATTTTCTCCAGTCAGAATCCCCAGTGTAGAGACCTTGGAGTCCGAATACCCATGAGCCTGGGAAGGAAAATGGCTTTGCGCGGAGGCCGACTCATGCGAAACTCCCTGCCATGGACGTGTTGATGCTTCAGGATGAGATTCAACGGTTGCCCGGCCATCTTCAAGACCGCCTTGCCGCGTTTCTGACCGCATTGCGCATGCGTCGTGACGGTGTGGATCTGGAAATCCAACGCCGTCTCGATGATCCCGCTCCGGAAAATTGGAAATCCTGGGAGCAGGTCAAAGCCGAACTGGGTTTGAATGATCCGGACGGCGAATGATCGGACCCTACGAAATTTTCCTGCGCTCCGAAGCCATCGAAACCCTGCGCGGCATTCGTGGAACTCCTCGCAGGCTGGTAACTGCCTTCATCGATGCGTTGGCTGCGGAGCCTTTTACCGAGGGTGACTATTCCTTGCCGGACGCTACCGGCAGAAACCTCCACATCAAGGTTCTCGGCTCGTATGCCGTCACCTTCTGGGCAGACCACCCGGCGCGGGAAATCAAGATCACGGATATCCGTAGCGCGGACCGGGCGTGATTTCCAGTGGCAAACCCAGCATGGGGATGAGTCTGCTTCAGGACTTATGACACCCCTGTGGTGCTGCGAAAAACCCGCGCGAAGCTTCCCCCCTCCTTTCTTCATGCCCCGCCCCTTGGTTACCACAACAAGAAGCTTTCCACCCGATTGCGGACGGGGTGAAGTGGCGAGGTGACAGAGTGATCGATTGACTCATGACCTCCCCTTACTCGCCGCCCTACGCCCTGACTCCCGGGATTCTCGATCTCGTGGCGGGGATCGCGGAAACGGCCGGGCGTCTTGGCGCGTTGGAAGGTGAGGGAAATCGACCGAAGCTCCGCAGGGAAAACCGCCTCCGCAGCATCCAGGCATCGCTGGCCATCGAGAACAACTCGCTCAGTCTCGAACAAGTCACCGCCGTCATCGCCGGCAAACGAGTCCTCGGCCCGCCCCGCGAAATCCAGGAAGTGAGAAACGCCTTCGCCGCCTACGAGGCCATGCCCTCATGGCATCCCGCCACCGCGAAAGACCTGCTCGCCGCCCACCGCCTGCTCATTCAGGGACTCGCCGACGATGCTGGGAAATTCCGCCGCGGTTCCGTCGGCATCGCCCAAGGCGGACGCGTCATTCACCTCGCGCCACCGGCTGACCGGGTTCCGGGGCTGATGAAGGATCTGTTGGCATGGCTGCGGCGGGGAGAGGTCCATCCGCTCGTCGCGAGCTGCGTCTTCCACTACGAACTCGAGTTCATCCACCCCTTCACCGATGGCAATGGCCGGATGGGCCGCCTCTGGCAGACGCTCGTCCTCAGCCGCTGGAATCCGCTCTTCGCCTGGCTACCCGTGGAAACCGTCATCCGCGACCAACAGGCGGAATACTATCAGATTCTTGCCACCTGCGACAAGGCAGGCAACTCCACCGCCTTCATCGCATTCCTGCTCGCCGCATTACTCAAGGCCCTTCAGGAAATTGGTAGCACCGACCAAGTCGCCGATCAAGTCACCGACCAAGTCGGAAATCTCCTCCGGACTCTGGCCAAGGATACCCTCCCAGCTCTGGAATGCATGAAACGCCTCGGCCTTTCCCATCGCCCCACCTTCCGCGCGAATTATCTCAACCCCGCAATCGCCGCCGAACTCGTGGAAATGACCATCCCCGAGAAACCCAACAGCCGCCTCCAACGCTACCGCCTCACTCCGCAGGGCCGGCTTTCCATCTTGTAGCCGCCAATCCGGCAACCGGCAAAGGGGGGGCGAATGGGGAAAGCAGGAAAGCAGGAAAACAGGAATTCTCTGACAGTTCTTTTTCCTGCTTTCCTGCTTTCCTCATTCATCCCATAAAAGCCGACCGCGTCACCTCGCGGGTCCGCTTGCTTTGCCAGAATGCCGAAGAGAAGAGGTTTGAACAGAAGGTCGCGGAGGAAGCGGAGAATTCATCCAGTCCCACACACCTCTTCTTCTTCCCTGCCGCCAAGGCTAAATCGTTCCAAAATCCAAAATCGTCAATCTCTCCCCTCATCCACCGCGTCTTCCCTTCGTGAAATTTCGTGACCTTCGTGGTTTCTCTTCTCCGCCGGAGGCTTTCCCCTTCAAAAATCGACAATCATCAATCCATCCCCACATCCCCTCCGCGTCTCCTCTGCGACCTTTGCGCCACTGCGGTTCCACCTCTTCCAAATCCAAAATCATCAATCATCCTGGAAAAGAAAATAGAACCACAGATTTCTCAGATAAACACAGATGATGAATGAGTTATAAGATTTAAAGCATTCTCCCAATGGGTAAGTGTCATGCTTTTCATAACTCTCTTTAAATTCGTGTCTTCTGTGTAATCGGTGGTTTCCATCTTCCTCTTTAGGATCATCAAACCATCCCCAAATCCCCTCAGCGCCTCCTCCGCGACCTTTGCGCCATTGCGGTTCCATTTCTTCCAAATCCAAAATCAGCAATCTCTCCCTCCGCCCGCCTCCCCGGCTTTGCGTTCCTCTGCGACCTTGGCGCCTTGGCGGTTCAAATTTCCCATCGGTCGAAGACTTCCCCCCGGCGCAACACGCGAATCCAAGAAGGCTCATCCAGATCTCCGACACCCTTCCGGGACATCCGGCGGTGCTGTCGTAGATCCCCGCCACCTTCCGGGAACGTCCGGCGATGCTGTCGCGGATCTCCGACACCCTTCCGCCGTGCATTTTGCGCGGTTTTTACCTCAAAATCCTCTCCTGAATCCCAAAAAACACCAAAATCCATCAAACCCTGCCTGCAACCAAAAGCTCCGCCCGCATCCAAGGTGACCGACACGTCCAAGCGGAATTCTCCTCAAATGTAGCGGCCGGTCTGCGACCGTCGGTGACTGCCCGGACAAAGGAAAGCAGTGAAATGCCCCGGTTTATCGACCTCCGCCAAGTCTGCTCCAGCATTCATTCCTTCGCGAAAATATGCTCGCGGTGGTGTTTAAGAAACTCCTCCGCCGGCGTTGCCAGTTTGTCAGGCAAGCGGATTGCCTTCCCTTCATAACCGAGAAAGTTCAGTTCCAACGAGGCTTGCGGAAGAAACTTTTTCAGCCCCGAACTTAGCAGTACTTTCAAATCCTCGTCGAACGTCATCAAGCCTGAATCGAACGCGGCATCGTGAAGCGAGGAAAGGCAAAGACCATTCCGTGGATCCAGCCGATCGTCCGGGAAATCCCGCCAAGGCCGGATGTGGCTGGCAACTAACATTCTTGGCACGTTGATTCCGCTAACACAGCAGCGCACGTCGTAGGCTCTGAGAATGGATTGCCTGAAAAACTGTTGGCCACGGCGGATTTTCACCGTTGCAATGCTTTCTGTGGATTCTCCCCCAAATGACCGCGGCGCGGCTACCTTAGCGGTTTTTCCTTCGAGGAAATCCACCTCCAGCGAATCGTCTGAAGTAAAGAGATCATGCATCAGTTGCTCGCTTTCGGGGCCGAGTGTGGGGAGGTTGGCTTGAAATTCGGCCCACATCGCACGGTCATCTATTGTGGCTTTGTTCAGGCCCTTAACATTGCGCGCTTTATGAAATGGATCCAACGATGCAAAATTGGACAGTTTCATCGCAAGGCTGCTTGGGCTGCGACCCATCAATCCTGCCAACTGGATAACAATCGGTTTCCCTTTGTCGTAGTGTCCAAACGGAATCTTTCGATAGAGATTCAGCGCGATCAGTTGATGCTCGCGTGTCCAAGGAACTGAAGGTGACCGGGCCATGGCGGAATTGTTTCAGACCTATCGAAAATTTCCAGCTTGTCGTTTCCCGATCTCCTGGCCAGGTCATATCGCCAGACATGGCGAAAACTTACAGCATCAAACTGGATGAACTCGATCTCGGCCAGCTTCTCGATGGCTTGGAAAACCGGGCGGCGGCGTGGGAAAAGACGGCGGATTATCTCCGAACAGGTGAACTGCCGGATGGAGAGATTTTCGTGATAGAGGAATGCAGCGATCCGGAAGAAGCGGAAGCAATCGCTGGTCACTATCGCTCGATCATTTCAAAAATCAGCGGGCAGATGGAGGAGCAACCATGAACCGGAAAGGTTACTGCATTTTCGTCGACACCCTGTGTCAGGGCGCTGTTCCCAATGTCAAGGAGAGCGGTCCGGACGATGTTGAACGGGTTTGTGTCTTTCCGACCGAACTTGAAGCGCAGCGTGAGATTGCCGATTACATGATCACCCGGCTTCAGCAATTCATCGATGGCGAAAGGGATTTCGAGGACGCGGTGACCGTGGAGGAATACATTGTCGAGGTGGATGTGGCACAGGACGGAACGATTGTGGATGCTGATGGGAATTGTTTCGGAATGGATGGCGAGCGGGTGGAACTGTGAGTGAGGTTATGGCTGGAGTTTAGGAAAGATCGATCCGGCAGCGTTCATCCAACTGCGCTTTGATCGCGCGTTGGCGTTCGGGGGAGAGGACGGGCGTACGGTTTTTGAAAAAGCCGGGAAGTTCTTTCGCATTCAATACCGAGATGTTGCTTTTGCCTTTCCGCTCTACCCACCAGCCCGGCAGAACGAGAGCGGGAATCACTGAAACCGGGCAGCCGTTGAGGGCGGTGAGCTTATCCGACAACCATGTGGCGTTGCGCTGTGTCTGATCGAGTCCGTGACGGTCAAAGCCCATTGGGTGGGGGAAGTTGGGCTGGTGGCCGTCGAAAACGACCTTGTGGCTTTGCTGGCCATCCGACGAGACTTCACGGGGCTTGCGGCGGGTTTTGGTTTCGATGGCGAAGACTCCGGCGGGAGTGACAACGATATGATCGATGTTCCACGGCTTGTTTCCGGGCTCTTTGACTTCGAGGTCGTGGAAAACGTGGAGGGCATCACAGGAAAGTTGATCAAGAATCTGTCCGACAACCTGTTCGCCCAAGAGTCCGAGGCGGTAGTTTACGGCACTGGTGATTGTTCTCGCGGCCCGATAAAGGAGCATCGAGCAGGCAAGGAAGCCTGTGATCAAGATGAAGACCGGAGGGATTTTTCCTGAAACAGATAAGGCCCATGCGGTTACTCCGACGACGACGGCGGCCATGAAATCGGCGGTGAAATTGTCCATCAGATCCGTCAGACAATTTTGCAGGGACCACCCGGCAGGTCTCGCCATCTCAACAAACGGGCGGCGGGAACGGACATTGCGCTGATGGACATACCATTTCGTCCAGCCCAGAAAAGCGGCAACAGGGATTCCGGGGACGATTGCAAGATACCAAAGGGAGTTGAGCACGGACAGGTCCTAACCGGACGGATTGTTATTAACAACGAGGATTTCTAACTATACGCGATCGCGTGGCGTCGGATGGTTGTCGTAAGGAGGTGCCACACTCCTGTGGCGCGGGTGAAAGGGGAGTCATTGGCTGGGTGCGGTGGCTCGGTGCAATGGCGTCGCTTTCGCATCCACGACAGGAGTGTCGTGGCTCATTATTTTCAGTTGCTGACAATCTCCGATCCTGCGGCTGGGACGAGATGACGGGCGGTGAAAAGGTATTTGAACATCGAACATCGAACGTCCGACCTTGAACATTGAAGTGTGGAGGAGGGCAGGGGGTAGCTCCTTGACAAATCGCGTCTGGCATGGCCAGTTTGTGGTGCGTTTATGGCAGAGAAAATCGTCACCTTCGAAGAGCTGGACCGGGAAAAGCGATTGGCTCGCGCCCGCGATGCCGAACGGCTGCGCAGTGGAGAAATCACTCCGCAAGCGCTTCAGGAGGAGAATTCCATCTTTCCCAAGGATGCGGTGATCACATTTGATTTCATCGAATACGCTAAAAGAACGTATCTTTCGAAATGAACGGACCCGGCGACCGCTCCAGCGAGGTTCACGATTTCAGGGAAATTTTGAGCAACCGCGTTGATGGTCAACTTCCCTTGTTGGTCGGAGGCCATGCGGTGAATCTTTGGGCCTTGTCCTATCAGCAGCGCATCGGGAGAGAGATGGACAAATGGCTTCCCCTCACCAGCAAGGATCTCGATTTGTTCGGCACGCTCGCATTGCTCGATGGGATGAAAGAGCGCTTCGGCGGCACTTATCGGCTGTCCGGCCCACGCAGTCCGGTTGTCGGCCAACTGGTCGTGACTCTGGCGGGCGTTGAGCGGCAAATCGACGTGCTCCGCGATGTCTATGGACTTCGCCGGCAGGAGTTGGCGGGGGATGCTGTCACCCTCGAAATCAATACCGATGGAGAAACCCACGCGATCCGGGTTCTACCCGTGATCCCTCTGCTTCAAGCCAAAGTCGCCAATCTTGCCAATCTCGATCAAACGAATCGCAACGACTTCAAGCATGTGAATCTCATGCTGCTCGTCGTTCGGGAATCTCTGGCTGAACTCATCGGAGCAGCCGAATCCAAGCTGCTCGATTCGCGAGCAGCCATCGTCCCTCTGGAACAGGTTTTAAAAATCATCGCTTCTTCAGACGCGATGAAATGCATCGCCTCCCACGAGATCGATTTCGACGGAATCTGGCCACGTGATTTGTTGATCAAAGCGAGAGACTCCCGGCTCCAAAACTTTGTGAAGCATCGGCTTCCGCAGCGTGTTTAATGGCGGCATTTTCCGAGCCGAAGATCCAGCCGCGGTAGTTTTTCGTTTCAATGACGAAGATGCCGAAGGGCGAGACGACGACGTGGTCGATCTGGGTGCTGCCCTGGCCGTCGGGTCGGGGGAGGTAGAGATCGTGGAAGGTTTGATAGAGAGCGGGATCGAGTTTCCGCAGGCCGAAGCGGATGACCATCATTTCACCGAGCCAGCCCTTGAACGCGGGAGAACCGAGGAGTTTGACGGCGACAAGCAGTACAAGAAACGCTGCAATAATCGGAAGGTTGGAGAGAAGGGGTTGCAGAAGCGGTGACATGTTCCGAATCTGTCAGAGAAATGTGATAGATGAGAATCCGGAATTCTCCCGCGATGACGTGGGGATGTGATGGCCGGAGTTGTCGTAAGGAGGCGCCACACTCCTGTGGCGCGGGTGAAAGGGGAGTCATTGGCTGGGTGCGGTGGCTCGGTGCAATGGCCTCGCTTTCGCATCCACGACAGGAGTGTCGTGGCTCCCTATCACTTGCCGCGACTCTTGATCCCGCCCGCCTCTCCGTGTTTCGCTTTGTTTCACTCAATGACCCATCCTCCCGGCTTTGCGTCCCTCTGCGACCTTTGCGGCTTGCGGTGAAATCTCATTTCCTGCCACGGAGCGAGACGCTCCTGCAACGGTCTGCGGCGAGACGCCACAGCCACGGTTGTCTGTGCCAGACGGCTCAGGCGCAGGATCGCCGGTAGTACATGGATCCGGGTCCGAAGGGGACATGGCGGCTCATGGGATCCGGAGTCCGGAAGAACTCCAGCGGATCGTCGCTGCGGTTGCTAACATTGATGCCGTCATCCAGCAGTCGCTTGATGGCGGGTAAGACTCTTTCCCGCTGCTGCTCGAGGGCCCGGGCGAGATTCCTGAAACTCTCCAGGGTGGCCGGCATGAGTTCTGATAGGGAATGGTGCACGAGGTGACTGCGTTCCTCGATGATGAGGAGGAGGGCGTCGCGCCGGTCGTCCGCGTCCTCGCGGGGTGGTCGGCGGGATTCGAGGGTGGTTAGGGATCGAATCAACAGCTCGGCCTGTTGGAACAGCAGCAGGTTGCGGCCGATCTTTCTCAGGACGTCTTCGTAGATGCATTCGATTTCGAAATCAGATTCCGGGTCCATGGCTTGTGGGTGAGGTTCGGGTTGATCCAACGATGTTGGCGATGGCGGTGATGGTATGAAATTACTCGGGATCCGGTTTTGAGAGAACCCACAAATTTGCCGCGATGACGTATCCGGGATATGGCCGGATTTGGGAGTTGGGGGATTTTGGGCTGCTGTGGAGCGGGACGCTCCGGCAACGGTCTGCGGCGAGACGCCGCAGCTACTATCAGAGGGGAGAAATCACGAATCACGAATTTTCAAATCATCAATCAGACTGTTTGATTGATGATTGGGGCTTTGTGATTGGTGATTTCAAACTGCGGCGGAGAGTTTGCGAACGCTGAAGACCTCGTTGGCAAGAAGTGGTTCCAAGGCGGATGCGGGAACGGAGGTGACGGCGATGGTTTCTCCAAGCGTATTGAACACCTCAATGGAATAACCTTCCTCGCCATCAGCGGCAGGGTGATGATCCACGACCTTGACGACATCTCCCGCGCAGAGTCCGTGCGCGGGGAGATCGCGGGCGAGGACGGCATCGGTATAAAGTTCGTAAGGCATATCAGCGGCTTCTTTCGGGGATCAGGGTAATGAATTTCGTTTGCCCGGACAAGTGCTCTTTCATCCAGATGGTCCGGATGTCAAGGGTGCGCCCGTTGGGCCCGACGAGCGGACAGGAGATTTCATAGAACTGGCCGTGCGCGGTCGATTCAGAAGCAACCGCCTCGCAAACGAGAATTTGCATGCGCAAATCATGGATGAGTTGATCTGCTTGCGAGGAATCGTAACCCGCCAGTTTGAGAAAGCCGGATTTATCTCCCCTCGTCTGCGGCACCAAAAGATAGTGGGTGATCTTGGTGCGGGCGATGAGGCTGTCGAAGGGGAGTTTCATGCGGCGGTGCCATGGCGGATCAAGGCTTTGACCGGTGAATGCTGCTGGAATCCACGCGCCGATCAATCAGATAGATCGGGAATTCCAAATCATCCCGCGAAGCGCGTGGAACGATGCCGAACGTTCAGCGGTCACAAACCGGACTGTTTGATTGGGGCTATGTGATTGGTGATTTCAAACCGCGACGGAAAGTTTGCGAACGCCGAAGACTTCGTTGGCGGGAAGCGGCTCAGCGAGTAGGAAGATGAAGAGAAGCCTCCGGCGGGAGAAGGTGAAGTGCGACGGTCATAGACGCGCCGCTACAGTTGGATGAGGTCAACCTCTGCCATCCAGATATTTCCAATCCCCTTTGAAGCGTTTGAAGCGGGAGCGCTCGTGGAGTTCGTGGGGTTGGGTGCCTTCAAAGTATTCGGCGACGAATTCGACTTTGCCGGTCTTGTCGTCTTTCCCGCCCTTGGAGGTGCCGAGAATCGTTAGAAACCGCCAGTTCACCTGATGGATGCTTTCTTCGATGCGGGTTCTCAAGTCGGGCTCCCGGGTGTCGGGGTGGGTGGTGCTGACGAGGTAATCGACGAGCCGGAAAAAGTAGGCGCTGTAACGCGAGCGCATCAGTTGCTCCGCGGTCTCCGGCTTGGCCCTGCCGAGGTGGAATGGCTCGCAGCAGGCGGCGTAGGTTTCCCGGCTCTTGCAGGGGCATAATGAGAGCTCCCTTGGCCCGGAGGGTCGTTCCGTCGATTCGGTCATGAGGCCGAGTGTGGAGATGGGGGGAAATCTTCAAGAGAGAAATCACGAATCACTCATTTTCAAATCATCAATCAGACTGTTTGATTGATGATTGGGGCTTTGTGATTGGTGATTTCTTCCATCACAGCAGCCCGGTGCGAACGGACGCCACGTTGCTGACTCGGGCGAGCGTGAGTGAAGCTTGGGACTCAAGAACGGGACGTCTTGCCGACCGGCGGCCGGATTTTCCGGGGATGAGGCCGACGGCCCCGATGAGGATCGCTGCCACGCAAAGATAGGGAATGGATTTCCTGAATCCCGACGAATCCGTGGATAGAACCGCCGGAGACGCAGGGCCCGGCTCCGGATCCGGAAAGCGGGCGATGTTCAATGAAGCCGCGTACGGGAGTTCCCCGGCGGTGGCGAGCAGCGGATCGGCCGATGGCGGGTGGATGCGCGGGCGGACCAACCGCGGGGCCTGCTGGGAAATGAAATTAAGATTGCCTTGGGTGGGGAATTCAAAGAGCGGAAGGGAAACGTTAATCGATGGATGCCATTGGCCGTCTACCATGCGTTCCACGACCACCGCCTGTGGGAGGAAATTTCCCGGGCCACCGGACCATGTGGACCAGCCGGTCTGGCCATGGCGGAATGCGTGCGATTTGGAGCAGTCGAGAAAAACCAGGTAGCGGCCGAGGATGCCCATCGCCTTGGCCTCGCGGTCAACCGGCTGCACCTGGATGCGGGTGAGCCTGAGCCCGGAAACCTCGGTCCACAGGTCGCCGTCGGAGTGCGTCTGCTTGAAGAGGATGTTGTCCATATTCGGCTTGGCATGGCGGGCAAGGAACCGGGCGGCGGTGGTGCGGATTTCGCCCAAGGTCTTCTGCGGAATGAGATGCGTTTCGAGGGGCTGGCCTGTTTCCGCGGAGGATGCGGGCAAGCGGGTTACGGAGCCCGCCAAGACGAGCAGGATGAAAAGGGCGCGTAGGTTTCGTCTCATCACACCGCTGTTCTATCAAAATTTCCGCGAATGCACATTCCGTGATGCCGTACCTACGCGGTCATGGACTCCGCTCTTGAAGATCCGGGGCGCGCCTTCCATCGTCCGCGGTCTTGTCGCCTGATCCATCCATCCCGTCCATGACGCGCCGCGCTCCGCCGTGGGCGGCGGGCCTGCGGGCGGCGCGGGCGAATCTGCAGCCGGGGTTGATCGTGCAGTCGCTGATGCTGGCGCTGTTGCTGGCTTACTATTTCTATCCGCCGACGCATGCGTGGCTGGACCGGCTGGCGGCGCTCAAGGCGCGCTGGGGGTACGGTTATTCCGCGGTCGCGTCGATCATCGCCGGAGCGGTGATTCCCGAGCTGATGCGGATTTTCGTGTTTCAAAAAACCCAGGTGAGGCGGTCGAATTTTACGAACCTGCTTTTCACCGTGCCGTTCTGGTGTTTCATGGGCCTCGTCGTCGATTTTTTCTATCGGCAGCAGGCCGGTTGGTTTGGCGCGGAGGCGGCGTTCCACGTGGTGTGGAAAAAGGTGCTGGTCGATCAATTCCTCTATAACCCGCTGTTCGCGGCGCCGGTGACGGCCTGGCTGTATGATTGGAAAAACAGCGGTTACCGGCTGGCCGGCACGGGTCGGTTTTTCACCGCGGCCTACTATCAGGAAACGGTCCTCGCCACGTTGTTCGCGACGTGGGGTGTGTGGATTCCGGTGGTGACGATCCTTTACTCGCTGCCGTCGCTGCTGCAGATCCCGCTGTTCGCGCTGGCGCTTTCGTTGTGGGTGACGCTTTACACCTGGATGAGCGAGCATCGGGCGAAAGAATCGGTCTAACCGCCGGCTTTCGTCGCGGCCAGTAGAAAACATCCCCCGGCCGTGAACGACAACCCTAACAAAAGGCAGAGAATCGTTGCGCCCCAGACACCCCAAGTCGAAGCGAGAATCGCTTCCGTAGGGTGATCCGGACTGTCGTAAATCCAGAGCTGCTGCCCGGTTTCAAATCCCGATTCGGGTGGTGTCAGCCAACCCCTGCGCCGCGAACTCGCGACGTTGAGTTTCCGATCCCGAATCATCCCGGCGGCATCGGTCCATTGGACCGTCGGCGGCGTGGCTGAATTGTGTCCGGCGGTGCCCCGGTCCGCGACGACGGCGAGGTGGCGGGTGGCTCTGCGAAGCCAGTGCCGGGTCCTGCGGTAAAAACATACCGAGGCGACCAACAGCAGCGGGCCGGCGAGGGAGAAAAGCCACGCCAGCGGCCACACGTCGGAGGCGGTCATCAGGGGATCCATCGGCTAAGATGGCGTGTGTGGGTTTTCAAAAATCTGCTCCACGGGCGCACCGAATTCCTTGGAAATCCGGTAGGCGAGGTCGAGCGACGGGTCGTGCTTTTCGGTTTCCAGCGCGATGATCGCCTGCCGCGAGACGCCGACCCGTTTGCCGAGTTCTTCCTGGGTCCAGTTGCGTTCGGCACGCATGACTTTAAGTCGGTTTTTCATCAGTGTGAGGTGCGGATGAATGGGCTGACGGCTGCGAACGACGCCCATAGCAGCGGATAGACCATCGCGGCGGACACGTGAGTGGCTTTGGCATACAGCTCCATGAAGCCCCAAACGGAGGCGATCGCAAGCATGACCCCGGTGGCGACAATGAAGCGCTTGGCCGTGAGGGTTCGCACGAATTCGTCGCTGTCGCGCATCCAGACGAGAAACGACGCGATGTGACCGATGACCGGAGCTGCAACGACCAGCGAGAGGGCCCAAGTGCCAGGAGGTTTCAGGCCATCAAAGGCCCCGGTGATGGCTGCGACGTTTACCGCGATGTAGGCTCCCATGTAGAGAGAGGCGCGGATGAAGTATTTTTTGTTGTTTTCCAATGGGGTTGTCATGGCGGGTATTCTTGACTTAATGTAAGGCAAGGCTGACACATTTTTGTGTCAGGTCAACATTACATTTTGATCGTTTGTGAAGGGGACATTGGTGTCGATCGGGGGCGGGCTGTTGGTTCCGTCTTGCCACGTCATGGCGGATGCCCTTTTCTGCGCCCGCAATGTCCTCACTTCCTACCGCTGACCTCCTGGCGCTCGATACGGACGGCCTCAAAAGCCGCCTGTCGAAACTCAGGAGGTATCTTTGACGTCCCGACTCTCGAAAACGAAATCAACACGCTCGAGGAGGCGATGGGCGCTCCGGAGTTTTGGAACGACTCGGACAAGGCGAAATCGATCAGTTCGAAGGCCGCCGGTTTGAAGAAAAAACTCGAGTCCTTCCTGAAACTCGAAGCCCGCGTGGCGGACATCGATGAAGGCGTGGCACTCGCCAAGGAATACGATGACGCCGATCTCGCCCGCGAGGCGATCGCCGGAGCCAAAGGCCTTGAAGGCGACATCCGCGCTTACGAACTTCTCACTCTGCTAGATCAACCGAGCGATATTTCTCCCTGCTTCCTCGTCATTTCCGCAGGGGCGGGCGGGACCGAAGCGTGCGATTGGGCGCAAATGCTCCACCGCATGTACACCCGCTGGGCCGAGCAAAAAGGCTACACGGTCGAAACGCTCGACTGGCAGGACGGTGATGAAGCCGGCCTGCGCACCGCGACGTTGAAAATCACTGGCGACCATGCTTATGGCTTCCTGAAAAACGAACGCGGCGTGCACCGGCTCGTTAGAATTTCCCCGTTCGACTCGAATGCGAAGCGCCACACGTCGTTTGCCTCGATCGATGCGACCCCTGAGGTTTCCAAAGAGATCAAGATCGAGATCAACGAAAAGGACATCGAGATCACCACCACCCGTTCCGGCGGCAAGGGCGGTCAGAACGTCAACAAGGTGGAGACCGCGGTCATTCTGCGCCACCTTCCGACCGGCATCCTCATCCGCTCGACCGCCGCGCGGACGCAGGGCGCTAACAGAGAACTCGCCTTCGACATCCTCAAGGCGAAGCTCTACACCATTGAGGAGGACAAACAGAAAGCCGAAGCTGATCGCGCCTACGGCGAAAAAGGCGACGTCTCCTGGGGCAACCAGATCCGGTCCTACGTTTTCCAACCCTATCAGAAGGTCCTCGACCTCCGCACCGGCGAGGAAACCAACAACATCCAGGCGACCATGGATGGCGACATCGACGCCTTCATCGAAGCCAAGCTCCGCGGCAAGGTCCGGGTGAAGGGCGTGAAGGACGAGGAGGATTGATTTAGAGGGCCGGGCCGGCGATTTTTCCGGAACGCCCGTACGGATGGCGAAACCTTGATATGGAGAAATGACGGATTTCCTCCAAGCTCGCTGTATCCATCGCCTATCCCATGAAACTTACCCGGCTGGTCACCGTCGTCGCCCTCTTGCTGCTTTCACTTTGTCCGGCGATTCACGCCGCGGAGGCTCGTCCGAATTTCCTGATCATCGTCGCTGACGACCTTTGCTGGCGTGATCTGGGATACGAGGGCAACAAGGAGGTCAAAACGCCCAACCTCGACAAGCTCTGCGCGGAGTCCATGCACCTCACCGGCATGTTCAATCCCGCCACCACCTGCTCCCCGACGCGCCACTCCCTTTACACCGGGCTCTATCCCATCCGCAGTGGCGCGTATCCCAACCACACCCGCGTCTACGATGGCACCCGCAGCCTCTTCACCCACCTCAAGGATGCCGGTTACCGCGTCGCCCTCCAGAACAAGGAGCATGTCGGGCCGCCGGAGTCGTTTCCCTATCAGCACATCCCCGGCGCGGACGATCTGACGGAAACCCGCGCCTTTGTCACGCGGGATGCCTCGCAGCCGTGGTTCATGGTCTATGCGTCTAACGATCCGCACAGTCCTTGGGATCGCGGCACTCCTGCGGATCCCGCGAAGATCACTATCCCGCCCTACCTCCACGACAATCTCCAGACCCGCAAGCAGCTCGCCAAATATTATGGCGAAATCGGCAAGCTCGATTCCCAGGTCGGAGCATTGTTGGATCTCCTGGAGCAAACGTCGCAGACGAAAAACATGCTCGTCCTTTTCGTCAGCGAGCAAGGCAGCAGCTTTCCCTATGGCGGAAAATGGAGCGTTTATGACAATGGCATCCGTGCCTCCGCCCTCGTCCGGTGGCCCGGCAAGGTTGCGCCGGGCAGCACCAGTCCCGCGCTGATGCAATATGTCGACGTCGCTCCCACGTTCCTCGCAGCCGCCGGGATCGATCCGGAGAAAATCGATGTGAAGTGTCCCGATGCCGCCGGAGCCAGCGGTTTCGACGGCCGCAGTTTCCTGAAAATTCTAGCAGACGGTGGCGAGGCGTTCCGCAGCCATATTTTCGCGCAACACACCACTCTCGGCAGCTACGGCGCCAAGGAACCCTATCCGATGCGCGCCGTGCGGGATACCCGCTACAAGTTCATCCGCAACCTCGCTCCGGACAATACCTTCTGGATCCAGGGCATTCACGAATCCCAGCCCTTCATCTCGTGGCAAAAGAATGCGGCCAATAAACCGGACCCCGCCCTTGCCGCGCGGGTGAAATGGCTTTCCCACCGCCCTGCGGAGGAACTCTACGATCTCCAGAACGATCTCTACGAAACGAAGAACCTCGCCGCCGATCCCGAGCTGGCCACCATCAAGGCGACCCTGGGAACGCAGCTCGATGCCTGGATGAAGCAGCAGGACGATCAGGGAATGGTTGCCGAAAATAAGGCCAAAACCCGCTCCACCAAAATGGGCAAGGGCGAAGGGGATTGAGCCGAAAGGACTGCTCAACGCGGTTTCATCACGCTCCGATTGAATTCCTGCCGTTTTGCCAGCGGTAGCTTTTCGATCGCTTCGATGTCCATGCTGCCGAACGCGTCTTGGAATCTAACGAGCGGATCGAGGTGCGCCGTGTAGTTCCACGAGAGACATTCCATCACGCCTTTGCGGCGGGGGACGGTGACCGAAAATGCTTCGAGCTGAAGGCCTTTCGGCTGGTCGGGGTAGAGACTGCCGTCCCAGTTGAGGGCCTGCTTGGTATTGTGGACGAGCAGGCGGGCAATCGTTAGGAAATGTGGATCGCCGGTGAACAGATAGAGCCGGTAGTAGTCGAACGAGGAAAACGCGAAGCCAAGGTCCGCGGCGGATTGGCCGGTGGCGATGAGCGTCTGGCCGACGATGCTGCGATCCTTCGGGAAATCGGTGACACCGCTGTCGATCTCGACGGGAATCTCGTATGCATACATCCATGTCTCGGCGTAGCGGGCGGCTTGCACGGCGGCTTCGAGCCAGCGTTTTTCCTGGGTGAGATCGTGCAACGCGAGGAAGGCATAGATGGCTTCCTGGCCGGATTCGCGGTCGATGACGTTGGGGTTGTCAATGACGCTTCCGACGTAGTTGTAGGTATGATGGATATTTGTTAGTGCGAATTCTCCCGCCCGGAGTGCGGCGTCCTGGTAGCGTTGGTCTCCTGTCGTTTGATGGAGTGTGATGAGAAAGCGGACGGGGTTGGTGGTGGTGAATTTGCTGGTTTCGGTTGGCGGGTGTCTTCCATCGATAAGCTGATGGCTATAGGCGAGGTAGTAGCTGCCGTCGTCGTTCTGGTTTGCGACGAGCCAGTCCCCGAATTTGCGGCAGGCCGCGAGCCAAGCGGGTTTGTCGGTGCCGTTGCGTTTATCTAACGAATACGCGGAGAGCATGCCTTCCATGCCGGTGGTGGCCACGCGCATCGCGGTGCCGCCTCTTGGGTTGTCGCTTTTCCGCCACGAGCCTTTCGCGTCATTGCCTTTGGCCGGATCATACCAGGTCCGGGGAAGGCCATCTCCGGTCAATGAATTGGCGGCCCAGAAATCGACGATCTCCTCGCCTTTGATTCGCAGGTCGTTTTGTTTTCCGGCGATGCCTTGGTGGATGAGGACGTAGGCGTTGGGCAACTGCCTGCCGATAAATCCCATCTGATAGTTGTAAGCGCGGGCGGTTCCGCTTGGAAGGTTGACGGAAAACGGAAAGCCCGGCGCATCGTAGCCCCGGCTGACCGCATAATGGTCGAGCGTTTCGACAAGACCGCGGAACGCCGCTTTCACATCCACCGGGCGGATCTTTGGCTGATAGATATCAAACGCGTGCTTCCAGGTGGTTTCGACGGCGTCCGGATAGGTCGCAGTTTTTGAGAAACTGATGACCAGCTTGTAATGATGTTGGATGCCCTTCTTCACCGGGTGGCTTCTGAGCGCCCACCTGTCCGTCGATCGCCAGGCAACGTGGTTTTGCTCACCCTCAGAGCCGGGAAACATGAAGGCGAGCGACGTGCCGTCAAGCTGACGCACACCAATGGAGCCGAACTGCATGCGCTCGTCGACGACGCGTTCCTCGCCGCGATCGCCGGTGAAAGTGGTCGGCTCCGAGGCCGCGTGAATCATTGAAACCGTGCCGCCATCCGAGACATTCCGCAACATGGCGAGCGGCAGTGGCAGGCGGTCCTCGCGGAAAAGGAAATAGTGATCGTTAGGATTTTTCGCCAATGCTCCAGCCATCCGGGTTTTGAAATTCGTCCGATACCAGACGCCCGGGACGAAGTATTCGGAATCTTCCAGCGAACTCTTCGCCGTGACTTCGATGCCGAAGAGCGAGTTGAAAAAATGATCTTCCAGACTGTCGTTCTGGATGGCGACGTTTCTCCGCAGCTCGAAGGAGTCCGGTTTTTCCGCGAGAAAGCGGTCGGTGAAAAGGAACTGGGTGCCATGTTTGCTGGTGACAATGCCTTGGCAAATCAGCGTCCCGTTTTCCTGCGAAACTTTCGTGTAACTGCCATCGATCCGTTCGCCGTTTACTTCCAGCGACAGCGGTTTTTCCGGCTCATACGTCCGCATGATTTTTCCGGCTGCTTCGAAGGCAAGCGAGTAGCTCTGGTCGGCGGGATCCTGGTGCAGCAGCAACCGCGCGTTGCCGGATGAAATCCCGATGTCTTCAGCGGTTAGGCCACCGGTCAGCAGAGCGGCGGTGATGAACAGCGGGAAGACGTATTTCATGGTTGCGGCAACCTCCGGCAGGAGGAACCCGGATACGTCTTGGATGCCGGTGATCTTCCTTTCGCCGGATGCTCCGAAATCAGGATGCCGAACAGATGAGGGAGATTCCGCTCAGTGGCGGCGTCTCTTGAGAAGCAGGAGCGTCGTCGGAAGGAGGGCAAGCAGCGAGCTTGGCTCGGGCACTGCGGAGATCGCCGCGGCGGATCCCGTCTGGACGGTGGTTGTTAGGGCGCCGCCCATCATGTTGTTCAGGGTGCCGTTGAGCGGTGCCTCGGTGCTCGTCGCCTGGACTCCCGGGATGGTGCTGCCGATCACGTTGGCCGTATAGAAGCTGTCGATGGAGTTCGAGAAGGTGCCGAGAGCGACTGCGTTGATCAGATCCACTCCGGAAGCGAGGGCGTTCGCGCTGCTGTTCGCGGTGGAGGTGGCCATGCTGGCGGATGGAATGCCGGCCGTCGCAACTTCGATGATCTGGACGGTGCTTTCAAAGCCATTGGAGGCACCGCCGGTTTCTGTTCCGAACTTTTTGGTGGCGGCGGTGAGTGCGGCACCGGGATCCGAAAAGGCGAAAGTGGTCGGACGGGTTACGTTGCGGACGAGGTTTGCGAAATTGAGCGCTTCGGCCGCATTTCCGATGACCATCCACGGCACTCCGGTCACCTGCATGGATGCTCCGCCGAAAAGCATCACCGAGACAGCGATCTTTCCAGTGGCTCCGGATTGAATGGAATTCAGCATCTGGGAACTCGTGAATGAGTTCGCGTAGCTGTTCAACAGGCGGGTGAAATTGGTCTGGCTGAGTTCCGGTTGCACGATGTCGACGAGCAGAACGAGTTCGCTATCAACCGTTTCCGCCCGAACTGGCGAGAACCAGGCCGTTGCCGCGATGCAAACGGACAGCGCACAGGCAAATTGAAAACCGGACGGTTGGCAAAGACCGTCGAATTTCTTGTTTTTGAATGTTTTCATGGGACAGAAGGGTGGGAACGTCGAACTTTTTAAATTAATGTCGGCATATTGTCAATAGTTCTAAAATATTTATCAATCCGAAGGGTGTTGCCCCTGAATCCGCTGAATCGATGATGATTTCGGCTGGCGTCCGAATTCCGTTGGACCGTGCGGAATCATGGGGTGGGCCTGAGGGGGCATTTTTTGGCAGCTTACACTGGCGCGACCGGCTGCTTCCGGCTATGCCCGCGCTCCACCCAAGGCTGAAATCCTCCATGGCATCCGATCTTACCCTCATCAAGGCCGGCACCGGCGTTCTGACGAAATCCAGTGACGGCACGCTGGATCGCGCCGCGCTGGTGCATCTCGTTTCCGCCATCGCCGGACTAATGAATGCCGGCCACCGTTGCCTGTTTGTTTCCTCCGGCGCCGTGGGATCCGGTGTTTCCGCACTCGGCCTCACGGAGTACCCGAAGGAAACCGCCACCCGCCAAGCTTGTGCGGCGATCGGCCAAGCCCGGCTGATGCAGACTTACAGCAGCCTGTTTTCAAATTTCGACATCACCATCGCGCAGGTCCTGCTCACCGCCGCCGACCTCGGGACGCCGGAGCGCGCGGGCTACGTGAGCGACACTTTCCGGAGGCTGCTGATGGAGCCGCACATTCTGCCGATCATCAACGAGAACGATTCGGTCGCGGTCGAGGAGTTGAAATTCGGCGATAACGACATGCTTTCCGTCCGCGTGGCGAAACTTGCCGGTGCCAAGCGCGTGATTCTGCTCACGAGCGTCGATGGTTTGCTAGACCCCACCACCAACGAACTCATTCCCGAAGTCTCCGATATCGACAACGTCTTTCGCCACGTCCGCGAGGACAAAGGCCGCTTCTCGATGGGCGGCATGGCGTCGAAACTCTCCGCCGTGAAATTCGCCGTCGATGCCGGGATCGAGACCCACATCGCCCACGGCCGTCATCCGGAGCGCCTCGCGGGAATCATTGCCGGGAACGGGATTTCCACGCGGTTTCATGCGGCGATTGCACCTTGAGTCAGACCTTCATTGCCGTAATATGCACTCATGATCGCATTGGAAGATTTGAGGAAACTCCCTATCGATGAGCGGAAGCGGTTGGTAGGGGAGCTTTGGGATTCCATCGCGGAAGATTTGAGTGCCTCGCCTGATTCTAAAGGGCTGATCGAAGAGTTCAGAAAGCGCTCCGCAAATCTGAAGGCAAATCCTTCATCAGGTTTCACCTGGGAACAGTTGGAAGCCCGCATCCTGTCGCGACGTGGATAGAGTAGTCATCATTGGGGAAGAAGCCGACGGGGAGATCCGCGACGCTTACTTCTGGTACGAAGAAAAATCCCCAGGGCTGGGCGACAGATTTTTTCTGGCTTTGAGGCGTTCTATTCAATCGGCAGCAGCACACCCTAACCTGTATCCGCTTCGACACGAAACGGTCCGTAGGATCACCGTCGCGGAATTCCCTTATGCGGTATATTTTGAAGATGACGATCAATTCATTTTTGTGCTGGGTCTTTCATTCACAAATCCCGCTATCATTCCCGTCACAACCGATTGAGAAATAAATAATGTCCGCCATCGCAGAAACCATCCACCAAATGGGCAAACAGGCCCGTGCGGCCGCTTACAAGCTCGCCCAGCTCACCAGTGACGAGAAGGACACGATCCTCCGTGCCATGGCCATCGCCATCCGCCAGCGCGTGCCGGAATTGCTGGCCGCGAATGCCAAGGACCTCATCGCAGGCAGGGAAAAAGGTCTTTCCAATGCCATGCTCGACCGGCTCATGCTTGATGAAAAACGCATTGAAGCGATGGCCGCGGGCATCGACCAAGTCGCCACGCTGCCCGATCCCGTGGGTGAGATCATTCATGCGTGGGACCGTCCTAACGGCATTCGCATCGCGCAGGCCCGCGTGCCCATCGGCACCATCGGCATCATTTACGAGAGCCGCCCGAACGTCACCGCGGACGCCGCAGTACTTTGTTTCAAAACCGGCAACGCCACCATTCTGCGCGGCGGCAGCGAGGCGATTCACTCGAACGTCGCCATCGCCGAAGCGCTTGCAGCCGCCGGCGCGCCTGACCACGCGATCCAGCTCATCCCGTTCACCGACCGCGAAAGCGTCGCCGTGCTGGCCGGCATGGACAAATGGCTCGACCTCATCATTCCGCGCGGCGGCAAGGGGTTGATAGAAACGGTCGTCTCGCTCGCCCGCATGCCCGTAATCAAACATTACGACGGCATCTGTCATCTCTTCGCTGACAAGAACGCGGATCTTGAAATGGCCACCGCTCTAACGGTAAATTCCAAGACCCAGAAACCCGGTGTCTGCAACGCACTCGAAGTCCTGCTCGTCCACCGCGACATCGCCGCGGAATTCCTGCCCAAGGTCGCCGCCGCACTGCGTGAAAAGAACGTGGAAATCCGTGGCTGTTCGGACGTCATGGAAATCATACCCGACGCGAAACCCGCCACCGAAGAAGACTGGGACACGGAGTTTCTCGAACTCATCATCGCGGTTAAGATCGTTGATTCGTTAGAAGATGCCGTCGCCCACATCAACGAACACGGATCCCACCACACCGATGTCATCGTCACCCGCGACGAGGCAACCGCGGAAAGATTCCTTCACAGTGTCGATTCCGCCTGCGTTTTCCACAACTGCTCCACCCGCTTCGCCGACGGCGGCGAGTTCGGCTTCGGCGCGGAGATCGGCATTTCCACCGACAAGCTCCACGCCCGCGGCCCGATGGGACTTCGCGAGCTGACGAGCTATCAGTATCGAGTCCGTGGAAACGGACAGATCAAGGGCTGAAAACGCACTGGTCCCATCTGTTCACCGGGAAAGCGTTCTTCCGGCATGCACAGGCTTGACTCTGCGCGGTGGATTGTGATTGTGGTGTTCTGATAATTCCGCGGCATTTGCGATGCGGATAGATCATCGGTTTCAACAATCACCTCGCCCCCATATGTCAAAAGAGTCAAAAGAAAGACCAACCATCGGAATTGATGGACAACCGCTGCCAATCCTTCCGCCGGACCGCGACGTCCGCGTGTGGGCGAAACTGGTGCGGGTGATGTTTTACACACCGGGTTTCATGGCCCTGCTGATGCTCAAGACAGGCGAGCCATCCGGCTTTGGAATCACCGTGGAATTGCTGATGCTCTCCAGCGCGGCAGCCGTTGTCGCCGGTCTCTTTGTAGGATCG
Source organism: Luteolibacter sp. (assembly GCF_039920825.1). Classification (GTDB taxonomy): domain Bacteria; phylum Verrucomicrobiota; class Verrucomicrobiia; order Verrucomicrobiales; family Akkermansiaceae; genus Luteolibacter. The sequence continues at coordinate 29,226 of NZ_JBDSCX010000018.1, read as the reverse complement.
CAGTCGGTGGGCGGTGGAGGAGATTATTCATCGAAAACCGGCATCTGGAGCGGCTCGCTGGTGATGGAGCTGCTGTGCGCGATTCCTTTTCTATGTGCGGTCCCGCCGCTGTTCCATCAGCTTGCCCACAGCGAGTTGCTGCACGCGAGGGAACCCGGCGCGATTGATACAACTCTTGGAATTTCGGAGATGCTGCCAGCCGTTGCGGTTCTGCCGTTCATGCTCTATCAGCTCGCTGGTTTCGGAACCCTGTGCTATGTCGTGTCCAAGGCGGCGAACTGGGCGGTCAACCTGGCGGTGCTTGGATTGATCATCGCCAGCTATGCTTTCAATCGAATGAACAATTTCGGTGCGGAGAAATCGTGTGTCGCGGTGCTCGTCGCCATCATGGCGGTCGTAACCTTTTACGGGGTTCTCAAGCTCAAGCGGATGCAGCAGGACTACGACACGCGTTGTCCGGCGAAAAAGGAAAAGAAGGACAAGCAGGAAATCGCGAATGAGTAAGCCGCCGTAGATGCGAATCTGCTGCCGGAAATCCACCGGTCTTTCGAGGTGTTTTTGTTAGGAGTCTCGGGCAGGAAGGGGGGCATTGCGGACGACGGTATCGCCACCGGATCCACGATGCCGATCGCGATCACGCTCCTGCGCCACCAGCATGCCGCGCAGGTTGTCGGCGCATGAGCGACCATGCACGGATTCTCATTTCCGATGCAGCACGTACTATGGAGTTAAATTCATCCGGTTGCCGGACTATAGGGTTATTGCGGTGAACGCCGTCATCGTACCACGGTTCCCCGGAACCGGCGGATGACTTGCCCCTGTTAAATTCCAATCCACAGAACTCATGAAAACGACCCTGCTCTCCGCAGCCTTGTTGCTGCTCAATTCCGCCGCTCCTTCCGTCCATGCGGAGGAGCCGACACCGGCACCCGCGAAATGTGAGATGTGCGAAATGATGAAGAAGAAAGCTCCGGTCACTCCGCCGATGAACGAGCAGATCGCGGAACTCGACAAGCTCGTCACGGAGATGAACGGCTCGCTCGGTCCCAAAAAGATCGAGGCGATGGCCGCCGTCGTTACGCGGCTGGTCGCGCAATACAAATTGTTGGCCGAAGCCAGCCCCGCACCCGCCGCAGAGCCGCCCAAAGAGGCGGCGCACCAGCACTGAGCGCTACGGGGGATATTTCAGTTTCGTCCAGAAGCGAGGCCGTGGGATGTCATTTCCCTTATGCCTTCCAGGGAGCGATTCGATTCATCAGCGGTCTATCAAGGCAAGCGCGGCGATATTTCGTCCCAGCGAATGCGGGACGGATTGGCTCAAATACAAGGAGGAAGCGAAGGTCTCGTAAAGCGCCGGAACCCCTGCTCGGAAAGGGCCGCCAAAGGCAAGAGCGGTCGCACGATACGCCAAGCGTGACTGGAGGAGAAGCCGCCATGGAGAATAAGACACTCCATGGTAGCAACAGCTAAAAAACTTTCGTTCCAAGCTGGTGGGAAATCATCCGATCATGGCTCTTGGGATTTCCCAAATCGGCACCGTTAGTGCACCTGTCCCCCGGTGGATCCGCCAAGTCCCAAAAACGGCCATAAGGGAGACAATGGGTTGGTATTCAATGGAGTATGTTCATTTGTTTTTTGATTTTCGTTGCTGATAGACCAAATCGGCACTGTTTGTTCCATCTTTGAAAATATCGATAGATTTTTCTGGTCAGTATCAAAAACCCAACGTAGATGCCTGCTCATGGGAATACGTCGCGCTCGGAAAACATCGTTCATAACAGGTGTGTGGTTCTTCGGGTTGGCGATCCTGTTCGCTGAAGTGCTTTTTTCCGCGCATGCGCTGAGCCAGGTGGCTACCCCGCTAATCTCCAAAGGCGATTTCCAGTTCCCCATTGGTTTTGACGTGACGGTCACCTGTTCGACGCAGGGTGCGGTTATCCACTACTCGACCAATGGTACTACCCCAACCGAGTCGGATCCTATTGTGCCCAACGACAATTTTGTTACGATTCCCCGGACACTGACCCTCATGGTCAAGGCTTGGAGCGGAACTCAGTCGAGCGCCGTAGCGACCTCCAACTTCAAAGTGACGGGAGACATCGCCGGGGGGGCGCACACACCATGGCGGTTAAATCCAACCAGATCCTTTACGGGTGGGGGCAGCAGCTCAGCGGACGTCTCGCGACTGGGATTGGCAACCAAAATAAGAGGACGTCTCCCCAGCTTGCCAAGAAGGCTCTTGGTGTAACGTTTATGAATGCGCTCGGTGTTGCCGCCGGATCGAAGCATAGCGTGATTCTGGATTCGACCTATGCGGTATTTGCGTCAGGTCTCAACAGTTCAGGTCAACTTGGAAACAAGACGACGACAACCCCGTCCGATTACTTTCCGGTTGCAGTGGTCAAAAGCACGACACTCAACGATTTTCTCACAAATTGCAAGCAGGTGGCGGCGGCGGGAAATTATTCGGCTGCATTGTCGACCGACGGCAAAGTCTACACATGGGGGGAGGACGTTTCCGGCCGCCTCGGACGGGTTGTCAGCGGAACTGACAATCTTTATGCGAAGCCTGTCAAATCGGCGCTGACGGGCTATCCGGTCCTCGATGGTATCTATGAGATCTCAGCCGGAACGAACCATATGCTCGCAAGGTCCGTCCACACGTCTGAAGTCACCGGAGGAAACGGCCACGTCTGGGTTTGGGGACTGAACAGCAGTGGCCAGCTTGGCCTCGGCAACACCACCACCTCTGTCAGAGCGACCGAGTCCGGAACGTTGTCGCAGATCGTGGATATTAGTGCCGGCGAGGAGCATAGCGCGGTTGTAAAATTGAATGCCAGCAATCCAGGGAGGGTGTTTTGCTTCGGGCAACAGGAGTATGGAAGGTTGGGAAATGGGACGACTGCGCAAGCGGTGATTTCGACACCGGTTGGGGTGATCAAGAGCACCGGGGAATTACTTGAAAACGTGGTTTCGGTGGCAGCGGGCCCCCGGCACACTTTGGCCCTTGGTAGTGACCGGAAAGTTTGGGCTTGGGGGAGCAACGCGTCTGGAGAACTTGGGGACAGCTCAATGATAACCCGAGGGAAGGCGAAATTAGTTCCCGGCCTGTCGAATATCGTTCGCATAGCCGCCGGAGGAGAGGGGGCTAACGGATTCAGTTTGGCGGTAGCTGAAAATGGAACCATTTACGGTTGGGGGAGCAATAGTGACGGCCAACTGGCCTACGCTACAGCCTCCACCTACCTTGATTCGCCCACGGCGATAGGAACTCTCAAGCTCACAGATCAGGGGCTGCCTGTCCTGATACTCACCGCGACGTATGCGCAGAATTATGAGGTGGACACAATCACTCTGCACGCCAATGCATCAGATCCGGACGGGTTTGAGGATATTGCCCAGGTTTCATTTTTCAATGGCAGCACGCTTCTGGGGGTGGACACTTCACCGCCGTATGACGCCATATGGCCAAACGTAGCAGCAGGAAGCTACAATCTCACGGCGGTGGTCACCGAGGTGGGAGGGGCCCAATCGACTTCGAATTTGCAATGGTATGTCAGAGCGGTCGTGAAGGCCGAGGCCCTGACGTCCTCCATCAGCGAGAAAGGATTGAATACGGCGGTGATCCGCCTCACCCGGAAAACCGCAAATGCATCTCCACTTCAGGTTAGTTTTACCTTCGCGGGCACTGCGTCAAATGGACGTGATTTCCAACCGGTTCCTACATCCGCCACGATTCAACCCAACGAGACATATGTCGATGTTCCGGTGGTTGCCAACACAGACTATTTGGTCGAAGGCCCGGAGACGATCATCTTGAAGCTCTCCGACAACGCGGCCCATTTTCCAGATCCTCTGGCAGCGACGGCCACCATTAATCTCGCCGATGTGGAAGCCGAATATGATCCGGGCGTGAATTCATTGGATTCCGATGGCGACGGTCTTACCGACGAGGATGAAATCGCTTTCTCTTTGGATCCCAACAATGCCGACTCCGACGGCGACGGTATTCCTGATGGAATCGATCCGGATCCTAAAGTGGCCGCGACCATTCCGTTGACAGCCACATCCACCATCCTCGTTTGGGCACCGGCCGAATAGGTCGACGGTTCGTTACTGGCACATTCATAAATTCGTTTTTCGAAATTTTCCTATCACTTTCCGCATGAATTATAAATCCATTGCTTCGGTTCTCATTCTCGCGTTGGCTCCCCTGCTATCCACCTACGCTACCTGCCCCGATCCATCCTGCGGCACCGACAGTACGATCAGGGTTGGATTCAAGGGGGAGGGTTCCACCAATTACACGGAGAACGACAAGCCGATCACTGTGACCATGTCCGTAGGAGGGAAACCGGCAACTGGAACCAAGCCGATGGGGGTATCCGTGGTGACGGACACACCCTCGGAGCCGTATTTTGAAATGAAGCCTGAGATCGTCTATGGAGGCAGCATTGATTTGATGGTCAGCGGGACCGCAGCCGGTTGCGCTGGAAATCAGGTGAAGGCCACTTTCGCGCCTGAGCATGCTTGTGGCTGGACGCTCCGGATTTCCACCAAGGATCCGATAACTAACAAATGGAGTTCATGGGTGGAATCGGCGGGATGTGTCGGAGGAGCGGCAGTGGCTGAATCGTATGGAACTTTCCGCATGAATTTCCAACTCCAATTGGTGAGAAAGGCTGATGACAATCAGGCACAAGGCAATGACGGCGAGGCGAATGATGGCGGTGGCGGGGCCGGAGCGATTGCCGGCGGTGGCAGCACCCCGCCTTCCATCCCTCCGGATTTCCAAGGAGTTGCCCCCGCACCGTCATCCCAGGTTCCTCAGCAGACCTCTCCGGCAGGATTCCACTTCAGCCTGCCTTTGGGGTCGAACTCCGCTTCGCAGGGATACAACATCGGTTCGCTCGCGCTGGAAGGGCCTATCAGCCCGTTGCTGGTGGACATGGGCAATATGGTTTTCAATAACCCGGGAATGCCCGGTGTCCAGGTTGGCAAGGTGACGGACATCTTGCAGGTTCATTTCTTCGATCCGGTTTTGGTACCCTGTGTGGGAAGCAGTTACGCTTCAGGGCTGTATGACGATCCATCAATCACCCTCTCCGATTCGCAAGAGGTGGAGCATAAGAACCAACTGTTGGCCCAGTCCAATGTCGGCACTCTCGCCGATGTCAGGCCCATCAACGGATCCATCGTCGTTCGGTTTTTCAAGCAAGGAGACTTCGACCCCGGGGTCACAACTCCGGGTGGAGACGTCATTCACGAAATCAAACTCAATGCCGTTCCAACAAAGACTGTCGTATTTAGTCCGGTTTTCGCGGCGGGGGATCATGCGGGAGGAATTCGGGTGACCACCACCGCTCCGAACCAAGTGATTCGCACCACCGACTATTTGAATCTCCTCACTGCAAATTCTTGGAGAGTATCGAAAATCACCGGCACCACCGCCATCGAATCCACGGATTTCATCAGCAATTTTGAATATGATTCTGACGAATCGAGATGGCAACGGACTGATATTGCCACGGTAACACGGGACGGCGTCCTGTATGCCAAGTCCACAAAAACATCGATCTATCAGGTCAAATTCGGGCCGAACGGGGCATTCTCGAGTTACCTGTTTCCGATCGAAGAGGTGGTATATGATACCGCCGGGCATGGTCTCACGACTACTTGGGAGCCGGATCCTGACTTTTTGGGACGCCCGAAATCGGTGATTCGTCCGGATGGTTCGTGGGAGGCATATACTTATTACACAGGGAGCGAGTCGGTCCGAGCGGAACCGTGGAAGGGATTTCTCAAAGAAACCCTGCGTCCTTGGAATGGGAATTCCGCCGTGCCTGCCTCTGCATCTTCGAGCAATTCCGAATCCACCTTGGTGAAGCAATATGAAGCGTTTGTTACCTCGGCGTTTCTCAACGGGGGGTATCAGCCGGCGGAAACCATTATCACCCGTCCTTGCACGGGTTCGAGCAGCCCGGTTCAGTTGAGCCAATCCTTATGGAGTCCGGGAAGCGGCCTTTCCATCATGTTGAACCAGTTGGAGGACGCGGGATTGAACAGCCATTGGAGACCCGACGCCGGTGCGATCCGGCAGGGATCGTCCGGCGTTGGAGGACTTTCTTCCAGCTCCTTCACCTATTTGTGGTCGCCGGACCGGGGGGCTCCCTGGGTTGGCACTTCTTTGGGGCAATTTGACGATGTCGGAAATGGCACGGCGACGGGATACGAGCGGGGTCACTACGTTTCCACCGGACCGGGAACCTACACCTTCACCGCCAACAACCCTCAGTTGCTTGACGTGAACAATCCATGGGGAAATGACATCCGTTCCGTGACCGTCAATCTCATCGGGAATCATGCACCCGCAGATAGCGAGGCGACCCGCGAGGTGGTCATCCGGAATTCCCGGGGAATTCCCTATCTTAAGGAGTTTTCGATCAAGGACGAGCAAGGTTCGATAGAGGGCGAGCATGGAAATTGGACCGTCGTCACCACCACCACCTATACTTATCCTGAATTCTGGCCTGACGGTTCGGTCAAAGAGGTGATCGTTCAACAGGATGGGCGAACCATCGCCCGCTCCAGAGTGGATGCTTCGGGTTACGGATTCCTTGCCACTTCCTGGGACGAGCAGGGCATCCAGACCAGCAACCTGTTTGATGCCATCTCAAGGCCGCGACTTACGACACGGTTCGGCGTGTCCGCGCAGGGCGGGAACGATGCCCAACCCGATATTCTGACTGCTTACACGCCTATTGGAAGGAAAACGACGACGGTTGTTTCCGCCGGTGGGAGTTCCAGAACCTCGGAAATCACCGAAGATCTCGCGGGCCGGACCATCAGCGAACAGAATGACCTCGGAGCCGTGACCATCACCTCCTATCCGCCCAACGGCAACGGCCGTGACACTTCCATCCAACTTCCCGGAGGTTCTCCCGCTGACCCCGGCCGTTACATTGCCCGTAATATCGACGGCCGCGTCGTTTCCATCACCGGCTGGAGCGTTGTCAGTGAATTCTACGTCTATGACATGCTGGCCAACGGCAACATGACTGTCACAAAGTCGCTTGGGGCGGCCGATTCCGAGCGTTACACGGTGACTGAGACGGACAGCGCCGGGAGGACGGTGAAAGTTACCAAGCCCAGCCCCACCGGCACTGGCGAGGTGACCACCTCGTATGGTTACAGTTCAACCGGCATTGGCTCGATCACTCAACCCACCGGCGGGGGTAGCTCGACCCTGCTCATTGAAAGGCCGTTCACGGGTTCCCTCACCACCTATACCGGTTATAATCTGGAAGGGAGCGGACTCGACCCATACGGGACGGTTCAGGTTTCCGATAGAGTTTCCGAATCTTCAAACTACTATGTCGTCGAAGGGGGCGAAGGCTGGGCGGTATCTGTCAGAAAAAACTATGATGTGAACGGAGCGGGATCCGAGACGGACGGCATCACCCGCATCACCAAGCGTCGTCTCAAGGCCAATCTCAACGGGACCGCCTCGCAAACCATTTCCATCGCTCCCGGCGGGCTGACGCTTACCACCACGACCGTCATTGACCAAGGCAGCAAGTCGGTTGTCGCCACCGAAGTCAGCAACGCTTCGACCACGAATGCGGTGTCTGTCAACGTCATTGGCCTGGTCGTCAGCCAGTCCGCCCATAACGGCGTGAAGCCAACCCGTTGGAAATATAACGGTTTGGGGCAGCCTGTCCGCGAAACCTCGCCGCGCGGTGCGGTCAGCCAGAAGGGATACAACGCGAACGGATTGCTTTGGACCACCACCGACCACGCCAACAAGACCACCAACTATTCCTATTACGCTTCCAACACCAGATCGGCCGGAAGACTATTCACCGTCACCAATCCATCCGTTGTGGCTACCGATCCGACGGGGACAACCACCACTTACGCCTATTCGGACCTCGGCAAGGTGGCGGAAGTGGCCGGAACCGCTGCCTATAAAGTCAGTTACCATTACGATGCTTACGGCGCGATGGATACAATGACCACCTATGGAGCCGGTTCCGCCAGCCAGACCACCGAGTGGGTTTATCAACCTGGCTCCGGGCTTTTGTCGTCGAAGAAGGATGCCGCGCAGAAGCACGTGGACTACGAATACTACGCCTCCGGAAAGCTGGCGAAGCGCACTTGGGCGCGAGGGGGTTCCGCGACCTACAGCTACACGAACTATGGTGATCTTACGGGCATTGACTACTCCGACACCGACACGCCCGATGTTCTGTTGGAGGACCTGGACCGTCTCGGCCGCCCCACCACCATCAAACAGGCGGGGGTGGTGGTGGAAAAACTGACCTACAACGCCAAAAAGGGAACTCTGAAGGAGCGTTACAACGCCTCCACCCATCCGCTGCTTCCCGATGTCGGAGTGAGTTACGATCCCTCGGACTCCGCCGGACGGTCCGTTGGCGTCAAGGAGACATCCGGACCCGCTCCTACAGCGACAACGATCCGTACCGTGGGGTACACGTATGACCCGGCATCCGGCAATCTGCAAACCATCACCGACGACACCACGCAAAACCACGTTTATACCTACTATCCAAACTCCTCGCTGATTTCCACCATCAACAGTCGCAGTGGGACTTCCTCCTGGTTTCAGGAAACGCGCTACTACGACATCCCCGGCCGCCTGACCGGCATCCGTTCCGACCGCATGGCAAGCCCTGTGGTTCCGATATCCTCGTACTCCTACGGATACGATGCCCTTAACCGCCGCACGAAAAATACCTTTCAGGACGGTTCGTTTGCGGAATACGCCTACAGAGAACCAGGAGAAACCATTGACCGTTCAGAAATCCGGCACGTCACGCGGAAAAATGCTGCGGGTGCATCCATCCCGCAGCTCGACACCAGCTACACCTACGATGGCACCGGCAACCGCCTGACCAGCAATTCTGCGGTTCTGGGGAATCATACTTATACACCGAACTCCCTGAACCAATACGCCAGCATCACCACCGCAGGTAGCCGTACGGCAATCGGACGTGCCCCACTCGATCCTTATAAAGTCGTTGTTAATGGGGGGGAGGCCAGCCGCAACGGGGAAATCTATTGGCGCGATATCACCGCCACCAATACCACCAATCCGGTCTGGAAATCGATCGTCACCAAGCATGATACCGACCAACTCGATCCAGCGGCGAACTTTTTCTGGTATGCCAAGACCCCGACCGTTCCCGTCTACGACGCCGACGGGAACTTGACCGACGACGGACGTTGGAAATATAGTTGGGACGCAGAGAACCGCCTGATCCAGATGGAAACCACAAACGCCGCGACGACGAACGCCGGCCATCCCTACACCAAGCTCAAGTTTGTGTATGACTGGCAGGGTCGGCGGATCGGGCGCACGGTGTGGAAGGGAAGCAATACCGATCCCTTCAGCAACCACCGCTGGCTCTATGACGGTTGGAACGTGATTGCCGAGTTTTCAGGAACCACGACATCTACCAGCAACGTTTATGCGGAAACCGGAGGGACGCCCCAGCGGCTCAACACCTTCACCTGGGGCATTGATCTTTCCGGCACGTTTCGAGGAACGGGCGGCGTAGGCGGACTGCTGGTGCAGACAGATGTGACCGCGGCAAACTTGCTAGGAACCCAGCGCGCTTCCTATGATGGCGACGGCAATATCGTCGCCTGGACCAAGAGCAACGCGACAGCGCCTACCTCACGCCGAGAATACGATGCCTTCGGCAACACGCTGGTAAGCGAGGGGACAGTCCCGTGTAGCTTCGGATTTTCCACGAAAATGCAGGACTTGGAGACAGGGTTGTATTACTATGGATATCGGTATTATGATCCGACTCAAGGGCGGTGGTCATCAAGGGATCCCCTCGGCGAGTCAGATGGATGCAATATCAATGCGTTCGTGCGCAACGCGCCTTGCAATGCAGTGGATATTCTCGGGCTTTCCTCAATTTATGGGCTTTCTCCAGCGATGGCGATGGAATTGGGGGTGACGCAAGAACAAGTTTTTGTCACAGCATTGGCGATTGGAAGTGTGCTTGACGTTCCCCGTCCAGTCTCCGCTCCACCGGAGATAGAGCCAATCCCCGAGCCGGAGCCGGAGATAAAACCAGAGACAAAACCAGAGCCGAAACCCGTCCCTCCTCTAAATCCGCCGGATCGCCCGAAAAAAGAGGAGTGTAATGGTTGCAAATCCTGCAAGCCGCCTGAGCGCGATTACGTTTATCAGATTGCCAAGGGTGTGGACCGGAGCAACGGGCGTCACGCGCCTAACGTGAATAATCCCAATGGTATAGATCAGGTGAAGTATTGGTTAATGACTCAAGTGCCTTTCTCTGAGACTAACCCAAAAGCATGCCAATGCTACCTCAGGTTCTCTCATTCGGATGACAATACATTGGTGCCGATGCCGGGTCCTCATTATCATCCTGGTGCCGCTGGTCCCGACGTGCCTCCGCCTGCTTTCGAGGGACCATCTCTCGGCGGTGGGAAAATTATACCTTGAAAATTATGATTTACCCATCAGGAAGCAAAGTTAAAGTTGGAGATCTAGTCTGGTGGGATGAACGATCAGCAATCGGCCACGTCGTCTTATTGTGCGAAACAGTAGGAGAAATAGCTGAATACGGGATGGGTGAAGCGGGAATCTGGATATGCTACGACGGATCGGCATCCGAAGATGGTTTGATTGTCGCCTACCCCGAACGTGCTTTTGTCGATGAAGGGGTGGATAAAATCAATTCCCAAGATTCACAGCAGATTTGCATGGTCATTTCAGCCGCAAAAGTGATCGTGAATCGACCTCCTGAGAATTCCAGTTTTGGGGTGTTCTGGGGGCGTCGCGGAGAAGATGGTTTTGGATGGAAAGTTGTTTGTTTTCACGAAAAGAAGTTTTACGCGTCCGTTTTTGTCAATCCAGAGACTTTGCATGGCAGGCTTCTTGCTAGGGATGAGATAGGAATTGATGTTTGGATTTAGGGAAACAGGGACATCATGAACAATATAGAATTTTGTCAGGACTTAATTAGGCTGCCCAGTAATGGTAGCTCCCCTTGGGATCTGCATGTCTCCTACGAGTTCAAAATCGATCCATATCACCTATGGACCCTTTTGATGATTCGCCCGAGGTGAGTTGCCAATGAGCACGACGAAAGTTTCAGAATCATACCATTTTTCCAAGTCGTCCATTAACAGCTCTGAACAGCTCTGGCCTATCAGGCTTTTTACCTTTTCTCCTCCTGTCAAGCTCCTCAACCGGCGGTGGCTTGAATACTAAATTTAATGAGGCCGGTTCTCATGCCTTCACATTTTGATTTGGTTGTTTCCTCTTTACGGTGCATCCAACGCCAACGATTCAATTTCCCGATACTGAGCTCACTATTGAACGGGGCTGCCCTTGGATTTTTATATTTAGTGCGATATCCCGCGATCCCTTTTGAGAATATTTCACCTCTGTTATTTATGAACCTGCGCCTGTTGCTCATCTCACTATTCCTCATTCAAAACGCGTTCGCAGATTGGAAACCTGTCGAAGGGAAAATGCTGACGCCATGGGGAATCAAGCTGGATCCGTCCGCCGTATGGGCGGATTACCCGCGGCCTCAATTAAAGCGCAGAATTTGGACGAACTTAAATGGGATGTGGAGCTATTTGATTGCGCCGCAGGGTGAGGATGAGGCGGTGTTGAAGCAGATGATAGCGGGGGAAATGAAAGGGGAACTCGCGACAGGAGTGTCGCAGTTCCTTAATAAGATCCTGGTGCCGTTCTGTCCGGAATCCTCGCTATCCGGCGTCGGCAAGCTAGTTGACCCGGATCAGTCGCTGTGGTATCGGCGCGAACTGCCTGCGAAGCTGGTGGCTGGAGAACGGACCCTGCTGCATTTCGAGGCGGTGGATTACGAAACCACGGTCTGGGTGAACGGCAGGGATATAGGCAAACACGTCGGCGGTCATACACCATTTGCCTTCGATATCACCTCCGCGCTCAAGGATGACGGAAATGAGGTTGTGGTCCGAGTTCATGACGCAACGGAAGGCTGGCAACTCCGAGGCAAGCAGGCGCTCAAACCGAAGGGCATCACCTATACCCGCGTGACCGGAATCTGGCAGACCGTCTGGCTGGAACAAGTGCCGGAGCGGAGGATTGATGATCTGGATTTTGAGACACTGATGGAAGATGCGACGGCACGGTCGTTGCGCCTCACTGCCAAGCTGGCTGGTGCGCCGGTGAAAGGCGAGAGCTTGCGGGTATCGGTGTCCTTTGAGGGCAAGGAGGTGGCGACAACCAAGGGCGGAGAGAAACTTTCCATCCCGATCCCGGAACCGCGGCTGTGGACACCGGAAACTCCATCGCTTTATGATCTGAAGGTGGAACTGCTGGATGGCAGCGGAAAAATCCTCGATAGCGTGCAGTCTTACACCGCTCTGCGAACGATTGGGAAAATCCGCGATATGAGCGGCAATCTGCGGATTGCCCTCAACGGGAAGGAAATTTTCCTGCTTGGTCCGCTCGACCAAGGCTGGTGGCCGGACGGCCTGCTCACTCCGCCATCCGATGAGGCCATGGTGTCCGATCTTAAATTCCTCAAAGCCGCCGGATTCAACTTGGTCCGCAAGCACGTGAAGGTAGAGAACGCCCGCTATTACTATCAGTGCGATCGCCTCGGCCTCGCCGTCTGGCAAGATCAGGTCAGCGCGGGAATGTGGGAAAAGGATCCACCCCAAGGTGCCAGTCCTCCATGGTCCCGCCTCGCTCCCAACCCGAAGGATGCCACTTGGCCGGAAGCCGCCAAGCAACAATGGATCATCGAATACAAGGCGATGGTCGATCAGCTCCGCGACCACCCGAGCGTCATAGTCTGGTGCCCCTTCAACGAATCCTGGGGCCAGCATGACAGCATGGAAATCGGCAAAATGGCCAAGGACTACGATCCCACACGCCTCGTCTGCATTGCCTCTGGTGGAAACTTCTGGCCGGTGGGCGACATCGCATCCCAGCACCACTACCCCGATCCCGAATTCCCGCTAGATGACAAGCGCTTTAAGGACTTCATCAAAGTCTGTGGGGAAATGGGTGGCCACGGATTTACCGTACCTGACCATCTATGGGATCCCGGCACTTTCAAATGGGGCTACGGCGGCGTGCTCGAATCCCTCGACGACTTGAAGTATCACTATAAGCGCACCATGAGCCTGCTTGGTCCGTTGCGCGAATTCGGCCTTTCCGCAGCGGTATACACCCAGACCAGCGATGTCGAGAACGAGGTCAACGGCCTGTTGACTTACGACCGCATCCCCAAGGTTGAGGCAGCCTGGCTAAAGGAGATCAATGACGTCGCACGCCTAGGGCCACATCATGACGACAGCTTGGCGAAGAAGCGAATCGCTGGTCCCAAGCCTCAATAAATCTCGCCGTTTAAAAATGCTCGGCGGTTCGCGTTGGCCAAGCCGTCGTAATATTCCCGGGTTTCTCCCTTATGATGACGTGTCACCGGTAGATGCTAAAAGTTTTCTTCAACGGGGGCGCGGAGATCTAGAAATTTTGGGTGCTGCTACTATTTTTGCGCCAGTGCCGATCATCGTCCTCGGGCACCATGCCGCCGCGGCGCGGGAAGCGCCGGGCTGGTCATTCCCACTCTACCTTCGCCTTGGGCTTTTCTTGGCGGCCGGTTTGGGTTTCGCCGCGCCTAGGGTTTTGGGATAAAGTTTCGCAATCATTTCCATATCCATTTTCGAAATTGTGGTGTTTTCGTTGGTCGGCCCCTTGTGGTCGGAGAAGAGAACCGCATCGAAGGAGTAAAGCATGATGGATTTCATGTCGAAGCGGGATGCGATGATTCCTTTCTCCGGATACTTCGCGAGGACGTTGGATTTGATATCTTCCGGATCCCAATAGTTCGGTGGGCCTTGGAAGTATTCATAGACATTTTTCGTATTCCATTTCCGCTCAAACTCCGGTGACTGGTGTTCGTGGACGCAACCCAGCGCATGGCCGAATTCGTGCAGCACGACTCCGGAGATGGTATCGGCATCCGTATCGTCCCGGACCCAGCCGAAGTTCATCGTCGGCTGGTGGAGCGGGAAATAATCGTGATTCAGCGAGTCGGTGCCGACGGCGGACCACGAACCATCATCCGCGTAGAATGAGATCCGGACGTCGGCGGTCCCGGAGGGGACAAACTCGATTTTGACGTTCGCATATTTTTCCCAGAGCTTGGCGTATTTCTCCACGGACTTTTTCATCTTCGCGGAACCGTCGAGAAAGCGACAAGTCAGGGTGTGGCCCGCCCCCCAGGTCTTGGAGCGGATGAGCGCCATGCGCCGGCCTTCGGCAACCGCCTCGGGATCCAGCGTCAGGCCGTCGTCATTGTCCATGGCGTGCAACATCGCGCGGCGGACCATTTTTCCCCGGTCCAGGGAATCGGGCAGGATGCGTTCGAAGCAGATGCGGGCTTTTGCCGCGGCGGTTTTTTCAGGTGCGATTTTCTTTTTCATAACTTGGGACGGTGATTGGTTGATGGGAAAACATGTCTCTTACCCGCCTGTCTCCTCTTGATGATAGAGAGCGAAGAGTTTTTCGATCGAGTCGAACTGCGCCTGGATCACAGGCATGTTCTCCATGCCGCGTTCCATCTGGGATCTCATGCGCGGGGTGAGCTGCATCTTTCCAGTGATATGTTCGACACTCCGCTCCGAGTTGAAGTAGCCCACAGTGTGCTTCGGGAAGTTGCGATCCGAGGAGGATTGGCCGTGCTTGAGGTGGGGAAAGAGGTCGTGCAGCAGGGAAATCGCCGCATAGTTGGCGATCGCCTGTTTAAGAAGAATTCCTTCCAGCGGGGGTTCCAGCGCCCATGTGGAAAGGATCGAAACGGACCTGGCCGTGGTGAAATACAGGGCAGTGGTCTCCTTGTCGCGGAGGGGAAGGCCCGTCACGCAAAACAGATGGTCGGAACCGATCGACTTCCTGATGCGGTCCAGACCTCCGACGATTTTTTCCGCCTGCAGGTAAGCGACGCTGCCGGTATTGTTCCGGGCTGATGGAGTCCAGAGATAGCGCGGGGCGCTGAACCGCTCGAACTGGAAGGCGAAGGAATCCTGGGCGGCGTTCAATTCGGCCAGAGTCGCGGCGAGGTTCTCCCGATAGGCCAGCGAATTTTCGGCATCCCAAACCGAGACGATTTTGCGGCAGGTCGGACGCGACTCGGTTGAACGTGTCTTCGCGATTCCGGGCCCGGACTTCTGCATCGCCGCCTTTTTAACGGCATGACTCGCGCCCGTGGGCAGCGGTGCGGCTCCCTCAGCAGGCTCATCACGGACCGGTGCCGGTGGCAAGGGAGGCGGCATGAACGTGGCGGGCATGAAGTTCGGATTCAGCTTGCAAAGCCGCGCATCCGGCTGGCTGGCAAAGAGCACCGGCACTCCCCAGTCCATGGGCTCCACGCCCTTGTATTGGATGGCAATGCGGGCCTCCCTCATCGCGTCTCCCAGATTCAGGCCATGCGCGAGGCAGGCGTAGAAGTGGAGGGAGAAGAGACTCGCGGAACGGTCGATGACACTGTATTGGTTCGCGACGACGGCGGGAATTCCGTCCCGAGCCAATGCCATGGCCACACCGCGATTGTAGGACGAGCCATTGCCACGGCCGGTCTCGCAGGCATTGAGGAAGATCACCCGGATATCGCGGCTCCGCACGATGTTGAGGAAGCTGGCGGAGGAGATCCGTTGCGAACGCCGGTCCTCCGACTCGAAGATGAGATATCCCGTGTCATCCCGCGTGTCGAACTCGCCATGGCCGATGAAGTGAAGCACATCGAAGCGGGAAAGCTCGGGGGTCCGCAGCTTGATGTGCAGCAGTTCCGCGGTGACGCCGGTCAAGACTTCCACTTCGGCAAGTTGGGAGTCGATCAACGGGCGAAAGGATTCGTAAATCGCCTTGCGCTCGTCATCGACCGAGAGGCTTCCCAATCCCGCCGGCTGTGCGGCGACGACGAGAATACGCAGCTTGTCCCGGTCCGGCTCGATCCGGTTCGCGGGGGTAGAGGTGAGCACGTTGCGGATGAAGCGGACGTCCGCGCAGGACAGGAATGCATCCACGGAACTGTCGAAGGCGATCTCCCAAGGCAAGTCGGCGACCCATGGGATCATGGAAGTGAAAACGATATTCAGCCGCCGTCTCGCATGCTGGTAGCGGGCGATGTTGTAAAGAATGCGCACCTCGCCGGGAAACAGTGTCCGGAAGAGTTCATCGCCAAAGGCTTCCAGGAATGCCTGAGTGGGGATTTCTATGCGGCTTTTGTCAGGCATCACATAGGAGACGGCTTTGCCGTTGGCATAACCGACCATGAATTGCTGCATGTCGATGATCTTGCTCCACCGGATCCCGGCATTTTCCTTGCTGCCGCGGATGCGGAAGGGGGCCGCAACACGCGCGCTACCGTAGCTCACGAGCAACACCGGCACCGGTTCATTGTCGCCTTCGTGCTCGATTTCCTTCTCTTCCCCGCCAGAGACGACGGTCAGATAGAGGCAATCCTCCTTGTTCCAATGGCTGACATCTTCGAGCATGAATCCTTGGAGCGGCGGTTGCGCCGGTGGTTGAAGCGCGGATGGAAGATGTGCCTGTGGTGGCCCCTCCCCACCCCTCGTCAGTCGCAGCGAGCGATCCGGGAGAACAGCAGAAGGATAGATCGTCTCAAGACCGGATGGCTTGCCGCCGAGAGTGGCCAGCAGGTAGTCCACCGTGGCACCTTGCGAGAAGTAATTACAATGATGGACAAGGGTGTCCGATGGGATATTCCCACCCGCGCCGAAGCAGGCAATGCGGTTTCCCGCGATCGTGTCGGTATTGGAATCGGAAATTTTCCAGGAACCCTCGCTGGGGACGACAAGATCGTTTGCCCCGCCAAAGAATCCATCGATCCCCATGTCTCCCAAGCGTGCCCACCAGTCCCGCTGTGGATGAAAATTCGAAATGATGGCGTGGTATTCCGAACCTTGCGGCTGCCCGGGAGGTTCCTTGATCTCAGTGATGAAATCGCCGACGGGGTCCATCGCCACCAGGCCGGAGCAATTCCCCAGCACATTTCCAGCGAACCACTGCAGAGCCTCCGCAAGCCATGCGCCTGCGGTGGTGAATGGATTGTCCGGCAGCATCTCCAGCACGTTTGCCCAGAATGAAAGCTTGCTGTCCCAATGTGTGGGAGAAGCGAGCGGGGTGCCGAGCATCGGGCTGGCCACCATCACCACGCGTCCGACCTTCAGCCGTCTCCGCTTCGGATGGGCGAGGCCCGAGCCTTCCATCAAATCCCGGACAACCAGTCCTCCGCGCGAGTGCGAGATGATATCGATCTCCATGTCAGTATCCGGCAGGGAATCCAGCAGATCCTTGACGTTGTCTTCCGGAGTGGCGCTAAACGTGAAATGATTGAAGCCGAATAAATTGTCCCCGTAGAGAGACCGCGCCGCATCAAAAAACGAAGTTTGCGCGAGATCCCGGAAGCCGCCGTGACATGATGAAAAAGTGCCATGGATGAAAAGCAATCCACGCTGACCCGCTGCTATTGCGGGCTTGATCGGTTTCATGCCATCCGTCTTGGCGGCAAACAACGCGGGCGTCACACGCACCCACCCGAGCGTACGGTTCTTCCACAGGCGTTTCTCCAGGCGGCTTGCCAGAAACGGCACCGCCCACTCGGCCGCGTGGTCCACCAGTGCGCCGGCAATCTTGTCGACCACCTTGACCAGAACAACGTGCACGATCTTCGAGAAGACCCCGCGACGTTGGGAATCCGACGCGACCGGCAGAGATATGTCAAAGATGACCTGGTTGGCCCCGGCACTGCCGCGCCTTCCCGTGCTCGCGGCAGGACGATGAAATGAAAGCGCGCCGGATTCCTGCCGGACGGTGAGAAATACGGCCGCTTCCGCCGACACCCGGGCTGTTAGTTGCAGTTGGGAGGTCGTGCCGCCGCCGCCTGCTCCACGCCGGCCGGTTGTGGACCTGAGCTCGCCCTGGTCCAGCATTTCGAATTCATCGCCTTTCAGGAATTCCGGCAGGCCATGCGCGGCGGGTCCGCCTCCACGCGATTGAAGGGCCACGGCACCGCCCGGGACAGTTCCTGTGCGGGTAAATATCCAGCCGCCATCGACCGCATCGAGAATCAGGCCTTTTTCCCCCGCTGCCTTGGGCAGCACGGTTTTCGCAGGCACCTTCTTGTTAACCGGTGTTTTCCGGGTGAGCTTCACGGCTGCTTTTTCAGCCGCTTTTTCAACCGTTTTTTTCGCCACCTTTCCGGCGGGTTTCTTTTTCGCGGGCATGATGTGAGCAATGGGTGATGGTTTTGGTTGTTCCTGTTAGCCGGGACAGGGAGCGTCCGCGGCGCAACGGGGATTTCCCCACCGTGCGCCGCGGTTCCCTTCAAACACAATCAGGCGGAAATCGTGTGGAAACTATGACTCGATCAAGATGTAAGGGATGGTTTGCTTATCCCACTTGGCACCGTAGTAGCGTTTGGCCAGATCCATCGCCATGGCGATGAACCCGTCCCACTGATCCGGATGAAGTGTCTGGCAGCCTTCGCTGGAGGTGCCATTGTAGCTGCCCTTGTGGATGTTGATGCCGAACATCCCCGTTTCCTCATAGGAAGTGCCATCCTTGGCATCGCGCTGAACCGTCACCTTGCCATTCCGCTGGCAGATCGCCCGGTAGGGGCCGAAGACCTTGCTGCCATGGAAATCCAGCTTGTGGGCGTAGTAGCAGATGCCGGACTTGAGCTTGGCGATACCCTTGTTCGTACCGAAGCCACTGCCGGGACGGAATTTTGAAGGATCGGTATTGCCGTTGAAAGAGGCGAAGGTGACATCGCTGTCGATGAAGATCGCGTCGTCGTAGATTCCGCGGTCATTCACCCCGGGCTTGCCCATCGTGTCCTTGTAATAACCGCGGATGCCGACGACGACGAGTGGATAGGTCGCGCGGTCGATCTTGAACTCTTCGAGCTTCTTCGCAAGGCCCGCGCGGTCCAGTTGGGGCTTGGACTTGGGCACCGCGGCAGCCCGAGCCACGATCACGGCAGCCGGCGGCATTTTTGAAATCTCGTCCGTCGTCCATGCGAAAAAGGTCCGCACGTTATCGCGATACTGCCGGGCGGAGGCCCCGGCCCCGTTGTAGGCGCGGACGGCTTCCCACAATTCGCCGGTTGCCTTGAACTTTTGCTTCAGCTCTCCCATGCACTTGCCGAGGCAGGCCTCGAAGTCATACCATTTCCGTTCCCGGAAAAACGATTCATCCTCCAAGACGGACTGGAGATCATATTGGAACAGGCTGTAGCCCTTGTAGACCCAATCCTTCGGGCCGAAATTGCGGAGCGCGCGCGTTTTGTTGGCCTCCCCGATCAACAGGTTGGTGAAATCCGCGCCGTATTTCGCCCGGAAGGCAGCGGTGTTCTTCGGGAAAGCGGAACGCGAGGTGCCCGGGAAATCGCCGCTGGCATCCAGCACGCAGCGGGCAAGGATGAGGTCCGCGAGTTCAGGTGACTTGTCCTTGAACTCCGCCGTCTTCTCCAGCTTGTCCAGAAGCGGCAGCCAGAAATAGGCCGTTTCCTGGCAAACGATCGCGCACAAGAGTTCGGGACTGAAGGACGTTCCGGCGCAGGCCTTCCGCAGCTTCGGGCCGTAGTGATCCATCATCCAGCGGGTCACCCTCCGTGCCTGCTTCTGGTCGATGGGAAGTTCCGCACCGCCGGATGCCCGGGCTACCTTCGCCGCGGCTTTTTTGGCTGCGACTTTCTTAGGTGCGGGACGCCACGGGATCTCACCCGCCCTGATGGCTGCGGAGAGGGCCGCGCCCTTGAGCAGGGATTTTACCGAGGCCTTGGTGGCGGATTTCTCGGACGAGATAGATTTCGTTGACGCCTTCTTCGCGGGCTTGGCTTTCTTGGCGACCTTCTTCGTGGCCACCACCTTTTTGGCGGATTTCTTTGCGGATTTCTTTGCAGGCATGACGGTGACTCGGGGGTTGATTTTTATCAAGTGGCGGGGAGGGGATGGTCGATCGATCCAAGTGGGGGAGCTGTTCAGGCAATCCTCCGAGGCCGAACTAACAGACGGGGGTTTTTCCACGCCTAACACGATAGGTTCAAGCGCTTTATTTCCGGCATATCCAGCCTTTTCTTTGGCATGGCAACAGAATTGTCGTGAGCTTGTGCGCTGCCGCTTGTTCAAATCGGCAATGATTCCCAACTTCGTGGCAACGATCCGCAACTCCGGATAGGCAACCGCAAAAGATTCCTAACTTTATATTGAACCTTGCCGCCCGCGGACTTGTCTCATAGCCTGTGTTAGCTCGGGAACATTCGAATCCGTCTGACGTGCCTTTGACATCCTTCCTGATGATCCATCCGGCTCGTGCCATGGAAAACCCGGTCTTTTACCCTCCCCTATCGCCATGATCTCCGAATTCCTGGATAGAAAATACGTGCTGGACGAAACGAAGAGCCAGCGTGACTACCTGATTGTCTTGCAGCGGGCAATCCTGGCAAAGGATCCGAAGGCGCTCGCCGCCATCAAGCGCGAAGGGATCACCCTGAAACAAGTCGGGCAGGTCATTGCCGCGCTGGATCACGCGTTGAAAAGCGCGGAGAAGGATGACAAGCATCCACAGGGCAGCGCTTATATCCCTTCCGATCCCATCACCTGCGGCTTGCAGGCGGGCATGACCGAGATCGCGGTGGAGAAAAACCTGGTTGAGAAAGCCGCTCCCGCAACGGGAGCCGGCGGAACGCGGGGAGGCCCGGTGGCCAAGATGGCTTTTGGCAAGAAAGGGGCAACGGGGAAAAAGAAGGCCAAGGACACCTCGGCCACTCTCAAGCTGGTGCCCCGGAAAAAACGGCGAAGTGCCCCTCCGAGCGCGGCTCTGGGCATGGCAAAGCCCTTCGTCGAGGGTGAGGATCCGCTTTATGCGCTGGATGGATTCAAGGCGAAGTTTGGAGGACTTTTTTCGGAGCGCCGCAAATTCAACGACAATCCCGCCAAGACCGCGAAATCCAGCAAGCCCCTCACGCTCTTTCTCTTCGGCGACTGGGGTACCGGCCTGCCGCTCGCGAAGGAGGTGACCAACCGTATCGCGGAACAACTCCGGGCGATGGACGGCTCCCGCCAGCCGCATGTCATCCACTTGGGCGACGTTTACTATGTTGGCGAGCCCGGGGAATACGCCAGCAGGATGCTTCCCCAATGGCCGGTCACCGGGGATCTCCTCAAGTCGGTCGGCTGTTGGAGCCTCAATGGAAACCATGACATGTATTCCGGCGGCGGCGGCTACTTCGACACGCTGCTCCGCGACAAGGTCATGTTGCGTTGGCATGGTGACGCCGACAAACAACCCTCCAGCTTTTTCCTCATCGAGGATGACAACTGGCAGGTCTTCGGGCTTGATACATCTTGGAACCTGCCCTCCCTTTCCGACGCCTTGTTCGGCGGCCCCACCCTGAAGGACTACGGCGGGCAGAATGGAATCCTCACGAAATCCCAGGTGACCTGGATGGCCAGGGAGCGCAAACGGGCGCCCGGAAAAGGTTGCATCCTTCTCACCCATCACCAGCCGTGTTCTTCCCGCACCACGGAAGACCAGCACGCCGACGAGGCTGTGAAACTGTTGAAAGCCGCAGGGGTATACAAAGGGATCGATGCCTGGTTCTGGGGTCACGAGCACCGTGGCGTGGTCTTCAAGCCCAAGACGGAACGCAAGACCGCCCGACTCAAGGATGCGCCGGACTTTTGCGTATGCCTCGGCCACGGTGGAGTTCCGGTCACCCAAAAGAACTTCGAAGCGGACAAGACGATCAAGGACGTTCTCTGGCAGGAAGACCGCCTTGATGAAACGGCTCCGATGTATGAAGGCGTCCGCGTCGTCCCTTTCGGCTTCGGCCGCATCGATGCCAGTCCGGGTGAATTCCGCTTCCAGGTTTTTGACCACGCCGGTGGCAAACCGCGCTTCGATTGTGTGGTTTCCCGCACAAACCCGCTGATTGTTACGGTCCCAAGCCCCCACGGGGTGCCTGGGATCAAGATGGCCGCAGCGAAAAGGGCGACCAAGGCCGCGAAAAAGGCACCGGCCCGAAAAGCCGCAAAGAAGACCGCCAAACCCGTCGCGAAAAAGGCCACGAAGAAGATCGCAAAGAAAAACCGACGTTAGGCATGATCCCACAACGGACCTGCTTCAGGCCGGGTCCAGGTGCGCATTTCCACCGCCATCGTCCCCGCCCGGCGAGCGTCGTGAACCATTCGATTTCCTCATGAATCTGCCCGTCCTAACCCTCCAGACGATTTACTTCGATGACTCCGACCAAGAAGAAGCCCGGCGTCTGGGCATGGATCTCTACGAACGGTTGACGCGGCCTGTTCGCGACCCTCTTGCATATGGGCCGGGTATCCCTGTTTTAGTCGCGGTAAGCCACACGAAGGTAAATCCCAAGCTGGCGGAAACCAACGTGCTCATTCCGGTGCTTGGCAAGGACACGTTCAACCTAATGAAGGAGGAGGTCCTTGCCAAACTGAAGGAATGGAGCAATCCGGGCACCTTGGTGTTGCCTGTTCCCATTTCCCCGAACTGGCGCGCCGTGGAGAGCAAATTGCCGGGCCAGCAGTTGCTAACCATGCTGTATGGCAAGGGGGATCCGAGGCGGCGGACTCTGGACGAACTGATTCTAGGCACCGCGCGCATCTGGGAAAAGGACGAGAATAGGATCCGCCTGTTTATTTCCCATGCGAAAGCCGATCTGGAATCAACCAATGAAGCCGCCCGCCGCATCCACGATTATGTGGTGACGGATGGTTCCGCGAATGCCTTCTTTGACACGAACGACCTGCATCCTGGGGAATCGCTGGAGAGCCAGGTGGAGGAAGCCGTGAGCCACGGGGTATTCATTGCGGTGCGCGGGGATGCATTCAGCTCCCGCGTTTGGTGCCAAAAGGAATTGCTGCACGCGAAGATGAACGAGCTCCCGACACTGAGCGTGGAAGTCCTGCGGCGCGGCGAAATCCGGAGTTCACCTTATGGCGGGAATGGCCCGAGCCTGGTGTGGGATGGGAATCCCGCGCCCGTTGTTTCCATGGCACTCGTCGAGTGGCTGCGCGCCCAATATTTCCGGAAGGAAGCCGACCGGGTGAAAGAGGCGGCCGGCCTGCCAGAGGATGTGGTGACCATGGCGCGTCCGCCGGAGCTGCTGGATTTCGCCCAAGGACCACTTCTGGGTGAACAGTCGCGGCTGGTTTTGCATCCCGACCCGGAGCTGTCCGCCATCGAACGAAGGGTTCTAAAATCCGCCCGTCCGCGGTTGCACCTTGCGACTCCATCCACCGCCTTTCGCCGACTTCTCAACCGCCGTGAGGGAGCGGCGGATGTCTCCTCGCCGCTCGAAGGCATGCAGGTCGCCATGTCCCTTTCAAAAAGCCCGGATTCGGATGGTCCACTGGGTTATACTTCATTTCATGCAGAGGACGCCACGGTCCAAGTCGCCCGGACACTCATTTCCTGCGGAGCGGCCATCGCATACGGTGGGGACTTCCGGCCGGATGGTTATACTCCCCTGCTGGCGCAATTGATTCAGACCTACAACCAGACCGCCAGCGCGGAGGCGCAACATCTGCACAGCTATCTTGTGGCCACCATCCCCCCGGGAGACGCGCCCGAGAACACCCCACTCATCATCCACTCGCTGCTGAAATCCCCGGACATGGTGAAAATGGCGCTGCTGCCAAAACCTCCGGCCACTCCCGCCATACCGGCCGCGCTCTACCTGTCGGATATGCGGCGGGTGATGGCGAAGCAGGTCCAGGCCTGTTTCCAGCTTGGCGGAAAAACCGAGCCCCGCACGGTGGCTAACGAGGAAGGCTATAGTGGACGTTATCCCGGGCTGGTGGAGGAGGCGTGGCATTCCCTGCAGGAGAAAAATCCCCTCTATGTCGCCGGGGGCTTCGGCGGTGCGGCAGCCCTGGTCGCGGATCTGCTGCTAGGGAAAAAAACTCCAGCTGCCTTGCAGGACAAGACATGGATGAAAGACCGCGTCTTCAAGAAAGCCGCGGGTGCCATCGATCGCCACCCGATGCGGCGGAAGCTCGGCTTGCCGCGGAAGATGGAGGATCTCGCCAATGAGGTCACACGGCTGTCCCGCCCGTTTCTCAAGAGCGATACCACGTCCAGGAATTGGAACGGACTCTCCGTGGCGGAGAACAAGCAGCTCTTTTCGACCAAGGATCCAGTGACGATCGCTGCCTTGGTCTCGAAGGGCCTCTTGTTTGTCGCCCGTAAGAAGGTTGCCGGGAAAATGCAGATCGAGTTGATCCAGGACAGCATCACCTCTGCGGACAAACTGGATGCGGTTGCGATCGGAACCTTGGAAGGAGTGCCCTTGCGGGGCGCCGGCGCCGCGCTCGACGAGGTGACCGGAGGAACCGCGACCTGGGCTCATTCCAGGAGCAGGTCGCTGGTCAGCCTGCGAGAGTCAAGAATCGATGCGGACTGGCTCTATCTTGCCTCATTGGGAAAACTGGAGGATGCGAAATCCGTGCTGCAGGGAGTGACCCGTGCCGCAGCGGATACCGCCGAGCAGGCCCGCCAGCATGGTTTCCAACGGTTGGGCATTGTCAGCTTCGGCGGCAACGTGCTGCCGGAAACGGGGGCTGTCGCTTCGGCAATGGTGAAGGGTATGCGCAATCTGCCCGACGGTGCTGTCGTGCTGTGGTATGAGAACGATCCGGACCGTTATGAACAACTGGCGAAAGTCCTTGGCAAGAATCCGAAGGTCAAGCTCACCACACGGCGTTCCACCATCGCCCTGGATGACGCTCCCGGAACTCCCGCGCCTTTGTACCTGACCGTGGAGCTGGAAGGCGAGCGCTTGAAGACCACCTTCCTTCCACCTTCTTCCTCTGCGGTGGTATCGAGTATCGGCAACGACCTGCCCCAGACGGATCTCGAACGGCTGTCGGCGGGAAGCGCCCAATCCCGCCGGGCTACGCCCACACTGGCCGCGCTCGATTCACGGGGAGCCTCCCTGGCCAAAAGCGTCTTTGGCGAAAATGCGGCGGCGATCTTTTCAACATTCTCCGATTCCCGGTTGGTGATTGTCCATGACGCGGCATCCGCGCGGATTCCCTTCGAGATGTTGCTGGCGAAGACGGAACCCAAATCGGAGGAGGGGTCCATGAGGCCTGCCCTGCGCGGTGGGATCACCCGCCTCCTTTCCGTATCCGGCCTGGCATTCGAGCGCCAATTCGCCAAGCCAGCGAAAAAAGGCAAATTGAAGGTGCTTTTGGTCTTGTCGAATTCCAAGAACGATCTGCCTGGTGCCGAGGACGAGGCGAACGCCGTGAAAGCAATCTTGAGCCATTATAAGGACAAGCTGGATCTGATTCTTTTATGGAACAAAGACGCCACGGTGAAAAAAGTCGCGGCGGCGCTCGCGGAAGCGGACGTCCTGCATTATTGCGGCCATGCGTTCTTCGATGGCCCGGACAAAGACCAGAGCGGCCTGATCCTCGCCGACAATATCTTCACCGGGGTGGACCTTGCGAACGTTGACCCATTGCCCCGCATGGCCTTTGTCAATGCGTGCGAAGGTGGCAGGGTGCGGGGTAAGAACATGACGAAAACAGGTGCCGCGGCCACCGCCTTTGCTGAACTGTTTCTCCACAGCGGGATCGATGCCTACCTCGGAACATTCTGGGAAGTCGGCGATGTGGCCGCGAAATCCTTCGCCTGTTCGGTCTATACCGAACTCGCTGCGGGACTGACTCTCGAACTGGCCGTCCTCGCCAGTAGAAAGAAATTGTTTGATGCCAAGGAACCCGACTGGGCCAACTACATGCTCTTCGGAGGTTCTAACTTCCGTCTCGTCACGAATCGCTGAAATTTTTTCCACCTGAAATCGGGATATCGCACTGCAAAATCCCCTCGATCAAAAAGCACCGGCATTTATTAGGGTTGATTAGGTCTATTTACTCCCACTAGGTCGAAGCTATTTCCAAGCAATTCACCGGTAACAACCCGATTGGGGATTACGCCGCATGGCTTGTCGTGAAAGCACTCGGCCTGACGCGTGCCCCCCAATTCAAATCAAGGCTTCGACGCCACCGACAGCTTAAGACCTCGCTATGAAATCAAGGTAAGGCGAATAACCACGCGTAAACGAAAGGATAGAAATCCGCAGGGAAATGATTAAAACCGAGCCGTTTTGAAAGAGAAGATATTTCCGCCGCCGACTGCACCACCGATCAGCTAAAATACAAGGAAGAGGCGAAGCACGCGAGATTTTAGGATTTCGCAGGATGAATCGCTCGGCGTTCTCCGCCGTGCGGATTCATCCTGCGAACGCGGGATGTTGGTGAAGCCTTTTTTTACGTCCATCATCTTTGTGGAAGGCATGATGTTAGGTGTTTTTTGGTTGTTGGTAACGACCAGGGCTTTGCGCTTCGACCGAAGAAGGCTGCTCGAAACCGCCCTAACCGAATTCCGGAACTGCGTGGAGCTGCACACACAGTGCGGAAGCGGGCAGTGAGCGCAGCGGAGGGAACCTGTCCTTGACGGAAGCGGGCGGTGGCATTCCTACGCTCTTCGCACGTGCTGGCTGTGAATGGGGAGGGGGCGCGGGACCCGAGACACCAACGGAATAAAGTCCCCGGTGCCTTCGTAGCTCCGGGGGCGGCAACTGGGGTTGTTGATTCTGTTCGGAAGTTTCCTTCGAGAAAAGAAACGGCGGCACGCGGGCCTCCAACGAGAGGTCGTCCTGCGACCAATGAAAGCCCGCGCCAAACATCCGTGCCTTGTCCCAGGATCCGGCGAATCCGATGCGTTGGTAGCCGCGTTCGCGGATCTTATCGAAGGCAAGCATCGTGTTGGTGGCTTGTGCGCTGGTAACGAAGTGAAAAGGGGGGATTGCTCTCGGAATCCGCAGCGCACCACTGAGAATTTGTCCCACGCAAACGAATCCCAGTTCACACGGGACTCTCCGGGCGGCAATGGTCCGATGATGATTCCGCGGATGTTGCGGGTGAGAAAGATGCGCTCCAGTCGCTTGAGTGGCTGCTTCGCGTTTACGGAAAATTCTTCCGGGCGGTATCCGAATTTCTCCGCAGCCATGGTGCTCCGCGCCAGCAATCCTCGAAGGAGGGTTTGGCGTGTAGTTCCGCCGGATCCGGATGGTGTTGATGAAGGCGAGCGCGGCCTGCTCGCCAGCACTGGCGCGACTCCGCCCGGACGAAAAGCAACGGATTCGCCCCAAGGCGTTTTCGACCACGTCATGATCGAGCGGAAGCCGTCTGCTCCGCCCGCTGCCCCTGTCGCGCTCGCTGCGACCGCGCTCGGCGGCCGCGTGGTGCGCTTGGAGTGGAAAAATGCCTCCGGCACTTCTCAATCCGGCGTGAAGATCGAGGCCTCGCTCGACGGCGCGCCTTTCTACGAGATCGCCGATCTCGCTGCCAACGCCTCCCGTTTCGAAAACACCGGCATCGAGCGCCCCGCCGCCCTCCGTTACCGCATCCGCGCCTACAACACCGGAGGCTACTCGGCCTACTCGAACGTCGCTCCGAGCGCGCCCGCGCCGCAGGCCAAATGACCCGCTTTTAGATCGCTCGCACGATGCAGACGGATTTCCTTGGCTCACGGAGTCATCGGGTAGTAGGGGTGGGACGTGTTTAAATCGCACTGTCGGCTGCTCTTCGTGATGGTTTCATTTGCCGGGGAGGCATTCCCAGCGGCGGCGGATCCATTGCCGGTGGAGGTGAACACGATCCCCGTTACGGCAGATTATATTTCGCGCATCTGGGGCGTGGAGGAGGGATTACCCAGCAACCGGGTGACGAGCCTGACGCAGACACCCGATGGTTATCTCTGGGTGGGGACGTTGGGTGGGTTGGCCCGGTTCGACGGCGTGAGGTTCACGACATTTCACAGTGAGGTCACTCCGGGACTGGAATCGGACCGCGTGAAGGCGGTGTTCACCGCCCGTGATGGTAAACTGTGGGTGGGTATGGAGGGTGGAGCGGTGGCGCGGAGGGTGAACGGTCGATTCCAAATGATCACGCCGGCCACGGAGCGGGCGGGACCCGCAATCTCGATTGCCCAGGACGCCTCAGGAGCGGTCTGGTTTGGATATGAGACGCCGACCAAGGTAGTCCGCTGGCTGGCTGGTCGGCTCACCACCTACACCGCGCAGGATGGGATCCACGGGAATTCCCATCAGAATGAAGTATGTTCTACGGCCCACGGAACGATCTGGCATGCCAACACGGCCGGCTGCGGGCGTTTTGACGGGAAGCGTTTTCAATCGATCGATCCAGCGGGCGGCGGGTCCGTGCATCTGGCACGAACCGGGGGAGGAGGAATGTGGGCGACACGTGGCACTCGGCTCGTGCGTTACCATCCTGATGGCTCACAGGAAACCGTGGCGGATTTGGGTGCACTTTCCGTGCATGTGATGATGGAGGATTCGTCGGGGACTCTTTGGTTGGGGACGAATGATGCCGGATTGATCCGCTTCCGGAACGGGGTTTTGGCAAAGGTGCCGGTGGAGGGGGGCGCGGTGTCGTCCCTCTTTGAGGATCGGGAGGGCGACATCTGGGTGGGGACACAGTCCGCAGGGGTGAGCCGTCTGCATGCGCGTCGGTTCCACCTGCGGCAAACCAAGGATGGGTTACGCGATGACGACACCTCTTCCGTATGCGTGGACAATGAGGGGAGGCTCTGGCTGGCCGGGCGCAGCTCCATGCTCGTGCGTGCGACCGACGGGACCAATCGCACGTTTACCGTTCCGAGCGGCTGGCCTGACTGGCCGAGGGGCATCATGACAGTCCATTCCGATCCGACCGGCGGAGTGTGGGTAGGCACCGGGCTCGGCCTCTTGCACTTGAGTGAAGGGACGTTCCGCCGTGAATCCTTGCGTGATCGCGTCACTGCGTTGCTGGTGGACCGGAATGAAAATCTATGGGCTGCGACTATCAACGGTCCGCTCGTCCGTCACCAGGCCGGGCAGGACCTCCGTATGCCTGAGACAGGCGGGTTGACACATGTGCTTTCCCTGGCCGAAGATCCCGCCGGTCGGATCTGGGCGGGAACGGAAGACGGTTTGGTTTTCCAGAAATCAGGCGAGCAATTCGTCCCGGTGCCGTTACCGGAGGCTCAGCATCGAGGGGGCATTCAGTTCATCGTTCCAGATGGCCCGGACACGGTTT
>NZ_JBDSCX010000017.1:0-25885 GCF_039920825.1 Luteolibacter sp. | reverse complement strand
ACTTCTAACTCGCCGAACTGGGCCTTGTCATTGGCATCGGCGATGGAGCCGGGGCGGAGGCCGTCGCCGATGGAGAAGCTGACATCGTAGGCGGCGCAGATGTCGCAGATTTCATCCCAGTGGGTGTAGAGGAAGTTTTCCTTGTGATGGGAGAGACACCACTTGGCCATGATCGAGCCGCCGCGACTGACGATGCCGGTCATGCGGCTGGCGGTCATCGGGACGAAACGCAGCAGGACGCCGGCGTGGATGGTGAAGTAATCGACGCCTTGCTCGGCCTGCTCGATGAGGGTGTCCCGATAGAGTTCCCAAGTGAGGTCCTCGGCCTTGCCGTTGACCTTTTCGAGCGCCTGATAGATCGGCACGGTGCCGATGGGGACAGGGGAGTTTCTCAAGATCCACTCGCGGGTGGCGTGGATGTTTTTTCCGGTGGAAAGGTCCATCACGGTGTCCGCGCCCCACTTTGTGGACCAGCGCATTTTTTCGACCTCTTCCTCGATGGAGGAGGCGACGGCGGAGTTGCCGATGTTGGCGTTGATCTTCACGAGGAAGTTGCGGCCGATGATCATCGGCTCGCATTCCGGGTGGTTCACGTTGAGCGGGATGATGGCGCGGCCGGCGGCGACTTCACTGCGGACGAACTCCGGTGTGATCTCGGCGGGGATGCGCTGCGGGAAACGCTGGAAGATGTTAGGCGTGTAGGGGCTGCTAGGGAGCTGGGTGGAACCGGCGTGCTGCTTGTCCAGATTGTTGCGGACGATGTCTTCCTTCTGATCGGCGATCTGCGTGCGGCGCATGTTTTCGCGGATGGCGATGAATTCCATCTCGGCGGTGATGATGCCCTGGTCCGCGTAGTATTTCTGGGTGACGGGCTTCCCGGTGGCGCGCAACGGCTGGCGGCGCTCGGCAGTGAGGCCGGGGAATTCGATGAACTTGTTAGCGCGTTCGGACTGTGAGGCGTATTCAGCGTGTTTTTCGGTGAGGTAGCCGTTGTCCTGCGGTTGGACCGGGCGGCCGTCGTAGGCCTCGACATCGCCACGGGCAAGAATCCAATCGCGGCGGAGGGCGGGGAGGCCTTGGTCGGAGGTGCCGGTGAAATCCGGATCGCCCCACGGGCCGGAGCAGTCATAGACGCGGACCGGAGCGTTTTTTTCGATGCGGCCGTTGTATGCTTTGGTGTCGGAGAGGGTGATCTCGCGCATCGGCACGCGGATGGACGGGTGGATCTGGCCCTCGACGTAAACGCGGGTGGAGGCGGGGAGCGGCGCGAGGGAGGCGTCGTGGGTTTCGGGAATTGGCGCGCCGGTGGTTTCGTCGGTGGAGATCATTTGAAGAAGTTGAGTGTTGGAGGTTGAGAGTTGAGAGCAGAGAAGAGGAAGAAGTGAGGCACCGCGAATCTGGCGAATCTAGCGAATGAAGAAGATGATTTTTCAGCCGCAAAAAGCAGAGTTCTTAGTTTAGAATTTAATGCTTAAGATTTAGTGCTTCATTGTTGGATGTCATAAAAAAGGCCGTGCGGATGAGGCACGGCCGGGAAAGGGAAACTTCGGGAGGTTTCGACTTCCTACGGCGGCATGACCCGCATCAGGTTCGGAGGGTCTTTTCCACGCGTTGGAAAATCTCGGCTCTGCGATCGGCGAGCACCCCTGTCTGGCGGGAAGTGTGTCGTTCCGGGCGGGGAAGTCAAGGGGCGGGAGTGACCTGAACGCGGTAGAAATTCGCCTGCCCATCGATCGGCTGACTGAAACCCAGCGCCGGGGGGGCGGCAAGACTGCCGCTGCCGGGAACGGAATTTCTGATCGGACTCCATGGGCCGGTGAGAGCGGGCGACGACTCGAGTTGGTAGAGGTGGCCGTTGAAACCCGGGATGGAGAACGTGAAATACGCCGTAAAGTTTTGTACCGAAAGGGGACTGACGGCGGTGCGGTCGATGATGGTCCCGGTATTGACCAGGTCCGGTGGCAGAGTGCCGGTCCAGTTGATGATGTCGATGAAACCGGTGTTGGTGAAGGTGCCGGAAATGTCGAGAACCGCGTCGCCGGTGAGGCGGAGGACACCGTTGTTGATGGCATTCGCAGCGATATGGAGGGTGCCGGAGCGGAGGACCAACGTCCCGTCGTTGACCAGTGCATGATAGGTGGCGCTGACATCCGGCGGATCCACGGTCTGCCCTTCGGCGATGATGAGATTGTTGCGGATTTCGAGCGTTCCGGAAGCGGTGCCGAAATAGTTGTCATCCTCCACGGTGGCGCTCACTTCGTAAGATCCCACCGCCGACGGTGCGTCGGGTGATCCGTCGTAGGTGATGGCTACCGTTAGGTTGGCTGGAGAAGTATCGAATGTCACCGATTTTGGAGACCCATCGAACGCCTGCGACAGGCTGTCGAGGGTTACCATGGCGATGGCTTTGGCGATCACCAAACTGCCCGTAGCTCCACCGGTGAAATTCGGATCGGCCGTGGTTGCGACGATCGGATAGGTTCCCGCGGCGGTGGGTGGTGTAAGAGATCCGTCGTAGAGGATTTCCACTGACACGCCGGGAGGTGTGGTGGTGAACGAAACGGGTTTGGGCGTGCCGTCGTAGGTTTGTGAAAAGTCCGCCAGATTGATAGTGGCCGCGGTGGAATTTATGACGAGCGAGGCGGTCGCGCTCCCCGAGTAATTTGTGGAATCGATGGCGGCGACCACCTCATAGACGCCTGCGTCCGCGGGAGGATCGGCGAGGCCGTTGTAGGTGAACGTGACATCGAGCCCCGGTGGATTTGTCGTGGCGGTGGCGGGTTTCGGCGAGCCGTCGTATTCGTGGGAAAGCCCTTCGAGGGTAACCGTGGCAGGTGCCTTGGCGATTTCCAAAGTGTCGGTTGCCGAGCCGGCGAAATCCGGATCATTGATCGACGCGACGACCGAATAGCTTCCTCCGCTAGATGGGGGCGTCGCCGATCCGTTGTAGGTGATATCGACGTTCAGGTTCAGCGGAGCGCTGGAGGCGGTCGCCGATTTCGGCGTGCCGTCGTAAGTGTGGGAGAGGTTCTCGAGGAGAATACTGGCGGGAGCTTTGGCAATGATTTGGGTGGCGGTGGCGGTGCCCGCATAGATCGAACTCACGACGCTGGCGCTGATGGCATAATTCCCGGGATGGATCGGAGGAGTGGGAGAACCGTTGTAAGTGAGGACGTAGGGCAGGCCGACCGGATCGACCGTCACGGTTACGGCGTGAGGGTTCCCGTCATAGGTGCCTGCTAGATTTTCCAAGGTGACGGTCGCAGGAAGTGGCGGAACCACATTGATGGTGACGGTGGCGTAATTGGCGAGAGATGGAACACCGTCGTCAGTGGCTACGACGATGAGCGGAATCGGTCCCGTGCCTTCGGGAATATCCGCTGCCACACTGAGGGCGCCGGTGGGGGAAATCGCAAAGTAGCCGGCTTCATTGCCGCGAGGCAGGCTGAACGACAAGGTCTGGTCGGCATCCGGATCCGTGGCGACCACATTTCCGATAGAAACTCCGACGGGAGTGTGGGAGGCGACCTGGAAAGTGGTGTCGTTGGCGGATGGAACCGCATTTCCCGGTGAGTCCAGGGCCAGGAGATCGAGGGAAATACTGTCGAGTGCTGTCTTGCCGTTGGTCCGGTTGGCATCGATGACCTCGATAACGGTGGTGTCACCGGCACCGGTGGTGAAAGAGAAAGATTGGGCGTTGTTGTCGTCGGAGGTTTTCGTGACGAGAAGCGCGTCGGTAAAGTTGCCGCCACCGTCGGTGGATACCAAAAACTGGAAGTCGTCATCCTCGGTGTTCGATGTGTGATGGGCTTCGACACGCAAGTTCACCGGTGTGTTGGCGGGAGTTGCGAAGGTCCAGCGGTAATCGAGGGCGGAGGTCCCGGATGAACTCGCCTCGCGCAACACCTGATAGGTATTGTCGCTCGTCGAGGCATTGGTGGCGGTGCCCGATAATACCGAGCCGGTGACAAGCGAGGGGATCGCGTTGGCGGCTGTCAGGGTGGCGAGGGGTCCGTTAGGAGGGGCTGAAATGGTGAACGTTACGTTTCCCTGAACGACATGGCCGTGTCCGTCATTTGCCGAGACCACCACCGCATGGGGGCCCAACTGGGTGAAATCAGGAGTGCCTGACAACAGACCGCCGGTCGAGACCGTGAGCCATGATGGTCCGGAAACCCGGTCGAACGAAATCACGTCGCCCGGATCGATGGCGAATGAGGCGATGGATGCGGATAGCGGCTGGCCCGCGGGGAACGGACCGAGTGTGATCGGATCCGAAGTGAAAACGGGAGGGATGTTCGTTCCCGGCACCGTGACCGCCACCGGGACGAGGGTTTCGCGCGGCGCGAAATGGCGGCCGTGACCGGAGTCCTGCGCACCGATCTGGAGATTGTAAGTGGATCCTATGGAAATGTTAGAAGTGTCCCCCGCGGTGATCTGGCCGGAGACCGGATTGATGGAAAAGCCGTTCTGCGGATCTCCGGAAACAATGGCGTAGCGGATTTCTTCAAACGGTGAATCGGTGGCCACCACAGTGCCCGCCACCGAGTTGTTCGAATAGCCGCCGGGCAGCGAGAAAGAATAAGACGAAGACCCGAATGCAGGTGCTACATTCGAGTCATAGGGCTCGGTATCGGCATCGTCAATCAGTGTGATACTCGGAATTGAGGGGCCGGTCCATGCTACGGAAAGGTGGTCGCTCGAGGTGCTTTCCTTCACCCGGCCCTCAATGAAATAGCGCTGGCCTGCGGTGAGAGTTACGGGGGCGGATGTCTGCGAAGGGTAGGTGCCCCAAGTCTGATAACCGGAAAAAGTGGCGACCGATGCGATCTGGGTGGCATTCGCGGGATTCGAGTCCGTGCTCAAAAGCAGGGAGCCATTGTTGTCGGATGAGATGCAAAACGTGTAGGATCCCGTGCTCGGCGGGATGACGTAGGCGCGGATGCGGGCACCATAGTTGTCACCAATTCCCGACCCCGAATCGAAGGTAGTTAGATCGACCAATCGGTCCGGACGGTTGGGATAGCGGGTCACCGCATAAAGATTGGAGAGGTCGGTTCCGATCACTCCATCCCAGAATTCCTGGATCAAGCCTGCGGTCGGGGCGACCGACGAGGCAACGAGATTGATGGTCATCGATCCGGAGCCGGCGAGAGGCGCTGATCCGTTGTCGGTGGATGTCAGGGTAAGAATGACCGATGAGGAACCATAGGCGGCGAGAGCGGCGGCATTCGCGATGCCGATCTGGCCGGTAGCCGGATTGATGGAAAAAATTCCGGCGGAGTTTCCACCGGTGATGGCCCAGGTGTGACCGTCGGTGGGATTCAGATCCGTGACGATGGGTGTCGCCACCGAGTGGCCGGTGTAGGAATTTTGATAGAGACTGGCGGTGCTTGCGAGGACCTTCGGCGAGTAGTTGAGTTGATGCGGCGAAAGATAGCGTCCGGGGATCACTTCCTGAGGGACAATGGTGGTGGTGCCGGGTGTGTCCTCGATCTGCCAGGCTACGGACAGGTGGTCGTCGTTTGAGTTCTCTTTGTGAATGGCCTCGATATAACAGATTTGCCCGGCGGTGAGGTTGATGATGGTGGAGTGCTGGCTCGAAAATGCCGTCCACTCCTGATAGTTGCTGGATGACGTCAGGTAACAGATTTTGGTTGTGGCGGCCGGATTTCCCGCGGAGCTGAAATTCAGATCCGCGGAATCGTCGCCCGCGATCCAGAACTCATAGCGTCCGGTGTAGGGAGCGATCAACCACGCCCGGATCGAGCTGCCGTAGTTGTCGCCCTCGGTGGTCGCCGTGAAGCTGGTGAGTTTGACCTCTCTTGTAGGAGCAGTGGGATAGGCTGAATTGTCGGTCAGGCTGCTGAGAGTCGATCCGCCGATTCCTTCATAAATCGTGTGATAGACGAACCCGGGAGTGTAGGTGGCCGCCAACGGGATGATGGTGACGGTGACCGGAAGATCCGCCGTCAGCGCGGGCGTTCCATGATCGGTCGCGCGGATCGTCAGGGAGTAGGAGGATTGAACGGTGGAATCGAGGTCGCCAGCCACGCTGATGACGCCGGTTTGGCTGATGGCGAATTTTCCGGCCAGATTGCCTGATGAAATCGAAAAGACGGGAAAATCGAAGGCATCCGGATCCGACGCCGTAATCGTGGCCAGCGGCGTGGTGTTGACCGTATGTGAAATGGCGGTGATGGCCGACGCTTCCGAGATCGCGGGGACTTCGTTGACATTGGAAATGGCGACGACGACCCGGAGCGATTCGTTGAGGGCGGAGTTCAGGGTATCCACGACATCGATAGTTAGATTCAGCGCGGGAGGATTGGTCCACGAGCTGGAAAGCGTCTCATAGTTGAGCACGGAAGGAGTGGCGACCGTGATCGCCCCGGTATTGGGATCGATGGTGAACGCCGAGCCGGTATTCCCTGCTGTGATGGAGTAGGTCAGCGGGGCACCCGTGTGATTGTTTTGGAGCGTGGGCACACCCACGGCCGCTCCAACGGAAGGATTTTCCGCGAGCATGAAACGGTCCGGCACGATGGCACCGGTGATCGTTCCGGTGATGGTGTATTGACCCAGCGAGCCATAATCGGTGTAGCCATCGACCAGGGGGAAGGCCCTTCCGACCCCATTGACGCGGACGGTGTATTCGCCGGCAGCAAGGGTGGCCACCAGGGTCGCGCTGATTGCGGCATCTGGATTGTTAGATATGGCCAGATTTCCCGACTCGTCGTAAATCGAGGCAAGGATGTCGAGATCGGGACCGGCCGCGACCGGTGAAACCGCCAGATTGACGCTTCCTCCGGTGGTGGTAAATTTGAACGCATCGACATCGGTTTGTTTTTCGATCGTGCCTTGGGAATTGACCACCCCGCCGGTGAAAATTTCCAACAACGCGGCCGTGGCGTGGGTTGCACCGGCGTCGTCGGTACGATAACCTACGTTGTTGTTGGCGGCGATGATCGCGACGTCGTCCTGAGGGTTGTTAGCGGACAGATATTCGCCTTTCGACCACTGCGAGAGATTCTTGTAATAGCCCGCGCCCATGATCGGCGCCCAGCCGACAGGATCGGTGCCGTGGCCGAGATAGTAGCCTTCAAACGGCGAATTCCTGCCATCGTGGGACAGTCCAAGCGTGTGGCCGATTTCATGCGCAATGATCTCGGCGGAATTTTTTCCCGAGGCATAGAACGACCAGCAGGGTGTATCACCACTCCAGGCGAACGAGCCGACCCAAGCGACACCGCCGGCACCGGGGGCGGCGGTCGTCGTGGGTGTGACGATGCAGCGTTGTCGCGAAGTCTCGGATGCTGTTAGGTAAACCTGGAGGTCGGTGGTGATGTTGAGATTGAAAGGAGCATAGTCTTCGCAGACCCGGGTCCAGACGTCCTTGATGGTGGTGTTGGAAACGTTGGGTGAGGCCGCGTCGAAGTTGCCCCAGTTCTCCTGAGGTCCTGTTTGTCCGTCGAAATCCAGATAGATCACGCCGAGGGCTCCGGGCAGGCTTTGGAGCGGGATGACGCCGTTCTGATAGGTCGGTATCGGGATGGAGGTCGGATGGTCTGCCGGAATTTCCTCCGGTTGGTCCGCTTCTTCGGGAGGCAGGAGATAACTCCGGCAAATGACCTGATCGACCGGAAGCTCGGAGAGTAGCGAGGTGTCGGTTGGCCCGGCGAGGACGCGGAAGGCAGTTTCCTCGTTGTCGATGGCGACTGCTCCGACGACCGGGCCGGTGGGCGATCCATCCGGCTGGACGCGGAACAGGAAATTTCCCTTTCCCGGAGCGGTGAGGCGACCGCTGACACCGGCGGGAGATCCGTCGGTGGCCATGTGCCGCTGGTCGATGGACCCGCTGGCGGTGCGTCCGTCGGGCAGGGCGAATGAAACGGCATCGGGACCGGTGACGAGCGTGGCGACAAATTCGGCGGTGACTGGAATCGTGCGGCGCAGCGGTGCGATGACGGCCGGAACGGAGTTGACTACCTTTTGGCCGAGGTTATTTGGATCGTCCGCGCCAGTCGAAGGCTGTGATGCAATTTCGGACGGAGAAGGAGTGGCGGTGGGTGATGAAGGGCCGGTTCCGGTCTCAGCAATGGCAGTGGCGGGCAACTTGGCTCGCCCCATGTCGCGGGTGATTTTTCCGGATCGCGAGAATACCAGCCAACCGATGACGATGGCAAACAGACACGCAACCGCAAAAAATGCACGTTTCATGGGGGGGAACAAGTTCAAAGGTTCACGCCAAAAGACCTGAGAATCAAGCATCAAGACGTGACGGCCCAGCAATGGGAAAACCGGTCCGCGCCGAGGCACGAACCGGTTTTCTTTCTGGGTTTACTTTCCGGGAGGGGGATCAGGCGATGGCACCGTTCAATCCTTGGGGGAAAAAGAGTCCGCTGGTGGCGTCGATGCCTCCGTAAACGATGTTCAGAACCTGGCGAGTCGAGCGGCTGAAAACGATCGAGTTGGAATCCATGGTAGGTACAAGGTTGGCCGTTCCCTTGCGAACGATGCCTTGGTCCAGCCTGCCTGCATTGGCGGGGCGATCGTCGAGTGACGCGCGGACTGCCGAGATTTTGTTCACCAGATTGCGAATTTTCGGGCCTTGGGCGTAAAGCAACGTGCGGACGATTCCGGCGTGATAGGCTTCCACTCCGAGAATCCCTGCCGCGGCCTCAAGGATGCCTTTGTCCGTGAGCAGCGGGCTGGCTCCCTTGTAGGCAGTCACGCCGACATCCTCGAAAATGAACGCGCCGATCAGGAAATTGATCTCATTGGCAAACGGGTCGAAATTATCAACTCCGATCAAACTGCCCAGTGTTTCGAAGCTCTTCTTGAGGTTGATCTGCGGGCGGGCCACCACATTGGCTCCGTTTGCCTCGAGCGCGCCGCGGATGAATTTCACGTGGTTCGCTTCGTCGATGGCGATTTCGTTCGCATAATCTTCGAAGGCGGCTGTGGTGAATTTTACTTTGGGTTTGTCTTTGATGATCACCTTGGCTCCCTTCGCGCCACCGGTGCCATCCACGTCAATCATGGATCCTTCAAGGCCTTCTCCAGTGGTTGCGTTGAGATAATATTCCGCTTCGAGGTATTCGAGGTTGAGGGCGAAATTAAGGACGGCGACATCCGTGTCGGTCGGTGCGGCCCGCACTTCGCTGGCTGCGGCGCGGGTGGTCGTGGCGGCACCGATCAATCCCGCGGTTCCTGCCGTTGCGAGGCCCAGCCTGCACAGGAAATTGCGGCGTCCGCCGGTGTTGAGTGAGGTCTGGCTGAGTTCTTCGATGAGGCTTGGTGTTTTCATGGTTTGTTCGTTGGAGGTTTGTTTTTTGAAACATCCACCTCTCAATCCGCTGATAGGATCGCGCAAAATTCCCCGCACACCAAAACCGCATAGGGTTATCCGACATCCGTTACCGGGTTGGCACCGGCCATTTCAACGAGCAATGCGGGAATTGCACAATGCCCTGCGAAACGCGTTTTCACCGTGAACAATCCCCGCCGCAGATTCTGCTAGGTCTTGGGGAACAGCTTCCCGCACAGCTTCCCGATGGTGGAAGCCACCCCCAGGACATCCTTGGAATTTTCATCGCTCCGACAATAAACGCCAAAAGTGAATGCCTCGGGCAGGAGAAACTCGAAGGTTCTAACATGGATTAATCCCTCTCCCGCCCCGCCGAGCCGGGGCATGGCGTCGCCGGGGGAGATCAGCACGCCCAGCCCCGCGGCCGCGGCTTGTGCGGCGTCGATTTCCGAAGTGAAGGGTACCGAGTTCGGCGGTTGCATGCCGTAGGCGTGTTCGCACCAAAGCTCGAGCGACGAGGCGAACCCGGTGACGACGCCGCTGTCGGGCATCAACACGCTGGTTCGCAGGATTTCGGGGAAACTGAAATTGACCGGATCAAACGGATAGAAATCCGGATTCCACGCGACCGTGATGCCGCGCTCCTTGCGGATGGCCGCCTCCTGGATCCCTGCTGATAGACCGGCTCGGAGAAAGCGCCCCGCGAGGACGACGTCATACTGGGTGGATTCGAGCGCTTCGGTCCAGTTCCCGACAATTTCGCAAACCCGCGGGGTGATGCCGTCCGGATAGACGGCCTGCCCGAGTGACTCCATGAGAATCGATCCGAACCAGGAGCGGTCGATGCCGACGAGAACCTCATGATCGAGACGTCGCCCGATGCTCCGCATGCCGTCGATGAATGTTAGATAAGAATCGCAAACTTCATTGGCCTTCTCCAGAAACTGCATTCCCTCGGTGGTGAGGCGGGTGCCGGAACTGGATCGTTCGAGCAGGATCAGCCCGACCGCACTCTCCAGCCTGCCGATCATCAGGCTTACGGCGGGCTGCGAGATTTTCCAACGTTTTCCGGTTTCTGTGAAACTGCCGGTTTGCGCCAGATGCCTGAAAACCAACAGCGCGCTGAGATCGATGTCCATGGTGTCAGGAAATGGCGGCTCCCGTCAGACGGGGGAGCAGCTCGGAGTAGGGGTGGTGCTTTCGCAAGACGGCGGAGAATTGATAACAGGGCCAATTGCCGTCACCGGCATGTTTTCCCGTCGTGTCATGGATGAAAACAACTTCGTCGTCCGCCGGAGAGTCGCCGGAGGAATCGGTTAGGATCCCTCCGCCCTTGGCTCCTGCGGCATGGAAGGCGTCCAACAGCCGTGCGGAGGCTTCGTTTTCCCCGGCATCGGATAGCCGCCACTTGCCTGCCGCAAGATCCGCGGGTTTGGCGGGTGGCTTGCCGTGGAATTTTTTGCCAATCCGGATTTGCCACGGGATCGGCCCGAGATTCACCAGGTCCAGCCGATCCGAAGCGCTAATTCCGACGCCGAAATAAACGTCGCACTCGGCATTCAACAGGGCGGTGCGGAAGCGCTTGGTCTCGATTCGCAGGAAGCACGGACGGAAGGCGTCGGAAATCTGCAGGCGTCCGAGAAAATCCGTGAACAGTCCGCCTTTGAAAAACTCTCCCGCAGCGGCGAAGCGCAGGATCCGGCCTTCCTCGTGCAGGTGCCTGACGGATTCCCCCAACCGCCTCAGACTTCGGGAAAGCGGGCTGATCTGTCCGAGCAGGCCTTGGGCGAATGACGCGGGCTCCAGACTGCGGTTCGGACCCTCCTGAAACAACGGCCTACCCACCGCTTTTTCGAAATCATCGCACACCCGTTTGACGTTGGCCCGCGTGCTTCTCAGTTCCAGCGCGGCGTTCGCATAGGACTTCTCCTTGCAGACAACTCGGAAGACCTCCAACTGGCGGAAGGTGATGTTAGGCAGTCCCTCGAAATCGGGTTGTTTTTTTCTCGAAACTTCGTTCATGAGGGTTTGGCCGTGACCTTCGACCGCAACCGGCCTGCTTCAAGGGTTAATTTGCGCCGAACCCGCTGGATTTCAGGCTGCTGAAATTTAATGAAGGAATTTCTTGATTCACCCGCGGGAATCCACAAGGGTCCGCCCGTGCACCGGGGCGTAGCTCAGCCTGGTAGAGCGCCGCGTTTGGGACGCGGATGTCGTCAGTTCGAATCTGGCCGCCCCGACCACTTCATTTTCAATGATTTGGGTCGGATCCCGTGCACCACTTCTCCTGCCATTCCGCGCGGTTGAGACCCTCGATTTTTAGGCAAACTGCCTCTTGAAACTTCATTTGCAGGTCTCCATGGTCCGCGCGTGATTCCAAATGTCCTCGCCGAACGCTACGCCTCGCCCGCCCTCCAAGCCATCTGGTCCGCCGAAGGGCGGATCGTGTTAGAGCGCGAATTCTGGATCGCCGTGATGAAGGCCCAGCGCGATCTCGGCCTCGATGTCCCGGCCGAAGCCATCGCCGCTTATGAAAAAGCCAAGGACAGCGTCGATCCCGCATCGATCATGGCGCGGGAAAAAATCACGCGGCACGACGTGAAGGCGCGCATCGAGGAATTCAACGATCTCGCCGGCCACGAGCAGGTCCACAAGGGGATGACCTCGCGTGACCTGACGGAAAACGTTGAACAGCTTCAGGTTTACCGTTCGCTTCTCATCATCCGCGACAAGACCGTCGCGACGTTGCGCCGTTTCCGCGAGCGCTCCGAGCAATGGAGCGATCTGATTCTCACCGCCCGCACTCACAATGTCGCCGCCCAGCCGACGACGCTCGGCAAACGCATCGCGATGTTCGGCGAGGAACTTCTGAGCAGCCTGCAAGCGCTCGATGCCGTCATCGCCAATTATTCCGTCCGCGGACTTAAAGGCGCGGTTGGAACGCAAATGGACCAGCTTTCCTTGTTCGAAGGCGATGCCGGAAAAGTCGCCGATTTGGAAAAACGCGTGGTCGCCCACCTCGGCATGCCCGCCGTGTGGACCAACGTCGGCCAGGTCTATCCGCGCTCGCTCGACTTCCGCGTGGTTGCCGCCCTAACCGACCTGTGCTCCGGTCCGTCCTCGTTCTGCAAAACCCTCCGTCTGATGGCTGGAAACGAAACCGCCAGCGAGGGTTTCGCCCCCGGCCAGACCGGCTCCAGCGCCATGCCGCACAAGATGAACTCGCGTTCCTGCGAACGCGTGAACGGTTTCCACGTCATCCTCAAAGGCTACCTCGCGATGGCTGCCGGACTCGCCGGCGACCAATGGAACGAAGGCGACGTTTCCTGCTCGGTCGTCCGCCGCATCATGCTGCCAGATTCCTTCTACACCATCGACGGCATGTTCGAAACCTTCCTAACCGTCCTCGACCAGATGGACGCCTACGAAGCCGTGATCGATGCCGAAACCGCCCACTATCTCCCGTTCCTCATGACCACCACGATCATGATGGAGGCCGTGAAATCCGGAGTCGGCCGCGAAACCGCGCACAAGGCAATCAAGGAGCACGCCGTCGCCACCGTGAACGATCTGCGCCTCGGAGTGATCGATCGCAACGACCTCGTCGAGCGTCTCGCGGATGATTCACGGCTCGGTCTTTCCCGCGATGCGCTCGACGCCATCCTGGCTAAAGGCGACAGCGAATCCGGTGCCGCGAAAGCCCAGATCGGCGCCTTCGCTGCTGCTGTTGGAAAACTCGAAGCCGCCAGTCCGCAGGCGGCAGCCTACGGTCCGGGATCGATCCTGTGATCGTCAGCCCCAACGGGGCCAAATGTGATAGCCCAAGGCAACGCCTTGGGTATTTGTCAAAATAAATTTCCAAGCCCTGAAAGGGCGAAATCCACATGTCGCAGTCGCTAGCACAAATACTCGTCCACCTCGTTTTCTCAACGAAGAATCGAGAGTTGTGCTTGGGCGACGACATCCGTGATGAACTTCACGCCTATATCGGCGGCATTGTGGAGAACCACAAGGGCACCTTGATCAGATCGGGTTCAGTGGAGGATCACATTCATCTTTTGATCGCCCATCCGCGCACATCGTCACCATCGGATCTGGTACAGGATATCAAAACGGGTTCGTCGAAATGGTTGAAAACGAAAGGAGAGAGCTATTCCAGGTTTCATTGGCAAGGTGGCTATGGGATGTTTTCCATCAGTCCGTCGCATCGGCCAGCGGTGGAGGAATACATTTCAGATCAAGCGGAGCATCATCGCAAAGTGACCTTTCAGGAAGAATACAGACGGTTGTTGAATCGATATGAGATTCCGTTCGATGAGCGATATGTTTGGGATTGAATCCCAAATGCCCGGATGTCGTCCTTCCAGGACTTGGGAGGTCGGGATAACGACAAACCCAGGGCTCCGCCCTGGGCTGTCTCATTGAACCCCGTTGGGGCTGGCTATTCGATTCAAGGAAGCGAAGTCGGTGCCTTCACGAGGCAGAATGTGACAGCCTCAGGTAAATCATTGGGTATCCGGCTCCCTTACATTCCTCACCACAAAAAACGCGGAGGCGGCCATCGGCTACCCCCGCGCAAGGTCGGGAGGGGAGAGTTAGATGAACTCGTTCAACAGGCCTTCGATCATTTCCTGACGGCCGCTGGCGACCATCGGTTCGCCGTTGGCGAGGGCATATTTCTCAAGGTCACCGAGAGTGGTCTTGCCGGCTTCGATTTCCGAACCGACGCCGCTGTCCCAAGTCTTGTAACGCTCCGAGATGAATTGCTCGATGCGTCCGTCCGCGCGGATGGCGGCGGCTGTCTTCAAGCCGCGGGCGAAGGCGTCCATGCCGACAACGTGGGCGTGAACGAGATCGACGGGTTCCCATGATTCACGGCGGCGCTTGGCGTCGAAGTTGAGTCCGCCGGTGGTGAAGCCGCCCATTTTCATGAGGACGAGCATCGTGTGGGTGGTCAGATAGAGATCGGTCGGGAACTGGTCGGTGTCCCAGCCGACGTTTGGCGTGCCCATGTTCGCATCGATGCTGCCGAGCGCGCCGGCTTCATAGGCGACGGTGAGTTCGTGCTCCATGGTGTGACCGGCGAGGGTCGCGTGGTTGGTCTCGATGTTGAGCTTGAAGTGCTCTAGCAGATCGTATTCGCGGAGGAAATTGAGACACGCGGCGGAATCCGAATCATATTGGTGGGTGGTCGGTTCCTGTGGCTTGGGTTCGATGTAGAACTGGCCCTTGAAGCCGATTTCCATTTTATAATCCACCGCCATGTGGAGGAAGCGGGCGAGGTGGTCGAGCTCACGCTTCATGTTGGTGTTGAGCAGCGTGGTGTAGCCTTCGCGGCCACCCCAGAATGTATAACCTTCTCCGCCGAGACGGTGGGTGACTTCCATCGCTTTTTTCACCTGCGCCGCACCATAAGCATAGACTTGGGCGTTCGGGCTGGTGGCGGCTCCTTGCTGATAGCGTGGATGGACGAAGAGACAGGCGGTGCCCCAGAGCAGTTTCTTGCCGGTGCGTTTCTGTTCTTCTTCAAGCACGTCGGCGACGGCGTCGAGCGCTTTGTTAGACTCGGCCAGCGTGGCGCATTCCGGCGCGACGTCGCGGTCGTGGAAGCAGTAATAGTCGAGACCGACTTTTTCCATGAAGTCGAAGAACACGCGGGCGCGGTTCTGGGCGTTGGCGACGGAATTGGATCCGTCGTCCCATGGATGGGCGGCGGTGCCCATGCCGAATGGATCGGAGCCGGTGCCGCGCATCGTGTGCCAATAGGCGCAGCCGAAACGGAACCAGTCGGCCATGGTCTTGCCTGCGACAATTTCGGTCGCGTTGTAGTGTTTGAATGAAAGCGGGTTCTTTGAACCGGGGCCTTCGTATTTGACTGCCTCACAGGGAAATACACTCATCTTGTCGGTTGATTTGGGTTATTGGCTCGAAATGGCGCAACAGGCGCGATTTCCTGCAAGCTAGCGCAAAATCCGCTGGCGTCGCTACCGCAATTTCCGGTAGCTTCTTGATGAAATGCGCCATCTGAAATCCGATCCATCGCGCCGCATCGCGGTGGTGCAGTCCTCCGTGAACATCCGCCGCCTCGTTCCTGGGCTCGCGCCATTTGCCGGGATGGGCTACGATTTCTGGGTCATTGATCTCTATCGGCAGCCCGATCTGTTGCTCGCCAGTTTGCGGGAATGGAAACCGAGCGCCATCATCACCGAGTGGCAATCCGGCCTAACTGAAGCGTTGGTCGCCCTCGGTTGTCCGGTGATTCTTGTTCCCTCGGATGAATCGATTGATGGAGCTTT
The DNA here is from genome assembly GCF_039920825.1 of Luteolibacter sp. Lineage (GTDB taxonomy): Bacteria > Verrucomicrobiota > Verrucomicrobiia > Verrucomicrobiales > Akkermansiaceae > Luteolibacter. The sequence continues at coordinate 10,279 of NZ_JBDSCX010000017.1, read as the reverse complement.
CAACGTCGATATCGACGACGCCGCGATCGGCCGACTCGCGGCGGAGCATTTGGTCGCCCGCGGCTACCGGAACTTCGCCTTTGTCGGGCGCTCCGACGCGCACTATGCGATGCAGCGGTTGGAAGGATTTCGTTCGGTAGTCGGCGAGGTGCCCGTCTATTGGGAGGAGTTCCGCGACTGGCGGCAATACGATGAATACTGGCGTGATCCGGACGAAGACATGGTCGGTTGGCTGGCGGCACAGGCGACACCGTTAGGGATCTTCACCGCCCACGATCCGACCGGCCGCCACGTGTTGGAAGCCGCTGCACAGGCGGGCCTGGAAGTGCCTTTCGCAGTCGGCGTGATTTCCGCCAACGACGATGAAACCGTTTGTGAAATGGCGCGCCCGGCGCTCTCGAGCATCCGTTTACCGTGGCGTCGATTGGCGGCGGAAGCAGTTCAAATGATCGAAGGCATCTGGGCTGGAAAATCTCCCCACTCGCCGGTTCTCGTGCAGCCATTGGAAATCGTCGCCCGTGGATCGAGCTCCTACGAAGCGGTTAGCGATTTGTTGGTTAGGCGCGCGATGCAAATTCTCATCGAACAAATTTCCGCGATCGTTTCTGTGGACGAATGGGCTGCGCAAGCCGGTGTCTCGCGTCGTGTGCTGGAGCGGAAGTTTCAAACCAGCCTCGGCCGCTCCCCGCATTCCATGATCCAGCATGAACGCGTGGAACGGGCGAAACGTCTGCTCAGCACCACCGATCTCGCCGTCTCCGCTATCGCCGAACGCTGCGGTTTTCAAAGCAACGAACGTCTGACCGTGAATTTCCGCGAATTGGTCGGCGTGCCACCCGCCACCTACCGTCGGGGATCCAGGGAAAAATCCAGCTAGCGCGGCAGTCGGAAAATAAATTCGGGAAAGTTTCCTTTCGCTGAAAGTTTTGGCACGGCGGGTGCTTAATTATCTCTGTCGCAAGACAAGGCGGTCCGACTGAGATGCCTCCCGGGTTAATGGGTTTTCCTCGGAGGATGATCAGTCGGACCGCTCCTTTTTTGTCTGATGCGGAGCTGGTTTAAGTCTTCATTCATGATTTTTGAATGTTCTCCCTGAGGGAGCCAAGGTCTTCTCCGCGACGCTGCTTATCGCACAACGATTGTCTGAAGTTCGTCCCGTCCCGGAAAATGAAAAGGGCATGGGATTGCTCCCATGCCTCGGATTTTTCAATGGATCTCGGAAGGATCAGTGCCGGATCGGTTTCAAACGGATGTAGCGCTTCGCTCCCGGACGGAGCGGGGTGTTGTCCCGGACCTTCAGAGTTGTTTCGTTATCAATGATCACCGTGGTGTTCTGCCTTCCGCTGAACCAATCCACGAGGTTCGGGGAAACCTGAACCACGCGGATGACCCCATCTGGCACAGCGGGCTTTTCGACGGTCAGGACGAGATACTTCTTGCCGTCGATCACCTCGATGCCGGTGGTTGGTTTGGGTGTGGGGATGACTCCCGGAATCACTCCGGCATCCTTGTCGCCGGTGACAACCGGAGCTCCAGACTGATGGGTAACCACGGAGGTGTCCGAAACGGGGGCGATGGACGCGGCGGCAACTGGCATGCCGGCGGCGGCAGCGTTCACCCGCACGTTGTCCAACAGAAGGTCAATTCCGTTGCCGGTGCTCGATTGGTCGCTAAAGGTGATCGTGGAAGTCGTGCTGTTCGCCGTGAAGGTCAACGTTTTTGGCAGGTAGTAAACGTCGCCGTTCGGTCCGAGGCCGCTGATCGAGTAGTTCTGTGAGAACAGACTCACGTTGCTGGCATTGAAGATCTGGCACTTCAGCGTCTGGGTAAACGTGTTGAAGGCCTTCGTCCCGATGTCGAACGCTACGTTGTAGGTCGTGCCCGGCGTGGTGGTGAACGTCTGCGCGATCGCTCCATCGTTTGCGGACGAGTTGCTGTTGAACTCGATGATGATTAGTCCATCGGTGCTTGGCAGGCCGTCCTTGACCTTGACCGATTGCTGGCTGCCCGTCCAGGTCCAGTCCGTGAACTCCTGTTCGAAGCTGCCGTTTTGGAATGCGCCCACAACGGGAGTGCTGGTATAAACCGCGGTGAAGGTGTGGTTGCCATCGACGACGATGTTGACGCTCGGGTTGGTGGCAAACCATTGGCCGTCCTTCAGCCATTTTACGAAATTCTGATAGGGCGCGACCATTTGCACCGTCGAACCGGTGGCGTAGATGCGGGTGAAACTGGTGGTGCCGTCACCCTGGCCAGCCAGATCGGGCGTTGCCACGGTGATCACCTTGCCGTTGGCTGGAGTGGAGTTCACCAAGATGGTGGAAGGAGCTTGCGTGCCGGATCTGACCCGGACGTTGTCCACGAAAAGGTCGGTGCCGTTGCTGGTGGCCGAGCCATCTGATAGGTAAAGAAACGTGGTGGTGCTGTTCGCGGTGAAGGTATAGGTCCGCGGAGCCCAAGCGATGGCGTTGCCAGCTCCACCGACGAGTGTGACGGATTTCGAAAGTAAGGTCCCCGAGCCGACGACACCGATGTTGAGTGTCTGGCTGACCGGCGCTCCCGACGGACCGCCATAAGCCCCGACATCCAGTTGCAAGGTATAACTGGTGCCGATGGTGGTGCCAAAGCTTTGCGATGCCACTCCGTCGTTAGGCGTATTGCCGACATTGAAGGAAAGGATGTTATTGCCATCGGTGGGGAATCCGGAGGCCGCTCCGGGTTGTTCGATGCGGGTGGATCCATTGACCCGGCCCCAGACGGTGGTCCAGTTGTTGGCAATGCTGTCGCCCGCGTTCGTTTCGAAGCTGCCATTGACGAGAACGTTCGGTCCGAGCGGAGCGAAGGATCCACCGGAATAGACCGCGACTAGGTTGGTATTTGCGGAAATCGTCACGCTTGTGGCGGGCGTCACCGCATACTCAATTCCGTCTTTCACCCATTTCACGAAGGTGGCTCCGTTGGAAGCCGTGGCCGGCGCCGTGACGTTGACGGTGGCTCCCAGATTGTAGCTCCGCGTGAGCAAGGCATTGCCGTTGCCGGCTCCATCGTTGTCGGACGGGCTCACGGTCAAGGCCACGCCACTGGCGACGATCGAATCCACGGTCAGCGTGCGGGAGTTCGCATTGGTGACGCGGACGTTGTCCAGCAGCATGTCGATGGAGTTGGTGGTAGGCGAAGTGTCGGTGAACGTCAGGGTAGCGGTCGAACTGTTAGCCGTGAAACTGTAGCTCTTGGCTTCCCATTTCACGCTGCCGGTCACGCCGGTGATGGCGGCGGTTTGCGTCAGCAGGCTGCCGCTGCCGGTCACCTTCACCTGCATCGATTGCTGGCTCGTGTTGTAGCCGAACACGCCGAGGTCGAATGCCAAAGTGTAGGCTACGCCGGGTGTGGTGGTGAAGGTCTGCGAGAGAATGCCGGTCGCGGGGGACTGCGCGCTATTGAAGGCGACGATCTTCGAGCCATTGGTTCCGCCGGTGGAGGAGTCGATCAGGACGCTGTTCGCAGTGCCGCCGGAGGTAGTCCATGGAGCGAAGCTGCCCGTTTCGAAACTGCCGTTCGCAAACGCCCCGCCGGAGGGTGGGGGAGTCGAGGTCACCGTGATGGAAACCGTCACGATATTCGAGTCCAGCACGCCGTCATTCGCCCGATAGCTGAACGAGTCCGTTCCGCTGAATCCGCTGTTGGGCGTGTAGGTGAAGCCACCGGTCGCATTGAAGACCAGCGCGCCGTTCGCGGCTCCGAGGACGCCGGTCGCCGTCAGCGGGCTGCCTTCCGGATCGCTGTCATTGGAGAGCAGGCCGGGCGCGGCCACCACCAGCGCCGTGTTCTGCGGCGTCGTATAGGAATCCGCGACTGCCACCGGCGCGCTGTTAGGCACGCCCGAGTCGCCCACCACGCTCACATTGTCCAGCGTCAGGTCCACGCCGAGGGTGACCGTGGACTGGTCCGTGAAGGTCAGCGTGCTTGTCGTGCTGTTGGCCACGAAGGAATAGCTCCGCGTCACCCACACGTTCAGGCCGTTGGGCGCGGCACCCAGCGTTTCCTGCCGCGTGAGCAGGTTTCCCGAGCCCGTCACCGAGATCCCCATCTTTTGCTGCCCGGAGACATAGGAAAGGTCACCCACGCTGTAGCTCACGATATAGTTGCGGCCCACCTCCGTAGCGAAGGATTGTGAGAGCACTCCGTTGGGCGTCTTGTCGCCGCCGTTGAAGCCCACCAGCTTGCTGCCGTTCGTCGCCGCATACGGTAAAGCGGACTCGATCACCTGGTTGCCCGTCGGCGTCCAGCCGGTGAAGCCGGACTCGAAACTGCCGTTCACCAGAAGCTGCGAGCTCGGCGCGTTGACTGAGAGGTTCACCGTCGCCACGTTGGAATTCGCCGTGCCGTCGTTCGCCTTGTAGGTGAAAGCATCCGTGCCCGCGAAGCCGTTGTTGGGCGTGTAGGTGAAGCTGCCGTTCGCGTTCAGTGCCAGCGTGCCGCTGTTCACATTGGTCACCAGCGCCGCCGTCAGCGGATCGCCCTGCGCGTCCAGGTCGTTGGAAAGCACGCCCGCGGCGGCCGCCACCACCAGCGCGGTGTTCTGCGGCGTGGAGTAGTTGTCCGCCGTCGCCACCGGTGCGGAATTTCCGCCGGAGGCGCCCGTCACCCGCACGTTGTCCAGCGTCAGGTCGAGCGCGTTCGTCGTTGTCGAGACGTCGCGGAAACTCAGCGTCGTGCCCGTGCTGTTCGCCACAAACGTGAACGTCTGCGGCACCCAGCGCTGCGCTCCGCCGCCCAGGCCGTTCAGCGTGATCACCTGGTTCAGCAGCGAGGACGTGCCGTTCACCGTCACCTGCAGCGATTGCGAATTCGTGTTGAAGGAAAGCACGCCAGCGTCGAAGGCCAGCGTGTAGGTCTGACCCGGCACCGTCGAGAAACTCTGTTGGATGATCGCGTTCGGCGTGAGGTTCGCTCCATTGAAGCCCACCAGCTTGTTCCCGTCCGTCGCCGTGTAGGGAGAGCTGGATTCGATCGCCAGGTTGCCCGTTGTCGTCCATCCCGTGAAGCCGTTTTCGAAACTTCCGTTTACCAGCGCGGTCACACCCGGTGCCGTCACCGTCAGGGAAACCGTCGCGGTGTTGGAATCGAGCGATCCGTCGTTCGCATGATAGGTGAACGTATCCGGACCTGCGTAGCCGCCCGTCGGCGTATAGGTAAAGCCGCCGTTCGCATTCAGCGTCAGCGCGCCATGGCCCGGCGCGACGTTAATGATGGCGGTGAGCGGGTTGGACTCGGGATCAGTATCGTTGGAGAGCAAGCCTGCGGCGGCCACCACGAGCGCGGTGTCCCTAGGGGTGGTGTAGGAATCCGCGACGGCTGTGGGTGCGGTGTTCGGGCCACCGGAGGAAGCGCTGATGCTCACGTTGTCGAGCAGGAGATCGATGCCGGCTGTATTGTCGGAAATGTCGCTCAAGGCGACGGTTGTGAGGTTGCTGACGGCGACAAACGAATAAGTCTTATGTGTCCACGACGATGTTCCCAATCCATTACCGGAAACGAACGCCGTATTATACACCAGTGAATCAGGAGTGGAACCAGCGTGATGGATAAAGAAATCGATCGCTTCCACCGACATGTCGGAGTTGGCGTTGACCACGTTGATATGTAGCTTTTGCTCATTGGTATTCGTGCCGAGCGTTCCCACGTCGAACGCGAGGGTGTAGGACTGTCCGGCAGTGGTGGCAAAATTTTGTTTGATATACCCGTCCGGTGCGGTTTCGCCGCCGTTGAAAATCAGCAGGTGGGCGGTGGACGTCGGGGATGGGTGGGTGGCGACATAGGAGCCGTCCGATTGGTAAACCAGACGATTGCCGGTCATGGACCAACCGGTTTCTCCCTGCTCGAAGCTACCGTTCGCAAAAGGTCCGACGGAGATGGCATTGACCGTGATCGAAACGGTGACGATGTTGGAATCCAGCAAGCCGTCATTGGCGTGATAGGTGAATGAATCGGGGCCGGTGTAACCGTTGGTCGGCGTGTAGGTGAAGCCTCCGTTAGGACTGAGAGTGACGTTGCCGTGGCCCGGTCCGGCGTTGACGATGGAGGTCAAGGGATTGCTTTCGGCGTCCGTGTCATTGCCGAGCACACCGGTGGTTGGCACGACCAGCGCGGTGTTCTGGGGAGTCGAGTAGGAATCGGCGACCGCAACCGGTGCGGTGTTGGCGGCACCTCCGGCTCCGAGGACCTTCACGTTGTCGAGCGTGAGATCGAGGCCGTTGGTGGAGGTGGATTGGTCGGTGAATTTCAGGGTGGCGGCGGTGCTGTCAGCCACGAAACTGAAGCTTTGCGGCACCCAACGCTGGTTTCCTCCGCCGAGGCCGTTGAGGGTGATCGCTTGGGTGAGCAGACTGGACAGGCCATCGACTTTTACCTGAATGGTTTGCGCGTTGGTGTTGAATGCAAGAACACCAGCGTCAAACGTGAGGGTGTAGGTTTGTCCCGCGACCGTGGCGAAGGTTTGGGTGAGAACGGCGTTGGGTGTTAGGTTTCCGCCGTTGAAGCCGACGAGTTTGGAACCATTGCTCGCGGCATAGGGGGCGGCGGATTCGATGACCTGGTTGCCGCTGGTGTTCCAACCGGTGAAATTCGATTCGAAGCTGCCGTTCACGATCACATTGGACCCGGGGGAGTTTACGGAAATGGAGACTTGGGCGATGTTGGAATCCAGCGAGCCATCATTAGCGTGATAGGTGAATGAATCCGGACCGGTGTAGCCGCTGGCCGGGGTGTAGGTGAAGCTTCCGTTAGAATTCAGGGTCAGCGTTCCGTGGCCGGGTCCGACGTTGAGAGCGGCGGTGAGCGGATTGAATTGAGCGTCCGAGTCATTGGTGAGAACTCCGGCGGCTGGAATGACCAGTGGCGTGTTGGTGCTCGTCGAGTAGCTGTCCGCCACCGCGGAGGGAGCGGTGTTGGCTCCGCCGGCGGAGCCGATCACGCGCACGTTGTCGAGAAAGCCGTCAAGAGCGTTGCCGGTTGCCGATGCGTCGGAGAGGGTCAGCGTGGTCACTCCGCTGTTGGCGACGAAAGTGTAGCCGACCGGAATAAAGACGATGACGAAATCAGGACGGCAGGTGACCGAGGCGGTTTGGTTCAGAAGGGTGCCGTTGCCGGTAACGAGGGTGCGGACCGTTTGCTGGGAGTTTTTGTAACCGAGGGTGCCGAAGTCGAATTGGACGCTGTAGGTTGCCCCGGGAGTGGTGCCGAAACTTTGGCTGACAGAACCGTCGGTTGGCGCTTCCCCGACATTGAAGGACAGCATCTTCATGCCGTCGGTTGTATAAGGAGGGCCCGGTGCCTCGATGCGGGTCGCTCCACTCGGCGTCCAGCCGTCGTAGTCCGATTCGAAGCTGCCATTGAAGAGGGCGTTGGATCCCAAAACAGGAGCGCCCGCCACATTCACTGCGACGTTGTCCAGCAGAAGATCGATGCCATTGGTTGTCGAGGATTGGTCGCGGAATGTCAGGGTGGTGGTGGCGCTGTTGGCGGTAAAGGTCACCGATCGGGAAGTATAGTTGACGTTCCCACCGCCGATGCCGTTGAGACTGAAGGCCTGTGTGAGCAGGTTGCTTGAACCGGCGATCGCCACCTGGATGACCTGTGCGTTGTTGTTATACGACAGAACCCCTTGGTCGAAAGTGACGGCATATGACGTTCCCGGGTTGGTGGTGAAGGTTTGGGTAAGGACGCCGTCGGTGGGGGAATTGTTGCTGTCGAATTCGATGACTGTCGTGCCGTTGGTGGACGGAAGACCGGTTTTCACCTTCACCGCCTGCGCGCTGCCGGACCAGGTCCAGCCGGTGAATTCATTCTCGAAGCTGCCGTTGGTGAATGGTCCAACCACGGGAGTCGTGGTGTAAACTGCGGTCATCGTGTGATTGGCGTCCATGGCCACTGTGGCGGTCGGATTGGTGGCGAACCACTGGCCGTCCTTCAGCCACTTCACGAAGTTGGCGTATGGGGCGACGAGTGTCACTCCGGTGCCGTTGTTATAAGTGCGGTTGAAACTGGTAGAACCATTGCCCTGACTCGAATTGTCGGCGGGACTGACGGTGACCGGCACGCTGGCGGCGGGTGTGGAATTCACCGTCAGGGTGCGGGTTTGCGCGTTGCTTGCGGTGATGCCGTAGGCCGCGATGGGGAGCAGATAGAGTGCTCGGAGGAGGCAATTCGTGGTTTTCATGCGACAGGGGGGTGATTGGATTGCGGGAAATTCTCAGGAAAAGAGGATGCGGTTCATCGGGAGACTTGGTATGCCTCAACCAGCTTTGAAACAGACCGGAATTCACCGGCATTGCCGAAACGTTTTGATCGATGATCTCCAACCGGTGTTAGGGCGTGACCGGGATCCATGCATTGCCCACAACGACCGCGATGCGAACGGGAGATTGGCTGGCGGGATACGCGGCTCAGCGAAGATAATAAATCCGGATGCACAGCCTTCCATAGGCTGTGGACACGACGAATTGTCCGTGTGGGCGTCATTCTGTTGGGGGATACAGATGAAAGAGGGGGGTGTTTGGTTGGGATTTTTTCAACCAGACTGCGGAGGAAAGCCTGAAAACCGCTGAATCGTCAAGATCTATTCCCTGATCTAATCAATTGATCGGTGACAGTTGCGCAGGCATCAATACTTAAAAATGTCATCCAGAGTGCTTCCGCGAAGTAATCGAAGCCGCAATGCCAATTATTCGAACCGACCCATGGCTGGTTATGTCCATGACCTCGTAACGGTTCGGCGTCGCCAAGCCCGGCGGACATGCCATCACCGATCAAACACCTTTAGGGAATATCTACCAAGTTGAAGTGTCTCTCCGTTGGCGCTTCCCGAGGCGTCGGTTTTTACGGAAATTGATACTACTCCATCTTTTCCCGTCTTTCCTAAAATCCAATGATTACTTTTTTAAACGCGTCCGATGCAGGTTTTGAAAATATCCGCTAGCTGCGGAAAAACTGCCGGGTCTTTTCCTGATAGACCGTTTGCCAGAAGTCATTTCCGATTGAAGGAGGGCAAGGCGCAGACAGAACGGACGAGCTTCGAGTCATCCAACAGGTTTTTAAGGGAATCGAGCAGCTTGTCGGTAAGCGCCTCACCGTCGTTGGTCAGGAAGCCTGCCATCGATTGCCCCTTCACGTGCTGCCAGAGCCGCTCGATGGGATTGAAGTCGGGACTGTAGGGGGAGAGATAGACCGGCTTGATGTGGTGCCAGTCCAAGCGCGCGCTCTTGTGCCAGCCGGCGTTGTCCAACACCAGGTGGATTTGTTTCCCTTCCTCGGGCGGCACTTCTTCGGCCATCACGTCGAGGAAGGCTTGGAAGACCTCGGTGTTGCAGTGGGCGACGATCAGGCTGACGAACTCGCCGCTGGCCGGCTCCACCGCACCCACGACGTTGCGCCGGAGGTGGCCTCCATAGTAGCCTTGGGTGGGACGGCTGCCGCGCTTCACCCACTTGTGACGAGGACGGGGATCGCCTTCGAAGCCAGCTTCGTCGCCGAAGAAGACGCGGGCGGCGGGATCGGCTAACAGAGCAGCGAGTTCCGTGGCGCAGGCCTCTCGCTGTTGGGTCCATTTGTCTTTGTCGGGCGGTTCTGGCATGGGCCGCGGGATGCGGCGGGCATACCGGTGTTCGTGGAGATAACGGACGAGCGTGCGGTAGGAAATGTCGAAGGGCTTTTCCTGCTTGAGCCAACCGCTGAGTTTGACGGCGGTCCAGTGGAGTTGCCCGGCGAGGCCGGGATCATCTACGAGCGGCAGGATCTCGGACTCGACGGTTGCGGCGGCGAGCTTTCGAGGTCTGCCGGGCCGCGGGCGATAGGTCAGGCCGTCGATGCCCTGGGCGTTGAAGCGCGTGATCCAGAGCCGCAGGCAGCGTTCGCCACGGCCACAGTTGCGCAGGACCAGATCGAAGCCCACGCCGATGAGCAGCAGGTGGATGGCGTTGAGGCGGCGGTAGGACTTGCCGTCGGGGCAACAGGCCATGGCCTGCTCGAGCTCGGGGAGCGGACAGGTTTCCTCGTTCGGCAACTGACGGGGACGGCAGATCCGTGGAGAATGAACGGTTCAAACGCTCGTACCAGTCTTTTGTGCGGAGTTTCGGAAATTATTTTTGGCAATGGGTCATTGGCGTCAATTTAAGTCATAACCATCTAAATATTAATAAATAACGAAATTTATTCTTGACGTGCTTTGTGGGTCGGCAGGCTTGGCATGTTCAGAGACATTTCCAAATTCCCGGCAGGTTTC
>NZ_JBDSCX010000016.1:0-118863 GCF_039920825.1 Luteolibacter sp. | reverse complement strand
TGACCTCCGGCCGTGGCCAGTTCTCCATGGAGTTCAGCCACTACGCCCCTTGCCCGAAAAACGTCTCCGACGACGTCATCGCCAAGGCCAAGGCCAAGGAAGAAGCCCTCCGCGCAGCGAAGTAAGCCAGAAACGTTTCAATCCAAACCCGCCGTCCTGAAAATGGGCGGCGGGTTTTTTGTGTTAACACGGCAAAGTCACCGCAGTCGCCCCAAGTGATCGTTTCTTCGTCTCAATGCTGCTAGTCGGGATCGTTTGCAATTGGGATTGCGGAACGAGCACCCAAATCTTTATCGTCACGTCATGCAGGCACCCGCATCTGCTGATAGCGAAAGCCACATGTCTCAGCCTAAGCCCCCTAGTCCAACGGGTGGCTGGGTTGTCTCACTCAAGGCGCTGCTTTTCGGCTACGATTTCTTTATTTCCTATGCCCAAGAGGACGCGACCCGAGCATATGGAGAGGTGCTTCAATCCATGCTGGAAGAGCGGGATTACGTCTGCTTCAGGGATACAAAGAGCCTGCACGCCGGGGACAAGCTCACGCTGCGAATTAGTTGGTGCCTGTGGCGCACGCGCTGCCTGATCGTCCTCGGGACCGAGCGGGCGCTGGAATCGGAATGGGTATCGAGAGAGATCGGGATGTTTTCCAAGCGGCGGCGGCGGATCGTGCCGCTCGACCTGCAACAGATTCGGACGCGGCAAAAGTGGCCCGCGTTCGAGGATATGTTGTTCGTCGATGACTCGTTGCCGAAGCCGTCGGCACGTGTCGTGGATCAAATAGCGTCTTCCCTAGTGGGATGGCGGGCAAACCGGGTCGCGCGCCTGGTGCTCGCAAGCACTGCGACGATGATGGCTCTGCTGCTGATCGGGACATTGGTGTTTTTCTGGCGATACCGCACCGAGGCCCGGCGCGGGCTGGAGACGCTCGCCACCATGGTTTTCCAGCAAGCTCACGAGGACGTGAACGCGGGGCGTTTCAATGAGGCGGCTGTGCGACTTTCGGAGGCAGCGCGCTTGGTGCCGGAGGCGATCGTTCCCTCGGCACGTCTCAGTGCGCTCATGCACGAGACTTCACATTTTGAGAGAGTGGAGGGCGAATGTCGGCACTTGGCGGACGGCGTCATCCTCGACGCGGTATTTCACACGGCGCGAAATGAACTGCTGTGCGCTGTCGCGGAAACCGGTGGCCTTGCGATCTACGGCGGGCGTTCCACCGCCGCAGTAGCGCGTTGGTCGCCGGATCCCGGCCGCGTCATCGTTCACGTCCGGCTTTCATCCGGTAGTGACAGGGTCGTGATCTGGCTCACTCTGCCGGAGGGGGCTGCCGGATCGGCAGAGGTGGCTAGCTTCCGGATTTCCAACACCGGTTCTCTCGAGAAGGAGGCTCCGATGCCCGATTCCAATTCCGACGTTTGCTTCCTCCGGGACGGCACGATCTTGGGTGGTGATGCCACGGAGATCCACCACTACAAACTCGCCGGAGATTCGGCTTCTGCGACCTGGCGGGAAAAGTCGCCTCCCAGAAAATGGCTGCCGCAGAGCGCAAATGCCGAGGATACGGATTCCGTTGAGTTCCAGCGCATGGGTTTGTCGCCTTCTGAGAAGTTGGTTTTCATCGTCGCCGAGATGCGCAACTGGGACGATCCTCGCGACAGTTTGCTGGCGTTTGAACTCGAAGGAATGAAACGAGTCGGCGGCGATCTGAACGGCGGAGACGGTGACAAGATTTACGGGTTCGATACCCTTTCGATCGACGGAACCGAGTATGTCGCGGTCGCGCGGGACGGACGGTACCGGAACAAGAACCGCTACGGCAGCGCGCAGGTGTTTTCATTGAACGGCCATGAATGGCTGAAGGAGGGCGACCCCATCGTCTCCATCGAGGGCGTCAATGACATCGCCATGATTAGCCGCGAACTCGTGGGCTTTGCGACCGACAGGGCTAGCATTCATCTCGCTGCCGCATCCTGGGCCGACGATGCGAAGTGGATGCACATTGCTTCCGAGGGATCGATACGAAAAGTCGTCGCTGGTTCGGACGGAGATATTTGGCTGCTAAAGGCCCCGGACCCGGTCAACTCTCTGGATCACGAGGGCACGTTCGTTCCTATCACCTGCGAACACTGGCAGCGAAAGAAGCGCGCCGCTTTCGCAACCGAAAATCTGGCTGCATTCCCGGATAAGTTTCCACCGTCGGTTTCGGCCTACGCGCCTGACATGGTTGACAAGGCCACGCAGATGATCATGCCCCGGAGCCGGGATCTGATGGAAATCAAGGACTCGCAACTACTGCGCAACGGCACGCCGGAATCAGCTGTAAACCTGAGGAGGTTTGGATCGCAAGTGCCGATCTGCATGTCGGCCTCAACCAGGGGAGATTTTATCGCCATCGGAGGCGGCGAGGATCCGCGCAACGACGAGGCGGGCTACGCAATGGTATGGAAAACGAGGCCGATGGCCGCATTTTCGCCCGCAATGACGCACCGAGGCTGCGTATTGGGCGTGTGCTTGTCCGGCGACGGCCTTATTCTCGCCACGGTTTCCCGCGAGTCCCCGCCGGCAGAGGCACCGCCCACCCATCTCCAACTGTGGGACGTTCGCACTGGTCGTCCCCTCTGTGAGCCCATCCGATTGGCGGAGCTTTTGAAGTTGCCGCCCGACGAGTTTGCAGAAGGCATGAGGCTATGTTTCTCGGCGGATCAACGATCACTCATAGTCCAAAGGCTCTCATTCGATAACCCGCCTCCCTCGCCCATGGTCGTCTCGTTCAAGTTCGCTCCCGCTGATCGTACGGATGAGATCGAAACCCTCCGCTCGACGGCAGCAGCGGCTTCAGGGTTGTATCTCACCGACTACGGCTCCATCGAGGCGATCCCCTCTGGACGTTAGATACACGACGCCCATTTCGCGCTTTATGGAAGCCATACCTCTTGGCATGAGCGAGTGCTCCCGAGATTCTTGATGAACCGATCCCGGCTAACAAGCGTTTCTTCTCTCCCCCGGATTTTGTAGGGATACTCCATGGCCAGACTCTTGCGATACGAGGCGGCGGGTATCGCGGGATGATATCAATATTTAATTGCCGAGACCCTATCAAAGAACAATGGCAACTCGCGCACACCATGCCAGTGCAGTATGCAGCCTGTTGAACCCATCCAATGCTTGTTAGCCAGCACTGCCCCCTCGATAGGACATGACGAAGTGTGCTACAACGAGAAGGAACGAGGACTTTGAGGCGGGAAACTTCGTCACGAAGAAGGCAGTGTTGCTCGACGCTTCACTTCACCCGTGTCAGCGGTTTGGACGGCGCGAAGGATTCGCGGTTGATGAACCAGCGGCCGAGTTCCAGCATCGCGGGAGCGTCCCATGATTTCCCGCGTAAATATTCAGCCTCTAGCCCGGCACGATCTGGTGGCTCCATCCTTGTGAGGGTCCCGTCGGCTGCGAGCGACACTCCGTAAATCTTCGCCGCGAGTGCGGCAAACTCGCGATAATCATCTCCCGATGCCTCGATCCCAAAATCAAACACACGGTAAACAGGCGGAACCGTTTCGGTGGTGTTGTTGTTTTCTATCAGAAATGCGATACGCGAGAAAGGTGCTTGCAGCGAAGATCCGGGTTCGATCGCGAATGCCACTCGATAGGAGTCCAATCTGCGATGCTCTTCCCCTTCCTCATGCGGCTCCGGATCGAAACAAATCTCAGAGGAAATAGGGAGCGCATCCGCACTTCGCCACACCCTGAAAAACCCACTCCGGGTGACCCCGACGAACGATTTTCCCGTCACATCGAAAAACGCTTGCCAGCAAGGAGCTGGCAGACTGACCGGTTTGCCGATCAACCGGCCTGTCGCGCAGTCCCTCACGGAAAGTTCACCGCTCGCGCTCACGAGCATCCGACCCAAGTCCGCGGTAGTGTCCCAAACCGTTTCGCTTTGATCAAAGATCTGCTCCCCTCCCTGGGGTGCGCCGGTCTCCATGTCGAAAAGTTGGTAGCACCTTATGTGCGAATTGTTCGAATTTACCCAAACCACGAGAATACGCCCGCCGTCTTCCGACAGGATCAGATCCTTGGTGAACCACTTGCCAAACGGTGGGTCAGGCGGCTTTAGTTTATTCTGGATACTCAAATCAGGAATGCTTCGGATCTGAAGTGGCTCCGATCCCGCCGCAGTAATGACTCGATTCTTGTTAGTCGAAACCACCGCGAGGGTGACCGGTCCGGCATAATCAGTGTAGGCCGCCTCCGAATAGGACTTGGGGGCAGCATCCCAAAAGTATTCCGCCTCCTCTTCGGTCATGGGGTGGACCACAGGGATTGTCACGCCGGATGATTTCAACAACCATTTCCCATCCTGCTCGAGGGAATCCGGCCGCCTTTCGATTTTCCAATCTTCCGATGCAGGAATTCGGCCGTCGGACTTTTTAACCGGGACAAATGAGGCGGGCAAGACGGAGAGCTCCGACCATTGGGTAGCGTCAGCGCGCAGACGCGGCGGAAACCGGAATAGAAACGTCCCGTTCGGTCCCGTCGCAACCACCCGCGATCCATCGTCATTCGCCTTGAGGCTCTTGATACCGATCGCCGTGAAACCCGAGCTGACCGGCTGTAGACCATCGGCAAGCCACCGGTTTAATTCCCCGGTCCGTTGCGCGGTAATCACCAAATAGCCATCGGCGGAAAGGGCGCACGCGGCGAGCCCCGGAAGCAGTTTCTCACTTTCACGCACCCCGAAGCTGAGGAGCCTCTGCGAAGAGAGCCAAGCGATGCATGCACTCCCATCGGAACCCGTCATCATCCCCTCCAGCGCGCTGCCGTCCCTTGAACGCAGCTTTTGCACGGATGCCTCGGTGTCTTTATCCAGCCGATGGGAAAAAGTGGTCCACCGTTCTTGGCCGGCTTCGAAGTTTTCGACACACTCCGCGATCCACAATGGACCACTGTTCGAGAGTGCGATGTCACCGAAAAACCAATCGTAATTCTCCTCATCCAAAAGGTATTCGAGCGGACTGCGGTCTTTCTCCGATTGCCACACCCGGACTTCGGAGGATTGAGACTTCGCGGCGAGTCGCCAAGGATTGTCGTGGAATCGCACCTCGCTGATGGCTTTCGGAAGCCCGCCCCGTTTACACGCGACACCATCCCCTTTTTCATCCAGCCAAACCTCCCCATCATCGTTACCGAAAACGGTGCTACCTCGATCATCCATCGACAGCGCGGTGATAACGCCAACTCCCTCGTTCCAAGAATCGTCGTGAAATGAAGCTGTGAGATCGAAACGTTTCCATCGGGTTTTTTCCGCGACCACTGCGAACCGGCCTCCGGGCGAGAGCGCTACAACCGACATTTTTGCTTCTGGGATAGGATTCGCCTGATCGCCGGCCCCATCCCTCCAAAGCTTAACGCTGCCGTCTTTGTTCAAAATCAGAATCACGTCTCCCGCACCGTTGATGGAAACGGATTGGGCTTCTGCGGCATCGATCTGCTCCGGTTGATCCGGCGGTTGCTCTTGGATGAGCCGGAGCATGGAACTGAACACGAAGGGCTCATTCGGGTTTCTTGAAAGTGATCGCGAAAAATATGCTACTGCTTCAGCCCCTCGTTTCTCTTCAGCAAGCGACGTCGCACGGAGCGCATCGTCGTAAGCCGAGTTCTTCAGGTTCCGCGTGTACTGCCAGCGCGCCAATCCTGCAGCCACTGACATCGCAACAAACAGAAAAAACAACAGCACGGCAGTCGCTTTGATCACCCGCATCCGCAGGACGGCGGTGGTTTCCATCGTGAAGGTGCGCCGCAATTCACCGATCACGGCTTCCGAAGGCTCTTCGTTCAACGCGCTCTCCGGCTCCCTTTGCCGGAGAATGTCGTTGCCCAGCAACCGGAGGACCGCGGACTCCGGAAGGGCGCTGGAAGAAAGGGATTCGCCGAACTCGATCGCGAAAATCCGAGATTGTTTCCCTCCAAAAATTTCCAACTCCCTCGCCACCGGTTCCGATCCGTGGACCTCGGGTGAAGCCACCAAGATTAGACGGGATGTTTTCCGCAATTCGCGGCGGCCGATTTTTCTCCAGTCGTCGCCCTTCAGATAGGAATCCGAATCCAAAAAACAGTCGTAGTTTTCCGCCCTGAGCCGGGTCGCGAGCTTCAAGGCGTAGTCCCTTCCATCGCTCCAGCGGTAAGATATGAAATAATCCCGCCCGAAAAGCCAATCGGACAACCGCTGGAACAACGAACGCTGCTCAAGCGCAGCCTCTGAGAGAACTGGAGATGTTGACATGAGAAGCGGAACGCGCTCCTTCATTCACTCAGAACATTACACGGACTTCAAGACTTCTCGTGCTGTATGCCTGACATTTATTCGAATGGTACCAGTCCTTGAAAACGTGCATTGATAGATCCACATTCGGACTATCAGGTTCCATTGCGCTGAGAGATGAGGCATCGGGTGCGATTTGCCACGTGATGGCCCCCTGCAGTGAAGTTGGCGCCGGAAAGACGATGGCCGATTCGTTCAAAGCATTGCTCGTTTGCAAAGACGGCCCCTTCGGAGTAAAAAGCCGCCCATGCTGATAACCGATCGGCTGTATCGCCCGCGATCCTCGACTGTCACTCCACCTGGCGAAGTTGGAGGATGTCGATGACCTTGTCGTGGGCGGGGGCGTTGGTGATGAAGACCTGCCAGCTTCCGGGTTGACACCACTGCCTGGCATTAAGGGTGTTGAGGGCGTTTTTGATTGTCTGCTCGGCATCGTCGGAGAATTCCATCAGGAAAGGCTCGACACCCCACGGGAGCAGAAGCTGGTGGAAGACGGGCTCGATGTCGGTGAAGGCGTAGATCGGCAAACCTCGGGCGCGCAGGGCACCGAGCACGATGGCACCGACCTCGATATCGCCGGGCAGCCCTGGGTAATTCACCGATACCGCCGGAACGCCGCCTGTCGGGGTGGCGGTTTCGATGTGGAACTCAAATTGGTCCCCGATTTTCAGTTCGATCGGCGCATCCACCCTGCCCGTGCGGATTTCCGGGCCTTTCACATCCAGCATCTCCTTGGACTCGGTCGCAGGACCGAGGGTGGCGATGATTTTAGTGTGCCGGAAGTAAGCTGAAAGGGGGCGCATGACCCGGCTGACTAGCAGTAAAACGGCCATTCACCAGCCCTGTGGTGTGCGGCAAGGGGAAACGGCTGGTTTGCCCGTGCAAAGCTTGCGAGCTGTGCCAAACAACGCACATGGCGGCCTCCGCGCCATGATCTCCGGCCGTGGACAGTTTGTATGGAGTTCAGCCACCACTCTCCTTGTCCAAAAATGTCTCCGCTGATGTTATCTAACGGAAAATTCTGATCAGTGACGCCTGGAAGCTGGGAGTTTTTTCCGTTGAAATCTTGGCCGCGAAGGGATGGGAGCCGCTTTTTTTGAAGTGGCTGAAACGTGGATTTCTGGCCGTGGAGCAGGGTCTAAAAATATCTCCTTGACGCTCTTCAGAATTATGTAATTTTATGCACATGAAAGCGTGGTCTCTGGTGGGAAACCCATTTTCAGTCTGATCCGCGCCAAACCCAAAAATAAAGCTGAGGCCCTTACCAAGGCCACCAAGACGGTTCGCACCCGCGACTCCTCACACTCGGATCCCGTAACAAGATGATCTTAAAATCCACGAAATCACCCAAGCTATCCGGCACTTCGCTGCGCTGGGCCCTTTGCCTTCTTCCGTTGACCATTTCCTCCCTCTTCGCCCAGAAGCTGGAAGTCTATCAGACCACGCGCAAGGGTGACCGGCTTGCGGCCGTCACTCCCTCCACTGCGGAGGGAAAGGCGGATTACTCGCTTTCACTTGATCCCGCTGTTTCCTATCAGATCCTCATCGGCATTGGCGGCGCGCTCACGGAATCCTCCGCGCAGGCCATCAGCGAGCTTTCGAAAAAGCAGCATGACGCCGTGATCCAGGCGTGTTTCTCCCCTGAAAAAGCCCATTTCTCGCTGACCCGCACGCACATCGGAAGCTGCGATTTCTCCGTCACGAACTACAGTTACGATCCGGTGCCGGACGACGTGAAGCTTGAGCACTTCTCCATCGAGCCGGACCGCAAGTATCTGTTGCCGATGATCAAGCAGGCGCTGCAAGTGCCCGGCGCGGATTTCAAGATCCTCGCCTCGCCGTGGACCGCGCCGCCGTGGATGAAGACGAACGGAAAATGGAACGCGGGCTCGCTCAAGCCGGAACACTATCAGACTTTTTCCGACTACATCGTCCGCTACATCAAGGCCTACAAGGAGGAGGGCGTGCCGATCTGGGGAATCACCCCGGAAAACGAACCTCTCGGCAACGGCGGTCAATGGGACAGCATGCAATTCACCGCTCCCGAGATGCGGGATTTCATCGGCGGCCACCTTGGTCCCGCGCTCGCCGCCTCCGTGCCGGGCACCACGCTCTGGGCTTACGATCAGAACCGCGACAAGAACCTCATCGAATGGGCCGACACCATCCTCGCCGACAAAAAAGCCGCGAGTTACGTGACCGGTCTCGCCGTGCATTGGTATCAGAGCACGCGGGACGTCGGACCGGAAGTGCTCGCCTCTGTTAGCAAGTCCCACCCGGACAAGCCGATGCTCCACACCGAAGGTTGCATCGACTCCGCGGGCGATGACGAGCCGGTGGGTGCGTGGCTTCAGGATGATTGGTATTGGCGCGAGGACGCGACGGACTGGGGTTACGTCTGGGCTCCGGCGGAGGATCGCAAGGATCATCCGAAATACCGTCCGTTCTTCCGTTACGCCCGCGATCTCATCGGAGGATTCAATGCGGGCCTGGTCGGCTGGATCGATTGGAACGTTGCCCTCAACGCCCGCGGCGGTCCTAACCACGCGCGCAACTTTTGCGTGGCGCCGGTCATGGTGGATGCCGGCAGGGATTCCGTTTTCTACACTCCATTGTATTACGCCATCAGCCATTTCAGCAAATTCATCCGTCCCGGAGCGAAGCGCATCGCGCTGACAGGTGCCGATGAAAGCCTGATGGCGACCGCATTCAAGAACCCCGACGGATCCACCGTTGCCGTGGTTTTCAATCTCACGGAAACTGACAAGAGCTTTACCGTCCATCTGGGCGATGTTCCGGAAAAGCGGATTTCCATCCCGGGCCAAGCCCTTCAAACTCTCGTATTCAAGCCATAATCCATTTCCTCCGATTCCGGGGGAAAATTCATCGTCATGAAAATCGTCTTCCAGCGCTACGCCGCGCTCGTCATCCATTCCGCCGTGCTTTGCATGGGCGCGGGGAAACTTGCCGCTCAGACCGCCGTGCCGTTAGGTGCGGGTTCGTATGCGAGTGTGGTTCCGGCATCGGAACATTATACGGATGCCTATTTCGGTCTGCCGGCGGCTCAGGTGGAGCCGTTGATCAGCGGAGTCCCTTCGCTTTTCGACAGCTTGCGTCTGGATCCGGCACTGGCCGGGAAACCGATTCCGACGAACCAATGGTGGACGGATTTGCTGGCGGGAAATCGCTCCTATCTGATCAACGGCACGGAGCAACACGCGATGCAACAGGATGCATTCGGTGGCAACATGTGGTTCTATCCGGGGATGCTCGCGCCGAAGAGCTATGGACTGGATCTCTATTTCCCGAACGCTTGGAAACCCGCTAACGCGAACGGCAGTCCACAAGGTGGATTTGAAAAAGGAACCGCACTTCAAATCCGGGGCGACCGTGGGTTTTCAAATCCCGCGGATGATATCCTGATCGCGGATTTCGAAGGAGCCACCTATCCGGCGGGATGGACCGTGACGACCATTGCCGGTTCTCCCAGCGCGTTTCCAACCGGTCCGGCCCGCTCGACCTGGACCGGCCAGGCACCCACACCGGCGGGATATCTCGATAGCGGCTACATCAATACATTTCTAACGGCCTCCGGTTCCGGTGGCGACAATCGCAAGGGGATCCTGACCTCTCCGGCATTCACGATTCAGAAAAATTTCATCCATCTGCTGGTCGGCGGCGGTAACGATCTCACCAATCTCGTGGTGCGTCTGAAAGTGGCGGGTAACATCGTCGCGTCGGCGACAGGCAATCAGAATGCTACCCTAACATGGTCGAGCTGGAATGTGTCCGCCTATCTGAATCAAAGCGCGACCTTGGAAATCGTCGATACGTCCAGCGGCGGATGGGGCTTTATCCTCTGCGATGAGATCGTGGAGAGCGATGCCAGCACGCCCGTCGGGCGCTACGGCCGTGACATGGCCGCGACGTCGAGCATCGTCACCAACTGGGGCGACTGGAACGTGGATTTCAAACTGCCCGACACCTCCGGAAATTCGATCGGCGTGACGATGGCGCGCGGCGTCCCCTTCACCTGGACGACGTGGACCGGCAGTGTCCAACCGCGCCTGCTCACCGGTGCCACGACGTTTTACGGAACGAACAATGTGGGGATCAACGTGAGCAGCGGAAGTTTCACCGCCAGCGCGTTTTCCTTTGTCTATCAGGGGAAATCCTTCGGAGTGTTTCTGCCGGATTCAACGGTGGTGAACGTCAGCAACGGGGAGGCTCGGCCGCAACTCGGCGGAGCGAACAACTACATGGTGGTCGGCTATCTGCCCGCCACCACCGATCTCGCCGTCTATGCCGCGCTCGCCTATGCGAAGCCCACCGATACGAAGATCGGTTGGACGCACGATCCGGCGCAGGGTCTAGTGAACACAACGTGGAACATCACCACCACGCCGCTCAAGGGCGGCAACCTCGATACCATTCAAGGCTGGCTGCCCCACCACTATCGCACGACGCAGCATGCGCTGCCGTTTACGGGGGCCACTTACCTGACTCCTCGCGGCGTCATGAAATGCACCACGGGCCGCAGTTTCCAAATCGCGTTTCCATTCAAAGGAATCGCGCCCGTGCTTCCCGCGCCGACGGTGGCCGCGGTGGTGAATCCCTATCAGCCGGCGCGGATGCTCAACTATTTGAAAAAGTTCAGCCCCGGCACCATGATCGGGGACACCTACTGGTCGGGCAAGGCGCTCGCCCTTTGCGCTGATTTCATGACGAGGTCGCATCAGGTCGGCGACACCGCGAACTACGATCGACTCAAGTCCGCGCTGAAAACCGCGATGACCAACTGGCTGACCTACACGCCAGGCGAGACTCAAGGATTTTTCGCACCCTATCCGAAGTGGCACGCCTTCATCGGCTCGGATGCGAGTTACGGCTCGCAGGCCTTCAATGACCTGCATTTCCATTATGGCTATTTCGCGGTGGCAGGGGCCATTTTGGGAATGCATGACTCACAGTTCATTACCGACTATGGGCCGATGCTGCGCGCCATCGTCAAGTGCTATGGCAACTGGGACCGCACGGACACCAGCGAGCCGTTTCTCCGCACGTTCGACATTTGGGAAGGGCACTCGAACGCGGGCGGACTCAGCGGAGGAAACGGCAACAACCAGGAATCCAGCTCAGAGGCCACGCAATCCTGGGCCGGCATGTTTCTGCTAGGCAGCGTCATGGGTGATGACGGCATGGCGGCGGCGGGAGCGATGGGTTTCTCGATGGAAACCTGTGCGGTCAACGAATACTGGCAGGACATCCATCAGGAAAACTTTCCTCCCGGCTATAACCGCGCGGGTAACGGTATCCTCGGTGCGGACTCATACGCCTACGGCACCTATTTCAGCGGCGATCCGGCATGGGTCTATGGCATTCAATATTCGCCCGCCCACCATTGGAACAACTACATGACCCGTTACGAACCCGCCACCGTCGCGGCGAAGTATCAGGCAATGTGGACGGAGCGGCTCAACTGGTGCCACGACCGCGCCATGTGGGACAGCGCGACAGCTTACGCCCAAGGCACATGGGTTCACATGAACGACCGCATCTATTCCGCGAAGGTGGCCCTCGCCGCCGGTGGCGTGGCACCTGGCCAAGCCGGTGCGCAATGGAACCTCGAAGCGGATTGCAGCCGGCCTGAAACCGATACTCTCGGCGATTCCCCGGGACACGTGGTGATGTCCTATCAGACGCTTTGGGATCACGATAACTCCGCCGCGCAATTCGACAGCTATTTCACGGCAAACGCAGCCATCGCCAATGAAAACGGTCAGGGCGGCGCGACTTACTATCTCATCCACGCGCTACGGACTTTGGGCGATCAGGATTTCAGCTACACCACCAGCCTGCCGACCAGCTCGATCTATTTCAATGCGACCACCGGAGTTCGAACCTATCTGGTTTATAATCCGAAGGGCACAACCCAGTCCATCACGGTCTATCACAACGGGGTTGCTGCTGGAACGATGACGGTTCCCGCACATGTCACTGTCTCGACGCAGAATCCCAATTTCAGCGGCACGGTGCCTCCGGTGCCGACGGGAGCAACTTCCAGCACCACGGTGGATCAGGCCGCGCTGTCATGGATTGGGTCGCCCATGGCCACCCAGTATGTGGTCAACCGCGCGCCGTCCGCTGGCGGGAGCTATGTCACGATCGCCACCGTTGGGAGCGCGAGCTACACGGACACCGGTTTGACGGCCAACCAGACGTATTTTTACTCAATCAGCGCGGTGAATTCGGTCGGAGCCAGCGCGTTTTCCTCATCTCTATCCGTGACGACGATCGCCAATCCGCCCACCGGACTTGCTGCGTCGCTTTCCGCCGGACATCCCGTGCTGACGTGGGACGCATCGGCCGGAATCGGCAGCTATAAAGTGAAACGATCAAACACCGTGAATGGTGTTTATGCCGTTGTGGGCACACCGACGACGAATGCGTTCACCGATCTGACCGCCGCTGCTGGGACGCAGTACTCCTATACTGTCATCGCGGTGAACGCCGGTGGTGACAGTGTGGCATCCACCGCTATTTCCGTTAGCACGATCTCTCCTCCCGCCACGCCGACCAATTTCGCCGGCCAGCTTGGCAGCGGCACGATCATCCTTACGTGGACGGCCTCCACGGGAAATCCCAGCTCTTATGAAATCCGACGTTCGATGACGGCGGGCGGTCCCTACTCGGTGATCGGAAGTTCGGCGACCACCAGTTATACTGACAGCTCGGTGTCTACCGGATTGAATTATCGCTACGTCATCGCGGCCATCAACGCGGGCGGTGCAAGCGCGCCGACTTCGGAAATCAGCGTGACCGTTCTTCCTGCTCCGGTCATGGCCGTCAATTGTGGAGGAACCGCCAGCGGACAATTCGCGGCGGATGGAAACTTCGTCGGCGGCACGCAGAGCACGACGAACAACGCCGTCGATACCACCGGGCTGGTGAATCCCGCACCGCAATCGGTTTACATGTCGAACCGCTTTGGAAACTCGACCTACACTCTAACCGGAATTGCGCCGGGCAAGATTCTCACCGTCCGCCTGCATTTCTCCGAGGCCTACTGGACCGCCGCCGGCAAACGGACATTCAACATCAAGATCAACAACACGACCGTCGCTTCGAACGTCGATATTTTCGCCGAAGCGGGAGCTCGTTTCAAAGGCGTCATCCGCGAGTTCAATGCGGTTGCCAATGCCAGCGGGCAGATCATCGTCCAGTTCGTCACAGTGATCGACAACGCCCAGTGCAACGGCATCGAGCTTCGCGAACCGCTGCCTGCCGCACCGACGGGGGCAACCGCCACGGGTGGCGCGGCGAGCGTGGTGCTGAATTGGAGCGCCACCGCATCGGCAACGAACTATCTGATCAAACGTGCGAGCTCGCCGGGTGGTCCCTTCACCACTCTCGCCAGTGTGACGGGAACCGGCTACACGGATTCCGGGCTCGCGGGCGTCGCGCCGTTTTACTATGTCCTGTCCGCGATCAATTCAGGCGGAGAAGGCCCCGCTTCCGCTACCGTCAGCGCCACACCGATCGCAGGCTATGCCGATTTTCAACAAACGTATTTCACCGCCGGACAGATTGCCGACCCGCTCGTTAGCGGACCGTCCGCGGATGCGAACGGTGACGGCAACAAGAATATCCTTTCGTATGCCTTTGCGGTCAATCCATGGGATGGCGCGATGACCAACTTGCCCGTCGCCCAACTGGCCGGCGGCCACCTAACAATCACCTACATTCGCCGGAAGTCCTCTACGGATATCTCCTATACGGTCGAGGTCTCCGGCGATCTCGGCACTTGGAATTCCGGATTGGGCTACACGACAGAGGCATCCGTCGTTTCACGCGACGCGGAAACGGAGTTCGTTACGGTGTATGACAATATCCTGGTGGCGAGCGGTGCCAAAAGATACATCCGGGTGAATGTGAGGTATTGAAATTTCTCGCCGCCCGGAGACGCAATTCTATCGGGTTGATGGCCTCGGCTGGCGCTCCCGCATCTCGGACTTCGGGTTCGGAATTTCCCATTATCGGGGTGGGTAAATCAGATTGATGCAATTCCTGCTTGATCAAAGGACGGCGGGTGCCCGACTCTGCCTTTACCCGAGGCAGGGACATTATGGCCGAAATCAACCAACAATTGATCGCAGAACGCCTGCAAATTTCACGAGCCACGGTTTCGCGTTGTTTCACCAATCATCCGGGCATCAATCCGGTGACGAGAGCGCGGGTGTTCCAGGTGGCTGCCGAGATCGGATACGCGCACTTGGAAATGCGGACGACCAGCACGAAGAAGAAGGTCGCGAAGATGACCTTCGGTGTTCTGATTTGTTCGGATGAGGAGGAATACTATCGCACGGACTATCAGAATCCCAGCGAGCAGATCCTGGCGGGGGTCACCGAGTGTTCGCACTTGAACGGGGCGAGCGTGGAAGTCCATCTGGTGGATCCCAAGGCCCGCAGGCTGGCGGATCCGAGCTATTTCAAGATCGAGAAACTGCGCCGCCGCTGGAACGGGCTGTTGCTTGTCTATCCGTTTCCGGATTCCGTGCTGGACCAGCTTTCACCGTTGATTCCGCTGGTTTCCCTGGTTGAGCAGTTCGACCACACCGGCATCGATTGCGTGGATGTGGATCACTACAAGGGGATTTCCGCCGCCGTGGAGCATCTGACGGAACGCGGCCACAAGAAGATCGGTTTCTTCACCCGGCGCTATCAGGTGGAGGCGAGCTGGTCGTTCCGGCGTTATGCGGCGTTCATGGAGAAGATGGTCAGGCTGCGTCTGCCGGTTTCCTCCAAGGACATCATCAACGTTTTCCCAGCGCGTGAACGCAACGAGGAGGAAAGCATCGATTACGCCGCGGAGCGCACCCGTGCCGGAGTCACCGCGTGGGTCTGCGCGGCGGATCACCAGGCTTACGATCTGGTTCGCGGCCTGCGCGCCCGCGGGATCAGCGTTCCGGAGATGGTTTCTGTTACCGGTTTCGACGGCATCGAGGCGCCTGCGGATTGCCCTGAACTGGCGACCATCCAGATTCCTTTCCGCGAGATCGGAGCGACGGGCACGCAACGCCTTGTCGAGCGGATCAAGAAACGTTTCGGCTCAACCCAACACGTGTTGATCGACTGCCCGTTCAAGCCCGGCGCGACTGTTGGTCCCGCGCCGAAGCTGAAGTGATTGGCTTACGGCTTTGGAGGGGATTTAAAAACAATCCGTCCGAGCTTGTGATTGTTGCCCTCGGATGCCGAGTAGTAGGTCTGCGTCATGTAGAGCGCTCCATCCGGTCCGAAGGTGGCCTGGACGCACATGAAGGTGTTCATGAACGCTGCGTTCTGGTCGGCGGGGATGGGTGAAATTTGGTCCAATTGATTGCCGTCCAGTTTCCACCGGACCATCTCCTGCTTGAACCAGTTTTCCGAATAAATCACCGGGCCATCCGGAGCGAATGGTCCTTTGGGAGCGATCGCGACGGCTGTTAGACAGGGCTTGCTAGTGAAGAGAACGTGGGTGTTGGCATCTGGAGGGCTGATCAGGCCTTTGTCGCCATCGCGTCCCCAACCGGCGTTGGCTCCCCGTTTCACCTTGGCCAGTCGATCCGTGCCGTCGCCGTTTTCAGAAACATAGACGCTGTCCGGCAGTTGACCGGGAACGAAAGTGAAGCGGAATGGATTGCGGAATCCGCAAGCCCAGACGCGGGAGCGGACGGAATCCAGATCACTGTTAGAGAACGGGTTGTCGGCGAGGCCTTTGCCATCGGCGGTGCTGAGGCGCAGGAGCTTGCCGTTGAAATAGTCGAGATCGGCGGAGAGCTCGCGCTTGGTATCGTCGCCGAGGACCAGATAGATCGCCTTCGGATCCTTGGGATGGATGTGGATGTCTCCCGCTTTGTGGTTGGTGGCGGTGCGCGGCAGGTCCTTCAGCAGGATGAGCTCCGAACCCGCGGTGGCCTGGGCGAATCCGGTATCCGCGGTGAGGCGGACGAGGCGCTGATCGGTGTTGCCGGTGTAGAAGACGTAGAGGAAATGGTTGGTGGTGAACTGCGGGTCGACGGCGATTCCTAACAATCCGCTCTCGCCGTCGGGATTGACCTCCTTGCGGAAGTCGGCGAAAACGCCGGGAGCTTTGAATCCGCCTTTTCCATCCGGATTGAAAACAAGCACACGGCCTTGTTTTTCGCACACGAACATCCGTCCGGAGCTGTCGAAATCCAAGGCCGTCATGCCGTTGCCCGAGTGGATCTGCTCGTAGCTGAAGCCAGCGGCAGAGATCTTCTGGGCATGCGCGCCGGGCGCGGAGGCGAGAATGGCGAAGGCCAGCAGACGGGGTGCTCGTTTCATAGGGTCAACTTTCACAATCAATTTTCCGTCCGTCAATGATTGCGGCGGCGGACAATCAACATGACGCCGATACTGCCTAACAAAAACAGCGGACTCGCAGGTTCCGGCACTGCGGCGAGGGTCACATATACGCCGCCATCCGCTTCGGCTGCGGTGAAGGAGGAGAGCGAGGCCGCGCCGTTGTATTGGATGGTGCCGTTGCTGAGGAAGGCGTCGGAGGTCAGGTCGGTGAGCGTGTAGTTGCTGATGAAAAGCGAGCCGGTCGAACCCGAGGTGAAGTTGAGCGACTTGGTGCCGCCGCCATAGAAGCCGCTGTAGGCACCCGCTCCGTTGACGGAAATGCTGCCGCCCGAGAAATTGATGCTTCCCGGGCCGTCGGCGAAGGAAATCAGATTCGCGCTCAAGCTGCCGGCGGTCATCGAGAACGAATCGATCGGCTTGAATTCGTTGGCGATGTTGACCGCGCCACCGTTGATGGAAAACGTGCCGTTGCTCGTTTGATTGAGGAAATTGCCGCTGAAATT
Source organism: Luteolibacter sp. (assembly GCF_039920825.1). Lineage (GTDB taxonomy): Bacteria > Verrucomicrobiota > Verrucomicrobiia > Verrucomicrobiales > Akkermansiaceae > Luteolibacter. The sequence goes on along the minus strand of NZ_JBDSCX010000016.1, from coordinate 101,679 downwards.
CGCGATCCCGGCGGAGATGTTGATGGTAGTTAGATTGTCCCTTACGATGTTGTCGGCGGTGCCTTGATTGAAAGTGCCGCCGGCGACGCTCAACGTGCCGCCTGCCAGTTGGATCCATGAGTTGGAGGTAACTTGGGTCCAACTGCCGCCGGTGAGCACCAGCGAGCCGCCGCTGTGGACATGCAGGTCTCCGCCCGGGGTGTAGGTCACGTTTCCGGAATCGATCCGAGCGGTGTCGCCGCCATTGGTGTTAGGGACGGAGCCGCCCACCCAGTTGGCATCGTCGGTGTATTGGCCGTCACCGCCGCTCCAGATCACCAACGCGGCTTGGGAATCGAATGTCACGGTGGCCATGATGGCGGCTGCTAGAATGGATGTTGGGAAAGAAGTCGGGTTTTTCATGAAATCGGACGGGATTTTTAATAGATGTAAATTCATGCAAATTCAATTCGGAGACAAAAAGTGGCGGTGAATGTTGGATTCTATCCGAAAAACAATTTCGGAAAACCTTCAGCCCGGGTTTGAAGCGCCACGGATTGTCCCCGTTTTGAGTGGGGCAGGGGCCTTGTTCCTGCTGCGGACTCGCGTCGGGCTGGTGACCGGAGGCGAAGGCGGGCAAGGCCCCGTTACGGCTTATTTCAGCGCGTCGAATTCCAACGCTTTCACGCGTTCGCGGGCGGCATCGGCGGGTTTCCAGAACCAGCCCTTGGCGTCCCAGCACTGGGTGTAGGAAAGGTTGTCGACGAGGAACTTGAAGGGAACGATCGCTTCCTTGCCTTTTCCTTCCGCCTCAAGCGATTGGCCGAGGATGTAATAGCAGACGCCGACATCATTCAGCGCCCAACTCTTGAAGACTTCCTCTTTCTCAGTGGCGGGTGCGCTGAGAGCTTTTTGCATTTCGACGGCCTTGTCCTTGAACATGTCGATGCACTTCTGGGCGTAGGCCTTCGCGTTGGTGTAGTTCTTGGCGTTGTATGCTTCCCAAGCCTTGCCAGTGATGGTTTCGGAACTGAAGTTGCCGAAATCAAGAGCGGGAGCTGCTGGAGTAGCCGGCGTGGTGGTGGGCGCTGCTGGAGTGGCCGGTGCCGCAGGAGCTGCGTCTTCCGCCTTGAGGCTTGGCACGGTCATGAGAAAGCCGATCGCGATCGGGATAATGGTAAGTCGTGGGTTCATAGTCCAACCAACCAACCGCGCCTCAATTCGCAGGTCAAATAAAAAATGCAAATTTATGCACGAAAATACGTAATGACCCTGCTGCCGAAGTCTTCTTTTATCGATTTTCCGCTGGAATCAGGGATTTTTCGCTCCTTTTTCGATCGGTGGAAAAAGGAATTGCACGCTGTTGCAATTTTGTGCAAACTCTTTCCAGAAACCCTCGATCAGAACCGATGACCCCTCTCAAACGCCACCTTTTCCATGTCATGCTCTCCGCCTCCCTGCTTTGCCAACCGGCCCTCGCCGCCACGCCACCTGCGGTGGCTATCAGGCAGGACGACAAGGGGAATTTCACCCTGCTTCGCGACGGCGAGCCCTACCTCATTCACGGTGCCGGCGGGAGCAGCCATCTGAAGGACCTGGTCAAATACGGCGGCAACTCGATCCGCACTTGGGGGATCGATTCTCTCGATGAGAAAATCGATGGCAAGCCACTGTTGGATTACTGTCAGGAGCTTGGCATCACCGTCACGGCCGGAATCTGGATCGGCCACCAGCGCCATGGGTTCGACTACTCGGACGAGACCCAGTTGAAAAAACAACGGGACATGGTCCGCGAAGCCGTCCGCAAATATCGCGGGCATCCGGCGTTGCTCATGTGGGGGCTGGGAAATGAAATGGAAGGCCCGGAGTCCGATGGAAAGGACACGCGGATCTGGAAGGAACTCAATGTGCTCGCAGCCATTGTGAAGGAAGAGGATCCCGGCCACCCGGTCATGACCGTCATCGCGGGAGCCGCCGAATCGAAAGTGAAGGGGATTCTCGGAAATTATCCTAACATCGATGTGCTCGGAGTGAACGCCTACGCCGGTGCCTCGGGTGCGATCCGCGCCGTCAAGCAGGCGGGATGGAAAAAGCCCTTCGTGCTAACAGAGTTCGGCCCGCAGGGACATTGGGAAGTTTCCAAGACCTCATGGAACGCGCCGATCGAGCCCACCAGTCGGAACAAGGCCGCCAGTTATTATGCCACCCTTTCGTTGCTGGCGGAAAACACCGACATCTGCCTCGGCAGTTACGTTTTCCTCTGGGGTCAGAAACAGGAAGTCACCTCCACTTGGTATGGCATGTTTCTTTCCTCCGGAGAAAAACTCCCCACCGTGGATGCCGTCTGCCGCGCATGGACCGGAAAATGGCCTGACAACCGTGCGCCCAGAATCACCACGTTCGAAACCCCGCTCAAGGAAGCCACCGTTGCTCCGGGGCAAACCGTCACCGTCACCGCTGCTGCGGAGGATCCGGAAAGCGACACGATGACTTGGGAATGGAGCGTCTGCGAGGAAAGCATCGACCGCCGTTCCGGCGGCGATGCCGAAGCCGCGCCACCCGCGGTGTCCGGCTCCATAGTCAGCCAGGAAAACGGCGCGGCTACCATCAAGACTCCCGTCAAACCCGGCAACTACCGCCTTTTCGTCATCGTCCGCGATGGCAAGGGTGGCGCCAGTGCGGACAACACTCCGTTCCGCGTCGCTCGCTGAGGCATCAGGGGCATCGGGGGCATCGGGGGCATTTGCGAAGGTCCGTTGGCTTCGAACGGATGGCGGAATTCCAGCCGAAGGCCAGTCCGTTCCCGGCGGGATCTTCTCAAAGTGAAGGGATTTTGCAATTTTGTGCAAAATCCCTTGTCATTCCTCAACGGAATTGTGTAGATGCGGTGAATCGTCGCTTTAAAAAGCGCGGCAATCTTTGCTGGCGTGAACCGTCCGGGTTTTCGCCTTCCAATAAACCCACTCATTTTCAGTTAGGGGAATCCATTTTTCTGTATGAAACCCAGCGTTTTTTCGTGTTTTCGTTCCTCCGCCGCAGGAATCGCCCGCTTTCAAAGCTTGGAAGGGCAATTCGTCAGTCGGCATTTTGCGCTGCGCTATTCCGTGGTTCTCAGTGCTCTCTTGGGGGGCGTTGCCATTCAGCCTGTCTTTGCCGCCAACCGGAACTGGTCCGCCACCGCCGCCAACACCAACATGAACACGGCAGGAAACTGGGACACCCTTCCGGTGACAACGGATGCGTGGATCTTCGGAACTTCGGCCACGACGACGTTAAACAACGACTTCAGCACCTTCACCGTCAACGGCCTGACCTTCAATGCGGGGGGCAGCGCCTTCACTATTGGCGGTAATGCCATTTCACTGGGTGGGAACATTGTCAACAACAGCAGCAACGCGCAATCGATCAACATTGATTTGGCTCTGACTGCGGGGCGCACTTTCACCACTAACAGTAGTGGCAACCTGTCGATCGGTGGCGTGGTCAGCGGCACTGCTTTTGGTGTTACGAAGGACGGGAATGGACTGCTGACGTTGACCAAAGCGAACACTTACACGGGTGCCACCTCGCTTACACTGGGTTCCATCACCTTCGGTTCCTCCGGTGCCGCAAGCGTGAGCCAGACCTTGACGACTCTTGCGGTCAGTGCTGGCAACGACGCCACGGTGACATCGCAATTTGGCAACGTCGGCAGCTCCAGTCTAACTTTTACCTCCCAGACTTACACCGCTGGCGGCACGCTCAACTACGCGTTGTCCGGCGGAACTAACGGATCCACCAATCAGATCAAGTTGACCGCCGCTGCTGGCTTCCTGAATAAGCAGGCCTACTTCAATGGAGCGGACTACGCCTACATGGATTCCCTCAACGGCTATGTTCGGGCGGCGGTTTACGGGACGGATGCAGGCTTTGTGACCGCGGGTTCCAGCCTGACCGCTGCCTCACATAATTTGATTACCTCGTCGATCACCGGTCAGGGTGCCGTCGCCGTCAATACACTGAAATTCGGCACCTCCTCCACTGTGGATCTCACGCAGACTGCGACCACGGCAATCACCTTCAACACCAACAGCGGCATCCTTCGCTCCGGAGGCGGTGCCACCACCATCAGCGGTGGAGACATCACCACAGGTAGCGGACTTGCCTACGTGTTCCGCACGGACACATCGAGCGACAGCCTGACCATCAACAGTAACATCAAAAACAACGGAACCAACACCCTCACCAAGAGCGGTGCTGGCACTCTGACCTTGGGCGGCACCAACACCTACACAGGCACGACTTTTGTTGACGGTGGAACCCTCACGATTACCGGCACCCAGACCGGCGCCGGCTCGACTACCGTTTATGCGGCCACACTGAATCTGAACAACGCCTCGGCCATCAGTGGGGGCACGCTCACCGCCAATAACGCCTTGTCTTCCATAACGGAAAACACCGCGAACGCCATTAACGCGACTTCCGCCGTCAACCTCTCGGTCACTGGCGGTTCGGTAAATCTTTCGCAAAACAACAACTTTGGCACCGGCACTATCACCCTTAACGCTGCGGCTGCGACTTTAACCTTGGCCGGAGCCAACACGATCAGTGGCGCGACAACGCTTTCCACGGGAACGTTGAGTCTGGGAAACAAGCTCTCTCTGGGAACCAGCACTCTTGGAATCAATGGTCTCACTATTTCGGCTAGCGCAGACTTGAGTGGCGCGAATGCCGTTGCCAACACAGCGACCATTGGTGGCAACAATACCTTTACCGGAACCAATAATATTGAGTTAAGTGGTTCGCTGACAGATACAGGAGCACGAACATTCACAAACAATATTTCTGCAGGAACGCTGACCTTGTCCGGAACCCTTGGTCTCTCAAGCAACGCCACCACTAACGCTGCCACATTTAATGGCACTGGCACTACTACTGTTTCTGGAGTCATCCAAAACAATGGAACCGGCGGTACAGCTACTGGTGGAAGCGTTACAGTTAGTGCTGGCACGTTAAACATCACTGGCGCGAGCAATACGTATTCCACCAATACCAACGCAAATGGCGGCACGCTGGGCATCGGTAACAACAGTGCGCTGGGCACTAGCACCCTTGTCCTCGGCAACGGAACCGTCACCGCCTCAGGAGGAGCCCGCACCATCACGAATGTCTTTAGTCAAGGCAACGCAAACTCGACGTTTGGCGGCACCAACGCTCTCACGCTGAATGGCCAATTCAATAACTTGGGTTCTGGCACTCTCACCATCAACAATACCGCGCTGACAACGTTTGGTGGCTCCTTCATCATGCGTGAAGCGACGACAGCGCAACGCTCTATGACCTTCAATGGCACCGGGGATTTGCTCATCAGCGGCAACGTCTCCAACGGGACCACTCTCAACGGTATCTTTGCCTTTAACGGCACAGGCACCACGACGTTGTCCGGCACCAACACCCACAGCGGTGTGAACACCGTCGGCATCGCTGGTTCCGCCTCTATGCTTAAGATTGGCAGTTCGACCGCCCTTGGATTTGGCGGTATTTCCGCAGTGGCAGGCTCGACCACGGTTAACTCGGGTGCGACTTTGGATTTGAATGGCCAAACAGGCATCCAGGAGCCTCTCGTCCTCAACGGCACAGGCGTTGGTGGCAATGGAGCCTTGATTAACAGCAACACTTCCGCCACAGCGGTAGTCTCCGACGGCGTTGCTGCCATCGGGGTGGGAGTTGCTGGCACCACTTATACAGATGGAACCTATTCCGTCGTTTTTACGGGCGGCGGCGGCACGGGTGCTGCGGCTAATGTGACCATTCTGGCTGGTATTGTTACTTCCGCGCAGATAACTTCCGCAGGCAGCGGCTATACATCGAACCCGGTAGCAACCCTTCCGGCAGGTGCGGGCGCGGGTTCTGGCACCGCAACTTTGACTACTGCGGCCAGTTCAGTCACTCTTAACGCCGCATCGAGTATGGGTGGTGCTGGTGACATCACTCTCAACGCTTTCGTTAGTGGGGGTAACGCACTCACCAAGGTCGGCAACGGCAAGCTGACATTGAACAGCACCAACACCTATTCCGGAGCGACCGCGGTGAGTGCCGGCAAGCTCGTGGTTGGCAGCACCGGCAGCATCAACACCAGCAGCGCCGTGACCGTGGCAGCGGGTTCGAGATTCATTTACAACAGCAGCACCTCGCTAACTGTTGGGACCACGCTGAACGGCGCGGGCACCGGTAGCCGCGCCGTACTCGGCGGAACCGGCACCATCAACACCGCCCTGACTCTCGACAACCCGGGAGACACACTCTCTCCCGGCAACAGCCCGGGCATCCAGACCTTCACGCCGAACCAATCCTGGAACTCATTCAGCTATGATTGGGAGGTCAACAACTTCGTAGGTGCCGTCGCGGGCACCGACTACGATCAAATCGGCATCACCGGCAACCTCTCCCTCACCGGCGGCACCGGCAACTACATCCTCAACCTGCTTTCGCTAACCGGTGCCAATACCGCTGGAAATGTGGGAGGCTTCTCCGATGTGGACCAATCCTGGACCATTCTCACCTCCTCCGGCCTCACCGGCTTCGATGCCGCCAATTGGACTCTGAACACGGCAGGCTTCACAACCAGCCCCACCTACACTGGCAGCTTCTCGCTCGGTCAGGTAGGAAACGACCTGGTGCTTTCCTACACGGTGGTTCCGGAACCGGCCGCTGCACTGTTGGCGGGTCTTGGAGTGTTCACCCTGCTGCGTCGGCGCAGGCATGACTAATCGCTCTTTGCCGGGTGCCGAGAATCACCACGTTCGAAACCCTGCTCAAGGAAGCTAGCCGAACTCCAGGCCAAACTGTCGCCGTCAACGTCGCGGCGGAGGATCCGGAAAGCGTTGGGATGACGTGGGAATGGACTGTTTGCGAGGAAATTACCGACCGTCGTTCCGGTGGCGATGCCGAGGCCGCGCCGTCCGTCGTGTCTGGCTCCATCGTCAGTCAGGAAAACGGAATGGCCACCATCCAAACTCCCGCCTTTTCGTCATCGTCCGCGATGGCAAGGGCGGTACCAGTGCGGACAATACTCCGTTACGCTTTGCCCGCTGAACCATTTTTTGAGGTTTCGAGATCGCACTTCGGATCTGATGTGGTTTGCCGTTCCGCCGGGCCGGGAAGTGCATAAATTTGTATTATGCAAATTTATGCACTATTGTTCTTGCCAAACCGTTCGCCGATTCCTATTTACTGATGGATGCCCTCATCGTCGCCGGCTGCGGCTCCGATGACGCGTCGCGAAACCCACGAATTCACTGCCGCGGTGAAACCCTGTTCAGATCTCTTTGCCGTCGAGCGCCCCGAAATTTTTCAAGATTGATAGAACTCCCGTCCAAACCCTCATCTGATCGTAAATCCATGAAAACAAACCTAAGGAACTCCTTCATTTCCCCCTTGTTCAGCTATGGCATCGTCGCCGCCGCCGCATTCGTTCTGGTTTACACCGGCGAGGCCGCGACGCTGTCCTGGAGAACGGCGGCCGATGGCAATTGGAGCGACTCCGCGAATTGGAGTTCCATTGTCCCCCTCATCACCGATACCGCGCAATTCAACCTGGCGGCAATCAATGGTAACGAAACAATCTATTTGAATGGCAACCAAGGGTCCGCGGGTTTGATCTTCGCCAATACCGGCACCACCACCCTGCTCGGCGGGGCGTCTGGCTCTCCGGTCGCTAATGTCCTCGCCCTAACCGGGACGATTGTCGTGAACGCCGGTGCCGGTGCCGTGACGATTGGAGATGTGGCCGCCAAGGTGGACCTCACCACAAACTCCAGCAGAGAATATACGAACAATTCGAGCAATCTGCTGACGTTCGCCAATGGCATTACGAGCAGTGGCGTCTCTGGCACTCAAACGCTGACTTTTGGCAACACCCTCGGCGTGGGCTTGGGCGGCGTTACCGTCGGCGGAGCCATCGGCAACGGAGGCACCGGTGGCATCATTATCCTGGAGGTGAAGGCTCCGAGGACCACAACGACCTTGCTAGGAACGAATGTCTATACCGGAAATACTGCCCTTACACAGGGCAAGCTCACTTTTGGATCCTCATCCATTCCAAGTATCATTCAAGGGCTCGGTACCATTTCCGCCGCCGCGGGCTCGGATGCGACGGTGACTTCCGTTCGCGGAAATGTTGGAAACTCAAGTCTCACTTTTACGACCCAGACATACACGGCGGGGGGGGCGCTCAATTACGTGGTGAGCGGTGGCACCAACGGCACTGACAACATGATCAACACTGCGGGAGGCGCGGGCTTTGTCAACAAACAGGCCTTTTTCAACGGCGCGGACTATGCCTATCGCAACGGAGCGAATACCTACATGCGGGCTCCTGTCTATGGCACTGATGCGACTTTTTCAATTGCTGGAGCCAGTCTTATCGGTAGTGCTCACAACTCGATCGCCGCTTCAATCACCGGTCAGGGAAACGCCGCTGTCAACACCCTGAAGTTCAGCGGCGCGGGAGCGGTCGATCTCACCCAGACCGCCGCCACGACGCTTACCTTCAATACTAACAGCGGGATTCTCCGTTCCGGCGGCGGCTCCACCACCATCAGCGGCGGCACGATCACCACCGCCTCCGGCGTCGCCTACGTGGTGCGGGCCGATACCTCCAGCGACAGTCTCACGATCAATAGCAAGTTCGCCAACGTGGGAACCAACACCTTCACCAAGAGCGGTGAAGGCACCGTGACTCTGGGCGGCACCAATACCTACACCGGCACCACCTTCGGCAATGGCGGCAATCTAATAATCACCGGAACGACGGCGACCAGCGTTTATCAGGCGAACGGCAGTGGCGTGATCAATATCAGCGGCACGAACTCCGCAACCGGTGCGACGGCTGTCACCGCCCAGAATTCCGGCACGGTGAATATCAATGCTCCGCAAAATTTCACGGGAGCGACGACCGTTGCTACTAACGGAACACTCGGACTTGGGGATGACAACGCGCTCGCTGGCAGCTCGGTTACCTTCCAGTCGGGCAATATACAAGCCGTCGGTGGCGCGCGCTCCACGGCGGCGACGATTAATTTCGCCAACGCGAACAACTACACCATCAATGGCAGCAATGACCTGACCTTTAACGGTCCGCTCAACTGGCTTGGAACACAAACCCTGACGGTGAGCAACGCGGGCACGACGACCTTCGCGGGAACGTTTACCCTCCGGGGGATTACTGACACCACGGCGCAGCGGACGCTGACCCTTTTGGGTACGGGTTCCACCAGGTTTACCGGGCCGGTCGTCAACGGCGGTTCGCTCAACGGTATTATCGATTTCAACGGTACGGGTACGGTCGAACTCAACAACAACAACAGCTACTCCGGACTAACAACCATCAGGAGCGGACAGACGGTCAAGCTTGGCAACACCAACGGGCTCGGCTTTGGAGGAGCGACCTCCGTGGCGGGAGGTACGACCGTGATGTCGGGAGGCACTCTCGACCTCAACGGAATGACCGGCATTGAAGAAGTCATCACCGTCAACGGCAGCGGTGTCGGTGGCAACGGAGCCTTGATCAATAGCAATACGGGCGTCACCGCGACGATTGGCAGCGGAGTCAGTCAGCTTGCAGTTGGTTCCGTTGGCAGCGGCTACAGTTCGCCTCCCGCCGTGACGATCAACGGCGGCGGCGGAGCGACCGCAAACGCGCTGCTCGGCATATCGGTCGACACGATCGGATTATCAGCTAACGGCAGCACCTATACGACCTCTCCTACCATCACCATCACAGGCGGTGGCGGTACGGGTGCCGCTGCCACGGTGGACAAGACCACAGGCGTTGTGAGCATCAGTTCCACCGGCTTCGGATATACCTCTACCCCAACCGTAACACTCGGTGCTGGAGCAGGCTTGACGGGGCCAGGCTTCTCGGTGAGCCCTGCGGGAGATAAATTCGTGGTCTCCGCCCTACAGATGACCGCAGCTGGAAGTGGAGCCTCCTTACTACCCACGGTCTCATTCGCTTCCGGCGCGGCTACCGCCACTGCAAACGCGGTCTCGGTCAATCTCGGAGGCACCGGTTCCATCGGAGGAGCGGGCGATCTAATAGTCGATGCCCCGGTGACGGGCTCCCTCACGAAAGTCGGAGCGGGCAAGCTCACCCTGACCGGCACAAGCACTTATGCGGGCATTACGACAATTGACGGTGGTTCGTTGCGGATTGGCAATGGCGGCACCACTGGAAGACTCACCGCCACCAGCACCATTAACAACAACAGCAACCTGACCATCAACCGAAGCGACGCATTTTCCCAATCCGGCGACTTGGGTTCGTTCGCGGGCATCTATGGCACCGGTTCTTTCACGCAAGCTGGCAGCGGAACAACTGTTCTAACGGCAGGTAATGCATATGACGGCGTCACAACGGTTTCCGCCGGCACGCTGATCATCAATGGCGACCAATCGGGAGCCACAGGCGCAACGCAAGTGGCAACCGGTGCTACGCTCGGTGGCAGTGGGGTTATCGGTGGCGACACTACCATTGATGCCGGCGGAGCACTGACTTTTAATCTGATTACCGATGCTGACAGCCATTTCAAACTGGACGTCCTGGGTGCGCTCAATCTGGGCAGCAGCTCCTCGCTCAAAATCACCGGTAACAGCAGCGCCGCTGTCGGAGTCTATACTCTGATCTCCGGTAGCAGTCTCACCGGGATACTTCCTTCCATTGCCTCTCTACCGTCCGGCTGGGTTGCCAACGTCCAGCTATCCGGAGATGGCAATAGTGTGGAATTGAACGTCACCTCCGTCCCCGCCTTGTCTCCCTATCAGACCTGGGCTCTTGGTCCGTTTGCCAACCCATTCACCGATACCGCCGGGGTTTCGGATCCCGATGGCGACGGAACCAAAAACCTGCTGGAATTCGTCCTCGGCGGCGACCCCACCATCAACGACACTCCGCCGATCGTGCCGTCCGTCGCAAGCGCTTCCGGCACCGATCTTGTGATCACCTTCAAGCGTTCGGATGTCTCGGAATTGCCACCTGCCGTTGCGGTAAAACTTCAGGTCAGCGACAATCTCGGAAGCTGGCCTGCAGGCAATGACATCGCCATCGGTCCTGTCAGCGATACGGGTCCCATCGGTGCTACGGGAGCGTCCTACACCGTTGATGAAACCAGTGCGCTCGACATCATTGTCGTTACCATTCCAAAAGCCGCCGGTGCCAAGAAGTTTGCTCGGGTCATTGCAGTTCAACCGTGAGCCGAGGTCTATCGGGCAGAGGACTTTCATCAAAGGATCCCTGCCATCGGCTTCATCCATCTCTGCTTCATGAAACGTTCCTCGACCTGCCTGAATGTCCTCACTTGGATTTTCGGCCTGTTGCTGCTTTCCGGCCTGATTGCAACGACGGTCCGCGCGGATGCCTATGTTCCTCCCGCCAACAACCGGATCAGTTTCAATTTCAACTATGACTGGCTGTTCGGCGGGAAAAAGGACATTACGGGAGCCGCCGTGTCAGCCCTTAATGATACCGCGTGGAAGCCGGTAAGCCTGCCGCATACTTACGACGACAACAAGTTCCGGGAATGGTGTGCCACCTCGAATGATTCCGCACAGGAAACCGGTCCTTATTATGGCAAGGCTTGGTATCGCAAGCATTTCACAATCGATTCCGCATACAGCGGGCGGAAAATCATTCTGGAATTCGAAGGGATAGGAAGGGTGGCGAATTTTTATATCAATGGAACATGGGTGGGCCTGCATGAAAACGGCGTGGCTCCTTACGGGCTGGATATCACGAACCAGGTGAATTTCGGCGTCGACAACGTGATCGCGGTGCAGGTCAACAACGACGAGAGATACAAGACAGTGACTTATGCCGGAGTCGAGCTTCCCTACGGACAGCCGTTTAATCCGAACTTCGGCGGATTGAACCGCGACGTGACGCTGCACATTTGTGACCTGGCCCATCTGACGTATCCGCTCTATCGAGACTTGGGAACTGTAGGGACCTATAACTACGTCACGAACATCGACACGCTGGCCAAAACCGGAAACGTGACGGTTCAGGCGGAGGTGAAAAACGAATATCTCACGGCACAGACGATTTCATGCAGCTCGGTGGTCGTGGATGCCGGCGGTAATCCGTTGCTGACGCTGACCGGGAGCCAACAGGTGATCGCTCCGGGAGCCAAGGGCGTTTTCAATCTGACGGGTGGCATGAGCGGCATCCACTTTTGGAGCCCCGACTACCCATATATCTATCAAATTTACACGACCGTGAAGATCGGTGGAGTGACGGTCGATGTAGGAAAGACGCCGTTGGGAATTCGCAAGTATTCTTTCAGCTCGACCTACGGACTCCAGGTGAACGGCCACCCGATTTACCTCAATGGTTACGCCCCCCGGACCTCGATGGAGTGGCCGGGCGTGGGAACACCGGTGGACTGGATGAACGAATTCGACTTCAAGCTGATGAAGGAGAACAACGCGAATTTCGTGCGCCCGATGCACATCGCCCCGCGCAAGGTGCAGGTGGAGGCGGCGGACAAGTTCGGCATCGTCATGGTTTGTCCGGCGGCGAACAATGAGGGGGACGAGACCGACGTGAACAAGTGGCAGGAGCGTCTGGACATCATGCGGGACGTGACGATCTATTTCCGGAACAATCCAAGCGTGTTGTTTTATGAGGCATGCAATCAGATTCTATCAGCGCAACATATGACCGACATGTTGAACGTGCGCCTGCAATGGGATCCGAGTGGCGGACGCCTCGCGGGTTTGCGATCCAATGATACGAATACCACGCAGGGAATTCGCGAGTTCTCCAGCACCATGGATGGCGCGGGAAACGATCTCTACGCACCACTCTGGGACGCCGAATACGCCCGTGGCGAAGCCCCGCGGCGGGTATGGGACAATTACACGCCGATGCTGAATTCAAAGCGCTGGAATGGGATGGATTCAAATCCGGCACCGGCGGCCGGCACGCCCGGAGATACGATTCACAAATATCTCACAGGAGGCTATTTTTCCATCGCGTCGGATTATCACCAGGCGCTCGGGCTGAACAGCGGTGTCTCGGATTTCATCGGGGATTATTTGTATGTGATCAGCAGCGCAACCGGCAACCCGACGCACGCCTACTTCAGGCTGCAGAATTCGGAAGATATGGTTTTACAGAATCTGGCAAAATACTACGCGCGGTATCAGCGCAGTGTTTTTGTGCAGACGCCGGAAACCAACGTGAGCAAGGGAGTGAATGTCGGTGGAGCGAAAATCATCTGGTCGGACTCGGTGACCGACGGACGAATGCATGACCTGGAGGTGACGCGGGTGAGCGGCGCGGTGGACGGGGTGCGGTTGCCGAAGGAAACTTTTTACGGTCTCCAAGTGGCGCATAACTCGAATCCGCAGGTTCATGTGGTGGGTCACTGGAATTATCCAGTTGGCACTGTGAAAACCGTCTATGTCGCCGCCAATACGGCTCTGGTCAAATTGCAAACCTTCGATACCAACGGGACGTTGCTTCATGATTACGGCTATGGCACCAAGAACTTCTTTCCCACCAGCATCCTGCCAACCGGTGGCGACCAGGTGAACAACTATGTTTTCCAGTTCACCAACGTGGCATGGCAGCCGGGAATGATCAAAGCCACAGGCTACACATCGGGCGGCACGCAAGTGGCCGTGCAGCAGAAATCGACGGCGGGTGGGCCGGTGGCCTTGAGGCTATCACCGGTGCCCGGTCCGTCGGGACAGTTCATGGCCGATGGATCGGATGTGACCATGTTCGACGTGGAAGTGGTGGATGCCAACGGCAACCGTTGCCCAACCTATGAAGATAAGGTCAGTTTCACCTGCAGCGGGGAAGGAGTTTTGTTAGGCGGATACAACAGCGGCGTCCGGTACAGCACGAACGTGAATAACAACGGGATCGTCAACCCATCCTCGTATTCGTTCAACGTGGAAGCCGGCATCAATCGCGTGCTGGTGCGTTCCACCCGGACGACGGGGACTTTCACGCTGAATGTATCTGGAACCAACACTTACACCGGCACAGCCCTGACGCCCGCAAGCGCGTCTCTTGTTTCGATTGCCGTGCCAAACCCCAATGGTCTTTCGACGATCTGGCCGCAGAAATACACCGTGCCGCTTGGAGCTGAACCCGCGCCGGTGAAAGAGGGCGTTGCGCCGCCTCCGCCGAAGCCGGCCCAGCCGCCTGCACCGGCGACCAGCATTGTGGACTTCGCCTATTCCGGGGCGAATACGGATGCGGCCGTGGTGAGCAGCGTGCAGGCGGGCCAGAGGGTTTACATGGACAGCACCGGTATTGTGTTCGGATCGCTGCCCGCTTACCTGACGGGGGCTGAATACATCAGACCGTATTTGGGCGATGCGGGTGAAAGTTCCTCCACCGATCAATACCAGTTCAACCTTTCCAGGTTTTCCTATGTCTATCAGTTGATCGACGCCGCCAACGGCATGCCTGCTCACGAGAACAACGAACGCTACCAGTGGCAGCAGTTGCCCGGGCAGGTAACGGTCAACGGGCGTCCGATGAATGTTTTCAAGAGCCGCTTGATGGCACCGTATGAAAACTGTTATTTCGCCACGAACGGCCACGAGGTCGCCAACTTTGACCCGAACGGCAACATGTACCTGGTGTTCGTCCAATGGGCGGAGACTTCTTTGCAGAAACCCTCGCAAGTCATTGTTGCGGGCAGTGCCGAGGGCGGCAATCCCATCGCCAACGTGATTGACGGGATTGCTACTACCCGCTGGAGCGCGTCCAACGGAACCTATCCGCAGTGGATTAAGATCGACCTTGGACAAAAAAGCCGGATCGGCGGCTATCAATTCAATTGGTACAACAACGCGACCCGGAACTATCAGTATCAGATCGAGCTGAGCGACGATGATGTGACCTACAACCTTTCGCTCGACATGCGTTTGAACACCGCATTCGGAGTGAACGAATACCGCATTCCCGTTTCCGGAGCCAATGCCGGACGATATGTCAAAGTCACGGTGTCAGGCGGCGGGGGCTGGGCATCGATTTATGAAATGGCCATCAACGGGGTGGCTCCGGGAAGCGCAGCTCCGCCCGCACCGGGCGCGCTGACCGCCACCGCGGGGGGCGGACGGGTGTCATTGGGGTGGGGGGCTTCATCCAATGCCACAAGTTACGCAGTCAAGCGAGCCACTGTCAGCGGCGGCCCGTATACGACGATCGCCACGCCGACAGCTAGCAGCTACATGGATTCCAGCGTTACCCTTGGAGCTACCTACTATTACGTGGTTTCCGCAGTGAACGCCACCGGTGAGAGCGCCAATTCAAACGAGGCTGGCACCGCCACCACGACGCAACCCGCGGCACCGGTGGCCCTGACGGCCACTCCGGGCAGTGGCCAGATCGGCTTGGCGTGGAGTGCTTCGGGCGGAGCGACCGGCTATCAGGTGAAACGCTCCATCGTCAGCGGCGGGCCCTATACGACGATCGCGACGCCGGCCACCACCAGCTACATGGATACCGGTCTCGCCAATGGAGTCACCTGTTATTATGTGGTTTCCGCAACGAACGCCACCGGTGAAAGCGCCAGCTCCAACGAGGCGAATGCCACGACCATCATGGTCTCGGCTGCGAACTGTGCCGGACCGGCCCTCGGACGGTTTGCCGCCGATTGGGGATTTTCGGGTGGCACCACCAACTCAAAGACAAATACGGTCAATATCAGCGGCGTGACGAATCCCGCTCCGATGGCGGTCTATCAAACCTATCGACTGGGAGCTTTCGGTTATACCATGGGCGGATTCACGCCGGGAACAAACTGCAATGTGCGTCTGCATTTTGCGGAAACATATTTCACCGCTGCCAACTCGCGTCTGTTCAATGTTGCGATCAATGGCACGTCGGTGCTGACGAATTTCGACATCTTCGCTGTTAGCGGTGCCAAATTCATGGCAAATATCCAGGAGTTCAGCACGGCGGTTAATGCCGGTGGCCAAGTGGTCGTTCAATTTTCCAATGTGAAGGACAATGCCCTCTGTTGTGGAATCGAGATTCTGCAAGCGCTGTCCCCTGCACCGACGGGATTGGCCGCCACTTCCGGCAGCGGGCAGGTAGCCTTGGCTTGGAATACTTCGTCCGGTGCAACCAGCTACAAGATCAAACGCGCCGCGGCCAGTGGCGGGCCTTACACCGGCATCGGCACTTCGACATCCGGCAATTTTGTCGATCCGGGAGTAACTAACGGGACTGTCTGCTACTACGTCGTTTCGGCGTTGAACGGCGGGGGAGAAAGCCCCGATTCGTCGGAGGCATCCGCAATGCCGCTCAGCCCGCTTCAGAACTGGCGGCAGGCCCATTTCGGCACGATCGACCCGAATGATCCGCTGGCCGGCGATACGGCGACGCCCATGCACGACGGCATCTCGAATCTCATGAAATATGCGTTAGGACTTGATCCGGCGAAGTCGTCGACCACCGGATTGCCCGGGCCTGCGACATCCGGCACCTTCCTCACTCTCACTTTCAACCGCCAACGGATCGCCACGGACGTTACCTACCGGGTCGAGGCCACCGGCAATTTAGCGAGCTGGGCGGAAATTTGGAATAGCGCGTCAGTCCCATACGACGGCGGCGACAATCCCTCACGAAACGTCACGGTTTTCGATACCGTGCCCATGCCGGCGGCTCCCGGGGGGCACCGTTTCATGCGGCTCAAGGTCACACGTCCCTGAAAACCGGTTCGTCGATTTCACGGTGAAGCCGCACGCGGGGTGACGGCTTGTCCCTGCTATTTTCCAAAAATTCCGTTCTATTCATTCCTTTCAAAAATTAATGCAAATTTGTGCAAAATGGCGCTTGCCATGAGGGATCTGCGCCTCTATTTCCTGAATCACGACTGTCGCGTCGAAACCCATTTGGAAAAGCCCGGCCGAACCGAACCGTGTTTCCGACTCCGCGCGAAAGTTGAAGATCCATCCCGTTTCACCATCTCCGGTTAGCCCACTCCAAGACCCAACCTTCGTCCGGTTATTGCGGACCCTCTACCTATCAACCGAATCATGAACCCCATGTCGCCATCCCACAATCATTCCATCCGCCAGATTCCCGGGCCGTCCCGGGCCTGGCAATACGCCGCATTGGCGTTTCCCATCTTCGCCGCTCTTGGCATATCCGCGCAGCAAGTCCAGGCGGGTATACTCAAGCTGGACTTCGCAAAAACCTTAACTCCCGCAGGAGTCGCCGGCGTCGACTATGCCACCGGTTGGAACCCGATTTTTGTCCCTCAACAACAAAACACGCAGGTGAACGCCGCCAACGTCGGTGGATCGGGATACGGTTTCGCGTTTGCCAACGTGGCATCTTATGACAACGGCAGTGCCGCCCAGCCTTTGACGCGTTCGGGTTTCTATACCTATGGAAACTCGGGTAACGCCCACGGATTCGCTGTGACGGGATTGAATCCCAACCTCCCGGTCAAACTCTATGCGTGCGCCGCTTGGGATGGAAATAGCGCTGGCGGCTATGTCGTCTATGGCGACAACGCTCCCGCCGGAGTGCGGGCTCAGACAGTCGGCACTCCCGGCACCAGCCCGACTGTTGCCAACCTGACCTATATCGGGACGGCAACGGCGGATGGCACCGGCATGGTTTCCGGAGCTCTCTACGGGCGAAATCAAATCACAACTGGCTACGCGGAAGGCCAAGTCGGCGCTTTCATGTTTGTCCCGACCCAGACGATCACGGCCAGTGCGGGTACCCACGGCTCTATCAGTGCGAGCGGCGTGAGCAACGCGTATGCCGACGCGACTCCCAGTTACACCATCACGGCTGACAGCGGTTACCACGTCGCGGATGTCTTGGTGAACGGTGTTTCGGTCGGAGCGGTCACCAGCTATACCTTCAGCAGCGGTGTCGCCACCAACTCTACCATCGCCGCCAGCTTCGCGGCCGATACCACCTCTTACACCATCACCGCCAGCGCGGGCGCCAACGGCTCCATCAGCCCCATCGGTGCGGTCACCGTGTTTGGAGGGGTTAATTTGCCCTTCACCATCACGGCCAACACCGGCTATCACATTGCCGACGTGCTGGTGGACGGCAGCTCGGTCGGCGCGGTTGCCACCTACACGTTCTCAAATGTCGCGGCAAGCCACACCATCGCCGCCAGCTTCGCGGTCAACACCTACGCCATCACCGCCACCGCGGGTGCCAACGGGACCATCAGTCCTAACGGACAGGCTGTGAATTATGGCGACTCTCCGACCTTCACCATCACGCCTGCTTCGGGCTACTACATCGCTGATGTGAAAGTGGATGGCGTCAATTTGGGAGCGATCGAGACCTACACGTTCGACGCCGTCACCGCGACCCATACCATCACCGCCAGCTTCGACAACCGGACGAGGGTCTATCTCGATCTTGCGAAAACCGGCGGTGCCTACACGAGTGGCTGGAATCCCGCCTTCGCCACCCAACAGGCGGATACGATGGTCAGCATCACCAGTGTCGGCGGTCTGGGCTATAATTTCACATTCGACCACGTTGCATCCTATGACAATGGCGATACCGCCCAGTCCCTGACGCGTTCCGGATTTTTCAATTTCGGAAATATTGCCAACGCCCATCCATTCACTCTTACAGGATTGATTCCGGGGCAGGTGGTCGGTCTCTACGCCTGCGCCGCATGGGATGGTAACGCCAAGGGCGGCTACGTCGTTTTCGGTGACAGCGGCGCTACCGGAGTGAAGGCCCAGACGATCGGCTCTCCCGGCAATGGCCCGGCCCTGGACAACCTGACTTTGATCGGAACGGCAACGACCGATGCCAACGGAATCGTCTCCGGCACCATGCACGGAGCCAACGGAGTCGGCACCGCATCCGAAGGACAGATCGGTGGTTTCGTATTCGCTCTTCAGGCTCCTCCGATCCGGACGATCACCGCCAGCGCGGGTGCTCACGGTTCCATCTCTCCCAGCGGCGCGGTCAGTGTGACTTCCGGCAGCAGCCAGGAATTCACCGTTACAGCTAACAGCGGTTACCATGTGATGGACATCCTGGTGGATGGAAATTCCGTAGGAGCACAGGCTTCCTACACCTTCTCGAATGTTCTCGTGGATCACACCATCAGTGCCACCTTCGCCGTGAATACGGTATCCTACACCCTCAATGCCAGCGCAGGGTTCAACGGCACCATCAACCCGAGCGGTCCGATGAGCGTGTTCCAAGGAGTCAATCAACCATACTCCATCACTCCCGACGTGGGTTATCATGTTGCGAATGTTCTGGTGGACGGAAACTCGGCCGGTGCCGTGACCGGTTACACGTTCACGAATGTCCAGGCGAACCACACCATCAGCGCAAGCTTCGCGATCGACACCTTCACCATCACCGCCAGCTCCGGCGCCCATGGATCTATCAGTCCGAACGGCGTGACTACGGTGGATTATGACGGTTCTCAGAGCTTCACGATCACACCCGCATCCGGCTATTACATCGCGGATCTGAAAGTGGACGGTGTCCCTGTCGGCACGAGTGAAACTTACACGTTCGACTACGTCGTTACGAACCACACCATCGCCGCCACCTTTGACAATCGTACCAGGCTCTACCTCGACTTTGCCCAGAACGGTGGCGGCACGACAAGCGGCTGGACTTCGGTTTACTGCAACAGCGTGGGAGGTGCCGCGCCACAGGATACGATGGTCAATGTTGCCAACGTAGGCGGCTCCGCCTATGGATTCGCCGCGGATCACGTGAGCGGCTGGGATGCTAACACTTCCGGCCAGCCATTGACCCGTTCGGGATTCTTCAACTACGGCGGCATCACCAATACCCACGCGTTCGGCCTGACAGGATTGGCCTCCGGGCAAGCCGTCCACCTCTATGCCTGCGCCGGCTGGGATGGAAACGCACGTGGCGCGACCCTCGTCTTTGGCGATAGCGGTGCCGCCGGAGTGAGGGCTCAAACCCTCGGCAATCCGGGGTACTATCCGACTCTGGAGAACCTGACCCTGATCGGGACGGCTACGGCCGATGGCACTGGAACCGTTACCGGAAACCTCCAAGGAGCCGGCGGCGTGAATTCCGCAACCGAAGGCCAGGTGGGTGGGTTTGTCTTCGTCCTCGAGGCTGCGGCCCCGATCGTGGACGTCGATGCCGATGGAATGGATGATAATTGGGAAAACTCCTACTTCGGCAGTACCAACGAAACCGCCACCGGTGACTTCGACCACGATGGCACCAACAACATCACCGAATTCCGTCTCGGTCTCATCCCGAACAGCGGCTCCTCGATGTTTGCGGCGTCCCTTAACAACGACGGTCTGATCCAGTGGACGAGCGCCGTCGGAGTGACGTTCTCCATCGAGCGCAGCACCACACTTGCCGCCGGTTCGTGGACGGTTCTGGAAGCATCGTTCCCCGGCACCGCCGGCACTGCGAGCTACACCGATCCCGAGCCGCCAGCCGGTCACGCTTACTATCGGGTCAAGCTCAACCCTTGATCCTGCCGGTCGAATGATATCGCTCCGGTCGGTTGGAAATCGATCGGAGTGACTCGGAACTTACCAGTTCAAGGGAGGCCTGCCGGGCCTCCCTTTTTCGAAGGAGGACATCAATTCTCGTGAATTGATGTCCTCCTTCGGAAAATAAAAATCTGACATTTTCAAAACATGCGTCTCCTATCCGATTTCTGCCGTCTCTCCAGTCTGTCGCTGGGTGCGGTTTTGCTGCTCGCGGTCGCGATGCCGGCATCCGCCGCCCTGCCCGCCGGGTGGACGGATGTGAACATCGGCGGCCCGAGTCCCACGGGGACGGGTGAATTCGATTCCGGCACGGGTGTTTGGACGATCACCGGTGGCGGAACCGATATTGGCGGCACGGCGGATCAGTTTAATTTCGCAGAGCAATCCGTCACTGGAAACGCGGTGGCCATCGCGCGGGTGACCGTTGTCGAGGCAACGAACACCGCCGCGAAGGCCGGGCTGATGTTCCGCGATTCGACCGCGGCGGGATCGCCATTCGCCAGTGTGATGGTGACGCCGTCATCCGGCGTGCTTTTCCAGTCGCGCGCGACTCCGGGTGGAACAGCTTCGAGTTCCAAACTAACAGGAATCGGTGCTCCCAAATGGGTGAAGCTGACCCGCATGGGTAATTTGTTCTGCGCATTCTTCAGTGCGGACGGAGTTTCATGGACACAGATCAACCGGCCGCAAACCGTGGCGATGGCGTCTCCCGCGTTGGTGGGACTCGCAGTGACTTCGCACGTCAGCGGAACGTTGAATACGAGTAATTTCAGCAATGTCTCGGTCTTGCCAAATGCCGCCCCCACAGTGGCCGTCGCTCCAAGCGCCAGTCCTGCCACGTTTACCGATACCCGCACGCTGCTCAGTGCGTCCGGTGCGGATGACGGAGAGGGAAAAAATCTAACTTACACTTGGGCAACCACCGGCACGCCGCCCGCTCCGGTGTCGTTTGTGGCCAACGGCACGAACGCGACGAAAAGGGCCACGGTCCTTTTCACGGCTTCCGGCACCTATGCCTTCCACGTAACGGTCGCCGACGCGGGCGGATTGAGTGTGGTGAGTGGCGATGTGTCGGTGAACGTGACGATGCCCGCCTCCACTGACATGCCGCAGTATCACAACACGTTCACCAGCGACGGAGTGAACGCGCGGGAGACATTGCTCACACCCAGCAGCGTGAACACCACGCAATTTCAAAAACAGTTCTCCACACCGGTGGACGGGCAAATCTACGCGCAGCCGCTCTATGTCGGTGGAGTGAACATCACCGGAGGAAACCAACCCGGCATTCACAACACCGTCTATGTCGCGACGGAGCACAACAGCGTTTACGCCATCGATTCCAACGGCGGCAACATCCTCTGGCGCACGACTCTCCTCGACACTGTCAACCCGTTGGTGAATCTGCTGGGAACGGATACGATCATCCCGATGCCCCAGGGCGAAAGCGGTTCCGCCGACCTCGGACCGGAAATCGGCATCACCTCCACACCGGTGATCGATGTCGCCCAGGGATTCCTGTATGTTCTAACCAAGAGCAAACAAACCAAGACCGGCGTCACCGGCGCGCATTTCGTCCAAACGCTTTTCAAGATCAGCAGCCAAAGCGGTCTGGTGCTCGACAGCGCGATCGTCGCCGACACGCTTTATGCGAATGGCATTTATACCTATCGAACCACCGATACAGGCACCGGCACGGATCCCTACACCGTCGGCAACGGTCTCGGCAATGGCGCGGGATCGATCCTCGTTGGCGGCGAGAATCGTGTCTATTTCAATGCCATGCGGGAATTCAACCGCTGCGGTCTGGTGTTGGCGAATGGCAGCATCTACATCGCCTCCGCTTCGCACGGTGACAACGGCCCTTATCACGGCTGGGTCCTGCGTCACGACGCCGCGACGCTCGATCTCACGGGTGCGCTCAATGCCAGCCCTAACGGAAGTGGTGCCGGCATATGGATGTCGGGCGGTGTTCCTGCTATCGATGAAGTGGGGGATCTGTATGTTGTTACCGGCAACGGCACCTTCGACGGACAGAACAACGGAACCGGCCTCGATGCCCAGGGATTTCCCAACAAGTCGAACTACGGCGACTGTTTCATGCGTTTGACCGACGATCCATACAGCGGCATTACCAACCAGAACGCCAATGGTTGGGGCATGCGGGTGGCGGATTATTTCTCCCCGCTGAACAACCATGACATCGATGGTCGCGATGCCGATCTCGGTTCGGGTGGAGTGGTGTTGTTACCTGATTCCGCCGGCAGCACGGTCCATCCCAAACTCGCCGTGGGTGGCGGCAAGGACGGCACCTTCTATCTGCTGGATCGCGCCAACATGGGGAAATTCGATCCCACGACCGACCACATTGTCCAAGAGTGGGGCAAGACCGCGACCACTGGAATCAATGGTGTGGTGAATACCCCGGCGTTTTTCAACGGCACTCTCTTCGCATTCCCCGGCTATGGCGGAGATGGGCGCGCCTACTCGATCAGCAACGCGGCGTTTTCGAGCGCTTACACGAGCCACACGACTGACAACATGGGAGCGCTTGACGGAACGGTCAGCATCAGCGCCAATGGAACTAACAACGGCATCGCATGGGTGCTGGACCGCGGAGCGAGCGAGTTGCGCGCCTATACCGCGGGCAACCTCGCCAACCGTTTGTGGACGAGCGCCACAGCGGCGGCCAACCGCGACAAACTGCCGGGGGCGGTCACGAAATTCGCCGTGCCCACCGTGGCCGACGGCCAGGTGTTCGCAGGGACATCGGGGACCGGTGCTTCGGGATTCCTAGCAGTTTACGGTCCGCCGGTGCCACCCACCGCGGGACCAGCGGCACCTTCCGGAATGGCGGCGGTTGCGGTTGCCTTCAACCAAGTGACCCTGAGCTGGGTGGATAATTCGAGCAACGAGGATTCGTTCCTAGTCGAGCGCTCCAGCAACGGCGGAAGCAATTGGACGCAGATTGTCAATGCGAGCGCCAATGCATCCGATTACACGGATTTCACCACGCTGGCGACCACCAGTTATCAGTACCGCGTCCGTTCCCACAATGCCTTCAATACGAATTCCTACTCGGCCTATTCGAACGTGGCCGGGATCACGACTCCGCAGGCTCCACCTAACGGAAATGGTGACGGTGCTGCCGCCGCGTATTTCATGGATGTGGGAGGTGTGCATCTCAGTGGTTCTCCGGCCCTCACGCGGGTGGATCCGACGATCAATTTCGATTGGGGCAACACATCACCCGGCGCACCGATCGGAATCGACACTTATTCCGTGAGATGGACCGGTAAAATCCAGGCGCAATACAGTCAGACCTATACGTTTTACACCAACTCCGACGACGGCGTTCGTCTGACGGTCAACGGTGTCGTGCTGGTGGACAACTGGACCAACCACGGCAATACCGAAAACTCCGGAACCATCACTCTATCCGCCGGACAGCAATATGCGTTTGTCATGGATTACTACGAAGATGTAGGCGGAGCGGTGGCGAAATTGTCATGGGAGAGCGCATCCACGGTCAAGCAGGCGATCCCGCAGGCGCAGATCTACTCGGGGACCGCTCCGGGCGCGCCCACCAACCTGACTCTGACAGCCGCCGCCAGCACGCAGCTCAATTTAAACTGGCAGGACCATTCTTCTAACGAAACCGGCTTTGATGTCGAGCGCAAGGCGGGGAGCGGCGGAACCTATGCGGTCGTCGGGTCCGTGCTGCCGAATGTAACGACCTTTGCAGACAGCGGCCTGGTGCCTAACACCGACTATTATTATCGCGTGACGGCCACCAATTTCGCGAGCAACTCCACCTATTCCAACGAGGCGCACCTCCTGACTCCTGTGCCGCCGCTGACACCCACTGGCGCCTATCCTTCGAGCAACACCACGACCTCGGTTCACCTGGCCTGGACGGACAATGCGGACAATGAGGACAACTACCGCATCCTTCGAGCGGCCCCGGAACAGACCTTCATTGTGATCGCCCCGAGTCTTCCTCCGAATACTGTCGCTTTCGACAATACGGGGCTGACACCGGGCACGGAATACGACTTCCACATCATTGCCTCGAACATCGCCGGATATTCGGATTTCGCCGGGATCTCGACGGCAACCTTAACTGTTCCTCCTGCCGATCTGGTTGCCGCCGGAGGCGCGCATCAGATCTCTCTGAACTGGACGCCGCCGTCCTACAACGGGGATGCGGCCGATCTGACGTTCAACGTCTATCGGGGAATTTCTCCCGGCGGTGAAAACTCGACGCCAATGGCCACCAATCTCACCGACCCGGGATTTACGGACATCGGCGTGATCGATCAACAGACTTACTTTTACAAAGTGACCGCAGTCGATCCGGGCGGGGAAAGCGCCGTTTCAAATGAGGCCAGCGCCTTCTCTCTCCCGGGTGAAGGCTTGTATATCTCCTCGGTCGCGGGAGCCAACGGCTCTATCAGTCCGAGCGGGCTGGCCAGTGTGACCGCTGGCAGCAGCCGGAGTTACACCATGACGGCCAACAGCGGCTATCATGTCCTGAATGTCCTGGTAGACGGAAATTCGGTGGGTGCGGTGAGTGCTTACACGTTCACCAATATCCAGGCGAATCACACCATCAGCGCCAGTTTCGCCGCCGATGCCATCACCTACACGCTGACCTCCAGCGCGGGAGCCAACGGCTCCATTAGTCCGAGCGGTGCGACAAGCGTGACACAGGGGAACAGCCAATCCTACTCCATCACTCCCTCCACGGGCTACCACGTCGTGAATGTCCTGGTGGACGGTAATCCGATCGGCCCGGTGACCGGATATACTTTTTCCAATGTCCAGGCGAACCACAGCATCAGTGCCAGCTTCGCCATCAACACCTACACGCTCACGGCCAGCGTGGGAACCAACGGAAGCATCAGCCCCAACGGGACAACCGTGGTGAATTCCGGGGCGAACCAGAGTTACACCCTCACGCCGGCTTCGGGCTATTACATCTCGAACGTGTTGGTGGACGGCAGCCCGGTTGGCGCGGTTGGCTCGTATACGTTCACCAATGTCACCGCGAATCACTCCATTTCCGCCAGCTTCGACAGCCTAACGACAAGGCTGTATCTGGATTTCGCGCCGAGTAATGGAGTTACCACGAACGGCTGGACTCCGGTGTATGCGACCCTCCAGCAGGACACATCGGTCAATGTCCCGAATGTCGGCGGGTCGAGTCTGGGGTTCACCTTTGCCCACGTCGCGGCTTACGACAAGGCCAGTGCCACCCAGCCGCTGACGCGAGGAGGATTCTACACTTACGGAAACAGCGGCAATACCCATCCGTTCGCGCTGACCGGATTGATTCCGGGCCAGTCGGTCATTCTCTACGCCTGTTCTGCATGGGATGGCACCGGAGCTGGAGGCTATGTTGTCTTCGGAAACAGTGGTGCCGGCGGAGTGAAAGGCCAGGCGATCGGTGATCCCGGCACCAGTCCGACCTTGGCGAATCTAACTACGATCGGAACGGCCACCGCCGATGCCACCGGTGTGGTGTCCGGAGCGCTTTACGGCCGCGACAAGATCACTACGGGCTATGCGGAAGGGCAGGTGGGAGCATTCGTGTTTGAAATCCAGGCTCCTCCGATCCGCAGCATTACCGCCTCAGCGGGCGCCAATGGATCTATCAGTCCGAGTGGCGTGGTCGGTGTGACTTCCGGCAATAGCCAGAATTTCACCTTCACCGCCAGCAGCGGATATCACGTGGCGGATGTCCTGGTGGACGGTGTCTCGGTCGGCGCGTTGAGTGGTTACACGTTTACCAATGTCGTTGCCAGCCATACGATCAGCGCCAGCTTTGCCGTCGATACGGTCAGCCATACCATCACCGCCACTGCGGGTGCCAACGGGTCCATCAGTCCGAGCGGTGCGACTAGTGTGTTTCAGGGAGTCAACCAGGCCTTCGCCATTGCTCCCGCTACGGGCTACCACGTCGCCAATGTCCTGGTGGATGGCAATCCGGTCGGCCCGGTGAGCAGCTATTTATTCACCTCCGTCACCGCAGGGCATACCATCAGTGCCAGCTTTGCCATCGACACTTTCATGATCACCGCCAGTGCCGGATCAAACGGCAGCATCAGTCCTAACGGAGCGACGTCGGTCGGTTATGGTGGCACCCAGGGTTTCACTCTCACGCCTGCCTCGGGCTATCAAGTGGTGGACGTGCAGGTGGATGGTTCCTCGGTCGGCCCGGTTGGAAGTTACACATTTTCCAATGTCACCGCTCCCCACACCATCAGTGCCAGCTTCGACAACCGGGCCCGGCTTTACATCGATTTCGCCAAAACCGACGGCGCTTCCGGGACCGGCTATGTGAGTGGCTGGAGTCCCGCTTTCGCCGGCCAGCAGCAGGACACGATGATCAATATTACCAACATCGGTCTTTCGGGCTACGACTTCACATTCACCCACGTGGCGTCCTACGACAACGGGGATACCGCACAACCCCTGACTCGTTCGGGATTCTACACCTTCGGAAACAACGCGAACACACATCCCTTCACGCTGGCGGGATTGAACTCCGGCCAGGTGGTCAGCCTCTATGCCTGTGCGGCGTGGGATGGAAACAACAATGGCGGTTATGTCGTCTTCGGCGACAGCGGTGCGGGCGGCGTGAAGGCTCAGACGATTGGCAATCCCGGGACCAATCCGACGCAAGCCAATCTAACGATGATTGGGACGGCGACGGCCGATGCCAACGGGATGGTTGCCGGAACCCTGAACGGAGCGGGTGGGGTGGGGGCCGCAAACGAAGGCCAGGTAGGCGGTTTCGTATTCGTGATCGAGGCCTCGGTTTCATCGCCTGACGCGGACGGAGACGGGATGACGGACGCTTGGGAAATGACTTATTTCGGCAACACCAACCAGACGGCTACCGGAGACTTTGACAACGACGGCACCAATAATCTAACGGAGTTTCGCCTCGGACTCATCCCGAACAGCGGCACTTCGATGTTTGCCGCCGTCCGAAGCACGGCAGGAGTGATCCAGTGGCCAAGCGCGGTGGGCGTGACGTTCACGATCGAGCGCAGCACCGATCTTGCGGCTTCGTGGCAGGTGCTGAACTCGTCCTTTCCCGGGACCGCTGGCATGGCCAGCTTCACCGACACCGTGCCGCCAGCCGGTAAGGCGTTCTATAGAATCAAGCTCAACCCCTGATTACCCGATGAAGACAAGTCTTCCGAAAACATCCCGTCCGCCGCTTTTTCAAATCATGATCGCCGCCTTCTGGGGCATGGCGGGACTCGCAAATACTTCCCATGCCGCCGGGCCGGCCTACACCGGCAAGCCTTACGGCGGAAAACCGCAACAGGTTCCGGGCATCATCCAGGCGGAATGGCACGATGTCGCGCCGGGCAACGCCAACGGGGTCGCCTACAACCGCCGTGGCACACCCAAGCCGGGTTCCGCGCGTGCAACAGGTGATTGCATCGGCTTGGGGGCGATCGGCGCGGATCATGTCAGCACGGCAGGCGCGAAGGAGAAAGATGGCGGGGCCTATGTCGGATGGACGAACGTCGGCGATTGGTGGAAGTACACTGTCGAAGTTAAAGAAGCGGGAACCTATAACTTCGGAGTGAAATGTGCCGCAGGCAACAAAGGAGCGATGCTCACTGCTACACTCGAGCCGCTGGAGAATGCCGGAGCGGCGGCTTCCACCGGGCCGCTTGAGATCCCCACGACGGCAGGCTTCCAGCCCGCAGTCGAGGTCTATCATGTCTGGGAGACGCTCGACCCATTCGGCGAGGTGAAACTGGTCCCCGGCCTTTACGTGCTGACCGTCCATCTCGACGGCCAGGCAGGGGTTAATTTCGATTCCTTCACCCTAACGAAAAAATAAAGGCCTTATGAAGCGCTCCGATTCACCAGCGAAGGTTTCCAAGCATCCTTACCCCGTTGAAAAACCCTGCGAATGACGGCCTATTTCGCTCAGCCAAAACGCTGGAAATCTGCCGATTACATCAAAGATTATTTGATAAAATGCGTGCAACTTTATGCAAAAATACGCTTGCTGGCTACCACCGCGGAGATTACAATTCCGTAGATCAGATTCAGTTGAACATGCGTTCCATCGTTAAGCCCATTCAGTTCGTCAGCTTTGATTTTAAGCGAATTGCGGCCCGCATGGATTGGCACACACGCTCCGCCAGATTCCCCCATCTTCCAATTTAACACCCTGCATCGAATTGAATCCTGAAAGTCTATCTATCGAAGCCGCTTCCGTCGCTCCGGCCAGGGGCCACACAAGTGAAGCGACCTCGACCAAGAAAGCCAGCGCACCCCACTCATCCGTTTCCACCCGGACCCGGCAGGCTGATCCGGATTTCGTCCAGATCGATGGCGAACCGTTTCTCTGCATCCGTGATGTGGACCGCATGCCGCCATTCCTGATGAGCGTGGTTTCGGATTCGGATGGCTGGTTGTTTGTCGGCAGCAATGGCGGTTTCACCGCAGGACGTGGAAATCCCGACCAGGCGATTTTTCCCTATCAGACCGCCGACAGGATTCTCGCCCAACCGCGCGCCGCCGGAGTGATGACGGTCATCCTCGTCGACAACGACAGCTGGGTGCCATGGTCTAACGGGCCGGCGGATGCGGACGTGAGCCGCCATCTTTACAAACACGCCTGCGGTACCAAAGTGGTGTTTGAGGAAATCCATCACCGCCTCGGTCTGCGGTTGCGCTGGAGTCTTGAAAACGGTGAAAAATTCGGACTGATCCGCTCATGCGTGCTCGAGAACCTGCATGAGAACTCCCGCACGATCCGGATGCTGGACGGTTGGCATCACCTGCTTCCCGCTGGCGTCACTCAGGACATTTACGCCCGTTACAGTTATCTCGCGTCCGCTTACATGCGCCATGAAGTGGTGCCGGGGACGGGCCTTGGCATCTACACGTTGAACTGCGGTATCACCGACCGCGCGGAACCCTGCGAGTCCCTGCGAGTCACCTGCGCGTGGACACTCGGCCATCACGAACCGGTTCTGTTACTATCCGATCGCCAGCTCAATCCGTTCCGTCGCGGGCAGGCCGTCGTCGCCGAGAAGGAAGTGCGCGGCGAGTTCGGGGCTCATCTGGTCGCTACCGAGTTCAAACTCGCGGGCAGCGGTAGCTACAAGTGGTTTGCCGTGGCGGCCGGGTCCCTCGACCATGCCGGAGTCGTCGAACTCAAACAACTTCTTGCAAACCCGGCCCAGCTCGCCATCCGGCTACGCGCGGACATGAATGCCAATCTCGAAGGGCTGAAAAAGCGCATCGCGGGAGCAGACGGTCTCCAACAGACTGCGGATCGCGCCGCGAGCGTCCATCATTTCGCCAACGTGCTTTTCAACAGCATGCGCGGCGGCATTCTGGCGGACGGCTATCATTTCACGCGGACCGATTTCATCGCCTATCTGAAATCCCGCAACTCGCAGTTGCTGGAGAGCCACCAGCAGGATCTATCAAAACTCCCCGAGCGTGACACGCTGGCCCGGCTTGAAGAGGCGGCCGCCAACTTCGGCGATCCGCAGCTCGTCAGGCTTGCGAACGAATACCTTCCGCTCTCGTTCAGCCGCCGCCATGGTGATCCGAGCCGGCCGTGGAACCGCTTCGAAATCCACACCAAGGATGGCGACGGCCAGCCGCTGCTCGGATACTCCGGAAACTGGCGGGATATTTTCCAAAACTGGGAAACGCTCGCCCACAGCTATCCGCTGTGCTTCGGCTCGATGATCTCGGTGTTCCTCAACGCGTCGACAGCCGACGGATACAATCCCTACCGCATCACCCGCGAGGGCATCGATTGGGAGGTCCACAATCCCAAGGACCCGTGGAGCCACATCGGTTACTGGGGCGATCACCAGATTATCTATCTGCTCCGGCTGTTGGAGGGGCAGGAGCGGTTTCAGCCCGGAAAACTGGCGTCATCCCTCAACGACAGCCACTATGCGTATGCCAACGTGCCCTACGAGATCCGTGGTCTCGACGACTTGATGCGCGACCCTCGGCATTCCATCGATTTCAATGAACCGCTTCACGAACATCTGATGGCCCGCGCGTCGAAGATCGGCGGCGACGGGAAGCTTCTCGCCGGTGCGGATGGCAGACCGGAGCACGTCACCCTTGCCGAGAAACTGCTCGTTCCGCTGTTAGTGAAGCTGGGCAATTTCGTGCCCGGTGGAGGGATCTGGCTCAATACCCAACGTCCCGAATGGAACGATGCCAACAACGCGCTTGCCGGTTGGGGATTGTCGGTCGTCACGGTTTGTTATCTCCGCCGTTATCTCGGATTTCTCGATACCCTTCTGGATCACTGTCCGCTGGACGCTGTGACAGTTTCAGAGCCGGTGATCGAGCTGTTGGACAAGCTTTCATCCGTTCTTCCGAATGCCGCGGTCGACCTGGATGATGCCGCACGTTTCAAATGTGTCGTGGCTCTGGGCCGGGCGGGCGAGGTTTATCGCAAGCAGGTCTATCAGCGAAAGCCGTTCGCCAAAGGCAGTCTGAAAATCCCGCGGGTCCGTGCTTTTATCGCCGCCGCGTTGAAAGCCATCGATGTCACACTGGTGGCGAACCGCCGCGATGACGGCTTGTTCCACAGCTACAATCTGCTGGGTCTTGTCGGAGAGTCCGCAACTGTCAGCCACCTCCAGATCATGTTGGAGGGCCAGGTCGCAGCTCTCAGCAGCGGACTGCTGGATCCGAAGGAAGCCAGCCAGCTCCTCACCGGAATGCGCTGCAGTGAGATCTATCGGGAGGATCAGAACAGCTATCTGCTCTATCCGGACAAGAAGGTCGCCGCTTTCCTCGACCGCAATATGCTGCCGACTGGCTGGGAGCGGACGGCCCCGTTGCTTGCAACCCTTGTGGCGGCGGGCCAATACAGCCTTGTGAGAGTCGACGGGGAAGGCAACGCACATTTCAACGCCGATCTAACCAACGAGCGGGACCTACGTGAAACCCTCGACCGCCTCGCCCGCAATCCGGAGTGGGAAAGCGCCGTGAACCGCGACCGGGAAGCGGTGCTCGCCCTGTGGGAGGAGGTCTTCCGCCACCACGCATTCACCGGCCGCAGCGGTGCGATGTTTGCTTTCGAAGGACTCGGCAGCATCTACTGGCACATGATAGCGAAGCTGTTGTTAGCTGTGCAGGAGCTGCACGTTCAGGAAACCCGCAGGAACCCCGCGGCGTCCGGTCTGGCGGAGGATTATGAAGCGATCCGCAACGGGCTTGGTTTCACCAAGGACGCACGGACTTACGGCGCGTTTCCAACCGATCCCTATTCCCATTCACCTCGCCATCAGGGAGCGCAACAGCCGGGGATGACCGGTCAGGTGAAGGAAGAGATCCTCACCCGGATGGGCGAACTCGGTGTTTCGGTCACCGGTGGCGCGCTCTCCTTCGAGCCCACGCTGCTGAAGCCCGACGAGTTTTTCGCGGCTCCTCATGTTTTCGAACATGTCGGAATTGATGGCGGGGTCCACCATTCGAATCTGGTGGCGCGGACACTGGCCTTCACGTTGTTCCAAGTTCCGGTTTTTTATCAGATCGGCCACTCGCCGTCCATCTCCGTCGAGTGGCATGACGGTGCCACCACCCGCCACGCGGGATCGCATCTGCCGGTTGCGGAAAGCCGGGAACTTTTCGAAAGATCCGGCCGGATCCTTCGGTTAAGTGTGATCATTTCCGAAAGCCGGATTGTCCGTCATTGAACCCATGAAACTATCCATCAAGGAAAAGGTCGGCTACGGCCTCGGAGACACCGCCAGCAACTTCGTGTGGGCGCTCATGATGAACTTCATCATGTTCTATTACACGGACATCTTCGGTATCACTGCTGCGGCGGCGGGAACGATGCTGTTGTTCGCACGCAGTACGGATGGCGTGGTGGACTTTTTCATCGGCGCGATGGCCGACCGCACCACGTCCAGATGGGGCCGCTTTCGTCCTTATCTGGTTTGGTTGAGCGTGCCGCTGGCGATCGTGTTTGTTTTGGCATTCACCACACCCGATATCAGTCCTGCGGGCAAACTGGTCTGGGCATGGGTCACCTACAATCTGTTGATGCTGCTCTACTCCGCGATCAACATTCCCTATGGAGCGCTGTCCGGAGTGATGACGGATGATCCGCTGGAACGCACCAGTCTCAACAGCTACCGGATGGCTCTCGCACAGATCGGCGGCATCATCGCAAACTCGTCCTTCATGGTTCTCATCGTGAAATTCGGCAGCGGCAGCCAGCAGCTCGGGGCACAACGCACCGTCATGCTTTTCAGTGCCATCGCCGTGGTGCTCTTTCTGATTTCGTTTCTAACTACTACTGAACGCATCCATCCGCCGGCGGACCAGAAGACGAAGCTGACGGAGGATCTCAAGACGCTTTTCCTGAATCGCCACTGGATCATGATGTTCGTCACCGGCATCATTAACATCACCTTCGCCGTCGTTCGCGGCACGGCGAACATCTATTATCTCAAGAACTATCTGAAATGGGACGGCGATCGTATCGGCACGTATTTTCTCGTCAGCGGGCTGGCCATGATCTTCGGTGCGATGATGACCAAGTATGCAGTGAAGGCCATCGGCAAGAAATGGTCGTTCGTCACCAGCCTGGCATTGGTGGCGCTGACCGCGATTCCGTTTTATTGGATCAAGCCCGACCAGACGTCCCTAGTGTATGCCTTCATGATATTGGGGATGATCGTCACCGGCATCAACGCCACATTGTTTTGGGCCCTCGTTGCCGACACCGCGGACTACCACGAATGGAAATATAACGTCCGCACCACGGGAGTCGTTTTTTCCGCCACGACTTGCGCGCAGAAGGCGGGCATGGGCGTGGGCGCGGCGTTTGCCGGATTCCTGATCTCGGCTTTCGGTTATGTTCCGAATGCCGAGCAGACACCTGAATCCATCCGCGGCATCCTATTACTCGTCAGCCTTATTCCTGCTGTTGGGTTGTTACTACTCTCCGCCTTTTTCCTTCTCTACGGGTTGAACGAGCACATCTGCACCACAATGCGGGAAGACCTCGCAACCCGTCGCAGCAGCCGCGGCGAATGAAAGTGCAGGTGATGTGGGAATCGATAAGCTGACTGTGCGTTTGAACCCGAGCTACGGCAGATTGCCTCCGGCTATCTCCGCTGCGCTACAATCCCGAATCGCCAGAGCATATGAACTGAGGTCGATCGTCTTTCATCGGCACCTCGCGCGACGGGACAATCTGTAGGCATCCATTCGATGAGAAGAAAGCAAGCCCGAGACGAGCCCGGGCTTGCCTGGTCGATCAAATGGCTATTTGCCGGCAAGCTCGATCCAGTTCAAGCGAGCCGCGCTGTCGGGGCGGAGCCGGACTGTCGATTTCCCGGCGGGAAGCGAGATTGATGTGCTCAAAGTCTGCCAACCGGTGGAAGTCCCGGTGAAGGTGGCCAGCACGCGTTCGCCTGAAAGAAGCTCGATCTTCGCGCCTTCCCTGGTGGCCAGCCGGAGCTTCGCGGGGAATGTTCCGCCGCTCTCGCAGAACAACTGATAGTCCAGCGTCGACTTGGAATCCAGCACCTTCATTTCCAACAGCCCGTCGGTGTCCTTCGTCCGGGCGATTTCCGGATCCTGCGCGGTGGTGTACGACTCGGCCTGGATGCGGCCAGGCATGCGATAGAAAATGTCAGGATCGTGGACCGGCATGTTGACGTAGAGATTTCCCAGTTCCGTGAGAGTTCCCGACTCTTTTCCCAATAGGCTGATCTTGGCGTTGTCCTTCGCGCGCTCCTTGAACCAGGCATAGCCCTGGACATACGGTTCGCGCTCCATCAAATCCACGGATTGGATCATATACTCGATTTCCGCATTCGGGTCGCTTGCTTGCCAGCTATTGAACTCCGTTACCCAGACCGGGCGGTTGAATTCCTTGTGCATCATTCCAATCATCCACTTGAGTTCTCCGAAGTTCCCATAGCTGTGGGCAGCCACTGCGAGGATTTCGGTTTTCCCGGCGAAGTGCTGGAACGCCTTGAGGAACGGCGTCATGAAGGTGTAGGTCACATTCTTTTTGTCGATGGGATCCATTGCGGTGATGCTGTCGCCTTCCGCCGAACCGAGTGCCATGTGCGGCCCGATCACCGGAACTCCGTGACGATCGGCAATCGCCTTGATTTTCTGATAGAGTTCGGCCGTGGCCTCGGGACTGATGAATGCTTGTCCCTTCAGGTTCGGCTCGTTGATGGCGAGGACGGCGGACGGCTTGTTGGATTTCAGGTATTCGTCGAGGCCCGCAAGGTCTGAAGGGCGGTCGCCCCAGGCCATCGGCAGGAATTTGATTTTCGCCGCATCGGGAGCGTGGTTGGTATCCTTGAAGTGCCACGTGTAATACCACGAGACGCCGGGGGAGAGGGCCATGAAATCCTTGGCGCTGGCTTCGTTGACGCATACTCCGCGTTTTTTGCTCTTCACCGGTTGGTCGCAGGGTACGATGACAGACTCGCCGGCTGCGGCAAGCGACGAGAAGGCAAAAGCGGATAGAAGAAAATTTCGGCGGTTTCTGTAGTGGTTCATGGCAGGTTTCAGGAACACAAATTGCATAAAATCGCATAATAAAGATCAACCTTAAAAACTCCTAAATTTGACGACATCAGGAGACTTCAGTGAATGGGTTTGCGGTGACGTAGCCTGCCGTCCTTTCAAATCCCAGGCCCGGCGTGTTTCGTCTTTCCTCGGGAATTTCCATGGCTTTTCGTAATCCGTATTTCATATTTCGTGAAGAACTCGAAAGTCTGATCCACAAGCTGCCATGACCGAAATCTACGACCTCATCGTGCTCGGCGGCGGCCGTGCCGCGAATCTCGCAATCGCCGCGGCCAAGGAAGGATGGAAAACCGCCCTCGTCGAGCGTGATCGGTTAGGCGGCACCTGTCCGAACCGCGGCTGCGTGCCATCGAAGCTTCTCATCGGTTTCGCTGACGCAGCCCGCCATGCGAGGGAAGCGGGCAGGCATTTCATCAATGCCGAGTACAAAGGCGCGGATCTCCGGAAAATTTTCGACAGCGTGAACCATTACGTCAGTGGAGTGGACGGTCGATACGAAAAGCGTGTTCTTGACGCGGGGGTGACCTTGATCCGCAGTGAAGGACGTTTTACCGGACACAAACAAATCGAAGCCGCCGGACGCACGTTGACCGCGGAGAAAATTGTCATCGCCACGGGTTCCCGTCCCACGCCTCCGCCGTTCGCGAACCTTCCGGTGTGGACCAGCGACAACCTTTTCCCTCTCAATGACGAACCACCGAAAAGCCTGCTCGTCATCGGCGGCGGCGTTATCGCCACGGAGATGGCCGCCTTCTTCTCGGCGCTTGGAGTGGAAACCTCGCTGTTCGCCCGCAAGAATCGTTTGTTAGGAAAGGAGGACGCACAGGTCGAGGAGGTTTTCCAAACCGAATTCGGCAAACACGTCCAAACGCATTTCCACTCGAAGCTAGGCCACCTCACCCATTCCGACGGACAGTTCACCGCAACTTTCGAAACCACCGCTGGCGAAGAGACATTCCAAGCAGAACGCGTGCTATTCGCCATCGGCCGCATTCCGAATAGCGACATGGTCGGATTGGACCAAACCGGAATCTCCACCGACGCGAGAGGCTTTATCCCGGTCGACGAACACCTCGAAACCTCGGTTCTCGGAATCTATGCCGCAGGCGACATCAACGGCCGTTACATGCTCCAGCACGCCGCGGCTTTCGAAGTCCAGTTTCTCCGCGAAAAATTCCTTAAAGGTGAAACCGCCGCGATCGACGAAACTCCGTTAGGCCGGGCCGTATTTTCCCATCCTGAAGTCGCGGCCGTTGGATTTGCCGAAGACCAACTCAAAAAGAACGGCACTCCCTACGTCTCCGTCTTCGAAGACTGGCTCGCCAGCGCGCGGGCGATGGCCATGCGCATCGACTACCCACGGGTGAAATTGTTAGTTTCACCGGAGGACTACTCGATCCTCGGCTGCCACCTCGTCGGCCCCGAGTCCTCGACGCTGATCCATCAGGTCATCACCGTGATGAAACTGAAAAACGATGTCCGCGAACTCGCGGAAACCATCTACGTCCACCCCGCCCTCAACGAGTGCCTGCTCGCCGCCGCGGTGAAGGCGGTGGCTAGAGTAAAAGAGTATCGGGAAACTTGAATTATAAAAGATGGCTTTACAGGTGTATGTTATACACTTATTAGCCGTGCATGCCTTTCACCTACGAATACCCGCGTGCCGCGATCACGGTGGATTGTGCCGTATTCGGGTTCGACGAGGGCGCGCTTAAAGTCCTGTTGATTCGCCGTGGTATCGAGCCATTCAAAAACCACTGGGCGCTTCCCGGCGGATTCGTCCTGCCCGATGAAACGTTGGACGCGGCCGCCCGTCGAGAGTTGGAGGAGGAAACCGGACTCCGGGAGATCTATCAGGAGCAGCTTTACACCTTCGGCGAAATCGAACGCGACCCGCGCGAGCGGGTGATCAGCGTCGCTTATTTCGCCCTCGTCCGTCGTGCCGATCACCTTCCTGCCGCAGCGACCGATGCCGCCGAGGCTGCTTGGTTCGAAGTGGAAAACGCTCCATCACTCGCTTTCGACCATGAGGAGATTCTGAAAATCGCGCTCGACCGGCTGAGAGGGAAAATTCGCTGGCAACCGGTCGGCTTCGAGCTGTTGCCGAAAAAATTCACGCTCTCGCAGTTCCAAGCGCTTTACGAAGCGATCCTCGGCAGGGAACTCGATAAACGCAATTTTCGCAAAAAACTACTCGCTCTCGATTTGTTAGTCGCGCTGGACGAATCCACCACCGTTGGCTCCCGACGTCCCGCGCAGCTTTTCCGTTTCGACCAGCGCAAATACCAGGCACTCACCCGCAAGGGATTCATCTTCGACCTATGAACACGAACAACCCGCTTTTAACCGATCTCTATCAACTCACGATGGCGGCCGCCTATCATGCGAGCGGCCGGTCCGAGCAGGAGGCCGTGTTCCATCTTTTTTTCCGCACGTTGCCTTTCAAAGGCGGCTACGCGGTCGCCGGAGGTCTCGGCAGCGCCGTGGAATGGTTGAAGGGTTTCCGATTCGAAGAAGACGATCTGGAATATCTCGCCACACTTCGGGATTCGGAAAACGCGCAGTTGCTGGTGCCCGATTTCCTCGGCTACCTCGGAAAACTCCGGCTCAGCGTGAACATCGATGCGCTGCCGGAAGGAACACTCGTTTTTCCTCATCAACCGATCCTACGCATCACAGGTCCGATCCTGCAATGCCAGCTGCTAGAGACGGCGCTGCTCAACATCATCAATTTCCAAACACTCATCGCCACCAAGGCCGCCCGCGTTTGCCAGGCGGCACAAGGCCAGCCGGTGCTGGAAATGGGACTGCGCCGCGCTCAAGGGCCGGACGGAGCGCTAACCGCCAGCCGCGCCGCACACATCGGTGGCTGCGCAACCACCTCGAATGTACTGGCTGGAAAAGTTTTCGGTATACCGGTCAAGGGGACCCACGCGCATTCATGGGTAATGTCGTTCGATACCGAGCTCGAAGCCTTCGAACAATACGCCGCCGCGCTGCCGGGAAACTGCACGTTCCTCGTCGATACCTACGACACGCTGGAAGGCGTTTGCAATGCGGTGAAGATGGGCATCAAGCTGCGTGAGACCGGTCACCGCCTGCTAGGCATTAGGTTGGATTCGGGCGACCTTGCCTGGCTCAGCCAACAGGCTCGCGTCATTCTCGATGAAGGAGGTTTCCCGGATGCAGCCATCGTCGCGTCGAACGATCTCGATGAGAATATCATCGAAAGCCTGAAGCATCAGGGCGCGAAAATCAGCGTATGGGGCGTCGGCACCAAGCTCGTCACTGGCGGCGACCAAGCCGCTCTCGGCGGGGTTTACAAACTCGCCGCCGTCCGCAACGACGCCGGAAACTGGCAACCCCGCATCAAGCTGAGCGAACAGGGCATCAAGGTTTCCACGCCCGGACTCCAACAGATCCGCCGTTTCTCACGCGATGGACAATTCATCGCCGATGCGATTTACGACGCTGAGCAGGGTTGTCCCGAGCCATGCAGCATCGTCGATCCTGCGGAAATACTCCGTCACACGACGATCCCGGCTGGCACGGCTCACGAGGATTTGCTGCAACCGCTTTTTCGGAACGGCGGGCTTGTTAGCGAATTGCCAACGCTCGCTGACTCACGGGCCCGTTGCCTCGCTCAACTCGCCGCGCTCAATCCCAGCATCAGACGCCTCGCAAATCCGCACAACTACCCGGCAGGATTGGAAGCCGGACTCCATCAGAAGAAAATCGAACTCGTCCGGAAAACCCGTCCCTGATGAAAACCATTTCACTCGCAGCCACCGCGCTGAATCAAACACCGCTCGCGTGGAGATCCAACGCCGCAAACATCCGTGCGGCCATTTCCGATGCCCGCGCAGCGGGTGCTGTCATCGTCTGCCTACCGGAACTTTGCATCGCCGGCTATGGATGCGAGGACGCATTCCTCTCGCCGAACACCCACGCGCAGGCATGGATCGTCTTGCGTGAAATTCTGCCGGACACGAGTGGGCTCGTCGTTTCGTTAGGACTTCCGGTTTTCCATCACAACACGGTTTTCAACGCCGCAGGTCTCGCAGTGGATGGAAAACTCGTCGCACTCGTTTGCAAGCGCCACCTCGCGGGCGATGGCATTCATTATGAGCCGCGCTGGTTCAAGCCATGGCCGCTGCAGGTCCGGGATGTTTTCCATGCACCTGACAATGCCGAGGAAATCCCCATCGGAGATCTGGTGATCGATGTGGGCGGTGTCCGGCTGGGATTTGAAATCTGTGAGGACGCCTGGGTCGCCCGTCGTCCGGGAGGAGATCTTGCGGCGCAAGCGGTGGATATCATTCTCAATCCCAGTGCCAGTCACTTTGCTTTCGGGAAACGTGAAATCCGCCGCCGCTTCGTCATTGAAGGATCCCGAGCCTTCGGGGTGAGTTATGTTTATTCCAATCTGCTAGGAAACGAAGCGGGTCGTGCGATTTACGACGGACAAACTCTCATCGCCGGCGCGGGCGAGCTTCTGGCAGAAGGTCCGAGGTTTTCCTATCGCGATCATCTTGTCACCATCGCCACGGTGGATCTCGATCTCACCCGCCTCGCCCAATCACGCACCGCCAGCCATCGCATCCAGTTGCCTGACGCCCACCACCCTGCGGTCCTGCGCGTGGATTTCAATTGGCCCGAAGCGACAAACTCCGCCCGCCCCGTCACCGAAGCCTGGGGGAAATCCCTGACCCTCAAGGAAGAGGAATTCACCCGCGCGGTCAGCCTCGCGCTGTTCGACTACCTGCGGAAAAGCCACACCTGCGGTTTCACCGTTTCGCTCAGCGGCGGTGCGGATTCCGCTGCTGTAGTCTGCCTGATCCACCTGATGGCCCGCCTCGTTCTGGAGGATGGTGAGGCCGTGAATAAAATCCATTTCATCACGGCAACGAAGGACGCGCGCGAGCTCACCCGCCAACTCCTGACCACTGCCTATCAGGCTACGGAAAACAGCGGAGAAATCACCCGCGAGGCCGCAGCTGTTCTGGCGGAAGCGATCGGCCCGCAACATCACGAACTCGATGTCACCACATTGCATCAAGGCTATCTGGATCTCATCGGCAAAGCCATCGGGCGCGAAATCGACTGGCAGCGGGACGATATCGCTTTGCAAAACATCCAGGCCCGCGTTCGCTCGCCAGGTATCTGGATGATCGCCAATCTAACCAACACACTGCTGCTTTCCACAAGCAACCGGAGCGAAGCGGGCGTCGGTTACGCCACCATGGATGGAGACACTTCCGGTTCGCTCGCACCCATCGCCGGCATCGACAAAGCGTTCCTCCGGAAATGGCTGCGCTGGCTGGAAACCGACGGCCCGCTGCTTGAAAACGGCCACGCTAACATCCCGGTGCTTTCCGTGATCAACCAACAACAACCCACCGCCGAACTCCGCCCTGCCGGTGCCGAACAAACTGACGAAAGCGACCTCATGCCCTATCCGGTGCTCGATTCCATCGAACGCGCCGCCATCCGCGACAAGCGCGGACCCGGCGATGTTCTCATCCTGCTCCAACACGATTTCCCCGAATATCCAGAATTACAACTCTTCCAATGGCTCACCCGCTTCTTCCAGCTCTGGTCCCGCAACCAATGGAAGCGCGAGCGCTACGCCCCGAGCTTTCACCTCGACGACCAGAACCTCGACCCGAAGACCGGCTGCCGCTGGCCGATCCTCAGCGGTGGATTTGAATTGGAACTGGAACAACTCGAACAACACATCAATGGAAAAAACTAACACCAGTTCCACCCGTCTGGGTCGCCACATCGGATGCCTTGTCGGCTTGGCTGCCGGAGATGCGCTGGGAACCACTTTGGAATTTCGCAACCCGGGAAGTTTCGAACCTATCGACGACATCGTCGGCGGAGGTCCTTTCAGTTTGGAGCCCGGCCAATGGACAGACGACACTTCCATGGCCCTTTGCCTTGCGGAGAGCTTGTTAGCCAAGTCCGGATTCGATCCACTGGATCAGTGCGAGCGCTACCTCGACTGGATGAAAAACGGGCACCTCAGCTCGAATGGCTGTTGTTTCGATATCGGCGGGACCGTTTCAAGAGCTTTGGGTGATTTTCAAAGCAGCCGAAATCCTTTCAGCGGTCCTTCGCACAAACTCGATGCAGGGAACGGCTCCATCATGCGCCTTGCGCCTGTCCCCTTGTTTTATTCCCAAGATCCCGAGCTGGCGATCCATCTCTCCGGTGAAAGCTCTCGGACAACGCATCAGGCAACCATCTGCATCGACGCATGCCGCTACATGGGAGGAATTTTGGTAGCTTTGTTGAATGGAGCTAAAAAGGAAACCGTGCTGTCTCCGCAGTTTCATCCCGCGAAGGGCAAGTGGAATGAAGGGGATCTTTGTAGTGAGATCGCCGCCATCGCGGAAGGCTCGTTCAAAACGAAGCAACCGCCCTACATCTGTGGTTCGGGATACGTTGTGCAATCGTTGGAAGCCGCGCTGTGGGCTTTCCAACATACCAACAATTTCCGAGATGGTGCATTGCTCGCCGTTAATTTGGGAAACGATGCGGACACGACTGGTGCGGTTTATGGCCAATTCGCCGGCGCCTGTTATGGGATCGAGGGGATTCCCGAGGACTGGAGAAAGAAAATAGCCCTCTTGGATCTCATCTGTGACTTCGCGAAAAATCTCTTTGATAGATCCATCGAACCATTTTCTTGAAAACTCAACCCATAGGACAAAATCATGAAAGCCATTCAAGCCGACATCACCACACTCGATGTGGACGCGATCGTAAACGCCGCCAACTCAAGCCTGCTTGGAGGAGGCGGCGTGGATGGCGCGATCCATCGCGCGGCCGGACCGGATCTTGTTCACGAATGTCGTTTGCTCGGCGGATGCAAGACGGGACAGGCCAAGATCACAAAGGGCTACCGCTTACTTGCCCGCCACGTCATCCACACGGTCGGCCCCGTCTGGCAGGACGGGTTGCATGGGGAAAGCGAAAAGCTGGCGTCCTGCTATCGCACCTCGCTCGAACTCGCGGCGCGACACGGACTTTCCAGCATCGCGTTTCCCTGCATCAGCACCGGCGTCTATGGCTATCCGGTGGAAGAAGCTGCGGCGATCGCAGTCGCTACTGTGGGACATTTTTTGGAACAATCCGTTCATCCCATCGTCGTCACCTTCTGCTGTTTCTCGGCGCACAGTCTGGACTTTTACAAAAAACTGCTAGTCCCATGAATGCCACAATTCTCTATCGTCCGGTTGGCCCCGAAGAACTCGAACTGATCCGTCTCAGCGAATGGAAGGCATTTCCTCCACGACTGCCGGGCCAGCCGATTTTCTATCCGGTCACCAATGAAGCTTACGCCATTCAGATCGCTCGTGAATGGAACGTTCGCGATTCGGGATCAGGCTATGTGACGGAGTTCGCCGTCGATAGCGAATTCCTCTCGCGTTACGAAATCCAGCAGGTGGGCGGCCAGATGCACCAGGAACTCTGGGTACCGGCTGAGGAACTTGACGAATTCAACCGGCACATCGTCGGACCAATCAAAGTCATCCAAACTTTTACAAAGAAATGAATCCACAACAAACTACCAAGATCAGCCGCTTTCTCAGTCTGGTCCTCAGACATCAGCCGGAAACCATCGGCATCACGCTTGCGGAGGACGGTTGGACGAATGTCGATGAACTAATCGCCGCGATGAACAAGCATGGACAGCATCTTG
This sequence comes from Luteolibacter sp., assembly GCF_039920825.1. GTDB lineage: Bacteria > Verrucomicrobiota > Verrucomicrobiia > Verrucomicrobiales > Akkermansiaceae > Luteolibacter. The sequence goes on along the minus strand of NZ_JBDSCX010000016.1, from coordinate 58,889 downwards.
ATTTCGAAACTTTGGAACTGGTCGTGGAAACCAATGACAAGAAGCGATTCGCCTTCAGCGACGATGGCGAAATGATCCGCGCCAATCAGGGGCATTCGGTCGAAGTGAATTTGGGCTATCAGCCGACACCTCCGCCAGAAATTCTCTATCACGGAACCGTGGCCCGGTTTCTTCCGAGCATCCGCGAGGGAGGAATCCAAAAAGGACAAAGACACCAGGTCCATCTCAGCGTCTCGCTGGATGTCGCGAACACGGTGGGCAAAAGACGCGGGCAGCCTGTTATTCTGACTGTCCGGGCCCGTGAGATGAACGTGGCGGGCCATGACTTTTACATTTCCACCAACGGAGTCTGGCTCACGGATTTTGTTCCGGCGGCATTCATCGATTTTGAGGAGTGATTCTTTTTTCATCCGCCAGCCTTATGCACATGAACCTCCGACTCACCCACTCCCTGCTAGGAACGGCTCTCGGCGACTCACTGGGACTGCCTTCGGAGGGAATGAGCCGCGTCCGCATCGCCAGGAGATGGAAAGGCCCTTTGGAGCAGCGGTTTCTCTTCGGACACGGGATGCTCAGTGACGACACTGAGCACACGATTCTTGCCTCGCAGGCGTTGCTGTCATGCGGGGGTGATCCGAAGGCATTTCAAAAGCGACTGGCGGCGAAACTGAAATGGTGGTTCGCGGGTCTTCCCGCCGGGATTGGTTTGGCCACGGCCAAGGCGATCATCAAACTTTGGATCGGATTTCCACCCGGCGGCAATGGGGTGTGTTCCGCTGGCAACGGACCCGTGATGAGAGCGCCGATTCTTGGAGTCTATTTCGCCAATGACAGCCAGCGGCGTGCGACGTTTGTGGAGGCTTCCACGCGTTTGACCCACACGGATCGCAAAGCAGTGGAGGCGGCGATGATGGCTGCGGATTGCGCAGCGTTCGCCGCCAACGGAGAGTTGAGGATGGATGTGATTCTAACATGCATGAAGGAGTTGGGAGTGTCCGAGGTATGGGATCATCCAATAGAAGAAATCGAGAAGGCTCTCGCGGAAGAATCGAGCGTGAGGCAGTTCGCGGATGGCATGGGATTTTCCAAGGGTGTGGCCGGATATGCGGTTCACACGATGACGATGGTTCTATTCATCTGGCTGCGACATCGCGGGGATTTCGTCACGATTGTCAGCGAGGCCATCGCCTGCGGTGGAGATACCGACAGCGTGGCTGCGATCGCCGGAGGAATCGCGGGAGCCGAGACGGAGGCATTCAATCCGCAATGGCTGTGCAGGCTTTCTGACAGACCTTACACCGTGAACTACATCTCGCGGCTTGGAGCCGCATTGGGAGAGTCGGGTGGAGGATGCCATGTGAAAGCTCCTTCCGTCGCCAACTATCTGATCATCCCGCGCAACATCCTCTTTTTCATCGCCGTGTTGTTTCACGGCTTTCGCAGAATCTTTCCACCCTACTAACAAAATATCATGCACGCACTCCTTCTCATCGACATCCAGAACGACTTCCTGCCCGGCGGCGCGCTCGCGGTTTCCGGGGGCGACGAAATCATCCCGATCGTCAATACGCTGATGCCGCGGTTTGAAATGATCGTGGCGACGCAGGATTGGCATCCGGCGGATCACGGGAGTTTCGCGGCGAATCATCCGGGACGAAATGTTTTCGAGCCGGCCGATCTCCACGGCCTGCCGCAGACGTTGTGGCCGGTGCATTGCGTGCAGAATACCGGTGGTGCGTTGTTCGCTCCAGCGCTGGAGACACGGCGGATCGCTAGGGTGTTTCCGAAGGGAACCGATGCGCGGATCGACAGCTACAGCGGATTCTTCGACAACGGCCATCGCGGCGACACCGGACTTGCGGCGTGGCTGCGTGACCAGGGCGTCACCGAGCTAACACTTTGTGGGTTGGCGACGGATTACTGCGTGAAGTTCACGGCGCTTGATGCGCTCGAATGTGCCTTCAAGGTGAATCTCCATCTCCCTGCCTGCCGAGGTGTGGATTTGCAGGCGGGCGATTGCGAAAAGGCGGTGACCGAAATGCGCGAACGGGGGGCGGTGATCGCCTGATGAATTCTAAGCCGAAGCGGCTTGAGACGGCTTTGCTTGTTCTGCCCTCCGTATTGCTGCTGTTAGCATCATGGTTTCGGTGGGCTTCTATCGATTTCACGGAAGCGTGCGGTTTTGTGACGGGAGCGGTCTGCGTCTGGCTGGTCACGCGCGTAAACATCTGGAACTGGCCGATCGGTCTCGCGAACAATTTGTTTTTCGCACTCCTGTTCTGGCGGACACGGCTGTTCGCGGACATGGGATTGCAGGGCGTCTATCTCATCCTCGGAATCTGGGGATGGTGGCAATGGCTGCGCGGCGGGGAAAATCACTCGCGTCTGGAAGTCACCCGCAGCACCCGGAATGAATGGATCGGCATCGCGGTGTTCCTGGTTTTCGGAACGTGGGGATTGCGTGAATTGTTGATCTCGGTCAACGGAACCGCGCCGTTTTTGGATTCTCTAACCACCACGCTCTGCCTGGCCGCGCAGTATTTGCTCTGTCGGAAACGGATTGAAAACTGGTGGCTGTGGATCGCTGCGGATCTCATCTACGTGCCGTTGTATTTCCAAAAACACCTGCAGCTCACGGCGGTGCTTTACGCGGGCTTCATCGTGCTGTGCGTGATCGGGCTTTGCCGTTGGAAGAAGGAACTTCAAATTTCACGGCCATGAATCCGCAGAAAGAATTCGGCCTCGGCGTGGTGATCGGGAAATTCCTGCCGCCCCATCGCGGCCATCATTTTCTCATCGATACCGCGATTTCGCGATGCGCGGCGGTGGTCGTCATCGTTTGTGAAAAGCCGGGCGATCCTGTTCCCGGCGCTCTCCGGCAGGCGTGGCTTCAGGAAATGCATCCCGCTGCCGATGTCCGCCTGATCGACGACCGCTACGACGAAAACGATTCGCGTGTCTGGGCCGAGAACACGATCCGTTGGCTGGGCCGCGCGCCGGATGCTGTATTCACCTCCGAGCATTATGGCGATGCCTACGCCGCGCACATGGGCTGCCGTCATGTCATGGTGGATCAACCGCGGCAGGCTGTGCCGTGCAGCGGAACGATTGTTAGAAATGATCCATTCGCGCAGTGGGAGCATTTGTCACCGCCGGTCCGAGGTTGGTATGCGAAGCGGATCGTGGTGCTCGGCGCGGAATCCACCGGCACGACAACTTTGGCGAAAGCGCTTTCAGAGTATTTCAAAACGTGGTGGGTCGCCGAGTACGGCCGGGAATACAGTTTCGAAAAGCAATCGCGGGGTGAGACAAATTGGAGGACGGAGGAGTTTATGGAAATTGCTAGAGAGCAGACGCGGCGAGAAGATCTAGCAGCACGCGAGGCGAACCGCATCCTCATTTGCGACACGAATTCTTTCGTCACGACCTTGTGGCACCGGCGTTACATGGGCTTCGATTCACCCGCACTCAATGATTTGGCGAAGCACTGCCGGGCGGATTTGTATCTGCTGACGGGTGACGAAATTCCCTTCGTCCAGGACGGGCTGCGAGATGGGGAAGCCATCCGTCACGAGATGCACCGGTGGTTTGAAGAGGGTCTCATTGGACAGAAGGGGAGTCCCTGGATTCTTGTGCGTGGCCCGGCAGAGACCCGGTTGGCACAAGCGGTGGCGGCGTGTTCGTTTATGGCGAGCTGACGAAACTGTCACCGGGATTACCTGCCGGGGCACTGTGGTGGGCCATACCTACTTGCCAGCAATTTCCATGAAAGCCGCACGAGCCATGAAACCAAAACTCTTGTCCTCAAAAAGGATTCTCAGCTTCGCCATCACTTTCGCCGTAGCTTTTGCAACCGGTTCAAGGGCGGCCGATCAATACTTCGACGGCACCGCAACCAACGCTTTAACCGCAGCCAAATGGGCAGGAACCAATTCAGGACCATTTACGGGTACCTTCACCACTGGCAACACCGCCGTTTTTGCCACAGTCAACGGCACCGGCACCGGTGCGGGCGGCATTACGGTTGCAGGGATTCGAGCGGAGGAGAACTTCATCCTTAACTCGCCAAGCGGGACACTCGCCACCGGAGGCACCGTTGCAACGGTCGATGTGTTCACCGGCAAGATTCTTGATCTCGGTTCGCTATCCATTTCCACCGCCGCAGGCACCGGTTTCATCAAGAATGGCAACGGAGCGTACGCCAGTGCGGGAGGAAGCTTCACGGGTGGCTTCACCCTCAACGCGGGAACCGTCATCCTGCGCGGAGTGAATGCGATGGGTGCCGGTGGCGCGCTCACTCTCAACGGTGGCACGGTGGCAGGCAGCGCTACCCGCGACCTTACCGGGAAGTACACCGGCGGCATTGTTGTTGGGGGTAACGTTCAGTTTGGCGAGTTGGCGGCAAATCTCTCCTTGGCCAGCGACACCGGCAACCTGACCTTCAGCAACAACATGTCGCTTGGTGGTGCGACCCGCACGCTCACGCTGGGTAACGGCGGCAATGTCGCGCTTGGCGGTATTATTTCCAACACGGGCGGAGTCGGCCTCAGCTTCGCCGCCACGGCGGGCGGTACGGGGCGGTTCGACATCACGAATTCCTCCAATACTTATATCGGCACCACCACCATTACCGCTGGAGAAGTTCGCTTCACGGCCGATGGCAGCCTCGGAACCGCTCCCGGTGCGGTCACCGGCAACAGCATCGTCATCGATGGCGGCAGATTTGCCACGCTTAGCGGCGCAACTTATACGTTGAATGCCAACCGTGGTATCCAAGTCGGGGCGGCGGCAGGCAGTTCGATAAGCACTCCGGGTGCCGGGGTCCTGACCTACAATGGCATTATCGCCGACAAGACGGGCACGACAGGCGCATGGGCCAAACAAGGCGGCGGAACGCTCGCCCTCGGTGGTGTCAGCACTTACACCGGAAGTACCGCGATCAACAACGGCATTCTCCGGCTCACCACCGGCAACGACCGCCTGCCAACCGGCACCGTGGTTTCTCTCGGCCAGACGGCGAGCACCAACCTCGGCACGCTGGATCTGAACGGCAGGAACCAGCAAATCGGAGGCCTGCAATCGACGGCGGGAACTAACGCCACCGCCTCCACCAACGTCGTCACCTCGGCCACCGCATCGACGCTCACCATCAATTGCAGCACCAGCACCAGCTACACCTACAGCGTCGGAACCAACGCCAATTCCGGCATCATCAGCGGTGCTGTCAGTCTTTCGAAAATCGGTGACGGCACTCAGATACTCGGTGGCGCTAACAGCTACACCGGCACCACCACGGTTGGCGCGGGCCGGCTGATCATCGATGGCTTTCAAACGGGAGCCGGCACCGTCACTGTGCAAAATGGCGGCACCCTGGGTGGCGACGGCAGTATCGCCGGAAGCCTGCACTTCGACTCGGGGGCGAACTTCCTTTTCAACCCGTTAAGCATTTTCACCGTCAACGGATCCGGGAATGTCATTAATTTCGACAATTTCGGAATCACCAACCTTGCCGGCCTCGATGCGACCGTCGCAGAGGGCACTTACACGCTCATCGACGGGGCCGCGAACTTCAGTTTCGCGAACGTTGCGAACTTCGGGGCCGCGAATGCCTATGACCTCGGCGGCGGCAAGAGCGCCTATTTCCAAGCCGGCAGCCTGCAAGTGGTCGTCATCCCGGAGCCCGCCGCGGTCCTTCTCGGCTCGCTCGGTTTCCTCACCCTGCTCCGCCGCCGCCGCGCCTGATCTTCCCTGGGACATCCTGTTCATGACACGAATGGCGGATCGCTCCGGCGGTCCGCCATTTTCGTTTTTAGTCCGGGAAAAATGAATCGTCCGGCTCCCGGCATTTTCCCTGTTGTTGCTTGACCCGCCCCCGCCAGCCCTCCAACTTGCCGCCCCGCCGCATGCCCCGATGGCAGCGGTGTGCCCTAATCGAACCAACCTACCGAGCAGCCATGGCCGCGAAGATCTATACCACCAAGGACGCCCCGATCGCTCCTCTCAAGAAGAAAACCCTCGCCGTGATCGGCTTCGGCTCGCAAGGCCACGCCCACGCGCTGAACCTCAAGGACAGTGGCCTCAAGGTCATCATCGGCCTCTATCCGAAGTCGAAGTCCCGCGAAGTTGCCAAGAAACTCGGCTTCGAGGTCATGGACACCGCCGAGGCCGTCAAGGCTGCCGACGTGATCTTCGTCGCCACTCCGGACACCGTCATTCCCGCCGTTTACAAGAAGGACATCGCTCCTTACCTGACCAAGGACAAGACCCTCCTCTTCTCCCACGGCTTCGCCGTTCACTTCAAGACCATCGTTCCACCGAAGGATATGGACGTGATCCTCGTCGCTCCGAAAGGCCCGGGCCACACCGTGCGTTCGCAATTCGTCGCGGGCAAAGGCGTTCCCGGCCTCATCGCAGTCTATCAGGACGTCTCCGGCAAGGCCAAGCAAACCGCGCTCGCCTGGGCCGGTGGTGTCGGCTGCGCCCGTGCCGGCGTGTTTGAAACCAACTTCCGTGAAGAAACCGTGACCGACCTCTTCGGTGAGCAAGTCGTCCTCTGCGGCGGCGCAACCGCCCTTGTGAAGGCTGGTTTCGAAACCCTCGTTGAAGCCGGATTCCAACCGGAAATGGCCTACTTCGAGTGTCTCCACGAACTTAAGCTCATCGTCGACCTGATGAACGAGCAAGGCATCGCCGGAATGCGTTTCTCGATCTCCGAAACCGCCGAGTGGGGCGACGTTTCCGTCGGACCGAAGATCATCGATGCCTCCGTCAAGAAGCGCATGGTCAAGCAGCTTAAGGAAATCGAAAGCGGCAAGTTCGCCAAGGAGTGGATCGCCGAATACGAAGGCGGCTACAAGGTCTTCAACAAGCTCCGCAAGGAAGGCGCCAACCACCAGATCGAAAAGGTCGGTGAAAAGCTCCGTTCCACGATGAGCTGGATCAAGCAGTCCAAGATCAAGAAGGGCGCCAGCCAGGCGAGCCTGATTTCCTCCTCGAACTAAGCTTCGGAACTGGAAAATTCACCACGCCCGTTTCCCGCAAGGGAGGCGGGCGTTTTTTTGCCCGCGTCGTGGAAAATGCCCCCGTCAAGAATCGAACTTGAATCTAGAGTTTAGGAAACCCTTGTTCTATCCATTGAACTACGGGGGCTTGGGATGCCGGAAGGCGGGGAGGAAATAGCCGCCCCGGCGGATGCTGGCAAGTCACTTGTATTCGGCCATTAGCGATCCTGCCAGCCACGCCTCTTTTCAAGAACCGCTGGAATCGTGAAGTCGCGTCTTTCCTCGTGAGTTTCGACATGTCATCCTGCCGCATGAAATTTCTCCGTCAGGATTCCGCCGGTTCGATGTGGCCTGTTTTCGGTTTGACCCGGAATCTATCGATCCTGCTCGTGGTGGGTAGACTGGCGTTCGTGAGCGCTCAAGACGATCCGAATGTGGCGGCGGGAATCCGCCCTGCGAGTCTGCGTGACCCGGTCAAAAAGGAGATTGCCAGGCAGCTTGTCTCCGCCGCCGAGAACTCGTCGCTCAACTGGAAGGCGCAGTATGGCTACATCGAATACAACGTGGAAGGGAACCCGAAGGAGAACCGCGGCTATACGGCGGGCATTATCGGTTTCACGTCGCGCACCCACGACATGCTGCAGCTGGTGGAATACTATCGGCGGATCGCTTCTGACAATGGCTTGGTCCGCTATCTGCCGGCCCTCAGGAAAGTGGACGGATCCGCTTCACGCGAAGGACTGGGAAAAGAGTTCGCGGGGGCATGGAAACAAGCGGCGAAGGATCCGAAGTTTCGCAAAGCCCAGGATCACGAATGCGACCGTGTCTATTTCACACCCGCAGTCGATCAGGCGATCGCGGACGGGCTTCGTGAGCTTGGCCAGTTCGCTTACTACGATGCGATCGTCATGCACGGCGAAGGGGATGATGCTAACAGTTTCGGAGGCATCCGGGACGCAGCTATCAAGAAAGCCAAAGCTCCGTCTCAAGGTGGCGACGAAACCGCCTACCTCAACGCGTTTCTTGACGCACGCAAGGTTGCCATGAAAGCCGAGCAGGGACATCAGGACACCACCCGGGTCGATACGATGCAGCGGAAATTCCTGCTAGAGGGTAATCTCACGCTGACCCCGCCGCTCGTGTTCGAGGTCTACGGTACGCCGTTTGAAATCAAAGCACCGGCTCCTGCGAAGTAGCCGGTGTGAAAAGTAGCTGATGGGTCTGCAGGCGGAGAGTTTTCATCGACGCTGGCGCTGGATGAAAACGGGCGAGATGAATTTCGCGGTCCGTGTGGACTGCCGCGATATTTGATTTCGCCAACTCTCAACCTCGATCAGTAACTCCGTCCCCAGATCGCGCGGACGGGGGTGATGTTGCCGGTGAGGATGCATTCGTGGCCCACCGCATCCAGCTCGGCCGGCAAACTGGCTTCGGGGATGGGGAGGCAGCGGATGGTGATTTTATGCTGCTTGGAGAGCGTTTCCTCCTGCTCGGAAGTGCCTGCCCACGGGGTGTAGAGCCAGCCGGGATTTTCAGTGGCCCAGTGGGCGTGGAAGGCTTCGAGGTTGGAGCAGGGCGCGATGTTCGCATCGCGGAACTCGGTGGCGCGGGCGAGCAGGGAGTCGTGGATTTCGCCGAGGATGTCCTTGGCCTGTTGGATAAATTCCTCCTTGTCGGCAAACTCCTTGGCGCTAACAGGTTGGTCGCGTCGCTGGACGCAAACCTTGCGGGTCTCGATGTCGCGCGGGCCGATTTCGATGCGGATGGGCACGCCTTTCTTGATCCAATCCCACTTCTTCACGCCGCCTGATAGATCGCGGGTGTCGACGTGGACGCGGAGCGACTCGCCCTGATAGAGCTGGTGGCGCAGGGTTTCGGCGAGCGCCTGGCAGGCGTCGAGCACGGGCTTTTTCGTGTCTTCCTTCGGCGTGATGGGCAGGATGACGATCTGTTGGGTGGCGACGCGCGGCGGCAGGACGAGGCCGTCGTCATCCGAGTGCGCCATGATCAGCGTGCCGATCAGCCGGGTGGAAACACCCCATGACGTGGTGTGGGCGTGTTGGACGGTGCCATCGCGACCGGTGAAGGAAATGTTCTGCGCTTTTGAGAAATTCTGACCAAGGTAGTGCGAGGTTCCGGCCTGGATGGCTTTTTTGTCCTGCACCATCGCTTCAACGGTGAAGGTCATGTCCGCGCCGGGGAAACGCTCGTTCTCGGTTTTTTTACCGGGGACGACCGGGATGGCGAGGTGGTCGCGGAGGAATTCCTCATATTGGCCGTGGATCAGTTTCGTTTCGACGATGGCCTCTTCCATGGTCTCGTGGGCAGTGTGGCCTTCCTGCCAGAGGAACTCGGCGGTGCGCAGGAAAAGGCGCGGGCGCATTTCCCAGCGCATGACGTTGGCCCACTGGTTGATCAGCAGGGGAAGATCGCGATAGGACTCGATCCAACGGGCGAAGGCGGCGCCGATGATGGTTTCCGAAGTCGGGCGGATGACATAGGGCTCGGCGAGTTCGCCGGCGGGGATCATCTTGGTTTTCCCGGTGACGGGATCCTTCACGGCTTCGAGGCGGTGGTGCGTGACCACGGCGCATTCGGTGGCGAAGCCCTCGGCGTGCTCGGCTTCCTTTTCCAAATAGGAGAGGGGAATGAGCAGCGGGAAATAGGCGTTCTGGTGGCCGGTCGCCTTGAAGCGACGGTCGAGCTGCTGCTGGATCAGCTCCCAAATGCCATAGCCCCAAGGCTTGATCACCATGCAGCCGCGCGTTTCCGAGTTCTCGGCGAGATCGGCGGCTTTGATGACTTGCTGGTACCACTCGGGGAAATCCTGAGCGCGGGTGGGGGTGATGGCGGTCTTTTCGGCTGACATGGTTGCTGCACGAATAGGAATCATGGAGCGGCGGAAAGAGCATTAAAAATTTCGCCCGTCCCCGGAGTTTCGTCCCTCTGGAATCCGCTTCCGGTCACTGGGATGTCCCTGAAAATCGCGGTCGTTTCATTTTTCAAGAAATCCCGGTTTGGGGGTTTGACAGCGGGGGGGCAAGTTGCCTTACTCGTTCTCCTAAGGATATAAAACCCTGCGAGCGCATGAGCGAAAACGAAAACCAACCATCCCCGTCCAAGCAGACATCGAGCGTGCCACTGAGCAAGCAAACCTCGAGTGTGCCTCTCAAGAAGGAAACCGTTCGTGTCACCTTGAAGGCGGCCGATGCACCACCCGCAGTCCCTTCGGCCACCGTGCCAATGGCTCCTCCTGTGCGGCCGCCCGTACCGACGGCTCCTCCGACACCGACCGCCGCCGGTGGTCCTCCACGTCCGCCCGCTCCGGCACCTACCATTCCTCTCCGTACCGCAGGCGCACCGCCTGCCATGGGACCTGCTCCGACGATCCGCCTTGCGACTTCCGGTGCGCCGACATCTCCCGGCAGACCTCCGGGTGCCGGTGCTCCGCCGACCATCGCCCTGCCGAAAGCCACGGTCCAGCTTCAGACTCCGACCCAACCGCTCGGCACTTCCTTCTCCTCACCTTCGCAAATGGCGACGCTCCAAGCGGACGATGACGATGATGACGACGGCAAAGAAGGCTTGGTCAACATCCTCTCCATCGTTGGATTCGCCGCCGCGCTCATCGTGCTGGCTTTCCAACTGATGACCGCCAACACGTGGATTAGCGCACCGGACAGCCCGAATCCCGGTGACTGGTCGCAGTTGATGAACTGAAACCCTGAATTTCCAAACTTATGATCGTTCCTATTTTCAACATCCTCTTCGCCGCTGCGGCGCTGTATTTCGCGATGACGGCCTGCGGCCTTCATTGATCGGATAAGGATCCATCCGCTGATTTCAAAACAAGAGCCGCCCCGCGAATGCAGGGCGGCTCTTGACGTTTCGGCAATCTGGTACAAAGTCCGCGCATGGCTTTGACACTTACCGACGCAAATTTCCAATCCGAAGTAATCGACTCCGACCAGCCCGTCCTCGTGGACTTCTGGGCGGAATGGTGCGGCCCGTGCAAAATGATCGGCCCCGTCATCGATCAAGTCGCTACCGATCTCGAAGGTGTTGCCAAGGTCGGCAAGGTCAACGTGGACGATGCCCGCGAGCTCGCCGTGAAATACAACGTCCGCTCCATCCCGCTGCTCCTATTCTTCAAGAACGGTGAGGTGAAGGACCAGATCGTCGGTGCCAGCATCACCAAAGACCAGCTCAAAGCGAAACTCCAGGCGCTCGCCTGAGTTCTCTTCTAACGAAATTTCAAAAGGCCGCCCCGGAGAGATCCGGCGCGGTTTTTTTGCGCCCCCACCCCGCCGCAGGCGGAAACTTTGGACTGCGGTGAAAGCGATAGCGAATCACCGCTTTGAGGGGCAGGCCGGTTTTGACGCAGCCCCCCAAGCCAAGAAAAAACTCCCGCATTCCCCCCGTTTCCGCGAAGGATCGAACATCAAACAATGTCGGAGCTCTCCCTCAAAGCGGCGATTCCCACCGCAGTCCAAAGTGTGACAGCACCCCTCACCCCAATCAGGGATTCATCCGCGTTTTCATTCAGTGATCAAGGTTCTTCGACGCGCGCCACATTCCCCACGCTTCCCTCACCGCGAAAACCAGGCACAGCAGCATCCACAACCCGCAAGCGGCGAACATCAGCATTCCCTCTTCGTAAAACTCTCCGTCCATGTTTCCTATCAGGGCGCTGAGAACCATCCACGGCATGAGGAACATCGCCCAGGCCATCATGGGGGTGATCGCCACCATCGGAGTTAGAAATCCGGTGGCCAGGACGCCGAGGCGGATTTTCCAAGACCGCAGGAACGTGAGAAGGATGACGCAAGCTGCCGAAACGACGAAAATCAGCGCATATTCCCGCTGTTGAAATGATCCAAACACGTGGGCCCAAGTCATGCTGTTCCACGCCTTGGAGAACGGCACCGAGGGATCCACGAAATCGACCTGCACCGCTGCGCCGAACGCGAAGACGGCAATGGTGATGATCCATGAAATCCAAAGCGCCACCTTCCAGCGAATATCGCTAACAGTTGTGTCTTTCACTCCGTCCTCCTTCTCCGCATCAGCGCGGCGGCGGTGGTTAGAATCACCAGCAATCCTGTGGATGGCTCCGGGACGTTAGGAATGCCTGGGGACGCGCTGGGGTCGCCCGGAGTTAAGCCGTTCTCGGCGTATTGCCGTTGGGTTTCCAGAACCACCGCACCGGAAAACGGAGTGATCATCTGATAGCGGGCCGCCAGTTCGGAGCGCGCGGTGTCGGTTAGGCCGGACTTGGCGTCTTCCGCCGTTGTTGCCGCCCACGAGCGGGCGAGTTGGTCCCAGACTTTTACGCCTGCCAGATTTTCGGAAGTCGCCGCGCGTTTCCAGTTCCATGAGATTTCCTGACGCTCGGTTTGGAGCCCGTTGAGAAAACGGGAGAAATCCTGCCCGGGGCTCACCAGCGACGGCCCGCGGTGCAGGCAGCCGGTTTGATAGATGGCCTCCGCGAGCCGGTTCGGTCCGGCCACGGCTTCGATATCGTGGATGTCCGGTTTCACGGTTCCGCGTTCCAACAGCTGGATCAGCGCTTCCGTTTGGGCAAGTCCCACCGCTTGAGGGCCGTGGATCCAGACGACCGGACCGCTGTTTTCCCTCGCCATGCGGATGCCTTCGCGCAACGCCGGCTCGTTGTTCCTGCCGCCGGTGAAGCGATAGGATTTCACCTCATTCAAGGTGATGAGTCTCGCGTGATCGTCGGCAAGGATCAGTTGGATTTGATCGGGTTTTTGGCTGCCGATCGCCTTGACCAGCCAATCCTTCGTTACTGCCATGGAAAGCGAGCCGTCGATCACAATCACCGTCTTTCCGGCCGCCGGGCGGGTGATCGTCGCGGTCTCGCGGATCAGGAAACGTTCCTCCGCTTTGGCGAACTTGTCCTCGCACCATACCACCGGCGGTTCGGCGGGCAGAGCGGAAATGTTCAGTGCGACGCCGGGGTTCATCAGGCCGCTTTCCCCGAGCGTGGCTGATAGAGATTGCCCTTCGCCGTCGGCGGTGGATGAAACGGACTTCTCCGTATTTGTCAGTTGGAAAGCGGGATCGCCCTGCATCCAGATCGCGTGTTCGAGGCCGGACAGTGTTCCGAAATTCCGCTCCACGATGTGCGGCAGTTCCCAACGCGTGCCGTCCAGTGGCGCGGTCACGCCAAAACGGATCTTCATCTCGCCGTGCGCGGGTACCGGAAAACACTGCACCATCACCGTATCCGGCCCGACCATGTTCACCATCACCGGATCTCGCCTCTGCACGATGGCCACCGATTTATAGGCGGCCTTGACCTTGGAAACTGTGCTGAAAGCCGCCTCGCGCGGCTCGCCGTTCACCCACAAGGTCAGGCGGGAAACGCGGCCGTCGCGTGGTAGTTTCACCTGGCAGCGGGCCTCCTTTTGCGCACCGGATCCATTCCGGAAAACCATCGTCCACTCGCCGTAGCCGATCCGTGAAACGCCATCGACATGCCCGTCAAAACGCGACTCCGCGAGATCGAGCTTCTTGAGCCTAACCGCTACTTCGTCGCCGCCGCGATGTTCGTCGATTTCAAAATCCTCGAAGGAGTCACCCCGTCCGACGATGGAATTTCCGCGCACACTCGAAGGCGGCTCGAGCGAGTTGAAGGGCTTGCCGGTCACGCGGAAAAAGACGTCGCGGGCTCTTTCGGAGCTGATGGCTTCAGGTTGATCGACGCAGAAGAAAACCAGAAACAAGTCGCATCCCTTGAAGACCCAGCCGGAAATATCGGTGCCCATCGCCATCCCGCGGTTGCCTTCATAACAGGCCCGCAACAACGTCTTTTCGGAACTGAATGTTCTCAGCCGTTCGATGGCTGGAGCCGCTCCCGCGCTATCCCCGGTCGCTTCTGATAGATTGACGCGCGTCCAGACGGCCGGCGCTTCCAGAATGACAAGCACGGCGACTGCGGCCAATGCTCCAAGCCGCCAGCCGGTTTTGAAACGGGCGGGCTGCAAGGATTCCCTCCGCGCGCTTCCGCCAATTCTCCATGACACAAAGGCTGCTAGAATCGGTGTCAGCGACAGTAGCCCGAGTCCGTAGGCAATCAGCGCGATGAGAGACAGCGGAAGCAGTGGTAAAAACAACACCGCGTAGAAAACCGCGGTCACCAGGGCGAATCCCGCCGCCGCTCCCCGCGTTTTTTCTCCGGTACCACGGCCACCGCAAAGCAGCCAGGCGTTCACCAGCGGGACTGTGGCGACCAGCACCGCATGCCACCAGGTCGGGATGGGTGAGAAAAATACCGCGCCGCAGAAGGAGGTGAAAAGTTCGAGCAGCAGAACGGCGACGGGGAGCACGACACCGCAGGTCCAACGCAGAAATCCGCCTTTCATTTGCGGCGGCGGTCCGGCGGGTGGCATCGGCTGGTATCCCGCGTCGAGTTTGCCGAGGATGTTTTCCAAGTGCATCAGGCCGACCGAGTCGCCTGTCGTTTGCTCGGCTTCCTCGTGGACGTGTCGCCGCAAATCATCCTTCAGCTCCGCGGCCTCCTCGCCTTCGAAGCCTTCTCGGACGGCCCGCTCCTGAAGGTATTCGACCAACCGCTGTTCCGCCTGTGTCGTCCATTTTTTCATGATGAAATTTCTTTAGTGGCCGCCTGCAATCCTGTGACTCCCCGCAACATGTCGGCGAAGTAGAGCTCCATTTCCTGCGCCAGAGCCTTTCCCTCCGGCGTGGCCGAGTAGTATTTCCGGGCGGGGCCTTCCGAGGATTCCTCCAGCCGCGTCGTCACCAGTCCCTGCCGTTTCAACCGGGAGAGCAGCGGGTAAATCGATCCTTCCGCCACGCCCACGCCCGGCACCGCCACCAGGGCTTTCACCAGCGCGTAGCCATACCACTCGGAGGCGGCCAGTGCCTGGAGGATGCAGAGGTCCAGCACGCCCTTGCGCATCTGCACTGTCCAGTTTTCGAACAATTCCTTCGAAAATCCGGGTTCTGGTTTCGGATCTGCCATCGCCGGGATGTATCTTGCATTGCAAGGTAGCTGTCAAGAAGGTTTCTCCGCTTGGGGTGGACGAGACTCTTCGCGGTGCCACAGTCCTGAAGTCGAAATTCAGATGAAGCTGCTGTTGAAATTGCTCCTCGTGTTGCTTCCTCTCGCCGTGAAATGGGTGGTGCGGGAGGAGCGGAGGATTTTGAAAAATGGCGTCCCATTGTCTCCGGATGGGTTGATGGACGCATCCCGCATGGGAGTCGCGCATCCGGAAAAAATCCGGCTAGTGAAGGTGGATCGGATCCCGATGCTTAACGGGGTTTTCATGAAATGGCTGTCGGCCATGATTCCTTCGGTCTCCTGTCAGACGGTCGGATTGTCACTTCGCTATGGCATCTATATCCGGTCGCGATATTGGAATGACCGGCATCTCATTGCCCACGAATGTGTCCACACCGGACAGTATGAACGCTGCGGATCGGTCGCGGCATTCCTCAAGTCCTACTTCACAGAGTGCATCGAATCCGGCTATCCCGACGCGCCGATGGAGCAGGAAGCCATCATGCGCTCGGCGGGCCTGGGCGATTGATCCCCCCAAAAGGGTGGAAATGACGATTCCACTCCCTAATTTTCGCATAATCGAAAATTCTTCTCCCTGTATGAGCAAATCCGCCGCTTGGCTTCTCACAACTTCCTGCCTGCTTGCCACCCTGGTTGCCACCCTGGTTGCCGGCGAGGCTTCAACCGCAGTCTTCTCTAACCGCCAACCACTCCGTGAAGCGAAATTCACCGCTCTTCCGTTGGGCAGTGTGAAACCGACTGGCTGGCTGCGGCACGAGCTGGAACTCCAGCGCGACGGGCTCACCGGCCACGCGCCCGAGCTGTTGGACGCGGTGAAATCCGACAGCGCGTGGCTCGGTGGCAAGGGCGAGGATTGGGAAAAGGGGCCGTATTATGTCAAAGGCCTTGTCCCGCTCGCGTGGGCGCTGGATGACGTGGAGTTGCAAAAACGCGCCCGAACCTGGACCGATGCGATTCTATCAAGCCAGCGCGAGGATGGATTCTACGGACCCAAGTCCAACGACGACTGGTGGCCGCGGATGGTGACGAATTATCTACTGCGCGATTTCCAAGAAGCCACCGGCGACGCGCGGGTGATCCCGTTTCTCACGAAATACTATCAGCACATGAACGGCGCCATCGATGGCCGCCCGCTCAAGGATTGGGGAAAATCCCGAGCCGGCGATGAAATCGACACGGTCTTCTGGCTTTATAATAGGACCGGCGATTCGTTCCTCCTCACGCTCGCCGACAAGCTGGCGAAGCAGGCCTATCCATGGACTGATATTTTCACGAACAACCGGTTTCTGGAATTCGGTGCGGATTTCCAGCCGAAGCATAACGTGAACATCCCGCAAGCGCTCAAGATGCCGGCAGTTTATTCACAGCGTTCGAATTCGGATGCTGATAGAAACGCCTACGCCGCCGGTGTGACAAATCTGGACCGCGATCACGGTCTCGCCGTGGGCATCAACGCGGGCACGGAGCAGTTGTCCGGCTCATCCACCACCGAGGGCATCGAGCTGTGTTCGATCGTTGAACGCATGCTAAGCGACGCCACCGTGCTGCGGATTCTCGGCGAGGGGAAAATCGGCGACAGCCTCGAGCGAATGGCTTTCAATGCGCTTCCGGGATCGCTTTCGGAAGACATCCATCAGCACGTTTACTATTGCGTTCCTAACAATGTCGCCGCCGTTCGCGGCGGAAAGGGTTTCAACCAGGACTACGGCAACGGCACCACACCCTCACATTTGTCCGGCTTTCCCTGCTGCTGTTATAATTTACACCAGGGTTTTCCGAAGTTTGTGCAGAACATGTGGGCCGCCGCTCCCGGCGACGGTCTTGCGGTGCTGGCATACGGTCCGAGCACCGTCACCGCGAATGGCGTGACCATCAATGAGACCACCGACTATCCGTTCGGCGAAACGATCCGCTTGAAGGTGACTATGGAAAAGGAAGTCGCGTTCCCGCTTTCCCTGCGCATTCCGGGCTGGTGTGAAGCGCCGGAAATCACAGTCAATGGTGGCAAGGTGCCTGCCGCGAAAGCAGGAGAATTCGCCAAAATCAGCCGCACCTGGAAATCGGGCGACGAGGTGAAGGTGATGCTGCCCATGCCGTTGAAGACACATCCTGGAATCAGCAACAGCATTTCTATCAGTCGGGGTCCGCTGGTGTTTTCCTATGGCGTTCCCGGCGAGCAAAAGACCTTTGAGGAAGCCGCGAAGCCGGGTTTCGAATCCTATGAAATCCAGCCGACCGGCCCATGGAACTATGGTCTCGTCCTCAACCCGGAAAACCCGGCCGCGAGCATCAAGGTGAAGATCGGCAAGGTGGGAGATCACCCGTTCACCCGTTCGGAAACGCCGGTGACTCTTGTTGCGCGGGCGAAAAAGATCCCCGGCTGGACGATCGCGAACGACGGCCGCGTCGCCTACGATCCTCCGTTCAGCCCGGTCGCGTCGGATGCGCCGGAGGAGGAAATCACTCTGGTTCCATTCGGTGCGGGGATGCTGCGCGTCACTAGTTTTCCGGTCATCGGCAAGCCCGCGCCTGCGCCGAAATCATTCGCGGATGACTTCTCGGACGGTCACTATCAGAACTGGATCACCTACGGCGGCGGCTGGTTCGTGCGTGACGGCGTTTTTCACCTGAATACCGGAGAAGGCGGCAATGCCGGATCGAAAGCGATTGTTCCGGCGACCGACTTCAAGGATCTCGTCTATCAGGCCAAGATCATGCTCGACGATGCGGGCGACAGCGGAGTGATTTTCCGGGTCTCGGACGCCACCATCGGAGCGGACGCCTACCGCGGCTACTACGCGGGGATCAGTGCGGAGAAAAAGCAGGTATCGCTCGGCAAGTCCGATCAGGGATGGACGGAACTCAAGACGTCACCCATGGAGATTGATCCCTCCAAGCCGCATGTCATTCGTATCGAAGCGAAGGGGAAATCGATCAAAATTTTCGTTGATGACATGACAACACCAAAAATCGAGGCTGAGGACGGAAGCTTTTCCGAAGGTATGATCGGCGTGCGCCGCTACACCACCCGCACGCAGAAGAACCGGGCGGGATTTTCCGCGATTAAGGCGCGGGAGCTTTGAGGCGACTTGTTCAGTCGCCGAGTTGGTGACCGCAGTGTTTGCAGAATTTCGCGGCGGGGTCGTGGCCGGTCCATCCGCATTCCCCGCAACGACGGCGGTCCATCCGCACCTGGCTGAGTTCCTTGCCGAGTTCCGCGCTGACGATGCCGGTGGGCACGGCGATGATGGAAAATCCGGTGAGCATGATGAACGAAGCGAGAATTTTCCCGATGACTGTTAGCGGTGCGACATCTCCGTAGCCGACGGTGGTGATGGTGACGATGCCCCAGTAGATCGATTGCGGGATCGAGCTGAAACCGGGATTGTGCGCGCCCTCGATGAGATACATCACGGTGCCCTCGATCGAAACCAGCGTGAGGATGGCGAAGAGGAACACGGCGATCTTCGGGCTGCTGGCGCGCAGCGCGTTAAGCAGCACGTTGGCCTGGCCGAAATGCCGCGCCATTTTCAAAACCCGAAACATCCGCAGCAAACGCAGCACGCGGATGATCATCAGGTAATGTGATCCGACGAGGAAAAGGGACAGGTAGGTGGGCAGCAGCGAAAGCAGATCGACGATTCCGAAGAAGCTCAGCACATAGCGCCGCTTCTGCCGGACCACGAGGACACGGACGATATACTCGATCGTGAAAAGCAGGGTGAAGATCCATTCTGAAATTTGGAATGCCTGTGCGTGCTCTAGCCGAAGCGGTTCGACGCTTTCCATCATCACGACCAGCACGCTCGCGGAAATCAGAACCAACAGGACCACGTCGAACGCGCGGCCGGCCGGAGTGTCTGATAGGAAAATGACCCGCCATGATTTCTCGCGCCACGGACTGAACTGTGGGCCCGGCGATGAGGATGAATCAGGCATCGGCATTCTGGAAAACTATCGAAGTGAAACGGGCGGGTCGAGTTCCGGTTTCCAGTGCGGCCGGCTACCCGATCGAGTGGTTTTCTCGTGACTACTCTAAATGAGTTGTAAGCATCTTCGCGAGTGGTCCGAATTCCTTTGGCCCACCAAAACCCGATCCATCCGCATGACCCTTCGTTCGTATTATCTGTCCGCGTTAGCCGCGCTACTTCCGCTGGGTTTCGCCCACGCCGCCAGTTTGCCGCCCGGTTTCGCGGAGACCAAGGTGGCTTCCGGACTCAATCCCGTCACCATGAGATTCGCCCCGGACGGACGGCTTTTCCTGTGCGAGAAACAGGGCCTGCTGCGCGTGGTCTCCGGCGGCAAGTTGTTGGAAAAACCGGCGCTCGATCTCACCGACCGGGTGGACAGTTGGAACGAACGCGGTTTGATCAGCGTTTGTTTCGATCCCGACTTCGCCCGCAATGGCTGGATCTACGTCTATCACACCCACAACCGTGACCCGAAGGACGCAGGTCACGAGTCCAGCAACAACCGTGTCAGCCGCTTCACCTTGAAAGGCGATGTGGTGGATCCGGGCAGCGAACAGGTGATCGTCGAAATCGACAACCTTTCGAAAATCGGTTGGCACAACGGCGGCGGGCTCGCCTTCGGCAAGGACGGCAAGCTCTACGTCAGCACCGGCGAGAACGCCAAGGGACCCAACGCGCAGGATGGCGGCAACCTGCTGGGGAAATTGCTGCGCTTTAACAAAGACGGATCGGTCCCGAGTGACAATCCATTCTATCAAGAATATAAAGGCAACAACCGGGCGATCGTCGCGCTCGGCTTGCGCAATCCATTCGCGATCGCCGTGCAACCGGCCACCGGCCTGCTCTATCTGAATATGGTCGGCGCGAACTACGAGCAGATCGAACGCTACGAAACCGGAAAGCCGCCGGAAGCGGTGAACTACGGCTGGCCGGACATCGACGGCCCGCCGAAGAACAACCCAACCCCGCAGGGATACCGCGCGCCGGAATATGCCTACGACCACGGCAGCGGCAAGGGCGTCGCCCTGTGCGGCGGCGATTTCTATCAACCGTTTAGCCGTGGTGCGGATGCGTTTCCTGCCAGCTACATGGGGAAATATTTCTTCAGCGACTACGGCGGTTGGATCAAGTTCATCGATCCCACCAAGCCGGACACGCGGCTTGATTTTGCGACCGGCATCAACCGGCCCATCGACGTGAAGACCGCGCCGGATGGGTCGCTGTGGTATATCGAGCGCGCCGGCATTCCCGGCGGCTCTGATGAAGCAAACTCCGCCAGCAAGGACGGCTCGCTTTGGCGGGTGCGCTGGACCGGGGAAGGGCAGGGGGGAAATCAGGCGACGAAGCCCACGGAGAAGGCGCAACTGCTCGCTGGACTCAAACTCCCCGCCACTGCGGAGGAACCTCTTCCAACGACGCTCTCGGCCACCGGAATTTTCACCGACCGGAACTTAACACCACGCGTCGGCATCGTCGGCTACGGACTCAACAGCACGATCTGGGCGGACGGCGCGACGATCCGGCGCTGGGTCGCGCTGCCTGATGGAAAAAAGATCGGCTTTTCCCCAACCGGTGAATTCAAGTGGCCGGGTGGCACGGTTTTCATCCAGCATTTTGAAATGCCAACCGGCGGAACCAACCGCCGTCTGGAAACGCGCCTGCTGGTCTTGGATGCCACCGGCAGCTTTGGTTACGGCGCGAACTACCGCTGGCGCGCCGACAGCTCAGATGCCGATCTCGTCGATCCCGCCGGACAGGAAGAGGTGTTGAAAACCGGCACCCGCGAGCAGACCTGGATGTATCCGTCGAGCGGCCTTTGTTTCATGTGCCACACGCCTAACGCCGGATTCGTGTTAGGCCCCAAGACGCGCCAGCTCAACGGCGATTTCACCTATCCCGCAGGAAATTCCGACAACCAGCTCCACGCTTGGAACCGCCTGAAAATGTTCGACCCGCCGTTGGATGAGAAACTGATCTCATCCTATCCGAAAACCTGCGCGATCGACAATTCCGCCGATTCGTTAGAGAACCGTGTCCGCTCCTATCTGGACGGCAACTGCGCCCACTGCCACCGCCCCGGCGGCACCGGAGCCGGATGGGACGCCCGCTATGAAATCCCGCTCTCCGCCCAAGGCATCGTCGGCGGCGAGGTTCGCAACACCCTCGGCCTCGAAGGCGCGAAAATCGTGGCCCCCGGCGACATTTCAAAATCCATCATGCACACCCGCATGGCCGCCACCGGCATCGCCGAACGGATGCCGCCGGTCACGAGGAATGTGCCGGATGCTGTGGCGTTGGAGGTTCTTGAAAAATGGATCAACGCTGTTAAGGGAGATCGTTAACGTCTTCTGAGCAGAGTGGACGCCTATCGGCTTTTCCTTTTCATGAGGCCGTTCACTCCTCCGCGAAGTCGCCATCCAGCAGAATGCCGAGTTTTTCGACATCCCTCAGAATCGCCTGAGTGA
This sequence comes from Luteolibacter sp., assembly GCF_039920825.1. Lineage (GTDB taxonomy): Bacteria > Verrucomicrobiota > Verrucomicrobiia > Verrucomicrobiales > Akkermansiaceae > Luteolibacter. The sequence goes on along the minus strand of NZ_JBDSCX010000016.1, from coordinate 37,387 downwards.
GTTCGCTCCCCTTCATTCCACGATGGGCGCTCATTGCGGTAAGAAAACCAGACAGGCCGAGACGCGGGAGGATTTCATCCAGAAAGCCTCTTTGTTGAATAGCCCTCAGATTTTCCGAAGCGGATGGGCCCACGGGCTCCTTCAGCAGATCGAGCATTCGCTTTGAGTAGTAAAAAACCGGCGGCCAGTTCACCCAGCACGGAAGCACCAAGGGTTCTCTCCATGGCATCAGAAAGTCCCAGTCGCCGCGCTGTAGCCAGAAACGCTTTTCACGGCCATCCCGTGCCGAGCGGATGTGACCTGACTCCTCCATCTCGTTCAACGTCGTTTGGATCGATTTGGAAAAATACCCGATCGCCCGGGAGATCTCGGCAGGATGCCCGCTATCATGGGTCAGCAGCCAGGCCATGATTTCGGCGCGCGCGTTCACGCCGAAAAGCGAGCGGAGCATGAACAATAGGTTTTCAACCCGATCCGGTGGCGGGAAGCGGCAATTCCCCCTCGGTTCCCATTGCGAACGCAACAGACCGAATCGCCGGAAACGGGGATCCGGATCGCCAAGGATTGGCACGGCGGTCCCGTCGCGGGAGATTGATAGAAGCTCTTCATCATCGTCGGCGAATTGCGGCCATTTTTCTTTCAGTGTTTCCCATTTTCGAAGGGTGGACTGCTCCGCCAACACGGTGGCGAAAGAGCCCAGCACCCTCGGGTCCGCGCTCGGCCATTGTCCGTGCAGGGTTTTCAGTCGTTGCAGGTTCACCCATCGGCCGTTGGCATGGAGCCAGTCGAGCGACGAATCCAGCAGGCGTGCGTCGTAACGCCCTAGCTCGGTAGTGATCAGCACCAACGCTTCCGGGTCGATGAGGCATCCTCCCGCGGACACACGGTTTCCCGGCACGCCCAGTGAAGTCCACTGACGCCAGAGAAATCCGAGCAACTGATCGAGCAGTTTACTTCTGGAATCGTTCATCAAGTCCTGCATGGCCGAGGTAGGTGACAAGTTCGGGAAGCCGTTCGCGATGGGTCAGGCCGGGAATCTCACGGAGCACCCAGCGCAGCGCATCTTCGGTTTCCCGGGCATCCGGCGCGAGCGCTTTCAAATCCTCAAAATCCCTCGATTCCGTTCGGTTCAGGGACGCGTAGAGTTTCAGCAGAATCTGGCCCGATCTTCCCACGAAGGCGACCTGCAACCATCTGCCGTAGTCCCGGGTTTCCAGATCAGTCCAAAAGGACTCGGGCAGGGCATGGAAATCGGGAAAATGAAACGAGGCCGCGCTGTTCAGCCAATTTTCGGGCAGATCCAGTTCGTCTGCAACCTGCCGCACCGCTTCCGCGAGAACCGGAGGTAAAGGATGGACTCGCTGGATCTCATGATCCCAGTTTCGTTGAGCCAACACGTCAACGTCTTGGGTGGCGCGAGAGACCACTCCCTGGGCGATCAAGGCCGATCCACCGCAGACCACCAGATGGAAGGCGTCTTTCTTTCCGGCAGCCAGCAGCTCGCCCAAAAGTCCCAAGGCTGTTTCCAAGCGTTGCCTATCCAAGCTCAACATGAGTGCTAAAATATCTATAATGGATGTTTTAGCAATCCGTTTTTGCTCTTGCTCTGGAAGAAAAACAAAGTCGGAAATGAAAAAGCTGATGAAATCGCCAACGTTGTCCAATTCGGGCGGGAGCCGGAGTGGTGCTGGCACCGATATTCATGGGCGGATATAGGCAGCGGGAAGGGAGATCGTTGAGATGTTCTGGCTGGCGTTGGGATGTCCAGTGATCCTGTTTTTGTGGGATAAAGGACACGTGCTTGGCAGGGATTGCTCGTCACAATCTACTAACGTTGATTGGTGGGTTGCTTTCAGCTCCGATGGCAATCCGGTGATAAAGCAAAAAAGCCCCTCGTTTTCACGAGAGGCTTTTTTGAAATGAGACGGGCGGAATGAATTCCGCGCTCCCGGTGTTAGCGACCGCTGCGGTCTTCGACGCTCGGGCCTTTGGAGGCGCGCTTGCGGGCGTTGGCGTCGAGGATGCGCTTGCGGAGACGGATGTTCTGCGGGGTGGCTTCGACGAGTTCGTCGGCATCGATGTATTCGATGGCGCGCTCGAGCGAGAACCGTAGGGCTGGGGTGAGCTTCGAGGTCTTGTCCTTGCCGGAGGAACGCATGTTGTCGAGGTGCTTTTCCTTCACCGGGTTGACGGGAAGATCGCCGACGCGCGGGTTTTCACCGACGAGCATGCCGCCGTAAACCGCATCGCCGGGAGCGACGAAGAGAATGCCGCGGTCTTCGAGCGTTTGCAGGGAGAACGGGGTGGCGGTGCCGGCGTCCATGGAAACGAGCGTTCCGGTGGTGCGGTTCTGGATGTCGCCGGCGTGGAGGGCGTATTCCTTGAACAAGTGGGACATGATGCCGTGGCCGGAAGTCAGGTTGACGAGTTCGGTTTCGAAACCGATCAGACCACGGGTCGGGATGGTCGCCTGGATGAAGACTCGGCCGGATGCCTCGGTGTCCATGTGCTCCATGAGGCCCTTGCGGTTCATGAGGATTTTCAGGATGCCTTGGGTGTAGTCACCGGGAGCTTCGACGTAGAGGGTTTCAAATGGTTCGAGGAGCTTGCCCGCGTCGTCGCGGCGATAGATCACGACCGGACGGGAAACGAGGACTTCGAATCCTTCGCGGCGCATTTGCTCGACGAGAACGGCGATTTGCATGGAGCCACGGGCGGAGACGTTGAAGACGCCTGAAATGTCGGTGTCCTCGACGGTGATCGAGATGTTGGTCTTCAACTCGCGCATCAAACGCTCGCGGATGGCGCGGGTGGTTACGTGCTTGCCTTCCTTGCCGGCGAGCGGGCCGTCGTTGATGGAGAACTGCATCGAAACGGTTGGCGGGTCGATGGCGACGAATGGAAGCGGCTCCTGATCGGGGCTGCCGGCGATGGTTTCGCCGATATCGACGTTTTCAATACCGGCGGCGATGCCGACGATGCCGCCTGCGCCGCAACCATCGGAGTCGGTCGTGGCGAGGCCCGAGTAGGTGAAGGTTTTCAAGACCTTCGACTGCACCTTGGTGCCGTCCTGGCGCATCAGATAGACGGTGTCGCCCTTCTTGACGTTGCCGCCGAGAACCTTGCCGACAGCGACGCGGCCGACGTATTCATCCCACTCGATATTGGAAACGAGCATGAGGAAAGGAGCGTCCGGATCGGCCTTCGGCGCGGGGATGTGCTCGATGATTTTCTTGAGAAGGGGAATGCAGTCCTTCCGCTCGTCGTCCCAGTGGTCCATGAAATAGCCGTCGCGGGCGGAGCCGTAGCAGAAAGGAGCGTTGAACTGGTCTTCATCGGCATCGAGGTCGAGAAGGAGTTCGAGGACTTGGTCGTGAACTTTGTCGGGTGTGGCCAGCGGGCGGTCGATCTTGTTGACGACGACGATCGGCTTGAGGCCTTCCTGCATCGCCTTGCGGAGCACGAAGCGGGTTTGCGCTTGCGGGCCGCCGGATGCGTCGACGACGAGGAGCACGCCATCGACCATTTTCATCACGCGTTCCACTTCGGCGCCGAAGTCGGCGTGGCCCGGGGTGTCGACGATGTTGATGGTGTAGCCTTCCCAGAGAATCGAGGTGTTTTTCGCCTTGATGGTGATGCCTTTTTCCCGCTCCAAGTCCATGGAATCCATGGCGCGCTCGGTGGTCGCCTGGTTGTCACGGTAGGTGCCGCCGGCTTGGAGAAGCTGGTCAACGAGGGTGGTTTTCCCATGGTCAACGTGGGCGATAATGGCGAGATTGCGAATTTTCAAGGACATGGGAACAAATGGATAAAGGACGGCCTCCGCGGGAAGGGGGGCGGGCTATGCACGGTTTTTGCCGGGATGGCAAGGCGGGATTCGGTAGAATATTTTGCCGAAGCGACCGAGCTTCGGATTACCCGTCGTCTCGTCAGCCGGGATCGGCAACCGCAAAGATCCGCTTGCGATCGCACGTTTGGAGGTAAATCAGCGCGCAGAAGGAGATCATGATGAGGAAAAAGGAGAGGATGAAGCCTTCAAATAGGGTGGTGGCAAAGATGCGGAAAAATCCTGCGATGTCTCGTACCGGGCGAGGTTTGAATAGAGAGGGGTTGACTGCTCCAAAAAGGCTGAAGACCCGATTGAGGATGCTGACAATAGCAATAGGAGAGCGCAAAGTCATGTTCGTCCTCATGATCTTCGGATGCCGACTCCGCGCAAGGACATCGATTTTCCACGATCATTCCTCGATCTCGAAAAGCCCACCCGCCGCCACCCGTAGCCTCATTCCATGCTCCACCTTCGCCTGCTTTTCCCGCTGCTGTTCCTCGTCCTGCCCGTCCAGGCGGAAACCCTGCGTGAAGCTGCCGGCGGGAAATTGCTTATCGGCTGCGCCATCGCCACCCGCGATCTGGACGATCCGGAACTAACAAATCTCATCACGCAGCAATTCAACTGCATCACCCCGGAGTATGAAATGATGCCGGAAAAACTCGTCGACGACCACGGCAAGTTCACCTTCGACACCGCCGACCGCGTCGTCGGCTTTGCCGAAAAGAACAAGATGCCCGTCATCGGCCACATGCTGGTCTGGCATTTCATCACCCGCAAATGGCTCTTCGAAAGCCCCGATGGCAAACCGCTGCCGCGCGAAAAGGCCCTCGAAAATCTCAAGACTTACATCGACACCGTCGTCGGCCACTACAAGGGCCGGATCAAGGCGTGGGACGTCGTCAACGAAGCCATCAGCGACAAGGACGGCGAGTATCTCAAGGACACGCCCGCCCTCCGCGCCATCGGCCCGGACTACATTGAAAAAGCCTTCCAGTTCGCCCAAGCCGCCGATCCCCAAGCCGCGCTCTATTATAATGACTACAACATCGAGCAGCCCGGTAAACTCGACCGCACTCTTAAGCTCATCCATTCCCTGCGGGAAAAAGGCGTGAAAATCGACGCCGTCGGCATCCAGGGTCACTGGCTTCTCGACTGGCCGCCCGCCGGCATGATTGGCAAAGGCGTTGAGGCTCTATCAGCCGCCGGAGTGAAAGTCATGATCACCGAGATGGACATCGATCCGCTCCCCCGCGACAGCAGCGGTGCCGACATGAGCCAGTCGGAAAAAGGCGCCAATCCCTACCCCGAGACCCTGCCGTCCGAGATGCAGGAAAAGCTCGCCAAACGTTATGGCGAAATTGTTAGCGAACTCGTCCGTCACCCTGCCGTCACGATGATCGGCTTCTGGGGCACCCACGACGGCCGCTCGTGGCTGAACGACTACCCTGTCAAATCCCGGACGAACCATCCGCTGCTTTTCGACCGGAAATTGCAGCCGAAGCCGGCGTTGGATGCGGTGATCAAAGCGCTCGCTCTTCCCAAGGAAGGGCGATCTCCGAATCGCCCCAGCCCATGAGCAGCCCATGAAAAGCGGCTTGCCGCGGTTCATTGACTTTCCATGGGCTCCGGCGATTCGGAGATCGCCGCACCTTGTTTAAAGCTCCGTCATTCGCAAGATCGATCAAATCTGATGGCAGGCTAACTGATGTGCCGGACGCTTTTGTCTGCTACGGTTTTTCCGCCACCCGCAGGCGGATGAAGGCCTTCCCTGGAGGAACGGGATCGAGTTTCCACTGGAGGGTGGAGTTTCCTGCGGCATCCGGAGTTTCGGATGTTAGGATTAGCGATTGGGTGAACCACTGTCCGAGATCCGTTGACCATTCCGGGCGGAGCGTGGCGGCGTCGGCACCGAGGCGGCGGGTGGCGGAGAAATTTCCGTTGGCCGCATCAAATGACGGCAGCGATCCGCCGAGGGCGTAGTCGAGCAGGCTTTGGCCGGGGGCGCGGGCAAAGGAATCGCCGTTGCCGGGATTGCCATTCGCCCCGGCGCTGGGCCGCCACGAAAGCGGATCGGATGGATCGCTGTAGTTTGTCAGGATCATGCTACGGCCGAGGCCGTTCGCGGAAGCCGGCCACGGGAAAGCGGCGGCGTAGGAAAAATCCAACAGCTGCGATCCGTCGGCGGCTTCGAGCCTGAGATGCTCGCCGGTGTTTGATAGGGCGGAGCCGTTCAGGAAAATCCCGGCGATGGGTTTTCCGGTTCCGTAAAGCGCCTCGAAGGTGGCGACGTCTTTCACGACGAGGACCCGGCCTTCGGGTGCGAGGTTGGTGTTAGCAGGGAAGGTGAAATCGATGCCGTCGGTGAAGCGCGCGCCGCCCAGATCGAGCGTCGCTGTGGTGCTGGTATTGAGCAGTTCGACGAATTCAGCAGCGCCATTCGGATCCTGCGGGAAATACGAGATTTCCGAAACGACCAGTTCCGCCGCGGTGGGAAGGACGGTGCCGACCTGATAGGTGGACTCGGACAAGGCGCTCCATGTCGTTCCGCTGAGAGCGCGGAACCTTAGCGTGTGTTCCCCGGTGCCGGTGAGGAAAAGCGGCGTGGCAGTGGCAGCGCGGGTTCCGGTTAGGGAAAGATTCATGCTCAGATCGCTGCTGAAGTCGTTCGCCTGATGGACTTCGATGCAGATCGTGTTCGTGCCGTTTCTCAACAGTCCGGGGGAGACGGCGGTGTTGGTGATGGTGTCCTCGATGGCGCTTCCTGAGTAGTAGTTGTAGGCGGGATCGATCGGAAGATTTCCTGCGACGCGGGTGCCGTTCAAATAGACCGCATAGGAATCGTCGTATTCCGCGCTGAGGGCGAGGCTGGTGATCTGGCTGGCGTTCGCGACGGTGAACGTGCGGCGGAAATAACAGGTCGCCGCCTTCTGCACGCCGGCGCTGCCAGGGTTCACATCCACGATGGGAACGGCGGTCGTCTCGTCGCCATCGCCATAGCCGAGCTCAGCGGTGCCGGTCGGCCAGGCGCTGTCGTTGAACCCATCCATTCGCCAGACGATGCCAAGGTCGCTGCCATTCCCTAAATATTTCCAGCCGCTGGCGGACATCGGGACGAGCGCTTCGTTCGTCGTTGAGGCGTTATACGTGAGAGCTCCGGCCCGCAGCGCGCCGCCGATGGCGCGGGGATCACTGCCGTCTGCCATGTAATGGAGCGTCGAGCTGGCCGGACCTTGCACGGAAATTTCCACACCCACCGGCTGGTGGCCGCCGTAGGGACTGAGGACGGGCGCGTCGAGATTCGGATAGAGATTGTCCGCACGGAGCTGGTCGAGGATCACGGCGTTTCTCGGGCTGAGATAGCCGAGCAGCCAGTTCTGCGCGTTGAGCCAGTCCTGCTTGGTCCGCAGCACGGTGGGATTGGAATCACCCCAGCGCGCGCTCTCGGCGATGATCGCGGTATCGACCACGGCAGCGAGCTTGTTGATGCGGTTGTGCCAGGCGTCCGGCGTGAGCCTGCCGTCGTTGAACAAGTGGCAGTGAATGAGGTCCGCCCATCGCATGCGGTATTCCTCGTTTCCGATGAGGTCCTGATGGAGGTAGAGTGGATTTGAATAAACGACGTTCGATTCATTCGCGCTGGTGAAAGGCCCGGTGCGGTTCTCGTTCACATCGAGCATGGTGTGTTCGAAATCGTGCACGAAGAAACGGAAGCCCTGTCGCGGATTTCCAACACGCCGGCGGCTGCCATACCAGTTGTTCGCATATTCGTTGCCGAGAAACGCCGAGACGCAGCCATCGAGATTTCCCGTCCAAAAGGTGAGAAGCAGGTAATCGATCAGGCTGTCAGCATCCAGCAACACCGGATCCGCGGTGGGCGTCACTCCGTCGGTGGCCAAGCCCATCAGGCGGAAGTAATTTTCGTTCGTGGGGGACGCCCGCACGGTTTCTCCCTTGCTCCACAATTCCTGCCATGCAGTTAGATTTCCATCCGTCGCACCGGTGACGAAGCCCGCCTCTCCTTCGGATTTCACGACATCGTAGTCATCCTTGTTGCCGCCGAGGTAGGATTCGGAAAACGCGGACTCGGTGCGCTCGTCGAGCACGTAAAGGCCCCAGTAACGGCCGTTTAGATAGAGATGGGCGTAGCGTACGTGCGAACCCGGCTGGCCGAGATCGAGCAGGGCCTGGCGGCAGGATTCCTCGCGGAGGAACGTGTTTCGATCATCTCCGCCGAAGGACCAGGAATAATTTTGCGCGGTGCGGAGGTCGATCTTGTCGAAGTCCTGCGCGGCATCCCGGCCGAAGAGCGGGTATTTTAACTTCGATGATCCATATTCCTCGCGGAAGAAGAACCGGAACGCGTGTTTCGGGTTTTCCGAAGAGCGGGAGAATCCGCCGCGCAGGCGGACGCCGGCATTGATCTGGAATTCACTGGTGCCGTTGGGATGCGCGGCGTCCGGCGGGGTGATCCATTCCATTGATGCCGGCCGCTCCCAAGCGAATCCGCGTGCGTCGGGATGGGCATAGATCCCTTGCGAGCCGTTGATGTCGAAAAGATTTGGCAGGTCCGTGGTGACGGAAATGGACGGCAGGGCTAACAGCGCGGCCTTGACCGAAGCCGCGCCGCCGATTTCCGGATTCGTGTGATTCACGATGTCCGGATCCATGCCGAAGTCGAGGACCTGCGAGGTGCCGCTGGTGGCGGGCCAGCCGGGCGCAGGCGAGCCGTCGGCGGACTGGGTGAGGATGTCGTTTGGAAACAAATAGGTCTGCGTGTCCAGGTTGGTCGGGACCCAGCCTGTTAGCGAGCCGCGGGCGCGGACCACGGTGGTCGAGGAAATGGCAAGCGGCGCGGTGTAGATCGTGCCGTTCGTGTCGCTCGGCGTGGAGCCGTCGGTGGTGTAACGGATGACCGCGCCGGGAGTGGTGCTGGTGATGGCGACGCTGATGGGAGCGGTGAAGAAGCCGCGTTTGACGCTGAACTGGGTGTCCGCGACATTTCCTAACGAACTGGGCGCACCGTTGATCCAGCCCGGGGTGGCCAGTCCGCCGCCGTAGGAGGCCGGGGCTGCCGCGGCGTCAAGGCTGCCGATGACGAGCTCGGGGGAAACGAGAAAGGTCGTGTCGGTGGTGGCGGAATTGAGTCCTTGGATCGCCAGCACGTTCGAGCCGTTGAGGATGAGCGGCAAGGCGGCGGTTAGATTGAATGCCTGTTTGCGGAGCGTCTGGTCGTTCGTGCGGGTGGCCGTGGCGAGGGAACTCCAAGCCGGGCTAGCGGGCGCGTTTGCCGAAGCGACGGCGTTGCCATTGAGCCAAGCCGCGAAGCCGTCGTTGTAGCGCATGACGAGCGACCCCGTGGTGGCGGTGCCCGGGCCGGTGCCGGTGAACGGCATTCTAACGAAAGCATCCGCGCGGCCGGCCATCAGGGTTTTCAAATCCGTGCCGATCAGTCCGCCCGCTCCGGGCGGTGTGGTAGTGGCGGCGAGTCCGCCGTTCGCCACGTCGCCGACCAGTCGGAAGACGCCTGGGTCGAACGAGGTGAGGTTACCCGGTGCGGCGAAAAATTCGAAGCAGTCGCCGTATCCACCTTCGAACATGAGGGCTTGGAAGGTGTGGGTGCCGGCGGTGAGCGAGATGCTGCCGAATGCGTCCTGGGGAGCGTGGAAACTGTCATCGCGCATGATTTCCGTGCCGTCGATGAGGATGCGTCCGCCGTCGTCCGAGTTGAGCCCGAAGGTGTAGGTGCCGGTAGTTGGGATGGTCACGAATCCGGTGGCGACCGCCGCGTAATTGTCACCACCGCCACCTGGGAGTATGCTGTTTTGGGCGTAACGCCCGTCCGATCCTTCGCCGAGGAAATTGACCATGTCGAAGACGGCGGTGTGGGAGCTGAGGACGGTAGGATCGGTCTCCGGCAGGGCGATGAGGGCTATTGCGTCGTTCAGGCCACCCATGGAACCGTTTTTGGAAACCTGCCTGACGGTGATTCCCGGCACGGTGATGCCGAATCCGAAGCCGCCCGGACCGCTCGCCCACGTCGCGTGACTGAAGGATGCCTGATTCCACGAAGCGGTCGGATTGGTGGTGCTGGTCGGAATTTTGTAGCGGCCTGTCGCGTTTCCGGGGACGAGCGTGGTGCTCAGGAACCGCAAACCGTAGGATTCGTCGGCGGCCTGGGCGGGAAACGACGGAGCGAAGGATTGCTCGGCGGTGGTGCCGTCGGGGCGGACCAGAGCGAGAAATTCTCCCCCTTTCGAGAGAGAGAAATTCGTGTGCAGCGGCGCGCCGGGCACGCGGCGGTTCTTGCTCGATGCCCAGACGACAAGGAATTCGCCAGGTTGCAAGGAGACTGTGGGAAACTGCCATTTCGTCAGATTCGTCGCGGAATCCGTGAGATACCAACCGGCGAGCGCGAAGGGCGTGGTGGCTGGATTGTGAATTTCGATCCAGTCGGAAAAGTCACCGTTTTCGTCCGGGAGCGTGGTCTCGTTGTCCGCCATGAACTCGGTGATCACCGGGTTGGCCGAAACTTGCCAAGCGAGAAGGATGCTGAAAATACCGGTGCGGGCGAGGAAACGCATTTGCGATCCATTACGGGAGGATTCGAACTCCGCCAATCACCAATTACGGGGACAAGTCACTGAGTTCGTGGTGAAGATGCCGTGAAAAACCCGCAGTTCGATCACCACTCTATGCCGGACAAGATCACTTGAATTGCAACTTCACGCCTAGATCCTCTATGAGCGCTGCTTCGATCCTCGCGCCGACGACACTCGCGGACTCTCCGCCAAGCAGCGCGTTGACCCCGCCCAGTTTCAACGTGTCGGGATCGGTGAATGGAGCCTGCGGAGATACCGGAGGGGTCAAGTTGGAGGGATATTGAATTCGCCCGTCGTCCAGTTTGGTTACTCCCGGCAGGTTCATAAAGGCCGCTACCTTGGTTTGATAGGCTTTGAAATCCTCGAGATACTTTTGGTAGCGGGCCATGTTCTTTTGATTTTCCTCCAGGAATCGGCGGATCTTGAGCACGCCTTTCTCGCCTTCGATCTGGATGAAATAATAGATGATCAGGTGGGCGGTGCGGTAGAGCCTTGGCAGCCGGAGGTAGCTCTCCTCACCGGTAACGACGGTCCCCGGAAAGCGGATCCAAGGTGGCTTAGGCGGTGGAAATGCGGTTCCCGGGGGCGGAGGTGTCTTCGATCCAGTCGACCAAAGGACGTCGTTCATCATGAGGACATCCTCCACTTTGAAAAGTACCGGGCCGTTATCCTGTTTGGCGAAATTGATGTGATCCGCTTTCGACAATACGCCTGTCCGGATCTTTTTGGCTCCGTGGATCTTGTCCGTGTAGTTGATCAACACATCCAGCACGCCGTCGCGGATCTTGCCATCCGCGGTCATGAAGGCGTTTTTCTCCATCGGGATATTCGCGACGTACTCGGCGTAACCTTCGTTCACCCATGTTGGCAGATTGTCCAGCATGCCGTGGGTGAGCATATGGGTGAGTTCGTGGATGATGGTGGAAAGATCGTAGTAATTCGAGTCCTTCCGCCAGCCAGTGGAACCTTCGCGCACTCCCATGAGATCGAGGGGTGCCAGGAAGACCTTTTCCTTGAGCAGATAAACTCCGGCGGTGCTCTCCGGTCCGCCTGCCGTATGGTAGGACTCCGTCTTGCCGAATAGTTTCGCATCGAACAATCCGTTGTTCTCGGGTTTGGCGAGGGTGCCGAGCGGCGAGGTGGAGTGAAGGTGATAGGTGAGTTCAAACACGCGGGCCAAGTCCTTCATCAGCGCGGTCCCGAGATTTACATCCGCGATGAACCTGAAGTGCGGAGTTTTGTAAATGAAGGCGCCCGGGAACTTCGGGTCGTTCTTGTCCTCGTCCACGGGCACGAGGGCCATTGCTTCCTTGGACTCCGGCGGCCACGCCTGCCACGCCGCGCGGTAGTCGAACAGATTTGCCTGAACGAAGGCATTGTCCTCCGCTGAAAACTTGGAAGTCGGGACAAAGGTGATTTTTCCGCCCGGAAGCCTAAGGGCGACGCTGGCGTTTTGAACGCCGAGATAAGTGGCGGTGATTTTCCTGCCATCGGTGCTGGTCCATTCCCTCGGTGGCGATTTCGGGTCGGCGATCGGGGGTTTCTGGCCCCAGGCGAGACCCGAGCCAAGGAGGAGCGAAATGAGAATGGCCCGATATTCCTGCATAGTGGAAATATGGGTTAGCAGGCGGATATCCTCGCAGGAAGTGAAATCCCCAGTTGCGGCCGCGCACGTCGATTGCGCACATTTGCCAAAAAACTTCCCAACAGGGCGCGACTGCCTACGGTGCGCGCACCTTTGCCATGACTTTTTCCAAAATTCTCACCCATCCCGGCGGCTCGCATAAAGACGAGTTTCTGGCCTGCTGCCTGTTGCTCGCCGAGAACGCCGTGCCGATCATTCGCCGCGAGCCGACGGCGGATGACCTCGCCGACGTTTCGACCGCCGTCGTCGATGTCGGTCACGAACACAATCCGGAGCGTGGAAATTTCGATCACCACCAGTTTCCGAAAGACCACCCGCCGACTTGTTCGCTGAGTTTGGTGCTGCAACAGCTCGGAGTTTACGAGGATGCGCGGCAGTTCTGCGACTGGCTGGAGCCGGCGGAATGGTTCGACACCCGCGGGCCGGTCGAGACCGCCAAGTGGCTCGGGGTGGAACGCGAAACGCTTTTCAAACTCAACTCACCCATCGACACCACGCTGCTCCGCCGGTTTGCCGCGGCGTCGGAATTGAAGCCCGGTGAGCCGCTGTGGGAGGTCATGCGCTGGATCGGCGAGGATTTACTCAGCTATTTGAGAAACCTCCGCGAGCGGCTGAACTACATCGGCGACGTCGGCGAGTTTTGGGAAATCGAAACGCCGAAAGGGCCGTTCAAGGTTCTCTTCATGCCGCGCACCGACCCGCTTCCCGACGAGCCATCGTCCGGGTTGGCGCGGTTTATCGAATCCCATCCCGATGCGAGCAACGTCGCAGGGCTCGTTTATCCGGATCGCCGGGGAGTGGGGTTCGGATTGTCCCGCCACAACGATCATCCCGGGTTGGATTTCACGCGGATCGGGGATTGCGAGGACGTCCATTTCGCCCACGCCCGCGGGTTCGTAGCGAAAACCACGGCGACCGATCCGGCACGGTTGCGGGAGCTTTTGGGGAAATCCTGGATCTGAAGCGGCATTTTGAATTTCGCCCGAAAAACAACACCTTGCGCGGCTCCGGTATGCGTGGGACTCGTAGCAAGTGCCAATTCGGCACGCTGTAATTAATTGCACTCTCATGCGGGAAACTCTCATAGTCATCGGCTTATTTGTCCTTGCCGTGGCTCTGCGTTCGGCACGAACCAACTGCCTGCGCAAACTCGGGGCGATCACGTTCCTTTCCGCATCCTTCTGCCTGTTCTATTTTCTAACGGGTCGCCTGTGGGCCGGTGTCCTCGGGACCGTGCTGTGGTTTTTCCTGCCGTGGGTCGAACTGCTCACGCGGATCCGCTCGATGCGGTTGCCGCTGGACAACCGGCTGAAACATCGCGAAGTCCCGAACCCGTCGTTTTTCCCGAACGCCATCGAAGCCGCGGCGGCGATGGAGGAGGCGGGCTTCGAGCACGTGTCCGATTGCGGTTGGGAATGGGCGGGCATGCAGCAGTTTTTCCGGCTCTTCTGGCATCCGGAAGAACGCGCGGTCGCCGCGGTTTGCCTATGCGAGCAGAGCGACGTTGCGTTCGCGTTCATTTCCATCACCTCGCAGGACGACGGCGGCGGCATCTGGCGGACGACAAATTTCCCTTTCGCGCCGACGCTGCAATGTCCGCCTAACGTAAAGTGGAACCATGTGCCTTGCGAGCGGAGTTGCTTCCATCAGATCCTCAAGGATCACAAAAAATACCTGAACCGCGTGAACATCCCGTCGGATCGTTTGCGGATGCCGGACCCCGAGGAAATCGAAAATTCCATCGAACAGGAAATGCGCAGGCAGGTGGATCACAACCTCGCGGCCGGACTCATTGAGCTAACAGGTGATGGCCATTTCCAATACTCGAAACGCGGCCTGTTCTTCCTCTGGGGCCAGTTCATCAAGGACATGGTCCGGCTTTGTTAGGCGGGAAGGCGCCCGGGCGGTGATCGTCGCGCAGGGTTCATTTCCACCTTCGTCGATTGCTTGGAAATATGGAAAACCACGGGCATCGAAGTGGTTCGGACCCAAGAGTGGACGCTGGGTGGTTTTCAGTCGTGTCCAAGAGAAACCGTCGAACTGAATGCAGGGACAGGATTTTGAATTTGACTCCTAACTTCCAAAGCTTTGGGCTTACCCCATGGGCTACAACATCTTTCTGAAGGGCGATTCTTTTGATCATGATGGCTGGGTGGAGGATCTGGGGCAGCTGGATCTCAATATCTCCTCCATGGGGAGGCAGTTCGCCGGTATGCTTGCGGAAGACGGAATTGAAGAAATGTGGCTGCATCCGTGTGGCGGTATCCGGGGGATAACAGTTAGGAAGAGGGAAGATGGTGCGGAATTAAGCCTGCCCGCGGGTGTCGCCGAAGCGGATTTCCTGCTCGCGGGTACGCTGATCCGGGCGGCGGCGAATCGTGGCGCCGTGGTCGAAGATGAAGAAGGGGACATTCTTACCGGATCCGATGAGCAAATGCGGGAGCTGGGAGCGAAATATCGACGATTTTTCTGGTCGGCGATCTGCCACGGATTGGCAGATGGAGAATCGTTTTTGCCGATTGGAGGAATGCTCAATTTACGAATCGATCCATCAGAGCGGGGGGATGCCCGTTGGGACGAGCTGGAGCAAAAACAACTGGCCAAGATGGAACGCTATGAGGAGGCGTTTGTGGCTTCGCTCATGCAGGGGAACTTCGGAGGGGTGCAAAAGGTGGTCTCGAACTATCATCACCTTCCCACACTCCTTTCCACTGAGGCGGACATGGTCATACTGAACGGTGAGCATGGCGACATCACCGAAGGCGTCCCTGTCCCAATGGAACGTTTCTGTGAGATCCTTGAAGGGCGTGTGGAAGATCTCGGTGCCTGGAAATTCGTGGCTGCGATTGATTTTTCCAACGAGCCGGAACTCGTTGCGAAATTGAAGTCCGCCCCCCGCAGCCTGCCGCTGCCGACGGGCGTGGCGGCGCCATCATCCGGCGAATCCAAGGCCGGTGAGCTGACCGGGAATGACTGGATGTTTCTCGCGAAAATGGCCGTCTTCTGTCCGTTTTTGGTGGCGAGCGCCGATGGAAAAGTGGATCGCAAAGAGAGCGTGGCGATTGCGAATTTACTGAAAGAGCATCAGTCCTGCCCTTACCCGGTCGTAGCCAAGATTTTGGGAATCGCTCATCATTCGTTGGAAATGATCGCCAGTGAATTGCAGTCGGAAGCGATGCCGGCTTTGATGTATCTTGCGCTTTTGAAAAGCGTTCTCGAGAAATTCCCGGAAGAGGAAGCCGCCCAAATCCGCTCGGGTTTTCTAACCATCGCAACGGCGGTGGCGAAATCCTCAAGCGGGCTGTTTGGCTTTGGCCCGAAAATCAGCAAAAAAGAACAGGCCGTCCTCGATTTGCTGCAATCCGTATTGGCATAGCCATTTGATAGAGGATTGAAAGCGGTCGCAACCGCAGAGGGGGTCATCAAGGAGATCATCCTGACTAGCAAACATCGTCGGGTCGGGCGTGCGCGTAGGGGCGGATTCCATCTTACTCCCTTTGCGACGAAGCATTTTTCCTCAGCATGCTGATCTGGCACCCGGAGGAAAAGGTCGTCGCTGCCGTCAGCCTGTGCAAATTTCTTCCCTATGTTCAGGGGGGCCGCGCCGTAAGAGGAAGGGACCGGAGATCCCTTCCCTTATCATGGGATCTCAAGCCTGCAATGTCCCCGCCACGATCAGGCTGCCGATGATCAGGCCGATGCCGATGCGGTACCAGCCGAAGACGGAAAGTCCGTGGCTTTGGAGGTAGGAAACCAGCCATTTCACCGCGATGGCCGCGGAGATCGCGGCGGCGACAATGCCGATGATCATGGGCACCGCACCGTATTCGTTGAGCATCAGCTTGGTGCCGCCGAAGAGCTTGTCATACATCGGGTCGAGGCCCTTCACTTTTCCCACAGCATCCTTGGCGGTCGCCGCCGTGAGTGTGAGGACACCTAACAAAAACGAGTATTCCACCGCCGCGCGGATCGAGAGTCCGACGAGCAGTCCGCCGCAGATGGTCATCAGGCTGCGGCTGGTGCCGGGGCACATTGCCACGCATTGGAGCAGGCCGATGATTAGCGCCATCTTGAGAGTTAGTCCGGCAAGCTCGACGCCTCCGCTCCGGGGCGGATTGGATTTCCTCCACCATGAAACGGCCAGAATCCCGACTCCGCCGATGAACCAGGCGATGACGACCGGCCACAAACCAAAGAGATGTTCCTTGATCTTGTGGCTGAGGATGACACCGATAACCGCTGCGGGTAGGAATCCGGCGATGATGTTGATGGCGAGTTTCAGTCCTTCCGGATTTTTTCCAAGCACGCCCTGGATCATCTGGATGACCCGTTTCCAATAAAGCCCAAGCACCGCCAAGATCGCGCCGCCTTGGATGCATACCGCAAAAGCGTCGGCCGCTTCCTTCGCTTGGAGGCCGCCGGTGCCGATCCCCATCAGCCGTTGTGCGACGATCAAATGCCCGGTCGAGCTGATCGGGAGGTATTCGGTGATCCCTTCGATCACGCCCAGGATGAATGCTTGCCAAGGATGCATGGTGAAATTTCCACGAAGCTGCGTAAGGGCTGGCGGGTGAGCAAGGCATTTGCGGTTGATTCGGTGTGAGGAGTGGCGGATGGTGCCGCCCGATGCTGTTTCACCCATGAAAGTCCACTACCTCAGAATGGTGCGTCGGGCGTTTCGTGCCCTGCGCCATAAGAAACTCCGCCACCGGCCGTGGTGGCAGAAAATTTCCAAGCCGTTGTTCCACCGCAGCTTGTGGGTGCCGTGCCGGGACACGGTGGCCACCGGTCTCGCCATCGGGTTGTTTTTCTCGATGATGTTGATGCCGTTCCAAATGCTGCCCGCCGCGGTTTTCGCGATGCGCGCTCGGGCGAACGTGCCGTTCGCCATCGCCGCCTGTTGGCTGACGAATCCGTTCACCACGCCGCCGATCATGTACGGGCAATTCGCCATCGGCAACTGGATGCGTCATTCGCTCGGAGTGCCGATGCCGCAGTTCCTTCAAGACGTGCATTTCGACGTTCCGCAGGTGGGGGACCTCAATGCCGCCAGCTATATTCTTGGCATGCTCACGATGGGAGTGGTGGTCGCCTTGTGCGCCTATCCGGTGGTCCATTTGTTTTCGGCGATCCTGCCGCACCATCTGCCGGTTAGAAAACGGAAGCAAAGGCCGCTGGGCGAAGCTCCAGCCCGTTAGGCCTGCTGCCGCGGCACTGGTCGGGCGAAGCGACGGGCCGTGACATCCGCACCGCAGGGAGCGCCCAGTCGTTCGGGACGGTCCACCACCGGGAAACGGAAGGTGCGGACCCGGGCCATGCTCGAATGCCGGACCAGCGCGCCCGCGCCGATCAAGCCGAGTCCTAACAGCGCCAATCCGCCCACGACGACCAATACGATTCTAACGGATCTCTCCGGCGGCGGCGGTGCTTCACGGCGGACGAAATAGCCGTCGAATTCCCCGGCGAGTTTGTCCACGACGGCTTCCAGATAGCCTTCGGGGCCGAGTTTGCCGTCCACAGCTCCGAGTGCGCGGTTGATGATGGCGGTCGTTTCGTAGGAAGGAACGCGGTGCGGATTTTCCGTTTGATCGGGATTTCCCACCATGTCTTGACCGATCCCGAGCGTGCGGCTGTCGGACTCGAAAACGATGACGAGCCCGTCCCCGTCCGGCAGCCAGTTCCGCCGCAGGTCGGTCGCCTGTTCCTGGGCGGAAGTGCCGATCAGCACCGGCTCCACCACCACGTAGAGCTTGTAGCCGTGTTCGCTTTCCAATTTCCGGATCCTGGTGGAAATCCGTTTGGCCAGTTCCGTGTCGCGACCGAGAATCCGGCTTTCATCGAGAATTCCGCCCGCCGGCGGTTTCTTGCCGGGGTTCTTCGCCAACCACTCCGGCAGCGATTGACCCTGGCCACTCAGGACCAAGACCGCCATCAGAAGCGGGATTGCCAACCATTGTTTGAACCGGATCACGAGGCAGGAACTCTTTAATATTTCCTAATTAAAGACAAGTGAGATTGCAGCACGGATTTCCGGGCTTAACGGGGAGCTGAGGCAATCGGCGAGAAATTCGCGGATCGCGGGGCATCGGATGCGACTGGACGGTGAGGTCGCGCAAAACGGTTTCCCGGGTGGCATTTTGGGTCGGCGGGCTCGGCACTCGATCCATCAAAATGAGTGGCGGTTGGCGGTTCGTGTGACACGCATGCCTGAAGCTCCGCAGGATTTGAACTATCCGCTTTTTCGGCAAGAACGTTTCCGATGGAATTCCGGATCAATCAAAGCCGGAGACTGGGATTAAGATCAAGTACACCGAGACTGAAAAATCCGCACCGAAGTACACCTTCCTTCAAATAATTAAAAATCCGCCGAAAATTGGTCCTTTTTTGCCAAAATTTTTCGATAATTAAGCCGAAAACGGCAGGGAGACTGGGTAAATTTCCCAAAAAACCGAGATGGCATATAGTGGAAATCGTTGATAATGTGGCTGTTGCGTATTTAGTAAAAATGTCCCAATTTAATCTTGCGAGTTGAGTGTATTTCAGTGTACTTTATTGCCGCTGACACAATCACCTCCTCGCCCAAGTGGAAATCGACAACCAACGCTACACGGGATTCCACCCGTATAAGATCGACCCGAAGTTCCGGGTTTCGGTCCAAGCGTCCTGGCGTCCCGAGGCGGGAGCTTCCCTTTATCTGCTGTTTGCCAAGGACCAAGGCCTGCCGCTCGTCCGGGTTCTCAGCAAAGAGGCCTACAACCACAAGGTCGTCACCATCAACGAAAGCGACAAGACCCCGGCGGAGAAGACCAAGCTGCTTGCGAAACTCGCGCTGCTTTCACGCGAGGCCACCGTCAACGAGCAAGGCAAGCTCCTCGTTCCGAAAGATCTCAGTGAAAAGGCCGGCATCGCTCCGGACTCCGACGTGATGCTCGCCGGTCGCGGCATGGCCTTCGAAATCTGGAGCAAGGCGAACTTCGACATCTACCTCGCACAGATCACCGACGACGACACCGAGGACGATCTCGGGATTTTCTAAATTTTCCCAAACACTCACCCACCACACACCCAACAACTGCAATGTTGTTCACCCCACCAATTCTGACACTCGAGGCGGTCCGCAATACAGCGGCTTCGGTCGCTCTCGCCCGTGTGTCAGGATTGGGACTCTTTTCAGACGAACTGGCTGGCTCGGGACAGCACGCCTATTTGTCGATCCAAACAGATTGCCGCACCGCTCCTGGCTGGTTGTCGGTGCGGCGTCTGGTGCTTTCATTGGCTGGGCGCACGAAGTCTCTCGGGACAGAGCTTTACGCGCTTTTTGAAACGATGGTCCGCACTGCTCCTGGCTGGTTGTCAGTGCGGCCATCGCAAATTTTCCTTTCAGGTGAATCGGCTGGCTCGGGACAGCACGCCGTTTCGTCGATCCAAACAGATTGCCGCACCGCTCCTGGCTGGTTGTCGGTGCGGCGTCTGGTGCTTTCATTGGCTGGGCGCACGAAGTCTCTCGGGACAGAGCTTCACGCGCTTTTTGAAACGGTGGTCCGCGCTGCTCCTGGCTGGTTGTCAGCGCGGCCGCCGCAATTTTTTTTTTCAAGGCAGAACGCGTCGCTCGGGACAGCACCGCGTTCCGCCTCACTAACGGACGTCCGCACCGCTCCTGGCTGGTTGTCGGCGCGGCGTCTGTCGAATTTCATGGCTGGGCGAATGGAGTCTTCAGGGGTGTTGCTCCAATCGCCATTTGAAACGATGGTTCGCGCCGCTTCAGGGGTGTTGTCAGCGCGACCATCGCATCGATTTCTATCAGGACAAACCGGAGCGCTCGGGACAGCACGCCGGATTGTCGATCACACGGATGCCTGCGCTGCTCCTGGCTGGTTGTCAGCGCAGGCTCCCGTCGATTTTTCCGAATCCATCGCCGCCGGTGACTATCATCTTCCGGTGTTTCCGGCGGAGATCGCCGAATGGATGGCACCGTCGTCCGACAAATTCATCATCGATGGCACGCTCGGTGGTGGCGGACACAGCGAGATTTTCCTGAAGGCCGGCGCCCGCGTGTTAGGCGTGGACCGCGATCCGGAAGCTCTGGCTCACGCCCGTGCCCGGCTCGCCGCATTCGGCGAACGATTTTCCACGTGGGAAGGAAACTTCTCACGCCTCCCGGAAATCCCCGAGATCCAGAGGGGGGAACGGGCCGATGGCCTGCTGATGGATCTCGGGGTTTCTTCCCGCCAGCTCGACTCCGCGGCGCGGGGGTTTTCGTTCATGCGGGAAGGTCCGTTAGATATGCGGATGGGGCCGTCCAGCCCGCGCACCGCTGCGGACATCGTAAACCACTGGCCGGAAGCGGATATCGTCAGGATCCTGTTTGAATTCGGCGAGGAATCGAAAGCACGCCGGATCGCCGGTGCCATCGTGAAACAACGGGCTAACAAACCCTTCGAAACCACGCTGGATCTCGCCAACTGCATTGAAAAAGCCATCGGCCGCCATGGCCGCACCCATCCCGCGACCAAGACATTCCAAGCGATCCGCATGGCGGTGAACGAGGAACTTGAATCACTCGCCACCGCTCTAACCGCCGCGCCTTCGGTGCTGAAACCCGGAGGACGCCTGTTGATCATCACCTTCCACAGTCTCGAAGACCGGATGGTGAAACGGTTCCTCAAACACCGGTCCACCGAATTCCTCGATGACCCGGGATGGCCGGAACCCCGGCCCAATCCCGATTATCAATTCCGGCTGCTGGCCCGCAAGGCCATCGCACCCACCGCCGAGGAAACATCCCTGAACCCGCGAGCCCGCAGTGCGAAACTGCGGGTTGCCCAGCTTTTAGACCTCAAGCCATGAACCGCCGCCGCAACGAATCCCGCACCCCCGCGACGATCTTTTTCGCGCTCATTCTCGCCGCCACCATCGCCGCGGCCGGCGGAGTGCTGCACGCGTTTTATAAAAACCGCCAGGTGCAGGTTTCCCGCGAGATCGATGCCATCGACGGTCGCGTCGAACAATGCCGTCTGGATATCCGCACCACCGAAATGCGGATGGATCTGCTGCTCAACCGTTTCGCCATCCGAAAGCAAATCGAAGAAAACGGCACCTCACTGCGTCCGATGTATTCGACTGCCGGCCCACGTGCGTTGGTCGAAGAAATCGATGCCGCCACCCTCACCCGCCACAGCGTGGCTTCCGCCGTTCCCTAGCCTGTGCAATCCTCCTTCCAAAACCGTTGCATCGTCCTATGCTCGATCCTTGTGGTCGGGCTCAGCGTGCTTTCGGCCCGGTTGGTCCAAATCCAGCTCGTGGATCGTCGTTATTCGGAACGCGCCCAGCGCGAACGCCACACGACCGAGAAATTGTTAGCACAACGCGGTATGATCGTGGACCGTAATGAAGAACCGCTCGCGAAAAGCATTCCGATGTCCACGGTGCTCCTCGACCGGAAGATCCTGATGGATCCCACCCAGGCCAGCCGCGGACTTGCCTATCAGGAAGCTTCCGAGGAACCCGGTTGGAATGACCTCGAACCCTCGAAACAAAGCCGCCGCATCAACCTGCTGCGCGGCGAGATTCTCGCCCGCGAGTCGCCGGAAGACATCGTGCAAAAGCATTTGGCCTACGCCATCGGCATCCTTGCCCGGCCGCTCGGCATGCGTCGCGACGAACTTCGCGATAAAATCGAAAACACCAAAGGGGACTGGTTTCCCGTCGCCAAGGATCTGCCGCAGGATGTGGGCGACCAGCTCGATGACACCATCAACAAGGTCCGGATCCAGGGCTTCACGGTCGAAGGTTCGGTTAGGCGCTGGTATACCTCTCCGACTCTGGCAACCCATTTGACCGGGTTCACCGGCGAAGAGGATAAAAAAGATGCGGAGGGAGTTTCACAAACGCGGACCGTCGGCAAATTCGGAGTCGAGTCGTCGATGGAGCCTTATCTCGCAGGCCGTGACGGGTGGCGCGAACATTATCGGGATGCCCGGGGCCAATTGGTTCCCGGACCTTCCAGCGGACTCAAGCCGCCGCGCGCGGGGCTGAACGTCAAGCTCACCATCGACATGGGCATCCAGACGATCGTCGAGGATGAGCTTGATGCCGGTCTGTCAGACTATCAGGCCAAGAAGGGCGCGGTGATCGTCATGGATCCGAAAACCGGAGAAATCCTCGCCTTGGCCAGCCGCCCGAATTTCGACTTGAACCTCCGGGAGGGACTTGGAGAGGACGGCGACGGCGCGAGCGTGAACTATGCGATCCAGACGATCTACGAACCGGGTTCGACCATCAAGATTGTTGCCTCGTCGGGTGCGCTGAACGAAGGTCTGGTCACTCCGCAGACTTCGATTTTCTGTCACAACGGATTCTATCAGGGCAAAGGATTTTTCGTGAGGGACGAGCATCCGGCCGGTTCGCTCAGCGTTGAGGGAGTGCTTCAGAAATCCAACAATAACGGAGCTTACAGCCTCGGCCGTCAGCTCGGCTCGAAGCGTTTTTACGACTATCTCCACAACTACGGGTTCGGCCGCAAAACCGGAATTCAGCTCAGCGGCGAAAGCGCGGGAACCGCCCGCAACACCGGCAACGAAGCGGATTTTTCCCACGCTTGCTACGGCTATGCGACCAGCGTGACTCCTCTGCAGCTCGCCTGCGCCTACTCGGCCATTGCCGGCGATGGCAAGCTCCGGAAACCGCATATCATCAAGTCCCTGATCGCCAACGACGGCACCGTCATCGAGGACTATCAGCCCGAAGTTGTTGACGAGGTTTTGACCCCGAAGACGGCCCAACAGATGCGGATGGCTTTGGAAAAAGTTGTCAAGGCCGGCACCGCGACCCGTGCTGCCGTTCCAGGCTATCTCGTCGGCGGAAAAACCGGAACCGTTGATAAACACAATCCGAAGGGCGGCTACTACACGGACAAGAAGATCGCTTCGTTTGCCGGGATGATGCCGATCCAGGATCCGGCCTTTGTCTGCCTGGTCGTCATTGATGATCCGCGGATCCCGACGATGAAACATCAGGGCGGACTGATCGCCGCGCCGATCTTCAGCAAGATCGCCACCCGCATCGCCTCCCACATGAATTTGCAACCCACCGAGCCTATTTCCTCTCCGCTTGCCTCCGCTACCCGATGATCCTCCGCGACCTTGTTAAGAATCTATCACGAGTCACGGTCGCCGGATCGCTGGATGCGGAAATCCATGCCATCACCGCCTCGTCGCGCGAAGTCGCGCCCGGGATGATCTTCGCCGCTATCCGGGGCACCACGCTCGATGGCCACCGTTTCATCAACGACGCGCTTGCCGCCGGGGCCACCGCGATCCTGGCGGAGACCGCGCCGCCTTCGGATTACACCGCGCCCGCAACCTGGCTACACGTGCCGGACAGCCGCGACGCGGTATCCGTGCTCGCCTCGGCGCTGGCGGGAAATCCCTGGAAGGAATTGTCGATCGCGGGTGTCACCGGCACCAATGGCAAGACGACGACCGCTTTTCTGCTGCACCACATCATGAAAACCGCGTGGCATCGCGCGGGATTGTTAGGCACGATTCTCGTTGATGACGGCGAAACCGTCGAGACCGCCAGGCACACGACGCCCGGCTCCATCGAGCTTTCCGGATTGCTCACCCGCATGCGCGACAACGGTTGCCGCGGGGTGGCGATGGAGGTTTCCTCGCACGGCATCCATCAGAAGCGGATCTCGTCGATCGGCTTCGACGCCTGCGTGTTCACCAATCTAACACAGGATCATCTCGACTACCACGGCACGCTCGATGCCTATTTCAAGGCGAAGGCGGATTGGTTTTACAGCCTTGCCGCGGATCCGCTTGGGAAAAAACCGGTGGCGGTGATCAATCTAGACGACGCCTACGGTGCCGAGCTCGCCGCGTCACTGGATGGTAAGATGCCGGTGATCCGTTTCGGCTTTGGTGTGCACTGCGATTTCCGCGCCAACAATTTCCGCCAGTCAGCCCGCGGCATGGAATTCGAACTCGCCGCCAAGGGGAAGACCTTCCTGGTCCGCGCTCCGTTGATCGGCCGTTTCAATGTTTATAATCTGCTAGGAGCCATCGCGGCCGCCAGCGCCTGCGGCATCAAGCCGCGTGAAGCGGTCGCGTCGCTGGTCGATTCGCCACAGGTTCCGGGACGCATGGAGAATGTCGGCAATGCCGGCGGTGCGACGGTTTTCGTGGACTATGCGCACACTCCGGACGCGTTGGAAAACGCCTGCCGCACGCTCAAGGAACTGGATCCGCGCCGCCTCATCACCGTCTTCGGTTGTGGCGGGGATCGCGACAAGGGCAAGCGTCCGCTGATGGCCGCCGCCGCCGCGCGTCACAGCGATGCCTGCGTGGTGACGTCCGACAATCCGCGTTCGGAAGATCCGCTCGCGATCATCAGCGAGATTGAAAAAGGCCTCGGTGGAAAAAACTCGCGCAGCATTCCCGACCGCGACGAAGCGATCAACTTCGCCATCGCGAACTCGCTCTCGGGCGACATCATCCTCATTGCCGGCAAGGGCCACGAAACGACCCAACAGTTTGCCGATCAAACCCTCGACTTCGACGACCGAAAACATGCCAGCAAGGCTCTTCGCGAGCGCGCCCAGGCCATTTCCGAAATGCGATGAAACCGATCTCCGCCCAGCAACTTGCGACCATCCTCGGCGCGCCCATCGCGGCGGGGAACGGTGACATCATGGTCACAGGAGGTGTCTCGACGGACACACGCAAGCTGCCTGACGGCTCGGCGTTCTTCGCCCTGCGCGGTGAGAATTTCGACGGTGATGCATTCGCCGCGCAAGCCCTGGCAGGCGGTGCCGTCGTCGCCATCGTCCACAAGTGGGCGGGCAAGGTAACGGAAAACGCGGCGGCGGTCATCGAGGTGGACGACACGCTGCTCGCTCTCCAACGGCTCGCACACTGGTGGCGCAGGCAGCTCGACATCCCGGTGGTCGGCATCACCGGATCTAACGGAAAAACCAGCACCAAGGACTTCACCTCGGCGGTGCTCGCGCGGAAGTTCAATGTCTCTGCCACCCGCGGGAATCTGAACAACCACATCGGCGTTCCGCTAACAATTCTGGCAACCACCGAGGAACACACCGCCGCGGTCTGGGAAATGGGCATGAACCATTCCGGCGAGATCGCGCCGCTGTGCCAGATCGCCCGGCCGAAATACGGCATCATCACCAATATCGGCACCGCCCACATCGAGTTCATGGGGACTCGTGAGGCCATCGCCGAGGAGAAGGGAATGCTCGGCCGCGCATTACCGGCGGATGGAATTCTTTTCCTGCCCGCGACCTGCGAGTTCCGCGACTACCTGCGCCAGCGGACCAAGGCCAACATGATCGCCGTGGGAAATGGCCGCGGTCTGGTGCGTGCGGAAGATCTGAAATTCGGAGCCGACGGAACGGTTTTCACCTTGGTCATCGAAGGCGAGGAATCGGTTCAGGTTTCCCTGCCGGTGCCCGGACGCCACATGGTGACCAACGCGCTGCTGGCCGCGGCGGCCGGGTGGAAACTCGGGATTTCTCCGGTGGAAATCGCTGCGGGGCTTTCCAACGCGGTTCTAACCGGCGGAAGACTCTGTCGTTACGAATACCACGGCACTACCGTCATCGACGACACTTACAACGCGAATCCGGAGTCGATGGCCGCGGCCATCGAGACGCTGGCGGACACGCCGGTCGATGACAGCGCCCGCCGCATCATCGTTCTCGGCCGGATGGGCGAACTCGGAACCCATGCGCCGGCCGCCCATTTGCGCACCGGAGCGCTTGCCGCCGAACGTCATCTAACGGTCGTTGCCGTCGGCGAAGGCTCGGAAGGCATCGCGGAAGGCGCGAATCATTCTCCTCATTTCATGGACCTCGAAGAAGCGGCCAAGTGGTTGTCCGGCGAGGTGAAACCCGGTGACGTCGTCCTCTTCAAGGGCAGTCGAGCCGCCACTGTCGAACGCGTCATGCACGCTGCTTTCCCCCGAAACTAATGCTTCCCGCCATTTATGATTTCTGGCTCAACGCTTTCGAACACGGCGAGGCGTGGGCTAAGTCCTGCCGTTTTCTCAATCTCTTTCAATACATCACTTTCCGCGCGGCAAGCGCCGGTCTGCTGGCATTCATCCTCTCGGTGCTATGCGGACCGCGGGTGATCCGCCGGTTGATTTCACTCAAGCTCGGCCAGCCGATCCGCAACGCCGAGGAAGTCCACAAGCTGGCCGAACTTCACGGCGGAAAAATCGGCACGCCGACGATGGGTGGCGTGCTCATCATCGGCTCGGTGCTGGTCTCGACGCTGGTTTTCGCCCGGCCTTTGAATCCATTCATCGCCGTCTGCGCCTGCACCATGGCCGCGTGTGGTTTGTTAGGTTTCTGCGACGACTACAAGAAGGTGAAGGAGAAAAAATCCGACGGCATCAGCAGCCGGAAAAAACTCGCGTGGCAATTGGTCATCGCCCTCGTCGCCGCGGGTTTCCTCTGTTTCAAGAAGGAGATCTCCGGCTACGGCGCTTCACCGCAGCAAATCGCCGATGGCCTCGCGGGATACCGGCTCGGTGAAAACCCCATCGGTATCGGAGCGATTTCTTTTCCTTTGCTCAAGGTGCCGATTCTCGATCTGCACTGGGGAATCATCCCGTTCTTCGCGCTGGTGATCGTCGGTTGCTCGAACGCGGTCAATCTCACTGATGGTCTCGACGGTTTGGCGACGGGCACGACGATCAGCGTGGCCTTGTCCTACGCCTTCCTCGCCTATCTGGCCGGGCATTTCTACATGGCCACCGAGTATCTGGTGATTCCGCACAACCGCTATGTCGGCGAGCTGGCGGTGTTCCTGATGGCGTTGGTCGGCGCGAGCTTCGGGTTCCTCTGGTTCAACTGCCATCCGGCGAAGGTTTTCATGGGCGACACCGGGTCGCTGGCCATCGGCGGCGCGCTCGGCACCGCGGCGATCTGCACGAAACAGGAATTGCTGCTCATCATCATCGGCGGCGTGTTCGTGATGGAGGCGATGTCGGTCATTCTCCAGGTCGGCAGTTTCAAACTGCGCAAGAAGCGGATCTTCAAGATGTCGCCGATCCATCATCATTTCGAATTGTTAGGTTGGCATGAAAATCAGGTGATCATCCGCTTCTGGATCATTTCCATCATGCTCGCCCTGTTCGGCCTCGCCCTTCTCAAGATCGCCTGAAAATGAGTCTAACTGGAAAACATGTCGCCATTCTCGGCGTGGGACGCAGCGGCCGCGCGGCCGCCGCGCTCGCGTTGCGCGAAGGTGCGGCCGTGTCCGCCTGGGACAGCGCGGGACCGGAGGCTTTCGACGGAATGCCGGCGGGTGTTGAGATTCATCCGAACGCGTCCGAAGCGGAGGGCGGCGCGGTGGTGTCCGACCTGCTCGTCGTGAGCCCGGGTATCGATACGTATGGTTCTTACGTTGCTGAGTTTTCAAAGCAATCCGGCGAAGTGATCGGCGAGGTGGAGTTGGCCGCACGGTTGTTCAAAGGCCGTATCATTGGCATCACGGGCACGAACGGGAAAACGACGACCACTGAATTGGTGGAGCGTATCCTCTCCCACGCCGGACTCGGTGGAACCGCTTGCGGCAACTATGGCATGCCATTCGCCGAGGTTGTTCTCCAATCGAATCCGCCCGATGTGGTTTCGCTGGAGCTGAGCTCGTTCCAGTTAGAAACGATTCGTTCGCTGCATCCGGTCGTTGCGATCTGGTTGAATTTCGCGCCCGACCACATGGACCGCTATCCGACGGTCGAGGCTTATCGCGCGGCCAAGCTGAGGATTTTCGAAAACCAGACAGCGACCGACACAGTGGTCGTCCGGACCGGTGAAAACCTTCCCCCCGTGGTGGCGAAGGTCGTGACATTTTCAACCACCGATCCTTCGGCGGATTGGTTTTCCGAGGGCAGAACCATCGAACACGATGGTGAGACCCGGCTCGACATGGAACGGGATACATCCTTGCGCGGTCTTCACAATGCGGAGAACACGATGGCCGCTCTCGCTGCCTGTGACGCCATCGGCATCCTGCCTAACATCATGCGCGAGGCGCTCCACGGCTACGCCCCGCCGCCGCACCGTTGCGAGCTGATCCGCACGCTGGACGGCGTCGAGTATCTGAATGATTCGAAGGCCACAAACCTTCATGCGTTGGAAAGCGCGCTGCGCTCGCAAACCCGCCCGGTTGTCCTCATCGCCGGTGGCAAGGAGAAGGGGCTCGATTATTCTCCCGTCGTGCCGCTTCTAACGAAAAAGGCGCTGGCTGCCGTCACCTTCGGGCAGATCTCGCGGCCTTTGGCGGAATTGTTCGCCCATGCCGTGCCGTGCGAATCGGTATCGACGCTGGCCGACGCCGTGACCGCCGCGCGCAGTCTCGCGCCGCGCGGCTCCACCATTCTCCTTTCTCCCGGGACCTCGTCATTCGACCAGTTCACCGGCTACGAACAACGTGGAAACGCCTTCCGCGACCTCGTCCACCAACTCCGCTAACCCCGCCATGAAACCGCAAACTCTGCCTGTCAAACGTCGCCCCGCACCCAAGGGGATTTTCAAGCGCCTGAGCGCTGTCACCGGCAACCGCAAACAGCGCGTTGCCGCCGCCGCCACCTCCGATATGGAGATCGAGGACAGCAGTTCGAAAATCTCGCGGGCTCTAACGATTATCTTCCTGATTCACATCGTCGCCATTGGTTTGATTTTCGTGCACCAGAGGTTTCTCGATGGCCGGGTGCCCGACACTGCGAAAACGGCGAAGACCGGGAGGGCTGAAGCTGCCGTGGCCTTGGCTCCGGCACAGCCACGTGCCAATCTCCCGCTATTAGCCGCCGGTGAAAAGGGGTTCATGGTTTCCCAAGGTGACAACTATTCCCGTGTCGCCACCAAGCTCGGAGTCGAAGAAGACGATTTGCGGGCGATCAACAAGAATGCGGATATCATTCCCGGACTCCGCATCAAGGTTCCATCCAAGCGCATTATCGCGCAGGATTTTCCTGAAGTCACCTCGATCCGCGAGAAGAGCGCGGCGGAACCCGATCTCGGCATGATGGAAAACGTCGATATTGCGAATGCGCCGCGGGCCCAGGTGGTGAAGTCGAAAATTTCCTATCCCAGCAGCCAGCCAGCGGCAGCCTCGACGACGGCTTCCGGGAAAAGTTATGTCGTGCAGAACGGCGACAGCGTCTGGCGGATCGCTAACAAATTCAAAGTGAATCAGGACACCCTCATGAAGGCCAACGGCATCAGCGACGCGCGCAAGATGAAGGTCGGCATGAGTCTGGTGATTCCTTAAGTTAGATTTCCTCCCCCGATGACCCGCCACTGTTCCGTCCTTCTCTGCACCGCCGTCGCCGCACTGGTGGCGCTGGGGCTGATCATGCTGACGAGCACGGGGGCGTGGGTGCCGGGATTCAGTGCCTATCATTTCATGACGGCCCAGGCGGCGTGGGTGGGAGTGGGTCTTGTCTGTGCTCTTGTCGCCGCGCGATTTCCGTTGGAAACGCTCAGGAAGTTCGCACCGTGGATGCTGGCGGCAGCCTGCGTGATGCTGATTCTGTGTTACGTTCCCGGAATTTCCGATGCCCGATGGGGTTCCAAGCGCTGGATCAAGGTGCCGGTCATTGGAAGTTTCCAGCCATCCGAAGCGGCGAAGATCGTCATCGTTCTGGCATTGTCCGCTTGGTTCGCCCGGTGGCAAACCGAAGTCCGCACGTTTTGGCGTGGCTTTGTGATGCCGGGGATCATCGCGGGGATTCCGATCTTGTTGATCGCCGGCGAGACCGACGTGGGGACCGCGCTCTCGCTCTGTGTGGCGGTGGGAGCGATCATGTTCTGCATTGGCACCCGCCTGATCTATGCGGTGCCGACAGCGCTGTTAGGAATGTCCGGCGCTGTCTGGTTCATCATGCACGACGTGGTCCGGCGGACTCGGATCGATGTGTGGATGGATTTGGCGAATCATCAGCGTGATCAGGGTATGCAGCAGTGGCGCGGTCTTCTGGCTCTTGGAAACGGCGGCCCGTGGGGAGTGGGACTTGGAAACGGTGTTGAGAAATTCGGTACCCTGACCTTCGCCTACACGGATTTCATTTTCCCAGTCATCGGCGAGGAGCTCGGGTTGCCATTCACTTTGGGGGCAGTGGTTTGTTATGTCCTGATCGCGGTCTGCGGGTGTGGCATCGCGCTCCAGGCGAACAATATTTTCAACCGCTGCGTCGCCTTGGGGCTGACCTGCGTGATCGTGGTCCCGGCGATGCAGAACATCGCCGTCACCACCGCGATGCTGCCGAACGATGGACTGCCGCTGCCCTTCGTCAGTTATGGTGGAACCAGTCTGGTTTTCAGTCTCGCAGCGGTGGGAATGTTGGTCGGCATCCATCGCCGTTCGTATGCGAGAGTTTCGCAAGAGTTTCCGTTGACGAAACAGACTCGGCTTGCGGTGCGTTTGTGATTACCGTCTCGAAGGTGGCGGGTCTTTTCCTCATGGGAAGATTGCGATTTTCAATGCCACGCAAGCTATTGCGCTGCGGATGAATGGTCATGGTGGTTACATTTCATGCGGGATTTCGCGAATCCTGGCATTCCGGCTTAAAATCACGTTTTCTTGCGATGTGGCTGGTTGACAAGCGAGGGGTGGGTTGACCAATCTGCGGAAGACGCAACACGGGCGATGGCTCGGTTTGCACCCTGAAAAAACCACCTTTAAGGACTCTAAGCCCAGTGTTTTCCAACGAAGATTATCTCGCAGAATTGCTCGCCGAAGCCGGAATGGTGAGCCCAGAAGACATCGACAATGCGCGCGCCTCACTTTCCGGCGGCGAGACCATCGTCGAGCACTTGCTGGCGCACAGCGCGCTGACGCAGGACAATGTCGCGAAAACGCTGGCGGCCAACGCGGGGATCCCTTTCATCCGGCTTGCGGACGTGGCCTTCGATCCGGGCATCACCGAGACGGTCACGGATGACGTCGCGAAGCGGTATCGCGTCATCCCGGTGCAGGACGAAGGTTTAACGCTCACAGTGGCGATCGCCGATCCGCTGGATTTCGAAACCCTCGACAGTCTGCCGCACGTGATCGGCCGCGAGCTGAATCTCGTTTGCGTCACCCAGCAGGACCTTCAGGATCACCTCAAACAATTTTATCATGCTGGTGCCTCAACCGGCGATGCCGCACCCGAAGGCTACTCGGTGAGCGGTGGCGATGCGGAAGCCGGAGTTGATAGCAACGACGCGCCGATCATCCGGCTGGTCATGCAGTTGTTGACCGATGCATTCCGGCTGCGGGCATCCGACATCCACATCGAGCCACTGGAAACCTCAGTTCGTGTCCGCTATCGGCTCGACGGTAAATTGGTTCACGTTGATACCCATCCGAAGAAACTTCTGCCAGCCATCATCGCCCGTTTGAAGGTGATGAGCGGCACGATGTCGATCGCCGAGAAGCGTCTCCCGCAGGACGGCCGGATCCAGCTCAAGATGGGCGACAAGGAAGTCGACCTTCGGGTTTCCTCGGTTCCTTCGAATCACGGTGAATCCATCGTCATGCGGATTCTGGATAAAACCGCGCTGTTGTTAGGCTTGCCCGAGCTCGGGTTTTTCTCGGACGACCAGAAGGTTTTCGAGGGGCTCCTCGGTCTTCCCGACGGGATTCTCCTCGTTACCGGACCGACGGGTTCCGGAAAAACGACGACGCTCTACGCCTGTCTCAACGTCATCAACAAGCCGGACAAAAAGATCATCACTGTGGAAGACCCGGTCGAGTATGAGCTTCCCGGAATCAACCAGGTCATGGTGAAAGCCGACATCGGCATGACCTTCGCCGCGGCTCTCCGCGCGATGTTGCGGCAAGCGCCGAACATCATCATGATCGGGGAAATTCGGGATGCGGAAACGGCGAACATCGCCATCAACGCATCGCTCACCGGTCACTTGGTTTTCTCCACGCTCCACACCAATGACGCGCCGTCCGCTGTCGCTCGTCTCGCGGACATCGGGGTCAAGCCGTTCCTCATCGCCTCTGCCGTCCGTGCGGTGCTCGCCCAGCGTCTGGTGCGGAAACTCTGTCCGATTTGCAAAGGACCCGCCGAACTGACCGAGAAGGAAATGCGCGCGCTTTCGCTCGACTCCTCCCGGATGACGGAAGCCACCATTTTCGGGCCGGTCGGTTGCGAAAAATGCCGCGGCAATGGCTATAAGGGCCGGATGGGGATTTTCGAGACCTTCATCATCGATGACGAGGTCCGCAGCATGATCAACACCGGACTCACTACCACCCAACTCCGCCGCCGTGCCCGCGAACTTGGCATGCGCACTCTTCGCGAAGACGGCATCCGCAAGGTGTTGTCCGGACTTACCTCCGGAAGTGAAGTGGTTCACGCCACCATGTCCGACCTCGACTGATCGCCCCAACCCTCGACCTTTTCCGAAAAACCTTCTCGTCCCATGGACAATCAACAGATTCTCGAACTTTTTCAATCGCGCGGCCTCATCGACAGGTCCCTCGCCCAAGACATTCTCGCGGAAGTCGATCACAGCGGCAAAGAGATCGCCGAGATCCTGGCGGACTTCCAAGTCATTCAGAGCCGCGATGATATTTGGCCTGTAGTCGCTTCCGAATTGGGGGCCAGCATGGTGGACCTGCGTGACTGGACGCCGCCCGAAGCCTTGCTCGCGCTGGTGCCTGCCGGAACTGCCCGGTTGCACGGCGCACTGCCCGTCAGTTTCGATGAAACCGGCCTCTACGTGGCTTTGGTGGATCCTCTCAATCCGCAGACTCCGGAAGATCTTCGTTTCGCGCTCGGTCGTGAAATCCATGTCGTCGTCGCCCCGGATTACTTGGTCGAATCGAAAATCAACGAGTGTTACGGCGGCGAAGGCAAGGCGATGGAGGACATCCTCAGCCAGCTTGAAGTCGGCGGCGACAGCATGAATGCCGCGGATCTCGAAGCCGAGGCCAACTCGGCGCCCATCATCCGCTACGTCGATCTCGTTCTCTATCAGGCCATCAAGGAAAAGGCCTCGGACATCCATTTCGAGCCGTTTGAAAAGGACTTCAAGATCCGCTACCGGGTTGACGGCGCGCTTTATGAAATGGCGCCCCCGCCGATTCACCTGGCCGGGCCGATCATTTCCCGCGTCAAGGTCATGTCGAACATGAACATTGCTGAGAAGCGGGTTCCTCAGGACGGTCGGATCGTCAAACAGGTCGGCGACAAGCAGGTGGACATGCGGGTTTCCTCGCTCCCCACCCACCACGGCGAATCGATCGTGCTTCGGGTACTCGACCGGTCATCGGTCAATCTCTCGCTCGAAAATCTGGGCCTCACCGACCACATTTACAACTACATCACCGAGACGATCGAGAAGCCTAACGGAATTTTCATCGTCACCGGCCCCACCGGTGCGGGAAAGACGACCACGCTTTACGCCGCGCTTCGTCGTATCAACACCATCGATGCCAAACTTCTTACTGCGGAAGATCCGGTCGAGTATGACATCGACGGTATCATCCAGATCCCCATCAACGAAGCCATCGGTCTCGATTTCCCACGTGTTCTCCGCGCCTTCCTGCGGCAGGATCCGGACCGCATCATGATTGGGGAAATGCGCGACAAGGAAACCGCAACCATCGGCATCCAAGCTGCTTTGACGGGTCACTTAGTGCTTTCCACCCTTCACACCAATGACGCGCCGGGAGCCGTGACCCGTCTTGTGGACATGGGGTGCGAGCCATTCCTTGTTTCCGCTTCGTTGGAAGGAATTCTGGCCCAGCGTCTTGTCCGGACCATCTGCAAGGAGTGCAAGACTCCATACGAGCCGAACGAGTCCATTCTCAATCAACTTGGAGTCTCCGCCCACGAACTTGGTGACAAGCAATTCTTCACCGGTGCCGGTTGCGACATCTGCGGCCAGTCGGGCTACAAGGGCCGTCGCGGCCTCTATGAGTTGCTCAACGTAACCGACCCGATCCGCGAACTGATCACGTCGCGCGCGCCTTCAGTCGTTCTCAAGCAGAAGGCCGTCGAACTCGGAATGAACACCCTGCGCGAGGACGGCCTGCGCGCCATCTATCAAGGCGCGACGACGATCGAAGAAGTGCTTAAATATACCTGATAATCCACGGACAGCGCAGGAGATCGGCCATGCCGTTTTTCAGCGCCTTCCACTTGTTTCCTTTACAGAACTTTCCAAAACCTCCAAAAAAAATCCATTCCCATGGCTAATTTCCAATATTCCGCTCTTGATGCAAAAGGCGAGCAGACCACCGGCGCGATCTCTGCCGCCACCGAAGCTGAAGCGATCCAACAGCTTCGTTCCAAGGGCCTCTATCCGACTCAAATCAACGAAGAAGGAAAGTCCAAGGGCAAGGGGAAGGGAGCTCCCGCCAAGAGCAAAGCCAAGGCCAAGGCGAAGACCGTCGCCAAGGGAAAGACCGGCGGCAGCATCAAGCCGAAGAGCCTCATGATTTTCACCCGCCAATTGGCAACCCTCATCGATTCGGGGCTGCCATTGCTCCGCAGTCTGACTGTTCTTGAAAAGCAGGAGCCCAATCCGGTGCTCAAGGCGACCGTCAGTGCCCTCGCTGAAAACGTCCAGGGCGGCTCCACTTTCTCCGAGTCGCTCGCCCAGCACCCGAAGATTTTCAACAAGCTGTATGTGAACATGGTGAAAGCCGGTGAGCTGGGCGGTGTTTTGGAAATCGTCCTCAACCGTCTCGCCGAGTATCAGGAAAAGGCCCAGAAGCTGAAGAACAAGATCGTTTCCGCCATGGTTTACCCGGTGATCGTCATGTTCATCGCCGTCGCCATCCTCGTCTTCCTGATGATTTTCATCGTTCCGAAGTTCAAGGAAATGTTCTCCAGCACGGATCAGGAGCTTCCGCTCATTTCGCAGATCGTCTTCGGCATGTCGGAGTT
The DNA here is from genome assembly GCF_039920825.1 of Luteolibacter sp. Classification (GTDB taxonomy): domain Bacteria; phylum Verrucomicrobiota; class Verrucomicrobiia; order Verrucomicrobiales; family Akkermansiaceae; genus Luteolibacter. Next base: position 2,388 of record NZ_JBDSCX010000016.1, on the reverse strand, counting down.
CTTCCTTCATCAGTCGATCCCATTCGTGCCGAACGTCTTGTTTGTCTTCATTGCCTTCATCGTCGCCGTCTTTCTCTTCAACATGTGGGGACGCACCACCGGTGGCCGCAAGGCGATCGATACGATGAAGCTGAAGATGCCGATCCTCGGTGACATCCAGCGCAAGAGCGCGGTGTCCCGTTTCTCCCGGACTCTAGGAACGCTCGTCACCTCCGGTGTTCCCATCCTGCAAGCCCTCAACATCACCCGCGACACCGCTGGCAACGTCGTTATTTCGCGCGCCATCGAAAAGGTCCACGAAGCCGTCAAGGAAGGGGAAACCATCGTGACTCCTCTCCAAGCGTCGGGGGTTTTCCCTAACATGGTCATTTCCATGGTGGACGTCGGTGAGGAAACCGGTCAGCTCCCCGAGATGTTGCTCAAGGTTGCCGATGTTTATGACGACGAAGTCGATAACGCCGTTACCGCGCTTACCTCGATTCTTGAGCCGATCATGATCGTCATTCTGGCCCTGATTGTCGGTTCGGTTGTATTTGCATTGTTCCTACCATTGATTAAGATGATCTCGACCATGGGCAACCAGTAATCCGCTGGGGCTCTCCGTCATCCTCTTGAAAATCCAAGGAATATGAAAACCAACCGTCGCTTCGGCAGGCCGGCCTTCACACTCATCGAGTTGATGGCGGTCATCACCATCATCGTCATTCTGGCTTCCCTTGTCGTCGCCGGACTCTCCTTTGTGACCGAGCGTCAGGCTAAGGAAAAAGCCAGGGTTCAGATCGCGCTTCTCACCAAGGCGCTCGAAGATTACAAGCTGAGTAACGGCTCCTACCCCGCGTCCGAGAATTCGGCTGATGGGAAAAACCAATCGAAATTTCTGTTCAAGGCCCTGTATTGGGACTCTGACGATGATGGCACGGGAGTCCCAGCGGATACCGATCAGAAAATTTACCTGGCGGACCTCGATCCCCTCACCAGCAAACAAGGATGGACGACTGGAACCCCCAGTGATACCACGAAAATCACCGATCCTTGGGGCAATGAATATCGCTACCGGTCGGCGCTGAAAGCTGACGGGACAGCCAACGCCGACACCATCAATCCTGATTTCGATCTTTGGTCCGTTGGTAAAGACGGAGTGACCGAGGGAGGTTCAACCGCCGGAAACCTCAAAGACCCCAAGAACCGCGACGATATCCGGAATTTCTGATTCGACGAATTCCACATCCCAACGCCCATTTTTCGAGAAGCCCGCCACTCGGCGGGCTTTTTTGGTTTTCCGAGGGCCGGGAACAAATATCGACTCATACCGGAAATAGTGCTTCCGCAGGAAATTTTCCAGAGAGCCTGAAGGGACGGGGTTGAACAGGGGCTCGATTCGAGCCATTTTTAAGAAGGTTAGCTTATCGCCGGGAACACCTGAGAGAAAGTGACACGCATGGAAATAACAACCATCCGCGATACCGCCATTCGGGCGCTTGAATGTTCTCGACTCATGGTCCGACTGCGGGCTTTTCTCTCTTCAACAACATGAGCGACGAACAAGAATCCTCCCCAGAAATTTCCCCGAAGTCATCCGCCGAGGCCGCGCCGCGTGCCCGCAAAGTGGCTACTCCGCGCCCCAAGAAAGCCGCCAAGTCAGCAGCCCCGGCGAAAGAGGAGATCGTGCCGCTCGTCGCCGATCCCGCCCCGTCAGCACCTGCCGAACCTTCCGCACCGTCCGCTGGCGAATGGCCGGAACCCGAAGCCGCTTCCAACGGTGGAGCGTCGCCCCAATCCGAGTCCGGCAAACGGAAACGCCGTCGCCGCAAGGGCAAGGGCCAGGCCTCGGCACCGAACGCGGGTGGCTCGCAGAATGAAGATTTCCAACCCGGCGGCATGGTCGAGCCGAAGCCGGCCGATGCCCCGAGGGAACAAGGACCGCGTCCGAATCCCCAGCCACAGCAGCCGCGTCCGAAAATCGATCCCGAGCATCTCGCGAAGATGGCTTGGAAAATCTATCTGGCGGAAGTCAGCGAGGAAGGTGTCGCGCTCATCGGTGACAATGATGCGAAGGATCTTTCCCGCCGTTGTTTCCGTCTGGCGGAAATCTTCATCGAAGAGCAGGCGCGGCGGCGCTGAACGGGCCGCGAAATTCATTTCGCCTGTTGCCGGGGAACTTTGGACTGCGGTGAGGATGACCGCTTTGGCACGGCGTGCCGCCGTGATAGAGATGCTTTCACCTCGGGGAAAGACGCGCGAATGCGGCCTTTTCCGTGACATAGACCGTTTGCCAGAATAGATTGCCGAAACCTGTTCCCGGTGATGAGCCTCGTTTCGCTGTCCGGAGTTCAATCTTTAGATTGCCTCTTCAAGAGCACGGTAAACCGTGAACTCCGGACCGCTCTC
>NZ_JBDSCX010000015.1:0-28256 GCF_039920825.1 Luteolibacter sp. | reverse complement strand
AGTCCGAGTTTTTGGGCGCGTTCCTCCGTGATGGGGGCGCAGATCAGACCGCGTCCGAATTTGGCCATGAAATTGACATGGGCTTGAGTCACCTTCGCGGCAGCGATCACGAGGTCGCCTTCATTCTCGCGGTCGGCGTCATCCGTCACGATGACCATGCGCCCACGGCGAATATCGGCGATGACTTCGGAGATCGGATCGAAATGGACTTTGCTCATGCAACCTTGAATTTAAACCGGATTTTCCTTTTGGAGAGAAAGACTTTTCCTTTTTTGGCCTGAAAAGCATACAGGGCGAAGGATCGGTTGATCGCTTCGCCCTGTGGGTTGCTTAACCAGCGACGTGAGTCGCTAGGGGGAAATCATTGGCAGGCTTCGCATTCTTCACCATTGCGCATGGCTTCGATGGAGCAGGCCTTTTTCTCTTCTTCCGTGAATTCAGTCTTAGCTACCGGAGCCGCTTCGACTTCCTTTTTGACGGAGACCGTGATCTTCGCGCTGTTGGAAGCCTGCTGGCTGCGGAGATAGTAGGTCGTCTTCAGGCCGACATGCCACGCCCGCCGATACATATGGCTGAGCGTCTTGAGGTCGGGCTGAGCGAGGAAGAGATTGACCGATTGGGACTGGTCGATCCACTTCTGGCGGCGGGCCGCCGCATCGAGGATGGCAGGGTAGCCGACGGAAAAGACCGTCGCATGTTTTTCCTTCAACGCGGCCGGGATGCCGGGGATATCCTGCAGCTCTCCGTCGAAGTATTTCAACTCGTCGGCCATCGACTCGTTCCACAGGCCCATCTTCTTGAGATCCAGCACGAGCTCGCGGTTGAGCACGATGAACTGCCCCGAGAGGTTTTCTTTGACGTAGAGGTTCTTGTAGTTGGGCTCGATGCAGGGGGTGGTGCCCATGATGTTCGAGATGGTGGCGGTGGGGGCGATGGCGAGGACGTTGGAGTTGCGCATGCCGTGTTTGGCGATTTTTTCGCGGACGACGGACCAGTCCATTTTCCCGCCGCGCGGGACGTCGATCTTGCGGCCGCGCTCCTGCTCGAGGAGATCGACGGTGTCCTGCGGGAGGAGGCCGCGGTCCCATTTGCTGCCTTTGTAAGTCTGGTAGGTGCCGACTTCGGAGGCGAGGTCGCTGGAAGCGTTGTAGGCGTAGTAGGCGATGGCTTCCATGAACTCGTCGTTGAACTCGACGGCGGCGTCGGAGGCGAAGGCGAGGTTGCGCTTGTAGAGGGCGTTCTGGACGCCCATCACGCCGAGGCCGATGGGGCGGTGGCGGGTGTTGGCGGTTTTCGCGGCAGCGGTGGGGTAGAAGTTGATGTCGATGACGTTGTCGAGGGCGCGGATGGCGACGGTGATGGTTTCCTTGAGCATCTCGTGATCGAGCGCGCCGTCACGGGTGATGTGGGTGTCGAGGACGACGGAGCCGAGGTTGCAGACGGCGGTTTCCTCGTCGGAGGTGTTGAGGGTGATCTCGGTGCAGAGATTGGACGAGTGGATGACGCCGCAGTGGTCCTGCGGGCTGCGGACATTGCAGGGGTCCTTGAAGGTGATCCATGGGTGGCCGGTTTCGAAGACCATTTTGAGCATGGATTTCCAGAGTTCGAGGGCGGGCATCTGGCGGGACCAGATTTTTCCTTCTGCGGCTGAGGCTTCGTATTCGCAGTAGCGTTGCTCGAAGGCCTTGCCGTAGAGGTCGTGGAGATCGGGGACTTCGTTGGAGCGGAAGAGGGTCCAGGTGCCGCGCTCTTCCATGCGTTTCATGAAGAGGTCGGGGATCCAATTGGCGGTGTTCATGTCGTGGCAACGGCGGCGCTCGTCACCGGTGTTTTTCCGGAGGTCGAGGAAGTCCTCGATGTCGTTGTGCCAGGTTTCCAAATAGGCGCAGCCGGAGCCGCGGCGTTTTCCGCCCTGGTTGACGGCGACGAGCTGGTCGTTGTGGAGCTTGAGGAAGGGGATGATGCCTTGCGATTCGCCATTGGTGCCTTGGATGTAGCCGCCGGTGCCGCGGACGGCGGTCCATGAACCACCGAGGCCCCCGGCCCATTTGCTGAGGAATGCGTTTTCGGCGATGCCGCGATACATGATGGACTCGATGGAGTCGTCCACCTTGTAGAGGTAGCAGGAGGAGAGCTGGCTGTGGAGGGTGCCGGAATTGAAGAGGGTGGGGGTGGAGGAGCAGAAGCGGCGGCCTTTGTAGAGGTTGTAAAGGCGGATCGCCCAGCCTTCGGCGTCCTTTTCCTCTTTCTTGAAGAGGCCCATGGCGACGCGCATCCAGAAGAATTGCGGGGTCTCGATGCGGCGGTTTTTGCTGCCGGTTTTATCGACGATGAGGTAGCGGTCATACATCGTCTGGATGCCGAGGTAGTCGAAATCGAGGTCGGCGGTGGGATCAAAAGCTTCGGAGAGTTTGTCGAGGTTGTAGGTGTCGAGCAGGTCCGGGTGGAGGCGCTTGATGGCGACGCCGTGCTTGAGGTATTTCTTGAAAGCGGCCTTGTGGGCCTGCTTGAGCTTGTCCACGCCGTCGCGGGTGATGGACCAGTCGAGGACTTCCTCGTAGATGTAGGAAAGGAGGATGCGGCCGGCGAATTTCGAGAAATCGGCGTCTTTTTCGATGAGGGCCTTGGCGTTGAGGATGATGGTGTTTTTGAGGTCCTTTTCGGAAATCTCGTTGCCGACGGAGCGGCGGAGTTCGCGGTCGATCTCGGCTTCGTTCATGTTCAGGTCGAGGCCGATGGAGGCGTAGGCGATGCGCTTGCGGAGGTCGGTGCCGTCCCAGAAAGAGGAGATGCCTTCGTCGCTGATGACGGTGACCATCAGCTCTTGGTTCGGATCCTCGGCGAGGTCCTCCTCTTCCTTGCGCATGCGGGCGCGCTCGTCGCGGTAGCGGACGTAGTGGGTGGCGGCCTTGAAGTGGCCTTGGCGCATGAGTTCCTCCTGCACCATGTCCTGGACGTCCTCGATGTGTACGAATGAGGAATCGCCGCGGCGGATGCGGTCGGTCACGCCCTTGGAGACATCGACGGCGGGCTCGGGGTTTTCCTTGATGGTGAGGAAGGCCTTTCTAACGGCGATTTCGATCTTGGTCTCGGACCATGGGACGACGTTGCCGTTGCGGCGGATCAGGCGGACGGGCAGGGCGTGAGGGCCGATGTGGACATCGACAGCGCCGGTTTTTTCCATGGAGCGGCGGAAGGCGAGGGATTTTGCGACGTCGTAGGCCTCGTTCTCCAACAGGGCTTTTTCAATGAGCAGATAGAGATCGGCCTCGGAAAGGCGGAGGCGGCCGTCGGCTTTAAGAGAGTCGGTCAGAAAGGCGGCGACGGAGTGGGCGACGTCTGAGACGAACTTGCGGTTGACGTCGGAGAAGATGGATTTTTCGTCCTCGCTGCGGGAGATGAGGAGGTCGGCGAGGGAATCGCCGATGGCGTCGGCGACGTCTTCGAGGGAGAAGTGGGAATCGGTGGTGCCGCGGGTGATGGTGATGTCGGTGACGGGCTGGCGTTTCTCGGTGGAGAGGACGTCGCGCCAGGCGAAGCCGCGGTCGGTTAGGGTGAAGCGATCCGTTACTACCTGCTTGAGGGCGAGGTCTTCGTTTAGGTTAAGGGAGCGGTACATGGGATGGAGCGTGGCGAGTTTTTGGAGAGGAGATGGGAAGAATGAGAAGGTTCGTTGCGGCGAGACGCCGCAACCACGTTGCTTACAGTTCGTCGTCGTCGACGGTGGAGAGGGCGGAGGCTTTTTGGTATTCGGTGACGCGGCCTTCGAAGAAGTTGGTTTCCTTTTTGATGTCCATCATTTCGGCGAGCCATGGGAATGGGTTGCTGACGGATTCGTTGAGCGGGGCGAGGCCGCAGGAGATGAGGCGGCGGTCTGCGATGTAGTCGATGTAGGTTTCGAAATCGGCGGAGTTGAGGCCGATGCCGGCGACGGGGAGGCAGTCGCGGATGAATTGTTTTTCGAGGGTGATGCCCTCTTTCATGGTGGCGCGAAGGTCCTCGCGGAAATCCTCGGTCCAGACGTCCGGGTTTTCGTCGATGAGGTCCATGAGGAGATTCCGGAAGACTTCGATGTGGTTTGACTCGTCACGAAGAGTGTAGCGGAACATCTGGCCGATGCCGGGGAATTTGTTCTGGCGATAGAGGCTGAGGATCATGCCGAAGAGGCCGTAGAACTGGGTGCCTTCCATGACCTGACCGAACATGAAGATGTTCTTGGCGAGAGCCTGCTTGTTTTCGGTGATCGTGAGATCGATGTCGCGGCGGAGGGCCTTGCTGTTGGAGCAGACGAAGTTGTTTTTCGCCGTGATGGACGGGATGTCCTCGAACATCGCCTCGCACTCGTGGGGATTGATGCCAAGCGAGGAAATCATGTAAACGAGGCTGTCGGCGTGGATGTTTTCCTCGTGGGCGTGGCGGCCGAGCACGAGCTTCAGTTCGGGGGCGGTGACCACCTCGCGGACGACGTGGAGCACGTTGTCACCGACGATGCCTTCCGCGGCGGAGAAGTAGCCGATGCCCATTTTGATGATCCAGCGCTCGACGTCGGAAATCTCATCGGAGCGCCACTGCTCGACATCCTTCTGCATGGTGATGTCCTCGGGCTCCCAATGGTTGTTCTTCATGGTCTTGTAGAGGTCATACGCCCACTGGTATTTCAGCGGGAGGATGTTGAAGAACATGGTTTCCTTGCCGTTGATCACGCGTTTGCCGGCGTAGGCGAGTTCGGCTTTTTCGCGGTCCAGAACGAAGGTTTTGTTTCCGAGAGAGACGGTGGTGGTGGCGGCAGGAAGGGTGTTGGACATAGAGTTTGACGAACTTGGAAAGTGGGTGAAATTGGACGTTGCGGCACAGATGCAGCGTCGCGGAGACTGCCAGCAATTGGTACGCCGGGTCAAACCGATTTTGCTCATGTGGTATCCACAAATTATTCACAATACAAGATGTGGTGTTTTGTCAGCGGTGTTTACCATGTAAAAATCGAGCAGCGTCTAGGGCTTGCGACGATCGATGAAAGAACCGGTTCGCAGGTCTAGGGGTAAAGAAATCTTCCTCTATTTGTTAGGGAAACGGGGCCGAGTTGAAATTTGAAAAAATTCCTTAATTTTTACGAAATGTCATCTTTGGGGGAGTGGTTTTCGTCGCAAGCTGTTGGTCAGGAAATGTAAAACATTTTCCCGACACGGGAGTTCCGGAAATTTGACCTCGGGGGCATGAAAAAGCCGCATGATTTCGCGTGAAATCATGCGGCGGAGGAGTGGCGGATTTATCCTAAAAAGTCGGATTTTCAGTGGGTCGATCCGCGAATTGCGGTTTCGAGCTGTTTTTTCAATACCGGGATTTTGGTTTGGGTCACGTCCCAGACCAGCTCGGGATCGACCGAATCGTAACCATGGATCAATCGGTTTCGCAGGCCGACGATGCGTGGTAGGTCCGGAATGATTTCGACGAGTGAATCATCCTCCTTGGCTGCGGCTCCAAGGGCCTCGCCGATGATCTCGAGCTGGCGCTCAACGGCGGATTGGAGAAGCGCTGAACCGAGTAAGGTATCCATGGAAACGCCTTTCAGGAATTCCCGAATTCGGTTGCAGGCATCCCTTGAATCCTCAAGCCGCTTGATGGTCTTCGGACTCATAAATCGCGACAGATTCGCGGTTGAGGGTTGCCGCAAAGCGGGGATTGCGGATCGATCCCGGAGTCAGGAGATCGACTTTTCTACCGAATAGCCGCTCCAAGGATAAGGCGAAATTCAAATAGCGATCCGCATAACCCGGTTCGCGGGTCGAATGGAAAACTGCGATCACATCCACGTCGCTGGTCGCCGGATTGAAATCAGCCCGCACGGAAGAGCCGAACGCCGACAGTTTGAGAACGCCATACTCCTCGCAGAGTCTGGCGATTTCGTCCGCATGGATGGAAAACAAGGCGTTCAAGGCGATTGCAAGATGCCGAAGAGGTGGCAGTGAGTCAAGGTGAAGGGTTTTCGCCGATTTAGAGGAAATCAGAATTTCCAGTCGTGCTGATCCAGTTCGCAAACGCACGCGGCGAGGAGTTGGATGCAGGCGGCGAGGTCCTCCTTGTGGCAGGACTCGATGGTCTGATGGATGTGGCGGGTTGGGATGGAAACGGCTCCGGAAATGGATCCGCCGGCGACCATGCGCTGGAGGCTGCCGGTGTCGGTGCCGCCGGCGGCGAGGATTTCCGGCTGCCACTTGATCTTGTGGCGTTTGGCGGCGGATTTCATGAACTCGATCATCCGGTAGTCGCAGATGACGGAGGAATCCATCAGCTTGATCGCCGCGCCCTCGCCGAGGGAGGTGCAGCGTTCCTGTGGGATTGAGCCGGGAACGTCGTAGGCGATTGTCGTATCGAGTCCGAAACCGAAATCCGGCTGGATCTGAAGCGCGGATGCCTGGGCACCACGGAGGCCGACTTCTTCCTGAACGGTGAAAACCGCGTGGAGGTCGTAGGCGGGCTTGCGCTTGGATTTCTTTAGCTCGCGGAGGGTTTCGATGAGGACAAAAACGGAGGCGCGGTTGTCGAGGGATTTCACGTTCACGCAATCGCCGAGTTCGATCAGCGGCGAGTGGCGGGTGACGAAATCGCCGACCGCCACGATCTTATCGACTTCCTTTTTCGGCAGGCCGGTATCGATGAAGAAGTCGCTGAGTTTGACGGTCTTGTTCTTCTCCTCGGGCGACATGATGTGGACCGGCTTGGAGCCCATGACGCCCATGATGTCCTTGCGGCCGTGGATGATGACGCGCTGGGAAGTGAGAGTTTTGGGGTCGAAACCGCCGACTCCGTTGAAGCGGACAAAGCCCTTGTCATCGACGTGGGTGACGATGAAACCGATCTCATCCATGTGTGCGGCGACCATGGCTTTTTTCGCGGCCGACTTGCCTTTTTTAAGGGCGATGACGTTGCCCATGTTGTCCACGCGGACGTCGTCGGCGAGCCCCTTGAGCTCGACGAGGACGAGTTTGCGGATTTCCTTTTCAAATCCGGGAGCGCCGGGAGCTTCACAAATACGGGCCAGCAGGGGAACATCGATAGGCATGATGTCCGGCAAACTAGCGGCTGGCATGCCGGTGACGAGCGGAAATGTAAGGCGGGAGTAGGAAATAATTGCGACTTGGCGACGGGCGGCGGCGGGTTACATTCTGCGCATGAAAGGACGTTTGATGATCGATCTGGCCAACCTGCCGGAAGAGGGGAAGGAATTCGCGGGCGAGCTGCCGAAGGAAATTTTCGACCTGCCGGAAGGCGACGCGCAACCCGTGGGGCCGTTGGAATATGAAGTTTGGGCGCAGCGTTTCGGCTCCGAGCTTTTGCTAACAGGAGTCCTGACCGCGCCGTTCGAATTCACCTGCGTGAGGACCCTGCATCCCTTTGTGCAAACGATCCGTTTGGAAAACGCCGCCGTCTCGATCGAGATCGAGCGGGAAGGGGAAATCGACGCCACCGATGCCATGCGCGAGGAGGTTTTGATCAACTTCCCGGTGGACCCGCGGTGCGAAGAAGGAGACGTGCCGCAGAAATGTGAAATCGATTCCCGATATTTATCAGTGGACAAGTCGGCGGAAGATGAGCTACCCACTCCGCCCCGCGCCGAAAGCGACGACCGATGGTCCGCTCTCGACATCCTCAAGGACCTCAAGGACCAACCTTAACCATACTACGACCATGGCCGTACCAAAACGCCGCCAATCCAAAAGCCGCTCAAAAATGCGCCGCGGCGCCACCCGCTGGCGTGCACCGATCTTCAAGAGCTGCTCCGATTGCGGAAGCAGAATACCTTCGCACATCGCCTGCCCATCCTGCGGCAGCTATCGTGGCCGTCAGGTGCTCGAAGTCGAAGCACTCTGAAGCTGACTCTTCGTTTTTTGAATCGATTGCCGCTTGAGGATTTCCTCCTGCGGTAATTTTTCGTTTTTTGCATTTCACCCCTTGATTCTCGATCCTGCATGAAAGTCGCCCTGGACGCCATGGGTGGGGACCACGCCCCCGCCGTCAATATCGGAGGAGCCATCGACGCGCTGCGTTACTATCCGAAGTTGCAACACCTTTATCTGGTGGGCGTTCAGGAAATTCTCGAAGCGGAGTGTCATCAACAAGGGCTCGATCTCAATGATCCCCGAGTGAGCATCGTTCACGCGCCCGAAGTCATCGGCATGGCCGAGCCGGGTGCGAAGACCGTACGCCGCAAAAAGCTTTCGTCGATCAATGTCGCCATGGAAATGATCAAGGACGGCCGTGCCGACGCCTTCGTTTCCGCCGGAAACACGGGTGGCGCGGTGGCTTCCGCGACTTTGAAACTCCGCACCCTGCCCGGCGTGGACCGCGCCGGCATTGCCTCCGCCCTGCCTAACGAATACGGCATTTGTCACATTCTCGACGCCGGTGCGAATCCGGAGGCGAAACCGGAACACCTTGTCGCCTACGCGATCATGGGCACCGCTTTCGCCCGCGGCGTTCTCGGTGTGAAGGAACCGAAAGTCGGCCTGATGTCGAACGGCGAGGAAGACGAAAAAGGCACCACTTTCACCAAGGAAACGTTCAAACTGCTCAAGCAGACCCCCGGCATCAATTTCGTCGGCAACGTCGAAGGCCGCGATCTTTTCGAAACCGAGCTCGACGTCGTCCTCTGCGACGGATTCGTCGGCAACATCATGCTCAAGACCATCGAGGCCACCGCCAAAGCCGTTTCCAAGTGGCTGAAGGCCGAGATCCAGGGCAACCCGCTGCGCATTGCCGGAGCCATGCTGGCCCAAGGTGCTTTCAGGGCGCTCAAGGAAAAAAGCAGCTACGAAACCTACGGTGGCAGCCCGCTTCTCGGCGTCAACGGCGTGGTCATCATCGCCCACGGATCGTCCACTGCGCTCGCCGTCCGCAATGCGATCCGCGTCGGCATGGAAACCGTCGAAAGCCGCGTCAATCCACGGATCGAAGAAGCTCTGGCCGCCATTCCCAAGGTCACTGCGGCCGAAGTTTGATTTCCCGGCCCCGGGATTAATCCGGTTGTGTCCGGTTCCGGCCTTGCCAACGCTTTAAAAACCCGTAGTTTCGCGGTGAGCAGGTATTTCCCACCTCCTACACCCGCATCCGGCCGAGTGCCTACAGATTCACCCCAATTTCCCCGGGTCGTGAAATCGGCCCGCGGCTAGGAAAACCGGAACACCTGCCTCACGGGCGGCGGCGCAAGCCGGCTGTTTCCGACACGGGTGAAGTCTCCTTCCGCAAGCTGCGGAGCTTCTCCCCGGCACCAAAAAGCCGGAGTTATCGGATCCATGTCGGTCAGCACGAGGTCCTTCCAGCATTGCCGGATTCTCCTGAATCCGCCGCGCCGGGCCGCCTGAAACACCAAGACCCCACTGACAACATGTCAAACGCAACACACGATTCCCGCAACTCGGGAGACAGCCGTCGCCGCCGCTCACGCGGAGGCTCCAACCGCAATCGCAACAACAACAACGAAGACCGTGGCAACAGCGGTGGTGATCGCGGCTCCCGCGATTCCCGCGGCAACGACCGTGGAAATGGCCGTCGCCAGGACAGCAACCGCACCGAGGAATTCCGCCCTCAGGCCCCGCGCCGCACCTACGCTCCTGCCAAGCTGACGCTCTGGCAGAAAATCATGAAGATGGTCGGCCTCTACAAGGAGCCCGCGCCGCCTTCCCGCTACGACCGCACGCCAGCACCGGCTGCCGCCAAGCCGAAGACCGATGGCAGGCCCGAGTCCACCCCGTTTCCAAGTGGTGAACGCGCGCCGAAATCGAACACCCGCAACGCCCGCTCCGGCGAAGGCGAGGCCCGTCCGCCGCGCGAACCCCGTGAGCCACGTCCACCTCGCGAACCGCGCCCCGAAGGCGAAGCTCGTCCGCCACGCAAGGAGCGCACTCCGCGCGACAACGACCGCCCGCGTGGTGGCGATCCGAAAAGCGTCGAGTCCACCCGCGTTTACGTTGGGAACCTGTCCTACGACGTCACCGAACAAGACCTCCAGGAGCTCTTCAAGGGCGTCGGCGCAGTTCGCAACATCGAAGTGGTTTACAACCGCAGCACCCACCGCTCCAAAGGCTACGGGTTCGTCGAAATGCTCCGCATGGACGAAGCCATCCGCGCCGTCGAGGTTCTCCACGACCAACCGTTCATGGGCCGCAAGATGACCGTCTCCGGAGCCAAATCCAAAGGCCAGGACGAGCGTGAAGACATGGAAGGCCGTGACGAGCGCGAGCCGACCCGCGTCGTCCTCGCTTCCACCGCCCCGGCGGTCGCCGCCGTCGTCGCCGAGCCGGTCATCGAAACCATCGTCGAAAAAGTCGAGGAAGCCGCTCCCGTGGTGGCCGAAACCACCACCGACCTCGAAGCCAAATACGGCTTCGACGAGCCGAAGGCGAAGACTGAAGAGGCGTAATCCGCTTTCTGCGAAATCCAATCAAACCAACCCTCGTCCGGCCCGCCGCGACGGGGGTTTTTTGTTTCAAAACGTGGTCATGGACTTCAGTCCGTTCTTCAAAAATCAAAGAACGGACTGAAGTCCATGACCACTTTGTCCGCTTCCAGTCTTGAGTTGATGAAAAACCACGCTACAAATGCATCAAATTTAAGACCAAAAAGATGAGAATCACCGTTGATATTGATGAAGCCAAGATGGGTTCGATCCTGAAGCTGACCCGGCAGAAGAAAAAGTCTCCCGCGCTCGCCATGGCTTTGGACGAGTTTCTTGAATTCAAGCGGCGGCAGGACTTCCTCGGAAAGGTCATTGCCGGGAAAACCAACTACGAGATGTCGAACGAGGAGATCGAAGCTCTCGCCCATCGGGAGCCATGACGGCCTTGATTGATACATCGGCGTGGATTGAGTTCCTCCGTCCGAAAGGCGATTCAGCCATCAAATCACGAGTGGCGGATCTGATCGGGCTAGGCTACGCGGCATACGCTTGCCCGGTCCGGTATGAATTGGTCCTCGGGGCGCGTCCGAGCGAATTGGATGATCTCCAACAGGCATTGGATTTTTCCAAACGCATCGTAGTTACGGCAGCACATTGGGACACCGCTGCGGAATTGGGTGCCGCGCTCCGGCTCAAAGGACTGAATTTTCCGGCCCTCGATCTGATCATCGCCATCGTTGCCTCCGCGGAAAAAATTCCGCTTCTCGCGCGTGACGCCCACTTTTTCTCGATCCGGGATCAGGTGCTTCCGGATTTGGAATTAGGATGACTCGCAAGGACGCTTGATAGATCGATCCCGCGCCGTTGTGTGCCCTATTTTGGGGCTTCTTTTTCAGCGGCCTGCGTTGGGAAGTCACAGCCGATCTATCAGATATGGAGGGTGGGACTTCGGCCCACCCGGGTAGCCCGTAGTGCTACCCTCCTCAGGCCTCCTTCACCTTCGCCGTCTTTTTCGCGGCGACCTTTTTCACGGGGCGGGGCGGGAAGTCGAAGCCGATCTTGCCGTCCTTGGGATCGAAGGTGAGGTGGGCGTCGAACTTGCGTTTGGTGCGGTTGGAGACGAAGCCTTTGAGGACGTCGGTCTTGCCGGTGGAGATGAGCTTGAGCATCTGGTCGCCGGGGATCTCGCACTGGAGGATGGACTTGCCGATGCGGATGCCGTGCGGGTCCTTCTTGGTGACGATCTCGGGGACGTGATAGGCTTTTTCGGTGGCGTAAACCTTGTAGGTTTTTCCTTCCTCGGTCTTCGCTTCGCCGATGATCTGCTCGTCCGTTAGTTCGGGCGGGCCGTCGCGGTCGTCGCCTTCGAAGACGAAGTTGATCTTGAACTTGGCGTCCATTTCGAGCGCGGCGTCGAACGGCTTGTTGAACTTCGAGCGGAAGCCGGTGAGCGGTCCGACGTGCTTGGTGGTGAAGAGCTGGATGGCCTCGTCCTCGGTGAGCAGGCGGCCGGCGATGTGTTTCTTCGCCTTGAATTTGCACTCCGGCTCGCGGCACTCGTAGGTGGCCTCGGTTTGCTTGAGATTCTTAGCGCCGCACATCGGGCAGGTGACCTTGAGGTCGGGGAAGACTTCGCTCTTCGCAAGGTCGGCGGCGGAGCGGGCCTTGGTGCAGATCTCGTTGGTGTAGGCGATGATCTCCTTCATGAAATCACTCCGCTTGAGGTGGCCTTGCTCCATCTGGCGGAGTTTGAATTCCCAGTCGCCCGTTAGTTTCGGCGAGTAGAGGCCTTCGATTTCCATTTCTCTAACGAGGGAAATCAGGCGCATGCCGCTGCCGGAAACGAACAGTTCGCGACCTTCGCGGGCGAGGTATTTCTGGGAGATGAGACCTTCGATCGTCGCCGCGCGGGTGGCGGGAGTGCCGAGGCCGCGCTCGGCCATGGCTTCGCGGAGTGCTTCGTCGTCGATGAGTTTGCCGGCACCTTCCATCGCTGATAGGAGCGTGGACTCGGTCATCCGGGCGGGTGGCTTGGTTTCCTCGGCGAGGACTTCCACAGGATCGGCGTGGGCGGTTTCACCGGCGCGGACGGGGACGAGTTCGTCCTTTCCGGCGGCGACACCGGGGCGGCGGCCATAGACTTCGAGCCAGCCGGGTTTCACCAGGATGCGGCCTTCGGTTTTGAAACAATCCTGTTCGATTCGGGTGAGGCGGGTCGTTTGCTCGAACTCGGCGGACGGATAGAAAACGGCGATGAAGCGCTTCACGATCATGTCGTAGAGCTTTTGTTCGGCCTCGCTGAGCTTGGCGAACTTGCCGGTAGGGATGATGGCAAAGTGATCCGAGACCTTCTTGCTGTCGAAAACGCGGCGCGATTTATGAAGGCGCGGGCCACCGTTAGGCTCGCCTTCACCACCGGCGAGGACGGCTTTGGCGTATTTCGCGACATCGAGATCGCTGTTGCCGACGTCCTGCATCGTCTCACGGACGTTGCCGGTATAATCCTCGGGCAGATACCGCGAATCGGTCCGCGGATAGGTGATCATCTTGTGCTTTTCGTAAAGCGCCTGGGCGATCTGGAGGGTGCCTTTCGCGGAAAACGGCGCTTCACGTTGCAACGTCGTGAGGTCGTAAAGCTGCGGAGAAATCTGCGAGTTCGCCTTCTTTTCCTCGGAAACCTTGCCGGTCTTGCCCTGGCATCGCGCTTGGATGGACTCGGCGGTGAGCTGGTCCCAGATGCGCTCCGGCTTCGAAAGCGGCGCGTTCTCATCCTTCTTCCAATTTTCGTCGATCCACTTGCCGAGGTATTCGCCAGCCTCGACGCCGAAGGTTCCGTGGACTTCGAAATACGGCGTCGGCTTGAAGGCTTGGATCTCAGCCTCGCGCTGGGCGAGGATGGCGAGGGTTGGCGTCTGGACGCGGCCAGCGGCGGTGATGTTGAATCCGCCGTGGCGGGAATTGAAACAGGTGAGGGCGCGGGTCGCGTTGAGGCCGACCAGCCAATCCGACTCGGAACGGCACTTCGCGGCATCGGCGAGCGGCTTCATTTGCTCGCCGGGACGGAGTTGTTTCCACGCTTCAAGGATCGAGTCGTTGGTCATCGACTGCATCCAGAGGCGCTTGACCGGCTTGTCGAGGCCGCCGATTTCCATGATGTAGCGGAAAATCAGCTCACCCTCGCGGCCGGCGTCGCAAGCATTGACGATGAGATCGACGTCCTTGCGCTTCGCCAGCTTGAGAACCTGCTTGAGGCGGGCCTCGGAATCCGGGATCGGGTCGAGGTCGAACTTGTCCGGGATGGCCGGAAGAACGCTGAAATTCCAGGGCAGCTTCTTGCCGTTCGGGCCCATCGGCATGCGAAGCTCGACCAAGTGACCGACGGCGGAAGTGATGACAGCGTTGTCGTTCTCGAAGAAAATATCGCGGCCGCTACCGTTTTTTTCGAACTTGCCGAGGACCTTGGTGAGGACCCGGCTGAGGTCGGTCATGACGCTCGGTTTTTCCGCGATGATGAGTGTTTTTCCCATGGTGAAAGAGGGCCGTTAAGTGGCTGTGGGCTGAGGGACTAGGCTCGGGATCGCGTATTTGGCAAGCCGATTGGTAAATTTTCCGGTAAGGAACGTATTCCGGCTGTTCTTGGCGGATCAGGTCACATTGCAAAAAACGCACCTGCCCGGAAATTTCCCGGCAGGTGCGTGGTGAGCTGATTCAGAGGAGGAAATCAGGCGAGTGCCATTTGATTGACCCCGCCCGTGGCGATTTTGGTCAATGCCTGATCGGCCTTGCCCTCTTCGTCGATGGTTTGGGTCAAAAGCTTGACAGCATCCGCGTAGCCGAGGCGTTGGGCGAAAGCACGCATCGTCCCGTAAGAGGCGATTTCGTAGTGCTCCACCTTCTGCGCGGCGGTGATGAGCGCTGCGTCGAGGGCGCTGGAATCCGCATATTCTTCGGCGAGTTCGTCAGCTTCCTTGAGCAGGCCTTCCATGGCGGGACACTTCTTGGCCCGTGTGGAGAGGCCGAGCCCCTTGAGAACGGTTTCAACACGGACGACGTGATTTTTGGTTTCCGCGAGGTGGCTGGTGAAGGCGTCGCTCAGTTTCTTGTCGCTGGCGGCCTTTGCCATTTTTGGCAGGGCTTTCACCAAGTGTTTTTCCGCCCAGAGGATGTCGCGGAGCTGGTCCACAAGAAGTTCGTGGAGTTCGGTGTCGGCCTTGGGTTGATCGGTGGTTTTCATGGCTGTGAAAATTCAGAGTTTGGAAATGGCGTCGCGGATGGCTTCCTTGGTCTCGCCGGTTTTTTTCTGAAGACGACCGAGGAGTTCGTCCTCCTTGCCTTCTTCGAAAAGGAGATCATCGTCCGTGAGGCCGGCGTATTTTTGCTTCAGCTTGCCCTTGGTTTCGTTCCAGGTGCCTTTGATTTCGAGCTTGGTCATGATCGTAGTGGGTTGTGTTAGGGTCGCCGTCGGAATTGACAGCGGACTAACCGGGCTATCGCAAGAACAGGGCCAAGGAATTTGTGATTTCACAAGTCTCTGAAAATCAAAATTTGAGGTTTTGATCCCAGTTCAATTCAGACCCTGAGCAGGGGGAGATCTCGCGCAGATTGCAGTCATTGCCGCATCTTTTCGTGCATTCTGGAACGTGTCCGGGCTGTCTCAGCCGGGAGCAAAGCCTCAGCAAGATCCGACTGAGACAGCCGGAACACATTTTCCGGACTTATTCATCGTCTCGCATACCGGAATCCCGGAAACGCCCTCACCAGCTTCCGCATTTCCAGTTTCATCAGGTTCGCGGTGACGACATGCGCGGGCAGGCCGGATCGCTCGATGATGAGATCCACCGGCGATTCATCTGCTGTCACGGCGGCGAAAACCGCGGCTTCCTCTTCCGGCAGCTCGGGTATTTCGGTCGCGGGTTCCGCGATGCTGGCCTTGCGGGCGAATGGCAGCTCGCCGAGGTCATCCAGAATGTGCGACGCATCGGCGACCAGTGTCGCCCCGTCGCGGATGAGCTGATTGCAACCGGCGGACGTCGGCTTATCGATCGGCCCGGGGACCGCGAAAATCGGCTTCCCATACTCGGACGCGAGATTTGCAGTAATCAAAGAACCGGACCAAGCTGGACACTCGACGACCAGCACCGCCCGCGCCCACGCGGCGACGATCCGATTGCGCATGGGAAACGTCTGCTTGTCCGGCGCGGTATTCAGCGAAAATTCCGAAACCACCGCGCCGAAGCCGCTGGCGATTTTTTCCGCGAGCGCGAGATTTTCCGGCGGATAGAGTTTCCCGAGACCGGAGCCGATCACCGCGATGGTGCGGCCGTTCGCTGCGACCGCCGCTTCGTGAGCCGCCGTATCGATGCCCCGGGCGAGGCCGGAAATGATGGTAAAACCGGATTGCGCGAGCTGATAGGAAAGCTTCTTCGTCGCCTGCTTGCCGTAAATCGTCGCCCGCCGCGAGCCCACGACACTGATCGCATGCTTGTCCCGCGCTTCCAATTTTCCCCACACGTAAAGCAGCAGCGGCGGATCGTAAGCCTCCCGAAGCGGGGAGGGGTAATCCTCGTCGTCCTGCGTGACGATGGAAATTCCGCGCTCCGTCGCCTCGCGGATCTCGGCGAGCGGATCCGCATGATCCTGCCAGCCGTGCAGGATTTTCGCCGTTTCCTCGCCGATGCCGTCCACCCGCATCAGCCGGTCCTTCGCCGCGCCGAGGATCGCTGCCGGGTTGTCGCCGAATGCTTCGAGCAGCCGCCGCACGCGCACCGGTCCGATTTTCGGCAGCAGATTCAGGGCAACGATTGCTTCTCTCGCGGTCATCTGCCGATAGACTGGCGGGAGATGGCGCGGACGTCAAAGCCGCTTTCCGATAGAAATTTCCCGCTATGATCCGGCTTGGGATAATCGTAACCCACTCCCGATGAAATCCATTTTCCTCCGCAGCCTGCTGATTCTGTCACTTGGCGTTCCGTGTGTCCTCGCCCTCGAACCCACTCCGCGCCCGAATCCCGCACGCATGGTCGGCGAGATCACCGCCTTCGCCAAGCAAGTGCCGGAAAAAGGCGGCATCGTTTTCACCGGCAGCTCCAGCATCCGGCTGTGGACGCATTTGAAAGAGGATTTCCCTGGCCTGCCCGTCGTCAACCGTGGCTTCGGCGGCAGCGTGGCCAATGATCTCGTCGTCTATTTCGAAACTCTCGTCACCCGGCACGAACCGAAAGTCCTCGTCACCTACACCGGCAGCAACGACATCGACGAGAAGCTCACCGTGGACGACGCTTTTTCCGACTACACGAAATTCCTCAACATGGCTCATGACCGGTTTCCCAAAATCCGTGTCATCCTCACCTCAGTGAAAGTCGCGCCCCGCCGGGCGATTGAAATCCCCCAGGTCAACGACCTCAACCGGCGCCTCGAAAGCTGGTGCAAGGACAAGGGCTGGCTGCGTTATGTCGATTCCACCAGCTACCTTGTCGATTCCCAGGACCAGCCGATCGCCTCGTATTTCCGCGACGACCATCTCCACCTCAACGACTCCGGCTACGCGAAATGGCAGTCCATTCTCGATCCGGTTCTCCGTGAGGAATGGGCGAAGGTGAATTGATTGGCCGGCCATTCTCACCCGAAATGGGGATCCCTGTTTTGGTGGGAATCTGAAACGCTCGGAGGCTGCCGTGGTTAAAGTCAGTCCTCCGCCGATGAAATTTCACGTTCCCAGATTCCTTTTCGTTTTTTTTCTGATCGCCGCGGCGTGGGTCATGCCCGGCATGGCCGCCGAGCTGCCCCGCGTCTGGACGGCCAGTGACGGACGCGTGTTGGTCGCCGAGTTCGTCAGCGCCGACACCACCGCCGTCACCGTCAAACGTGACAACGGAAAACCGGCCGTCATCCCGTTCTCAATGCTCAACTCCGAGGATCGGAAATATGCCGAAGAACGACAGTCCAAGTTGTCAGCCGAAAAGGAAGCCGCGGAAAAATCCGCCGCCGAGGAAGCCGAAGCCGCGAAAAAACCGCCGGGCTCCATCACCTACAAGCTCTCCGGCGGCTCCGACAAATGGCCGGAAGACCGCAAAAAACGCATCGTCTCCGCGATGGACGAGGGCGTCGCATTTTATAACAAAAACGGCCGGTTCAAAAAGGAACTCACCGCCAACAACAGCCCCGGCACGCCCACCGCGGACTCCAACATCGACGGCTGGATCAACTGGGGCGGCTCCATCAGCCGCCGCGTCGCCCTTCATGAAATCGCCCACACCCTCGGCATCGGCACCGGCGAGAACTGGGGGAAAAACATCAAGGACGGCCTCTGGACCGGCAAAAACGCACTCGAACAGCTCCGCGAATTCGACGGCAAGGACGCCGTCCTCCACGCCGACCGCCAGCACTTCTGGCCCTACGGCCTCAATCAGGATAGCGAGTCCAGCAAGGAAAACGACCTCCGCCACATCAAGATGGTCGAAGCCATCCGCAAGGACATGGGGATGAAATAGACCCTTGGAGTGCGGTGGGAAGCAATAGCGCCACACCGCTTTGGATGAACCGGCCGCCATCGTCTTCCTGCATCCGCCTCCCGAAGAATCAAAAGCGGTGTCGCCACTGCGCTCTGCCACCGCACTCCATAAGGCCCGCCCGCCTTGGACTGCGGAAGCCTGCTGCCGCTTTGAGGCCACGCAGCCTGCTGCCGCCTCCGCGTGGCCGTCACCCCAGATCATCTGAAATTCCTTAAACTGTCCGCCCGCACCGGATACCCCCACCGGGCAACCCGGTCCGACAGCAGGCTGTCCGGGCCAAAGCGGCAGCAGGCTGCACGCAGTCCACGGACTGCGTCCCAACCCCGTGTTTTTTCGCCGAGTTCATAGGGGGCATGGACGTCTCGTCCATGCAGGGGGAGAGACGACCCGCTCTGAGTCCATCCGCAGTGGATTGTACCTCCGGATCTCCGCAGGCTTGCACGGGCTAACTCCGGATCTCCGCAGGCTTGCACGGGCTAACCTGAATCGATATTGTTTTGCACTCCACCAACACGACATTCTGCAAAAATATGTCAGCCATACTGAGAGCATCAGGCACCCAATTTGACGTTGATGCGTTTTTAGCGGACTCATCGTTTCTCGCGATGAATGTCTATAGAAAGGGCGAACCATCTCTTCCTGTAAGCAAACCGGATGGTCGTAAAAATGCCCGATCTGGCATCAATGTAGAGGTCAGCGGAGCGGGCTTTGATGATATCGAGCTCCAGTTCAAGGAGGTCTTTTTCTTCATGCGAGATCATGCCAACGAGCTGTCACGGCTCCGTGATTTCGATGGGGTTGAGAATCTGTGCATTGATTTCGGTGCCGATATTTATCCTCCGGGCTACAGTTGTTTCCGGTTTCCCTTCGCCCTACTGGGGATGGCAGGAAAACTTAAGCTGGATCTTGAGCTATCTGTTTATCCGACAGATTCAGAAGACGAATCCATAGGCGACGATAGGAGATTGGAATTGGAAGAATTGTATGAAGAATATCTTGCGGATTCTGCGGCCGACGTAGAACAAGGAGTCGTCGTTCCTAGCCGCCCACTACCACCCTCTGCAAAATCAACGTCTTTCGTCCGCGGTTCGGAGGGATTATCATGACAGAGGGCCAGGCCCCTGGTCATAGTGGCAACGGCGGACAACGCTGCTAGTTCACTTCGTTCTGGACGCCACTTCACGCCGTGCCACACTTCAAATGTTCGCTGAGGAAAGTCTCAGCATTTCAGCGTAGGACTAAAACAGAATTCATTTCGGATGTCAAAGTGCTTTATTAGTTATTCACGGGAAAATACGCAGTGGGTTGATACACGATTGAGCAGAATTTTACGATCGCTCGATGTCGACTACTTCATCGACAGAAACGATATTCCGCCTGGAGTGAATCTTCCTGAAAGAATCAAAGAAGGAATTAGATCAAGCGACTGGTTCATCATGGTCGCGTCGCAAGACTCTGTAGGCTCAGAGTGGGTCAAAGCTGAAATCAATTTCGCGCACACCCTCGAGCACCTGCGGAATCGAATTCTGATGATAAAGATTGATGATTGCGATCCGACCATTGTTGTGAGCCGTCTGAATCAGCGACCGGTGTCTTACTTGGATTGTTCAGTGGACGCTACGGAAGCCATTTGCTCGTTGATTTCTCTTTTAAAAAGACCACTTCCACGGGTTCAAAAATGTGACGGTCGTTGGGACGGCCATATCTGCGTATGCACAGAAAAAGGCGATGCCGTAATCGACTATG
The DNA here is from genome assembly GCF_039920825.1 of Luteolibacter sp. Lineage (GTDB taxonomy): Bacteria > Verrucomicrobiota > Verrucomicrobiia > Verrucomicrobiales > Akkermansiaceae > Luteolibacter. The sequence goes on along the minus strand of NZ_JBDSCX010000015.1, from coordinate 8,606 downwards.
GTGCTGTCCTAACTCTGAAAGCGACTGCTGACACTATACTAGGGGGATCTTTGGAATTGATTACTCCGAATGATGTAACCACTTTCAATGGGCGAACTATGCCTAAAAGCATGGAGTTTCGAGTCCATGGAGAGATGCGATTCGACCGGTTCTTGCATCTTCACTACTCAGCTGGCGAGGGGAGCAATATGCAGTTTGGATCTGCTATATTTCAGCTCGGTGAGATGCCTGAAGATGACGGGATAAGCGGCTTGTTTGTCGCGTATGGCACCTATATAAGAAGGATTATCCATGGTGTTGGCGAATTCAAACGAACCAATGACGACAACCCGCGAGGAGGGGCAGTGGGCTTCGAAGGCGCCCAGCGAACAGGACGCGGTTGATCAACCGCCTGCCCGCGAAGCGCCGGATCAGTAGGAGATTGCAGCGGACAGAAACCGCTCAAGCCAGAGCCAGCAGCGACTCGTCCCAGTCCTTCCACACGGGATCAAGATTCTGCCCGCGCAGCATCGCGGCGACTTCGGCGGGGCTGCGGTGGTCGGTGATCTGGAATTGCTCGGTGGCTTTCTCACAGCCGGATTTTTCCTGGAGTTCCACGCGGCGGCCTTTGACGGTGAGGTGGAGATCGTCGCCGCCCGCGCCGGTGTAGCCGCCGGGTTCGGTCTTGGCTCCTGCGGACATGTGGGTCACGCCGAGCGTGGCGATGGCATCGCGCAGCGCCGCGGGCTCGCGGGTGGAAACGACGATGCCGACTTGGGGAAACAGCAGGCGGAAAACGGCGATCAACCGGACGAACGCCTTGTCCGGCAGATAGAGATCCGGGTCCGGCTGGTATTCGTAATTTCCCGCGTAGGGCCGCATCCGCGGAAAGGCGACGGTGAACTGCGCCTTCCAGCAGTGTTTGTATAAATACTCAAGATGGGCACACAGCGCAAGCGCCTCGTACTGCCAGTTCGCCAGCCCGAACAACGCGCCGATCCCGATCCGACGGAAGCCACCGGCGTAAGCGCGCTCCGGGCAATCCAACCGCCAGTCGAAATTCTTCTTCGGCCCCGCCGTGTGGAGCTGCTGATAGGTCTCGCGGTGATACGTTTCCTGATAGACGACCAGTCCTTCCGCGCCGTGACCGACGATCTCCGCGTATTGGTCGTCCTCCATCGGCCCGACTTCAAGAGCGAGCGTGGGGATGAATGGCTTGAGCGCGTCGAGGCATTCCTGGAGATAGCCGTCGGAGACAAACTTCGGATGCTCTCCGGCGACGAGCAGGACATTTCGAAAGCCGAGTCCGTGCAGATAGTTCGCCTCGGTCACGACTTGATCCACCGTGAGCGTCGTCCGGAAAATCGCCGCATCGCGCGAGAAGCCGCAGTATTTGCAATTATTCACGCACTCGTTGGACACGTAGAGCGGCGCGAAAAGCCGCATCGTCTTGCCGAAATGGCGTCGCGTCACTTGCTGGCTTTGCCGGGCCAACGCTTCGAGCGGCCCGCCCGTTTCCTCGGAAACAAGCTGGAGAAAGCGCCTCATCAACGGAGTCGGGCGCTTCAAAAGTTCAGGAAAAACATCCGCAAAAGCCATGGCGGGCGGAATGTGCTGCTTCCCGGGCCGGACGTCAAAGGTGGTTTGCCTAAAGGAAGAGGGTAACCACGAAAATCACGAAGAGGCACGAAAGACCTTTATGGAATGGGTTGTTCCTACTCATTGATATTTCGTGCCTCTTCGTGCCTTTCGTGGTTCTCTTTCGGAATCCAGGCGGAAACGCGGCGGTCGGCGGGCATCCGCCTCAAACCTGCCGGCAGAGGACGAACGGCGAAACGACCAGCGCCTCGAATTCCTTCGCCATGTCGGTCCATTGCGCCGCGTGGATCTCCTCGATCTTGACGAGGTCTCCCGATTTCAACCACGCCTTCACCTGCTCCGCGTTGTTTTCGGAAATTGCCGCGCCGACGACCTCCAGCTTCAGCGACGGATCGACGAAATACAGGCTGCCGGTGGTCTGGTGCGGCGCGAGGTAGCTCCACGGCACGGTGCCGGTGTAGTTGGCCAGCTTGTCCAAGGTGCCGCCGGGTTCGGGAGTGGTGGAGTCGGGTAAAATCACGCGGGAGAAATACGCCGGACCGAGCCGAGGCACCAAGCGGGAAATGTCCGGCGCGCAATCACTCAAATAAGAACAATCGAACCACGGATGGACACTGATTCACACGGATAAGAGGATTTATTGAGCTGAAAACGGGTAAGTCATCAGTCCTTCCATTCCGAAATCTGTGTTTATCCGTGTCCATCTGTGGTTCAAAAATCCAAATGAAAATGGCCCTAGGTTCTAACGGCCATCACCGCGTCGCGATGTCGGTGGCGGCGATGTGGGCGGTGGTCCAGGCGGCTTGGAAATTGAAACCACCGGTGATGCCGTCGATGTCGATGCACTCGCCGACGAAATAAAGCCCGGGAACATTGCGGCTTTGCATCGTCCGGAAGTCGATGGTTTTCCGTTCGATGCCGCCGCAGGTGACGAACTCGTCCTTGTTGGTCGTCTTGCCCTGGGCCTCGAAGCGTGCGGATTTCAATCCGTCTAGCAGGTTTTTGGCGGCGGCTTTCGGCAGTTGTCCCCAAGTCGTTTGATCCTCGATGCCGCTACAGGCGACGATGCGTTCCCACAGCCGCCGCGGCAGGGGTGGGATCGGGCTGTTGCGGACGAGCTTGGCACCATGGGTCCGGCGGTTGTCGTCGAACTGCGCCTGGATCGCGTCCGGTTTCATTTCCGGCAGCCAATCGATGATGAAAGGGAAATGGTGGTTTGTTTCCGCCAGTTCCCGCGCTTCCCAAGCGGATAGACGCAACACTGCCGGTCCGCTGAAGCCCCGATGGGTGATGAGCAGCGGCCCTTGGCGCGCGGTGCTCGTTCCTTCGCGGCGGATCGAAACATGTGGATGGGAAACGCCCGCCAGGTCGCTGATGCGGCGGTCGCTGACATTGAAGGCGAAGAGCGAAGGCACGAGTGGTTGCAGCGTTTGCTCCAGTGCCTTCAGATGTTGGAGCAGCGAACTGCCTTTCAGCGAACCGGTGGCGATGCAGACGGTGCGGGCAACTACTGGTGTTTCCAGATTTTCAAATTGCAGGGAAAATGTTCCGTCGTCGAGAAGAGTGATTCCTGTCAGCGGACGGTTCTGATAGAGCGTGATCCCGGATTTGCGCGCCCGTTCCAGGAAGCAATCGATCACGGTTTCCGAGCGGTCGGTGACGGGAAACATCCGTCCGTCAGGCTCGGTCTTGAGTTCCACACCTTGGTGCCTGAACCACTCGACGGTGTCCGACGGCTGCCAGCGGTGGAATGCGGCGCGCAACTCGCGGGAGCCGCGCGGATAGTTTTTCGACATCTCGCCGGGATCGAAGCAGGCGTGGGTGACGTTGCAGCGGCCGCCGCCGGAGATCCTGACTTTCTGGAGGAAATGACTGCCTTTTTCGAAGATCGCCACGCTCTTGCCCGGAGCGAGTTCCGCGTATTGAAGCGCCGTGAAAAAACCCGAAGCCCCGCCGCCGATGACGGCAAGATCGAGCACGGGATGCGATGCCATGGTCAGTCGTTAGAATTAAGAGTCATTCAACCGCAGATGAACAGGATGAACACAGATGAAGAACACAGATGGGAAATCGGAATTCGGAGGATTTGATCCCTTTCTTGTCTGCGTATATCCTGTTCATCCGCGGTTTGATTTTAACGACAGCCTCTTAAAGCCGGTTCAGCAGATCGGTCTTCTTCGCGGCGAACTCTTCGGGTGTTAGGATGCCGGAGTCGCGGAGTTGGCCGAGTTTTTCCAAAAGCGACATGAGGTCGGACGATCCCTGGTTCGGTGCTTGGTGATTGGAAGGCGGTGGCGGTTGGAACGCTGGCGCGGGAGGCGCGGCGAAGTTCGTATTGTTCGCCGGTTGGAGCCCCGGGCCGTTCACCAATGGCAGGCTGAGGGTGGAAACGGTGCCGTATTGACTGGTGAACGTGAGCGACGTGTTGCCGCCCTGTTGTTGGCTCACGCCGCCGATGCGGTGGTCCAAGGTATCGAAGACGGTGACTTGTCCATCCCGCTGCACCACCAGTCGGCGGGCTTGTGGAAAGAAGGCATAGCGGATGTTGTTTTGTGATCCGCTGCTGGATGGCGAACCCAGGTCGCCGGGCCACCAGTTTCCGCTGCCACCACCACCCTGCGGTGCGGGCGGAAACATCTGGTTGTTCGCGAGCGCGCTGGAGAGTTCGCTGCAGAGATTGTTCACGGTGTTTTTCAGGCCGTGGTTGAACATGTCGCCGACCATGGTCATGCCGCCGCGCATCCATTGGCCGCTGCCGAGTTCCGGGCAACTGAACTGCGCCATGGAGCCGTTGCCGTTGTTGACGGAAACGAGCATGCTGACCGCCGAGTTGTAGCTCAGATTGTAACGACGGGAAATGTCGTTGATGATGTTTTGTCCCGCAGGAGTGAGTTGTTGCATGATGAGGGGAAGGTTGTGCCTGAGATATTCCCAAGCCGCGCCGGCAGTTGGGAGGGAACGCATTACACGTCGGCGATCCTGAAACAACATATTTCACGGGATGCGGAGCCGCATAGAATTGAAATCTTTGATAATCAGCGCGAACGGCGGCGGAATTTTTACAGGTTTGCGAGGTCACACGAATCTCTCACGACACTCCGGCCGGTGGATTTTTGGCTATGGCGATTCGGATTGGTCGGCGAGAATGGCCTCAAGCTCCGCGATGCGGTGGGCCAACGCGCGGCGCTGCATGGCATAGAGCAGCAGTCCTGCGAGGAACAACAGGGATCCAAAACTGACTGTCGCATAAACGATGGTGTAATAGCCCTGCCCCGTCATTCTCCACCAGGTAACCAATGAAGTAAGCGACCCCAGTTTGCCGAGGGTCGAAATCACAGTTCCCACGATCATCATCCATGTCGCCGCCGACCGCTCGCGCAGTAACAGAACACACGCGGCGATCTGTATCGCCATGGACAGCAGTCCCACAACCGAAGAGAGGCTCAAATAGGCGGACGATGGCATGGCGGTGGTTTTGTTTTTGATTGGACGACGGACAAATCCCTGCGGGGTGGTATCCGTCACCCGAGCCGTTTCATCACTGCGGCGGAAAGCAATTTTCCATCCGCGCGGCCTTCCGCGAGTTCCTGGGCGCGCTTCATCACCTTGCCCATGTCCGCCTTGCCGGAGGCTCCGGTATCGGTCACGGCCTGCTCGATGATGACCAGCAGCTCGGCTTCTGTTAGCGCGGCGGGAAGGTAGCGGGAAAGGATTTCGATCTCCGTCTTCTCGGTCGCGGCGAGTTCCGGCCGGCCGGCTTTTTCGAACTGCTCGCAGGAATCGACGCGCTGCTTGATTTGTTTCCGCACCACCGCCAGCACTTCGGATTCCTCAAGCTCGGTGCCGAGTCCGCCTTTCTCGATGGCGGCATTCGTGAGGGCGCTCTTCAGCGCGCGCAGGGCGTTGAGTGCGGTTGTGTCTTTGGCCCGCATGGCGTTCTTGATGTCTTCCGGAAGTTGGGTGGCGGTGTTGCTCATGACCCTGTCCTATCACGGCCCTCGTTTCCGCCAAGCAAAACTGCCGATAAGACCCTTCTCACAGGCCATCTCCGTCCACGACCTCTTGTTTGCGAAAAAGACCCGTAAACAGCTTTGACGTCCCGCCGCGATCCTGATAGAGAATCGCGGATGCCCGACTTGCAGCAATCCCCACAACACCCGTCACCGCTTGATCGCTACACGCCGCGCACCGTCGAGGTTCCGGAATCGGAACACCCCGTCGTCAAGGCGGTCATGGAGGGCAAGCGCTACGTCATCTATCCTTATGTCGCGTCGATGTTGGTCCTGACCTTCCGCCGCAGCATGGGTTCCGTCCGGGTCATCGAAACCGGTGACTGGCCGATGGGGCCCTTGTTCGGCGCGACGGTGATCCCGACGTTTTTCGGCTGGTGGGGATTTCCCTGGGGACTCATCTGGTCACCGATGGTATTGGCAAACCTTTGGCGTGGTGGTCGCGACGCCACTAAGGACATCCTCGCCGACGTCGTGGGATTGCCCGAGGCGAAGCGCATCCTGTCCATCGCCCCCAAGCCGAAACCACCGGCGACGATCTGGCTGTCACGGCTGGTGATCCTCGTGCCCGTGCTGCTTTTCGGGACCTTGCTCGTTGCCATCGTCACTCCGTGAAATTTTCGGAAATCGACAAAACGCTGTCCTGTTTGCGGACGGTCGTTCGTCGTGCTATTGAAACAACCACCCTGTTTGTTTGAATAACCTCTGAAAAAATCAAAAGCCATGAGCACACAAACCATGAACGATACCCTCCCTGCCGCCACGAATTCCAAAGTCGATCCCGTGCCGAACGGGATGCACACCGTGACACCGCATCTCGTTTGCGCGGGAGCGGCGGATGCCATTGAATTTTACAAGAAAGCCTTCGGTGCGGTGGAATACTGCCGGATCCCGACGCCGGACGGAAAGATCATGCACGCCGCGGTGGGCATCGGCGATTCGATGGTCATGCTGGTGGACGAAATGCCGGATTGGAATTGTCTTGGACCAAACGCCCGTGGCGGCACGTCGGTCACCATCCATCTCCAGGTAGCTGATTCGGATGCCGTTTTCGCCCAGGCCGTCAAGGCGGGAGCGACGGTGAAGATGCCGCTCGACGATATGTTCTGGGGCGATCGTTACGGGATTGTGACGGATCCCTTCGGCCACGCATGGTCGATCGCCACGCATGTCCGTGATGTCTCTCCGGAGGAAATGCAGAAGGCGTCGCAGGAAATGTGCTGCGGCGGAAACAAGGAATGAGTTTTTTCTAACATACAATTCCGTGATGATAGCGAAGCAGAAAATCACGCCCTGCCTGTGGTTCGACGGGCAGGCGGAACAAGCGGCGGAGTTCTACATCTCTATTTTCAAGAACTCGAAAATCACCGATGTCAGCCGCTACACCGAGGTCGGACAGGAAATCCACGGCGGCGAACCTGGATCGGCGATGGTGGTGGCCTTCGAACTCAACGGCCAGGCCTTCACCGGGCTGAATGGCGGGCCGACGTTCAAATTCAGCGAGGCGATTTCCTTCCAGATCGATTGCGAAACGCAGGAGGAGGTGGACCATTTCTGGAACCATCTATCCGAAGGCGGGCCGGTCGAGGCGCAGCAATGCGGCTGGGTGAAGGACAATTTCGGTGTGTCGTGGCAGGTCGTTCCTTCCATCTTGCCCGAACTTCTCGGCGATCCTGATCGGGAGAAGGCCGGTCGCGCAATGGGCGCGATGTTGCAGATGAAGAAGCTGGACATCGCAGCCTTGAAACGCGCGCATGCCGGAGACTGATAGAAAATTCAAATCCACAGAATTATGAACGCCATCGAAACAGGACTCCCCCGGATCGTCTCGCGGGAAGAGTGGCAGCGGGAAAGCGATGCTTTGCTCGTGAAGGAAAAAGCGGCTACCCGGGCGCGCGATGCGTTGGCCGCCGAACGACGGCGGCTGCCGATGGTGGAAATCGGGAAGGACTATGTGTTTGAAGGACCGCAGGGCAAGGTCCGGCTGCTGGATCTTTTCGAAGGCCGTCGCCAACTCCTTCTTTATCATTTCATGTACGCGCCGACAGTTGGTGGCTGGCCGACGGCGGCCTGTCCGGGATGCACGATGTTCATCGATAACCTCGGCCATCCGTCTCACCTCCATGCCCGCGATGTTTCCTTCGCAGCGGTTTCCATCGCACAGTTGGAAAACATCCAAGCTTACAAGAAGAGGATGGGCTGGGAGATCCCGTGGGTTTCCTCCGCGGGAACGGATTTCAACTACGATTTTGAAATGACAACGGCCGAGGAGGAGGAACACGGGCTGAGTGTGTTCATGCGAGATGGTGATAAAATCTATCGAACCTATTTCACCACGGGCCGCGGATTGGAAGCCCTCGGAAGCAATTGGACATTTCTGGATCTCACGCCATTCGGACGGCAGGAGGAATGGGAGGATTCGCCGCCGGGCCGGCCGCAGTCAGCGCCTTACCAATGGTGGCGAAGGCATGATGAGTACTAGACAGCGGCACCAAGAATGTGTCCCGGCTGTCCCAGCCGGGTTCCGGGCCTTCGCTTCCGGCTAAGACAGCCGGAGCACATTGGCCTAACCATTCAGCTTCTCCAAAGCCTTGGCGAGGAAGATGCCGTCCTTGCGGATGAGCTTGCCGTCGAACCAGATCTCGCCGCCGCCGTAGCCCTTGCGCTGGATGTTGACCATGTCCCAGTGGACTTGTGCGCGGTTGCCGTTGTCCGCCTCGCCCTCGTAGGCTTGACCGGGGGTGAAGTGGAACGACCCGGCGATTTTCTCGTCGAAAAGGATGTCACGCATCGGTTCGCGGATCACCGGGTTGAAGCCGAGCGCGAACTCGCCGATGTAGCGCGCGCCCTCGTCGCTATCCAGGATCTTGTTGAGCGCGGCGGTCTTGGAACCGGCGTCCGCCTTGACGATTTTTCCGCTCTCGAATTCCAGCCGGATCGAGTCGAACGGGATGCCTTGATAGATGGTGGGCGCGTTGTAGGAAATGAAGCCCTCCACCGAGTTCTTCACCGGCGCGG
>NZ_JBDSCX010000014.1:0-96712 GCF_039920825.1 Luteolibacter sp. | reverse complement strand
GACTTCATCTACACCGACGGCAACTCCACCCAGCCGTTCTCCGGCTACGCCAGCGGCTCCGGCTACAAATGCGACGCCATGCAGCGCGTGCTCGCCCATTATTTCAACCGCACCCTGGCCCGCCGCGGCACCCTCGACACCTTCGGCATCGTCAAGTTCAATCCTAACAACCGCGGCATTGTTAACACCTTCGAAAACACCTACCCCTCCGCCATCAAGACCGACCAGCCGTGGATCGGAGAGGTCCCCGTCGGCGATTGGTTCTACAACACCGGCTTCAACTACAGCCCCGGCATGGTCATCCGCTACCTGCTAGAGTGCGTCTCCCGCGACGGTGCCGCCGCCATCTGCATCGCCCTCAAACCCGACGGCTCCCTCGACCCCGGCAGCGTGACGCAACTCCAGGCCGTCGGAAATTGGATGAACATCAACAGCGCCGGCATCTACGGCAGCCGCGCGTGGCTCAAATATGGCGAAGGCACCAACGTGCTGCCCACCGGCGCCCTCGGCAACTCGCAAGCCAACAAGACCTTCACCACCTCCGACTTTCGCTACACCGTGGGAGCGGACGGTTTCCTCTACGCCTATTGCATGACCGTGCCTGCCGCCGGAGCCCAGCTCACGCTCCCGTCGCTCGGCACTGGCGACGGCACACTGGGAGCACCCATCACCTCCGTGGAGTTGCTAGGAAACGCCGGGGCTCTTACCTGGAATCAGACTGCGACCGACCTCGCCATCACCTGCCCGGCCTCCATGCCGTTCCAGACGTCCGTCTGCTTCAAGATCGGCCCCGCCGCCATCATCAAGACCAATCCGCCGACAAGCCTCAACGCCACGGATTCGGGTGGCACCATCGCGCTTAATTGGTCCTCGTCGGATACCGGTGTTACCTTTTCCGTCAAACGAGCTTTGTCGCCAACCGGTCCCTACTCGGAAATCGCCACCGGACTTGCCGCGCCGACCTATGTCGATGCCCAAGTTTCCGGGAACACACCGTATTACTATGTCGTCATCGCTAACAAGGATGGCAACGCATCTGCGGATTCGGAATACGCCGTCGGATTGTTAGCCATCGCCTCCACCTGGCAGACGCAGGATATCGGAGCCACCGGCGCGACGGGGGATCACGATGCGTCCGCGAGTTATCATCTGGTGAAAGGCTCCGGAGCGGACATTTGGAATACCTCCGATCAATTTCGCTACGTATTCAGACCGCTCTCTGGAAATGGCACGATCACCGCCCGCGTGCAAAGCATGCGGAACACCGCTGGCTGGGCCAAGGCCGGTGTGATGATCCGCGAAACGCTCAACACGAATTCGAAATACGCCATCGCCTACGTTTCCCCATCCAATGGCACCGCGCTCCAGCAGCGCACCACCACCGGGGGCTCCTCCACAGGCGTCGGCAACATCACCGGCATCAACGCTCCCTACTGGGTAAAACTCACCCGCCTCGGCTCCGCCATCACCGCCTATCAGTCCGCGGACGGATCCCAGTGGAGCCTGCTAGGATCCACCACCATTTCCATGACGAATGACGTGTACATCGGCATGGCCGTCTGCAGCCTGAGCAGCAGCCTGCTCAACCAAGCGGTCTTCAGCAATGTCACCATCGCCGCCGTGGCGGCAAGCGCGGGAGTCACCTGGCAATCGCCCGTCACGGTCACTTCGGATTCCGACATCAGCTTGAATGGCACCTTTGTCCATGCGGGAAACTTCCGGAGCTCGGGAAACGTCAGCGTCACCGTGGGCGCCTCATCCATCAACTTTGCGAACCGCGCCGCCAGCAATGCCTTCTCCGGTCTCGTCTCCGGTGAAGAGGCAAAAGTGGTCTCCGGTGCCGGTGGCAAACAAACCACCACTACCTTGTTCAATGCCGCCGGAACCACGGTATCCGCCGCTTTTGAGTCGGTCCTCGATGGCTCCGCATGGGAAAACACCGACCCCGGCCCCGCCCCCGGAGCCACCGACATGGCCCTGCGCGTGACCGGTGCCGCCGGTGCTCCGCTGACGCGGGGATATATCTATCAGATTCAAATTTTCTGTTCGGATGATCGATCAACGAGTTCCACGCGGGGGCAGTTGCTTCACGACGGCCTCGGCCACGCGTCGCAGTCATTTCTTGGCAGCCAGAGCTGTTCGGTCATAGGCACCTTTGTCGCGGATTCGTCGGGCTATCAAGATTTCTTCGCCCGGAACACCACCGGAGAAGCCAATTTTCCAGCCGGCTACAATGCCTATGTCCTGAGGTCCATCGGTCCGTCTGATAGCGATGGTGACGGTTTGCTCGATTCCTGGGAAACCACACATTTCGGCTCGCTTTCCCAAGGATCTGATGGAGATCCGGACGGCGATGGCACGAACAACATCACCGAGCAGCGTCTCGGGCTCGATCCGAACGATCCGATGAAGCGTTTCAGCGCCACACTCGGCTCCACCGGCCTGCTTCAATGGCCCAGCGCAGCCGGGGTGTTGTTTACGGTTCAGAAATCCATCGATCTTTCGAGTTGGACCGATGAAGGGATCATTTCGGGTGTTTCCGGAACGGCCGAGTGCCCGACCATCCGTCCTGAAACGGGCAAAATCTTTTACCGCATCCGCTTGGAGCCATGAAGGACGGGCGCTCGATTTCCCTGGCGAGGGCGGCACGGCAAGCTTCCCAAAGTTCACCCGACCGAACTTACCGAGGATAAACCAATGGTCCGGTCCATCACACCGCCCGAATCTATCCGGGCGACGATGGTGGACGAGGCGCGGCAACAATCCGCCGTGTGGGAAGCTACCGGATTTCCGGACAGTCTTCCCGCATCCGTAACATGAGGAAAATACAAAAGAGGCGTTACCAGAAGACGATGGTCGCTTAAGGGGATCAATGTGGCTGAGTCAGCCTCTGGGAATGGGAACAAATCCATGATGCGCGACGATACGACAGGTTGCGTCCGATGCAATCGTGCAATAGTAGGAATCCTGATTTTTCTGTAATGGAATCCACTACAATTCGGTTGGGGGGGCAGAGCCAACGGAAATTCTGCGTTTCGGCGAAAAGACGCCCCGACATTTGATTGGGATCCGAATTGAAGATTGTGGATTTCCAAGATGAGACCATTTTCCTGTCATGAGGATTTGCTTCCCGCTGACCGTCGTTGCCCTGCTCACTACCTCGGCAGTCCGGGCGCAGATGGATTTGCCGGGTAATCCGACGGTTACTCCAAAGACATTCAAGACACGTGCTGTGGGTGGCGGACTCGATCCTGGGGCCACGGTGGATCCCGGGGAAAAGGCCAATCCGAAGGTACGCTACGTCACCCATATTGTGCTTTTCGACAGCCGATTCTGGACCAGCGTGGATGGCAAGCCGCTCGAGGCCAAGCTCATCGCCTTCGAAGACCTCGTCGCCGAAGCTCCCAAAGGTTCTGCCGAACCGGTGATGCCGGCACCTCCGGCTCATCCCACGGTCGTGCGTAACGGCAGGATCCGCCTTCTGGTGAACAAAAAGCCAGTGGAAGTCGCTTTGGACAAGCTGAGCCGCCAGGACCAGGAATTCGTCGATCAAATCAAGGCCGCGCTCGCGAAAAAGGCGGAGGAGAAATGAGCAGACGACGGAATGTCGAGGCTCGCCGACGGTCTTTTGAAACGGATCCAGTGATCTCTTGGCAATCCCGATTAAAACGGATAGCTCTTTGGCAATCCATGATCTCCTTCAAATCCCTGTTTAGCATCGCCTCGGTTTTCATCCTGATCCCAACCGTCATGGCGGAGCAGCCGTGGGTGCCGCTGTTCAACGGCAAAAACCTCGACGGCTGGACGCCGAAAATTTCCGGCCATCCGTCGGGCGAGAATTTCGCCGACACCTTCAAGGTCGATGACGGAATCATCAAGGTTTCCTACGACGGTTACGGGAAATTCAATTCCCAGTATGGCCATCTCTTCACCAACATCGCCTATTCCCACTACATTCTCCGGATGGAATACCGCTTCATCGGGAAAATGATGCCCGACGCCCCGAACTACGTGAATTTCAACAGCGGCGTGATGATCCACGCGCAGTCGCCGCAGAGTATGGGGCTCAACCAGGGATTTCCCTCAAGCATGGAAGTCCAATTTCTCGCCGACGAAGGGAAGGGGAAACGCGGCACAGCCAACGTCTGCACCCCCGGCACCAACCTCGAACTCGAAGGCAAACTCGTTACCCAACACATCATCGAATCCACCGCGCCGACGTTCCCTCCTGAAGAATGGGTAAAGGTCGAGGTCGAAGTCCACGGCAGCGACGAGGTCATCCACCGCATCAACGGAGTGGAAGTGCTGCGTTATCAACGGCCGCAACTCGATCCACGGGATGAAATGGCTCCCGCGACCGACCTGTTGAAAGCCGGTGCCCCGAAAATCCTCAATTACGGCTACATTGCTCTTCAAGCGGAAGGACAGCCGGTTTGGTTTCGTAATATTGAACTTAAATCCCTAGAAGCGCCTTGATCCTGAATCTCGTGCTCGACGGATGCCCCCTCCGCCGCTTTACTCCCACAGCAAATCCTATGAGCCTTCTTTTCTTCAAGCGCTTGATCGCGAATCCCATCCGTGTTGGCTACCTCGTTCCAAGTTCCGGGTTCCTCACACGAAAAACCGCAAAGCGCATTGATTTCTCGAAGCCACGGGTCGTCATCGAGCTCGGTCCCGGCGAAGGCTGCCATACCCGCCAGATCGTCCGCCGGATGAACGCGGACTCGAAACTCATCCTCATCGAGCTCGACGAACACTTCGCGGCTCATTTGAAAAAGCAGTTCGCCGGCGACAAGCGTGTCATCGTTGTCCAAGCCGACGCGCTCCACCTTGTGGAGACACTGGAAAATCTCGGTATTACCCACCCGGACTACATCTACTCCGGAATTCCCTTCACCATCATGGAGCGGAATCTGCGCGAACGGCTGCTTTCCAATATTGCCGTCAGCATGGGGCCTGAGACCGTGTTCATCACCTATCAGGTGTCCACGCTGATTTCCGATCACGAGCTTTTCGATCTGTCGCGCAGCGAGCAGTGCATCCTGAATGTCCCGCCGATCAAGGTGCTTGAACTTCGCAAGGCGGTCCTTGTCTAGCAGGTTTCCCGGGTGATTCCCGACGGTTTTCGGTCGCTGCCTAGTAGGCTGCTTCAAATTGATAGCTGCCGGAGCCGAGAGTGAGGCGGTTGTCCTGATGACTGTGGATTCCCTTCGAAAGGATCAGATCCACATTGTTTTCCGTAATCGTGCCTTTCACGGGAAGAGTGACATCGGCCGTAGTGTTTGGCGGGACGATGATCTCCACATGGAATTTTTCGCCGTCGATTCTCCACGAACAGGCGAGTTTGCCATGCCGCGTTTCCATCGAGGCCGACGCATGAGTGATCGTGCCGGTAGGACGCGGTGCTATTTTTACCCGATCAAATCCGGGGGCGGCGCGATCAATTCCCGCCAGATCCGCGAACATCCATTCACAAACGGCGCCGAACGCGTAGTGGGAAAACGAATTCATGCTCGGCTCGTGGACGCCGCTGCCCTTGATGTAGGAGTTCCAGCGTTCCCAGATGGTGGTCGCGCCGTTGTTCACCTCATAGCCCCAGCTCGGGTATTCGTGCTGCTGCATGAGGATGCCCGCGAGATCGTGATGGCCGCTGGCTGATAGAGCGGGGAGCAGAGGACGTGTGCCGAGAAATCCGGTGGTCATCTTGTTGCCGTTTTCCTTCACCAGATCGGCGAGATGGGCGGACGCGGCGTCGCGCTTGTCGGCCGGGATCAGGTCGAAAAACAGCGCGATGGCGTAGGCGGATTGATTGTGGATGGAGAGTTTCGAGTCCGGCTGAAGATAGGCTTTTTGAAAAGCCGCGCGGACTTTCTCGGCCAACGCCTTGTATTTTTCGGCATCGGCGGCATTGCCGATCGCTGTGGCCATTTCCGACATCAGTTGCGCGTCGTAGGCATGATAGGCGAGATCGATGAAGGGAATCGGCGTCTTCACCTCACCGACCGAAAGCCAGTCGCCAAAGCCACAGTCATCGATGGCTCCCTTGAGTTCCGGATCTCGGGCGGCGCGCCATTCCATGAAATCGTTCATTTTCCGCCAGTGTTCGGAAATCACGCGGGTGTCGCCGTAGACCTGCCAAATCGTCCACGGGCAGATCACTCCCGAGTCCATCCAGCCCGCGGCGTGGTGTTCGTTAGGCCGTGCGAGCGGACGCGGGGCATAAGCGGGGTAGGCACCGTAGTCCCATGCATCGTCATTGAGATCCCGCAGCCACTTGGTGTAGAATGAGGCGATGTCGGCATTGAAAGTGGCGGCGCGAACATAGACCTGCGCGTCGCCGGTCCAGCCCATGCGTTCGTCGCGCTGCGGGCAGTCGGTCGGCATCTCGAAGAAATTCGCACGCTGGGTCCAGATCATGTTCTGATAGAGCTTGTTGAGCATCGGGTCCGAACATTCGAAGCTCCCGTGCCTCGGCGTGTCGGAATGAATGACGATACCGGTGATCGCATCGAGGCCGGGCGTGCCGGGAAATCCGGTGAGCTCGACGTATTGGAAACCATGATAGGTGAACTCCGGCGTCCATGATTCTCCGGCAGGATCACCTTTCAGAATGTAGGTATCGACCGCGCGGGCGCAGCGGAGGTTCTCGGTGCTGAGGTGTCCGTCGTTATGCAGCACTTCGGCGTATCGGATGGTGACCTTTTCACCGGCTTTACCCTTCACCTTGAGCCTGACAACTCCGGAAATGTTTTGTCCGAGATCGAAAATGAAAACGCCGGGCTTCTGCTCGCGAACTGTTTTCGCAGGCATTTCCTCGATCGGGCGGACGGGAACTCCGGGATGGGGTTCGATCTTGGAATCGCTGCCGGTTTTGCAAACGGCATCCACCCATTTCGAGTCGTCGTATCCTGCGGTGGACCAACCGGTGAGTTCCTTGCGGGCGTCATAGGATTCGCCCATCAGAATGTCGCTCTCCGTGATCGGGCCGAGTGAGGCTTTCCAAGTCGGATCCGTGATGATGGTTTTACGGCTGCCATCGGCCAACTCGATTTCAAGCTGAACTCTAACTGCCGGTGAGATTCCATAGTAGTATCGCCCGTTGATTCCCGGGACCAATCCCTCTTGGCCCGTAAGCAGACCGTAGGCGACGTAGCCCGCATACCAACCGTCGGCGAGTGTCGCGCCGATGGCGTTTTTCCCCTCGCGGATGAGACTCGTCACGTCGTAAGTCTGCGAATGGATCCGATGATGATAGGACGACCATCCCGGAGCCAGACATTCATCGGAAACGCGGTGGCCGTTCACTTCGAGGGTGTAAACGCCGAGAGCAGTAGCGTGGATGGTGGCACGCACGACCGGAGAAGTTTCAAACTCCTTGCGGAAATATTTCGCCGGAGTCATCACGAGGCTTCCCCGCTGCGGATCACCGATGAAGTTCTGGATGTTCTCCTTAGTGGTGAACGCGTGGTCATCCTTCGAGCTGATCCACAAGGCGCTCCAATCCTCACGCTCTAACAATCCGACGCCGAACGATGCGGGTTCGCTCCATGGCGATGCTTCGTCTCCGTCTCCCCACACGCGGACGCGCCACACAGCCCGGTCGCGGGAGACGAGAGGGGAGCCGCGGTATTCGATTTGGCCGGTAGCGGCGGACGATGTTTTTCCGGATGACCAGAGCGGCTTGCCATTGAATCCATCCGCCTCGCGGGCGACCTGGATCTCATACGCCGTCTGATGGAGATCGCGCGCCTTGCGATCCGAAGACATGATTTTCCAGGAAAAACGCGGTGTGGAAGTGGCGATCGCCAACGGAGAAGAGTGATACTCGCACCCCAGTTGGTTAGGGAGCGGAACGTCGGCGAGCAGCGGGAGGAGAAGGCTGAACAGAAGAAGCAAGGGTTTCATGAGCGGCACTGGATTTTCAGAATGCTGAAAGGCATTCACAAACGATGATTTGAGGGATGTTTTTGCAAGCGGTCACTCCCGAATTCACGGTGATGTGCCCTTGCCTGCGGGGCTCCGGCGGCCTATTGCTCGCGCATGACATCGGAACCGGCGAACGAGCCAGCCATCGGCGTGGTGGGCGGCAGCGGACTTTATGAAATGGAGGGCTTCGAGGACATTTCGGAGCTCGCGATCCGGACTCCGTTCGGTGATCCGTCGGACAAGGTCGTCACCGGTCGCATCGGTGGGCGGCGCGTTTGCTTTCTACCGCGGCATGGAGTGGGACACCGGATTCTGCCGCATGAAATTAACCACCGTGCGAATATCTGGGCGCTGCGTTCCCTTGGAGTTCGCTGGCTGATTTCGGTGACGGCGGTCGGGAGCTTGCGTGAGGAATTGGCACCGCGCGACATCGTCGTGCCGGACCAATTGATCGACCGCACCGGGACTGCGGCGAAGCATACGTTTTTCGGAAATGGCATCGCCGCTCACGTCGGTTTCGCCGATCCGTATTGCGGCGAGTTGCGCGGTCTTTTGCTTGCGGCGGCCCGTTCGCTCGCTCCGAAAGTCCACGATGGCGGGGCCTACCTGTGCATGAACGGTCCGGCGTTTTCCACCCGTGCCGAGGCGAATTTCCATCGGATGATCGGTGCCGACATCATCGGCATGACGAATGGTCCAGAGGCCCGGCTCTGCCGCGAAGCGGAAATCGCGGCGTCGGCATTGGCTTTGGTGACCGACTACGATTGCTGGAAAGAGGATGAAATCGCCGTGGAAGTCGATGCCGTCATCGAGAATCTGCACGCCAACAGCGCCATGGCGAAACAGATCATCCGAAGCGTCGTCGGCCTCATTCCGGAAACACCGAACAGTCCGGCGCACCGTGCGCTCGACACCGCGATTTTCACGGCGAGGTCCCAATGGCCGGAACAAACCGCGACGAATCTCGCACCGATCCTCGGCCGCTTCAGTTGAACCGGCGATCACGGTTGATGACGAGAAAATCGGAAATGACGCGCATTGCTTGGTATTGACCCTCAGGCGTCGTCGGCATACTCAGTGGCGACCCCGATTTCCCATCATGGAACCCACAACAACAGCATACGGCACCTGGAGCGGCGGACGCTTCATGCACTTTGGAGAAACCCTTTCCGAGGAGCGCTTCATCGGATGCATCCAGACCGCCTACGAGGCCGGAATTCGTACGTTCGTGACTTCCGATGTCTATGGAAACGGCAAGGCCGACGAGCTGCTAGGCGTCGCGCTTAAAGGGATTGACCGTTCCACCTACAGCCTCGTCGGGATGATCGGCCACGATTTCTACGAAGGCCAGCGCCAGGGCAGCCAGGGCTACCCGCGCTTCACTTCGCCCGCACTGCGCGGTCCCGAAGGTTATGCTGAATTCATCAACATGGCCTGCGCCAAAGAGCTCGAACGCTGCGGTGCGGACAAATTCGACCTGCTGATGCTACATAATCCGGACGAACTCGGCTACACCAGCGAGCCGCTCTGGCAGGCGCTCGAAGCCGCTAAAACCTCAGGCCTCACCGACCGTCTCGGCATCGCCCCCGGCCCGGCAAACGGTTTTTCGTTAGATCTCGTTTACTGTCTCGAAAAATTCGGCCACCTCATCGACTGGTCGATGCTCATTCTCAATCCGCTCGAGCCTTGGCCCGTCGGACTCACCCTGCCGGTCTGTGAGAAACACGGCGTCAAGGTGATGACCCGCGTCGTCGATTATGGCGGTGTATTCCATGACGACATCGGCGGCCCCGAGCACAGCTTCAAGCCCGGCGACCACCGCACCTATCGGCCGGAAGGCTGGGTGAAACACGGCATGGAAAAGGCCGACCGCATGCGCCCGCTTGCGGAGAAATACAATCTAACGCTCCTTCAGTTCGCCTGCATTTGGAACCTCAGCCATCCTGCTGTCGAAAGCGTGGTGCCGACATTCATCCAGGAAGCTGGCGAAGGTGCGCGTTTGATCGAAGACAAGATCCGCGATTTCGCGAAACTGCCGGACGTTAGGTTTACCGCCGAGGAAGTCGATTCCATCCGCCAGATCGGCGACAATACCGGCTGCATGACGTTGAAAGGCGCCAGCAAACGCCACGAAACCAGCGAACGCCCTGACGAATGGCCGATGCGGGAGGACCTGTTGGAGCTCGCGGGGCGCAACGGGCTTGGTTCCGAGTGGTAAATAAGGAGGGCGGACACTCCTGTCCGCCGGGCCAATGAAATGCGAAAGCGCGGTATCGTTCGCTCGGTTCCTTTCGCTCCCCATTGGCCAGCGGGACAGGAGTGTCCCGCCTCCTTACTTTCCCGCAATCAGGGCGACGGTGGTTTCCCAATCAATACACGCATCCGTGATGCTCTGACCGTAAACGAGCTGATCGAGCGGCTGCGGGAATTTCTGTGCTCCGGCCACGAGATTGCTCTCTAACATGGCACCGATGATCGAGGTGTCACCGGCCTTCCGCTGGCGGACGATTTCCTCGAAGACGGCTGGCATCAGAAGGTGATCCTTGCGGCAGTTACCGTGACTCGCATCGATCATGATGGCGGGCTTCAGCCCGCTTTTCACCAGCAACTCGCGGGTCGTTTTCACGCTTTGCTCGTCGTGGTTAGGTCCGCTGTCGCCGCCGCGCAGGATGATGTGGCAATCGGGATTTCCGGTGGTGGTAACGGCGGAAGCGCGGCCGTCCATGCCGACGCCAAGAAAAGTCTGCGGGTGTGTCGCGGCTTTGATGGCGTTGATCGCGGGTTCCAGATTTCCGAGCGTGCCGTTCTTGAATCCGAGCGGCATTGAGAGTCCGCTGGCCATCTGGCGGTGGGTCTGGGATTCGGTGGTGCGCGCGCCGATGGCCGACCAGCAGATCAGGTCGGCGATGTATTGCGGGGTGATCGGATCCAGCAGTTCGGTGGCGGTCGGAATACCGAGATTCAACACATCCAGCAGGAATTGTCGCGCGACCTGCAGGCCTTCCTCGATCCGGTTGCTGCCGTCGAGGCGTGGATCCATGATCAGGCCTTTCCAGCCCACCGTGGTCCGCGGTTTCTCGAAATAGACGCGCATGACCAGCAGCATGTCGTCCTTCACCTGATCCGCGAGTTTGGCGAAGCGTTCGGCATATTCGAGACCGGCGGCTGTATCGTGGATCGAGCAGGGACCGGCGATGACCAGCAGCCGCGGATCGTTTCCGAAAATGATGTCGCGGATTTCCCGACGGCTTCTAACGACGAAATCCGCGTTGCTTTCGCTGCGGGGAATCCGGTTGAGAAGCTCGATCGGAGTGGGGAGGGCCAGATTGGAACTGACGTGGATGTCGCTGACAGGTTGCATGGTGGGGAAATCAGATGGGCCGCTGGGTGACAGGCTCCGGCAGGGTTTCGGGATCCTCGTGCCAGGCAAGACCGGCGTCCGCGCTGCGCTGGAGATCGGCGATGATCTGAGCACCTAACAAAATGATCAACGCGATGGCTTCCATGATCAGCAGCACGATGATGATGGTGGCCATCGAGCCGTAGATCACGTTTACGGAGGAGACTTTCGTGTAGTAGGCGACCAGCACATGCCGGACGATTTCCCAGAGAATCGTCGTGGTGAGTCCGGCGATCAACGCGCGTTTCAACGGGATCTTGGCGACCGGCATGATCTTGTAGAAAAGCGTGAACAGCAGCACCAGTCCCAGAACCCCGGTCGTGTAGATGATCTGGCTGAGGTGGCGTTGGAGCAACACGTCGACACCGGAAAACATGGAGTTTTTAAAGCTCCGCGCATCGATGACCGCGTTGATTGTGGTGATTGCGATCAGTCCGGCAGCGACGATGAGGATGAAGAAATACGGCATCAGCGCGGACACCCAGAATTTGCGTTTCAGCGTGGGGAGCGGCTGGTGGAAAATAATGGCGAAGGCGTCCTCCAACACGCGGAAGGCGAACGAGCTGAAGATCACCAGCGAACCGAGCCCCAGCCAGCCGATGAGCTGCCGGGTCTGGAGGAATCCTGTTAGCACCTCGTTGAGCGTGGGGGCGAAGCCGGGAGCGATGAGCGAAACTTCGATCGAAATGGATTCCATCAATTGCGCGGGGTCGATGAAATGCGAAAAGAGCACCACCAAGACGGCCGACAGGGGAATCAGCGAGAGCATCATGTTGTTAGCAACCGCCGCCGTCAGCAGCATCCCGTGGTTTCGCAGGAAAAAGTCGCGCAGCACCCGGCTGGCGAACCGGATGATTTTCGGCGGTCGTTTTTCCATCGGGCGGAAGTTTGGACGGGGGAAGAGATTCCTGCAAATCCAAATCCCGATCCGTCGCCGCGACTTACAAGTGCAGCGACTTGTCGATCAGACTGAGAAAATCCGCACGGTCCGGTGGCAGATTGGACGAGGCGATTTCGCGTGCGAGAGCGGCTACGACTTCCGCATCGATGATTCCGGTTTGCTCGCCGGCGAGCCACTGGGAAAAGGTGCAGACCAAGGCCGCGAAGCGGGCGTCATCGGAGGGCTCGGTGTCTTTGTTGTGAATCAGGGAAACAGTTGGCGCTGCCGTACCGTCGGCGGACCATTCCAAGGAACCGAGATTCCCGCCGGATGCGGACGGCTCGATTTCCACGGCGAGATTGATCACGGCGCCTGCGGGGAGATTTCCGGGAAGTGGGCCGGTCGTGACGCCCGCAACCGGATTGAAACCCAGAAGCCGATAGCGCAGGACGGTTTGGGGATTCGCGTGGAAGGTGATTTTGACGTCGCTTTGCTTCTGTGAATTTCCCCGCAGCGAGATCAGAAGCAGCGAGGCGGAAGGTTTCCATGGGCACGCGATGAGTTCGGACGAAAGCGTGGCGACGTGGGCGCTCATGCCGCTGTCACGGTTGTCCGGATGCCAGTTGTTAGCTGAGCTTCTCGCGATGGAGGCGACACCGTTCAGGCGGAGCGGGAAGTTGTTGAGGATCTCCTCCAGCCGGACCGCTTCGTGCGGCGGAAGTTTCGCATCGGTCCGGATCGAATTGGAAACCACCTCCAGACTGGATTTTCCGTAGCTAACAGGCAATTCGAGGGTCGGAAAATCCGCCGGGGTAACCGCGCCCTGCCTGGCGACTGCGGATGGAACGACGGTCTTCGCCTCCGCTGGAGGAGGCGTGATGATGGGGGCCGGGCCGGGTGCGGGAACTGGAGAATCGGAAACCGGTGCTGGCTTGTTCGCTGCCGTGGTTTTCCCGAATTCACCGGACATGGTGAAGAAAATGTAAGTGGTGATGGCGAGCACGGCGGCCGCGGCGGCAGGGATTAGCCAAGCTTGCAGGGATGCGAACGAAATGATTCCGGAAGGACGGGAAGAGCTGCGCGCATTGCGGCGGACGTTTTCGCGCTGGGCCGGAGTCAGCTTGTCGCCAGTGACCGCGAGGCGCTCGGTTAGGAATTCCTGGACGCTCCGGATACCGCTGACTTCGGCCTGTAGAGCCGGGTCCGCGGCGATGGCCTGCTCCACAGCGGCGGCCTCGTCGGGTCCAAGCTCGCCGAGCACAAAGGCGGTCAGGCGAGGATCTTCGGGATGGAGTTTCATGGCGGTTAGTTTGGGGACCTGCGGATCAGCTCCGCAGGTCGTCGGGGATGATTTCACGCAGGCGCTTGAGGCCGGTGTGGATCAGAAAGCCGATGTTGCCGGTGGTGAGTCCGGTGATTTTGTGAATGTCCTGATAGCTGAGTCCTTGTTGGAATTTGAGAATGATGACCTCGCGCTGCTTTTCGGTGAGGCGGTCCATGTAGCCCATGACCCGGGAAATCTTTTCGTCATGGACGGATTGCTCGTCCGGCTGGAGACCCGGCCCGGCGACTTTTTTCCAGCGGATATCCTCGAGCGGCTGGGTGCGCTTGTCCTTGCGGAGAAGATCGAGCGCGCGGTTCCGGCAAACGGTGAACAGCCACGATTTGAGGTTCTCCCTGACTTTTGAAATGTCCTGCTGGCACAACCGCACGAACGTGTCCTGCACCACGTCGCGGGCGAGGTCGGTATCGTGGAGGATGGTGGATGCATAGCCGATGAGGGACGATTCGTGGTCCGTGATCGCCTGCTCGATGAATTTCTCCCGGGCAGCCGGGGTGAGCTTCATTTCTTCAGGAGCGACCGGACTCCCGGTATCAACGGGCGGGACCGATGAGATTTTAGAATTATTTTCGGAACTTTCCGGCATGTCAGCGGATGAAATAGCTGAGGTGTTCGAGCTCCAAGGCGAGATCGACATTGTTCACCGTGACGTCGGGAGTGACCTCGAGAACGATGGGTGAGAAATTCAGGACGCCTTGGATGCCGGCGGCGACCAAGCGGTTGACCACGGCTTGGGCGAATTCGACAGGGACGCAGAGGATCGCCAGCTTCACGGACTTCGTGGCGATGAACTCTTCCAGATCGGAGTCGGGGAAAACGGGGATGGTGACCCCACGCGCACGAGTGGCTTCCGGATTCGCGTCAAAGGCGGCGACCACCTCGAAGCCCTCTTTTTCGAATCCATGATAGCGAAGAAGCGCGGAACCGAGATTTCCCGCTCCGACGAGGATGACCGGTTGGAGGTGCTCGCGACCCAGTGTTTCCCGGATCGTAGTGGACAGGATGTCAACCGGGTAACCGAGGCCGCGCGTGCCGAATTGCCCGAAGTAGGCGAGATCCTTGCGAAGCTGCGCCGGCTTGACCCCGGCGGCGCGGGCAAGCGTCGTCGAACTCACGGTATCCACGCCGTTGTCATGCAATTTCTGCAGACACCGGTGATAGATGGAGAGCCGGTAGATCGCTTTTTTCGGGATATCGATCTTCCCGATTTTGTCGGAATTTTCCACGGTGGATTTTGGGAATTTCTCAAAGACTATCCGGCTTCTGGAGCAGGGATGCAACCCGGTTCAGCAAAACTCCCGCACCGCCGCCATCGACGACGCGGTGGTCGAAGGTGAGCAGCAGATCGGCTTCGGTGGCGGGTAAAAATGCTTCGACCTGATCGCTCCAGACAGGCTTCTTCACCCCGGCACCGATGCCGAGGATCAGAGTTTCGTTAGGAAGCGGAATGGGAGTGCCGATGGTGAGTCCGAAGGTGCCGAAATTGGTCACGGTGGCGATGCCTCCGCTGCAATCCTGCTCGGTAAGCCGACGGCGGCGTGCGCGGTCCACGAGATCATCATATTCTGCGACGAGTTCACTCAGCGGTTTTTGATCCACTTTTCTAACGACAGGGACGACCACGCCATCCTCGACCTGCACCGCGACTCCAATGTCGAATGAGCGGGGGTGGACCACCTTGTCGCCGATCAGATAACCGGCGGTCGTTGGATTTTCGGTCAAGGCGAGAGCGAGCGCGCGGAGCAGATAGAGGGTGAGACCGGGTTTCGGTGACTGGGCGCGGCGGTGATCCAGCAGGCGGTCTAGCAGGATCGGGAGGCCAACGGTCGCGAGCGGCCGGGTCCAGCTCCGGCGCATGGCGTCGGCCACGGCGAGACGCATCGGCGAGGCCTGCGAGCTCGGCCAGGCGTCGAGATAGTCGAGGAACCGTTCGAGGTCTTCCACCGTCACGCGGCCACCGGCGCCGGTCCCGACGATGGCTGAAATGTCCGCCTCGCGGATGCCGAGGTCGTCCATCCGTGCGCGCATCCGCGGGGAAATGTAGTGGGCTCCGAGGACTCCTGTTGGAACGGGAAGTCCTTTCACGCTGGGAACCACGGCAGGAGCTTCTTCGTAGGCGTCGTCATCGAGGGCGAAATGGAGATTCGCCTCCGCTTGGGAAGGATTGGCGGAGTTGCTGGCCACACGTTTCGCCTCGATGGCCTCCAGCGACTCCACGCCGGTGCGGGCGATTTCCTCCTCCGTCACGTCGAGCAAACCTAACAGCGTTCCGACCGAGTAGGAAATTCCTTCCTGTGCACGCAGCTCGGACACGACGCCGTCGCAGAGCGTGGTGACGCCCATCACCGCCTTGTTCGTTTCCACCTCGATGATTTCCTGATCTGTGCGGACGGTATCGCCTACCGCGACGCCGAGGCGGATGATGGTGGCTTCGGCGATGGATTCGCCGAGCTGGGGCATGAGGATGGGAACGGTGGGCATGGCGGTAAGCGGTCGGTGTTCCGGGAAATAAGTTAGAAAGAAAGCAGTTTGCGGAGCGCCTCGCAGATGGACTCGGGCGTCGGGCGGTGGGCGGCCCAGAGTTTCGGATGATAGGGGACTGGCGTGTCGCGGGCGTTCAGCCGCTGCGGCGGAGCATCGAGCAGGTGAAATCCTTCTTCCGTCACCCGGGAAACGACTTCAGCCGTGACGCCACCCCATGGGAAGGCCTCGCCGACGGCTAACAAACGTCCCGTACGGGCGACCGAGGCGAGGATCGTGTCGAGATCAAGCGGCTTCACGGAACGCAGATCAACCACTTCGATTTCCCAACCGTCCTGAGCGAGACGATCCGCCGCGCGAACCGCTTCGTGGACCATCGCGCTATACGCGACGACCGTCGCATGCTTGCCGGGGCGGGTGATCCGCGCTTGGCCGATGGGCAGGTGGTCGCCATTGATCGACTTTGCCTTGAGCCAGCGATAGAGAAACTTGTGCTCGCAGTAAATGACCGGGTCATCCAGCGCCACGCCGTCCAACAGCATGTGATAGGCGTCCGATACCGTTGCTGGTGTTAGGACCACCAGGCCGGGATACTGGGCATAGATTCCCTCCATGCTCTGGCTGTGGAAAGGGCCAGAGCCGGGAGTGCCACCGGAGGGCAGGCGCACCGTGAGCGGGATCGGAACTCCGGTCCGATAGAAGTGCGTCGCCGCCTGATTGATGATCTGGTTGAACGCCAGCGACGAGAAATCCGCGAACTGCATTTCCACGATCGGCCTCATGCCTTCGATGGCCGCACCGACCGCCATGCCGATCATCGCATCTTCGGAAATCGGCGCGTCGAAAACGCGGTCTGGAAATTGTTCGGCAAGACCCTTGGTTGCCTTGAACGCGCCGCCGAAGGTGGCGATGTCCTGGCCGTAGAGAAACACGCGGTTGTCCTCGCGCAGGAGCTTTTCCTGAGCCTCGCGAATGGCGTCGATGTAGGTCACACTCACTGGAAATTTGGCTGGGAAAGGGGAAACCGGGTGGAAAGCGCGGTCCAAATTTCCTGATAGGGATCCGGCACGTCCTCCTGCTGGGCTTGGGCCACGGCGCGCTGGACTTCCTCGGCGAATTGATCCTGCCAGGCGAGAATTTCTTCCACCGTGGCGAGGTTGTTTTCCACGAGTTGGCGCATCGCGACCTCGATGCAGTCGCGGCCGTAGTGGCCGCCGCGGATTTCGGCCGGGACGTAGGAGCCGTCGTCATGCTCGCCGTGACCTGATAGGCGCAGCAGTCTCGCGACGACCATCTGCGGTCCGCCGCCATCCCGGGCGCGTCTGACCGCCTCGCCGATTACCGACGCGCAGGCCATCAAATCCGTTCCGTCCACTGAAAATCCGCCGACGCCATAACCGCGGGCTTTCTCCACCAGATCCGCGCAGGCGAATTGCCGGTTGTTGGGCGTCGAATAGGCGAATTGATTGTTTCCTACCACGATCACCATCGGCAACCGTTCGACCGCCGCGAGGTTCAGACCTTCGTGAAATGCCCCGGTCGAAGTAGCACCGTCCCCGATGCAGGTCGCGCCGACGCGTCCGGTGAGAGTGCCTTGCAGCCGCTTCGCGAAAAGCATGCCCGCGATCAGCGGTACTTGGGCCCCAAGGTGGGAAATCATCGCCGGCATGCCGACACTCGGGCGGCCGCGGTGGATGTTGCCGTCGCGGCCCCGCATCGGGCCCTCGACCGAGCCGAGGTAAGTTCGCGTGCAATCGATCAACGGCTCACCAAATGCCGTGCGTCCGGCCTGGTCGCGGATCAGCGGGGCGAAAAAATCCGTGCCTTGGATCAGGGAGGTGCCGAGCGTCGCGCTGACCGCTTCCTGACCGCGTCCGAGATAGACGCCGCCGACGATTTTCCCCGCTTTGTAGAGGCTCGAAAGCTTGTTTTCCAAGATCCTCGCCCGCAGCATTGAGTGAAACACCGACCTCAGGAAATCGCGGTTCATCACCACTCCGTCGGCGTAAGGTTGCATATCCAAGTGCGGCACGGCGAGAGCCTAAGACAGTGCGCGGGAAACCTGCAACCGCTTTCCCGAAAACTCATGAACCTTTAAGTTTATGGCCAAAACCGGCCTCCATCTGGTGTATCCGGGCACCCGCCAGGACGTTTTTCCAATGGCTCCTCACTCGGGGAGGGCGGACATGCTGGTTCGGGCTCCAGCAGTCCCTCCGGACCCGAGACGTCACCTCGGTTTCCCGCGCAGATAATGGAAGATCGCCAGGAGTGATAGGATACCGGCGGCAACCGAAAACCGAATCCTGTCCGGAACCCTGCCAGTAACGGAAGAATCGCCACCGGCGATCTGTCGGGGAGGGGTGTTGGCCGGATGGTTCGTGACTTTTGTTTTCGCCGTCCGGCCCTCTTCTGCGGTCATCACCAATTGGTTGACGTGGTCTCTCGTATACAGATTGTAAACCTCGTCGGCGGCCCGTGTTCTCGTCACGGCCGGATTCGCCTTCATCATCTCGAAATATTGTGAAAAATCGACGCCCGATTTCGCTGTCTCGGTGATGACCTTTCCTTCGGATATTGAAAAGGCGATGAGATCCAAGGAATTTCCCTGCCGTTGTAAGGAATAAAGCCGGGGGGAGGTGTCGAAACCCTGTTCTACAAAAATGCCGCAAATGTCCCAGTCAAACTGGAGGTCGCCAAGTTCCTTGAAACGCCCGCCCGCAGCGTCGTAAACCGTCCACATGTTGCCATATTTGCCGTTTCTCTGATAGTTCGTGGTGACAAGTTTTTCCACGGTTCCATCACCATCAATGTCCGCAGACATCGAAATGATCATTTCTCCTTCGCGGACGCCCTCATCCGGAATGTAGTACCGCTCCGCCTCCCAGCCGGCGGAGGCATCCTCATTTTCCGCAGCCCTGGCGTCAGGTTGCGCCTGCGAGGCTGCGGGAATCTGTCCTGCTGGAAGAAAGACCGCTGCGACTGAAACCGGAAGGCATTTAAACATCGTCATTTTCAATTTGAGATCATCTGTCTTTATTCCCCGATTCCCGCCGTTGCCAGATGATAACCACGATTGCGGCTAGAAAAAGCGCGACGATCCACGGTCCTGCCCGGGCAAGGTCCGACGATCCCCCCGCGTTATGTGAATGCCCAGTTTTGTCCTTTTCCGAACGGGCATCCATACCCGAAGGGGCAGGGGAGTCCTGATCGCTCCGTTTGCCGGGCCTTTCCGGACTCTTCAGCGCCTCGCGATTTGATAGATTCAGGAGAATGGAGCTGACGGACCTGGAGCTGATCTGCGGCTTGTTGGATTCGCCTGCGTAGATGCTGTCGTAAAGCGCTTTGTCAGCACCTCCCGGACTGATTTCGCCTTCCCAGGACGCTACGAGCTGCCTCTTGCCGTCGAATGAGTTGAACGTCAGGGTTCCTTTGCCTGCTCCTCCGTGATGATACTCATAATAGCCGTGTACGCCGTCCCGATCGGCCAACCGCAAGGTCGAAGAATTCAGCTCCGCAATGCCCACCTTTTGAATCGATCCACCACCGTCGGCGGACATCTGATATAAAATCCAAATGCCATCCGAAATCAGGTCGGGCCTGCTGACGAAAATTTCCGTATTCGCGCCGTTTTCGAGAAGGAAATAGCTCACATCTTCTTTCCGGCTCGCCCTCGTTGTTTTTGGACCAGAAACCCCTTGGTCGTTTGAGGCGAACTCTTCGAGCGCCAGATCGACGCCAGGCTGCCCGAACAACGTAAGCGCACCAATCCCGGAAAATAACAGGACAGCCCACGCGGATATCTTTTTCATGGGAAAAGGCCTCTCTAGCAAACTCCATCGCCAGAGCATCGGCAATCGGATATACTTCTCGTTCCTCGCCTCCCTCTCATGATTCCGCGCTCATTCCGCACGGCCGTTCCAAGCCACCAGATCCTTGTAACACAAACCTTTCCCGCCGAAAAGGTCCAGCGCGCTACCTACCGTCACATCGACCGCGCCATGCCCGGCCTGCTCGACCAGTAACAGATCCGCCATGGTCGCCGCTCCACCCGCATAGGTGATCGGGATTTTACCCCAACTTCCGAGATGGGCGACGAGTTTCGCATCGATTCCACGGCACAGTCCTTCGACATCCGCCGCATGGATCAGGAACTCATCACAAAAGGGCGCGAGGCGATCGAGCGTCGCGTGATCCACGGCCAGTTCCGTTGGCGTTTGCCAACGGTTCATCGCCACCGTCCATCCGCTAGGCATCGTGCGGCAGGAGAGGTCGATGACCAGCTTGTCCCTGCCGATTTTCTCCACCAGTGAGCGCAACGCATTCTGCAGAAATTTTCCGTCCGCATCAAACAGGGCCGAAGTCACGATCACATGGCTCGCCCCGGCATCCAGCCACTCCGCCGCATTGCTCTCGTTGATCCCGCCGCCGATCTGTAAGCCACCCGGCCACGCAGAGAGTGCCTCGCGGGCCGCCTCGTCATTTCCCGGGCCGAGTTTGATCACGTGGCCGCCGGTCAACGCATCGTCACGAAAACATCCCGCGAACCAACCCGCAGGCCTGTCCGAAACGAAATTTTCCGTCGGCCCCGCGCCGTCGTCGCGCAGGCTGCCGCCGACGATTTGTTTCACCTTGCCTTGGTGGAGGTCGATGCAGGGGCGGAAATGGGTCATATTGGACGGGAATAAGTTCTCGAATGTAGAGCTGGCTGGTGCAAGCATCATTAGGAACGTAGCTCTCCTTACCATTCATCATTTGGAGATCAAATGCTGCGATAACCATGTGCGCATTCGAACGTCCGCTCCAATTCCTTCCATTCGTCTTTTGCAATAATTTGTCTCATTTGGGGATCATCGATGATCGAAGCCATGCTCAAAAAATGAAACGTCAAGGCCACACGTCCGTTTCTTCCGCCCAATTGAATCGATCCCGTGTAGGTAGTGACGGATTCGGGGTAAGTGAGGTAAGAAATGCGCATTTCGATCGCGTGGCTTGCGATCGCCGCTTCGCTTCGGTAGCCGAAAATTTTCGATCTATCATAGGATGTGGCTGAGGTATCGACTGGGGGAATTTCGTCAAACAGCAGCCTGCATTCATGGATCTTTCTGATGATTTCGACACCACCACCTCCATGATATATGGGTTCCCCATCCATCGAGGAATTGGGATATTGAAGCCTCACTCCATGACATAAGAGCCACTCATCACTTTTTCTTTTTTTCAGTAAGCTGGCAAAAAACATTGTGAAATTCTTAAAGTTGTTTGGTTGTGATCGCTCAGTCCCGCTCTTGTTGCAAGAGCCCGCGTAATGCGGCGGTAACCTCGTCCCGGCTCAAGGTTCCAGCCGCAACTGCTAGAGTCAGGCTTTCCCAAGCATCGACATCGAGTTCTTCACCAAGCAATAAGCCGTTTTCGCTCAGGAATACCAAACAGGTCGCCAGCGCGACCCGTTTGTTGCCGTCCACGAACGCATGATTGCTGCACAGGTAGTAAAAATAGGCCGCTGCGATTTCGACGGGTTCCGAGATCATTGGAACTCCCATCATCGTCGCCTGTGGAGCTGCCACGGCGGATTCCAACAGTTCGCGGGAACGCAGGCCTGAGCCGCCGCCATGGGCGTTGAGCACCTCTTCGTGGATCGCAAGCACGGCCTCGACGGTCGGATGCTTCAGGACGGTGCTCATGACAAACGGCGGAAGAGTTCACTATTCTTCTGAATGAGTCGCTTTGCTGTTTCGGCTGCCTTTTCCGCATCGATCACCGCCGGCTCCATCGGTGCGATGGTGATGGTCCCACCCGCATGCACCTCCACATTTACCTCATCGCCCACTTTCAGCCGTGCGAGTTGGAGCAGGGCGGAATCGAAGATGATGCCTTGGGAATTCCCGATCTTCGTGATGGTTTTGATCATGCGTAAAACTATGTATTACGCGCCGGATTTGTCAATTCCCGGGATTTTAGGTCAACTCCATGGTCGGGTGCCGGAGTCTTGCGGATAGCAGCTTATCCACATACTTCGCCAGCATGTCGGTTTCCAAATTCATTGCTTGGCCGACTGTCGCCGAGTGAAGGTGAGTGTGCTCCCAAGTGTGCGGCGTGATCCAGAAAACCGCGCCGTCGGCCGTGAGTTCGGCGATGGTGAGTGAAATGCCGTCGAGTGTGAGCGAGCCCTTGTCGATGCAGAGCCGATGGATTTCCGGCGGCAGTGCGACGCCGACGATGTGATCCTGGCCACTTTTCTCCAACCGGGTGATTTCTCCAACGCCATCGACATGGCCTTGCACGAAATGCCCGCCGAACCTCGCGCCCACCATCATCGCCCGCTCTAAGTTCACCGTCGATCCCGCCACCAGTCCTCCGAGCGAGGTGACCCGCAGTGTTTGGGCTAACAAATCGAACGCGGTGCCTTCGGGAGAAAATTCGGCGACGGTGAGGCAGCAGCCGTTGATCGCGACCGAGTCGCCGAGCGCGAGTTCGGAAGCAAAAGGGATTTCCAACAACAACCTTGCCTGTTCGCCTTTGGATACGAGGGACAGAACGGTTCCGAGGGCTTCGACGAGTCCGGTGAACATGATAAGTTAGGGATGGGAAGTTTGTTCGACAGCGGGAATTTCAGGCGGATGTTCCTTCGCAGTGCCGTTGGGGAGGATGATGAAACAAAGATAAACGATGATCGTCGGAATCAGCGCGCCGAGCAGCAATCCCAGTGGCGAAATGCCGTCTTTGAAGTGTTTTGACAGGATGCTTTGACCCGCCGGGTTAGGGGCGTTGGCGATCACCGTGAGCCCGCCCCCGGTCACCGCGCCGGCGACGACGGCGTGTTTCGCGGCGAGCGAGAGTCCTTCCACCTGCGAGGCGAGATAGGTGATGGCCGCGTTGTCATTGAATGCAGTTAGAACTGTCGATCCCAACATCAGCGCCGCGTTCGGCAGCGCCATGATGACCGGAGCGATCCACCATGCCTGGCAACCGCCGTGGACGACAAGGCCGGCGAGGAAAAATCCCACAAGCAGGGGACTTTTCAGCGAGATCCGGTTCTGGTGGTGGCGGGTCGCGGTGGTGAAGGCCATGAAAAACAGAAATCCGCCGATGAACAGGACCGGATAGTGCGCTGCGTAAACCGTCCAGCCGAGAAAGCACAGATGCACGAAGGTCACCCACGCCGGGATGCGGGTTTCGCGTTCGTTCCACACCGGTTCGTTGACCACTCCATCCTCGTTGCCATCCGCCTGATCGGAGATTTTGAAAAGCTCCTTGCGAAACCAGATGAAATAAAGGCCGCTCGATAACAGAACCCCGATGATCGCTTTCCAACCGAAATGCTCCAGCATGAACAGCGTGTCCCAGCCCCATTTCCCCGCCACCATCAGCACCGGCGGAGCGGCGAAGTGGGTGAGCGTGCCGCCGACGGAAATGTTCACGAACAAAAGCCCGAGTGTGGCGTAGGCGAGCTTGGCCGGAGGATTGTATCGGTAAAAACGCTTCGCCAGCAGCAACGCGCCGATGGTCATCGCCGCAGGCTCAGTGATGAACGATCCCAGCACCGGAGCGATGATCAGCACGCTCAACCACCACGCGGCCGGCGATCCTTTGCCTAACATCGCCGCCTTCGACATCAGGATTTCAGAAAACCTCAGCACCGGCCGGCTTGCCGCGATGGCCATGATCACGAACACGAACAGCGGCTCGGTGAAAACCCTGTCCTTCGCGAGGTAAAGAATGAAATCATGCCACGAGTGATAGTAAACCGCCGCTCCTGCCAAGGCGATCACCCACATCCCGAACACGGCTTCCACTTCTCCCAGATAGTGCAGCACCGTGGCCGGAAACGAAACCTCTGCCACGCCATCCGGATGCAATTCGTCGCGAACCCCACGCCGTTTCATCTCCTCCTCGTGATCATGCTCCATCTGGTGGGACAGCTTGGTGAACGTGCTGGCGGCGAAGGTATGGAGAATGGCCAGCAGGAAGATCACGGATGCCGCAACATTGAAGGGATCGGCCTTCGCGCGGGCTTTCAAGGTTTCGATGATCCCGCCTTCCGTCTGCGGATAGGTTTCGAGAGGCTTCGGAAAATTCGCATACTGCGTGCTGCCATCCGCCAGCTTCGGATAGGCCGGTTTGTCATGGGTGTCGGCGGCCGCGAATGATGCAGGCGGCAGCAGGAACATCAGGGCGGTGAGCAGGCAAAGGAATGACTTCATGGCGGAAACGACGTTTCTCTCTTAAAGATGCGCCACCGCAGCGGCAAGAGTAACTTGGACGGCCCGTTCGCCAAGCTGCTGGACTTCACCGCTGGAAGGGTGCTATCCCCACGGACATGAAACCGCCTGCCCGGATCGCCAGCTTGTTACTGCCTGCCGTGATTTGTGCTGCGCTGTTGCTGTGGTCGATTCCTTCACTGCTGATTGCGAAGAAAGTAATCGGCTTGCTGGTTCTTCCTTCCGGCTTGGTATGGCTGGGTTTGATGGCGTTGGTCGGCTGGTCCGGCTTGAATCGTTGGGGCCGTTTGTTTGCGGCAATGGTGTTGATCGTTTACACCGTTGCCGGGAATTCGTGGACTGGCGGCTGGTTGCTTCGAAAACTGGAGTCGCCCTACGCCGCGATGACTCATCCGACGGAGCCTTTCGATGCCATCTGCGTGCTCGGCGGCGGATCCTCGGCCACGCCCGACGGCGATGCCCAACTCGGTCCTGCCGGAGATCGCCTCATCGTTCCCGCCCGCCTTTTCATCTCCGGAAAAACGAAGCATCTCGTCGCCAGCGGTCTCAGCGTCACCGACATCAGCGGCAGCCGTTCACTGGCGGATGATACGGCGACGGTGTGGCGTGAATTGGGAATTCCGGAAACCGCGATCACCCGTCTATCAAAGCCGCGCACCACTGGTGAGGAAATTCGAGCCTACAAGGAACTCATCGCCGCGAATTCTTGGAAACGTGTCGGCGTTTGTTCCTCCGCCTGGCACCTGCGGCGGGTGGAGAAACTCTGCCGGAGCGAGGGTGTCGAAATGATTCCCGTTCCCGCGGATTTTCTATCAGCACCGCTGCCATGGACGCCGATGTATGCCGTGCCCCAGGCGCGTGGATTTCAGAATGTGCAGAAGGCGTTGTGGGAATTCCTCGGCAGCGCCACCGGCGGTTGATTCAAAAAGTAGTGGAGGACTGAAGTCCAATGCCTTTAAGGATTCGAAACTTCACAAGAGATGTCTTACGGGAAACGCCGTGAAATGCTCTTTTTCAAGGAGCGGAGATCTCCGAATCGCCGTGCCCATGGAAAGGCAATGATTCGTGGCATCCGCTCTTCACATTGTCATTTCATGGGCTTGGGCGGATCGGAGTCCGCCCCTCCTTGTTTTTTCGACACTTGAACTCAGTTTTACACCTTGGAAACGCACCAATCCTTAAAGGCATTGGACTTCAGTCCGTTCTTTGGAAGATTCAGAGCGGACTGAAGTCCTGAACTACTTTGGGCTCCAGCCACTTTTCCCGGCGGAACCAGGTTTCCTGGCGCTTCGCATACTGGCGGGTGGCGGCGTTGATGAGTTCCTCGCAGGTGCCGCGGTCGGTTTCGCCGGCTAACAGCGAACGGATCTCGCGGAAGCCGATGGCCTTTTCGAAGTTGTTGGAAATCTTCGATAGCGCGGCGACTTCTTCCAGCGCTCCGCCATCAAGCATTGCGCGGGTGCGCAGGGCGATGCGGGCATGGAGATCCTCGCGGGTGCGCTGGATGACGAAGCCTTGGAGTTGTGACGAGATTTCAGCGGTTTTTGATTCCCACTGATCGCGGAGATCGGATGCCTTTTGGCCGCTGAGAATGCAGATTTCCAAAGCGCGGGAAACAAAGCGGCGGTTTTGAAGGGCGGTGCGCGACGCCTCCACCGGATCTAACGATTCGAGTTCGGCGACGAGTTCTTCGAGAGGTCGCGCGTCCATCTCGGCCCGCAGCGCCGCGTCGCCGGTGGGAAGAGGAGCGGCTCCATGGGTGAGGAATTTCAGATAGAGTCCTGAGCCGCCGGTGATGATCGGAGTTTTACCGCGCGATTGAATTTCCTCGATGACGGGTTTCGCGAGTTTTACGTAGAGCTGCGCGTCGGCGGATTCGGTGGGTTCGAGTACACCGTAAAGATGATGGGGGACTACGGAGCGTTCTTCTTCGGAAGGCGCGGCGCTGACGATTTCCAGCCCGCGGTAGAGTTGGAATGCGTCGGCGTTGACGATCTCGCCGTTGAGTTTCCGCGCCATTTCCAGAGCAAGCGCGGATTTTCCCGAGGCAGTCGGGCCGCAGATGTAATAAGGGTCCATAGGGAGTGACGACCTTATTGTCGTCTCTTCAGAAATTTGCCGAACAGGAAGAGGGGACAATAAGGTCCCCACTCCTTAGAACGGGAATTTGCCGCCGCCGAGGCCTTTCATCATGTCCTTCATCCCGCTCATGCCGCCCATCTGTTTCATCATGTTGCCCATTTTGGTGGGGGATTTCATCATCTTGCGCATCTCGCCGAATTGTTTGATGAGCTGATTGACTTCCAACAGGCTGGTCCCGGAACCGGCGGCGATGCGCTGGCGGCGGGAGCCTTTGATGATCTCGGGGCGGGTGCGTTCAAGCATCGTCATGGACAGGACGATGGCTTCGGTGCGTTTGATTTTCTTAGTGTCGAAGGCTCCGGCGGGGAGCTGTTTCTTGATCTTGCTAAAACCGGGCATGAGTCCTAACAAACCTTCGAGCGGGCCCAGGTTCTGGATCATTTTCATCTGATCGAGAAAATCGGTGAAATCGAATTTGCCTTCCTGCATGCGCTTCATCGAACGCATGGCATCGGCCTCGTTCACCTTGTCGGCGACCTGTTCGACCATGCCGACGATGTCGCCCATGCCGAGAATGCGGTCGGCCATGCGGCTCGGGTGGAATTCGAAAAGCTGGTCGAGCTTCTCGCCCTCACCGGCGTATTTGATCGGCTTGCCGGTGATGGCGCGCATCGAAAGCGCGGCACCGCCGCGCGCGTCGCCGTCGAGCTTGGTGAGAATGATACCGGTGATGCCGACCGCTTCGTCGAAGTGTTGGGCGACGGAGACAGCCTGTTGTCCGGTGGCGGAATCGGCGACTAACAACGTTTCCTTCGGGTTGACGAAAGCGTGCAGGCGCTTGAGTTCGGCGATGAGCTTTTCGTCGATTTCCTGACGGCCGGCTGTGTCGAAAATGAGGACGGTACCTTGTTGCTTCTCAGCCCAGACGAGTGCGTCCTTGGCGACTTTAACCACGTCCGTTTCGGAAGCTTCCGGCGTGTAGCAGGGGACATCGATTTGCTTCGCGAGAACGGCGAGCTGGTCGATGGCGGCGGGTCGATAGAGATCGCAGGCGATGAGTAGCGGACGACGCCCTTCCTTTTTCAAACGGTTCGCGAGCTTGGCGGAAGTGGTGGTTTTACCCGCGCCGTTAAGTCCGCAGATGAGGATGCGGGCGGGTGGGTTGAGATCGAGCGGTGTCTGATCGCCGCCTAACAAGGCTTCGAGTTCGTCGTGGAAAATCTTGACGATTTGTTCACCGGGCTTGATCGACTTGAGCACGTCCTCGCCGAGGGCTTTTTCCTTCACTTTGGCGATGAAGTCCTTGGCGACGCCGAATTCAACATCGGCCTCAAGCAGCGCGATGCGGATTTCACGGAGCGCGTCGGCGATGTTCTTTTCCGAAATGCGGCCGACGCCGCGGAGGTTGCGGAACGTTTTGTCGAGACTGTCTGAGAGTGAGGAGAACATAGGAGTAGTTGCTGGAATGAAGGGATTATTCCCCGTCGGGAAGGTAGGCGGATTCGCGGTCGAGTTGGAAGGACCAGCGGAGAGGCGTTTCAACCACTTTGCCGGCGCTATCTTTCCATGTGATCATGACCTGGCAACTCGGTTGGCGCAGGCGGCGGTTAACCTGCCATGAAAATTTCTTCGTTTCGACCGTAAAAATGGCGGGGACCTCGCCGAATCCGGAAACCTTCATCGACAGGGTGGCGGGATCGAAATTTTCGAGGGTCGAGAGATCGGCGGAAATCTCGGGGAGGCGTGAGTTGATGATGGCCCCCGCTTCCGGTGACACAGGGTAGGCGGTTTTCTCGGCCGGTCCGGGGAGCTGTCCGCCGGTGTCACCCGGTCCCTGGCTTTCGCGGAAGGTGGTGGCAAGCTCGAAGATCTTGTCGTAGTTCCCAAGAATCATGTAGCGCGGCAGTGTTTTATTAGGCAGGGAGCGCTTGATCTTGCCGGGGACCACCGTGAACAGATAGGTGTAGCCGAATTCGTCGCTGAGCTTGAGCATTTCCTCGGTGTAAAATCCGCCGGGGTAGGAGTAGCTGGTCACCTTGGCCGGAAACTTGGATTCCAGGAAAAGTTTCGATTCGCCCATTTCCTTGCGAAGGTAGGCGTCGTAGGCATTTTCACCTTTTTTCCTGAAACTCTTTACCGTGATCGGATAGGGATGGCTGACCGAGTGGCTGCCGATGGTGGCGCCGTGGGCGACCATTTCCTCGATCATCGGAGTCGTCAGTGCCTTGCCGCCGCCATCGACGTAGTTCTTGTAGAGATAAAGCGTGAAGGGGTAACCGAACTCCTTCAAAATCGGATAGGCGTCGGTGTAAACGGATTTCCAACCATCGTCGAAGGTGAGCAAGATGCATTTCTGCGGGATTTCCTTTCCCTGTTCCTTCCACGCGGTGAATTCATCGAGCGTGATCACCTTGAGCCCGAGTTGGCGGATGGCTTCCATTTGCTTGCGGAATTTCGACGTGTGGATCCGCATCGCCGTCTCCGGAAGTTCTTCCGCGAAATCGTGGTAGCCGAGGATCGCGACCCGGATTCCGTCATCGGGGATTTCCGGTTCCGCTGCGGGCGGTGCGACTTGCGGGACCGTGGAGACCGGCGCAACCGGAGCCACGGGCGCGGGAGCATCCTGTGCCCAAAGGCAAATGCTGGTCAGAAAACCAAAAAACAGCGTCAATTTCGTCATCGGTGGGCGGAAAGTAGGCGCGGTGCGGGATTTTTGGAAGTCTCAAGAGGATCAGCGGGAGAATCTCTGCCAAAAGGCCTGAAATCCTTTGATTTCAAAAGGATTTCAGAAACTCCAAGGCTGTTTATTGCCGAGAAACTTGTCGCTGATCCAGTCGGTGAAGATTTTCCCGGATCTCACCCGTGTCCGTCACAAGGTGCGGGTGATTTTTACTTCAACCCGTCCAACGAACCGAGGATCTTCTGTTTGACCGGCTCGGTCGTTAGGTTTCCCAGGTGTCCACCATTCGGAAAAATGGACAGGCGCGACTGCGGGAACGTGGATTTCAGCCAGGAAATGTCGTTGGGATGGAGAATGAAATCGTTCTTGTTGACGAGGACACGGATTCTCGAATCCGCACCAAGGCGGTTCTGATAGGAGCGCAGATCCACTTCGCGGGCGAAATCCTCGGCACCGACGCCTTTGTCCTTGTAGTAGGGGAGGACGAAGCGGACGAAATAGTCGTCGAACGAATACCGCAGGATTTCGTCATAGCTGGCATCCCGCCGCCATTTGGAAAGCGGTGTTTGGAGCACGCCCATATCATGCCGCATCTGGCTGCTGAAGATGGTGTCGCGGAGGGTCAGCTTGAATGACATGCCGATCAGGAATTTTGACTCGATCGCATTGAACGGAGGCGTGGCGGTCGGGGCTGCCGGCAGGGTGACGAGACTCGCCACCTTGTGAATCGCGTTGTTGACCTTCTCCTGCCGTTCGGCGGCGGGCCATGCTTCGGTGGCGTCATAACAGGCGTCGATGGACTTGTATCCGACCCGCAGATCCACCGGCGTGTCGATGGCGACGTAGCGGTCGAAATGCACCATGTCGGGCGCCGCCTCTTTGTCGTGGGCGGCGAGATAGAGCGCTTGGAATCCTCCCATCGAGAATCCGACAAGCGCGCGCTTGCCGAACAATCCGGGATGCTTTTTCTCCAGCACGCGATCGAAGTCGGTGAACTCCGTGAGCAGGTCATGGCAATCGGTCGGCGGATAGGCGGGAAGATCCCTGGTGGAGGCGTTCTCCATGAACTCGGGATGGAACACGCCGGTGGTGGTGACCACCGAGTAGCCACTCTGATAGATCATTTCCGCCAGGGCGAGGGTTGTGCTCGATTCGCGGTGCAGACCTTGACCGGGAGAAATGTAAACGAGCGGGGCGTGGGTTTTCTGAAGCCAGTAGTTGAACTTCATTTTCCGTCCGGTGGAGGACATGCGCACGCTCATGACCCGGCTGTTCTGCAGGAAATTCGGATCGGTGGGCTTGATCAGCGCCACGCCGAGAGTTTGCAGCGTTCCCGGATCTTTCGGTCCCGGCGCGTCCCAATTTGGCTGGCCGTCTTTGGAAACATAGGTCCAGATGTTTTTCACACCGACATAAGGATCGGCTTCGGTGTGCACGAACTGAACGGCGTCCTCGGTTTGGTCGGTCAGCTTGTTGTAGGAGGTGCCGTAGGAGGCGTAAATGTAAGGCTCGGCGTAGTTCCAAGGCTCGGACGCCTCATCGGCGGCGAGTCCGAGAGCATGCGTTTCATCGCTCGGGCCGAGGACCGGCAGCATCAGATAGGTGCCCGGTTTCCAACCCCAGCGGACGAAGGTCTGGCCGAAATCGGCATCGGATTTCGGGATATTCCATTTCGTCGCGACATCGAACAAGCCGCCGATGCCGGCGGTCGTGTTGCACAGGAAACGCAGTGATTCATCTCCGGCACCGGACCAGCGGCCCTGCAGCGCGTTGTTCACCAGCCGGGTCGGGTAGGTGATGTTGCGGGTGAAATTGTTGATCGACCTCCGCGCCGGTGTCGGGACGATCGCCCGGTAAACTTTGCCGGTCGGCTGCATGAATCCGACGAGAATCCCGTGGTTCACGCCCCACAGCCCGCGGTTCACCGGCTCCAGTGGATCGGCGATGAACTGGGGAAATGTGGAATCGCCGTGCTTGACCGGATGCTTCGATGAAACTGGAACCGTAGTCGTTGGGTTCACCGACGAGCAGCCTGAAATCAGTCCGACCGCGACCGGACACAAGGCTGCCCACGCGCGGATGGCGGAACTGCGGGAAAAGCGGGCTGGGGAAATCGGGCGGAATTTCATGCGAACAGTCTTGGACACGGGATGCAATATCCGCAACCGATGAAATGAAAAGCCCGATATTTCCCTCCCTTGACTGGTTCCAATCAGGCAGGCGTCAGCTTCACCAGCAGGTCGTCGCTGTCCACCTGGTCGCCTTTTTTCACGAGGACCTCGGAAATGACCCCGTCGGCTCCGGCGCTGACGGTGGTGAGCATTTTCATAGCTTCGAGGGTGACGAGCTTGTCGCCCGCCTTGACCTCCTGTCCGGGGGAAACGGCGACTTCGGTGACCATGCCGGGCATCGGGGCGCAGGCGTGGGCTGGGTTGTTAGGTTCGCCTTTCACCCGCGAGGCGATGGAGACGGACTTGAGGGAATTGTCCGCGACGATTGATTCACGCGGCATGCCGTTGAGTTCGTAGAACAGCGCCCGCCGTCCCGCGGAGTCGGCCTCGCCGATGGAGATGAGTTTGATGATGAGAATCTTGCCGGTGTCGATCTCGATCTCGATCTCCTCACCGATGTGGAGTCCGTAGAAAAACGCGGGAGTCGGCAGGCTGCTGAGGTCGTCGTATTTCGCGCGGAACGCCATGAAGTCGGCGAAGACCTGCGGATACATCAAGTGCGAGTAGAGGTCGTCGTCGCTGATAGGTCGGCCGAGTTTGGTGGCAAGCTCGGCGCGGGTGGCTTCCAGATCGATCGGTTCCGCGAGTTCGCCGGGGCGCTTGGTCGTCGGCTTGCGGTTTCCTAACACCACCTTCTGGACTTCGACCGGCCAGCCGCCGTCGGGTTGACCGAGGCCGCCGGCGAGCATGTCGATCACGCTTTCCGGGAAGTCGACGGTGCCGGGTTTGATCTTCGTCACGTCCGCTGCCTTGATGTTGCGGGTGACGAGGAACATGCACATGTCGCCGACGACTTTGGACGATGGCGTGACCTTCACGATGTCGCCGAAGAGCTGGTTCACATCGGCGTAGGTGCGGGCGATTTCGCGCCAGCGGTGGCCGAGACCCATCGCGTTCGCCTGCTCGCGGAGATTGGTGTATTGCCCACCGGGCATCTCGTGTTCGTAAACCTCAGCCGTGCCGGACCGTGGGGCGGAATCGAACGGCTGATAGAACGCGAGCACCTGCTCCCAGTAATCGGAAAACTCGTTGAGGGAATTGAAATCCAGTCCCGGATCGCGACCGGTGCTGGCGAGCGCGGCGGAGACCGAGTTGAGATTCGGCTGCGATGTGGAGCCGGACATCGAGGAGATCGCGAGATCGACGATGTCCACTCCGGCCTTGGAAGCGGCGAGCACGGAAGCCGCGTTGATGCCCGAAGTGTCGTGGGTGTGGAAATGCACGGGAATGCCGATTTCCTCCTTCAGCGCGGTGACCAGCTTGTAAGCAGCATGCGGTTTGCAAAGTCCGGCCATGTCCTTGATGCAAAGCATGTGGGCTCCCATCCGTTCGACCTCCTTCGCCTTCTCGACGTAGTATTTCAGCGAATACTTGTCGCGCCGGCTGTCGGTGATGTCGCCGGTATAACAGATCGCCGCTTCGCAGATCGCCTTGCCGTGGTCGCGGACGGCTTCCATCGCGACGGTCATGTTAGGCAGGTAGTTGAGCGAATCGAAAATCCGGAAAATATCCATGCCGGAATCCGCCGCGTGTTTTACGAAACCGGCGACGACATTGTCCGGATAGTTCGAATAGCCGACGGCATTGGACCCGCGGAAGAGCATCTGGAAACAGATGTTGGGGACTTTTTCGCGCAAGCGGCGCAGGCGTTCCCACGGGCATTCGCAGAGGAAACGCATCGCCGTGTCGAAGGTCGCACCGCCCCACATTTCCAGCGAGAAAAGCTGCGGCAGGCGGTGGGAAACGGCCTCGGCGACGCGCAACATGTCGAAGCTGCGCATCCGCGTGGCGATCAACGACTGGTGGGCGTCGCGGAAGGTGGTGTCGGTGATGAGCAGGCGTTCCTCGGCGAGAATCCATTGCGCGAATTTCTCGGGTCCGAGTTCCAGCAATACATCGCGGCTGCCTTTAGGCACCTTCGCCTGATTCTCGATGAGGAGGGAACTCGGCACCACGGCCTTGTGCATCACGCCTTCCGGTTTCCAGCCCTTGGCGGTGGGATTTCCGTTCAACGTGACATCGGATAGATAGGAGAGCGTGCGCGTCGCCCGGTCGCGGCGGCGTTTGAACTGGAACAGCTCGGTCTTGGTGTCGATCAGCTTGGTGTGGGCCTGGCCGCTGCGGAAGGTCTCGTCGGCGATGACGTTTTCGAGAAACGGGATGTTCGTTTTCACTCC
The DNA here is from genome assembly GCF_039920825.1 of Luteolibacter sp. Classification (GTDB taxonomy): domain Bacteria; phylum Verrucomicrobiota; class Verrucomicrobiia; order Verrucomicrobiales; family Akkermansiaceae; genus Luteolibacter. Next base: position 63,294 of record NZ_JBDSCX010000014.1, on the reverse strand, counting down.
GCGGATGCGGAACTCGCGGAGCGCGCGGTCCATGCGTTGGCAGGCCATCGGGAAGTCGCGGCCCATCGCGGTGACCTTGACGAGCATCGAATCGTAATACGGCGTGATGACCGATCCCGCGTCGGCGGAAGCGGCGTCCAAACGGATGCCGAAGCCGGCGGCGGAGCGGTAGTTGAGGATCCGGCCGTAGTCGGGTGAGAAATTTTTCTCCGGATCCTCGGTGGTGACGCGGCACTGGATCGCGAAACCGTTGCACGGGATCTGGTCCTGCGGAGGCAGCGCGATTTCCTTGCCGAAAAGCGTGTGGCCTGCGGAAACGAGGATCTGCGACCTAACTAAATCAATGCCGGTAACGCACTCGGTCACCGTGTGCTCCACCTGGATCCGCGGGTTCATCTCGATGAAGAACCAGTCGTTCTTGTCCATGTCGTAGAGGAACTCGACGGTGCCCGCGTTGTCGTAGCCGATGCCTTTCGCTAGTGCGACGGCGGCATCGCAAAGCTCTTTTCTCACCTTCGGATCCAAGTTTACCGCCGGGGCGACCTCAACAACTTTCTGATAGCGCCGCTGCACCGAACAATCGCGTTCGTGGAGATGGACGACATTGCCATGCTGGTCGCCGAGAATTTGCACCTCGATGTGCTTGGCGCGGGAAATGTAGCGCTCCAGGAAAACCGCGGCATTGCCGAACGCGTTGAGCGCCTCATTCTGCGCCTCGGCTAACAGACCGGCAAGTTGCGAAGGTTTTTCCACCACCCGCATCCCGCGGCCGCCTCCACCGAAGGCGGCTTTGATGATGAGTGGAAATCCGATTTCATGCGCGGCGGTCAGCGCTTGATCCGGATCGGTGATCGGTTCTTCGGTGCCTGGCAGGGTGGGGACCTTGAAGCTGTGGGCCAGGGCCCGCGCCGCCGTTTTGTCACCCATGTTTTCCAACAGATCCGTCGACGGGCCGATGAAGACGATGCCCTCACGCGCGCAGGCCCGCGCGAACGCGGCGTTTTCCGATAGAAATCCGTAGCCGGGGTGGATCATCGTCACGCCCTTCTGCTTCGCCAGAGTTACGATGCCCTCGACATCGAGATAGGCCCCGACCGGTCCCTTCGACGAATCGAGCTGATATGCCTCGTCCGCCTTGAAGCGGTGGATGGAAAACCGGTCTTCTTCGGCGAAAATCGAGACGGTCGTGAGACCGAGTTCGTTGGCGGCGCGGAAAATGCGGATGGCGATTTCACCGCGGTTGGCGGCCATCAATTTTCCGGGTGGGCGTGGGTTTTCAAGCATCGTGCATGCTTTCTAGCGGCCCCCGGGCGGTTCGTGAAGAGGAAATCCGGGTTACGTCATCCCCCGTTTGTGTAGTGGATCACATCTTCGGGCGTCGCCAAGATTTCCATTTTCCGCCCGAACGGTGGCTGTTTTATCATGTTGGCCGCTGCTCCCGTCCGAGGTAGGGATGTTTCGTGAATGTCCCTTGGATCGTTTTGGTGTTTTTCCTGACTGTGGTCCGGTTGCCTGCCGCAGGGCAGGTCAGCGACGAGGCCCGGACGTGTTTCGAGTGGTTTTCTAGTCTTGGGTATCCGGATGTGAAGGAGGCAAAATGGGTGCAGGTGTCGCTGGGCAGAGCCGGGGACGATGCTTCCGAGCCCCTCCATGTGGCCACGACGGATGGTTTCGTGATTGAAGATGCGGATGACCATTTCCGGGTGCTGAGGCCGGACCTGACCCGCCAATTTTTCAAGAGAAACGAAATGAAGCGGAGCGATTTGAAATGGGTGGGTTTCGAGGAACGGTCGTTCATCGACAAGGCGCGCCAGGACCTCGAGGAATTGAAGAATCCGCCGAAGCGCGGATATGGACATTTTGGATTGAGACTCGGTCCCGCCGCCGCGGTGTTCTTCACCGGCTATGTGTGTTGGCGGAAGGGCGAGAATGAAATTGCCGGGGAATTGTTTGATGCCGCGAGTCGCCTGCCGTTTGACGCCCGTTCGACCGGTGGAAATACGGGGTCGGTTCCCGGCATGCGGCAGGTTCTCGAAATTCAGTTAGGCGAGGCGGCGATCTGGACCGCGATGATCCAGTTTGGAGACAACTTCGAAGACGGACCGGGAGCCCCGCTGGTTCCTCGCGCCGAACTTCTGGAATCCTTCCACAGGATCGTGAAAAACTATCCGGCCAGTCCCTATCATGATCGGGCGATTCAAACGGTGGCTCTGTTGGAAAGAATGGTCGTCGAAGATCAGGAACATCCGTTGATCTCGGACGAGGCGTTGTCGAAACTGCCCGAGGAACAGCGGATCGCGGAATGGATCTATCGGCTGCGTGATCAGAACGGTCATCAAGACATGCAGCCTGGAGGGTGTGATATTTTCGACGGCTTTAGGGGCCGTGATGGTGTTTCTCCCGCCCATCAACTGCTCAAGATCGGATACAACGCCGTGCCCCAATTGATCGAAGCCATCGGCGATGAACGTTTTTCTCGCTCAGTCGGATATGCGCGTGATTTCCGGTTTTCTCATGATGTGTTGACCATCGGGGAGTGTGCGATGCGGATTCTGGAAAGGATCACCGGGGAATCATTCCAGCAATGGACACGGACTTCCGATCACATGCCCCGCGAGGAGGAAGTGGCGGCGAAGCAAAAACTCCCCAGACAATGGTGGGCGAAATTCCAACAGAAGGGCGGGATCGGATCACTGGTGGACGCGATCTCATCCGGAGAAAAATCACCGAGGTCCTTGTTGGCGAAACTGAGGACAGTGGCCCCGGATGCGGTGGAAAGTACGGTCCTTCGCGGGGCTGCCAATGCGACGAAGGAGAACCTGATTGATGAGTTCATCGAGCCCTTGGGAGCCCTCGGTTCACCGGCGGCCAGCGGGCAGCTTCTCAAATGGCTCAACGGAAACCTGTCGCTGGGCACACGCCTCTCCGCCGCAGTCCAGTTGTTCAATCAGAATCACCCGGCCGCGCTGCCGTTCGTGATCCGGGAGTGGCAACGATTCCCCCTGACCCGACGCGATGGCGACTCCGGCGATTTTGAAATCATGGTGAAATTGCTGATCGCCAGCAGGGACGACGTCGCGATGCGGGGATTGGTGGAGAATTGGGACCAGCGCTCCGATTCGGATCGGTTTGAAATCGTCCGGGAACTCGGCGAAGGCATGGGGCTGAAGCCGGTGCCGTCGTGGAACCCCGTGATCAAAACGAGGGCTCCTTCTGCGGAAGCCGACGAGATTGCCATCAGGTTGCTGGCTCATGCGCTGGAGGATCCCGCCGCCCGATACGGGTCGAGCGGATCCATTGGTGATTTCAGTTACGAAAATCCGCGGATCTGTGACTTCGCGTTGTGGTCGTTGAACTGCATCGCACCTTCCGTATATGCCTTCTCCGCCAAGGCGGGCCGCCGCCAGCGCGACATGGAGCGCTTCACCGCAGCCAATCAATGGAGCGGCGCTCACGGGACGAAAACCCTGCCGTTTCCACCCGGACCGGGCCCGAAGTTGGATGAAACGGACGCCCTCAAAATCACCGGCATCGAGGTCGGACCTGCGGGAAAGCCGGTCGGCGGCAAATTAACGGATCGAATCCACGGGTTGGAAGGATCAGCATTCGCGGCGGATACGATTCCCGGGCTGCTGAGATGGTTTGCGACCCACGAATGCCCGGGCGTGCGGGGACTTCATGTCGAGGCGGTTCGTGAGGCTGATCTCACAGGAGTCATCCTCGTCGTCCATATCGTGTCGGGAGAATATCCTGCGAAAGACAGCTCCTGGGGCTGGCACAGTGGAGGCTTGATCGGCACTCATCCTCTGGGTAATAGCGGCGGCTCATCCTCCGCCGGCTCGGTTCTTGATGGAACGTTTTTGGAGGATTTCACCGAGGACCTGTCCGAAAAACTCAAGACTCAGGCAACGACCCCATTCCTGGTGAGCGTCGGTCTGGTCGGGCAGCCCTGATTTCCAAGCCTGTGGCTCGGGATGCCGGAAACTCAGGCTCCGCCCTTGCTCGTCCGGTGTCCGGGTGTCGCCAGGATCTCGATGTAAACCGAGGAGCACTGGCTTGCGGCCGCTTGATCGATCGCAGGGACGATTTCCTCGAGATGCTTCGTTTCCGGAGTTGCTTCGCCTTGGCCGACCTTGCAGTTGAAATCCCAGAAATCGACGCCTTCGGGCAGGGCTTTTTTCCGTTCGCGCTTCACGTATTTCCGGACGTCGCTTTTGATCTGCTCGACGACGCGCGCCGGCTGGTGGCTCGGCGAGGTGAGGGGAAATGTCTTTTTCATGGCACCCGCTTGTGTCCAGCGGGCGGTCCTTTGTCTAGGATAAGTCCGGATTTTTTGGAGTGAATGATCAGGGTGAAGTGAATTAATCTCCGGCATGGCTATTGAGACCTTTGCCGGCATTTCTCCGACGATTCATGAAAGCGCGTTCATCGCCGCGAGTGCGGATGTGATCGGGCGAGTGACTCTGCACGAGGAGACGAGCGTCTGGTATCAAGCGACGCTGCGCGGAGACATCAATGAAATCGTGATCGGTGCGCGGTCGAACGTGCAGGATAACGTGGTGATCCATTTGGCGGACGACTACGGCTGTTATGTCGGCGAATTAGTGACCGTGGGGCACTCGGCGATTCTTCATGCGTGCACGGTGAAGGACGAGGTGCTCGTTGGCATGGGAGCGATCATTCTCGACGGTGCGGTGATCGGCGAACGCTCGATCATCGGAGCCGGCGCGTTGGTGACGGGTGGGACAATCATTCCACCGGGCTCGCTGGTTCTGGGTTCGCCGGGAAAAGTGGTGCGGACGCTTCCGCTGGACGAGCAGTTGAAGATCCGAAGCTGGGCGGATAAGTATGTGCTGGGTTCTCGGAAATATCTGGACCGGAAATAGGGAGGGTGGACGCCTCGTCCACCTGCCAATGAGAGGAGCAAGTCTGGAGCTTCGCGCTTTTCCTTTCGCCTCCCATTGGCTTCGCGGACGAGACGTCCACGCCCCTTATAGGAACGGGTTACTTTTCCGTTCCTCACCAAGAGTCGTGGCGGGGCCGTGGCCGGGTAGTAGAACCGTTTCATCCGGCAGGGGAGAGAGGACTTCGTGCAGCCGGTGCAACGCATGCTGATAGAGAGCGGGCGTTTCACACCCACCCATGGAGCCGGCGAAGAGGGCGTCGCCGGTGACGAGGACGGGAGATGCCAGTCCAACGATATGAAAACCGAGCGTCGGCGTGAAATGGCCGGATAGATCGCACGCGCGGATGACGAGCGATCCGCAGCGGATCGACTCGCCAGGACTCATGGGCCAGGAACCATCGATCTTTGATCCGTAAGGAATATTTCCCCGTTTGATGAATGATTGAATTCCGCCGATATGATCCCGGTGCCCGTGGGTGATGAAAATCTGATCGAGAACGGGAGCGCTGATTGAGTCGAGGGCCCACACGCAGGATTCGGGTTCGTAGCCGGTATCGAACAGAATCGTCTGGTCATTGGTCCGGACGAGCCAGGCGTTCACCCGCTCCTCACGGAACGGCAAGTCGAGCCGGTGGATTTCCGGCATGTTGATGGGCTTGGGAAGGTAATGGTCGTGCTTCGCGAGCGCCTCGGGATTAAGTCCCAACACCGGCGCAAGACGACGGGCGGTTTCCTGCGAGAAATTCCCGCGCGAGAACGACATCACCTCGCTTTCGGGAAGTCCCGCACGCAAAGCGGCCTCGCCCGGTGCCAGGGCGAGGCCTTTGAAGGCTTTGCGAATCACGTAGGTGAAATCGTCTTCTAACATTCCGATCAGCGCGTCCGGTAGTAGCCGTCCGGGTTGTTGATGAAATAGACGTCCTTTGAATTCAAATGCGGCAACCAGACGAATGGCTTGCCGGACGAATCGATCTCTTCGGTTTGAGCGGCTTGTTTCGCGGCGGCTGAGGGATCCACGGCGTCCGGATCCCTGGTGAACGAGGTTTCGTCGATGCCGGTGACGACATGATCGACCCATTTCAACTCCTTCGCCTGCTCTCCGAATTCACTCCAGTCGCCGTTGGACGAATGGGCATACATTTTCTTGATGAACTCGTCGGGAGTGATTCCCATTTTCGTGGCGACCGGCGTGCCTAACCGCTGCCACCAGCGTTCGCTTTCCTCGTGGAACTCGCGTTGTTCTGTGAGGTTGAGCTGGCCCATGACGACGGAGCTGATCTGGTGATGGAGGATCACCGCATTCGGATAGGCGTAGGATTCCTTGGCGAGCGTGGTGATGGCGGCGGCCATCGAAGCGGCGAAGGATTTCACCACGACATGAACCGGAGCGTCGCTGGATTCCATGGCCTTGAGGATGCGATAGCCCGCCATGACGGAGCCGCCGGGGCTGGCGTCGATGACGATGAAGATGGGCAGCTCGCGGTCCTTGTTATTCCAGTATTGGATGCGGTTGGAAATGAAGTCCGCGGTGTTCGCGGTGATGAGTCCGTTGAGCGGAATCCGGCGGTCGGAAATGACCAGCATGCCGTTTTCCTTGAGCGGGTTTTTCAAGAAAACCGGTTTGGCATCCGCGAATTTCGAGCGCTTGTCGGTGGTCTCGATGCGGGCGATGTCGCCTTGGAGCCGGGTAATTTCAAGGGCTGCCTCGGTCTGGGCGGTCTTGAGATCGTTGGTAAGTTTCTCCGCCTTGATTTTGGAAAGTTCGCTTTCCTCGGTGAGTCTTTCCTTCTCGGCTTCCAGCTTGGCGAGTTCGTCCTGTAGGGCGGACTGGCGCTTGGCCGACTCCAGCGCGAGTTTTTCGGTCAGAAGTTCACGCTCCAGTTTCAGGCGGGTGACCTCGGACCGCATGGCGTTGGTGGCCTGGACGAGGCGCTCGGCTTCGAGCTTGTTGTCGGTGGCAAGGGCTTCCTGTTCCTTGGATTTTGCTTCCAGAACGGGATCCTTGGCTGGGGTGGCGGGTGCCGCTGGAGGAGCGACGGCTTCGGCGGACGTGGCTGTTTGCGCCGGAAGCCATGTTGCCAAGGCCAAGCCAATGATGGCGGTGCGGGTGTGGGAGATTTTCATAGGACCTGTGTAGAACGGCGTGAGAATAGCCCTTTGTTTCGAAAAATCTAGGAATTCCGGGCCTTGCGGGCCTTCGCACGGACTCCGAGGAGAACAATGATCCCGGCGAAACCGAGAAACGCACAGGCGGCGATGCCAATGGTGGTGAAAAGCCGGGTCGCCCCAGCGTCCACCTCCTTGTCGGTGATCGAATCGACAGGGGTTTCCTTGGGATTTCGGGTAATGACGATCTTGCCGTCGGAAATCTCAAGGCGGGTGAACTTCTTCATCGCCGGACCGATCTCCTTGTCGGTTAGGTAGCGTTCGGTGATTCGATAGGGCGACATCTGGTCGATGAATTCCTGAGGCACCGTCACGCCGGGAACCTCGATCCTGTCGATGGCGAGCAGCACCTCGTCTTTGTAAAACCGCGGACTGGCGATCATGGTGGCGTTCAGATAGCGCGAGTCGGATGCGATCCAGCCCTTCTCGCCTTCCTTGGTGAGCCGGGGACGGCCGTTGAGAGGAAATGAAATCGCGATGCGCAACTGGTCTCCCTCGATACCGGTGACGCGGAAGGTTCCACGGAGTTCCTTGAATGCGTCGTAGCTGGCGATCGCGAGGTTCACGTCATCGGCTGATAGGGACAACGTGGAGATGTAATCCCCGGCAAGTCCCTGGCGGAATGTCTCGACCCGTTCGGCGAGATTGTTGAGTTCCGGCTCCTTGTTTTCCAGCGGCGTGACCTCGATCGTCACCGGTTTTTCTCCGGTGAATTTCGCGATCTCATTGAACTGCCTGAAAAGCGTTAGGACAGAGAAGCCGATGAGGAAAGTCATTACCACCATCGCGGCGATGAGGATGGCGCAACCGGCGAATGGCGAGCGGGCGCTGAGGTCTTTGTCAGGCTGGGATTGGGTCATCGGGCAATCAGGAAAATGGGGTCACGGGTCCATGCGGCGGCGCTCCTCGTCCTCCGGGATGTCGTGGGGTTTCTCGTCCTCGAGTTTCGGCAGTTCGTCGCTAACAGGAGGATCCTTCGGAGGATATTCATCATCATGCCACCCGTCGTCACCGGATTCTTCGATGTGATGATGGTCATCGTCATGCCATCCCGCGTCATGGGGATCGTTTATTTCGGCGGCCGCACGACGTCTTTCCTCGTTGAGCAGCATTCGCTCGGCGCTTTCACGGGCTTCCTGTTCTTCGCGGATCCTGGCTTTCTTGCGGTCGAAAAAGGCGAGCCAGATGCAGATTTCGTAGAGGACGATCATCGGCGCGGCCATCAGCAGCATCGTCGGGATGTCCGGTGTCGGCGTGAGCACGGCGGCGGCGATGAAGATGGCGACAATTGCATAGGAACGCGTCTTGGACATCGTTTCGTAGCTGAGCAGCCCCAATTTCACGAACACCATCACGACCACCGGAAGTTCGAACGAAGCGCCGAACAACAGCGTGAATTGAGTGGCGAAGGAAATGTATTCGCCGATCCGCCAGTCGTTGGAGATGCCCATGTCGCCGCTCCACTGATAGAAAAACAGCAGCGTTTTCGGCAGCACCAGATAGTAGGCGAACGCGCTGCCAGCGAGAAAGAGTCCGAAACCGATCGACATGGCCGGCCACAGGACGCGCTTCTCATGGCTGTGCATGCCCGGCAGGACGAATTGCAGGACGAACAACAGCAGCAGCGGAAACGACACGACGATGCCGGCGACGAACGACAGCTTCATCGACAGCATGAATCCCTCGGTCGGCTTGAGGGCGGACATCATCTTGAGATTGCCTTGGGCGTCGCTGTCCGTGTTAGGTTTCGATTTGAGCAGCGCCTTAACCTGTTGTTTGAACTCCGGGGTTTCCGCCAGGGAATCAACGAACTTTTCACGCTTCGCTTCCGGTAATACCGTCGCCGCCCTCAACACGCCGATGGACTTCGCGTGGAAAACGAGCGTGTTGTTGCCGATGGTTTGATAGAAAACCTCGCGCTGCTCCGGCACCAGGTTCATCGCCGCATGTTCCACCTTGCGGGCCTCGCCCCAGAGATCCACCGTCAGGGGGCGTGGCGCATCCTTGGGCAGCGTCGCCTGGATTTGGGTGATGAGGACCTGGTCCACCGGTAGCCGGAAGAAATCCATGATCTTCTTGTTGAAGACGAAGCAGGCCAGCATCGCGATCACCAGTGTGATCACGATCCGGGTGATCATCGTCCGCAAGTCCTCCAGGTGTTCGAGAAACGGTTTTTCGTGGTCCGGATGGGAATTCTCGCGGAGCTGGATGGCTTTTTTCAGCAGGTACATGCTTGTGGGGGCGGGATTCAAGCCTCGCAACCCCCTGACCGCAAGGGCAGATGTTTTTACCGGGGAATTCTGACGTTGCGGCAATGCCGGACATGTCCCACCTTCGCGCGGGGCTCCGGTTCCGGTCATTTTTCTCTATGTTTTCCCACGAAGCGCTGATTGCCGAATTTCCGATCCTGGATCAGATGATCCAAGGCCGCCCGCTTGTTTATCTGGACAATGCCGCCACAACGCAGAAGCCGATGGCGGTCCTGCTCGCGTCCCGGCATTACTACGAGGCCATCAATTCCAACATCCACCGCGGCACCCACCATCTGGCGCGGCTCGCGACGGAGAAATTTGAAAAAGCCCGCCAAACCGTCGCCGACCACCTCAATGCGGCAACGTCCGACGAGGTGATTTTCACCGCCGGCACTACGGACGGCATCAACCTCGTCGCCAACATCCTTTCGCTTTCCGGCCGGATCCAACCCGGCGACGAAATCCTCATTTCCACGCTGGAGCACCACTCGAACATCGTCCCGTGGCAAATGCTCTGCGAGCGCACCGGCGCGATCCTGAAAATCATCCCGTGCGATGAAACCGGCACGCTCGACCAGACAGCCTTCCTTTCCCTGCTCAACGAGCGGACGAAAATCCTCTCGGTGACGTGGATCTCCAACTCGTTCGGCACCGTCAATCCCATCGCGGAAATGACGAAAGCCGCGAAAAGCGTCGGAGCGCTCGTCATGATCGACGCCGCCCAGGCCACCGCCCACATGCGGATCGACGTGCAGGCGCTCGGCATCGATTTCCTCGCCCTATCAGGCCACAAGGTGTACGCCCCGACCGGCATCGGCGTCCTGTGGGGCCGCGCCGATGTTTTGAATTCCCTCCCGCCCTGGCGCGGCGGTGGCGAGATGATCAAGGAGGTGACTTTTGAAAAAACCACCTACAACGAGCTGCCCTTCAAATACGAGGCCGGCACTCCTAACATCGAAGGTGCGATCGCCCTGGCCGCCGCGCTCGACTTCGTGAACGGCATCGGACTGGCTGCCATCCAGAAGCACGAGCGCGAAATCATCCGCTCCGCTGCCGAGGCGCTGTTCGACATTCCCGGCATTCGTTTCTACGGCCCCGATGATCGGGCGGGCGCGCTTTCCTTCAATGTCGAAGGTGTCCACCACTACGACCTCGGCACGCTGCTTGATCAAATGGGTGTGGCTGTCAGAACCGGACACCACTGCTGCCAGCCGCTGATGGCCCGCTTCGGCATCACCGGCACCGTTAGGGCATCGTTCGCCCTTTATAATTCCCAAAGCGATGTCGAAGCCCTCGCCACCGCCACGCGGAAGGCTGTCGGCATGCTTCGTTAGATGCGCCCGGACCGTTATTTGCTTTCAGTCATCTTCTGAAAGTCGAATTCGTAAACGGCGCGGTTCGCCGATCCCACCAGCAGACGTTTGCCATCTTCCGAAAGGGAAAGCGAGGTGGCCCTCCAGCTCAGTGGCTGGGAGTGAATCATCTGCCGCTTCGCAACATCGATGACGGCGAGAGTCGAGCCCTTGTTGTTCAGGATGCCGGGGATGAGGACGATCCACCGGCGGTCAGGACTCAGCATGGCATTCTCGGGACGGAGATACCAATTGTCCGACAGCGAAACGATATCGGTGGTTTCCTTGGGATTTCCGGGCGGATAGGATTGGAACACGCCGCCTCTCGCGCCGGCGTTGACACTGAACACCAGGCTGTCTGTGAAGCCGGACGCGATGATGCTTCGGCCGAGCGTCACCGGCTGCTCCTTGCCTGCCAGATCCAGGCGGAAGCTGTCATACCCGACACAGACAATGACCGAAGAGTCACTGGTTCCCGCCATAAAGGAGCGCGGGTTCATGAAAATATCATCCTTCGGCACGGGCACCACGATGGGAGCGGATGCCTCCAGCGGCCGGTAGCGCACGACGCTCCGCGTGGCGGTGATGATGTTTTCACCCTTCGCATCGATGCGGATGTTCATTAGCTCCGGAGATTTGTTTTCCTGCTTGCGATCCCTGAACACAACCTCGCCCTTCACCCGGGGAATGTTATCGGGCTTGCGCGAAAGTCTTTTGTGAAGCGCTTCCAGATCCCACACGAGGAAGTCGTATCCGTCGGCAGCGTAAATTTTTCCCTGGTCCTCCAGAATGACCGGTGACTGCATCCGGACGGCTTGGTTGGCATCGGTCCTGGCGGAATAGAGCTCGGCCAATTCCACGCCGTCCTTCGACCACAACAACAGCCGCACCTCGTCGCAGGACACGATGTAGTTCCCGCTCATCGAGAATCCGGCCTCGGTGATCGGGCAGCAGTGCGGCGGATGGATTTTGGAATCGAAACTCTCCACCACTTCCCAGGACGTGGCATTGCGCACCTTTCCGCCGCCGTCGTTGAACGAGACGAAAAATTTTCCGTCCTCCGAGAAATCCGATAGATGCGAGCTCTGGAGAAACTCCTTGTGCTCCGCTCCCGCCGATCCGCCGGTGGGAATGAAAATCGCCTTCCAACAACTGGAGATCACCAGCTGGGTTCCGTCCGGTGTGAACCGCGCGGACCAATCGTAGGAATTTCCCTCAGAAGTTCCTTCAAGCTCCAGTTCGTCCAATTTAGTTAGAGCGCCGTCCGCTTCCTGACGGAAGAGCACCACGTTGTTGTCGCTGTAGAACGTCACGAACTCGCCGTGGAGGCCGCCAACCGCCACGCGGGTCTCCTCTTCGCCGCCGAGTGCTTCGACCTCGATTTTTTCAGGTTCGGTGGCTCCGACTTTGATGACGAAACATTCTCCGCCGGTATCATCACCGGGCCGTGCCACATAGAGCCGATCGCCTGAAAATGCCAGAAACGCGCCGCTGGAACCGCCCGAACTTCCCGGAATGACGACGCGCCGCGCCAGTTCGCCGGATTTCGCATCATACCATGACACCTCTGCGGATACCGGCGGAGTCATTTTCCGGATACTGTCAAAATTCAGCGATTCAGGGCGAGTGCCCGGTGGGATCTTCGGCTGGGGATTGGGCGACTTGTGAAGGATCGCGACCTGGCTTCCATCGGGAGTGAAGCAGGTCGCCATGGCATTCAGGGTTTTCTCGAAGGTCCATTTCGACTCACCGGTTGCGAGATCAAAGCACTCGTTGATCTGTCCATGTTTCTCCGACGACCGGCTGCCGAAGATCAGTTTGCCGTCCGAAGAGACGCACCATTGCCGGGAGATGTCGATGACCTCCTTGAGCACCACCTCGCCGGTTTTGTAGTCCGGTTCCATCCGGGCCATACAACCGTTCAACTCCAGATACCAGTTTCTATCGGATACCCGCTGGAGCCGATCCCCGGCTGCCGACAATAATCCGAGTCTGGGATTGCCATGGGTTTTCACGAGAAACTGAGGGGAGTCCGCGTAGGGATCATAGCGCTTCAATGGCCCGAGCGACTCCACCCGGTTTTCCAGCGCCGCCCCGGCCTGCAATCCGGAAGCTACGAGAATCGCAAAAGTCGCACGGAAGGTGGAGGAGAGGTTCATGGTGAGGGAAAAGGCCGGGGAGGGCGTTAAAACCTCCCGGATTGATTCCAATCAATACTCCCGCAAACCGCCAGACAACCGCAAATCCGCTGGAGAAACACCCCAACCCGTGACAAACCGGTGATCTCGTAGTAAGTCCAAACCCAGCGCCTCTTCCGGTGCGGAAATTTTCATGAACATCGTCCTCGGCATCTCCGGCTCCATCGCCGCCTACAAGGCAGCCGACCTCGCGTCGCAATTGGTCAAACAAGGCCACGAAGTCCACGTCGTCATGACCCGCGCCGCCACGGAATTCATCACCCCGCTCACACTCCAGACGCTAACGAGACAACCGGTGCTCGTTTCGCTGGAGGACGAGAAACAATCGTGGAAACCCGGCCACATCGAACTCGCCGACCAAGCGGACTTGTTCATCGTCGCCCCCGCCAGCGCCAACATCATCGGCCAATTCGCCAATGGCCTTTCACCTGACCCGCTGTCCTCGATCTACATGGCTCTCCCACGGACCACCCCCGTCCTCATCGCCCCGGCGATGAACGGGAAAATGTGGCTCCACCCCGCGAACCAGCGGAATGTCGAGCGGCTGAAGGAAGACGGCTGCCGCTTTGTCGGGCCGGCGGAGGGGGATCTGGCGTGTGGATATGAAGGGACTGGGAGATTGGCTGCGGTAGAGGAGATTCTAGGGCAAATTTTGGATTAGGTGGACGCGCGGTATAAATTTGAATCCTGTCAATACCTCCTAGAGTTCCTCAAGCTAATAGAGATTGCAAATAACTGATTGCTGGGATCATGCGTGCCTTGTGTTTGAGCGATAGTGCTTATTTTTTTGAATCTTGATAAGGAATTAAATAATGCTGTGGATTCCAATTAAACTTTTTATAGAAACTGTATATCGGCGAGTTATTCCGCTGTATTCGTTTGATCAGCGAGGTCGCCCCTTTTTGGCGTCTTCGGCTGTGCCGTTTCAGGATAATGGCTTTTTTTTCCTGATTACCGCGACCCATTGCTGCTTTCAAAATGGGAAGCCGCTTCCGCTGTTTGTCTATGGTGAGAACAAGCCGCATGCGCTGACCGAATGTAGGATCGCATGGGAATACTCGCCCGGAAAGTCACCAGATCTTGATATAGCGGTCATTGCCCTGGATGAAAATTGCGCTGAAGATCTTCAGAAAAGGCATTTGTTTTGTAGTCCTGAAGATGTTAGGACGACTATGCCGCGCACACCCGGCATACACTATCTAATTGCTGGATATCCGGCTTCGAGAAATCGCCGGCGCCCTCCAGCTTTAGGCCTGCCGTCTAGAGCGACAGCATTAATAACAGGTGAGATCGGCATCGTTGATTCTGTCAACGGGGTGGACAAAACGCCAAACCATCATTTTTCAATTGAATTTCCATACGAGAAGGTTCCTGCTCCCGGAGGAGGGGATTTTTATGTTCCACCGCCTTATGGGATGAGTGGAGGAGGAGTCTGGAGAGTCGAAATTGATATGAGAGAGAGGCTCGTCGGTCGGCCCTACTTAGTAGGGATTGGAATCGAGTATCATAAAAAGGACAAAACTTTCGTAGCAACCAAAGTGCAAGCTGCTGCTCCGCTGGCTCAAGACCTTCGCAGTTTCAGTAAGCGGAAAGAATAGAGGAAGGATGCTACTATGTCAGGTGACTCACGCGCTGGAAAGTAAATTGTCTGTCTTTGCTCAACTGATCAGCAGCAGTCTCACCGCATCGCCGGACCGCGTTTCCGGAGCACGATGGATACACGGCGGCACCGGGCTGCCGGGCCAATCGGTGGCGATGCGCCAGAGATTTCCCACACCGAAGGAATAGGGTTTTGCGTGGGGCAGGGGAGCGTAATGCAGGTCATAACAGTTTTCCGCCAGGTAGTCGCGGAAGTCTTCGTCATCCCGGCCGCCGTAAAGTCGCTGCAGTTCGGCGCGGGTTTCGGGAATTTCGGTCCTCATGCACGCCTCCTCGTTGGGCAATCCCTCGCTCGGTGCACCGTGATAGGTGCAGAGCCAAGTATCGGCCTCGGCGGTGGCGCTGTCGACGTGGAAGGACATGACATCGGTGGCCACGGGACCCGGAGTTTCTTCGCGGGGGTAGCCGTGGATGCAGTTGATCTCCGGATCGAGGTCCTGCTCTCGCAGCAAGCGTTGGTCTTCCAACATCACCTCGACCGCCAGCCGTCCGGCCTCGCTCAACGGCAGGTTCCGGAGCAATTTCTCATCTAGGGAAACGATCCCTTCGCCGGTTCCCAAGAGTTCTACCACTTCCGCGAAATTTCCGGTGAGCACCCGTGGCCAGCAGAGGGCGTTCACTCCGTTAGCGAAAGGTGTGGTGAGCAGTTCGTGGAAACTACCCACCACTTTGATGCGCGGATGGTCGAAGGGTTTGGCTGAATGTGTCATTCTCGAGCGGGAACAAATCACATCATCCCGCCTCGCGGCGAAACAAAGTTTCCTGGATTGTGTCTGCGCATGGCGCGATTTGAGCAAGACGGCTGGGGAAACAATCCGAATCGCGGATGGACACGGATGGACACAGATAAGAAATTCTTATTCGCCGGATTCGCCGCATCTTCCATCAGTGTTCATCCGCGTTCATCCGTGGTTCTATGATATTATTCGAGGTCACTGGCTTGCTTCGTATTGTTCGTCGCTGACGTGTTCCAGCCAGTCCACGACCTCGCCGTCGAGTGCTTCTTGAACGGCGATGTGTGTCATGGCCGTACTGGGCGAAGCGCCGTGCCAGTGTTTTTCACCGGGTGGAAACCAGACCACGTCACCGGGATGGATTTCCTCAATCGGACCTCCCTCGCGCTGGGCCCGGCCAGAGCCCGCGGTGACGATCAATGTCTGTCCGAGCGGATGGGTGTGCCATGCCGTCCGGGCACCGGGCTCGAAGGTGACGCTGGCACCGGCCACACGTGCCGGTGCGGGCGCTTGAAATAACGGGTCGATTCGGACGGTTCCGCTGAACCAGTCAGCCGGGCCTTTGTTTGAATGCTGTGAGCCTATTCGTGTGATGTTCATATGTTATTTCGGTTAGCTGTTTTTACAGGGTGTAGCCCGGTTGTTTGTAGAGCTGTTCCGGGCGGCGGAGAATGTCCGCCCGGTAAACCTTATCCGCCCAATCCTGTGGGCTGATTTCCTCAAACGCAACGGAGACCGCTTCGTCACCATAGTTCAGAACGTGAGTCACATTCCTAGTGATGGCCGCAGCGAGCCGGTTTTTCTGATCATCGGTTTTTCCCGGCCAGAGTTTCACGATGACGTGAGGCATGGTTTTCTGAAGTTGGAGCTTGTTGTTACTGACATGATCCACCGCTCAGCGGCCGACGAGCTTTTGGTGTTGTTCCGAGTAGCGCGCGCCTTGGACCGTGATTTTCGCGATGGCTTCATTGATGTCGCGCAAGTCGTCCGGCGAGAGTTCGAGGGACACGCTGCCGATGTTTTCGTCGAGGCGGTTCAACTGGGTTGTTCCCGGGATCGGCACGATCCACGGCTTTTGCGCGAGGAGCCAGGCGAGGGCGACCTGGGCGGGCGTCGCGTGCAAGCGGGTGGCGGTGGAAGCGAGCAGGTCGATCACGACTTGGTTCGCCTTCCTGGCTTCGGGTGTGAGACGGGGCACGGAGTTGCGGAAATCGGTGACGTCGAACTGGGTGGTCTCGTTGATCTTTCCAGTTAGAAAGCCCTTACCGAGCGGGCTGAAAGGAACGAAGCCGATGCCCAACTCCTCCAGAGTCGGCAAAATATCGACCTCGGGTTCACGGAACCACAGCGAGTATTCGCTTTGCAGCGCGGTGACCGGCTGGACGGCGTGTGCGCGGCGGATCGTCTGCGCTCCTGCTTCCGATAGACCGAAGTGTTTCACTTTACCCGCTTGAATCAATTCCTTCACCGCGCCCGCCACCTCTTCGATGGGCACATCCGGGTCCACGCGATGCTGATAGAGCAAATCGATCGCGTCCACCTTGAGTCGCTTGAGCGATCCTTCGACAGCCTGTTTGATGTGCTCCGGCCGGCTGTTCAAGGCACTCCATCGATCCGTATCGCCGGGCTTGGGTTCCCAACCGAACTTGGTGGCGATCACCAGCCGACCGTTGAACGGCGCGAGGGCTTCACCCAAAAGTTCCTCGTTCACGAGCGGTCCATAAACTTCCGCGGTGTCGAAGAAGGTGACGCCCCGTTCCACGGCGGCGCGGAGAAGCGAGACCATCTCCTGTTTGTCTTTGGCCGGACCGTAGGACCAGCTCATGCCCATGCAGCCCAGTCCCATGGCTGAGACTTCCAGACCGCTGTTTCCAAGTTTGCGCTTTTTCATTTTTCCAATTCTTGTTTGTGCGCCTGAACGACTCAGGACGGGTGGAAGATGGCACACCTCGCACCACGCTGCTTTAGGGATCGTGCTCAGCCTGTCGCGATCCTGCGGGAAAACGTTGGCCCGATCTACCACGAACAACAATATATCTGGAATAGGGTGGAACCAGGTGGAATGAGATAGGGAGGGAGCGTGCAGGCCTAGGAAATGCAAGGATTGGGGCACGGGAGACGACGACAGGCCGACGTGTGAGGTGTGTTGATAGGAAAAGGGTTCCCCACAGGCTCACAGGAAGGGTCTGAAATAAAAAAAACGCCGCGCTCGGAATGAACGCGGCGGGGTGCCGGCGGACGGTCCGCCAGGTGTCGGCGGAGGTGCTCGGTCAATGGCCGTTCCGGATCTGCTGCTCCATGCGGTCGAGTTCGGCGTTGTCGGATTGGTAGCTGGTGAAATACCGGCTCGCGACCCAGACGACCAAAAGCGTCAGGATGATCACCAGGCCGATGCGCGCGACCGAGGTGGAGCTTTTCCCGCAGTGGGGACAGGTGGTCGCTGATTTCGCGATCTGGCCGCCGCAGGCGGTGCAGGCTTTGAGTTTGGATTTCATTGGTCGGATTCCTTTCGGAGGTATTTCTCGAAAAGTGCGGCGTGGGTCATTTCCAGATCATCGCCCGCCGGCGGCCAGGCATTGAAAGGCTCCATGAGATCCTTGAGGGCGGACATTCGGAAAGGAATTTCCAGTGCGTCGAGCTTGGCCCGCATTGCCTCCATCTCCTGGCGGAAATTTGCCAAGGCCTGGGGTTGCGTATTTATCGCGTAGGGTGCCGCCCGATATTCAACTTGTGCGTCATTTAATACACTTTCCGAGCTGGCAGGATTGGAAACCGGGCCATTTTCGCCCTGGGGATGAAGTGGGGCCGATCCGGTGCCGGCAGCCCGCTCGACGGCCTCTAATTTACGCCACGCTTTCGCGGAAATCGGCTGCTTGCCGCTCCGATATGCGAAAAACATCGACTCCGAAATCCCTATCTTTGCGGGCAAATCGGAGACACGGACCCCCAATTTCTTGGAAAGACCCTCTGTTCTTTCCGAAAACTCCGATTGCGGCTCCGATTTTCCTTGCATCAGACTCCGAAAACTACGATTTGTCTTGCGTGACCAGTCACGGACCAGAAAAAGACACGACAGAGCCTATTTCGTCAACGCGGATCACAGTTCAAGCGGCCGCGAAGAAATTAGGAGTCACGCGCGAGCATTTGTCACGTGTCCTCCATGGGCACCGCCAAAGCCGCCGCCTCACGGCTCGCTACCGTGAACTCGTCAACCTTGAGGAGGTGACGAAATGAGCGACCTGATCACGAAGCTCGAAGCCGAACGCGACCACCAGCTGGAATGGGCGGCTTGGCACAAGGCGCGCCACAACACCGAGTCCGCCGCGACGCACCGTGGCACCGCTGCCGGCCTGACACGCGCCATCAACATCGTGAAAGCGGAAACCCCCGCACCGCCCGCCTTCTCCGAAGGCCCAGCCTGAATTTACCCCACATGAAATCCCCAATCCCCACCGGCTCAATCGTCAGCAATACGATCGAAGCTCAAATGATCAAAGAGGCCTCTGCGCACGTTCGCGATGCCGAGGCCGCACTCCGGAAAGGGTGCATGCATGCGCTCCATGCCGGCATGCGACTGATCTGGTTGCATGCAAACACGTCTGCCGGCCAAGGCGGAGACCGAAAGTCGATCAACGTCCCACATGGCACGTTGATTGGATTCGAGGCGGCCCTTGTCGAAATCGGGCTATCTAAAACCACGGCGTACCGCTGGATGAATGCCACTCTGGTGGCTTCAAAAAAGCTGTTTGGCTACGAGACCGAGACCTTCCCGACGCCCGACCAGCATAGCGAATGGAAGCAGCTTCAGGACGGGCTAGGGGAAATCGCCAAGGGCACCAGCCTTCGTCGGCTGGTAATCGGTTCTGGCACGTTGGGTGGCGAGGATCACCGGCAAGATGAAATTATCGGCCGCGCGGAGAGCGGCGAGGAACTCGCAGAGCAAATTCTCGAACGCGTCGCCGCGGGCCAACTTACTTGGGTCCAGGCGATCCGCGCTCTAGCCGGTGCCGCATCGACCAAGGACAAGGATCGGAAAGATCCGGTCTATCTCGATTTCGATGAGTTGACCCGTCGCCCGATCGGCTTGCTTCCCAAGGCTTTCACCACTCTTAAAAACGGGCTGTCCGGCTGGGATGGTTATGACCAGGACGCGAAGGACCTGCTTCTAGCAGACTGGAAGGAAATCCAACGCGGGATGCCTGCCGAGTTCCTGCCTGTCTCCAAAAAATAACGATCATGAGAAAAACAGCCATTGATTTCCATGCCTCTCGCCGCCGCATGAGACGCGATTTCAGCCAAGTCGGACTTTCTGAGTCCCTGGCTCTTGAAGGCCTATCCGTAGATCGCGCCAGAGATCTGCTCAAGGCGCTGGAATCTTCCAAATCTCCGGAGTGCCCGCATGCCCGCAGGCTCTATCGCAAGCTTCTCTCCCAAGTCGTCGCCGCCTGTTTGGTGGAACTAACCAACTGAATCCATCTATGAAACGCGCCGCTTTCGATCTCCGCTCTAGCATCTCTCGTGGCCGCCCGCGTGCTGTCGTTCTCACCAACGACCAACGCGTCGCCCTGGCGAAGATCTATCTGTCCACCAACCGGACCGAGTGCGAGGGCAGCATGGAAATGGCGTGGGTGCTTTTCACCGAGAAGGAAATCGGCGCGGAGCATGCTTGGACGGTGGTGAATCGGCGGGTCGCCACCCGCTTGTGCGTGGACGCGCTGGAAACGATGCGCCGCGCCCGGCCGCTCGTCGGCGCGAAACGCGGCGGATCCAAGCGTCTCCGGTCCGAGGGGCCGTACGTCGCCGGCAGCATGCGGATCCACTGGAGCGAGAACCGCCGGCTCTATGCGGGCGAGCAATTTTCCGTCGATGACCTCACGCGGAATGTTCCGACGTGGATTCACTGGCCATGGGGCGGCTGCAAATGCTCCGACAAGTTCGCCGTGAAGCTCGGCCGCTGGCAGACACTCGCCGTGCATGACGATGCCAGCGGCACGCTCGTCGCCGTGAAGTCGGTTTTCCGTTTCGAGCAGTCCTACCGGGCCACGGATGCCGCGAGCCTCGTTTTCCAAACCGAGCGCGAGGTTGGCATGGCCGGTTTCGGCGACATGTCGAGCCGGTGGGTGGTCGAGGGCGGCGTCTGGCAGTCCGAGCAGATGCTCGCCACCCTCGCCGGCCGCTATGTTTCCGCGAAAGGCCGGCCAAATCAGAAGCTCATCGAGCGCTGGTTCGGGGCCATGCAGACCCGGGATTCCGTGCATCTCGGCGATGTCGGCCGCCGCCGTGGCGAGAAGTTGGAGGAAAACGCGCTTTACCTCGCCTGCCGCGCCGGCACCAAGGATCCGCGCGACCATTTCCTGTGCATGGAGACCGGCCAGGACGCGCTGATGGAAACCTTCGAGTGGATGAACACCCGCGAGGTCCGTTCCCGGATCTATGGAAATTGGGTTCCGCAGGAGCGCTGGGAAGCGGACATCGCCAACCGGCCGCTGTCCTATCGAAATCCCGCCGACTCGTGGGTGATGAGCCCGGAGCGCCGCCGTCTCACCGTCTCGCGCGGAGGATCCGTCGCCTGCCAAGCCGTCGGTCCGTTG
This sequence comes from Luteolibacter sp., assembly GCF_039920825.1. GTDB lineage: Bacteria > Verrucomicrobiota > Verrucomicrobiia > Verrucomicrobiales > Akkermansiaceae > Luteolibacter. The sequence goes on along the minus strand of NZ_JBDSCX010000014.1, from coordinate 42,436 downwards.
GGTGTTTCAATGCCTCTCCATTTCTCCGCGCCTTGGCTGTGGGAGCATCTCGGCCGCCAGGTGGATCTTTACTTCGATCCCCTCGGCGAATGGCCGATCGACGCTACCGTCGCCTGTCCGAAAACGCGCAAGATGCTCGGCACCGTCCGTTGCCAGGCGACGTTCGGCCAGAGTCGGGACGCGGACGTGGAAATGGCCACGGCCATCCGCAAGACCATGATGAGCGAGCTGCGGTGCATCGTCGGCACCAAGAAACGCATCGTCGAAGGCCGTGGCGTCGGCGGATCCATGCGGATCGAAATCAATTCTCAGCGGAGCGGCATTGATCAAGCCGCGGGCAGTGGTGAACGCGGGGTTGCTCCCGCGCCGGACCACGAACCACGGACATCCAACAGTGGCGCTGAAATTTTCTCGGCCGCGGGACGGCTGGCGGTCGATCGGGCATCCGGGGGGGTGCCTGTCCCGCCAGCGTCCGGCGGCCGGACCTCCGCCGAGGGTCTGCGCAGCCTCAGCCGCAAGGCCGCCGCCGCCCGCAACCAAGTGCCTAACTGGTAAAATTCTCAGCCCGATACACACACGAACGAACATGACAGCTACCCTTGAAAAAAACCCGCTCACCATGGCACCCGCCGTCGTCGAGCTCCACGAGATTCAGAAATCCCTCGGCCTCGCCGACAATGATTTCGCGAAGTCCGTGAAGCTCGACTACTCCGGCTCGTCCTGGGGAAAAATCAAATCCGGCACCTTCTCCGGCTCGCCGACGAAGGCGCTGTCCGCCGTGAAGCGCGCCCTGGCGAACTATCGCACCGGCGGCGAGGTCGTCGTCCAGGACGGCAAGGTCATCTTCGACCACATCCAGGCCGCCCGCGATGCGGTGACCATCGCCGCGGCCGCGAAGGATGAGCACAAGCTCGTCGTCGTGTCCGGCTGTTGGGGCTCCGGGAAGTCCACCCTCGCCGAGATCATTCACGCCGAGTTCGGCGGTCACTATTTCCACGCCAAGCCGAGCTGGGAGAAATCCTATTTCCGCAGCCTGGTGGACATCGCCGCCGCCATCGGTCTGGCGCAGGAGTTCCGCTCCGAGGGCGAGGCGGAGAGTGTTCTCCTGGCCACGCTCAAGGCCAGCCCGTGCCTGCTGATTCTCGACGAGGCGAACCACTTTTCCCGCAAGCTCATCGACTTCTGGAAAGCCGTTCTCAACGAAACCGCCTGCGCGCTGAACTGCTACACGCTGCCAGGTCACCTCGCCCGCATGGCCGCGATCCACAGCGAGCAGACGCGGCAGTTCCTGCGCCGCGCCGTCGCCATCATTCACATTGGCCAGGTCTCCAGTGCCGATGTCATGGCCATCCATTCCGGTCTCTATCCGGAGCTCCACCTCGGCCAGGCCGCGCCCGCCATCGCCTCCTGTGCGAACCGCCACTACCGCATGGATACCGTGATCCGCATCTTCGACGAGGCGAACCCCGAAGATGCCGACGACCTCCCGCGCGCCGTCGAGCGCGTCGAGAAGGACATCAAAACCATCATGCAAGCCTAACACCGCCATGCCTGTCGATCCCGCCACTACCAATCTCAGCCCGCGCGAGCAGCTCATTGCCGAGTGCGATGAAATCCTCCGCCTTTCCCGCGCCGCACAGGCCGATGCCGCACCGGACAAGAAGTCCGCATGGGCGGACCGGCTCGACCACGCGCTCGACATCCGTTCCCGGCTCATGGCCGGCCGCCCGAAAACTCCGACTCCTCCATCCAATCCCACCACCACACACACCGCATGAGTGCCAAACTGAAATCAATCACCATTCCCGACGCGGAGACCTATCGGACTCTCGTCGATGACCTCGCGCGCCTCACCGACGCCAGCAGCCAGCTCGCCGCGCTGGAAATCTCCACCCAGATGGAGTGGACCGAAATCATGGACCGCCACCGCGACGAGTATGCCATCCTGCAGACCGAGATCTCCGAGACCGAGGCCGCCATCAAGGCCGTCACCAACGCGCATCCGGAGTGGTTCACGGAGGTTAAGACGCTCAAGACGCCTTACGGCTCCATCGGCTACCGCTCCGCGACCAAGTTGGACGTGCCGAACGAGGAGTTCACCATTGCTCTCATCGAGCTCAAGGGCGAGAGCCACGCCGTCTATCTGCGGCCGCGCAAGTTCCTGAACCTGGAAGCGCTGGAAACCCTGACCGACGGCGAGCTCGCCGAGTTCAAGATCACCCGGGTGACCTCGGACAAATGCACCGTGACGCCCGCCAAGGTCGATCTCGGCAAGGCCGTGAAAAAGGCCGTCGAGTCCGCCGATGCCGTGCATGCCACCGCCTGAAATTCCCACCTCTAACACCACACGAACATGCCTCATCCAGACCACTACGCCGCCCCGCCGCTGCCCGCGCCGGACATCCAGCGGTTCCGCGACCAGGGCGGGAAAGTCTCGGCCTTCGCTGAGTTTCCCGTCGCGGTGACCGCCCCGGAAAAGCCATTCGCCGGCTGCTATATCGAGCAGCTCGAAGCACTCATCGCCGGCGCGGTGCCGGTGCTCGAATATCACCGCTCCATGGAGATGTCCGCCTTCGCCCGTGGCGATGGTGCGGCTGAGAAACTCCACCGTGAGTTCGGCACCGCCATCACCGCCATTCAACGCCGGTTGCAAATCAATGCCGGCGTCGCCCGCCAGCTCGCCGGCCTGCCGGTGGTGAAACCCTTCATCAACGCCGGATCATGAAAGCGCTCCTCCTGCTCGCCGCCGCCACCAGTGATCCGGGTGCCTGGATCCTGTTCGCCGCGCTCGTCGGCCTCGCCGTCGGCGTGTTCGCCACCGCCATCTATCTCGCCCGTTCCGCCAAGACCGCGCGGCATGAGTGGTTTTGGGAAGGCTACGCCTCCTGCAACCGCGACCACAGCAAGAAAACCCCGAAGCTCTAACCGCCATGGATCTTGCCACCTTTCGCGCGGCAACCGCCGCTCTGCCCGACGACTTCAAGATCTACGTCTCCATGCCGGAGGGGGGAGTCTGTCAGGTCGTCGCGCCCATAGAGCCACTCGCCGACGGGGTGATGGTGTTCGCTGCTGAGATCGTGCGGAGCTGCCGGGTGTGCGGCTGCACGGATGAGGACTGCACCGACTGCATCGAAAGGACCGGCCAGCCCTGTCATTGGGTCGGTGATGACCTTTGCAGTGCCTGTGAAAATACGCCCGCCGCCTCTTCCCTGAAAACTGAAAACTGAACTCTAGCAACTCTCCCACCATGCGCACCTACATCCTCACCAAGCCTCGCCTCAAGCCGATCGCCACCGCGCGTCACGCGGAGGACGCGAAGTGCCCGGATGGCGGCTGGAAGCCGCTGACGAAGGGCGAGAAAGCCGCGCTCTCCATCCTCGCCCGCAAGGCCGCGGTGGTGCAGGGAGTGTCCCTCAAGAAGCTCGATCTCGACGCCTGGCGCCAGCAGATCTCCGTGAAAGCCTGCGGCCGCCGGATCTCCGAGGCCGTGCATGACGATTGGGCGGACATCAAGAGCGCCTTCGAGGACCTCGCCGGCCAGCCGGAAAAGGCGTTCTCCACGCAACTCCGCAGCGGCGACAACAAACGCCGCGTGGCGATGCACAAGCTCACCGAGGCCCTAACGAAAAAGAATCTCAATCCCTCCTACGCCGCCTCCATCTGCCGCGCGCAGTTCAAGGTGAACCTGGAAGAAGCCAGCGCCAAGCAGCTCTGGTGCCTGTTCTACACCATCAACGGGAGGAAAGCCAAATGACCATCGCACAGCAAATCATCAGCCTCGTCCGCGTCCGCGAGTCCCTCAACACTCGCATGCGCCAACCTCGCTGCCGTGGCCGCGACACCGTCACCGCGGAGCTCGCTTCCGTGAAGTTCAAGATCGCCGATCTCCTCACCAAGACCGGCGATGCCGAGGCCTGCCGTAAAATCGTCCCGTTCAAACCATGAACACCACCGACCCGCGCGACATGACCTGGGAAGAAATCCGCAGCGGCCTGCAGGGCGCGCGCGAGGAGATCTGGAACTGGTTGTTCAAGAGCGGGCCGTCCACCACCACCGCCATCGCCGACGGTACCGGCATCGGCCTGCTAACCGTCCGCCCGCGCGTTTCCGAGCTCGCCGTCCTCGGCTTCGTGAAATGCACCGGCCGCATGAAGCGCGAGGGAATCTATCAAGCCGTGCCGGTGACCGAAGTCGCGGCGAATCACCACCGCACCGCCGCACCGCGGCAAACTTTTCTCCAACTCTGACCGCCATGGAAACCCCAACTCTTACCCCCTGTCCCTCCTGCGGTGCCGATGCGCGCCTTTGCCCGGATCGCTCCAAGCCGGGACAGTTTTTCGTCGGTTGCTCCAATGAAATCAACTGTCCCGTCTGGCCGGTCACCCGCTCCAAAACCACCGAACAAGAAGCCCGCGCCGCCTGGGAAGCGGGGGAAACGATCTAACGACCATGACCGAAGAGCAGAAAATCGCCCGCGCCATTCTCGGCACCTCCCGCAAGGTGCTGACCCGCCGTGAAATCGAGATCTGCGAAGACATCATCGAAGATGAAGGGTTTCTCCTTGAACCCTACGGCTGGACGGGGTCGGACAATGAGACCTTCGCCAGCCTCCAGATTCAATTCTCCCGCGAGATCGGCCAATGGCTCGACCGCACCTTCCGTCGCAAGTCCAAGCCGCGGCAGTTTCAACTCCACGTCGTCCGCTAACCGCCATGAACCGCTCCCGCACAACCGATTTCTCAGACGACGAAAAAATCGTCGGCCATGAGGTTGAAGTCCACTTTGCCTTCAACAGCCGCAAGCCATCCGTGGTCAAGCACTGGCTCGGCAGCGAGACTGCCTGCCGCCGCAAGGCGAGGATGATGCTGAATTTCCGTGAGATAGGAGAAATCAAACCGGTCAAGGCAGGCGCTTGGAAAAGGACCTACGGCTACGGGCGCATCTGAAAATCTCCTAACAACAAAACGAACATGGCTAAAAAATATCAACTCGAATATGATTTCACGTCGCTCGCGATTGTGGAAATCGACAGCGACATTGCACCGATCAAGGACATGGTCGATTTCTGGTCCGGCGCTGAGGACCGGCTCGCCGCCAGTGATGGTGACTACAACCTCGCGTGGCTGAAACAACTGGGCAGCTTCATTCTCCTCAATCGCCGCCTACCAAGCGATGATGAGGGTTGGTGTCCTTTGACCGCCGAGCACGGCATCACGATCACGGGTTTCGAGATCTGGACTCCGGACGAAGACGAGATTGAGATTGAAAAACTCTGAACACTAGCAGTTTTTTCCCATGCTCTTCACCACCCCCATCCCGTTCGCCGAGGCGCTTGCCAAGTTCGCCGCGCGCAACATCGTGCCGTCCGCGGCCGATAGCGCGCAGTGGGGCCGCGTGCCGGTGGCGCTGCGGGAGCGGGCGTTCTTTTCCTCACGGGTCGAGTCCGCGCGGGTGTTGCAGGGGATGCGGGATTATCTCACGGATTTTCTGTCGCAGAACCGGATGGAGAATGGCGGCCTGGTCGCTCAAGGCCGCGCCGAGTTCGTGGCGGACATGCGCGAGCTGGCGATCCGCGAGGGTCTCGGCAAGGTGGATCCGGTGACTGGCCGGATCAATCCGGAGATCGGCGAGAACGACCTCACGGACATCCGTTCCATCCGCCGGCTGCAACTTATTTTCGACACGCAGACGGAAAGCGCGCAGGAGCATGGCTATTGGCTGCAAGGCCAGGACCCGGCGATCCTCGCGGTGTTTCCGGTGCAGCGGATGATTCGCGTGCGGCCGGTGATGGCACCGCGCGCCTATCATGAGGCCGCGCTCGGCATTCTCCGCCGCAAGGACGATCTAACCTATTGGATCTCGCTGAACCATGACTTCGGCGTGCCGTGGGGCCCATGGGGCTACGGCTCCGGCGTCGGTGTGGAGGACGGGGATCTGGATGAAGCGATCGCCGCCGGCGTCATGAAGGAAGGCGACGTGGTGAAACCGATCGCCAAGGATTTTAACGACGGTCTATCCGCCGGCATCCGGGATTTCGACAGCGACATCGCCGCGGCGCTGCGGCGGGTCACCGGCGGCACCCTCGCCGGGGGTCGGCTGACACCGCCGCCGGCCGTCATTCCGGCGGCACCGGCACCGGCCGCGCTGCCTGTCGCCACGCCGGGCGGTCTCACTGCTTTGCTCGCGAGGATTGGCCTGGATGATCCGGCGCGCGTCGCCACCGCGGCGGATGCGCAACAGCTCGTCGACGGGCTCAAGCAGGCGAGCCCGGCCAAAGGCACCGCGAAGATTCTCAAGGTCACCGGCGCGCAGCGCAAGGGAACCGTCACCCGCAAGTTCATCAATCAGACGATGAACGACCTGGTCGAGTTCCTGCCGCCCGCGCTGGTCAAGCAGCTTCCGCAAATCACCATCCAGGTCGTGCGGACCTCCGGCACGGCCGCCGGTTCCTATAACAAGGGCACGCAGGTCCTCAAGCTGGCGCACCTCGGCTTGCAGGATCCGGCCGTCGCCCGGCAGACCATTTTCCACGAGCTGATGCACTGGACGCACGACCACGGTCCGCAGGAGTTCCGCGACGAGATCGCCGCTTATTACGCCGCGCGCACCGCCGGCGAGACCAGCGTGCGGCTGCGGCCGTGGAACGACTCCCGCATCATGGGCATGCGCGACCACTGGCTCGACGCGGACGGCAGCGAATACGCCGCCCGCATCTATCCGTGGGAATCCACTCCGGAAGGGCTGGAAGTCGTCACCCGCCATCTTGAAAAACTCGCCGCCGCCGCGGAGCTTGCGAAGAACTGGAATCACGCCGCTCCGGACGGCTCGTTCCTGTGGCGCGAGGCATTCCTCACCTGTGCGAAAATCCTCTATCCCTGGCCATGAACGACAACGAACCACCACCCGTCGAAATCGCGGATCCCCACTTCGGCACCGACGAGCAGATGCTCGCCTGGTGTGAAAAAGAAGGCATCACCCCGACCAAGGATTCCCGCGGCGCGTGGGATTGGCAGGCCGCGTGGGATGGCTACATGTCCCGCCCTAACAAGGAGGAACAACCATGAGCGAGCCCACCATCGACGCCCCATGGTACACGCCGACGATCGTGCTGCGCCTCGCCGGAAACGAAACCCTGCTCAAGCCGGGCAAGCCGGTGCAGCGTGGCACCGCCGCACAGGTCTCCAAGTGGACCGGCATTTCCACCAAGACCCTGCGCCGCATGGCGGAGGCCGGGATCATCCGCGAATCCAAGCCCACGCCCTGGCTGATTTTCTACTACCCCGGCGAGGTCGAGGAGCTCATCGCCAAGACCGAGGCGGATCCCGCCTTCTGGAATGAAGTGCGCCGCGCCGCCTACATCGAAGGCCGCCGCCTGCGCGCGAAAAAGCCGGACGCTCCCGCCGGCGAACTGCCTGGAATCACCACCCCCGCCGATATCTGACACCGCACCACTGCTGCCGCCGCCGCTTTGTCCGTTAGGCCACGGTGCGATGATGCTGGTGACCTCCAACGAATCCACCGCCCATTTCCACTGCCGCAACTGCTCCTGCGAAATCTTCGACCGCCCGCTCCGGGCCAAGCCTGAAACCGAACCTAACACCGACGAACTGCCATGAGAGCCCCCGGTAGAATCTGGACGGAATCCGAGCTTAGCGCCGTGCATGCCCGCTACCTCGCGGGCGAGCATGCCAGCTCGCTGGCGAAGATCCGCGGGAGGACATCGGCCGAGCTGCTGTTCATGTTCACCTGGCGCGGATGGGCATTGCGCGAGCGCGCCGAGCGCAAGATGCCGCCGCGGATCGCACCGGAGATCGTGGCGGCAATGCACGCGGACTATGAAACCGGGATGACCTTCGCCCAAGTGGAGCGGAAGCACGGGCGGCCGGCCAAATCGATCCGCACCATTTTCCTGCATCGCGGCCTGCCGATCCGCGACAGCAGCAAGCGCTATAGCAAGTTCCGGTTGGCGGATGGCAGCTTCGCCCCGCTCATCCCGAAGACCCCGGAGGAAATCGAAGCGCTGGTGCAAGCCGCCACCAAGATCACGATCCCGGACGCCCTCAACATCGAGTGGCGGAAGTGGGACATGGCGCGCCGCGCCGACTTCATCGCCCGGCTGCGCGTGAAGCTCGCCAGCCCGCTCGACCGCCCGGACAAGCCATTTTCCACCAATGTCGTCCCGTTCGACTACGGCAGCGCGGAGGCGTGGAAACTCGTCCGCGCCAAGAATGACGGCAAGACCTCGCGCTACGCCGCGGCGAAGATGGACATCCGCTCCCAGGGCGTGATCTATCAGGGGGAGCTGTGGTTCTGGAATTTCCGGGGCCGTGGTTATTTCCGGGGCCAGCCATGGACGCCGGAGAATGGCCGCCCGTCGCTGCACCGCTGGATCTGGCAGCAGACGCGCGGCGCCATCCCCGCGGCCTTCGTCGTCTCCATGGCGGATGGTAATCCTAACAATTTCGATCCCGCCAACCTGATCCTGCGTACCCGCGAGGAAATGCTCCGGACCAACCAGGCCACCTCGATCAACCGCAAATCCCGCGAGAGCGTGAACCTTCTCCTGAACCGCACACAGAAACCGAATGAAAACGACCTTCTCCGCCGGCTTGCTTGCCGTTGAAAACTTCGACCCCGAGGGCATCCGCGCCCTCGTCGCCCGCGCGAAAAAGAACGGCCTCGTCCACGGCGCCGTGACCCGCCGGAATCCCGCCGCCATCGCCAAAAACGGCGAGGAGGCGATCACCGCGCCCGCCAGCAACGGCGTGAGCAGCCAGTGGATGGAGGTCGATCCCGGCACGGCGGCGCACTGGCTGCAAAACAATTTCGTGAACCGTCCGATCGTCCAGGAAGTCATCGACGCGTATGCCCGCGACATGGTGCGCGGCGTGTGGGTGCAGACGCACCAGGGCGTGGCCTTCAATGATCTGGACCACCTCATCGACGGCCAGCACCGGCTGTACGCCATCATCAAGACCGGCATCACGGTCCGGATGATGGTCACCTTCGGCCTGCCGTCGAAAATCGCAGGCTCGGAAATGACCACCATGGACGCGGTGGACCGCGGCCGCACGCGCTCCGTGGCCGACCAACTCAAGATCCAGCACGGATTCAAAAACGGCGCGTTCATCGCCATGCTCTGCGCCTCGCTGGGATCCATTTGTAACAACGTGCGCACGCGCCGGCTGACGGTTGGCCAGACCCTGGAGATCTATCGGGAGTTCGAGCACGGCATCCACTGGATTTTCCAATGCCAGCCGAAGGAGCACGGCTTGAAGGCCAAGGGCGTGCTCGCCGCCCTCGCCTTCGCGGTGACGGCGGACGTGAAGTTGAAAGCCGTGTGCGGGCCCATCCTCGACGGCATCGACCTGGATGCCGGCAGCCCGCTGGCCTTGCTGCGGGATTTCCTGGTCTCCGACGATGCCAAGCTGCTCAACCGCAGCGCGGACCGCGCGCTGGCCGAGCTCACGCTCCTCGCGCTGCAACTGCAACTCGCCGGCGAGCGTCCGGAGAAATTGGAACTCTCGCCGAACGGCCTGCATTGCTTCCGCGCCCTGCAACCCGACCGCGTCGAGCGGGTCGCGCAAATCTTCAAGCTGTCCTAACCGCCATGAAGCCCTCCGTCGCCGCCATCCTGTTCCGCATCCGCCGCGCGGCGATGGTGGATCTGCGGGTATCCAACGCGCTGCGGGCGCGTGGCGGCCGGTTGTCGCGCTGGCATCTGCAGCTCGCCGTGGATGCGCAAAACACCGTCGCCGAGATCCGCCGGCGCTTTCCCGAACCTGATCCCTCATGACACTTGACCGCACCATCCTCGACAGCCTCCTGCAGGACTATCAGAAAGCATGGATCTCCGGCATGTTTCCCGATGAGATTCCGGAAATCAAGCGGCCCGGAGATCCCGGCTGGGCGGAGCACCGGTTCGAGCTGCTGCGTGGCACGGCGGAACGGCTGTCATTCAAAGGTTGGAAGTTTTTCAAGAAAGAGGGACCGCGCGGCATCTGCTACATCGGCCTCGGTCCCCGTGGAAACCGCATCCAATCCGAGCAGGATCCCGACGAGCGCGCCGCTTTGATGAAAGCACTCGATCACGCCGGCTCTCTTCACTGAACACTGAAAACCCGTAACTAACAAACCGCCATCCAACACGCCATGACCGACGAACTCATCACCGAAACCGCACCGGACTGGACCGTGATCACCCTCCACGTGAAGCAAAGCAAAATGGAGATCTCGCAGAAAAAGCCGAAGGTGGTGAAACACCACGAGCTGCTTTACCAGGGCAAGTGCCATCTGAAAAAGCCGGGCCAGGGCGGTCTGGAAACGCTGCGCGACATGGCGCGGTTCATGAACAAGCGCCAGATGAAACCCCGCGCCAAGATCGAGTGCGTGGCGGATGAAGTGGCCGGCACCCTGTCGAAGCGGAAAAATCTCGGGGGGGGGGAGCCCTTGCTCTGAGCCCGGAGATTCAACCCTAACGGAATAAAGTCATGGCAATCACCATCGGAGTAATCGGCATCTGCGCCGGCAAGATCATGCAGCCGAAGCCTGCCAAGGGGTTTCCGCCCGGCCGCCTGCGTTGGAAGCAGCGCGCCGGCTGCTTCGTCCTCGCCCGCGTGCGCACCGATGCGGGCATCCGCGAGTTCAGCGTCCAGGAGAAAGACGGATTCTGGATGCCGCTCCACGAGCGCGGCCGCAACGATTCAGCCGCAAACCCTTCCTAACATCATGGCCAGGCTCACCGACAACGACCCGATGCCGTTCGGGAAACACAAGGGCAAGCGGATGGAGGACGTGCCCGCGAATTACCTGCTGTGGCTGCACAGCGAAGGGTGCAGCAATCCGGATGTGGCGGCCTACATTGAGGAATCCATGGCCGCGCTCACCCTCGAATCCCCCGACACCCTCGTTAGAAAACCAAAATGAAAAAGATCCCGCTCGATATCTCCGTTCTGTCCATCCCGGTTTCCACCCAACTCAAGGACCTGCATATCGTGCTGGCTCTCGATTCGCTGATCAAGTTCGACAAGCTGGTCAGTGCGATGGTGACCACGTTCCTCCACGGCCTGATGCCGGCCAAGACATTCCACCGCGGCGTGAAGCGCTTGAAAAAGGAAATCCGCCACGAGGTCGCGAAGCAAACGAGCTGACGCCATGGATTCTGAATTATTTACAGAGAACGTCGAGCCCATCCGCGCCGGGGTGGACTCTGAAACAAACTAACGGCTTATCGGCGTCGGATGCGGCGTCTTGTTCATTTCCGAAGCTCGAACTCACCAAAAAACGATGAACCTAGAACTCGAATCACCAACCAAGCCCGCCATCAGATGGCGGAAAATCTACGTCGCCAGCTCGTGGCGGAATCCCCATCAGGCCGCGGTGGTCGCCGCGCTCCAAGCAGCGGGTCACATGGTCTATGATTTCAAGAATCCTCGCCCTGGAAATGTCGGTTTCTCGTGGTCGGAGATCGACCCGAATTGGTTGCAATGGACCGCCGCCGAATACGTTGCAGCGCTGGACCATCCCATCGCCAAGGGCGGATTCGCGTCCGACATGAACGCCATGAAGTGGGCGGACACATTCCTGCTCGTGCTGCCGTGCGGACGCTCCGCACACTTGGAACTCGGGTGGGCATGTGGGCAAGGCAAGCAAACGCTGGTGCTCACCCGAGACGGCGAGGAACCGGAGCTTATGGCGAAGATGTGCGACCACATTTGCACGTCGCTGCAAGAGGCGATGGATATATTGGCCGGATAAATCTTTTAGGAAATGAACAAGTTATTAGTCCACCCATGAGAAGTTTTCGCCAGCAACGCCGCGAACGGTACCGCCTCAAAATGAGCGCGATGGGTAAAGCCTCCCAACGGGTCCAAGCGGAAAGGCGGATGGCCGACATCACGCCGGAATTTCTGATGGATCTGGCGGCAAATCCTCCTTTGCAAGAGGGAGACCCCTTCAGACGCTGACGGTTTTCAATCATCGGACCGGAGCGGTCACCCGGTGGGTGCTCGAACGCGGGCCGCGATCCAACAACTATCGGCTGCGGACGCCGGACGGCCGGAAATCCAAGCCTCACGGCCTGGCGTGGATTTTGGAAAAGATCCGCCCGGTTTTATTGGGCAGGAAATTCCGCCGCCAGGTCGCGAAACAAACTTCCTGACGCCATGGATCCCGACCAACTCGCCCAACCTCCGACCGATGCCGAGCGGCGTGCGAACTGGAAAGCAATTCACCAGATGCACCCCGGCAACCGCTTCCGGCTGATGTTCGGCCTGCCGCTGCTGCCGGAAAAGACGCCAGAGTCCGGAGACAAGAATCCAGAGGAGATGAAGCAGGCGGAATAAATTCCGCGCTCCCGGTTTTTAGAAAAGGGTCGCCCCTACGCGCCCCCCGCGCCTGCGGCGGGTTACGTCCCGCGCCGCGCATGCCAGTTTCGGGCCGCCATGAATCCCGTCACCTCCTATCTCCGTCATCTCATCGTCGCCGGCATCCTGCTTTTCCTGGCGAAATACAAGCTGCCGCTGGACGGCGCGGACGCCTTTGCCGACGGCGTCGCGTTGTTCGCCATCGGTTCCGTCACCTGGCTGATCGTGAAATATGCGCCGCTTTCGATCCAGAAGCTGCTCGGCCTGGCGGTCATCGGCTTGTGCGCCGGCACGCTGGTTTCGTGCCAGGGGCTCTCGCTCGGCCTGACCAGCAAGTATGGCACGGTGAACGCCGCGCCGGACGGCAGCGTCACCTTCGCCCCGCGGCCGATCTTCATCAGGGCGGACAAGTGAAAGCCCTGTGGCTGCTCGGCCTGCTGCTGTTGGAGAGCCTGCGCGCCTCCATGGACGCGTGGCTGCACCACGACCCGCGCGACCTGCCGCAAGACGACGATTTTTCCGATTCCTAACTTCCGCCTTCCATGTCCGACCTCCCGACCCTCATCAAGAACATCCAGCGCGCCGTCGGTGAAAAGGCGGATGGCATCTTCGGTCCCATCACCGCCGCGGCCGTGTGGCGTGCGTTGAATCATGATGCCGAGCCGGTGATGGATCCGGCCACGGTGTTCGGCATCGACGAGCGGAGCGCGGGAAATCTCGCGACGCTGGACACCAAGGCGCAACCGCTTTTCAGCCAGTTCCTCCGCCAGGCGAAAGCGACGGCCGCGACCTTCGGTTGCGATTACATCCTGATCGGTGGCGACCGCACTTGGGACGAGCAGGACGCGCTTTACGCTCAGCCACACGACGGCCGCGACAACGACGGCGACGGCCGGATCGACGAGGCGGACGAGAAAGTCACCAATGCGAAGGGCGGCCAGAGCAATCACAATTTCAAGATCGCCGGCGACTTCGGCGTGTTCCGCGGCAAGGCCTATCTCGACGCCACGGATCCGCAGCTCGCCGCCAAGGTGCATGCCGCGTGCTCGCTGCAGGCGATGCCGTGCGGCCTCGAATGGGGTGGCAGTTGGAAAACCTTCAAGGACACGCCGCACTATGAAGTGGCCACCGGTCTCACCCTGGCACAGAAGCGCGACCGCTTCGAGCGAACCGGCAGCGTCCTGTCCTAACTGCTACCCCCATGGACTATCTCGAAACCGGAAAATTCCTCGCGCAGCTCGCCGCCGTTGCCGCCTGTTACCTGAAGATCCAGTCCTCCATCCGCGCGATGGCGGGCAAGGGCGAGCAACGGGAAATCACCAACAACCCGCTCAACACCCAAGCCGTGTCCCGCCCGGCGACGATGGATGATCTCGGCCAGGTCTCCGCCCGCGTGACCAATCTGGAAAACCGCATCGAGCACAACCAGGGCTCGGCCGAGAAATGGCGGGAATCCCTCAGCGAAGACATCACCGATCTCCGCGACCGGATGGACGACAAGTTCGAGGTGGTCACCGACACGCTGCAACAACTCAACCGCTCCGTCGGCCGGCTGGAAACCTGAAGAATAATTTGAACCGCAGAGGCACAAAGGTCGCAAAGGAACGCGGAGCGGGTGCTCTGAAATCAAAAAAAATCATCATTCAAAAATCTCTTCTCCGCGTCCCTTTGCGACCTCCGCGCCTCTGCGGTTCCCTCTTCCTAACCACATCCACTCGCCGCCCATGACCGAAGACCAGAAAGCCATTTCCCTCATCCTCGACCTGCTCAATGTCACGCGCCAGGTGCCGCGCACCCGCGACTGGATCGAGACCGAGGTCAAGCTGGCCGGCCGCAAGTGTGACGTCGCCACGCTGCTGGAAGCCATGGCGGACGAGGAACTCGTCGAGGTGACCAAGGACGGTCTCAAAATCAAGCGCTACACCATCACCCTGAAAGGCCGCGAGGTCCTCGACAGCTTGTGAAGAAATCCATCAAACCCGCCAAGGGCATTTCCACGCCGAATCCGGACCGCAATGCCGGCAATGCGATCTCGCGGATGCCGCGCGCCGTGAGGGACAAGGTTTCGCACGCGCTGGAAGATGGCGCGGACTGGAAGATGGTCGCCTCCATCTGCAAGTCCGCCGGCTTTCCCGGCGTGCGGCCGCAGAACGTGACGAACTACAAGAAAGGCGCGCACCAGGACTGGTTGCGGAAAGAGGAGCGGATGGAAGTCATCCGCCGCGACTCGGAAAGCACGGCCGCCGTGATCGATCACTATGTCCGCAACGGCGGCAGTCCTGCGGAGGCGGGATTGTTAGCAGCCTCCGAGATCATGAGCAAGGCGCTGGCCGGCATGGGTCCGGAAGCCATGAAGGAGCTCGTATCCGCGGATCCGAAGGCGCTGTTCGCTGTCACCCGCGAGCTCGCCCGTGTGGCCGAGCTGCTCAACCGCAAGGGCGCCGGCACCGCCGCGACGCCGGAGGCCGCGCCCGCCGGACCGCAGATGACTGAGGAAGAGCAGGCCGCCAAGGTGGTCGAGCTGGTGGACGCCGCGTTGTTCACAAAAGGCAAATGAACCATGTCGATCATCCTCCCCAATCTGCGGATCGACTCTGAAAGGATCGTTTCAAATCACTTCCTCGACTACCAATGCGCGTGGATCTTCGACGAGTCGCGGATGATGCTGGCGGAAAAGTCCGTGCGGATCGGCTGGACCTACTGCGATGCCTTCCGCAATGTTAGAAAGCGGATCGCCCACAAGAACCGCGACTATCTTTTCTGCACCAAGGACCAGGCATCCGCGTTGGAATACCTCGCGCTGTGCATGAAGTTCATCGAGCTTTACAACCTCGCGGGCAACGTCCTGCGCGGTCCCCACACCGAGGAAATGACCATCAAGGACCCGTCGTCCGGCGTGGTCGAGGTGGTGAAGTTCAACTCCATCAAGTTCAAGAGCGGCTCGCGAATCATCGCGTTCTCCGCCAGCCCGATGGCGATGGCGGTTTACGAAGGCGACGTCGGCGGCGACGAGTTCGCCAAGCCGCAGAATGCGCCGCTGTTGTGGGAGACCATGCAGGGCCGCGTGGTCTGGGGATTCGACATGGCCGTCTGGTCCGCGCACAACGGCACCGATACCTTGTTCTATCAATTCTCCCGCGAGGCCGCCGCAGGCAAGGGCGGGTGGAGTCATTACAAGGTGACCATGGAGGACGCGATCGACCACGGCCTCTTGGAAAAGATCAACGAGAAAACCGGCAAGCATCAGACGAAAGCTGAATTTTTAGAGGACTGCCGCAATCGCGCCCGGCTGCCGGAAGTTTACGAGCAATCGTATAATTGCAACCCGACCGGCTCCGCGAGCTCCATGGTCACGTGGGCGACCATCTGCCAGTGCCGGCGCGACTACACGATCGAGCGGCTGCATTTCGAGAATGAGCAGATGCTCAAAACCTTCGGTCCGTATAATGACGCGGCGCCGCTCGGCCGGAAGTTGCAGATCACCAACTTCATCAAGGCGGCATTTCCCAAACTGTTCGGCAAGCCCAAGCATCGCCGCATCGGCTTCGACGTCGCGGCCAGTGGCCAGGGCGACTTGTGCGTGATCTACATCGACGAGAAGGAAGACAAGAAACAGAAGCTCGAAGCGCTGTTCACCTGCCGCACGGACGATTGGGATTTCATTGAGACCGTGCTGTGGGCTTTCATGGGCGGCCTGGGTTCGGTCAAGGCCGCGGGCGATGAGACCGGCCTCGGCAAGCAGGTCTGTTGGCGCACGGCCAAGCGCTTCCCTAACTTCGTCCCGGTCAACTTCTCGCGCGACAAGCACAACATGGGGCACGCGCTGATGAATCAACTATCCGTCGCGGAGAAAGTTTTCCCGTCCGGCGAGGACGACATCGCGCAGGACTTTTTCTCGCTGCGGAAAAACTTCGCCGGCGGCCGGTGGATTTTCTCCGAGGGACGCAACAATCTCAACCCGGTTTCCCACTGCGACATCGCCTGGGCCGGCGCGCTCGCCACCAAGGCGGATGAGAACGCCGGGGAAGGATCGTTCACCCGCGAGGCTCTATCACAAACCGTCATCCAACAGGTCAAACCGATCGCCCGCTTCACACCCCGCCGCATTCGATGAAAACTTCACCTTCGCAAAATGTCATGATTTCAGGATCTCCGCCTCCATCCACACCGCCACGGCGGAGCACGGCGGAGGGTCTGGCGGGCTTCGGGGCCTACCTTGGCTCTCTGTGGCGGGGCAAGGCTCCTGCCGCTGATCCTGTGGCCGCTGCCGTGGAATCGAAACCGACCGCCACTTCGCTGCAAACGATCCTTCTGCCGCACGCCCGCACGCGCTGGATGCTGCCGGCCGCCGGTGGCATGACGCCCGCCGCGATCGAGAGCATTTTAAAAGAAGCGCTCACCGGAAAATCGCCGCGGCGCGAGCAGGAACTTTACTCGCTGATGGAGTCCACCTGGCCGCGCCTGTTGAAAAACAAGATGGAGGTGACCGAGGCGGTGCTCTCGCTGGATTGGAATTTGATGGATGCCGACGAGGACGAGCGGATCGACGGCGCCGAGGATCTGATCAAGCGGACCAAGAACGGGATGAAGGGCGACCCCATCACCGACGGTCACGGCTGGCGGGCGACGCTCGGCGCGCTGCTCGACGGCTGGTTCCGCGGGATTTCCATATCTGAGATCGAGTGGGAATACCGCGGCGGGAAAAAGTTTCCGCAGGCGTGGCTGCCCAAGCTCACGCGCGATCTTCCGCCTTGGCACTTCGGCTGGCGGACCGGGCCCGGTGGCCAATCTTCAAGTTCCAAACTCCAATCACCAACAGAGCAGGACGGCCGGCTGGTGCTCTATCCGGACGCGACGGCGAACAACGGCATCGACTTCCCGCCGAACAAATTCCTCATCGCCATCCGCAAGGCGGGCAAGGGCCACCCGTCCGGCACGGCGCTGCTGCGGTGCCTCGCCTGGTGGTGGTGCTCGGCGAATTTCTCGCAGGAATGGTTGTTGAATTTCGCGCAGATCTTCGGGCAGCCGTTCCGTTGGGCGACGTATGATCCGAGCCAGGAAGGCGTGAAGGATGATCTCGCCGCGATGATGGAGGCGATGGGCTCCGCCGCCTATGGTGTGGGACCGGACGGCACCAAGGTCGAGTGGCACGAGTCGAGCAAGAGCGGTGCGGACAATCCGCAGGCCTACATCCTCACGCTGGCGGATACCGCATGCGATTTGTTAGTCCTCGGCCAGACGCTCACTTCCACCCAAGGCTCGTCCGGATCGCTCGCGCTCGGCGAGGTGCATCAAAGCGTGCGCGCCGACATCATCGACAGCGCGGCCGCCTGGCTGGCGGAGGTGGTGAACGAGCAGCTCATCCCGGCGGTGATCTCGCTGAACATGGGCGAGATCGACGAGGACGGCTCGCTGCCGTGGTTCCAACCGGCGCGCAAATCGCAAAAGGACACCAAGGTCCTGGCGGAAACCTTCAAGATCATCCTGGATTCCGGGATCCCGCTGGTGCAGGACGAGGTCTATGATGCGTTGGACATGTCCAAGCCCGGTCCGGAGGATGAAATCTTCGGCAAGCTGCCGGGTAAGGAACTGCCACCGCCGCCAATGAAACCCGGTGACCCGCCCGCGGTGGATCCCGCCGCGGATCCGGCTGGCGACGTGCCGGCGGAGGCCGCGCCGCTGCTCCGCCGGGTGCTCGCCAAGCTGCCGTTGGATGCCAGGGAATATCTGATGGCCCGGATCCTGCCGGCGGATCTCGGTGAATAGGTCCTATCCGACCCATGGGACCTATGAACCGTTTCCAACAACTCGAAATCCAACAGGCCGCCACGCGGGCGGAGCTGCCGCGCGTGGCCGTGCAATGGCTGGCCGCCGCGCGCACGCCGCTGGAAAAGCTCACCATGGCCGCGCTGGATCCGGATCTATCGGATGAAGAGTTCGTGAAACTGGTCGAACGATTTTCCGAGGACCTTCCCAAGCTTCTCGACACCATGGATCACGACGCCCTGGCGGAACTGATGGAGGAAGGCATGGGCGCGGCGATGGCGAATGGGATTGAGCAGCGGACTGGGAAATAATTTGAACCGCGGAGGCGCAAAGGTCGCGGAGGAACGCGGAGCCGGTGCTCTGGAATCAAAACAATTCATCATTTTAAAAATCTCTTCTCCGCGTCCCTTTGCGACCTCCGCGCCTCCGCGGTTCCCTCTTCATCCATGATCACGCTGACCCTCACGAAAGACGAGATCACGCCGGACCTGCGCAAGCTGCTCAAGGAGGCGGAGAGCGACAGCCCGCTCGGCAGCGTGCTCGGCCGGGCCGCGGCGAACACGTTGAAAAAGCATTTCCGCCAGCGCAACACGGTGCCTAACAAGCTCGGCGGGGCGCGGACGAATTTCTGGAGCCGGATCGCGGAGTCGGTGCAGGCGCCGCGCCAGGAGCCGGGCCGGATCATCGTGCCGGTTTCGCACCCGGCGATCGCGCAGAAGGTTTTCGGCGGAACCATCACGCCGAAGAAAGCCAAGAACATCGCCATCCCGATCGACCCGCGCGCGCATGGCAAGAGCCCGCGGGTGTTTCCGCTGTTGGAGTTCGCGGTGATGAAGTCCGGCGCGAAACTGCTCGGCCTTAAGAATGGCCGCGGCGGGATGGATTGGCTGTATGTCCTGGTGAAATCCGTGAAACAGGACGCGGATCCGAACGCGCTGCCGAAACCGGAAACGATGGCGGAGTCGCTGACGAAAGCGGGCGAGATCTATCTGCGCAACCGGAAGTGAGAAAAGGGTGGACCCTCGCGCCCCGCGTGCCTCGGAAGGGTTACGCCGCGGAAATTGCACGGCAGATTGCGAGCCGTGTCCGACCCCGTTCTCTATCTCGCCCGCGCTTCCGCCCTCGATGTGGCGGAGGATGGCAGCATCCAAATGTTTCCGCCAGGGAAGCATGCGATCGTTCCCTCCAACGCGGATCCGAAAAAGAAATCGCAGGTCCTGGAGCTCATCATCGACGCGGCGACCGCCGATGTCGTCGAGTCCGCCCGCGCCGCCTATCAGGCAAAGGCGGATGCCGGCGAGGGCGACGCCCCGTATTTCGATTTCAATCACAACGACGAGGAGGCCAGCTTCTGGCCAAAGCGCATTTTCTGGGGTGGCGATGATCCTAAGCTCGGCGGTGTCCGTGCCGAGGGCGAGCGCTCCGCCGCCGGCGAGCAGGCCATTTCCGGCAAGACGTTCCGCCGCTTTTCCCCCGCCTTCTACGAGAAGGACGGCCGCATCACCGGAGCTCCGACCAACATGGGCGGACTCGTGAACCGCGCCGCCTTCACCAAGGTCGCCGCCTTGTTCGCCAAATCCGGCGAAACCGAAACCTCTCCCGAATCCGAAACCGCCCCAACCATGCTCACGCCCGAAGAAATCACCGCTCTCCAACAGGAGAACACCCGCCTCACCACCGTCGTCACCGGCCTCGAAACCCGTGTCGGTGAAATGGAAGTCGCCGCCAAGGCCGCCGCCGAAACCGACGCGAAAAACTTTGTCGCCATCCACGCCAAGGAAGGTCGCATCCCGCCCGCCGTGGAAATCCAAGCCAAGTGGGTCGCTGCGATCATCGCCGATCCCGCCGCCAAGGACCTTATCCTCGCGATGGCTGTGAATCCCGCGCTCAAGCAAATCATCAAGGCCAAGGCCGCGCCGGAACAAGAGGGCGAAGAGGAAGTCGTCGAAGCCAAGTCCGGCATCGACGGTCTCGCCGCCGCCATCAAGGCGAAACGCGAAGCCGCTGCCACCGCCCATCACGGCTGAGCCCTTCCGCCGCCACTCTCACCTTTACCTCTCCTAACACACCGATCCCATGCCATCCGTCACCCTGCTCGATCTCATGAAACTCAAGTCCGGTTCGGACGGCGCGCTCCATCTGGTGCAAGCTGTCGGCCTGGCTGCCCCGGAAGTGCTCGCGCTTCCATCCAAGACCATCACCGGCACGTCCTATGACGTCACCCTGGTGAAGTCCTATCCGACCGTCTCTTTCCGCAAAGCCAACCAGGGCATGAGTGCCTCGCGCGGCGAGTTCGAGACCCGCAAGGCGGAGTGCTTCATTCTCGATGCCCGCATCGAAGTGGACAAGGCCGTCGCCCGCAAGCACGACAAGGGACCGGACGCCCTCATGGCGCTTTATTCCATGATCACCGGCAAGTCGTCCATCCTCAGCATGGGCAACCAGACCATCTACGGCACCGCCCTGGACGGATCCGGTTTCCCAGGCCTTCAGGAAATGGTGCTCGACGCGATGACCGTGGACGCCACCGGCTCCACCGCCAATGCCGGCAGCTCGGTTTACTTCGTCTTCGGTGACGAGGACTTCGGGGTCTCCTACGTTTACGGCAATGACTCGTCCTTCGAGCTGCAGCCGTTCGTCGATGGCGAGGGTGAGGATGCCGCCGGCAAGAAGTTCCCCGCGCACATCGGTTATCTGAACTGCGCGCCCGGCCTTTCCAACGCCAGCCCGTTCGCCGTCGGTGTCATCAAGAACCTCACCGCACAAGCCGGCAAGGGCCTTACCGATTCGCTCGGCTATCAACTGTTGGAAAAATTCCCAACGGACGTGAAGCCCACCCATGTCCTGATGAACCGCGCCGCCCGCGGCCAGCTCCAACGCTCCCGCACCGTCACCCTCATGGGCAACGGTAAGAAGGGCGATGTCGGCGGTGCCGAGGGCACCATCGCTCCGCTGCCGGATTTCCTCTGCGGCATCCCCATCGTCTGCACGGATTCCATCACCAGCCTTGAGGCCATCCGCTGATCCAACCCACTCCCTAACTAAACCGCAAATCCGAAACCGCGCTGGCAGACCGCAGGAAATAGTCTGCCACCTTTTCCAACCAAACTCCTCTTCCCATGTCCGCTCCCAACTACGCCCGCAATCTCCGCGACCTCGTTTTCACCATCACCAAGGCGCTGCCCGCCGCCGCCGCCACCAACTACACCGACGCGCTCGACCTCGGCCAGGCCAAGGTCCAGTCGCTTGAGCAAGTCGAGTTCGAGCTCGCTATCCCGGCGACGCCCGCGCTGGTCGATGCCAAGACCATCCTCTTCGCCGTCCAGGACAGCGCGGACAACATCACCTTCGCCGCGGTGGATCCCGCCATCACCACCGGCACGCTCGGCGCCGGCGGTGTCGGTGCCGCCGCCAAGACGGTGCGCTTCCGCCTGCCCTCGCAGACCCGCCGCTACGTCCGGATCTCGCAAACCGTGCTCGCCGCCGGTGGTGACAACACCGCCGTCTCCACCACTTTCTCCGCCCTGTTCTAACTCTCCCGCTGATACTGTTGCTGTTCGTTCCTGTGACCGCTGGCAGACCGGGAAATAGTCTGCCTCCTTCGGGAACATCGAACATCGAACGCCCGACATCGAACATCGAACATCGAACGAATATGAAAGCCTCCAGATTTGTAAGCGGCATCGTTGCCGCCTGTGCCGTGGGAATGGGAATGATTTCTCCCCCCCGTCGTCATGTCCCAACGGATTTCCGCCAACCGCGGCGAGGGTCCTAACGCGATGCGCGCGCCGGACAACGCTCCGACCAACACCGTCGGGCAGAGTTTCGCGCTGCGCAAATCCCAACAACAGGCCAACGAAGGAATGTTCGCCGGCATGATGGGAGGCCAGGCCGATCTCAAACCGCTGCGCAAACTCAACCAGCGCCAGATCCGCCGCAATTTCGCCCGCTGCCGTGCCGCCGTTCTCCGCCGCGCCTTTGCTTGATAGGCCTCTTCCCTATCAACTCTCAACTTTCAACTCTCAACCTCTTCGATGTCCGCCACCCTCACCGTTCCGCAACTCAAGTCCGCTCTCACCAACGATCAGATCGTCAAGGCGCGTACCACCGGCATTGGCGAGGGGGAAACCATCGACGTTGTCGCCGAGGAAATCACCGCGGCCTGTGCCAAGGTGGATACCTACTGCGCCGGCTACGTCGTGCCGGAAGGGCTCACCACCGGCTGGGCTCGCGAGCTGGCCGCGCACAATGTCGCCAAGCGTCTCGGCACGCCGACTCCCGACCAGGTGCGGACCTTCGAGCGAACCAACACCGAACTGGAGGACCTGAGAGACGGCAAGTTCCCGAACATCGCCAAGGTCGCCGGTGCCACCGCCGGCAAGGTGATTTCCGGCAGCCGCCCGAAAGTCCTCTAACGCACGGAAACTTCACGCGTCCTTCATCACCCTTTCACGATTCTCCTCTTTCCTAACCACCGCCGCACCCGTGATCCCCACCCGAACCATCCGTGATGCGCTGCTCGCCGACCTCAATGGGTCCGGAATTTTTGAGAAGGTGATGGCGCACAAGGACGCGGACCTCGGCGCCGCGCTGGAACACCTGCGGGATTACCCGTCCTCCATCGCCGTCGTTGTTCCCGGCGAGGACAAGTTCGAGCACACCTACGAGCCGGGCACCAACACTCCGATCCGGACCGAGTGCCGCAACGGCTTCGAGCTGCTGGTCTCCGCCCGCGAGCTCGACATGCGCGAGGACGGCGCGGTGGATTCCCTGACCTTCAAGGACCAGGTGCTCGACCGCGTGCTCTGGTCCACCCTCGGCGTGCCGAACCTCGTCTGCATGCCGCTGCAGTGCGAGCCGATGATCATCACCTTCGAGGACGCCCGGAACACCAAGGGCCGCGAGGCCTGGAAGATCACCCTGGAAATGCGCCACGACTACGAGGGCTGATTCCTCCTCTTTCTATCAACTCTCAACTACCCACTCCCAACTTCTTAGAAAATGTCAGTCGCCATCAAACTCGGTCAGGAAGTCGTCTGGGGCACCAACTCCGCCGGCACCCTCACGCAAGGCAAGATCCTCAGCCTGTCCAAGAAAACGACTGGCGGACTGTTCGAGCAGAAGGATGAAAACGGCGAGACGTATTCCGTGATTTTCTTCGATGACCAGATCGAGATCTCCGCGGAGGTTCTCGCTTCCACCACCGGCGCCGCGCCGGCGCGCGGGGCTGCCATCAATATCGGCGGGGTGACTTCCGCCTTGGTCATCGACGCGGACGAGAACTGGAAAGCCGGCGAGACCAAGAAATTTACCATCAATTTCAAAAAATGGGTGGCATGACGGCCTTCTAATGCGTCCAACCCGATTCCCGCCCCGTAACCATCATGTCCGCCAAATCAAAACCCAACAGCATCCTCGAAGCCGCCAGCAAGAATCCATCCGTGGCGCTGCGAGCGTTCGCGCCGGAGGTGGACTACATCCTAACGATGGATGCCTGGATGCTCCTGGAGGCGCTGGAAAGTCCGTATGTTTCCGGCGGCAAACTCCAGATGCGCGACACCATGGTGCTGCTGCTGGCGATGACGGACACGGACACGCTGTTCGCTGCCAAGCGCAAGGGGCCGGACGCCGTCGAGGATCTGCTCCGCGCCGCCGGCCGCACGCTCCGGCCGCAGGCGGTGATGGATCTCCGGCCGAAGATCGAGGCCGCCATCGACGCCGCCTTCGATCCGCTGCCACCCGGCGAGGCGGAAAAAAAAAGCTCTGCGGCACCGGTTGGTGGCTCTCCCTCATCGACCTGATCGCGAGCGAGTATCACTGGCCCGGTCCCTACCTCCGCCGGCTGCCGCTGGCTGAGGTGCTTTGCTATCAGGCGGCCATCCTGCAACGCCATGGCCTCGATAAGTCCGCGCCGACCTTCGCGGAACGGGACCTCATGAAAAACGGTTTCTAACTTTCTCCATCACCCATGCCCGGCATCGAATACACCCTCGGTCTCAAGAACGAAGAGTTCAGCAAGGGGATCCGCAGCTCCATTTTATCCGCGCAGGTGATGGGCAAGGCCATCGGCTTCGCGGCGAGCACGGCCGGCAAGGTGCTCGGCGATGTGGCCGCCGGATTCGCCACGCTCGACCAGGTGCAGCTCACCCAACTCGACGCCACGCTGGCCAAGCAGATCGATAGCGCGCGCACTTGGGCGGAGGCGCTGCAAAACCCGATCGACGCGCTGCTCAAGCTCAAGAACGGCGTGGGGGTGAAAGAAGCCTTCGCCGATGCCAACGAGCAAATGACTTTGAACGCGAAAGCTCACGCCGACGGCATCCAGCGGATGCTTGACCGCGGCATCGACAGCGCCGCCGCGCTGCAGGAGATGGCCAAAAAAATGCAACAGGCGAACCGCGTGCTCGACGCGTCCGGCCAGGCGGATGCCGCCGCGCGCGATCGCAAGGACGCCGCCGAGGTCCGTGGCGGCGCCGCGCCGGAAGATGTCGCCGCGCGCCGTGCCAAGGCGGATGCGGACACCGCCCGCGAAAACGAACAACGCCGCGCGAACGACGCCGCGGAAAAAGCCAAGACCGCGAACGCGAATCTGACCCGCGCCAAGGAAAACCAGCAGGCCGTTCTATCCGACAAGACTTCCGGCCGTGGCGATGCGGACAAGGCCGCCGCGGCCGTCGCCATCCAACAGAAAGCCGCCGACGCCGCGAATGGCGAACTCGAAACGGTGAAGGCAATCCAAAAGGAACGCCTGCGCGGCCTGCGTGAGGAAACCGACGGCCGCATCGAAAGTCTCGCCGCGGAGAAAGCCGCGCGCCTGCAGCTCGAAGCCGACCGCGCCGCCAAGCTGGCCGGCCGCAAGAAGAAAACCGAACGACCGGACACGCCGGAAACCGTGCGCCCCAATACCGACCGCCTCGCGCAGATCGGCGGCTACGTCGGCGGGGCGGCCAGCGCGCTCACCAACCGCATTGCGGAGCGCACCGCCAAGGCCACCGAGGCGACTTCCAAGGGGATTGAAAAACTCCTTGCCTACTCGCTGCGCGGGACCGGCTCGTTTCAGGAAACCGTTTTCTAACCATGGCCGTGAACCACAAAAGCGTCAAAGGCACCGGCCTGTGCAAGCTCCGGAGCTCGATCACTTCCAACGATGGCACCACCTTGACGGAAGTGGAGACGTGGAATGGTCCCTACTCCGAACTCAAAACCAAACAGCTCTCGGTGGTGCTCGGAGTGAAAGGCACCAACCTGGTGCCGACGGAAGCGGATCACGGCATCCTCACCATCACCCGCGAGGTGGATCTCAGCACGACCGGTGACTCCACGGTGCCTAACCAGGAGATCATCGAAGTGCTTTGGCCGGAGCTGCGCAAGGCGGTCGAGACCAATCTATTTTTCAAAGACCTCACCGACGCGCAGATCCAGAGCGTGAAAAAATCCGTCGCGGCCGGCGAGGCCTACAGCCCGGAGGACGATCCCGTCGCCGCCAAGCTGTGGAGCAAGCTCGCGCGTGGCAATACCGAGTGGAGCACCGGCGTCCCCGTCGTCCGCCGCACGACCACCAAACGCACCGGCAAGGAAACCAAGGGAAAGGCATGGTACCGCGACACGCCGCCCGTGGATGTCGAGGGTGATTGGGAGTTTCTCAAAACCGTCAACGAAACCCGCCGCGACGGGAAATCCTACACCCAGACCGAGGAGTGGACCGGGGCCGAGAAGTGGGACGAGGATCTCTATCCGGTCGCCGGGGGAGGTGATCCATGAGGGAGCCGGAACGCCCGTCCAAGGGCAACGCGCTGCTCACTTGGGCGCTGCAGGCGTGGGACTACATGCGGGCGAACATGCCCAAGGCGGGACCGGGCATCGAAGTCAGCCGCTCGTCGTCCGGCACCATCATTTCACTCAAGCAAAAGCCCGGCGGCACGGTTACCACCTCAACCTGTCCTTTCGGAGAAATCACCACTTATTCCGTTGGGAGTGATAGCGACGCGACCACAAAAACCGGGATCAGAGGCGGATGGATCAAGGCAGGCAAGAAAAACTGGCGTCTTACTAACCGGGAAATCAACCTTGAGGCGGACGGAGTTTTCCCGGTCTGGATCGAGATCATCGTCACCGCCAACACCGATGCCGACAACATCGCCACCCTCTCCGGTCTCAAGACCAGCGAGCGGCCGACGTGGGAACACGGCGCTGATAGTGATGCCGACTACGGCGACTCGACGATCCCGGATCAATTTCCGACGACGGCCCCCGGCCATGGCGTGCTGATCGTGCCAATCGGCATGCTCACCGTGAAGGACGGGAAGGCGACTCTGGCAGCCATTGCCTGCGGTCACATCATCGCCACGCACTGCCCTGGCACCTTGGATCATTACCGCGGTCCGGTCGTCGTCGGTTCGGATTCCGGTGCCGGACTCGCCCCATGAAACTCGACCTCGACACGCTGAACGGCTCGCGCCGGGAGTGCGGGTGTTGTGAAACTCCCGGCTGCTGCCCGCCGCTCATCCAGTGTCAGAGCGGCTACGGCCGCGCGCAGGCGGTGGGGTGGTTCAATGAAGAATCGGACGGCTCGGACTCGGACGAAGCGAGCAAAACCCGCTATCTGGAAAAAATCCGGACGGACACGGGAATCAGCCCTGCGGACACCCTCTCGACCTATCCGACAGGAGGCGGAACCTACACCTCCCGGACGCGTGCGATGGATTGGGAAAAACGTTTCGTCCAGGAGTATTCACAAGCGTTCAAGGCATCGATCGCCGGTGCCTATTTCACCGGCACCTGCGAGACCACGGATGCCGAGTTTTCCTATCATTGCACCTACACCGGCGGCTGGGTTGAGGAAAATTTCGCGCCCTATTTTTCCAGCGGCTCATGGCACAATTTCCGGTCCTCGCGGGAGGTGGTGACGTTCGAGGACATCGAGGGCGATCCGGATCCGGCACACGCCGCGTGGGTGATCGCCGCGGCCGCGTGGGATGCCGCTCACCCGGACTTCGTCGCCGCGCACGCGGCGTGGGCCACCGCCAAGGCTCTGCACGATGCCGCCTACGCCGCGTGGTTGGTTCTCCACGCCGCATGGGTAGCGGGCGGCTCGGTGGGCACAGCCCCGGTTGAGCCGCCGCCGTTCACGGATGTCGAGCCGCCGGCCCGCCCCGCCGAGCCGCCCGAGTTCTATCCGCCCTGCACTCTCAAGACCACCCATACGGTCACCACTTGGGAGCGGGTCGATGGTGAGGTGGTGCTGGTGGATAATGGTGAGCACGGCCTGCCGAATCCGCGGACTTACGTAAACATCCCCGGCGATGGATTGGGCAGCTCGGACACCACCTACAGCTATGCGTCAGCGGTGACCTACGCGGAATTTTTCGAGCTCGCAAATGCATGGCTCGAAGCCCGTGCGAATTTCAATCACGCCTCCGACTCCGGATCCGATGGCTGCGAGGCGGGCGTTCTCTGCCAGGCGACCCGTGAAATGGTCGGCTACGACGAAGCGATCACCGCCATCCTACGGACGGATTTTTTCCGCTACCGGATCAAGCTGAATAAATGCTGCGCGTGGAAATCCATCCGCTCGGAGTGGGTGCAGATTTTCTATCCGAAGGAATGGCTGGAATGGCTGGCCATCAAGGAGGCCACGGTCGGCAGCGATGAAATCCCGCCGGAGCCGGAAGCGATCCCGGTGAAGACTCCCAAGGTTTGGGTGTGGGCAGGCACCCCGCCGCGCTGCCATGGCTCCGACTCGCTGTCCGGATCTGATAGCGATCCCTACGACTACGAGCCGATGTGGTCGCCGTGGTCACCCGTCATCCAGGTGCCGAATGACGAGGAAGGCACGATCGCGAACCGCAATTACAAACAGAAATGTTACGCCGCCCCGGTGCAGTCGATGCCCGGCGTCTTTGGAACTTATGAGCACTCCGAATCCGGATCCGTTTGACCCCGTGAACTACGGTGGGGTGCTGTTCGCACACGACGAACCCGTCGTGACGTTCAACGACGCCGCGGCGAAAGTCCGCTGGAAGCTGAAAGGTGGCGAGGGCGAGGGCCACGTCTATCAAGGCCAACACGTTTTCCTGCCCTGCGCCGGCTGCTCGCCGCCGCCGGTGAAACCCTTTGTGCATCGCGAGCCGGAGCCATATCGCGAGCATGAGTCGCGCGGCCCGCGGGCGATCATCTGGCCATGGCTCTCGACCGCGGCAGTGTGGGAGGAACTTCGCTATTCGATCCGCTCCGTCGAGCGATTCTTCGAGGACAAGGAGTGCCCGATTTACATCATCGGCGACGCCGCGCCGGCGTGGTTGGTGCCGGGAGGCCGGGTGCAATTCATCCGGATTCCGGAGTATTCGATTTCCCGCGAGCAAGGCCTGCGCCGTGCGCGTGAAATCGCGGTGCAGATCGCGGATGAAATCCTGTATTGGAATGACGATATCTATCTGCTGCGCCCCTGTGGCTGGGATTTCTTCCGCCGCGCCGCTCTCACCGAGGGAAATCTTTCCGGTCGGAGTCGCGATCTCCGCGCCTCGGACAATCCGTGGAACCAAGGCCTCGGCGCGATGGTTGCGGAAATGGAATTGCTAGGGATTTCTCCGGTGATGCGGTTCGCCACCCATACCCCGTTTTATTTCGAGCGCGAAAAGGCACGGGAGATCCTCGCGAGGTTCGTCATTCCGTTTTCCGGGGGGTGGGCATCAATGTATTTCAACTACCACAAGGCGTCCCGCCGCCGCGCGAAGGGCTATAAAACCTGCGAGCTCCCCAACAAGGACCCCAAGGTGATTTTCCTCAATCACAAGGCCGCCGGGCCGAACCCCAGGACCAAGGAGGAACTCGTGAAAATGTTTCCCGCCGCCTGCCCGTGGGAATCCAGTTTCGTGCCCGCGGTCGCGCCGCTTCCATCCCTCAGCGTCTCGATCATGTCGCATCCTTCCCGCCGCGACATGGTCGCCGGTCTGCTCGATCAACTTGGCGACGTTCCTGTTTCCGAGGATAACGGCCGTGGTCTGATCGAAAACTGCGATCGCGCCTGGCAGATGGCCGGCGATGCGGATTGGCACGTCGTCATCCAGGACGATGCGATCCTGTGTGATGATTTCCTAACGAGAGCCCGCGAATTTCTCGCCACGCTTGAAGCTCCAAGGTTGGTCTCGTTCTACCACGGCAACAAGCGCTCGACGCGCGACAAGGCGCTCGCCGCGCTGGACGCCCGCCAACTCGCCGCACCGCTGCGGTGGGGGCTCGCGATCTGTCTGCCGGCGGCGCGGATTCCGGAGATGCTGGATTTCTATCGGGCTCAATCCCGGCCGGATGACGATGGTCGCATCGGTGACTGGCTGGTCTCGCGTGGAGAGCTCTGCACCTACGCGCTGCCGTGCCTGGTCGATCATCGCCACAGCCCGTCACTGGTCGGAAATAGCAACGGCGTGCGAAAAGCGGTCGCTTTTCTCGGTTCATCCACCCTTTTCGCGGACCCTCCGCGCCCCACCCGCCGCGCCCCCGCGACACCTCCGCCAAACCCCGTTAAGAACTGACCTCATGCCCTGGCTCCTCCGCCGTGACTTCCATATCGACATCCGCGCCGGCTACGGCCGCGTGTTGCTCACGTCCGACACCGACAGCTCGCTGCTGCAGCCGCCGCCGGACGCCGTCGCCGGGGACGCGGGCACGATCCGTTTCTATTTCTGGGAACGCGGCCCCAACGGCACCCTCATCGCCGCGGATCCCGGTCCGGACACCTCGCTGATTTTCTCCGGCCGTCCCTACGGCGTGCCAGCAAACACGGCGCTGTTGTTCGAGAGTAATGATTTCGCCGAGGTGGAAACCGGCGTCTGGGAAGGCAGCTTCGATTTCGCCACGGCGGAAATGGCCGCGGTGATCGTGCTCACTCCCACTGGTGCCAAGCTCATCACCGGCGAGCTCGAAGTCCGTGACTCGATCTCCAACACCAAGCGCGGGTCGTTCCAATTCGACCTGGCCGCGCGGCCGCAGGTTTATGATGACCAGGACGCGCCGAGCGCCCTGCCCACTCCGGAGGAATGGCTGGAAGAACGCCGTCCCGCGCCGCTGGAGCTGGATGCGCCGCCGGTCAACGGCGTGGTCGGAGTGGCCCAAGTCGAGTCTGCCACCGCGGCCGGTTCCATCACCGGGACGGGCGATGTAAGCGTCACCGTCCATGACGACGCGAGCGGCAGCGTGATCTACAGCGTCCCGGTCATCGCCGGAGACGCCGCCACTGAGTGGGTGGACAAGGCCGTGGATTTCCTGAATGCCGTTACGTCAGATCTGGCTTTCGACTGGATCTGGTCTCGCGACGGATTCGCCCTGGTGAGCACCCGGAAAGTGGCTGGCGCCAATGTCGCGGCTTACAACACCGCGATCGCGAATGGAACCTGCACAGGCCTCATCGCCTCGCCCACCAGCATCACCGCGCCTGCCGGCGTCGCTCCCATCACCGGCGAGGTCGCCACACAAAAGGGACAACTGGCCATCGTCAGCACCACCAATGATTCCGGTGACTTTGAGGACGTGTGGACCTGCTCGAATCTGCTGCCGATGACCTGGCAGCCGCCGGGCCAGATCACCCGCTCGCCGGACGGCACACTCTATCGGGCGATCGTTTCCGACGCCGGCATCCCATCCACCGAACTCGCCTATCCATCATGAAACATTTCCTATCGATTTTCGCCGCCCTGCTCGCGCTGCCACTCGCCGCGCAGCAGACGCCCGCCTTCACCCCTGCCTCGAAGGACGGCAGCAACATCAGTCAGTCCGCCTTTATCACCGCGCTCGGCGGCACCACGGCGGGCAAGGCGCTGTTTCAGATCGCGAACCCCGGCGCGATCACCTTCCCACGGCTGAATGCCGACAACACGGCCACCCTTCTCAACGCGGCGAATTTCAAGGCGGCGCTCAGCTTGGAAAACGTCAGCAACACCAGCGATGCGAACAAGCCGGTTTCAACGGCGACCAGTACCGCGCTCGATCTCAAGTTGGCCAAGTCATCCAACCTTTCCGACATTCCAAGCGTTTCCACCGCTCGGACCAACCTCGGTCTCGGCACGGCGGCGATCAAGGATGCTTCGCAGGTGGGTGGGGCGAACAAGGTTTTGCAGTTCGACGCGAATGGGGACCTGACCCTTGGAGCTTTCGCGAATGACGGAGTTGCCGGGAATCCCGGCGGCAATATTTGGATTCCCAACATGCGGAAAATCGGCTGGTTGCGCAACGACGGCACCACCGGGGTCGAGCTTTACGATTGGCAGACCCATGACGGAAACGGCGGCGAGCTCATCCTCAATCTCGTGAACCGCATGGCCATCATCGGCAAAGGCGAAATCCAATTCGGCAATAATGCGAGCGTCCGGAATGGGCAGTGGCTCGGAATGGTGGCCGGTGCCGCGACAGTAACCGACACGCTCCGTCAATCGAAGGCGATCGGCTTTCTGACCGGGACCTGGACCGGTGGAGTGGACACCGGCAACGGGCTTTTCATGCAGGCGGTCCCGCTCGACACATCCGGGACCAACGCCGCGCTGCGCATCGTCTTGAATGGCACCATGGACGAGGGTTTCGGATCACCGACCGGTGGCGTCGCATCCGGAACCACGGGAGCCGAGTTCACCACCACCGGCCTTTGGCACCTCGGCACCAACCCGGCCTTCTCCGGCCTCACAGACGGAGCGACCATCACTTGGACAGTTGACAAGCACTACAACGAGCAGCACGCGTCAGTCACCCTGGGAGGGAATCGGACCCTTGCCTTCTCCGGCCTGCTAACCGGGATGCGTGGCACGATGACGGTGACTCAGGATGGCACCGGCAGCCGCACGCTGGCACTTCCCGGAAACTCCAAGGTCGCCGGCACCGGAAACGGCCTCATCACACTCTCGTCGTCGGCGGCCTCGGTGGACGTGTTGAATTGGTTCTTCGATGGCACCTACATGTATTGGTCCGTGGCCTCGTCCTTCACCGGAGCCCTTGACGCGGACGCGCAGACCTTCATCACCGCCCACGGCGCGCTGACTGCTGGCGAGCAAGCGGCCATCAGCAATTTCGTCGTGGGGACCAAGGCTGACGGCACTTGGACGAAAGTTCGTGAGGCTTGGATTTTCAAAGGCACGACCGGCACTCAACAAGGCCGTGGCCTCAAGCGGGTTTGTGACCTGACTTGGCACGGAACACCCACCTACTCGAACCAATACGGAGTAACTGGCAATGGCACTGACGCGTACGCCGACACCGGAAGCCTGACACCCGCCTCCTATGGGTCGAACAGCGACCAGAGCATCTATATCTACAACCGCACGGGGTCCGTGATCAACGATAGCAACTTCATCAACTCATCCACCGGGAGCGTGGGTTACTCTCTCCTGGCATCGAAATATACGGGGACCAACTACCTCTCCGCGGCGGTCAATTACAGCGGTTCTGGCGAAGCTCAATTTATCGCGCTGAGTCCAGATTTCAAAGGCCACATCATGACGACATCCTCGGATTCGACGCATCAGATTCTCCGTCACAACGCCACCACCCAAACCGCGACGATCACACCAACCGGTCGTGCCACCCAACCATTTTTCATTCTGTGCGGGAATTACAATGGATCCGCCTACGGATATTCAGATGCGAACTTGGGGATAGCAATGGTCGGGACGGCCTTCGACTCGACCGACTGGAGCAACTGGAAAGCCCGGGTCGATACGCTCATGGCAGCGTTCTCACGTGCGAACTGAGGGAGGGCACGCTAGACCCTTTTTCAAATTTGATTACGACCCTTTTCGGTTTTTTACGCGTTTACACTACAGGTCGCCGCGGAACTGTGTGGGCGTCACCCCAACCACCCGCCGGAATACCTGCGCGAAATGGCTCGGGCTCGCATAGCCGACTTCCAGTCCGATATCGATCAGGCTGCGCGAGGTTTCCCGATTCAGTTGCTGGGCGCGGGTGATCCGCTCCCTCGTCACGAACTGCAGCGGAGACATCCCTGTCGCTTGCTTGAAGACCCGCGAGAAATGGAACGGACTGAGGTCCACCAATTTTGCCAGATCATCGACAGAGATTTCCTCGGCCAGTTGTTCGCCCACGTAGTCCTCCACCTTGCGGAGCTGCCGGATGGGCAGGCCTCCTCGGGATTCCTGCTTCCCAGCGCCGGAATCCACGTATTTTTCGATCAGGGTGGCGGCTAACATCTGCGTGAGGGCAGCGACTCTGGCCGAATCACCAGGAACACGCTCTGTTAGCATTTCCGCACACGCGAAACACAGATGGGCCAGAGCCTCGTCGCGGCCGAAATAATCCATCACGCCTACCATCTCCGACTGGCCCGGAAGAATTCCCTCTTGGGCAGCCAAGAACTGATCCACCGCGATATGAACGATCAGAACGTCGGGCTCTAGTCCCTTTTGCGATTGGAAGCGCGTCTCGTAAGGTGCCTGTGCATGGGTCACGAAAATGTCTCCCGGTGTCAGCTGCCGCGTCACCCATGCATCTCCGATTTCGCGCTCCTGAAACTCTGCGATGCCGGTGAGCTGACAAGTGATCAGTGGCTCAGGAGTCGCTGGAACCAGAAAGCGATCGACCACCCTTGGAAACCGGTAGCGCCGTGCAAACAACCCCGGCCAGCGGAGTGAGGCGCTATCTGCGATCACCTCACCCGCCAAGTAGCGGCCAAACGCGGATGCGGTCGTTCGATCGGGGTTATTCACAGGAAGGACCGACGGCTATCCTCGGTGAGTGAGAGTAGTCGCCTGACGGTGTCAGGAAAGGGCAAATCCTACAGGGCTTCTGATCGGGAAGAGTGCGGTTCAGGCTTCAGCCGCCTGCTTGGTGATCTCTTTGAACGACGGAGCAATCTGGTTGAGCTCCCATTTGCCTTCGATGCTGATCGCGCCTTTGTAGCCGGTTTCGTGGAGGACTTTGAAATACGGGCGGAAGTCGTCGCCGGAGATGCCGGGGACGGTGCGGGTTGCTTTTTCCGCGATCTCGACGTGGACGACGACATCCATCGCCGCTTTGAGATCGGCGGGAGTGTCGCCGCCGCAGGCGATGTGATAGAGATCGGCGAGCATGCGGACGTTGGGATGATTCGCGGCGCGGATGAGTGCGGCACCTTCGTCGATGTGGTTGATGAAGTTGCACTCCTCGGCGCGGAGTTGTTCAACAGTGACGGTGATGCCCTGAGCCTCGGCGAGCGGACCTAGCAGCTTGAGCAGGGCGACGAATTGCTCGTTCGCTTTCTCTCTAGACCAGCCGTCAGGCACCTGGCGGGAACTACCGCTGCCGAAGACGATGAATTTGCCTTTGGCTTGCTTCATGCGGCGGAATGCCATGTCCGCCCATTTCAGGATCAGCGCGTGGTTTGCTTCGGGGCCGACACAGTGGAGGTTAGCGGGGCGGATGAAGCCGTTGCAGGCGAGGATGGGAAGCGGGGAGTCCTTGAGTCTCGCGAGGTTCTTCTCGAAGACATCGTCCTGTTGATCCGGGACGAGGAAGTCGCCGACGCTGACCGTTAGGAATTCCGCGCCCTGGGCCTTGAGTTGTGCCGCCTTGTCGAGCGGGGCTGCGATTCCCATGGCGGAGAAGAGTTTTTTCTCCTCAGCGACGGGCGCGGCGAATCCCCGGGGAAGGAAGGCGGAGCCCAGCAGGGCCATGCCGCCCGCATGGAGGAAGGTCCTGCGGGATGTGGAAAAGCGGTGCATGTGCCGTGGGAGTTAGAAGTGGAACACCTTGCCGCCGGCCATGACTTCCTGGGTTTTCTCGTCGAAGGTCACGCGCTCGCCGGTTCTGGCAGCGGCGTTGGCCATGATGGTGGCGATGGAATGCTGATAGCCGGCCTCGACCGGAGCGTGCGGTTCCTTGCGCGAGCGCAGGCACTCCAACCAGTTTTTCATGTGGGCGGTGGTGAGCGGATCGGCCCCCATGTTGGCGGCGGAGGCGGCTCCTCCCGAGCCTT
The DNA here is from genome assembly GCF_039920825.1 of Luteolibacter sp. Lineage (GTDB taxonomy): Bacteria > Verrucomicrobiota > Verrucomicrobiia > Verrucomicrobiales > Akkermansiaceae > Luteolibacter. The sequence goes on along the minus strand of NZ_JBDSCX010000014.1, from coordinate 7,357 downwards.
CGAGTTTGAACTCGGCCAGCAGGTTGGCCTGTAATTTCATCGCTGAGGCTTCTTCCCTGGTCATGCCGCCGTTAGAGGTGACTTTGTTGGTGTCGAGGTTGAGCTCGCCGCCGTTGGAGTAGTAGATTTCCTTGGTGCCGCCGGCGGAGTTGCTGAAGCGCGAGCTGAAATTCACCTGGAATCCGGTGGACGGATCATCGAGCGGGCCATAATCGAAGACCGCGGTGAGCGTGTCGAAGTTTTTCCGGCCGTCCTTCCACTGATAGATGCCGCCGTTAGCGGAAACGGAGCGGGGGTGGGGGAGTCCGGTGAACCAGTGGACGGTGTCGATCTGATGGCACATCCATTGGCCGGGGATGCCGGACGAGTAGGGCCAGAACAGGCGGTATTCCAAATATTTCCGCGGGTCCCATTGGTCGTCGGGGCGGTTGCAGAGGAAGCGTTTCCAATCGGTGTCCTGCTCCTTGATCGCGGCGACGAGGTCCGGCCGGCGCCAGCGTCCGGGCTGGTTGACGTTCCATGTCATTTCGGCGGCGACGATGGGGCCGAATTTTCCGCTCTTCAGGAAATCATGCGCCGCGGTGTAATTCTCACCCGAGCGGCGCTGCGAACCGATTTGCAGAATCCGGTCGGAGGACCTCACCGCCTTGAGCGCGGCGCGGGCGTCTTCCATCGTTTCGGCGAACGGCTTTTCACAATAGACATCGCAGCCGGCCTTGATCGCCTCAATGGCATGGGTGGCGTGGGCGAAATCCGGCGTGGAAATAATGACGGCGTCTGGTTTGGCTTTTTCGTAAAGCTCCTCGTTGTTGCGATAGGTTTCGATGTCCTGGTTGAAGTTCTTTTTGAAATACGCCTTGGCATCGTCACGGCGGCGGCTCCAGAGGTCGGAAACGCCGACGATTTCGCAGTTGAACTGGTTGGCCACGGCTTTGTAGGCGGGCAGCAGCGTACTATTGAGCCGGTCGGAAAAGCCGACGATGCCGATGCGGATGCGGTCGTTCGCCCCGGCGGTGCGGGCTTGGGCGCGGGCGGTTTGGAAAGTCTGGGTGGCGAGCAGGCCTAGGGTGCTTAGCGAGCCGGTGCGGAGGATTTCACGTCGATTCATGAGGGTTTTGGTGTGGCTTTTGGATGAGTTGAAAATCGGGAAATGCCTTCCGGCACCTTCTTTGGCATCTGAGAGAACGGCCCGGATTCTGTCGAGCGCTAAAGTCCGGAGGCCACTGTGGAAAACGTCATCTGTTGGCGGGGATTTTCAGTTGTTAGTGAATCCGGCCGTGATCGGACGAAATGAACAGGCGTCCGATGATCTCGGGTCCGGTGTTCGCGAAGGTGGCCACCAGCTCGAAATCGAGGGGGTGGCCTTTTGCCGGCTGTGTCAAACGACATTCAAGCGCCGCAAGGCTTTTACGGGAATCCACTGGCGCTTTTCCGGCATTTTCCTGTAAAAATCCGGAAAATCGCGACTTTGGGCTTGCAACCCCGTGCTCATCCCGTAACACCTGCGCCCCGAATTATGGCTAAGAAAAGTTGGATCGCACGCAACGCGCGTAAAAAAGAAACCGTCGAGAAATACGCAGACCTCCGTCTCAAGCTCAAGAAAGAGAAGGACTATGTGGGTCTCTCCATGCTCCCGCGTGATGCGAGCCCTACCCGCTTGGTCAACCGCTGTGAGATCACCGGCCGCCGCCGCGCTTTCCTGCGCCGCTTCCGCCTCTCACGGATTACCTTCCGCGAGCTTGCTTCCGCCGGAATGCTTCCGGGCGTGACCAAGTCGAGCTGGTAAACTGGTACGCTTTACGCTACTTTTGACGTGGGTCGGATATCTCCCGTTCCCACGTCCTTTTTATGCCAATTTACGAATACGTTGCTGAAGCCCCGGATGACCCCGAGCATTCGTGCCGCGTCTGTGCCAAAGGGTTCGAGCTCAGACGTCCGATTGACAGGGCACCGCTTGTGGTGTGCCCCCTGTGCAAGAGCCCGGTCAAGAAGGTGATTTCGCGGATCAACACCCCGACGATCACCAAGCCGCTCTCCGTGAGCGATGCGAAAAAGGCTGGATTCACCATCCTCCAGCGGCGCGATCAGGGAGTTTATGAAAAACTCTGACCGATGATCGCGAATTTCACGTTTATCGCCACACAAGGTGTGGTCTATCAGTGGCCAACACCTGGGGAGGCGGTTTATTACCTCGGTGGCATTGTACTGTTCCTGATTCTTAACGCGCTTTTCGTGGCGGCGGAATTCGCATTCATCAAGGTGCGGCCCAGCCAGTTGGAAATGGACGGCAATGGCAAGTCCAGCGGATCGAAAGCCGCGCAAAAAATCCTTGAGGACATCAATCCCTATCTTTCCGCAGCCCAACTGGGGATCACGGTTGCATCGCTGGCACTCGGAGCCCTGGGCGAACCCTTCATCGAGAAACTCGTTGGACCAATCTTGCAGGAGATTTCCTGGTTTCCTCCGGGCTTGGTTCCCACGGTGTCATGGGTGATGGCCATTGGCTCCTTCACGATCTTGCACGTCGTGGTGGGAGAGCAAGTGCCCAAGACCATCGCCATTCGCAAGTCGCTGGAAGCCACCATTTTTCTCGCGCAGCCGATGCGCCTGTTCTACAAGGTCTGTAAAATCCCCATCAGCATGCTCAATGGGGCCTCCACTTGGCTGATACGTTCGGTTTTCCGCATTGAACCTGCCTCCGGTCACGATGAAGCTCACTCTGCGGAGGAACTCGCCCTGCTCGTCACCCAGAGCGGAAAATCCCAGGAAGTCACCGAGACCGAACGGGAAATCCTCATCAACGCCCTCGGCCTCAACGAACTCTGGGTCCGCGATGTGATGACACCACGCAACAAGGTGATCATCCTTGATGCCGACCAGCCTTTTGAAAAGGTCCTGGAAATCGCGATGCGCAGCAAGCACACACGTTTCCCGCTGGTCAAGGGCCACCTCGACAACGCCGTCGGTCTCATCCACATCAAGGATCTGTTCAAGCTCATCAAGGATCCGGATCCGGATCTGATGCGGATCAAGCGGGAGTTGAAAAACGTGCCGGACACCATGCCGCTCGACACGCTGCTTCAGTTCTTCCTCCGCGAACATGCCCACCTTGCGATGGTCGTGGACGAGTTCGGTTCGCACGTCGGCATCGTCTTCCTCGACAACGTGATGGAGGAACTCGTCGGCGACATCCAGGACGAGTTCGACAACGAGCGCTCGTCGTTCACCAAGGTCAACGATGACGAGTTCGTCATCGAAGGCGCAATGACGCTGAACGATCTCGCCGGCCATATCCCCGAACTCTTCCTTGAAAGCGGCGAGGTCACCACAATCGGCGGGTATCTAACGCAACAGCTCCAGCGCTTCCCCGAAGTCGGCGAAACCGTCGAAGTGTTAGGCTACGAAGCCCGCGTGACCAGCACCGACGGAAGACGTGTCGGGCAGGTCCACTTCCGCAAGCTGATCCCAGCCGAGGAAGTGGCGGAAATGGCTGAGGATGCTTGATATGGAAATGCTTTAGGGGCGTTCATTCCCGCCGATCACCGGGATTGCTCCGCCAGATATCTTAACTTCGGATTTCGTCTCAAACGCTCTCCTTGAACCGGAAAATAGGCAAAGGGACGCATGTTTTTACTGTCGAAAAGAACCATGTTTTGCTGCACGGGAGACTCTTCGGAGGTGAACATTGAGTTAGCTGATTTAAATCTAAGGATCAGACAACGATTCTCGAAAATCGCCGCATATACATCGGTTCCGGAGAGATCATCCAACGAATAAGTTTCTTGTGTGCTTCTGAAAATGCCTTGGTCTTCGAGTAATTCCACAAGATCATCCGGTTTTATCTCCAGAGTCGCGGAGCCAACGTGGACGCGACCTCCGATGAAATCAGATGGGTTGAGCTTGGGGGCGGAGGAGACAACCCGCAATGCTTCCTCCTTGCTTGGATACGGGCCGTCATAAGAGCGCGACGGCGGGCCAAATACTCCACTGAGAAAAATCAACGCAATGTTGTGTGGAACTTGGTGGATCCATTCTCCGCCATACACAACGCAGCCTCCAGTTTGCCGGAAACACCGGGTTGTCGGATCCACATTGTAAAACTCCCTGCTAGGCAGTCCCATGGAATGCAGTGCGGGAGCTCCCTTCGCGTAATCCACCACGCCGCCTATGAAGAACAAACTCAGCGGATTTGCGAGCAACAGGATCAACGAGCATAACCACGCCCGACGTCGCAGAGTGATGAAAAGGCATGTGACTAATAACGGAACGATCAGCAAGGTCAGCGGACCGAGGATGGACGCAACATAGGAAAGAATAATGCCAAAGACGGCAAACTCCCAGGATCCTCGCTTGCGGCCTATTGCTTCAAAAACCATCGCGCATCATGCTCGCACGATGGTTTGCTGATTGCAAGCAGCCTCCTCAAGCCCCGCGCATCAGCGAGATTTCCGCTAGGGAAATCAGCGCCTTGTAGAGATCCTCGCGCGGTGCGGTTTTCAGGTCCGCGATGGTGACGGCGCGGTCCAGCGTGAATTTTCCGGAACGCGTGCGGCGCAGGGCGCTCAAGTGCGCGCCGCAGCCGAGTTTCTCGCCGATGTCATGCGCGTAGGTTCTCACGTAAAATCCCTTCGAGCAGTTCACGATGAAATCCACTTCAGGTAGTTCGACGCGTGTGATCTCGTAACCCGTGATGTGAACCTTGCGCGGCTCTCTAACGATCTCGATGCCTTTTCTCGCAAGTTTGTAAAGCGGCACGCCGTCCTTCTTGATAGCCGAAACCATTGGCGGGATTTGTTCGAAATCCCCCATGAAGCCATCGAAGGCCCCGTGGATTTGTTCTTTCGAGTAATCTCCAACAGGTTTCGTCTCCAATGTCTCGCCCTGGCGGTCCTGAGTGCTCGTCGTGAAACCCAGAGTGAGCGTGCCGACGTATTGCTTGTCCTCGCTCATCAGCAAATCCTGGATCTTGGTGGCGCGGCCGATCACTAACATCAGTAGCCCGGTGGCCATCGGATCAAGCGTGCCGCAGTGACCGATTTTTTTGGTGTTCAAGGCGCGGCGGGCGATGGCGACGACATCGTGTGATGTCATGTCTTCGGCTTTGTCGATGAGCAGCACGCCGCTAGGGCCTTCGTAGTCGTTGGGTGAATTTCGCATGTCAGAAGATCAAAAATTATAAACCGGCGGCTTCGATGTGACGGCGGATGGCGGCTAACACCAAGGCCTTGGCATCTTCCAACGGCCCCGTCATGCGGATACCGGCCGCCAGCGAATGACCACCGCCGCCGAATTCCAGGGCGATCTTGCAGACGTCGACGCGCTTGTCCTTCGAGCGCATCGAGACGCGGATCTTGCCGTCCACGAGTTCCTCGAAAAACACCGCGAGCTGCACGCCGCGGATGGCGCGGATGATGTCGATGAGTCCTTCGCTGTCTTCGGGAAGCAGCGCCAGGTCAATGCGGGTTTTGTCGCGCAGTTCCCAATTCGCCACCAGTCCGTCGGCGGAGAGTTCCAGCGTGTTGAGCAGGGCGCGCATCAGCTCGACGCGGCGATACGGGTGGTTGTCGTAGGTGTCGGAATTGATTTTACCAACATCCAGACCGTGGTCGATCAATTCGGCTGCCATCCGATAGGTTGCCGCCGTGGTGGAAGGATATTGGAACGAACCGGTATCGGTGGAAACGGCAACATAAATCGCATCGCGGCTCTCGGCGGGCATCGGCAAGCCGAGCGCGGTGATGAGCTGATAGAGAATTTGTCCGGTCGCGGGGCTGCTGGAATCGATCAGATTCAGATCGCCATACGACGGATTGGATTTGTGGTGATCGATGTTGAGCCAGATCTTCGCTTTGGAAGCGGCGTGCAATGCCTTCTCGCCCATCCGGGGTTTCGCGGCGGTATCCAGCGCGATGGCGACTTCCACATCGAGCGGTTCGGCGGGCGGCAGTTCGATTTTGTCCGAGCCAGCCATGAATTCCAAGTTGTCGGGCAGACCGTCCTCGTTGATGAGGCGCACCGATTTTCCGGCGGCCATCAGGGCGAAGCCGAGTGCGATCTGCGAGCCGATCGCATCGCCATCCGGGCGGACGTGGCTGATCAGGACGAACGACTGGTGGTTGCGCAGCACCTCGCCGATTTGGTCGAAGCTGGCATTTTCGGGTGTGGGTGATTCGCTCATGGGCTGGAACCGCGGCGCGGGGGGCGGATTCTTCCCGGCAACTTCTTCCGCGCAAGGATAAACCTGAAAATGGTCCCGGCATCGCGGGATCCGGTCACGAAAAAACACCTGCGGCGGTTGCCACAGGTGCTTTCGGAAATGACTTGCTGATCAATCTTCGAGCTTGGCGAAACCATCGAGGGATTTCGGAACCATGACATCACCCACCGAGTGCATCACACCATTAGTGGCCATGACGTCGGCGCTGAAAACCTTGGTATCGCCGATGTTGATTTTCTCGCCATCGACTTCGATTTTCACCTTTTCACCGTTCATGGTGGTCACTTGCCCATCCTTCAGTTCCGCCGCAGTCATTTTCCCGGCGATGACGTGGTAGAGCAGCAACGAGCGGAGCTTCTCCTTGTTCTGCGGCAGCATCAACTTGCCCAGAGTGCCTGCCGGGAGCTTGTCGAAGGCCTCGTCGGTCGGGGCGAAAATTGTGTAAACGCCCTTTTTGTCGGCGAGAACCACATCCAACCCGGAAGCGGCGAGCGCCTTCTTAAGGGTGGTGAATGTCACACTGTCGCTAATGGTGGCGGTGAGTGTGCCCGGCTCTGCGACGGGCGGTGTGATCGTCTCGGTCGTCGTGGTCTTGGTCTCCACTTTCGTCTTTTCAACAGCGACTTCCGCCGCAAACGCGATGGGTGCGGCGATCAGGGAAATCAGCAGGGCGAGCTTTGAATTCTTGAGTTTCATAAGTGTAATGGTGGGTTGGTTGAAATCGCGACCACGCCTGTTGGAAGCGGTGTCGAATCTCACTGATCCCCATCGCAGACCCCGTGCCTGAGTTTTTAGCGCTAGTAATCAGCCGCTTATGAAAATGATCGCCGCCGGATCCCGTGCAAAATCATCCCGTCCACATGCAACCTGCACGGGCCGGGGAGGGAAGTGCCGCTCCCCTGTAAGCCGGATTCTGTCCACCCCTTGCGAGGCTGGACGGCCATTTCTCTCACCCCGCCGGAGCGGAGCGCCCTGCTTGCGCAGAGTGCGACTAATACCCGGGAATGAACGGGCGGGCAGCCCTTTCCCTGTTCTGTCTTGCACCACGCGGGGTTTGCCGTGCCGTCCGGTTACCCGGATTCGCGGTGGGCTCTTACTCCACCATTTCACCCTTGCCTGTGACCTTGCGGCCCATCGGCG
>NZ_JBDSCX010000013.1:0-29176 GCF_039920825.1 Luteolibacter sp. | reverse complement strand
TCAGCATTTCCGCTTCCGACTTCATCGCGAGTTGGCCCACCGAGGTGATGTTCGCGTTGTTGAGGCAGTTGGCGGCACGAACCGAGAGTTCGATTTCGTTGACCGACATGTTGAGAAGCTTCTTGAGGGCGGCGTTCTCTTCGCTCGATTCGGCCGGTGCTTCTTCGAAGTCCACTGCGTTTTCGTCGTAGTTGACGAACACGTCGAGGTGGTGGCGGAGAATCGCGGAAGCTTGGAGCAGCGCGTCCTGCGGGGTGATGCGACCGTCGGTCCAGATGTCGAGGATCAGCTTGTCGAAATCGGTCATCTGACCGACCCGGGTCGTTTCCACGGAGTATTTCACGCGGGTGACAGGCGAGAAGATCGAGTCGATGGCGATGACGCCGATCGGTTGGTCCTTGCGCTTGTTTTCGTCACCCGTGGAGAAACCGCGGCCGACTCGAACTTCGAACTCGCAATCGAACTTCACCTTCTTATCGAGGGTGCAGATGACCTGGTCCTTGTTGACCACGTCGTAGATATGATCGGCGGTGATGTCACCGGCGGTGATGACGCCTTCTTTCTCCACTTTAATAGTGAGGATGCGTGGCTCCTTCTCGTTGTGGCTGAATTTCACCTTTTTCAGGTTGAGAACGATGTCGGTGACATCTTCGACCACGCCGGGAAGGCTGGAAAACTCGTGTTGCACGCCCGCGATACGCACGGAAGTGATGGATGCGCCTTCCAAAGAGGAAAGAAGAACGCGGCGGAGGGAGTTGCCGATGGTATGGCCATATCCACGCTCGAAGGGCTCGGCGATGAACTGGGCGTAGGTATCGGAGGCGGTTTCCTCGTTGCGGACGAGGCGGTTAGGGAGCTCGAAACGAGCAAGTTTGACTGCTGACATGTTATTTTTTGGTTGCCGGGTTACCCTCTTGCGAGCGGGGCGCTTCCTGTGAAAAAGCAGCCCAGAGGACCTACGGCGGTGTGCGATTGCCCGCGGGGGCGTGAATAAATGCAGAGTCGGGCGGCTTGCAAAGCCTTTTTTTCGGGCATTTTGACCAAAAAGTTACCATTTCGGCACTATTTTCGAAAAAATGGCTAGATCTTCTATCAGAAGTCGTGCAGAGTTTGGTCGCAATCCACCATAACACTATGAAAAGCAAACGTAACCTAACCCGATTCACCTACGAAAGCGCAGCCTTCGAAGGATGGAGACTCTGCATCAGCCGCGCCGGCACGACCTTCACCAAATACTTCCCTGATAAGAAGTTCGGTGGTGGGAAGAAATCCTTGGCGGCTGCTGAAAGAGCATTGGTTGAATTGAAAGCACTGATCGAAGGATCGAAGCGCGTCGACGGCAAGTTGACCGCCACGACCGTCAAGAAGGGCGAGAAAATTCTGGCCGAAGCAACCTGATCGCGACTTGAGGCTTTCTAGGGTTGCGCGGGATTTTCCGCGCTCCAAATTCGGCCCATGCCGGAATTGAAAGCTTCAGTCATCCAATGGTTTCGCCGCGATCTGCGAATCGCAGATAATCCAGCCTTGTGCTGCGCGGCGAAACTCGGGATGCCCGTGATCCCTGTATATATAGCGAGCGACTGGCGCGGCTGCCACCACTGGACAGGCCCGAATCGCCAGCATTTCCTCTGCAAATCGCTTGAGTCCCTGGCGAAAAACCTCGGAACACTCGGCGGTCGATTGATTATCCGCCAAGGTTCCGCCGTCACTGAGTTGCGACGACTGATCATCGAGTGCCATGCGGTGGCCCTCCATTTCAACGCCGATCCCGATCCGTTCGGAAAATCCGTGGAAAACGAAGTCCGCAAGCTCTGCCTCGAACTCGGAGTGAAATGCCATTCCCTCGCGGATGTGGCTCTTCACGGCCCGGACGAAGTGTTGACTCTGAGCGACCTGCCCTACCGGGTATTCACCCCCTACAGCAAAAATTGGCTTCAGCTGGAAAAGCCTTCCCCCTCCTCCAAGCCTACCGCGCTACAAACCCCGGAAAATCTCGAATCCCTGCCGCTTCCCTCGGTGAAAATTTGGGGACTGGACGTTCCGACCACGCAAATGGTCGATGCCGGCGAACGAGCTGCCCGCGATCGATTGAAACTGGCGATCGACGGGAAAATCCAGAATTACTCAGCCAAACGCGATTTCCCGGCGGAAAATGGCACCTCCCGGATTTCCCAAGACCTCCGCTACGGCCTGGTTTCCATCCGCACCGTCTATTCCGAGTGCATCAAAGCCCGGGCTGCCGCAAATCCCGGAGGAACAGCGGGAATCGACGTCTTCATCAAGGAACTCGCCTGGCGGGAATTCTATTTCGCGATCCTCCACCATTTCCCGAACGTCCTCGACGAAGAATTCAACGCCGACTGGCGTGGCTTGCCGTGGGACGAGCCGGGCGAAAAATTCGAACTTTGGAAATCCGGCCACACGGGATTCCCCATCGTCGATGCCGGCATGCGCGAGCTCAAAGCCACCGGATTCATGCACAACCGCGTGCGGATGATCACCGCGATGTTTCTCACCAAAGATCTGCACATCGATTGGAAACAGGGCGAATCATGGTTCATGCAAAACCTCGTGGACGGAGAAATCGCCTCGAACAACGGCGGCTGGCAGTGGTCGGCCGGCACCGGAGCGGACGCGGCTCCTTATTTCCGCATCCAGAATCCATGGTCCCAAACCGCGCGCTATGATGCGGACGGGATCTATATTAAAAAGTGGATCCCCGAACTCGGGAAAGTCCATCCATCGCTCCTTCTCGAACCACCCAAGGATGGCCGGCCGCTTGTATCAGGCTACCCCTTCCCCTGCGTGGATCACAAAACGGAGCGCGAACGCACCCTCGCGATTTTCAAACGTCACCGGGCCCGCCACCAATAAGTCAGTTTCCCGACTGCTTCATCAGCCTCGCAGCCAACTCCTTCAGATCTTCCACAGGAATTGCAAAACTTTCCGCACGGTTCGCTCTGGCAATGTTCATCCCGATGCAATGACCATTGAGATCCAGCAGCGGCCCGCCCTGAACCGTCCTGCTGCCAAGGATGTCGTGCTGCAACACGCGGGGAAATCCACTGCGCCGCGGTGAGTAATCGCCGCTCATCTGGTCGTTCCGGCTGACTTGCTCGGCATACAATTCACCCCGCACCGCAAGCCTGACTTCGACGGTGGTTTCCTCCTTGTTCCGGCGGTAGGTCAGCTTGACCACGGTGCCCGCCTTTTTGTCTTTCAGCGCGTTTCCGATTTCTTCGATTTTTGCGACCTTAGTCCCGTCGATCGAAAGGATGACGTCGCCTTTTTGAAGACCTGCTTCCTTCGCCCCGCTTTTTTCATTCACTTCCGCCACTTCGAGTGCTTTCGATTTCGAGTTCAAAATCACGCCCAACGCTGCACCGCCCGCCGCCGGAACTTCACGGATCTTCGCACTGACAATCCCTGCTAACAACCGCCTCGCGGTGCGGGTTGTCGCTCCGTTCGCCATCACCCAGGAGCCTTGTGGCACGGCGCTCGTCGGAGCGAACTCCACCGGGACGAGACCGGTGGCCTCGATCTTCAGCAGCGCCACATCCCAGGTCGGATCGATCATCAGGATTTTCACCTCATGGTAATTCGTCTGGTCCACCGTCACTCCGAGTGCCTTCACTTCCAGCACCTCGCTCGCTTTGGTTAGAATGTGGCCTTCGGGCGAAATGACGACGCCGTAGCCTGTTTCCTTGCGCCCGTCCAAGATGACGGCGCTGGAAGTCTGCAAGACCTTCCGCTGTGTCTCGAATGCGGCCACCACCTCGGTGCCCGTGGTCCGATAGGCGGACTCCAGACTTTGCTGCGCCTGCGCCGGAAGGATCAGCGCGACCGATGAAATTGAGAGTATCCAGTTAGCGTTCACCGAGTTCGAGGGTGTGGGTTTTATGTTCGCCGTTCCGTTCGGTTTCCAGTGTCAATTCGTCGCCCGCCGACATTTCCTTGAGAAGATCCTGCAACTGCTCGCGGGTTTTCAAGTCCGTCCCGTTCATTTTCAAAATGATGTCGCCATCCTTGATCCCCGCTTCCTCGGCGGGACTCTTGCTGCCGACTTTGGTCACTCGCAGACCGCCTTCGGGCCGCGGCTCCGTGGCCAGTCCGAGAAATCCGTTTCCTTTCTCCGGCAGCTGGGCGAACGGCCCCTCGCCGATGAACTCCGCTTTCAACATCCGGTCCCAGTTCTCCGTGTAAACCGACATTGGCACGTGCATATTTACCTGAAGCTGCTGGCCGACGCGTGAATGGATGCCGATCATTCTTCCTGCCAGATCGAACAACGGACCGCCCGAATCGCCGCCGATCAACATGCAGTCGGACTGGATCGTCGAATCCGCGATTCTAACCAATCGCCCGAGCCTTACCACCGATCCCCGCTCCTTGTCGAATCCCCCCGAGTGACCGAGCGCGAACACCCAGTCCCCGAGGCGGGTCGTCGAAGCCTTGTCGATGTCCACGAATGGATAGGTTCCTTTTTCGACGATCTGCAACATCGCCGCATCCTTGTCCGCCACCAGTCCGAGAGTTTTCGCCTTCAACCGCGTGCCGTCCTCCAACACCACCGTGACGTTTTTGTTCACGCCGGTCGCAACGTGAGCGGCCGTTAGGACAAGACCTTCCGGTGAAACGATCACACCGCTCCCCGAGCCCTCCTTGATTTCGATGCACACCGTCGCCGCCCGCGCCTTCGGCAGGGCCTTTTCCAACGCGGTCTGGATGGCCTCCAGATCCTGGCGGCTGTCCGGAGCCTTTTTGTCGTCCACATACGGACGGCCTTCGTCGGCGAAGGCACACCACGGCAGCAGGGCCAGGACGGGTAAAATCGATGGAAACTTCATCACGTTGGTTTAGCGGCAAGCTACCGGCATCCTGTCTCTCCGGCAACTCATGCCTTCGCCACCTTGCGAAATAGCGCGATCCATTCCTTCCCCTCGCGTCCCGGGTAGGCCGCGCAAGGCACCCAAGCATCGATCCGTTCGAACCACGGCGAAAAACGGGCGTCGATTTCCTCAATCGTCGCGCCGAAAGGCGGGCCCGGCACCTCCCCACCGGGATCGAAAGGTGTCAGGAAAAACACTCCCGCGAGGAAGCCGCCGTCGGTCAAACAGCCTGCGGCCGCCTCCGCATAACTGTCCCGTTCCGTCGGATCGATCGCACAAAAACACGTGTGCTCCCAAATGGCCGAAAATTTCCGATCCACCCGCCATTCGGGATTCAGGAAATTGCCAAGTTCGTAGGTTTCCTTTCCCGCTGGTGGAAATTGACGTGCGTGCTCCATGGCGAACGGCGACAAGTCCACGCCGACCACCGGGATTTCCAAAGCAGCCAGCGCCCGCACGTCGTGTCCAAGGCCACATCCCGGCACCAAAACGGGTCCGTCGCCCCAGGCATCTGCTCCCAACTTTCCCAATAATTCAAGCAGCGGAGGCGCGGCCTGCCCTTTTTCCCACGGAGTATCCCCCGTCTGATATCGACTTTCCCAATCCGTCATGCGACAGCTTGGTTCGGCATCCGCCGCGTTGCAAGTGATCTTGAAATCACGCTCTGAATCGCTCGGGAACGAAACTGAGATCGGTGGCTTCGGCGACGGCGAGGGAAATCTGATCGTGGATGACCGTCAACGGAACCGGCGGCTGATAGTCGCGAAGAGCGGCCGAGAGGGCCGCGTTCGCATCGGCGGCTCCGGTTTTCAGAGAGCGGTAGAGTTTTACCGAAAGCGCTTCCGCCGCACCGGGTGTTAGAAGATCGGGTATCGAGGCGCGGAAAGAATCAGGAAGCGCTTCTTCCAACGCCACACCTCGGCGTTTCGCGAGAGCACGGATGAGCTGATAGCCTTCCTCGGGCGTCGCCGTGGGAAAAAGCGGGATCTTCACGTCCACCCGGCCCGGACGTTTGAGATCGACCTCGACCAGATCCGGACGGCTGGTGGCGAGCACCCAGAGGATTTTCCCACGCTTGCGGGAGTCGCTCATGCGCTCCGCCATCATGCCATAGACGCGACCGGAAACGCCGGAATCCCCAGAGTCGGCATTGCGGCGGCCCAGCGCCTGATCCGCTTCATCGACAAACACGATGCAACGGCCGAGCGCATCGAGCAGGCGGAAGATTTTCTCAAGATTGCTCTCAGTGCTACCAACCCATTTGTCGCGGAAGTTTTTCATCTTCACGACGGGCACTCCGGCCTCACCGGCGAGACACTCGACCATGAAGGTTTTCCCGGTGCCGACCGGACCGCAGAACAGGTAGCCCATCGGCAACGCGGCAAGATCACCGGCGGTCCAGAGCGCGATGTCCTGCCGCAGCCAGGATTTAATTGCGACCTGGCCGTGGAGATCATCGAGCGTGCGGTCGGGTTTGATGAATTCGATGAGACCCTGCGCATCCTTTTCGACGAGATCCTTTTTCAAGGTCACAAGGTCCTGGGGCGTGAGTTCCTTGCCATGATGTTGGCGGGTTTGCAGCAGTGTTTCAATGGAACTCAAAGTCGCGCCCGCCAAAGCGGCGGCGGGTTGACTGAAATCCCCGCCGAATGGCTTGAGCGGAATCGGATAGACGGTGGCGAGATGAGAAAACGCGGGGATCAGCTCTTCTTGTTGCGGCAGTGGCACAGAGATGCACGACGACTGCGGATTGCGCGAAACGAGCGGGTGGAGGTCGTTGAGATTTTCAGTTAGTAAAAAGGTCGTGCAATGCTGCTCCGCGATGGACGGGTCGGCGGCCCACTCGCGCAGTTGGCTGGCGATGGCGCTGAGTTCGTAGTTCGCGCCGCCGTTGGATGGCGGGACGATGAGACCGGCGTTTTTCACGATCACGGCCACCCGCGTCGCGCGCTCCGGCTTAAGGCGCGCGACATTCGCGCAAAAACGCAAGTAGTGTGTTAGAACAATGACCGCCTCGCGCGGAGTCTTGGGCAGCGTGGCTTCCTTCGCGGCGGGCGGCCACTCGGCGAAGCGCTCGCCGCCTTTTTCCACTCGGATTCCATTTCCGAGATCATAGCTGATGACCACGTCGAATTTCGCTAACAATCGTTCACGCAAAAAGCCGTCCAACGCGACGAGCCGGGGCGCAGCGCCCGCCACAGGCAGGAGCAGGCAATCGTCCACATTTCCGTGGAGGATGAATTGGCCGCTGGCTCCGGATTCGTAAAGGTCAATGACTTCCCCCGCCCATGGCGGCAAGACGGGTGATGAAGGGGCGCTCATGTTTTTTGAAAAATGCGGGAGTGGGCTTTGAAACAATCGCTTTGTGACGAGGGATTGGCGGATTCTACGGATGAGTATCCCGCTTCCGCAAGCCCGCCCTGCCGTCCACCGTTTCCCCGGTTGCAATTCCGGGTTGGCATCGGTATCCGTTTTCATTGACCGAGCCTCGCGCTTTGCGCACTCAAATCATGAAGACGTTTCGAAACCTTCATCACGCCCGCACGTTGTTGCCGGTAGCGATACTGATGGTCGCCCCTCAAGTCCGGGCGCAACTTCATGACGTCCTGCCAAACATTCCGCGAGGAACCATCGCGCTCGAACTGACACCCGTCGCGACCGGGTTGGCCGCGCCAGACTACGGGATCAGCGCGCCCGGCGACACGACCCGCCTGTTCGTTCTGGAACAAAAAGGACAGGTCCTGATCATTAAAAACGGCACGCTGTTGGGAACTCCCGCCCTCGACATTCAAAGCCTGGTCTCACCTCCACTGGTCATCACCAGCGCGAATGACGAGCGTGGTCTGCTGGGACTGGCATTCCACCCTGGATTCAACACCGTTGGGAGTCCGGGATATCACACCCTTTATACTTACAACAGCCAGCCGATTCCCGCTGGCAACACTCCGACGTATGTCGCGCCCAGTGGTGCCAGCCAGACCTATCAGAACGCGATCAACGAGTGGAAGCTGAGTCCCGCCAATCCGGATCTCATCGATCCCGCTTCACGCCGCGAGGTCATTTCCTTCGGTAAAAGAGCGACCAACCACAACGGCGGCACCATCGCTTTCGGACCCGACGGCTATCTCTATCTGGGCCTTGGCGATGGCGGAGATGCGAACGATGTCGGTGCCAGTCACATCGAGCCGGGAGGAAACGCGCAGAACCTCACCACGCCCTTGGGAAAAATACTGCGGATCGATCCTCTGGCTCCCGCTCTGACTGTAGGCAGTCCGGATGCGATCAGCGTCAACGGGCAGTATCGCATCCCCGTCAGCAACCCGTTTCAAGGTGCTGGCCAGATTCCGGAAATTTACGCTTACGGGTTCCGCAATCCCTATCGGCTTTCATTCGACCGCTTGAACGGTCAGCTCATTGTCGCCGACGTCGGACAGAATACCGTCGAGGAAATCGACAAGGTCACGCTGGGTGGCAATTTCGGCTGGGCTCTCAAAGAGGGAGATTTTCTTTTCAACCGCACTACAGCATCCGGCGGCGTCGCAGGCACCGTGGGCATCCGCAGCCCGGGCAGCCCCGCGGGATTGATCGACCCGATATCCGGCACCGCGGGGACGCTTGAATACGATCACGGCGACGGTATTTCCGTCACCGGGGGCTTCGTCTATCGAGGCAGTCTGATGCCCGCGCTGTATGGCAAATATGTCTTTGGCGATCTGGCGCTTCATACCGGGCCGACGCGGATCGATGGACGGCTCTTCTACGCAGACCTAACCACCGGAGCAATCGCCGAGTTCCTCTTACCCCAGTTCAACACTACCTACCTGCCCAACGGATTGACCGTGCATGGATTCGGCGAGGATGCGAATGGCGAACTTTACGCCATGACCACCAATACCCCGTCGAGCGGAACCGGCGGAATCATCTATTCTCTCAGGACGGCTTCGCTAACAGCCATTGAAACGTGGAGACTGCAACAGTTCAACACCACCGCGAATACCGGCGATGCAGCCGACCTTTCCGACTACGACCGTGACGGGCTCGCCAATTTAGTGGAATACGCCTTCGGTCTCGATCCGAAACAAGGATCCCCCCTCACCCTGCCGCAGCCTCAACTTGCAGCCGGAGTTTATAACGTCACATTCGGCCAACCCGCGGATGTGTCCGGCATCACCTACCGGGCGGAATGGAGCACCACCCTGAACGGCGGAAGCTGGACCCCCATCGCCGATACGGGAACCGGCAACACGCATACCTTCAACATTCCCGCGGGGGCGAATCCAAAGTTGTTCATGCGATACGTCGTGACAGTTCCCTAGCAAAGGAGAACCCGCAGATCATTTCACAGCCTTTGCCGAAGCAGGCATGCGATGAGCTTACCCTATTGCCAAACCGCGTGAAAACGGGTTTGATCGCTTATGCACGACCTTCACATCCACCTTGGCGGAGCCGTTCCCTCGTCCGTCCTTTGGGAAATCCTTTGCGATAACGGTCTCCGGACCGAGTACGTTGATTTCACCACCTTCCACGATTCACTCACCGCCCGGCCCAACGAGGTGAAGTCGCTGGATGATTTTCTCGGTCGCTATTTCCAAGTCACCGAGGAAATCCAGTCCTCGCCATCCGCCGCCAGCGTTTCCGCCTATCAGGTCGTGGCCAAGGCCTATCGGCGGGCCGAGGTCAGCGCCATCGAGCTGCGGTTCAATCCCCACAAGCGCATGCGCCACGGGCTCCACACCATGGATGCCATCATCCTCGCCGTCATGCAGGGGTTGGAGCGCGCGTCGCTCCACTACGGCGTCGCCACCGGCATCATTCTCTCACTCGGCCGCGACCTATCACTGGAAGCGAACTGGCAGATCATCGATGCCGCGATCAAATGGCGCAGCCGGGGATCGCTCAACGGCGCGAACGGCGTGGTCGGCATCGACATGGCGGGACCCGAATCACGATCGCTCGAACTCAGCAAACCGTGGATGAGCGAGGTTTCGGTGATGATGGAAAAGGCCCGCGCCGCCGGATTGAAAATCACCTATCATGTCGGAGAAAGCGAGGCGACGGGACCGGATGGAATGCTTCGCGTGATCGAGGCGATTCACCCCGACCGGATCGGCCACGGCATCGAACTGCGCAATGCGAAGGGGAAAAAAAGAGACGCGCTTGTCACCCTGCTCCGCGATGAAAAAATCTGTCTGGAACTTTGTCCAACGGTCAATCTCGTCACCCGGGTCATTCCGGATTTCCCATGCATCGCCCGCTTCGTCCGGGACCTTGCCGACAACGACATCGCCTACTGCATCAACACCGACAATCCCTATCTCATCCACACCAATCTCAAACAGGAATACGAGATCATCGGCGACGAACTGGGAGACGACGCGAAGAGCCTGCTCGATCTGAGCATGCTGCATGCGGCGGATCACCAGTTCATCAGTGAGTGACCGCCGGGCGCTCATGCCCGCAGCGCATTCTCAGACATACAACTCCGCATTACCCAAAACGCCGGATGTGGTGCATGGTCCGGCCATGACAACAAACCAACCGGTTCTTCACGGGCTCCATCACGTCACCGCCGTCACCGCCAAGGCCCAGGCGAATCTCGACTTCTACACCAAGACACTCGGCATGAGGCTGGTGAAAAAGACCGTCAATCAAGACGACGTTTCCGCCTATCACCTGTTTTACGCGGACGCAATCGGCAGCGCGGGATCCGACCTCACGTTCTTCGACTGGGCTCAAACCCGACCCGTCAAAATCGGCGCGGGCACGGTGAGTGAAACAGGATTGCGCGTGCTCGGAGGCGAGGCATCGCTGGAGCAATGGGGAAAATGGTTCGACCAACAGAAAGTCGCCCACAGTTCCATTGAAACCCTTTCCGACCGTCCGACGCTCGCGTTCCAGGATGGCGAAGGGCAGCACCTGCGGCTCATCGCCGAAACGGGATCAGCAACGGAAGTGCACCCATGGCACGGCAGTCCCGTCCCTATCAGTGCGGCCATCGTCGGACTCGGTTCTGTCAGCCTCACGGTGGACAATGTGGATGCCACATCGAATTTCCTAACCGACGTGCTCGGATTTTCCAACAACGAAAGCGATTCCGTACTTTTCGAAACCGGCCCCGGTGGCACCGGCGCACAACTCCGGTTGCACGGATCGACGCAACGCGGCCAGGATGGCGCGGGCGGCGTGCACCATGTCGCATGGCGTGTTGCAGATTCACGGGAGCTGCTCGATTGGCAGACGCACCTTGAAAGCCACGGTTACCGCACGTCCGGTCAGGTCGAGCGGCACTATTTCAAATCGCTCTACTTCCGCATCCCCGGCGGCATCCTGTTTGAAATCGCCACCGACGGTCCCGGCTTCGCGGCCGATGGCGAGGATCCCGAGCATCTCGGTGAAATACTCGCCCTGCCGCCGTTTCTCGAACCGCATCGCGCGGCCATCGAAGCCGGCATCAAGCCGTTGAACTATCAACCTTCCACCACTTCGAAATCATGAACACTCCACTGGACTTCATTCATCGCTTCGTTCCCGCAGCTAACGGAAATGTCGCGAATTCGCCCACCCTGCTCCTGCTGCACGGCACCGGTGGGAACGAGAACGACTTGATCGAACTCGGCCGCTCGCTCGCGCCGGAAGCCAACCTGCTCAGCCCTCGTGGCAAGATTTCGGAAAACGGCATGCCCCGCTTTTTCCGACGTCTCGCAGAGGGAGTGTTCGATGAAGTGGATCTGGTTCGACGCACCCACGATCTGGCGGATTTCATCATCGCCGCAGCCAAGGAATACGGATTTTCTCCGGACACCATCACCGCGGTCGGTTACTCGAATGGCGCGAACATCGCCGCAAGTTTGCTGTTGTTGCGCCCCGGAATCCTGAAACGCGCGGTGCTTCTGCGTGCGATGGTTCCGCTGGTTCCGACAAAAACACCCGACCTAACTGGAACCCGGGTCTTTCTCGCCAGCGGTCTTAGCGATCCGATTCTACCCATCGACAACGCCCGCCGCCTTGCAGTGATGCTGCGCGAAGCAGGTGCTGGTCTCACCCATCAGGAAATCAACACCGGTCACCAACTCACCTCTGCCGAACTGGACACCGCCCGGGCATGGCTGGCGGAACTTAACGAATGAAGGCAAGATTCCCATTCACGGCTCCAACGCGCTGCGGATCCGAGCCGGCTGGTCGGTATTGATGGCATTCACTCCGGTCGTGGCGAACCTTTTTGCCTCGGCCGGATCATTCACTGTCCACACGGCCAAGCTCAGCCCCTTCGCCTTAATCGCTGCCACAGCTTCGGCATCCAGCGGAAAGCCCGTATTCAAATCCAATCCGGTCAATCCGGCAGCCGCGGCTTTTTCCGCCAAGCCCGCCAAATCCGGATAGGTTGTCTTCCCGGTGATCTTGTTCTTGCTGCTGCTGACAAGCCACAATGTTTTGACCGCGGGCATCAATGCTTTGGCCTTCACCAAGGTGTCGAAACTGAAGCCGATGATCCGCAGTTGCTCCATCGGCTTTCCGGACGCCGAAATTACTCTAGCAAGTTCGGGCATAACTTCCGGGCCGCACTTGATCTCGATGTATACCGTCTTTCCATCGGGCAACGCTTTCAAAGTTTCCTCCAAAGTGGGAATCGGTTCGCCTTTCCATTTCTCACCTTTCCATCCTCCCGCATCGAGTTTTCGCAATTCATCCAGCGAATGATCCCCCACGACGAGATCCTCGCCCGTTGTGCGTTTGGTGGAACCATCGTGGATCACAACGATCCGGCCGTCTTTGGTCAGCCAAATATCGAGTTCGATCCCGTCAGCCTTTTGATTCCAAGCCTCCCGAAAAGCTGCGAGCGTATTTTCCGGAGCGGAAATGGAAGCCCCGCGGTGGGCGATGATCGCGGGAGCCTCTGCAAGGAGAGGTAAAACTCCCATTGCGGGAACCATCAACAAGGCGGCTGTTTTCATCCGGATACTACCCGTTTGGAGATAGGAATTGTTTCAAGGAACTGGCGTGACCGCGACCCGGTAAAAGCATTTGACCGGCATTCGCGCGTCGTTCGCGGAAAGCATGGAACCATTTCCAGTGAGAGCGGAGGGAACGAGTTTCTGCCAACTGAGAAAGTTGCTGGTCCAGTAAGGTTGATAGGTATAGCCCATTTGAGATGGCCAGGAAATCGTGATAGTCGAACTCTGAAGATCCAGCGAAACGGTCGGAATCAGCATGATGCCGGGGTTCGCCGGAAGAACCAGACGCTCCAGCTGAAACTCCTGCCATGCGTTGGTGTTGTCCGGATATTGTTCGAGCGGAGTGAGATTCCAGGTGTTTCCGCCGGGGATGTCCCAAGTCATGTTGCTATGGACGAAATTGAATTTGAAGAGCCCGTTGGTCTTCGGGATGATGCGCAACTTTTGATCACCAATGTTAGAAACGTTGTAGTCGTAGAGATGGCAGTCGGCGCCCGCCGTGACCAGAGCATTGGGAACGCACATAACCCGGGAAAGGGCATTCATGCTCGATGCCTTGAGATGGCCGTTGGTGACGCCTTCGAATCGCCAGGCGAACCAGAGGTTGTTTTCCCAAGAGTATTGGACGATGGCGTTTCCGTTGGAGTTTCCGGAGTTCGCGATGCAGACGTATTTTCCGGTGGATGCCCGGATGTAATAGTCACCCCAAGGTTGGAGCCGCCATTGTTGATTGGCGGAGCCGGTGTCGGTGTTCTGTTGGATGCGGTCGTTGTTAGCGGTGCCGCTTCCCACAATTTCGAGCACGAGATTGCTCTTCACATTGCGGATCTTGTAGTAGCCGTTGCCCGCATCGATCAGGTCGAATTGCTGGCCGCTATTATTTCCGGTGTAGTCATAGGCATGGAGTTTCGCTCCGGTGGCGGTGGAGTCGGCTTCGATGCAGGCACATTTCCCGCTGACCCACGATGTGATGCGGAAGTGATCTGAATTCTCGGTAGGAGCAAGCGCCCAGCGTTGGTTGGGGCCGGCATAATCATACGTCCATTGATTGACGGGCACGGCGTTTCCGGTATTTCCGGAAATGAGATCGATGGCCTTGCCGCTGTTGCGGTTGACGATCATGAAATAGGCCGGGTGCTGGACGGCGCGTCCGGAAGGAGCATTGGTGTTGTAGATGAGTGCCGCACGCGTGGCATCGACAAAATCCATGAGGATCGCGCCGAAGCGTCCGCTTGGATTCGCAGTGAAGAAGGTAGTGAGGCGCGGGTTGATGTTGTTGGAAACGGTGGTGATGCTCGGAATGCCGAAGAGTCCGCTTTTGTAGCCACTGGAAAAATTCACATAGAGCGTGTTAGGTCCGCCATAGCGGGCTTCGTTGAGGATCGCCTGGATGGATGCCCATTTCGCATCGTTGTCAGGAACGACATAGCTATCCTGCACACGAAGCGTGCCACCGGTGCTGAAGGACGTGTTATCAGGCCAGTTCGACGCATCGACGCCCTTGGGAGTGGAGGTGGCCCCGAAACGCCGGAAGAGGATGATCTTGCCACGGGCCGCATCAAGCGTGGGAACATTCGCGCCGAGCAGCCATTTCGACGGGTTCTGGGATACGTAGGAATCAAACGTCGCTTCGAAAGTGCGGGTAACATTGTCCGCGTCATATTCCTCTTTCACGCTCATGATCACCGTTTCGCGGGGATTCGCGCTGAGGAATCCAATGACATCATTAAGCACGTCGCTAAAATTGATATTCTGATAGACAGAGCCGTGATGGATGACGAACAGGTTGTTCTGATGACGGCAACGAATGTCGAGAAAGCGGACGCCTGCGTCGAGTTGGGCGGCGATGGTCAGGATCTGGCATTTCGCGGTTCCGCTTACCGGTTCATATCGAGCCCCGGAATCGTGGGTGCCGGGAATGGAGTATTGCGAGATGGGCAATGTCCCATTCAACGACGACATCCAGTTGTTGCCGGCCGCAATGACGGGGCGGGAAAAAACAATCAGGAGACAAAGCAACCCCGTAAAATGGCGGTTCATGAGATGGGTTTTGGATTCAAGGGGCAAAATGAAATTAAATGCAAATTAGGATCTCTGACTGTCTCCGCAAGACCAAAACCAATCCGATTCGTTTGAAGCTTCCTCCAAAGAAAAAAACCGTGTCCGGGGCAATCCGGACACGGCTTCACGTGGCTTGTTATCTCAGGTGTGAGAGGCCATCTCGTTGACGCCGGAGCGAAAGATTCCCCCAGTGGCAATTTTGGTAATCGTCGCATCCGCGTCGCCCTCCTCCTGAAGCGTTTGGTCGAGGAGATCCGCATCATCGCCGTAGCCAAGACAATTCGCGAAGGCCTTCGCCACGCCATAGCCGGCGATTTCATAGTGCTCGATGCGGTTGCCGGATGCGATCAGCACCGCATCCCGGACATCACCGGGCACGGTTTCGGCGAGATGTTTCTTGGTTTCCAAAAGCAATCCCCGCATCGCTTCGCAGGAAACGGCTTGGTGGGAAATACCGTGACGATCGCTGATGTAGCCGAGTCGGGCACAATGGTCGTGGGTTTCCTGCAAGTGGTCTTTGAAGGCATTGCGCAACTCGGGACAGGTGGAGTGGGCGGCCATTTGCGGAAGCATCGCCAGAAGCTGGGTCTCCGCGCTGTAGAGATCGCGGATCTGCTCGAAGTAAAGTTGGTCAAGTGTCGTGATCATGGGATTTTGATTGTTTGAATTTACCCGACGGATTGGGGGACCTTAATTCCCTTTTCGCAGCATTCGTGCCACGTGGTTCCCCAACAATGAAACATCATCCCAAGAGACTTCGGGCCTACTATAGGTGCAGATTGCGATCGATAGACCTTTTTTTCGCACCCAGTCAGTGATGAGCAAAAGAGCGCGATCTGCACGATCCGGGCGCATACTGCATATTGCCCGACGATCAATTCCCCATGTTTTCAAGGAATCGCGCGGGGCACGCCGTCTGCAAGAGTTAACAACACGATGAAAACCATCCAACTCCTCACCATCCTCGGCGCTCCACTGCTATTTTCCAACTGCCGCGAGACGAAGCAGAAACTCGCCGATGCCAAAACCGAAGTCGCTACCGCGGGGGATGTGACCTTCGCCAAGTCCACTTTCGAATCGTTGGCGCGGGGCGACTCCACAGTGGCCTCGAAAATCGATTGGCCGGTCTTCACATCGCTCGGTGAAAACATGGGTGCCACCTATGTCGCCCTGACAACCGGAGCGGAGAAGGAAAAGTTCATCTCTGCCTTCATCACCCAGTTCGCGGTATCTTTTCGCGAAAACGGAGGCAGCGTGGACGCCTTTACCAGCTGGCGCGTCACCGCCCACGATTCGACCCGGACCGAGGTTGCGGCGGATTCCTCCAGTGGTGTCCTGACCATCATTGTCGCGGAAAGGGACGGGTTGGAAAAAGTCTCTTCCATCAGCATTCTGAAATAATATCTAACAACACCACGCCGGCCGCTCGGTTTCGAAAGTCATTTCCATGCTGCTCATGGGATGCCTGAACGAGAGTCTCCACGCGTGAAGCTGGAGCGGAGGTGATTCTGGATCGAGTGTCTGCCGGTCACCGATCCGCCGGTCCGGCAGGTAGGCGGGATCTCCCGCCACCGGCCAACCTAACTGCCAGAGGTGGAGCCGGATTTGATTCGTCCTGCCGGTGCCCAATTTTGCTTCCAACAAGGTCGTCCCGTCCGCGCAGCGCTCGAGGACTTGGAAATCGGTGCGCGAGGGCAATCCTTCGATTTCATCGATGACCCGCGTTCCCATGACATCGGGCTCGGCGGAAATCGGCGCATCGGAAAAAAACGTGTCCTGATCCGGATGACCGATCGCTCTCACCAGATAGCGCTTGTCCACCGAGCCTTCGAGAAACTGGCGCTGAAGCATGCGGCAAAAGTGACGGGTGCGGGCGAAGACAACCAGCCCCGTGGTGTTAGCATCGAGCCGATGCACCGGGCGCGGGTATTTCGGGGCATACACCTCGTTCAAAATATGTTGGAGCGTGTTGCGATGAAACCGGCCGCTGGCGTGCATCGGCAGCGGGGCCGGTTTGTGCACCACAACGATGGCCTCGTCCTCGTAAATCACGCGGATATCCGCCGATACGGGAGGCTCGACGTCCGTCGGAAAAACCTGCACCACGCGCTCGCCGCCACGGACGATGTGATCTTTTCCACGGACGGTTCCACCGTAGTTCACGAAGCGTCCGGCATCGCAACGCGTCTCCCATTCCGTTGGGGAAATCTGAGGGAAAAGATCGACCAGCGTTTCTAGCAGAGTTCGTCCATCGTGTGCGGCGGGGACATTCACCGGGCGACGGTTCTCCTGAGAGATGGAGCCCGGTAGTGGGTTGGTGGCTTGGGAGATCGCCTCGTGCAGTTTCCCGATCCGCTCCGCCATGCGTTCCGGCGAACTCTTGAAGCAATGCGGGCAGCTCACTCCCTCGACATGGCGCGGGTCTTCCTGATCCGCGGCGTCCAGCGGTGCCTGGCAGGCGAAGCAGATGGCGTAGTCGGTTTCGCGGAGGCCCGGATCCACTCCCACGCGCTGGTCGAAGACAAAGCACTCGCCGTCGTAGTGATCGCCACCGCATTCCTCGAAATATTTCAGGATGCCACCGTCGAGTTGATAGATGTTCCGGTATCCCTCCTGTTCCATGAACGGTCCCGCTTTTTCGCAGCGAATGCCGCCGGTGCAGAACATGACGACCGGCTGATCCTTGAGCTCTTCCGGAAGTTTTCTAACTGCATCGGGAAATTCACGGAAGGTGTTGATGTTCGGAATGATCGCGCCCTTGAATGTCCCGAGCTTCACCTCGTAATCATTGCGGGTGTCGAGCAAGGTGATCGGCCGGCCTTCGTCCAGCCAGCGCTTCAACTCGGTGGCGGCAATCTTCGGCGAGGTATAGTTCGCCGGGCGGATGCTTTCCATGCCGAAGGAAATGATCTCCTTTTTGATCCGCACCAGCATCCGGTTGAATGGTTGTTTATCACTGATGCTGACCTTCGGCTCCAGTCCTTCCAAACCGGAGATTTCGCGCAGCCTTTCTAACAGAATTCCAATCGATTCCGCGTCTCCGGCAACGAACATGTTGATCCCTTCGCTGCTCAGGAGAATCGTCCCTTTCAGTTCACGGGCTTTGCAAAGCGTGATCAGATCCTCACGCAAGTCCTTGAGACCGGTGAGTTCGGCAAAACGGTAAGTCGAAATATTCGTGACAGCGGACACGGCGGAAAAACAACACGAAGCCCACGCCGTTGCCAGTGAAGAAAGCGGAATCTTTCCTCAAGGAATGGCGGATTCAGATTCGCCGGGGTCACTCCCTTTCCGCTTCGCACAGCATGAACGGAGCACCGGAAGGATCCCTGACCAGACAGAAACGCTGCCCTTTCCAGCGATAATCCATGGTCATCTGCCGGATAATCGCCCCGCCCGCCTCCGCCACTTTCGCCACCCGGGCGTCGAAGTCACGGATGTCGATGTAGGGCAGCCATCCCTCCACCCACTCCGGAAAAACCGCTTCATCGCAGATTCCCAGCACCTCCTTGCCCGAGGCATTGTGGAGCGAATAGGATGTGTGGTCCGCATCCTCCGGCACCGCCTCGCGCGAGAGGCCGATCACCTCGGTGTAGAAGCGCGAAACCCGGTCCGGCTCTTTCACGATCATGTCCAACCAATTCACCATTCCCTCGGCCAGCCCGCTTTTCCCGGCACCTTCCGGTCTCTTGGCCGCCGGATTCAGGAGGGCGAACATGTGCGAATCATGGGAAATCTCGCCCACCTTCAACCGCAGGCGCTGGATGCCTTCATAAACCGCGCCGGTGGTTTCGGCGACCTTGCGGCTGAATGGATTTCCCACCGCCACTACGATTTCCAAGCGGTTCAAGCCCACCGTCCCGAATCCGAAATCGCGCAGAAGCAAGGCTGCCTGACACGCCGCTCCCTCTCCCAGCCTTGATGACCTCACCCAATAGCCCAAATTGCAATAGCCGTTGACGCGATCCAGATGGTTCAGCCCGCACGATCCGACGATCGATCCGTCCGCAGCATCGATGATGAGGTGTTCGTAGGCATCCCCGCGCTCCCACGAAGCCACCGCATGCCCAACCCATTTTTCAGCATCCACCCGCGAGTATTCCGGAGTCATCCAGCCCATCCACCGGGCAATGTGTTCGCGGGATTCATCCGCCGCGGCGTAAACCTCATCGATGTCTTCCAAGCGGTAGGGGCGGATCGCGAAGGTGCTCATGCGGATAGATTAGACCGGGTAACAGGCCCGGGTAAATGACGAATCCCCTCGCCAATTCATGTCAATTCAACCAGAAGTCTTCGAACGACCTCAATATCCGGGTAATCATCAACAAGACGCATATGGGGCGTCGCGGCAGCCCGAAAGCCAATAACCATCCACACCATGACTCAATCCACACTGATAGAAACCTGGTTCACCAAACCCAACCCGGAACGAGGCTCCCTGTTCCGATGGGGATTTCTGGTGGTCCTGTTGTTGCTGATCGCGTTCAACGTGGTGCTCGCGGTAGTGGATTTACCAATGCCCGCCCTCCATTGGACGCGACGGTTTGCGGTGCCTTTGGGTTTGCTGATGAACCATCTGGCTTTCTATTTCCCGTGGCGCAGACCCTGGTTGGTCGTGATGCGGTCGCTGGCGTATGCGGGCCTGATCTTTGCCGTGATCTTGATTTTCTGGATTCGTTAGATCAGGCATCCGGCCACGACGGTTTCGGATTTCGCGTTTCCATCATCCCGCGGGAAGCAGATGGATGAATGAATGCGGTGGGCGGAGACGCCCACCCTCCTTAACCGAAGAGCGTCGTGATCGGCACGCCCTTGTCGGCGATCTTGAACGGACGCTTGCTGGGCGACATGATGACGGTGTCGTAGGGCAGGCTCAGGGCGTAGGCGATGGTGGCGTTGAAATCCTGAACGGTGACGATGCCGTCCTTCACTTTTTCTCCGGCTGCGTCGGAGTTTCCGTGTTTCATGCCGCCCTTGATGCCACCGCCGGCGAGGACGCAGGAGAAGGCGGCGGGGTGGTGGTCGCGACCCATCTGGTGTTCGGTTTTGATTTCGGGAGATCTGCCGAATTCGGTGGAAACGACGACGAGGGTGTCATCGAGTTTGCCGCGTTTTTCGAGATCGGTGATGAGAGCGGCATAGGCTTGGTCGAATTCCTGGCAACGTCCGGCGACACCAGTGAAGTTGTCATAGTGGGTGTCCCAACCGCCGAGTTCGACTTCGATGAATTTCACACCGTTTTCCACCAACCGACGGGCGAGCAAACAACCTTGGGCAAAACGTCCGCTGCCGTAGAGGTCGCGGGTGGCTTGGGATTCCTGGCCCAGATCGAAGGCCTTGAGGTCCTTGGAATTCATGAGCGCGATGGCTTCCCGATAGAGTTCCTCGTAGGCTTTGACATCGGCGTTCGCATACTTGCCGTGGAACTGGCGGTTCATCTTGTCGGCGAGGGAAAGGCGACGCTCGAAATCCTCCGGCGTCACGTCGCTCGCACGATGCGAGTCCTGAAGTCCCTGGTCGGGACTGCCGATCGGAGCGGCGGCGTATTTCGCTCCGAAAAATCCGCCACCGGTGTGATCCGGCGAACTGTTGACCGCGACGAATCCGGGAAGCTCGGGGTGGATGCGACCGCCGAGACGGACAACCCAGGAGCCGAGCGACGGATGCTTGATGGTGCCACGCAGCGTGTAACTGGTGTGCATGATGTAGGAGCCCTGTTCGTGGGCTCCTTGGTTCGAGTTCATCGAGTTGATGACACAAACCTTATCCATCACATCGGCGGTTTTCTTGAGATAGTGGCCGACCATTACATCCGTGGCCTTGGTGGGGATGGCTTCCGTTTTCCCCATAACTTCCTTTTTCTTCGGCTTGGGATCGAAGGTGTCGATGTGGCTCATGCCGCCGGACATGTAGAGATAGATGACATTCTTGGCCTTGCCTCCCTTGACGGTTTCCGCCGGGGCGGCGCTGGCCAGAGTTCCGCCTAACATGGGGAACAAATGAACGCCGAGATAGGCGCGGGCGGCATTGGAAACAAACTGGCGGCGGGTCAGTTCGTCGGCTTTGAGAAATGGATTCATGGGTTTGGCAGGTGGGATTTTATTGGAGGAACAGGAATTCCGAAGACATGACGAGGGCGGAGACAATGTTGCGGTAGCCGGCGTCCCCTTGTTTTTTGACCTCGTCCAACATCCACGTCATTTCCTCGTCGGAGGGCGGACGACTGAGGATGGCGACATAGAGCCGGCGGATTTTCTCGTTCGGGGTGGTGGCGCCTTCGAGCGATTTGTAGAGGTGAGCCGACGATTTATTGACGAGTTCGCGTTGGACGAATCCGTTCATGAGCGAAAGGACCTGGCCGACGTTGGCCTCGCGACTGGAGGCATCCACCACCTCGCGATCGGACGAGCCGAACAGATAGAGGAAGTGATCGCGGGGAGCGGGCGAAGGAAGTTCGGAAGCGCGGACTTTGGAATCCTTGTTATAGACGCTGGTTGACGTCATTCCCATCATCATCGCATTGCCGCTGGTATTGGCACCGCCGCTCTTTACGTCGCTGACGAACTTGGCGAAATAGGTCCTGACGTCCTGCTCGCTCTTGAGGGCCAGCACTTCCTTGGAGAGTTGCGACATGGTCTTTTTCCCGACGAGAACAGGCTTATTGCCCACGTAAATCCGATCATCCAAAGTCCGCGGCGCTTGTTTGTCGGGATCTCCCGCAGCGAGGGTGATGAGCGAATCCCAAATTTGCTCCGAAGCGAGGCGTTCGATTTTCCGACCGTGGAAATCATCGCCGCCTTCGACCGTGGATGGATTCGGATTGGTGCCGAACTGGAAGGTCTTCGTTAGAAGCAGGACGTGTTGGAAACCACGGAGGTCGTAATCCATGTCGACCATGATACGTCCGAGAAAACCGACCAAATCCGGGTAGTTGGTTTTTGCCGCCGGGATGAATTCATCGACCGGTTCGTAAACACCTTTGCCCATTACATGCTTCCACATCCGGTTGGCGATGACGGAGGAAAATTGTTCCCCGGTTTTCGAAACGATCCATTCCGCAAGCTTCTGGCGGCCGTCGTCGGCAGCGCGCTTGTCGGACATCATGACCATTTTGCCGAAGGGAGTGTGGCCACCCACCATGTCGCCGGGCTTCGCATCGCGATATTGATAATCCGTCGGGAGCTCGATCTGGCCGGATCCACCGCCTGCTAGAGACATCCCATAAACCCGGTCCCACAGGACTTGGGCGATCCGGTATTCCTCGCCTTTGTTTTTCTGGTCGTCCGCGAGTTCATCCCACAGCGGTTTCATTTTTTCCTGACCCACCGTGGTCTGGCCGTTGGTGAAGGCGGCGAGTTCGTAAAAATCATGGCGCTCGGTGGTGCCGAAGGGATCATCATGACATTGGGCGCACTCCATCCGCGCGCCGAGGAAGACGCGCATCGTGTTAGAGAGATTGTCGAGCGGCATCCCGCGGTCACGGGTGTAGTAGCCGACCGCCGCGGAATTCTGATCCCACCCGTCGCCTTTGCTAGAGATAAGCCGGCTGGTAAATTCGTTCCAATGCATGTTCTTGGTCATCGCATTGCGGACCCACTGGCGATACGGCTCGTTGTTCGCCGAACTGCCGATGCGGCCATCGGTGATGCGCAAGAGGTCGAACGCCCAGTTCGCCATGTGGCTGGAGTAGCCGTTGGATTTTAAAAGATAATCCACCAGTGCTTCGCGCTTCGTCGGATCCTCGATTTCCAGGAAGGAAAGCGATTCCTCGGCAGTCGGGATTCTTCCGACCGATACGAGAAAGGCGCGGCGCAGGAATGTCGCGTCATCCGTCACCTCGGGGACCGGCAGTTTTTTCGCCCGATAGAACGAGGCTACATACTGGTCGATTTGGAGAGCCGCCTTCTTCAGATACTTGGGATCGTCCTGAGGTTTGAGGCTTTGGGCATTCTGGGCAAGGAGGCCACCAACGGAGGCGCACAAAACCGCAGAGGTTAGAGTGATGAGACGTTTCATGGGTTTGAGCAAAAGACAAAACTACCGTTTCAATCTACGAAGTCAATTTGCCGTTTCTCTCCGATTGCGTAGTAATTTCCTGCAAAATCGGGACATCCGCAGCCGCCCAGAGCAAATCCCCAAAGTGCTGTGGGTAGCACCACCGCAGCAATTCGTGCTCTACGGCACTCAACTCCCCGCCGATGATCCGGCAGCGATATGGCAACAACCGGATGACCCGTTCGTCGTAGTTCCAAGTGACCGGTGTGAGCGGGAGTCCGACCTCCACGTCCACCTCAAGTTCCTCGCGCAACTCGCGAATCAGTGCTGCTTCGGGAGTTTCTCCCGAATCCACCTTGCCGCCGGGAAATTCCCACAAACCGCCAAGGTGTTTCCCGACCGGGCGCAGGCAGGCCAAATAGCGTCCCTCCACATCCTCGATCACGCCACACACCACATCGATCATCTGAGTGAGGGTGGCTGGTTGGAACCTGATCCGTCAATCCAGCCCTCGTTCCATCCCACAAAAAAAGCCGCCGGAAAGCATCCGGCGGCTTGATCAAAATCGACTGGGTCGGAGGAAAATCAGGCGAAAGTGCCTTCTTTTTTCTCTTCGCCTTCTTCTTTCTCGCCTTTTCCACACTTGCCGCAATGAGCGAGGGTGCCTTCTTCCTTGGATTCTTCACCCTTCTTGCATTTCTCGCAATCGGCGGCGAGCGTGCCTTCTTCTTTGGACTCTTCGCCCTTTTTGCACTTTTCACAATCGGCAGCGAGCGTGCCTTCTTCCTTGGATTCCTCACCCTTCTTGCACTTCTCGCAATCGGCGGCAAGGGTGCCTTCTTCCTTGGATTCTTCGCCCTTTTTGCACTTTTCGCAATCGGCGGCGAGCGTGCCTTCTTCTTGCTTTTCCTTGTCGCATTTGCCTTTTTCGCAATCAGCGGCAAAGGCTGCGGGAATGACCATGAACGATGCGCAAAGCGCGGTGAGGAGTAGTTTCATAAGTGTGCTTGTTTGGTTGGATTTAGAATCGATGAGGCAAATTACCCGCCGATGAGAGTCACGCCAGTATAAATTATTCTGAAAAATTTCAGCCGACGGGAAAATTATCCGGGAACAGGACGATAAACTCCGCTCACAACCGGATGTTTCGGTGAAATGCCGATTTTTTTTCACAACACCAGCACTCCATGATTGAGCTTGGCCCGGGAAAGCATCTGCCCTATTTCCCCGCTCCTCCGTGTCGTTTACCCTTCTCGCTACCGATCCTACAAGCTCCGCCCGCCGCGGTCGCCTGGTGTTGCCGCATGGAACGGTGGAAACTCCGATTTTCATGCCCGTCGGCACGCAGGGAACGGTCAAGACGCTGCACCCGGCGGAAGTGGAAGAGCTCGGAGCACAGATCATCCTGGGAAATACCTATCACCTGTGGCTTCGGCCGGGGCACGAATTGATCAGGGATTTGGGCGGACTCCATGGATTCAGCACGTGGCAAAAGCCGATGCTGACCGACTCCGGTGGATTTCAAGTCTGGTCGCTGGCGAAATTGCGCAAAATCACCGAGGAAGGCGTGCGGTTCCAAAACCACCTCGACGGATCTAAAATGATGCTGACCCCCGAGCTCAGCATGGAAATCCAAGGAGCGCTGGGATCCGACATCGCGATGTTGTTCGACGAATGCCCGCCCTATCCCTGTGACGAGGCTTACGCTGCGAAGTCGCTGGCGCTCACCACCCGCTGGGCCAAACGCTGCAAGGACTGGGTCACACAGAACGAACCCCGCTCGGGAGAAGGACGGCAACACCATTTCGGCATCGTCCAAGGCTCCATTTATGCCGACCTCCGGGAACAATCCGCGCGGGAACTGGTGGAACTCGGCTTCGACGGATACGCCATCGGCGGCGTCTCGGTGGGCGAGCCGGAGCACGAGATGTTCCGCGCCATCGACAACGCGGTTCCGTTTCTCCCCCACGACAAACCTCGTTACGCCATGGGCCTCGGCACGCCGCCGCAAATTCTGGAAATGATCGGCCGCGGCGTGGACATGTTCGACTGCGTGATGCCGACCCGCATCGCCCGCCATGGGATGGCGATGACTTTGGACGGCCCGATCAACATCAAGAACCTGATCCACGCGAAGGATCCGAGGCCGCTGTGCGAGAGCGCCCACTCACACGTCGCCGGATTTTCACGCGCCTACCTGCGGCACCTTTTCCGCGCCGGTGAAATCCTCGGTTTGCGGTTGCTTTCCTTCCACAATCTGCATTTCTACCTGTCCCTCGTCGCCGGTGCGCGGGATGCCATTGCTGCGGGGAATTTCTCCGAATACAAAGAATCCTTCATCCGACGCTACACCCGATCCGCTACTCCATGATTCCCATCCACGCCTTCATCGCCAATTTCCTCGCCGCCGACACCACCGCCGCAGCCAGCGGGCCAGCCGGACTCCTTGGAAATCCCATGATCATGATGGGCCTGATGGTCATCATGTTTTACTTCCTTCTGATCCGTCCGCAGCAGGTGCAGCGTAAGGAAATGGCCGCCCGGATCGCCTCGCTCCAGACCGGCGACCGCGTGATCACCACCTCCGGCATCCACGGCATCGTTCACAACGTCAAGGAACACACCGTGATCGTCAAAGTCTCCGAAGGCACCATGCTCGAGTTCGACAAACCGGCGATCGCCAGCGTGAAGAAAAAAGACGCGGCCTGATAGACCAACTCATCCTGATTCCATCGATTCCGCCGCCCGCCTCCGGAGCCAAACACCCATTTCCACACCATGCTTGCCACCGCCTTTTACGAAGACCCGCTGACCCTGTTCATCACCGCGTTCGTGCTGATGGTTTTATTTTTCTGGTACTTCGCAACCGAAATCGAGCGGCGCAAGCGCAACATCGGCACGGTCCTCATGATCGGCGTGGTCGGCCTCTGCATCCTCGCCGCCACTCCGCCGAAGGACCGTCTGAAGGGCGGCATCGACATCCTCGGTGGTTCGTCATTCTCGCTGCACCTTCAGGAGCGCGAATCCGAAGACGGTCAGAAGATGCCGGTCACCGCCCAACAGGTGGATCAAGCCATCACCGTCATCGAAAAACGCCTTAACGGCCTAGGCAACACCGAGCCGCTCATCCAACGCCAGGGTGCCAGCGGCATCCTCGTTCAAATGCCCGGTGTAAGCCCCGAGCAGTCCAACGAATACCGGAAGATCCTCGAAAAAGTCGCCAAGCTCGAACTCCGCGAGGTCAGCCCGCGCAATGACGAGGTCGGCGGCCCTGACAGGAAGAACCTTGCCGAGCGTGTTTCCAACGGCAGCGAGATCGTCCCCGGCTACCGCGCCTATAAGATGAAGAGCAAGGACACGGAAAAAACCGAGTTCAGCCGCCCCATCCTTCTCAGCCGCCGCATCGCTCTCGGTGGCAAGGACATCGCTAACGCAACCCCTTCCCCTCAACAGGCCGACGCCGTCGCCATCACCCTGAACAACGCCGGTGAAAACAAGATGATCGCCCTCACCAAGGACATGCGCCCTGGAGTGGACCGCATCGCCATCGTGCTCGACGGCGAAGTCATCAGCGCCCCGGTCGTCAATCAGGTGCCACTCGGCGGACGCTTCATCGTCGAAGGCCTCCACGAACCCGGCGAAGTGCAGAACCTTGCCAACTCGCTGATGAACCCGTTGGAAAACCCGCTGATGGTTGACGAGTTCCGTAACATCTCCCCCACCCTCGGCAAGGCCGTCATCCATCAGGGCCTCCTCGCCGGTGCGCTCGCGCTCACGATGACCTTCATTTTCGTCCTCGCTTACTACCGCATGTCGGGCTTCATCGCCATCATCGGGCTTTTGGTGAACACGGTCATCCTCTTCGGCATCATGGCGATGTTCGGCTTCACCTTCTCGCTTCCCGGAATCGCCGGTATGGTCCTCACCATCGGTATGGCCGTGGACGCGAACGTGCTGATCTACGAACGCCTCCGCGAAGAACTCAATCGTGGGAAAACCCTGAAGAACGCCATCGACGTCTCCTACGAGCGCGCCTTTACCGCTATTTTCGACTCCCACTTTACCTCGCTCCTCACTGCCATCATCCTCTTCGCCCTCGGCAGCGGCACCATCAAGGGCTTCGCCATCACGCTGACCATCGGCATCACCGCCTCGCTTTTCTCCACCATCCTGGTCACCCGGGTGCTGTTCCGTTGGGGTATTGACTTCGGTTTCTTCAAGAAACTCACCTTCCTCAACCTCATCAAATCGCAAAACCACGATTTCATGGGCAAGCGCCGCACCGCCATCATGCTCGCCCTCGCCACCATCATCGTGTCGCTCGGAGCCTTCGCCTATCGCGGCGAGCGTGCTCTCGGCATCGACTTCACCGGCGGCACCCGCATCCAGTTCCAGCTCGGCAATGACGCCAAGGCCCCCCTTGACGACGTCACCAAGGCGCTCGAAGGCCTGAAGCTCTCGAAAGCCGCCTATCCGCAGCAGGAAAGCAACCAGCTCACCGGCACCGCCCTCATTGTCCGTTGCGCCACCGCCGACGCTCCCGCCATCACCACGAAACTGCGCACTGACATCCCTGCGCTCGCCGCCAAGTCCGACACCGGCAGCTACCTCATCGATGCCAGCCAGGAAGAAGTTTCCGCCGTCATCGGTGGCTCGTTCCTCACCCAGTCCATCATCGCCATCGCCTGCGGCCTCCTCGGCATCCTGATCTACATGACCGCCCGCTTCGAGTTCTCCTTCGCGCTCGGTGGTTTCGTCGCCATTTTCCACGACATCATCATCTGTGTCGGCATCGTCGTCCTGATGGGTGGCGAGCTCTCCCTCATCCACGTCGGCGCGGTCCTGACCATCGCCGGTTATTCGATCAGTGATACCATCATCGTCTTCGACCGGATCCGGGAAACGGTGCTCCACAGCACCGGCTCAGTGGAAAAGATCATGAACGAGGCCATCAACGCCACGCTCTCACGGACCTTGCTCACGTCCGGTGCCACCCTGATCAGCGTTGGCATCCTCGCCTTCCTCGGTGGCTCCGGCCTGCGTGACTTCGGCATCATCATCTTCATCGGCATCATCGTCGGCACCTTCTCCTCCATCTACATCGCCTCGCCGATCGCCCTCTGGTGGAGCAACCGCAAGGGCAGCGACCTCCGCCAGGCCGTCGCAGCCTCCACCGCGAAGGCCGAGTCGATCTCCGCCGCCCCCTGAGCTGGAACCCCATCACGAAAAAGCCCCGCACTCAGCCGAGTGCGGGGCTTTTTTCATGCCATGAATCCAGTTGTCTGAAAATTTGAAAGGTGGGCTCGGGGGCTGCGGAAAAAGGATGTCTTTTCCGGCCCCCGATCCCTGGAGGATTCTCCGGCTCAACCCCAAGTAAAGCCGGACAATCCTGAAATCAGTTCGCCGGTGCCGGCGGCGCGGTGTCCGTCGGTGGCGGTGGAAAATCTTCGGGTGAGATTTTCTGGTCGTGGTTGCGGTCGAGCAGTTCGAAGCGGTCCTCCTGCTGGTCTTCTGTCAGGTTCTTCACTGCAGGGCCTTTTCGGAACTCCTCAAATGAAAGGGCTCCGTCGCCGTTGGTATCGAGCTTTTTACTGATCTGGCCAGGGCCGTCCACCGGTGGGAACGGAGGGCCCCCTTCACCATCGGGCCCCTTGCCGTCAGGTTTCGGGCCGCGCTTGCCGTCGGGGCGCTTGAACGGCGGTTCGGGCCTGTCGCTGGGTGAGATGACGCCGTCGCCGTTGGTGTCGAGGCGCTTGAAAACCTCGTCCTGTTTTTCCGGCGGGAGTTTCTTGAACAACTCGCCTGCCTTGAATTCCTCAATGCTAATGCCGCCGCTCTTGTCGGTATCCAGCTCCCAGAGGCGCTGCATCCTGGGGCCCTGGCCGTCGCGGGGTTTGGCGAAATTACCGAGTTCCTCGCGGCTGAGTTTGCCGTCGGCATCCTTGTCGAGGCGTTTGAAAAGGTTCTCGCGCTTGTCCTCAGGGAGGTTCTGGATGCGCGGCATGGCGTTGAATTCCGCCTTTGAGAGGAAGCCATCGCGATCGGCATCGGCCATTTTCCAGAGTTCCATGAAAGCGCCCGGAGGCGATCCACGGCGCTCGTCTTTTTCACCCGGAGGCGGGCCGTGGCGTCCGCCTTTTTCGCCCGGAGGCGGTCCATCCGGTCCCTTTTCAGGTTCGGCAAGGCAGACCGCAGGAAGCAGCAGGCCAGCAACAAGAAGGGAAACTGGGATTGTTTTCATGGACGATTCGAGATTTTCCGGCTCCGTTCCGGGGAGCT
>NZ_JBDSCX010000012.1:0-71774 GCF_039920825.1 Luteolibacter sp. | reverse complement strand
GTCGCTGAAAAACGGCAGGTGGGAGATGGATGGGTCAGACACCCACCCAATCAAAACATCTGTTTTAAAAGTACCAGTGCAAAACGCTCTGTTAGACATCTGGTTGAATCCTTAAAGGCATTGCCCTAAAGGGTTAAACTACGTGCGATTGGTAACTGCGGCGGATTTCCATCCACCACAGCCAGCCGAGCAAGAGAAAATACCCCGTGAGCTCGGCAGCCTTGCTCCAGTATTGGATCTTCGTGTCGCCTCCATGGCAGCCACAGGAAATGTCCAGACCGTGCGCCCATGCCCAGCCGACCGAAACGGAGAACACCACCACCAATCCAAAGATCGTTAGGAGCGCGCCGCGTCGCAGGATGCCGAGCATCAGGCAGACTCCCGCGATCAACTCGAACCACGGCACCGTGTAGGCGGCGACCGCGTCCCACGGCGCGCTGACCAGCTTGTAGTTCGACACGTCGAACGTGAAGCGATCGAGCCCACTACCGAAAATCTTCACACCGCCGCTGTAAACGAACCAAACGCCCAGCGACACCCGGGCGATCAAGGCCACGACCTGCGATTTCCGGTTCAGATCCATTTACACCGGTTGGAGGAACCGGCGTTGTGCTTCTTCCTCGGGATTGTGCGGAAGCGCTTCGTTGGAGGCTTTGGTGTCGGCCAGAAGTTCATCGCGGAATTTCCCGATGATTGCTTCCACCGGCCAGGACGACGCTTCGCCGAAAGCACAAATCGTGCGACCGTCGATCTGATAGGCGACGCTTTCCAGCGTCTCGATGTCGGACGGACTCGCCGTGCCTTCGACCAAGCGGTCGGATATTTTCTTCATCCATGTCGAGCCTTCGCGGCATGGCGTACACTGGCCGCAGGATTCGTGGGCGTAGAAAGCGTTCAAGTTGTTTAAAACCCACGACATCTTACGCGTGTTATCGAGAACGATGACTCCGCCGGAGCCGGCCATCGAGCCACAGGCTGCGAGGGTGTCGAAGTCCATTTGGATGTCCCAGAAATCGAGGTCTTTGGTCGTGCCGTCCGGGTTCTTCAATTTGAAGACTTCGTTGCACTTGAGAATCTTCGAAGACGATCCACCGGGGATGACGGCTTTGAATTCGCGCCCGTCCTTCGGTCCGCCGCACATGTCGTAGAGCAGTTCGCGCATCGTGATCTTGCCGACCTCGACTTCGAAATAACCGGGCAATTTCACATCGCCGGAAACGCAAAGAATCCGCGTGCCGGTGTTTCTAGCAACTCCGA
The DNA here is from genome assembly GCF_039920825.1 of Luteolibacter sp. Lineage (GTDB taxonomy): Bacteria > Verrucomicrobiota > Verrucomicrobiia > Verrucomicrobiales > Akkermansiaceae > Luteolibacter. The sequence goes on along the minus strand of NZ_JBDSCX010000012.1, from coordinate 70,517 downwards.
GCTTCGCGTATTCATCGCCGCCCATGCGGATGATGTGCTTCACGTGGCAGAGAGACTCCACGTTGTTCACGATCGTCGGGCACATGTAGAGGCCGAGCGCGGCGGGGAAATACGGTGGCTTGATCCGAGGATACGGACGCTTGCCTTCGAGCGATTCGATGAGGCCGGTTTCCTCGCCGCAGATGTAGGCACCCGCGCCGCGGTGGACGTAGATTTCGACATCCACGCCGGAACCTAACACGTTTTTCCCGAGAAAATTGTGGGCGCGTGCTTCTTCAATCGCCCGCTCGACGATGAGCGCTGCTTCCGGAAACTCCTCGCGAATGTAGATGTAGGCGACTTTCGCTCCGACGGCGAAACAGGAAATCACCATCCCTTCGACGAGCTGGTGCGGATCCTGATGGAGAATGTAGCGGTCCTTGAAGGTGCCGGGCTCGGATTCGTCGCCGTTGCAGATCAGATAGACCGGCTTCGTGTTGTTCGGCGGAATGAAGGTCCATTTCATCCCGGTCGGGAAACCCGCGCCGCCACGGCCGCGCAGGCCGGACTTCTTCACCTCTTCGGTGATGTCCTTCGGGGCCATCGTGAATGCTTTTTTCAAATCATCGTAACCGCCGTCACGCATGTAGCAGTCGATGGACGGATCCCAGCCCTCGCGGTCCACATTCTTGAAAATGAGCCGGTATTCGCGGGCGTGCGGTTGCTTGGTGTAGTTGATCATGCGGCGAAAATCAGTTAGGCGTTCGGGACGTATTTCGCGAGAAGCTCCTCGGCTTTCTCGGGAGCGATGGCTTCATGGAAATCATCGTTCACCATGCAAACCGGAGCACTGCCGCAGGAGGCGAGGCACTCGGCGAATTCGACGGAAAATTTTCCGCAAGGCGAGACGGTGACCGGATGGTGATGCGAATCGCTGGCGGAACGGTCGATACCGGTGAGTTCGCAAAGGCGCTCCATCAGCTCGTAACTGCCACCCATCGCGCAGGAAAGTGTGCGGCAGACGCGGATGTGGAATTTCCCCGGAGCCGATTGGCGGAAGCCCGGATAGAATGTCACCACTTCGAGCACCTTGATCGGTTGGATCTCCAGCTTCGCAGCCACCCATTCGATCGCGGGAGCCGAGATGAATCCGAACTTGTGCTGGACGATGTGAAGCAGCGGCAAGGTGGCCGAACGCTTGCTAGCAGGATAGTGCGAGATGCGCTCATCCGCTTCCGCCTCAAGCTCGGCGGTCACTGCGAACGGCGTATAGAACTGGCTGCCAGGTGTCTCGTGCGAGGCGACGGATTCTTCGAGAGTGGAGTGGGACATCGGAGATTTGGAAATTTTGATTTAGCCCAAGGACCGGGAGTTTTCTAACGATCGCACTCGCCCATCACGAAATCGAGCGAGCCGAGGATGGCCGGGATGTCGGAAACCATGTGGCCGGGCAGGAGTTTCGACGTGATGGAAAGGTTGCAGAACGAGGGGCTGCGGATTTTCAGGCGATACGGGACTCCGCCGCCTTTGGAGTGGATGTAGAAACCGAGTTCGCCCTTGGGATTTTCCGCAGCGAAATAGACTTCGCCGGCAGGAGCATCGATGCCTTGGGTGGAGACGATGAAATGGTGGATGAGCTCTTCCATCGACATCAGGACGCGCTCCTTGTTAGGCAGCATGCTCTTGGAGTCGGCGAGGTTGATCGGTCCGTCCGGCATGGTGTCGAGGACCTGGCGGCAGAGGAGGATGGACTGCCGCATTTCCTCCATCCGGACCTGATAGCGGGCGTAGCAATCGCCTTCTTCGGCGATGGGCACGTCGAACTGATATTTTTCGTAGCCGAGATAAGGGCTATCCTTGCGGAGGTCGCGGGGAACGCCGGATGCGCGGAGGTTCGGACCGGTCATGCCCCAGGCGATGGCGGACTCGCGGCTGATCACGCCGACATCAACCATGCGATCGAGGAAGATCTTGTTTTTATCCAACAGCTTCGCAATTTCACCGATGGTCACGAGGCACTCGTCGAGGAATTGACGGACGGTTGCTTCGAAACCGGGCGGCATGTCGCGCAACTGACCGCCGACGCGGGTGTAGGAAGTCGTGAAGCGGGCACCGGTGAGCTGCTCGCACATGTTATAGATTTTTTCACGCTCGGTGAAGGTGTATAGGAAAACGGTCATCGCGCCGACGTCCATGGCACAGACGCCGACTCCTAACATGTGGGAGGAAATCCGGGCGAGTTCGCAGCAGAGGACGCGCAATGCCTGACCGCGTGGTGGCAGCGTCCAGCCCATCAGTTTTTCGACGGCGCAGGCGTAGGCGACATTGTTAGCGAGAGGGGCCAGATAATCCAACCGGTCCGTGTAAGGCACGAACTGGTTGTAGTGCATGTTCTCCGCGATCTTCTCGTCGCCGCGATGGAGGAAGCCCACATCCGGATCGGCCGAATGAATGATTTCCCCGTTCAGTTCGAGGATCAGGCGCAACACCCCGTGCGTCGCCGGATGGGACGGGCCCATGTTCAGGACCATCCGCTCGCCGACGAGGTCATCGGTTTCCTCGTGGTAGCTCTCCGCAGCACGGGCGGCGCGGGCGATGGTGTCGGGTGCCTCGAATTCTTGGGTGGTCGTACTCATGCCTGATTTGCCGGGGAAAGAAACGCCCAAAGGGGCCTGTTTCGCAAGGGGTTTGTGAAAATTTTCACAAGCTCCCGCGACCGTAGCGCTCGCGGAATTGCTTGAGCAGGTCGTCCACGCGATCCGTGTCCGCCGAACTCGGCGGCGGGGCCACTTCGGCGGGGGCGGCTGGCTGCATCGGAGCAGGTTCCGGACTCGGTTGAAACTGAGGCACCGGCTCGGCGGGCGTGAATGCCTGCGGTGCTGCTTGGAAAGGAGAATCCATTTGCGGTTGGAAGGAACCTTGTGGATGAATGGGTTCCTGCGGAGCTGGTTCAGCCGCAGTAAATTGCGTCGGCGCGGCCTGAAATGGGGATTCTACCTGCGGTTGGAAATTCGGCTGTTGTCCGTACAATTTCTCCGTCGGTGGAGTGAACGCAGGTTGGAATGGCGAAGCCGTCAGCGGCTGGAAAGTTCCCTGCGCGACGAAACCCGTTTGGGGAGACGGTTCCACCGACGTATATTCCACGGGAGCATTCTGGAATGAAGGCTCCACCTGAGGTTGAAAGGCGGCTTGCGGGGCCGGCTGCTCTTGGGGTGCATCCTCAAATGGCGAGTAATTCTGTTGCGACAGAGGGTCCGCAGGCGGCGGGTTGAATGTATAGGATTCGATTGGTGCCGCTTGGAAAGCCACTGGCTCCTGCCCTGTTTCCATTGGCGAAACTTGGAACGGAGATTCCACCGGGGCTTGGAAATTCGGTTGGAACGTCACCGGCTCCGGAGCCATTTCCGCTGCCACAGCTCGGAACGGGGATTCTACGGGCGGCTGGAATACCGGGGTCTCGGCAACAAACACCGGCTCCGGCGCGGGTGGATTCCAAGTATTCACAGGTTGCGGAGGCGAAAATTGATTGTCGTAGCCAACCGGCTCGGGAATTTGAACCTGCGGGATTTCCGGCTCTATTTCCACCGGAGGTGGCGGCGAAAACTCAGGTGCGGGCCAAGTCGGCTCCGGCTCGACCACTACCGGCGGCTCTGGCTCGAAGGTAAATGCCGGAGCTGCCACAGGCGCGACTTCCTCCACCACTGGCGGGGCCTCGATGACAGGCTCTGGCTCCTGCGCCACAAAAACCGGTGCTTGATGAGAAAATTGCGGAATCGGAGCGGCGATCGGCGGCGGCGCCATCACCGGAGCCACTTCGGCGGCGGGAGCGGTATCCGTTGCTGTTGCTTTCAACCACGCCATCCCTGCCGCACGGATCAAACCGCGGGCATGGCTGCCGGAGGATCCGAGATCGATGCGCTCCAGAACCTTGGCTCCCAGTCCGGGGACGCGCGAATCGAGCAGCGCCGCCATTTCCGATTCCTTCAATGGCTCGAGCTCAACCACCACTTCGGAGAGGCGATCCGCAAGGCCACCGCTGAGGCGTGGCACGAAGGCGCTTTCCCAAATGTCCAGGTTGAGCGAAAGGATCACGTCGAGCCGGTCCACCGATTGGCGGAGCGATCCGAGAAATGCGGCAAAGCGAAGGGCTGCCGTTTCATCCGAGGAAAATCCTTCCAAATCATCCGCCACCAGAATCACGCGCATCAATTGGGTGACCAAGCCAAGCAGCGCCTCCAAGCGCTCCATTTCCCCACCGGTTCCCTCGTGAACCGTGTCTGCTAGAATCCTGACCCGGTTGGAATGATCCAAGGGCGCCGCGGCAAACCGGAACAAGGTTTCCACCCAGAAGGCGACTTCCCTAACTGGCAATCCACCGCGCTGTGCGAGTTCGAGGCTCAACCGCTGGCCAAGCACTTCGAAATTTTCCCGTGCCCAGTGGGCGGTCACGGCATTCGGATGATGAAAATCAAAAGTCTCGATTGGCCGCAGGCGCAGGGCGCTCAACGCTCCTTCGCGGTCCTGGCAAGGCACCTCGCCCGAAGCCACCAGCGGCTGAAGCGCGGAGGCGAACAAACGGCGCGTCACCAGGTCCAAAACACACAGCCCGCCCGAGGCCGGCAACTGCTTGACCAGACAACGCAGCGTGTCGTCGATCACCGAAGCCGCATCGATCCGGCAGCCGAACGACGCGTGCAACGGGATGAATTCGTGAGTCCCGCCCATCTGGTGCTGGATGCGCGAGAGCAAATGGGTTTTGCCATGGCCCGCGCGCGGCGCACGGAGAAGGATGCAGCGTCCCGATTTCTCCACCGGGACGGAAAGGATGTCGGAAAGCACCTCATACGCCTGCCGGTTCACGGATTCCGCATGAGTGTGGGGCGTCCGCCCGAGCGTTTCGAAGAGATGTTGGAACGGGTGTTCGTTGGCCATGGGGAGGTTATCGTTCGATTCGGGCGCATGCTGAATGGCTTTTCAGCCCTCCACAAGACCGGAGGGAAGAAAATCAAAGCAGATGAAAGACCGTCCCTGATGGAAAATTGAAAAACCTGTGGCATTTCAAAATCACTCTGCTTTTCTCCGTTCCATGAAATCCTACCTCGTCATGACCGTGCTTGGCAACGACCGCCCCGGACTCGTCAGCTCACTCGCCGACACCGTCGCAAGTCATGGCGGAAACTGGCTGGAAAGCCGCATGGCCCGGCTCGCCGGACAATTCGCCGGCATCGTCCGCATCGAATGCGCGCCGGACACCGTGGACGCCCTGATCAAGGAACTCCAGGCCCCCGGCAACTCCGGCCTCACCATCACCGCCGTCCGCGAGGAAGAGGATGAAGCCATCGCCCGCCGCACGCTGATCGTCGATGTCGTCGGCAACGACCGCCCGGGCATCGTCCGCGAGCTTTCCGCCGCCGTCGCCAACGCCGGAGGAAACATCGAGGAACTCACCACCGGCCTCGAAAGCGCGCCGATGAGCGGCCACCCGATGTTCCGCGCCCACGGCGTCATTTCCATTCCGGAAAACACCGAGACCGATGTCATCATCGCCGCCATCGAAACACTCGGCGGTGATCTGACAGTGGATCTATCGATTTGAGGCAGGTGGACCCGTCCCTGCTTGTTAGCCGGGACCGAAAGAACACACTGTTCTGCAAGAATTTATGAGAGCATCAATCATCGTAACAATCGTGCTCCGTCTCTTTGCAGTCCAATGGGCAGTAACAGGAGTCGTGAGTCTCCTGGGAATTCTGGGCTACAGCACGACCTTTCCATCGGACTCGGAGGCTCAGGTAGTCTACAGGCTTCAGATACTTGCTGTCCCAGTGAGCTATATGGTTCTGGCATTGGCAGCGTGGTTCTTTGCGGCATCAGTCGCAAAGCGCGTTGTCCCCAGTTCGGACCCGGAGCTTGGAATGATAGGTATTTCCGCACGGGATTTGTATGGGCTCGGCATTCTTGTTGTAGGCATCACTGCATTCCTGTCGCACTTGGCGACAATGTTGAATTGGTTTCACTATCTTATATTGAACCGAGCCGGAGAAGCTCTTATGCAAGGGAGGAATGGACTTTCATTCTACGACGTAACGAAGGAAGTCGTTCCATGCGTCGGAGGCGCAATACTTGCCTTTGCTTCACCAAAGATCGGTGCCCGATTAGCCCGCACAGGAGGAAATCAAGATGCGGAACAAGCAGGTCGAGGCGACGGCGATAAGCCCTCAAAGTAAATCAGAGCCCCAGCCGCCTAGCCAGAGCTCGTACGTTCGCCAGAAAATGAAGCCAAGATCGATTGCTATCGCACTTCTTCTCAGTGGCATTGTCTTTGGGTTGGCAAGTCTGGGACAGGTGACGGTTGCGACTCATCTTCATACGCCAGGGACCAGCATCCTACTGTCGCCGGAACTGGAAATAATAATTGGGGCTAACTCAAAGCTGCGCGAGAAACTGAGAGACGAAGATGAAGTGGCTCAGAAGAAAATTCTTACAATCGTCGGAGCTCACCTTCAGGTTTGCGTTCTTCTTGGTGTTGCAGGCGGATTTCAGGTTGTTGCAGGACTTCTCCTATTACACGGAGAGAAAAGGCGCAGCTAGTTGATCTGAGAGAATCGAATTTTGTTAGGAATTCCCTGCGATTTTGACAATTCCCTTTCCTTTGTCCGGACTATCATCACCCGGCGAATGGCTTTCGTCACGCCGCCACGCGCCATCCCATGGCAAACCGCGCCAGCAGCCTCGTATCGCAATGGTCTGGCCATAGCATCACTGGAATCATTCCCTTTCCGGACGTCAAACCATTACGCCGGAAGCGATGGGCTGATCCGGCTGCTACCGATTTCCTAGGAAAAACCTGCCGGAAACCGGATAGAAAAAGGACAAGCCGCCGCCACAAACCGGCTTTCCGGTCATTTCAACGGGTCTGAATGCAAAAGGTGCCCGCTGGGTTGTAGCGGATGGGATTTTGCATGCAAAAGGTGGCCACCTACGTGTTGGGGATGGGTATTTGCATGCAAAGGGGGGCCACGGACGTGTTCCGGACGGGCTTTTGCAGCTGCGGAATCCCCGCGGCTGACGCGCGACGGAGCGTTCCGATCCTTAGAACGGCCAGATGTGCGGGATCAGCAGGCAGGAAACCACCCAGCAGATCAGGTTCAGCGGGATGCCGACCTTGAGGAAATCGGTGAATTTATAACCACCCGGTCCATAGACCATCATGTGCGTTTGATAGCCCATCGGCAGGGCGAAGGCGGTGGAGGCGGCGACGGTGACCGCCATGATGAACGGCCGCGGATTCACGCCGATCTCGTGGGCGAGGGTCATCACGATGGGAACCAGCATCACCGCGGTGGCGTTGTTCGAAAGCACTTCAGTGAGGCAGATGGTGAGGATGAAAACGAGCCACAGCATGACCAGCGGAAGATTCTGCGGGGAAACGAAATGCTCCGCGACATTCACCAGTTCCCGTGCCAGCCATTCGGCGGTGTGCGTGTCCTTCATCGCCATCCCGAGACCTAGCAGGCCGTAGAGCATCAACATCACCTGCCAGTCGATGCTGGCGTAGGCTTCGCGCGGGGTGATGACTTTAAGCCATAACAGCAACAGCGCGCCGACCATCGCGGCATAGTGGATCGGGATCACGGGAACCGCCGGGAAAAAGCCGTGCAGGACATCGGTCAGTGTCGCAGTTAGAACCACACCGATCAGCGCCACCCACGACAGGATCACGTGAGGTGTCACCTTTTTCACGTGGATTTCTTCCGGTAAATCCTCCGGCGAATCGGTGAGAATGAAATCGCGGGTGGCGTCAAGCGCGTCGAGGTTGTTCAAGGCGGTGATGACCAGCAGCGTGTCACCAACGTCCATGGAAAGCTCGGCGATGCGGCTGGTGATGTTGACGCCATTGCGGTGCAGGGCGAGCACCACGCAGTTATAGGTCTGGCGGAAATCGGCTGCGGCAAGGGTTTTTCCCAGCAGCGAGGATTCGTCGCGGACGACGAGCTCGGAGACGATGCCATCCACGGTGGAGAGGACTTGCGCGCCGATGGTTTCGAACAAGCTATCGGGCTTCGCGGCTCCGCCCCGGCGGCGATGGATCGCAACGAGGAAGCGGTCGTTCTTCTCCACCACTATTTTCGACAAGGGGATCATCAGCCGTGTTCCTCGACGGCGGACTTCCATCACGTGGATGCCCATGCCGCGGTCCGCAAGCTGTGTTTCGGAAAGCAATTTACCGACCAACGGCGAGTTCGCCCCGATCAGCAGGTGATAGAGCGGCGAGGTGCGGCTGTCGATTTCAAGGGCACCGGTGATCGACGAGCGGGCGGGAATGAGTTTCGGCCCGAAAATCGTCAGGTAGGCGATGCCGGCGATGGCGAGCGGAACGCCGAGCGGCGCGAGTTCGAACATGGTCATCGGCTTCACCCCCATTTCGCGCAGCGTGCCATTGACGAGGATGTTGGTGGAGGTGCCGATCAGGGTGCTGCAGCCGCCGAGGATCGAGGCGTAGGAGAGAGGCATCAGCAGGCGGGATGCCGCGATATTTTTCGAACGGGCGAAACCCAGCGTCACCGGCAGCATGATCGCCACGATCGCGGTGTTGTTCATCCACGCGCTGAAGAACGCGGTGATGACGGAAAACGCGAGGATCGCCGTCCGGGTATTGCCCGACAGCCTGTCCCTCAGCGCCCGCCCGATGTGATCCACCGCGCCGGATTTCTCCAGACATCCGCCGATGATGAACAACGCTGCGATTGTCAGCGGTGCCTCATTTTTGAAAACATCCGTCATCTTCCCCGGATCCACGAGGCCGAGCGCGACTACCAGGCAGAGCACCGAGAGTGCGATCACATCCGGAGCCGCCCATTCGCGGATGAAGGCAATCAGCGTGATGAGAATCACCGCCAGGGTCAGGCCGATCTGAAGAGTCATGGATTGAAGGGTCCCCGTGTGAGGCGCGCTTTCCATGAACGGCCCGAAGTCATTTGGCAAGAGCGGGATGCCTGTTAAACTTTCGCCCGCCCTTGTGCCCGAGCCTCGTTTGGGAAAAACTCCGCCATGCCGCGTCCCCGCGTTTCCACCAATCTTGCGATCTCCGCCGACGGAAAAATTTCCTCCGTCCGCCGCATCCCCTCCGGCTGGACTTCCCGCGACGACCACGCCCGCCTGGTGGATCTGCGGAAGAACGCCGACGCCCTCCTCATCGGCCGTGGCACCTTGGAATCCGACGCGATGACGCTCACCGTCCCGGGCTCAGCGCGCCAGCCCCTGCGATGCATCGTTTCCGAAACGGGGAAACTCGATCCCGCCCACCCCATTTTCTCCACACCAGGCGGCGACATCCACCTCGTCGTCACCGGCGATTCCCCTCCCCCCTCAACTCCGAAAATCACCGTCCACCACCGGACGCTCGGCGAATTTCTCGAACTCCTCGCCGCCGACTACGGCATCCGCCACATCCATTGCGAAGGCGGCGGCCAACTCATCCGCTTGCTCGCGGAAATCGACGCCATCGACGATTTCCACCTCACCCTTGCCGGCCACCCCCTCTTCGGCGGCCTTCAGGCACCCACTGCCACCGGCATTCCCGGCGACTTCCTGCCGAAATCACTCGATTTCGAAATCAGCCATTTCACGCCCCGCCCCGATCTCGGCGAGTGCTTTCTCAGCTACACCCGCCGCCGCTGATTGAGCGGCCGGGTTTTCAATGCTCCGCCTTTTCCTCGTGATCCGCCCCGTCGTGACCGGGCGTTTCATGCTCCGTTCCGGCGTGCTCGCCACCGGCCGCATGATGCTCGTGAAGCTGCTTGGTGCCGTTAGGCCCGTCAAATTCATGGCGTTCGCAGGAAACTCCGAAGAACAAGGAAACAGCCACCAGAAGGATCGAGAATAATTTCATCGCGCCGCTTCAATAGCCACTCGCCCGCGAAAGGCAACCCCCAAGCGGTCGGAAAATTCAGCCTGCTTTCCACCCCGAATCCTCTCGCCCATTTCCGCCAGTCCACCATCATTGCCACATTTCCTGCTATCAGCCATGAACACCACCCCCAAACCCTGCCGGAACTGCGGCGGCAACGAGCAATATTCCCAGGAAGTCTCCGCCAACGGCGGCCACGGCCCCGCCCTGCTCCCGCTCGGCTTCTTTGCCTTCGCGAAATTCGAAATCCGCGTCTGCGGCGGCTGCGGGCTCGTTGACTGGTTCGTTCCCGACCGACTCATGCCCAAGGTGAAGGCGAAATTCACCCGGGAACGGTAATCTCCTCGCGGCCTCTCCCGCCCGGCGGGCGGAAACTTTGGACTGTGGTGGGCATCACCGCTTTGAGGGGCAGGCTGATTTGAACACAGACCGTTAGATCCAGAAAAACACCCGCACTCGCCACTTTTTTCTGAGGAAACGAACTCCAAGGGAACGTCGGAGTCTCCCTCAAAGCGGTGATGCCCACCGCAGTCCAAAGGTGATCCATGCCGGATCACCCCAGCCATCCCGCGACCGCTTGCGCAGCACGTTCATGAGCTCCGAGGCCGCCGAGCATGGCTGTGGTTTCGGCGAGGCGGGCTTGCAGGGCTTCGCGTTTCGCCGGCGAATCGAGGAAGGCTTGCAGAGACCTGGCGACGGGAACGGGCTCGGCTTCGCTCTGGATGAGCTCTTCGACGACTTCCTCTCCTGCCAAAATATTGACGAGGCCGATGAGTTCGATTTTGACTAACAATTTTGCCGCCACGTAGGTAAGCGGCGCCATCCGATAGACAAGGCAGTAGGGCAAACCATAGTAGGCGGCCTCCAACGTGGCGGTGCCGCTGGCGATGACGGCGCAGCAGGCGCGCTGCATGAGGGACTGGCTGCCACCGTTAGTGACGGTGACGAGATCCTCCGCTCCGCCTGCCGTCATCAGCTCGCGGATCTGCACAGCAAGCTTCGCGGTGGCGGCGGGGACTTCGAATTTCAGGTTTTTGTTAGCGACTGAGAGAAGTTTCGCCGATTCGATCATCATCGGGAACAGGCGGGCGACTTCGCGTTCACGGCTGCCGGGAAAGAGTCCGACTAACAAATCGTCGCGTCGCACGCCCGCGATGCGCTTTTCCTCCAGCTCATCGACGAGAGGATTTCCGACGAATGTTGCCTTGAGTCCGGCGCTTTGGAAAATCGGAGGCTCGAAAGGAAACAGGCAGAGAATTTCATCCAGCAACTTCGCCATGACCGGGACGCGGCGTTTGTTCCAAGCCCACACTTTCGGACTGATGTAATAGATGATGCGGGTGGCCGGACATTCACGTTTCACCGCTTCGGCGAAACGCAGGTTGAAACCGGGGTAGTCGATGAGCAGGAGAATATCCGGCTGGAAGGTCTTCAACGCCGCCAGCATTTCAGTGAAGCGCTCCTTGAACCAACCGTAGCGTTTCAAAACCTCCCAAACGCCCATCACCGCCGCGTCCTCGACCCAGTCTTTCAGCCCAGCTCCGGCGACTTCGGCCATTTCCGCCCCGCCGACGCCGCGGATTTCCAAATCGGGGACCATTTCCTTGAGCGACCGCAACAATCCCGCGCCATGAACGTCTCCGCTCAACTCCCCGGCGACCACGTAAACCCGTTTCGACATGTGCCGCGACGCTAGGCAAAGTGCCCGGTTCTGACCAACCAAAATCCGTCCGGCACGCTGGCTGCTGGCGGCAATCGGCCGAAATCGGAAAACTTCGAGAGTTCCGCATTGATTTCGACGGCGCTGCGGCTTTGATCGGCCCCCGCAGCTCTGCTTATTTTCCCATCATGTCCGCTGATCTCAAAGAATCGCCCGTCCCTCTTGCTGAAATTTCCCAAGGGCCAAACGCTTTTGAAGCCTTTCTCGACCGCAATCAGAAGGGCATCGCAGCTTTCGCCTTGTTGCTGGCGCTGGGTGCGATCGCCCTGGTAGTCCAGCGTGGTATGGAAACCAACCGCCAGGAAGATGCCGGTGCGGCGCTGGTGAAAGCGGAGGATCTCGCGTCATTGCAAGCAGTGGTGGTCGGTCACAAGGACACCCAAGCGGCCGGCAGCGCGATGGTTTTGCTGGCGAACAGCCAATGGACGGCAGGCAAGCAGGACGAAGCGATCGGTACGTTGCGGAAGTTCATCGAGAGCAACCCGGACCACCCGGCAGTTCCAACCGCGAAGGCCAGCCTTGGTGCGAAACTGATGGCGCAGGGGAAATCCGGCGACGCCAGCAAGGTATTCGACGAACTCGTTTCCGACCCCGCCTCAGCCTACATCGCACCATTCGCCCTCGTCTCGCTGGGCGACATCGCGAAAGCGGAAGGGGACCTGACCAAAGCGGAAGCCTCCTACGTGAAGGTGAAAAACGATTTCCCCGACAGCAATTTCTCCGAAACCGCAGGCCGTCGGATCGCCATTCTCAAAGCCAAGCCACCGGTGGAAATCGCTCCGCCGCCGGCTCCTCCAGCACCACCCGCCTCCTCCACTCCCGGTGCTGAATCTTCTCCCTCGCTGACTCCTCCTCCGGGCATCACCCTGACCCCCGGAATCGCCAATCCCGGCCTCGAAATTCCGGCGGATCCTCCGTCGCAAGAAGGAACGCCGGCTCCCGGTATTGAAATCCAAGAGGAACCCGCGGCTCCCGAAAAGCCGTAATCCTTGAATCGATTTGACATCCCTATAACTCCAACCATCCTTTACCACCGTGTTTAAAAAAGTAATCGGCCAAGACAACAGCGAATCCCAACGGACCGCTCCTCCACTTCCGGAAACCCGCCACCCGGAGCCAATCCACGCCCCTGTGCAACCGTCCTACGGTTCACAGCAACCTGCCGTCGTGGCTGCCCGCCCGAGCCCCGCCGCCACCCGCAACGTCCTCTCGACCGACGTTGAAATCAAAGGCACCGTCAAGTTCACCAACGACCTCGTCGTCGATGGCAAGATCGAAGGTGAAATCAATTCCGACGGCAACCTCACCGTCGGCGAAAACGCCCGCATCAAGGCAGAGATCAAGACCGCGACCGTCGTCGTTTACGGCAAGGTTCACGGCAATCTCACCGCCACTGACCGCGTCGAACTCAAAGCCAGCGCCGAAGTCGTCGGCGACATCAAGGCCAAGACGCTCTCCATCGAGGCGGGTGCCATTTTCGTCGGCAAATCCACCGTCGGAACCCCGGCCAATCTGCCAGCATCCGCACAACCTGCCGCCAAAGGCGCTGCGACTCCGGAAGCTCCCAAGCAAGGAACTCTTGCCGGCACCGCTTCCTAACTTGCCGAGGTCCCTGTTTTGAGAACCGACCTGTCCTGTCATGGCGGATGAGCCTCATCGCCATCGCATTGAAGTAACTTGCCCGGAATGCGGGCAAGTGCAATCCGAGCCCGCGCTGGTGGTTTCCACCCAATGCCGGGCTTGCCGTGCGAACTTCCAGGTCACCGACGGCAAGGGTGTCGTGCGAACCCGTCCGATCACCCGGCTGGCCGCCCCGCGCAAGGATACCGATCCGGAACCCGAAGTGCGGGCAAGCCCCCAGGCGGTTCAGCCCTATTTACGGAAACGCCCCGCCGCGCCGCCGCGATCGTTTCTCATGCGGTTGTTTCATCCGGTCAAGCCGCCACGCGAGATCACCTGTTTCAATTGCGGCTACGGTTACAAGGCCATTGCCGAAGCGCAATCCAGCCAATGCCCGAAATGCAGCGGCTACATCAGCCTGATGGATTACGACATCACCGAACACTGGAACCGCCGCATCCAAACCTGCGGCGACGTGGTCATCCAGAAAACCGGTGTCGTTTCCGGCGTCACTCTCCAGTGCCATGATCTAACCGTCCTCGGCGAGCTCGCGGGCTCTGTTGATTGCTCGGGCGATCTGATCATCCGCAGCCACGGAAAAATCATCGGCAAGGTCCATTGCCGGAACCTACGCGTCGAGAAAGGCGCGAAGGTGGAATTCCTCAATCCCGTCACCGCCACCTCGGCCTTCATCGACGGCACCGTGCGTGGTCAGATTTCCTGCTCGGGCCCGGTCACTCTGGAAAAGCGCGCCCAGCTCCAGGGCCTCGTTCGCACCAGTTCCCTCATCGTCAAGCCCGGCGCCAAACACTCCGGCACCATCGAGATGATCCCGGCCACTCCTTCCGTCTGACAACAACCAACCGGACCCACACCATGCCCGCCGCCCTCGATCTCAAGGAAGAAATCCTCGCGCTCAAAAAGGCGCGCAACGCCGTCATCCTCGCTCACAACTATCAGACCGGCGACATCCAGGACGTCGCCGACTACGTGGGAGATTCGTTAGGCCTCGCCTATCACGCCAAGGCGACCGAAGCCGACGTCATCGTCTTCTGCGGCGTCCACTTCATGGCGGAGACGGCAAAGATCGTGAACCCTGGAAAAATCGTGGTGCTTCCCGATGCCGACGCAGGCTGCTCGCTGGAGCAATCCTGCCCGGCTCCGCAGTTAGAAGCGTTTCTCAAGGCGAATGCGGAGAAGAATTATTACGTCATCGCCTACATCAACTGCTCCGGCGGTGTCAAAGCGCTGTGCGACGTGATCGTCACCTCCGGCAACGCCATCAAGATCGTCAACCAGGCTCCTGCTGATCGACCGATCCTTTTCGTCCCCGACGAAAACCTCGGCGCATGGGTCATGGAACAAACCGGCCGCAAGATGGACTTGTGGAAAGGCAACTGTTACGTCCACGTCGAGTTCACCCGTGATTCGATCAACCGGATCAAGGCCGAATACCCAGACGCCCTCGTCGTCGCCCATCCTGAATGCACCCAGGCAGTTAGACTGCTCGCCGACGAGGTCTGCTCGACGGAAAAAATGATTTCCTACTGCAAAAACGCGCCGGTGAAGGACATCATCGTCGTCACCGAGAGCGGCATGCTCCACCGCCTGCGCAAGGAGTGCCCGGACAAGAACCTCATCGCCGGCCCCACCGACCGCTGCGCCTGCGCCGACTGCCGCTACATGAAGATGAACACGCTTCAGAAACTCCGCGACTGCCTCGACAACCTCCAACCGCGCGTGGAGATGGAGGAATCCCTCCGCAAACGCGCTGAGATGCCGTTACTGCGAATGTTGGAGCAGTCAAAGTAATCACGGCATTTCGGCCTGTTCTTCAATGATCTCGACCCGCCCGGCACCACCGTCCACGCGCACGCGCTGCCCGTTTTTCAAGCGTACCAACGATTCCCTAACTGACATCACCGCCGGGATCCTCATCTCGCGGGCCGTCACTGCGCCGTGCGACAATGGACCACCGCTTTCAGTAATTACGGCGATCGCACTGTAGAACAACGGTGTCCATGTCGGATTCGTCGTCCGCGACACCAGCACCGCGCCCTTTGGAAATTTCGCGAAATCGTCCGGTGTCCGCACAACAAACACCGGCCCCTCGGCGACTCCGGCGCTTCCCGCCAGCCCCGATAGAACAGTCCCTCCAGAGCCCGAATCTCCGTCGTTCACGACATCGTACTGCCCCAGAATCCACTCCGGCTTGCGGACGAGATCCACCTGATAGGCTTCCTTCTGTTGCTGAACCTGTTCGGAAAATTCATTCCATCCTTCAACCGAATCCGTCATCAGAGCATGCTCCATTTGCTCCTGATGGGCGAAGAACACATCCATCGGTTCTGCCAAAACACCACGCTCCACCAGTTTTTCACCCAAGGCCCGCAATCCGCGCCGCAATGCGGGGGTGAGTCGCGTCGTCTGATAGTGTTCCAAATCATCAAGGCTCGTGTAAGCCCGGGCCAGTCGCAGCAGTTCATGGAAAAAGAAATGTAGATCGGGCGGTACTTCTGAAAACAGCTCCACTTCCGCCTGCTGTGCGCTGATTTTCAACTCACGCTGTTTTTCCGAAGGATTACAATCCATCGGCGTTTGTAAAATGAGCCGGAGATTGTCGATGACGATCCACGGTGCATCTCCCCATGTCGCCGCGTAGGCATCGAAGTCCACCTCGCGGTGGCCGTGATCTCTCAGAAAGCGTTCAAAGCGTCTTTCAAATTCCGGATCATCCGCCAAAATCCCAAGCTGAATGATTTCACGCGAACTCGTCCGTAAAATCCGATCCTTCAAATTCGGGGTCCGTCCGGCGAGTTGCGCGAGTTCAAACAGCTCCTTGTTGATCTGGCCCGTCTTGGTTTCGCACCAGGCCATCAAGTGATCGAAAATGACATCCGCATCCGCCGTGCCGATCACCAGTTTCAACATCCCGTGTAGCACCTGATAGATCATTCCATGCGCGATGGAAATCGCGATGTTCGGCAGAAAATACTGCGCACCGTGTTCATTCACGGCGAGGACATGACGCCAGATTTCCAGCGGCGCTTTCGCATCCAATGACTCGGCCTGATAGCGGCCAAGTGTCACCAAATAGTGATCGAGGTCACGCATCCAGGCGACCGGCAGCTCCTGCACCCAGCCGAATTGTTGGCGCAGTTGTGGAATTGTCGCACGCAACTCTTCGAGCGAGCGCACGGCGAAAGGAGCACGCCGGGCATAAAGCTCCACCGCATTCTGATTGCCATAAATGTAGTGTCCGAACTTCGCGAACCACTTGCCGGAGAACGAAGGAAAGTCCAGCAGCCCGAATGAATGGTTCAACGAACGGTGAAAGCCGGACTCCACGAAATCCCAAGTCAGCGGCGTGATCACATTGGGAAATCGCTCGGCGGATTCATCGCGTGTCCACAGCGGCGGGATGGTCGTGATCGGGCGCGATTGTAAAAGCCAGAGATGATCATCCGCGAATGCCCACTCGATGTCCTGGGGAAAACCGTAATCCTCCTCCACCCGAGCTAACAAATCCGCAAGATCCTTCAATTGCCCGTCGCTTAAGCTGGCCTGAGCGGACTCGGCATCGCCCAGATGAACCTCGTGCGTTCCCGATGTGCCACTCATCACTTTAAGCGTTTTCCTCCCGATCGATGCCGAACGCACCGCGCGGGTGGACTTGTCGATCGTCCACTGATCCACCTCCCCTTCCCCGCTCACGACGGATTCACCCAGACCGAAATTCGAGTTGATGACCATTTCACCGAGCCGTCCGTTGATCGGATTGATGCTGAATCCAACGCCCGCCGATTCGCTGAAAATCATCTGCTGCACCACCACCGCCATCACCGCCTTTTCGTGGTCAAAGCCCTGCTGCTGGCGATACGCGATCGCCCGATCCGCCCATAGTGAAACAAAGCAAGCCCTCACCCGATCCAACACATCGGCCAATCCGATCACATTCAAAAACGTCTCGTGCTGCCCCGCAAACGCGGCTCCCGCCAGATCCTCCATGGTGGACGACGAGCGCACGGAAAACGCGGTTCCTTCGGGAAATTTCCCGAACTGTTCCGCAATCTCGGCACATGCAACCCGCGGGAGCGGCAACCGCAGGAGCCCCGACTGCAATCCCTCGCTCTCGGAACGCAAAGCGGCGGAATCATGAAATGATAACTTCTTCAAGTTCCCCAACAACTCTCCCGACTGCGCGACGAAATCCTGATAGACCGCGGCGATTACGATAAAACCGGGCGGCACCTGAAACCCACGTTGGGTGAGAAGTGAGAGATTGGCACCTTTTCCTCCACTCAGTTCGAGCTGGGCGGCGGGCGGTTCATCGAAGCGGAGGATGCAGGTCATGATTTTGGCGGTTTAGATATTTCAAAGGAGGAATTTCCCCAACGGCTCGTGAGCCACAGCGCGAATGCGGCGAGTGCAAAGCCCGCAAGAAGATCTGCGAAGTAGTGATAGCGCAGGTAGATGGTCGCACACCAGATGCCGACGCAAGGGACGAGGTAAAGCCGATGCCGCCAGCGCGTGTGAAGTCGGTCGAAGAAAAGCAGATAGCAAGAGATGGCGCAGTGCAGGCTGGGAAAGACATCCACGCCGTTGCTGCCTTTCTCGACTATCAGCGCGTTGAATCGGGTGACCACCCAGCCGGTCAGCGGCACACTGAATTCACCCGGATAAGCCAGATGCGGGCCACCGGCGGGAACAAACGAATAGCCCAGAAAACCCAGACCATAGATCGTGAACATGCCTACCATCAGTTTCCTGAACAGCGGCAATCCGCGGTAGGCGTAATAAAACCAACTAATCATCAGATAGGGAAAAAACATCAGATAGCAAAAACTCAGCACCTCGGTGAGAACCGGTGTCACCACCTCCTGGGCTCGGACGCTCAGAATTGCGCCGAACAACGCCTTGTCGAAACCCGCCAGCATCTCATCCCACTTGTGAGAATTCACCTTCATGACGGAAGATTTCATATTCATGAAAGCCACGTTCATCACCACCGCATAGAACCATAGGCGGCATCGCCAGCTCAGAGTTGTTTCGCGCAGGCGGCACCATGCGATGACCGAAGTATTCGTCAGAATCAGGGCCAGATAGAGCAGCGAATCGTGATCTGACGGTCCGACAGTCATTGCCAGCCTTACCCAGAGAATCACAAGAAACGCTCCGAAAAACCACTCATGGGGCAGCAAGCCAGCTTTACGGGACCAGTTCATTCGGGAGGAAGATCTTCCAAAAGCAGTCGGTGAAATTCCCAAGCGTGTCTGATAGATGAGCGGTGGATCAAACCGTTCCAAACCGCAACCGCCACCTTCTTCGTTCGATAGAGGGATTGGATGGCGAAAATCGTTAGCACAATGTAACCCGCCGACCATCCAATACCGGCAACGCAGCCCAATCCGACGGTCATCGCGAGACACCATATCACAAACACCGGCAAACCTACCAGAATTCGCCAGAGAGCGATGACATTCAGATCATCCGCGAGTTTCCGTGATGCCAGCCACCCCAGCAGCAGAGGCGGGAAATTGACCAATGCCCCGGCCAGCACAAGCGGCCCGAGCACCAGCAGCGAGAATGCGTAAATTCCCCACGCCCTGCCGGGAAACAGCGGCACACCCTGATGCCGCAGCGTGGGCCGGGAGGCAAATTCCGCGCTCAATTCTGTCCATCGGTCAGATAACAGCTCCGGCACTCCGTTCTCCATCACCTTGAGCGATTCGAAATAGCTCCGTCGGGTTCCAAGAGTCGCCGCATAGGCAAGGCGGCAGGCGGCTTCCTGATCTTCAGCAGAAGGAAAATTCACTCCTACGGCCTCCAGCGCGACATTCATGCGCCGCTTCATTTCCTTCAGTTTTCCCAAATCGCTCAGACCATCGGAAAACATGCTAGAAATCGAATCACCCACCACAACTTCGACCTTGCTGCGAAACACCCACGCCCGCTCGTAATGAATGCCGAGCGGGATGATCGTGAGCGGAACACCCTGCGCCAGCGCATCCAGAGCCATGCTCGCCGCGCCGCTCTTGAATGGCAAATGACGCGGACCCAGCGAACTCGTGCCTTCCGGAAAAACCACCAGTGCCCCGCCGCCCGCGAGCAAGTCCACGCATTCCCGCAACGCCGCCTCATTTTTCCCGGCATCCCGCTCGTCCGTCTTCCGCGCCACGGCGATGCCATCGAAGAAAAGCCTCGCGAAAAAACTGCGGCGCAATTGCGTCGAAATCAGAAACACGCCGCGCGGCACCACCTGATGATAGATGAACCCATCCACCGCGCCGTTGCGATGCAATCCAACATACAAGACCGGCCCATCCGCTGGAAGAAGCTCGGGATTCAGCACCGTAATGCGGTCGAAATAGATGCGGGCGCAGAGCCAGTGGCAGCAACGATACCAAGCCCGCGAAAAAAGGGCGGTGGTTGGGATCGGCCGGGCATTCATGACTGCCCGCGTTTTAACTGAGCTTCAGCCCCAGACGTTAATTGAATCTTTCAATGCCACCATCGACTGACTCGATGATGTCATTAGACGACTTTCATCGCATTCCCTGCCTCTGTTCTTGATTCCCGTGCATTAAATCCGGATTCTCCACGCATGTCCAAGTCCGCCGCCCTTTACGCCGCTATCCGCGATGTGGTCGATTTCCCCAAGCCGGGGATTATTTTCAAGGACATCACTCCCGTCCTCGCCGATGGCAAACTTTTCCACGACTCCATTTCCCTGCTCTGCGAAACAGCGGGCGGTGCTAAAATCGACAAGGTTGTCGGCATCGACGCACGCGGATTCATCTTCGCCGCCGCGGTGGCCGACCGGCTTGGTGCGGGCTTTGTCCCCGTCCGGAAAAAAGGCAAGCTGCCGTGGAAGACCCGTCAGACCGCCTACTCTCTGGAGTATGGCGAATCCATCGTAGAGCTTCACGAGGATGCGGTGAAACCCGGCGAATCCGTCTTGCTGGTGGACGATCTGTTAGCAACCGGCGGCACCGCAGCAGCTTCCGTCAAACTGCTTGACGAACTGGGTGCTAACATCGTGGCGATTTCCGTGCTGATCGAACTCGAATTCCTCGCCGGACGCGCACGGCTGACACCTCACACCGTGCATTCCATCCTTACCTATTAGTCCGGCTAATTTGCCAATCACCCATCATTCATCGCCCATCACTTGTCCTTGATTGATCGCATTTTCCCATTCAGTTTAATCAACCCAACCTCTTCACATCATGTCCTGGCAATCCTACAACCAAAGTCTCGTCCGCTATCCTCAATTCGGTTTCTCGCTCGATCTCTCGCTGATGGACATCGAGCCGGCACAAGTCGCCGCCTTGCAACCCAAGATCGCCAAGGCCTTCGCCGACATGGAAGCGCTGGAAGCCGGCAAAATCGCCAACCCCGACGAAGGCCGCATGGTGGGCCATTACTGGCTGCGCAACGCCAGCCTCGCTCCGACGGACGAAATCCGTCGCTCGATCACCGAGCCGCTCGATGATCTGAAACGTTTCGCCGAGAAAATCCATACCGGTGCCATCACTCCGCCAACGGGAGGAAGCTTCAAGCAAGTCCTCCTGATCGGCATCGGCGGCTCCGCACTCGGTCCGCAACTCGTCACCGAAGCGATCGGCCAAAAGGCTCGGCTACCACTCTACTTTTTCGACAACACCGACCCCGCGGGCATGGATACCGTCCTCGCCGAGCTTTCGAAAGTTGGTCTCGACCGCACGCTTGTTCTCGTCATTTCCAAATCCGGAGGCACCGCCGAAACCCGCAATGGAATGTTGGAAACGAAAGCCGCCTACGAAGCCGCCGGCTTTGATTTCGGCCGTCACGCCGTCGCCGTCACAGGCACGGGATCCAAGCTCGATCAATTCGCCACCAAACACCACTTCATCACCACCTTCCCGATGGAGGACTGGGTCGGCGGCCGCACTTCGGTTCTCTCCACCGTCGGCCTCGTTCCCGCCGCGCTTCAGGGTCTCGATATCGACGCCATGCTCGAAGGTGCCGCCGCGATGGATGTGGAAACCCGGAAGCACGACGCTGCGAAAAACGCCGCCATGCAGCTCGCCATCGCCTGGTTCAGCGCGACCAACGGCAAAGGCGAAAAGGACATGGTTGTCCTGCCCTACAAGGATTCGCTCGTGCTGTTTTCGAAATATCTCCAACAGCTCGTCATGGAGTCGTTGGGCAAACACCTCGACCTCGACGGCAATGTCGTCAATCAGGGCATCGCCGTCTATGGCAACAAGGGTTCGACCGACCAACACGCCTACGTCCAACAGCTCCGCGACGGTGTGAACAATTTCTTCGCCACCTTCATCGAAGTTAGAAAAGGCCGCGCCGGCCATAGCATCGAGGTCGATCCCGGCACCACCACCGCCGACTACCTCCAGGGCTTCCTCCGCGGCACCCGCAAGGCCTTGCACGAATCCGGCCGCAAATCGATCACCATCTCGATTCCAGAGGTCACGCCATTCCAGTTAGGACTGCTCATCGCCTTGTTCGAACGCACCGTTTCGTTCTACGCCACCCTCGTCAACATCAACGCCTATCACCAGCCGGGCGTCGAAGCGGGAAAAAAGGCCGCTGGCACTTTCCTCGAAACCCTCAACAAGGTCCGCGGCCACCTCACCGCATCGGCGAAAACCGCCGACGCGGTCGCCACCGAGATCGACGCCGATCCGGAAGACGTCTATCACTGTCTCACGCATCTATCCGCCAACGGCGAGGTCCAGATCTCGATTGGCGCGACGCCTGCTGAAGACAGTTTCCAACTTTGAGCTTCAAACTACCAAAACCTCCGCGCCAGAAGCGCTTTGTCCCTCCCCCGGGGATCCTAACTACCAGCACCGCGATCTTCTTCAGCGGTTGCGGGGTGGTGCTTGTCATCGGCGGGATCCTGATGTGGCTCAACCACCTTTTTCCCGACCGCAGGAACGACCGCCTGCGGACTTACCTCTCACCTGACGGAAAACTCCAAGCTGTGTTGTTTCGGAGAACCGTCCAAGGCCACGATACCTACACCACCCACGTCGCGATCCTCGGAGCCGGGGAAGAGCTCCCCAACCGATCCGGCAAGGCGTTCATCGCCGAAGGAGAGCCCGCGGTCATCGTGCACTGGGAGGACAACAAGCATCTCGTCGTCAAGGATCCCGAAGGAACCCACGTCATCCTCCGCGCGGCGCAGGTGGACGACGTGATGATCAATGATCATTGAACGACCTAACCAAGCAGCTTCTTTCCGCTGTCCGGAGCAAATCCCGGCAATCGGACTAACCGAAAAACTCCATCTGCTCGACTTCCTTCGGATCCGCGAAACGGACACCGACACCCAGCAGACGGACGGCACGGTTGTTTCCGCGCTTCCAAGCTTCGGCTAGCAGCTCTTCAAATACCGCGTGATCAACGGTATGTCCCGCGCGCTCGGCGGTGGTGCGGTCGAAGTCGGCGAATTTCATTTTCACGACGAGCGAGCGGATGACCCGGTCGGCATGGGATTTCGCAAGGTCTTCGAGCAGGCCTTCGATCATGCCGCGCATCGGCGGGATGAGCGAGGAAAGGACTTCGATGTTCTCGGAAAAGGTGGTCTCGCTGCTAACCGATTTGCGGGTACGGTCCGCGGTGACGGCCCGGTCGTCGATGCCACGGCAGAGCTGCCAGAGCTCGATCCCCCATTTGCCGAAGCGGCGGGCGAGTTCGATTTGATCGAAGGCCTGAAGATCGGCGCACGATTCGATGCCGAGGGCGCTGAGTTTTTCCCGCATCTTTTTGCCAACGCCCCAGATACGGCCGACAGGCAGCGCGGCCATGAACGCTGGAATCTCCTCATCGGCGACGTGCTTTTGGCCGTTCGGTTTGTGCCAGTCCGAGGCGATCTTGGCGATGAGTTTGTTAGATGAAATCCCGGCGGACGCGGTGAGCCCTGTTTCCTCTAAAATCTGGGCGCGAATCTCGCGGGCAACCGATTCGCCGCTGCTGTGGAGATGGGAAACATCGAGGTAGGCTTCGTCGAGCGAGAGCGGTTCGATGAGTTCGGTGAAGCGTCCGAAAATGGCGCGGATCTGTGAACTGACCGCGCGGTAGAGATCGAACTGGACGGGAACGAGGATCAGGTGCGGGCAGAGTTCGAGCGCCTTGAAAACGGGCATCGCGGAACGGCATCCGTATTTCCGCGCCTCGTAGTTCGCCGTGGTCAGCACGCCACGCCGCTCGCTGCCACCGACGCCAAGAGGCTTGCCGCGCAAGGCGGGATTTTCCCGTTCCTCGATGGCAGCATAGAAACAGTCCATGTCGATGTGGATGATTTTCCTCACGTGGCGGGCGGCATTGTCGTTTGCCCCAGCGGGGAGTTCCACCGGTTTGTTTCCCGGTGCGGAAAAATCTTTAAAGCATTCCGAAGGATCGACACCCGGGAAAAGTTCTGGCAAGAAGCCGTTGTCTTCCAACATTCGCCGATGGCTGAAGTGATCCAATTCAACTGCCCCGCTTGCGGGACGACGCTCCGGTTGCCCTTGGCGATGGCCGCGCAACAGGGTCCCTGCCCGAGCTGCCAGCGGGAAATCGTCGCTCCGGATCCTTACCGGGGAATCGGTGGCTATGAAGTGCCGCCGCCGGTTTTGTCGATAGAGCCCGAACCTTACAGGCCGTTTGCCGAAACCCCACCACTGGTCCCGAAGAAAGCGGAAGTGATCGAGAAAACTCCGGAACCCGAGCCGGTGGAAATCGTGCCTGAGCCGCCCGCGGAAATTCAGCCTCCCGAAGTGGTGGCAACTCCCCCGCTCCCCGTAGCGCAAGCGTCGGTTGGCAAGCAACCGCAGCGGGCGATTCTGGTGCTTTCCTGTCTATGGGCGGGCACGGTCGGACTGGCGATGGGAATCGCTTTCGGAGTGCGCTCGCCCCAATTATTCACGGCCACACCCGGTGCCACCCAACCATTGATCGTGGTGCCGAAAGTCACAAAACCGGCGGTCGTGGTCCCTCCACCGGTGGCCGGACCAGCACCCGCTCCTGTTGTGGAAAAACCGGTCGTAGTCGCGCCGAAAATCGACCCTGTGATTCCACCGGCAAAAGTCTCCGCTGCGGCGGAAGCAGCCCTCCAGGCATTTCTCGGTGCCCCGGACTGGGCGGCACGCAGCGCCTACGTTTTATATCCGGACCGGGTCCGCGCGGCGATGGAAGCATATTCCCATGAAGTGCGCGACGGCCCCACGGCTTTCAAATCGATCTCGGTAAAGCAAAGCCAAGTCGATGAAACGTCGGGAAACACCCTGTTCATCTTCATCGTCGCCACGGAGCAATTTCCCACAGGCATCCCGGTCGCGGTGAAGGAAACCGGCGGCGGCTGGCTGGTCGATTGGCTGGCGTTCGTGGAATTCCGTGATTCGCTGTTTCAGAAATTCCTGGACGGCCCTGCGGGCAAAGCCGGATTTTTCCATCTGGTGGTCACCGTTCCGCCGCCGAGCCCGACGGAGATGGAAAACGAACATTTCTCCAACTACCTGCTGCAATCCCCACTCGCGGAGAAATCCCGGCTGGCCTATGTGAAGAAAGATTCGGACGCCGCAGCCACTCTGGAAGCGCAAACCGCCAGCGGCAGGACCTACGCACCGGTGCTCGAGGTGGAAAAACGCACGACACCGGACAAGCAGGATTATTTCGAGATTCTATCGGTAAAGGCGGACGATTGGTTTCCCCGGGAAAATTAGACCCGCCAACTGATTGGCTTGCAAGGTGGCGGCGATTCGTCCCGTTTCCTGCGGCATGACCCGAACCCTCCGGCTGCTGCCCCTCGTTTTCGTCCTGCCCGTTTCCGCGCGCGAACTCCCACCCCTGCCTGCGGATCTATCCGCCTACGTGCTGACAGAAGCTCCCGAGCCCGCCGGACTGTTGCTGAAAAAAGGCGACCGCGTCGCGATCTGCGGCGACTCCATCACGGAACAGAAGCTCTATTCCGTCCTGATGGAAACTTACCTAACCGCATGCCTGCCGGAGCTCGACATCACCTGCCGCCAATACGGCTGGAGCGGCGAGCAAGCCGCCGGATTTCTCGGCCGCCTCGAAAGCGACGTGCTGCGCTTCAAGCCGACCATCGCCACGACCTGTTATGGCATGAACGATTTCCGTTATGTGCCCTACGACGATAACATCGCCGCGGAATACCGGAAGAACCAGACGGCGGTGGTGGATGCCTTCAAGAAGATCGATTGCCGGGTGGTGTTAGGTTCACCGGGAATCATCGACTCGGTGCCGCAGTGGGTGAAGTCCGCCAAGGGAACACAGCAGGATCTGAATCTGAGCCTTTCCCGTTTCCGCAACATCGATGTGGAAATTTCCAAGGCTGGCGGCGTTTCATTCGCGGATGTCTATCGACCGATGCTCTTCGCGAACTACGAAGCAAAGAAAAAATATGGTCAGGATTTCCGGGTCTCAGGAAAAGACGGAGTGCATCCGCTGTGGGCGGGTCATGTCGTGATGGCCTACGGATTTCTCAAAGGCATGGGCATCGGCGGCGACCTCGGGTCCGTGACTTACGATGAAGCGACCGGCAAGGCGGAAGCAGCGAATGGCCATGAGGCCCTATCAGCCGCGAACGGCGAGATCAAACTCCGCAGCACCCGGATTCCATTCAGCCCCGGCCCCGGTGTGACTGACAAGGACGACTCCATCCGCGCCGGCATGGCGCTGGTGCCGTTCGACGATGACCTGAACCGTTTCACATTCACCCTGAAGTCGCCGAAATCCGCCAACTACACGCTCACTTGGGGCGAGCAAAGCCATACCTACACCGCCAAGCAGTTGGAAGCCGGGATCAACCTTGCGAAGGACTTCGACAACAACCCCTTCGTTCCGGCATTCAAAAAAATCCAGGACGCGGTCACGAAAAAGCAGGCCTATGAAACCCGCCAGATCAAGGAGCTCGCTCACGGCCCCGAAGGAAAGGCCGACATCGACGGCACCTTCGCCGTCACCGAAAAAGCCCGCGCACCGCTCGAACAAGCCGTTCTTGATGCGAAGCAACCCGTCGAGCATGTGATCACGATTTCCGCGGCACCCTGAAACAACAATCGCCACGGTCCCGTAGAACCCGTTTGAAAGCCATGAAACGCACGAACCTCATTGTTACCCACGCCGCCGTATTTTCGGTGGGGATCGCCGCCGCCATGATCTTCAACGGATCCCGTGATTCACAGTCACCTTCGACCTCCTCCGACAACGCCCGTTCAAGCCGTTCGGGTTCTTCGGCGGCTACCGGAAGCCTTGCAGCCGATGGAATCCGGACGCCAAGATCTGGCTCGGACGACGCCCGCGCCCTTTCCAAAAAGGAATCCAAAACTCCGACCGAGCGCATGTCCGACATCGTCCGGCTGACCGATCCCTTCCAGCGCCAACGCGCCATGATGGACTTGATCGACACGCTCGGGCCCGACCAATTCGCGGCAGTGGCAGAGCAATTCCGCCAGCTCGATCACTTCGGCGATTCCCGGGGGGAATACGATCTGATCCTGCGCGGCTGGGCCAAGGCCGACCCGCTGAGCGCCCTCGACTACGTTTCAAAACAACCTAACAACCGAGGTGCGAGTGCCACCATTCTCTCCACCTGGGCCGGCAACGACGCGTCCGGTGCGGAACGTTGGGCCATCGATCACTTCACCGGTGAAGGTGCGAACCCCTACATGTCCTCGGTCATCCGCGGGATCGCCACCACCGACATTTCCCATGCCTCGGAACTCGCCCTGGCCATGCCATCAGGACGCGAGCGGGGCGATGCGGTGAGCGGCATCACCGACGCCCTCTTCATGCAGGGCCTCGATGCAGCCATGGCCTATCCCGCATCCATCACCGGCGACGATCAATTGCGCGGTGGATTCGTCGCCGCCATTGCTAACAGGCTTATCGGAAAAGACCCGGATCAGGCGGCGACCTGGCTCGCTTCGATGGATCAGGGCGACATCCAAAACCGCGCCTCCCGACAGGTGGCGGACGCGCTGGCAAGAACCGATACCTCCAAAGCCGCCGCGTGGGTAAAGACATTGAAACCCGAAGCCCAAGCCGAAGCAGCGCGTGGCGTCATTCCCATCATGTCCACCTCGGACATCACCGCCACCGCTCAGTGGGTGACCGGACTCGCCGGAACACCCGGATACGACAACGTCGTCGAGGAATTCGTCTGGAGCTGCAACGGCCGCGCGCCCGAGCAGTCCGCCGCGTGGATTCAGGGAGTTTCCAATCCGGATCAACAGCGCCGTCTCTACCACCGCATGCTCGGCGAATGGGCCCAACAGGACCCCGCCGCCGTGAAGCAATGGGTTGCCACTAACAACGTCCCGGATGACGTCCGCCGACGCTTCTCGCGCTAGGACGCGAATTTCGAGGATCTATCCCTCCCCCTCGTGCGGGCAAACGGTCTGCGTCTCGTTTTGATCGAGACGCGCCCCCCGGTAGCCAGCGTTCATCCTGCGCCGCGGCCCGCGGGGAACTTTTTTTCTCATGGCAGCGGTAAGGAATTACCGCTAGATTCCCATCCCACACACCTCATGAAAATTCTTCTGACCCTGCTCGCGCTGAATTTGCTAACGGGCCTCCGCGCGGAAGATGACGTCGCGACAAAACCCACCGGCTACTGCCTGGAGGACAAAGTGCCGCAGGATCCGCTCACTGTGCGGGCGCTGGAGCGGCTGGAAGAGAGGCTGGGAATCCGGTTCGACATTCCGTTTCCAGAGGATTTTGATTGTGACGCTTATAAAAAGCAGCCGCTGGCACTGTTGACGGCGGATGGAAAGAAGATCTGCATCACCCGACCGATCGTGAATCCGTTCGACGAGCCACGCACGGTGGAATGGATGATGGGGCCGGAAGATCCCAAAAAGCTCGGGTATGAGAGTATCGACTGCGCGTTCGATCTGGACGAGCGGGGAGAGTTTTCCCGGCTCAACTTGCAGGCGGATTGGGCATCGGTCGGAGGCAATCATCTTTTGGATCGCGGTGATGATGAATCCGGCCGCGACTTTTTCGAACGAGCCCGCCTGACCTATCGGGACCGGGCTGGCAGGGCGCAGGACCAAGCAACGGCGCAGCTCTATCTGGCGGCGTTTGAAAAAGTGGCGGTTGCGATCCAGGCATTGCGCAAGGAGGAACCCGACAAAGCGCCCGGAACGGTGAAGTGAGGATTTCTTTGACGGTCCGGGAATCAGTGACTACCCGTTCCGTCCAACCCGCCCGGTCCCGACCCGGTGGGCTTTTTCGTGCAGCTGCCTTGGACTGTTGCAACCTACTACCGCAGTCCAAGCTCACCCCATCCCGAACCACCGCTTCATCTCCGGACCGCCCGGCAGCGTCTTGGTAAATCCAAACGTCCCGTTCTGTTGGATTTCATCCACCGCGCTGACGAGTCCTTGCAACGCTGCCTTGTAGAGCGCGCCTCCCATGCTGATCCGCTTCACTCCGGCTGCTGCCAGCTCCTCCATGGAAAATCCCGCGCCCGGCAGGCCTGCTAGAAAATTCACCGGCTTCGAAACGGATGAGCACACCGCCCGCACCGCATCGAGCGTGGGCAGACCGGGGGCGAAGAGCACGTCGGCACCCGCGGCTTCGTAGGCTTGCAGGCGGCGGATCGTGTCATTGAGATCCGCGCTGCCACGGAAATGGTTTTCCGCGCGGGCGGTTAGGGTGAAGGGAAATGGCAGGGCGCGCGCGGCTTCCACGGCGGCGGTTAGGCGGTCCACCGCTTCCGCGATTTGGTAGAAAGGGCGCGACGGATCGCCGGTGTAGTCCTCGATCGACCCGCCGACCAATCCCGCCTCGCCAGCCAGCCGGAAGGTTTCCGCAATGGCTTCAGGCGTTTCGCCGAAGCCCGCTTCCAGATCTGCGGAGACCGGCAGGTCGCACGCGTCCACCACGCTGCGGGCGCTGGCGATGACCTCATCCCGCGACAGCGCGCCATCCCACACGCCCGAGGCGAGCGCCGAGCCGAAGCTGGTGGTGGCGAGCGCTTGGAATCCCCGGGCGGCTAACAACCGCGCCGAGCCGGCGTCCCAGGGATTCGGAATCACGAAGGGCGTGGCGGCTTCGTGCAGTGCGCGGAAGCGCAGGGCTTTTTCGGCAGTGGTGGGTCGTGTCATGGGAAATGGGAAGTGAGCGGTTGGCGGAAGATCGTGTGATTCATCACTCTTCATGACGGGACAGTCATCCGTTTTGTGACAACTTCCGGAAAATAAAACGCAGCGGGGCTGTTTTGGAAATGATACATTTTTTCCGCGTGAACCGCGGATAAGGGGGCATGGACGTCTCGTCCATGCGTGGGGACGAGACGTCCCCACCCCCTATTTTCAGACAGTCTCTGAGAGAAAAACCTGCGAATCATCGAAAAAAACCATGCGTTTCTAACCCGCATTCCAGAGGCTCCGCACGAGGGGCCTATTAGAAACAGTTCCCGACATTTCCAAATCACCTCCTCACACGCCGGCGGGTCTCGGCGCGGATTACCCCGGCGACCGTAACATCTATCCATCACTTTCAAAACAAATCAGGCAGACTTTACGATTTGTCGTGCCATCGCCCGGAGATTTCCCTAACGAATAAGTCCTAGCGGACATCGACCTCATGGACCTTCCCCTCCTCCCCACCCGGTCATTTCCGCGCCGCCCGTGCCGCAGGCGATTCGTTTGCAACAGTTCCCCATCCGTTTTTCGATTCCCCGGTTTCATTTCCCACAGCCCGAATGTGTTTCCCGATTCTCCCGGATCGTTTCCCGCCTCGTCGGGATCGTTTTCCCGATCTCCCCATCCGTTTTTTGTTTTTCCGGAATCGTTTTCCGTTCCTCGGGATTCGTTTTCCGCGTCTTGAAAATCGTTTCCCGCTCCCCCCCGGTCGTTTCCGGAGCCCCGAAATCGTTTTTCGCCCGAGCCCTCCCGTTTTCCCCGGCTCCGCCCACCTCCGACTCTTCTCTCGCCTGAAAACTGAAAACTGAAAACCAACAAACTGATACCACCATGACCAAAGACCAAATCAACAGCGCCAACATGCTGCAAACCACCCTGCTGATTCTCACCCTCCCGGGGAACGCTGCGATCTACAGCGCCCTCCCCGCCTTCGTCCGTGGCGTGACCGCGCTCGAAGGCAGCATCAATGTCCTCGGCACGCTGGCCCAGGCGCAGGGCAGTCCGCTCACCGGCATCGCTCTGGATAAGGAGCGTCTCCAGCGTTCCCTGATTACGCGCCTGCTCATCGTCTCCGGGGCGGCCGGGGCCTATTCCTACGAAGCCGGAAACCACACGCTCGCCGCCAAATTCGACTTCAAAGAAGGCGCTTTGAAAAACCTGCGCGACTCCCTGCTCGATGAAATCGCCCAAGGCGTCCACGACCAAGCCGCCGCCATCGTCGCCGCCCACGCCGTGAAAGCCGCCGATTACAATCTCACGCCCGCCATGCTGACCGATCTCCAAAGCGCCATCACCGCCTACGGCTCCACCCTCGGCACCCCGCGTGCCGCCATTGCCAACCGCACCGCCATCACCGCGGCCATCGCCGCCGAACTCGACCGGGCCACCGATAGCCTGAAAAACGTGCTCGACCGCCTCATCGTCCAATTCGCCGCCGACCACCCGGCCTTCACCACCGCCTACGCCGCCGCCCGCAAGGTCATCAGCACCGGCACCACCTCCAAACCAGCCGCGACCGTACCGCCGATTTCTTGATCCTTTACGCGAAACAGGCCGCATGATTGCCTAGCCGATCATGCGGCTTATTTTCATCCTTTCCCCCTATCCCCAAAAATCAAAATTAGACAAAACCATGTATCAGTTGGCACACAAGCCGGCGAAAGGAAATGTATCCGAATCTTCATTCCATCCGTAACCTCTTCCCTAGCTCTTCCACATCATAAAAATCAAGCCGCAAAATGGGTGAATTGAATTGAGGTTTACCCCGAACGTATCCATCCTCCCAAGACAGAACATACTGTTAGCCAAATAAAATGAAGACGAATGCAAATCACGCTCTGACTGTGGCGATAGCGCTCTCGATGGGCGCAACGAGTTTAGTTCACGGCATCGAGTGGTATGAACATGCTTCGGTCACTGCCACGGAAGATGCCGATTACTTGAAGGCAGTCAAGGAGTGGCATTCTGACGAGTATCTGCGAGCGAAGGGGCCAATCAACTTGAAGTACTATGTCGATTCGAAGATGGTTGATGCGCTACCTGATCGAATCAAGAAGCTTAAAATTGGAATGAGTGAGGGCGATGTGCAGAACCATTTATCAGATGGATTTTTATACGCATGGGGATTTAATACGGCTTCCCACGGCATGGTGCAAATTCCGGAAAGAACAAAACCACAAGAAATTACATTCCAATATAAGTTGACCGAGATCAATCAAGAACGTTCAGCCCAGCGTAGTCGTTTTGATCTCCTCATCCACTGGAAATGCAATTACGATAAGGATGGGTTTAAGCTGACTTATTTAGATGCAAGACTAATCCAACCGCGAAAAGGCTAAACAAGTCGTGTCGCACCAACCGGCCATAACCTTTTCAATTTCACTTCAATTTCCTTTCAATCGCGCCGGTGGGCGTACATCAAACGTTCGCTAGAAAATGAAAACCGCACTCACCATCATCTTCTTTGCCGCCGTGAACTTTAGTCGCGGTGGCACTCTTCGCATTTCTGAGGTGGCAGACCAAGCTTCCGACAACACGGAGCAAATGACATTGTCTTGGAAAGGCAATGATAAGGTGATGTTCGTTAAGAAGGTCAACGTTCTTGGTGATGCTGATGTCAAACTGGCGGTGCCGAACTACGGATTAGATAATGGTTTCTACGTGGAATTGACCGACAATGGAGCAAGGAAGCTGAAGGAGGCCACCGGGAAGATGATCTACGGAAAAGACCGCCTTGCGATCATCGTGGCGGGACAGCTAATTAGCGCACCGGTCGTTCAAGCACCACTTGGGGGAGAATTCATGATTTCTGGTTTGGAGGATCGTGGGCCGCGCGAGATCGATGATTTGGCCCGCAAGATGTCGGGGCGACCTCCGCGACCTGAGGGGGTGGAGCCGCCAGCACTAAACCCCAATAAGGTGGGCGGAGAAAAGGGCGTAGTTACGAAGTCACCAATTCTTCCGGTAATTTATCCTCAAATGGACAAGTCGGCGAAGGACTTCGACATGGTTGTCTTTGTGGAGGGCATTAAGATTTCCCATCCGAAAGGTAAGGTAAACGTGCGGGATTTGGGCGGTCTCATGTCAACTACTATGGAGTTGGCGAAAACTCTCCATACAGACTCAACGTCGAAACCAATGATAGCTTCGAACTGCGACTTTATTCAGGCGCTCGCACACAACTTTCCGGAAGTCGCTTCGCTCACCCAAAAAACAACCAATGGCAAAATTACGATCGAATCACTGAATGATGCGATGTCACCCTATATCAAAGGTGATAGGTCTTGGCCTTTAAAATCACAAGGAAGCGGACAAGCAGCACCATCCGACGGCGAGAAACCCACAAATTGAATTCGAGCTTCCATCCCTCCGCGGATACGCTCACACGTTCGAAGATAATTCCGATGAATTTCACGCATCGATACCCACTCAACGTCGCAGGGAAGTTCTACGTCGATGACCAATGCACCGACTGCGACCTTTGTCGTGAATGCGCTCCTCAAAATATTAGGAGGGATGATCGCTATGGCCAGTCATACGTATTTAAGCAGCCTGAATCAGAAGAGGAGGTGGCCGCGATCATGGAGGGCGTCGAAGGATGCCCTACCGAAGCCGTCAGGAACGATGGAGACTTACATGATTGGAATCAGGAACCGATTATCGATTGGAACGAGCGATTGAGACGCTATGGCTACGACGTTGATTTCGAAATAGCAGTGCCAGTAGTTCCATTTGAGGACACGGCCGAGGAAGAGCGGATCGCAATGAGCAAATGGATGGGCGAGAACAAGAAGGCGTGGTGGAAGAGGTTGTTTCATGGGTAACCCCACAAAGAATCAGATAGCAAGAGGAGGCGCCCCACTAGCATTTTGCCCCGCTTCTTAACGCTGGGCGCATGGTCACCGACGCCGCCACAGTTTCCCCCATCAACCGCGCCATGCCTGATGGATGGCATCGAGGACGGTTTTTTCGGCGGTGGCGTTTTGTAGCGGGGCGTCGTCGGAGAGTTCGCGAAGGATGATGCCGGGCATGAGGTGGGTGAGTTTCAGAACCAAGGGCGGCGTGGCATATAATCCTCCGGCCGCGAGCTCGGCGGCGCGTGAGTCGCCGATGCCGAGAGCCAACGTGTAGAGCATGGCGTAGCTGGTTTCCAAAACGTTCAGGGCGACACGGTCGTCGCGCACCATCCGTGAAAGCGGGTG
The DNA here is from genome assembly GCF_039920825.1 of Luteolibacter sp. Classification (GTDB taxonomy): domain Bacteria; phylum Verrucomicrobiota; class Verrucomicrobiia; order Verrucomicrobiales; family Akkermansiaceae; genus Luteolibacter. The sequence continues at coordinate 36,929 of NZ_JBDSCX010000012.1, read as the reverse complement.
CTCGCGGAGTTTCCCGTAGAAGCCCGCCAGCGAACCGGCCACTCCCATGACGGCTTCCTTCACTGCCGCGCCGGCGGATCCTTTTTCGTCGTAGGAAAGATTTTGGAGCCGGATGATGCGCAGTTCGGAGCCGATGACGATTTCCTTCAGAGTGAGAGAGAGCGGAATATCGGCTTTGACCTTTTCATCTTCAAGCTGGCCGTCGATGGCATTGATGATGTCGCGCTCGAGGGCGATGACGTCGTTCACATACATCGTTAGACTGTGATGGTGTTTTTCGTGGGTGGTGGTGGTTGTCATGATGGACTCCTTCCTAGCGATGGACATGCCATGCTGGAAAAGCGGGGAATGTCCCGTGCTTTCAATGATCCGGAGCTGACAACGCGCGGCGGGCCGTTGCAGCTTGCAGGATGAAGTTGCAAATCGAGGCACAGTCCGCGGGCTTGCCATTGGTTTTCAGCGGTCTGTTTCCCGGTACGCCGTCTGCAAAAGACAGCCCTTGTGAAAACCACGCGCCAACCTCCCTTCACCGGATCCGCAACCACACTTCCCACCACCGCAGGCACCGCCGTCGGGTCTTCGGAGAAAACGGAATCGCAGGAAACCGTCCTCGCTCCACCCGACGAGCAGCCGCAGGTTTTGAAAATCGAGGAAGCCCCTGCCCGCCAGCTTGGATTCGCCATCGTGGGACTTGGGAAGCTCGCCCTTGAAGAAGTCATGCCCGCATTCGGCGAGTGCAAACTTGCCAAGCCGGTCGCCCTCGTGAGCGGTCACCGCGAAAAGGCGGTGAAAGTCGCCCATGCCCATCACATCCCGGAGAGCTCGATCTACAATTACGAAAACTTCGACCGGATCGCGGATGATCCGTCCATCGACGTCGTTTACATCATCCTGCCCAACAGCATGCATGCCGAATTCACCATCCGCGCGCTCAAGGCGGGCAAACACGTGCTCTGCGAGAAGCCGATGGCCGTCAGCGTGGAAGAAGGACAATCCATGGCCCGCGCCGGCCGGGAGGCGGGTAAGAAATTGGGAATCGCCTACCGCCTGCACTACGAGCCTCTGAACATGCAAGTGATGAAATGGTGCCGGGAGAAGAAGTTCGGCAAAATCAAAAGCTTTGTTTCCAGCAACTGCCAGATCGTCGAGGCACCTAACATCCGGCTCAGCAGGGAACTGGGCGGCGGTCCGGTGAGCGACACCGGCATCTACTCGATCAATGCCGCCCGCTACTGCATCGGTGAGGAACCCATCGCCGTCACGGCGGTGGCGTGTTTTCCGGACGACGATCCCCGCTTCAGGGAGGTCCCGGAAAGCGTGTCATTCATCCTCACCTATCCGTCCGGCGTCATCGCCACTTGTGACACGTCATTCGGCACTATCGAAGGCCGCCGCTACCGGGTGCAATGCGACAACGGCTACATTGAAATGGACCCGTCCTTCAGCTATCGCGGCCTCAAATTAAAAACCAAAGCGCTGTTGGAAGGGGACGAATCCTCCGAGGTCTCCGAAATCAACCTGCGCCAGAAAAACCATTTCGCCGAACAAATGGACGGCTTTTGCAAGGCCATCATCAACGACACCGAAGTCGTCACTCCGGCGTCGATGGGCATCGCCGACTTGAGAATCATCGCCGCCATTCGGGAGTCTTACGAATCCGGGAAACCCGTTAAAATCGATTCGTAATCATGCAGGCACTCGCGGCTAACACCATTTCACCAGTCGCCGGTTTCCGCCCAGTGCCGGTAGTGCGCGAACCTCTCCGGCTTCGGAAAAACGGAGGGGAGATAGGTATCGCCTAGCAGATCATACATTTCCTTCGCATAGGCCTGGTCGGAGGCCATGGTCGCGAGAAGCGCCGCCTCGTTGATGAAAGCGAGTGAGTCCGGATATTTCGCGCGCAACTGCTTCAGACCTTCCTTGGTCTTCGGCCAGGACGCCTTGGAATTGCGGAAAATCTGGTCGTAATAATGGCGCTGATCGATGACGATGCGGGCGTAGAGTTCATCGCCCAGGCCATCCTTTCGCGCGGCGGCTTTCAGGGCATAGGCTTCCCAATCGCCGGGCTCGCCATACCAGCGGGGCAAGAGCGAATAGGCCCGCTGGCGATCATGTCCATGATAGGTCGGCTCAAGGGCCACACCTTCCTCGACGATCTGATCGAACGCCTTCTTCGACCAGCCCTGACCAAGGGCGGTGGTGATGGCGACGTTCCACCACATGGGATCCTTCTCCGGAAAGTCCCGCGATGCCTGGAGAATTTTCACGGCGGACTCCAAGCGCTTTTCAAAGCTGTAGTTCTCCTTTTCCGACACCGAGGCGGCATAGCCGCTGCCACGCACGAACCATGCATAGTTCACGAAGAAATTCGCATGCGCCACCTGAGCGGTGATGGATGCGGGCCTGGCCCTGACCCATTCCTGATGGATGTTCCCGGCCGCTTTCCAATTCGCGTCCGGCTCGTCATCGCCGCGCTCGAACGAGACATAGAACTGGCGGATTTTCCAAGATCCATCCCGGAACAAGGATTTGTTAGCACGGAGATCCGCCGCGAGTTTCTCCAAGTCGTCGAATCGGCGCTCATCGAACATTTTGCGGCTTGTGGCCGAGAAAGCATCGATCTCCTGCTGAACCGGATCGACGACCGCTTTTAGTTTTTTCGCAGCTTCCAATTCCGACTGATCGATATTTTCAGTAGCGCCGTCCGCAGTCTCTCCCGTGCCTCCCGATGATGACTCCCTCTCTCTACAGCCGGCAACGGCGCCGATCAAAATCGATAGAAGGCAGATAGAAATGCGGAGAGTCATGAGAATTTTGTAGCGGGCGGAGGCATCTTCCGGCGAGATTGTTCTGCGGTGAAGTTGCGAGGAAGGGTGAAGTGAGAATTTCTTTGGCTATCCGGAGGCATCCCGCTGCGCGGGCGGGATGAAGTCCCGCGCTCCAGTGGATGCGTGCGGCTAGTGCTCCGCCGGTTTCTCAATGCTTTTGAAGAGACGGAAGAGGTCGCTGTCCGAGGTGAGGATGACGGTGCTGTCTTTGCCGAGCGATTTCTCATAGACCTCGAGGGTCTTGGTGAAATGATAGAAATCCGCCGCGGTGGGACTCGAGCTGTAGGCGGTGGCATAGATGCCGGTGGCTTCGGCATCGGCCTTGCCTTTGATTTCCTGCTCGGTGCGGTAGGCTCCGGACTCGATGGAGAGCAGGTCGCGCTCCTTGCGGCCGATGATTTTCGCGGCCTCGCCCGCACCTTCGGAGCGGAAGCGGTCGGCGATCTGCTGGCGCTCGGAACTCATGCGGGCGTAGATTTTCTCGATGACTCCGGATTTGTAGTTGATGCGCTTGAAGCGGACGTCGAGCAGCTCGATGCCCCAGGCTTCGACTTTGGGCTGGGCTTTTTTGAGGATCTCGTCGTTGAGAACGCCGCGGCCGTAACGGATGGCTGGCAGCAGACCGAGGCTGGAGTTCTCGATGACGAGGGCCTCGTCGCGCTCCGGCTTGCGGTCCTTTTCGCTGCGGATCACCTCGATGAGATCGTGCGAGGCGATGACGTCGAGGGTCGCGCTGCCGATGATGTCATCCAGCCGCGAGAGGGCGCTGCGCTCGTCACGGAGTTTCTCGAAGAAGACCTTGGGATTGGAAATACGCCAGCGGGCGAAGTTGTCCACGCTGATGTAGAGCTTGTCGCGGGTGGGCATGTCGGTGGCGGGTCCGTCCCACTCGAGGAGGCGCTTTTCGAGGCGGTTCACCTGTTGGATGAAAGGCTTTTTGAAATGCAGGCCGGCTTCGTTTTTCGCGGGGTCCGCGTTGATCGGATCGCCCACGGGTTTTCCGAACTCGGTGATGAAGACCTGCTCGGTCTGGCTGACCGTGTAAGCGCTGCTGGCGATGACGACGGCGGCGACGGCAAGGAAGAAAATGATGACGGGTGTTTTCATGGAAATGATTTGTTAGGAATCACTTGTTGAGATTCATGAGAGGGAGGAACTGTTTGGCGTCCTCGTCGAGAATGATCTTGGGGCCGAGCTTGGGCAGCACCTCGCTCATGGTTTCCAGATAGAGACGCTGCTTGGTGATGGCGGGGGCCTTGTCATATTGGGCTAACAGCTCCTTAAAGCGGACGACGTCGCCCTGCGCCTGGTTGACGCGCTGCACGGCAAATCCTTCCGCTCCGGAAATCCGCTGTTCGGCGAGGCCCTTGGCCTTCGGGATGACACGGTTGTATTCGCCATTGGCCTCGTTGATCATGGTGGAGCGATCCTGTTGGGCGCGGTTCACTTCATCGAACGAGCGCTGCACAGGACCGGGAGGGTGCACATTCTTAAGCTGGACCTGCTCGGCGGAAATCCCCATCGAGAGATGCTCGAGGATAACCTTGAGACGCATCAGGGACGCCACTTCGATCTCGTTGCGGCCGATGGTGAGTACCTCGTCCACAGTGCGGTCGCCGATGACCTCGCACATCACACTCTCGGTGATGTCCCGCAGCGTGGAGCCGGGATTGCGAACACGGAAGAGATACTTTTCCGGGTCCGTGATGCTGTATTGGATGATCCACTCGACGTTGGCGGCATTGAGATCGCCGGTGACCATATCGCGTTCTTTGGCGGGCTCGTCTCCCACTTGGTCGGGGTTGGAGGCATTGGAGGAGCCGAAGCCGAACTCGAGTTTGAGCTGGCGGCGGATCGGCACGATGGTGGAAGTGTCGATGCCGTAGGGCAGCTTGAAATGCAGGCCGGGCGGTGCGATTTCGGTGAATTTCCCGAATCTCTGGACGATGGCGACGGCTTCGGGACTCACGGTGTAAAACGAGGTAAACACGCCGATCAACACGAAAACCGCCAGAGGCACGGCAACGAACCAACCGAACGGAATGTTGAACTTCGGACGGGGAAATGTGATGGTGTTGACGACTGGGGGTGGTTTCATAAAGGAGTTCAATGGCTGGCTACCGATCTTGATCCGGCTGGATTGGGTTCCACCATAGGGTGCATTCCGGTGTTTGGAACGTGGAAAATCCAAGAGAAATCCCAACAGGTGGGCACTAGGACGGACGGGCTTTTGTCGTTCGCTGGTTATCGGTTGGGTGAAGTTGCTCCACCTGACGTCGTGCCGCCAAAAGAGTCTTTGCAAAATCTAGCGGATGGGTTCCATTGCCGCGGTGAACGCGTTTGCCCACTCCCACCCTCTTCCCATTTCGAAGCCATCCCCGCGCGGCGGCACCTTTCGCCTGCTTTCCGCAGCGTTCGCGCTTTTCGTCGGCAGCACCGCTATCGGTCATGCTGCGGAATCGGTCCAGCTTCGTGATTACAACCCGCTGCACGCGAAAGGATCGACCTGGGTGTATTCCCGCTTCGAGTCGCCCGACGACAAGAACCCATCAGCGACCAAGGTGACTCTGGTGGAAGAATCCATCCCGATATCGCTTTATAACGGCCTCGAGGGACAAATCAGCTACGCGGTGAATGCCATCAAAAGCAGCGAGGAACGCGGCCATCTCCTGAACGGAGAGTTCGTGCCGGCGAACGGGAAGGATGATTGGAAAGTGTTCGTCTATACCGCCGCCAGTGGTGGATACCGCTACTATGGAAATGACCGGGTCGTCCGGGGAAGCTACGACAAGATCGCATCGACGTTCCGGGTGGCCAATGGTTTCCGCGTACCAAACGACGTTTTCAAGGGAAATACAGTCAACGATTTCAAGAAGGTTTACGGCGATGGCAAGCTGCTAGGTGCCGGCCTGTTCGCTTTCACCTATCTGGGAAAGGAGTCGGTCACGGTGCCGGCGGGAACGTTTGACGATTGCATTCACCTGCGCTTCCAACTCGGAAAAAACCAAAATGCCGAGATCGGCGAAGAGTGGTGGGCCCGCGGCGTGGGCCTCGTCAAGTGGAGAGGAATCACCGGCGAGCAGAAGGGAATTTCCGAAACCCTGGTCTCGATGGACCTCAAAAAATTCGTTCCGTTCAAACCGGCCGATATCAAAATCGGAGGGCCGAACCTAACCAATACGACCACGAACTGGTATAACCTGCAATTGCCCGAGTATGTCGGGGGATCCGCTCCGGTCTCAGCGACTTTCACCATCACCAACCGGGGAACCCAAGTGCTCAAGGACTTGTCGGTGGAAATAAGCCCGAACGATTACTTCACGATCAATCCCTTCAGGACGCGAAATCTGAAAGGAGGGGAAAGTGTCAACGTCACCGTGCGCCTGTCGTCCCCCACCCCAACGTTCGAAGCCAACGCGATTATCCGGGTCCGGAGTTCCGACCCTCAGGTTGACGGGGCGGTGGTGCAGTTATACCGGCTTGCGCTTTTTTAACGGTGCGCCACTGAGGGTTTGGCGTCTTCGGAGGGGAATTCCATTCGACCACGCGTCCCCGCAGCGATGGGTGACAAGGTGAGTGTCTGGCGGTGAATTTTGGGCTTCTCAAAATAGTTCGGAAAGGTTAAGCTTCCTGAGGGATTCGCCTATTTTAGCGCGTATTCCCGATTCAACCCCCAACGATTGGCGAGAGAAACCTGGTTTCCCGCCCCTGTAGACGCCAGACCCCCATGCATCGTTCCCAACTTCTTTTCGTCCTATCCGCGCTTTGCCTGCCGAATCTTCATGCGGCGAATATCATCGACCAGATCTACGGCCCGGGTGCGGGCAGCTTTGAAGTCCCCGACCCCAGCATCGGCACTTATGCCACCTATCAGTCCGGGTCCACGGCCATCACCGGCTGGACGGTCAACACGGTGAACATCGACTGGGTGAGAGACAGCATTTGGAACGCGTCGAATGGTCATTACTCCATCGACATGAACGGCACTCAGCCAAACAACCAGCCAAGCCTCCCCGGTGGGATTCAAACCATGATTCCGACCACCGCCGGGTCCACCTATCGGGTGACTTTCGACATCGCAGGGTTTGTTTCCGCGGGGAATACGACCAACCCGAAAACCATGAATGTCACGGCGGGAGGAATCACCACGTCATTCAGCCTGACAACTACTAACATTTACAGCGGAACCTTGGTCACGCCTCTGGCCCTCAACTGGACGACAGTGGTCTTTAACTTCGTAGCAACCGGTGCCTCCAGCGTGGTTTCCTTCGTTTCCACGGTCACCAATGGCGACGGCTCGGCGATGCTGCTGGACAACGTGGTGATCGAGGCAGTCCCCGAGCCGGCTTCGTCCGTGATCTTCGGGATCGGCGTCGCAGGATTGGCACTGCGCCGCCGGAGAGCCGCCCGCTAACTGGAAACTACTCCGGAGTCATTTCCTTGCGCACTTCGGTGGCGGCAGGAGTTTGGTTTCCGGGAACCGCCATGCCGAGTTCGGCGGCGAGATCGGCGAGAGCAATGTCTTCGAGGGCTTCGCGTTCGGAAGCTTGTTCCTTGAAACGGGTGGTGTCCAGGCTGTCGCGGGCGACGCGGGCGCGGCCGGCGGCTTTGGTGTTTTCCTCCTCGACCATCTGATGGAGCCGGTCGAGCGTGTCGCCGGAGCCGCCGATGGTGGTGAGCATGCCGCTGGCCATTTCGTTCATCTCCGCGAGGGCCTTGTTCATCTTCATGCCATCGAGATCCTTGCGCAGCGCTTCGATCTTGCCGCGGGCGGTCTTGATGGCGGTGTCGCGGGAAAGGACGAGTTCCTTGTAGGTTTTTTCCGCGTCGTTGAGCTGGGAGCGGTTATCGGCGAGGTCCTTGCGGATGCGCTGGAGTTCGAGGGCGATCTCGCCGGCGAGGCGTTGGTTGCCAGCGCGGAGATTGGCGGCGGCTTTGGCCTTGAGGTCCTGTTCCTCGGCTTCCTGGCGTTTCACCTGGGAGATGAGTTTCTCACAGAGGCCGGCATGGGCGGAGAGGCCCTGATTGAACTGGGCGATCTGCTTGCGCAGATTTTCCTTTTCCAGTTCGAGCAGGGCTTCGGGGTTGCGCTTTTCAAGCCCCGAAACGAAGAGGCCGAGGAAACCCCGGAAGATGTTGGACAGACGGCGGAACATGGCGTGTTTTTCGTTTTTAGTTAGGGATGGTCATTGCGGGATGGCGGTCCGGCCCGCATTGCCTGATAGAAGGGGCGGCGCCGGTTCGTCATCGTAAATCTGCGAAAAGGAGGTCTCGGAGAAAAGCTTCTCGGAAGTTTGGAGGGATTGGGAAATCGTGTCGATCTGGACGCTGAGTCCGGCGGAGTCGCTCATGGTCATGCCGACTTCGCAGAGATGGGTGATCTGCTGCTCGGTTTTTTCGATTTCCGCAGTGACGAGTTCCAGACCGTCGGAGGCCTTATGGTGGTTGTCCAAGCGCTCGCGAATGGTGACCACACGGTCGCGGATGGAAGTGGTCAGCCGGCTTTCGGGCATGCCGGAGGATTGGTCGCGGGTCTGGGTGATGGCGAGCTGGGTTTCGGCGGACTTGAGCTCGGCTTCGATTTGCTCGCGATGGGTGGCGCCAAGGAACCGCTCGAGGCCGGACCGCTGATGGAGCAATTTCAGATAGAGCCAGAGCATGCGCTCGAGCGACTCATCGCGGAAACCATCGACGCTGGTGGTTCCCTCTTTCGCGTTCATGCTGCGGCGGAGGTTGAGCAGATCCATGCAGCGGCGGCGCAAAACATTGAAGCGGTGCGCATCGGCAGGATTCAGGAATGCCATCAGCTGCTGGAACCGCTGGGTCGCGTCGGCTGGCAAGGTTTGAGGAATCATCCGCTGGCCTTTCAGCACGTTTTGAAATCGCGGATTGAGTCCGAGAAATCCTAGATATCCGAGTTCGGCGGCGGCGAGAAACGGCAGCCAGGCGAGCGCTCCGCCACTCAGGACGGCGGCAGTCACGCCGGCTCCCAAGCCAAGCAGATGCCAGTGCCAGGTAAATGCCCGCTTCAGCCCGTCGCCGAGCTTTTCGGATGATTCCGATCCCTTATTCACGATGTCTGGTTATGTTTTTCATCCTCCAGTTTGTCGAGCAGCGACCGCACGTGGCGGACTGAATCGAGGAACGCGGGTTCCATCTGCATTTCCCGTGCCGGACGATCCGGCGGCGCAACGGCAAACTGGCGAGCGATGGTTCCGGGCGACGGAGTGAAGATAAACACGCGATCCCCGAGGTAAACGGCCTCGGGAATGTCATGGGTAATGAAAAACACGGTGGCCTCTAATTCACGCCAAAGCGAGACGAGCAAATCCTGCATGCGCTGGCGGGTCGTCGGATCCAAGGCACCGAACGGCTCGTCCATCAGGATGATGCGCGGGTGCATGATCAGGGTGCGGGCGATGGCGACCCGCTGGTTCATGCCGCCGCTGAGCTGGTGCGGGTATTTGTTTCCATCGTTCTTCGGATCGAGTCCGACCTTGGCGATCCATTCGCGGGCGCGTTCGAGACGTTCTTTTTCCGGAACTTGCCGGCATTCGAGCCCGAAGGCGACGTTGTCGAGAACCGTGCGGTGAGGGAAATTCGCATAATCCTGGAAAACGAAACCGCGGTCGGGACCGGGCTCCGTCACCGGCTCCCCGTGCACCAGCACCGATCCGGATGTCGCGGGAAACTGCGGAGCCAGTCCGGCGATGAGACGCAACACGGTGCTTTTTCCACAACCACTCGGGCCGAGCACGCCAATGAATTCTCCGATCTTCGGAATGTCCTCCACCGAAAAGGTGACGTCCTTGATCGCAGTAAACGCACGGGACGTTCCCGCATCGAATGTCTTCGAAACGTTCTTGAAATCGACCACCAGCGGTGCGGCTTTCGAAGGGGTTTCCACTTCCTTCAGTTCACAGGCCTGCTCGGAAGTTGTTAGCTCAATTTTCGCCATGTTGAATGTGGGGGAAAAGCTGGCGTTGCAGCAGCATGATCGACCGGTCGATGATCCAGGCCAGCAGCGAAATGATGAAGAGGCACAGATAAATGTGTTCCTGGAAACCGCGGCGCTGGCTGTTGATGATAAGCGCGCCGATGCCGGTCTTCGCATTGATCACCTCGGCTAACATGATGTAGCCGAATGCCAGGCCAAAAATCAGACGCAGGCTGTTGACGATATCGGGGAGGGCCAGCGGCAGAATCACTTTCCGCAACACCTGATGGCCCGCGATCGGGAACCAAAGCACGAATCCAATCACAAATCCGATGCCGAAGCGTCCCCATGCCGCGACGGTCAAAAACCCGGACGCCCACACGGAACCGGAGCCTTCAACAGCTTCTGCCGTTAGAGCTCCACCCGAACTTTCCTTCAGCAGGTGCCAGCCGACCATGACCAGAAGACCATAGACCACACCGGCGAACAGGGCGATGCGCGCGCCCTTTTTCCGCGATTCCCGTGCTCCTAGCGTGTAGGCGGTGTCGATGAAACGATCCGGCACTGCATGGACCGTGTTCACCGTGTCGAAGATGATGAAAGCGATGGTTGCCAGAAAAATAAACATCACCTTGTTGAACTCGCCGAGGCCGAACCAAACCAACGTCAAAGGAATCAACGCCGCGATGGGGATGCTGCGGCCGAACAACACCAGCGGTTTGAAAAACGAATTCACCCGCAAATAGCTGCCGGAAATGATTCCCAACGGAACACCGATCGAAGTTGCCAATAGAAATCCACCTAACACCCGAAGCAGGGAAATCACAATGCTGCGGGAGAGTTCGCGGTGCCACAATTCGGGAAATGACTGGAAGGTCTCTTTTGGAGTGGGAAGCGTGTAGGCATCCACGATCCGCGAGTCCCCTTCGCCTGATGATAGAAACCACCAGACGAGGAGAACAAATCCGATGCAGCCCGCGCCGAAGACGAGTCCTTCGGCATAGGTCGGCGTGTCTCGGATCGTCCAGACCCGCTTCCACCAGGTTTTTAAAAACGCGGGCTTAGGGGCCGTGGCCAGTGCTTCCGGTTCGCTCATTTCAATGGGTTTTGATCCGCCATCCGAGGCGCTCGAGGAAATTACTCGGGATTTTCCAGTGCCACGACCTTGATCTCAACACGGCGGTTGAGGGCATGGTTGTTAGGATCGTTGGAGTCGAAAGGACGCTCCCAGCCAAGTCCGTCGGTGGAAAACTGGTTCGAGTTGAACTCGGGATATTTCTTGAGCAACTCCGTCTTCACAGCAGCGGCGCGGTTGCTGGAAAGTTCCTTCACCATCTCGGCACTCACTTGTCCCTTCATCGATGAATCGGTATGGCCTTCCACGACAATGTTGGCGGCACCGTATTGGGCGGCGAGCTTGCCGACCTCTTCAAGCACGGTATCGACACCCGTTTCATAGGGTTTTTCGACATCCTTGCCATTTTCACGAACCGTGACGGTTTTACGTAGCTCCCATGAGTTCGGATAGAAATGCAGCGTCACGACCTTCGTCAGGATTTCGGTGCCCTCGGCCTTGATCGACTGCACGGTTTTCGGCGCGAAGTTGATCTGATATTCATTGCGGCTCGACTTGTAAGGCTCCTCGCCTTCGAGCTTCTGCAGGATCGTGAAATCCATCACCTGATCGAACGGCACCGCCTGGGAGATACGGTTCATTTTCCGATAGAGAAGATACGCTGTGTTCCAGGTCCGCTCGAAGTTGGCGGGGTTGTTCTGGTTCATGAAGAAGTCGCGGTTCTCGGCATAGTTCGTCGAGTGGGCGTCGCCTAACATTCCAAGCGTGTCGGCTTCCGGGATGCTGTAGAGTTTCGACATGAAACCGGCGGCGGCCTTCTTGCCTTCATCGGTTTTCATTTTGCCCATGCCTTCGAAAATTCCGCGCACGAGGCCTTCACAAATGTCCTTGTGGTCGCGGGCGAAGTCGCCACGCGCGAACCAGACGTCGGCGATGAGTTTGTTCGCGGTGGCGGTGCTCACCAGCATGTGGTTGCCCTTGATCTCGCTGAGATTGTAGATGTCCGGAGCCCACGAGACGCAGGCGGCGATGGACTTGTCGCTGTTGAAAGCGGCAGCGGCTTGGAACGCATCCTCGGTGTAAACGAAGTCCACTTCACCGGGCTGCACGCCGCCATTCACCAGGGCGTTGAGCAGGAAATACTCGGAAGGAGAGTTCTGAGCGAGCACGACCTTCTTGCCCTTGAGGTCGGAAACCGTCGGCTTGTTAGGATCGCGTGCGGCGCTGGTGCGGATCACGATGCCGTCACCGCCGTTCGAGAAGTCCACCTGTTGGAAAACACGCGGCATGATGCGCGCATCCTTTTTCAACTCGTCCATAAACAACGGAAGCATGTCCAGGGTCGCCCAACCGATGTGAACCTTCCCGGAGGCGTAGGCATCCCGCATAGTCACCGGATTATCGATCAGCACCAGCTCCACCTTGAAAGGCTCGCCACCGGGAGTGGTCCAAATTTTTCCGGGATTCGAGCCTTCATTCTGGAGAATGATCGGTGCCCAGCCGGCCCATACATTGAGGGCGAATTTCACCGTGCGGGCATTCATCGGATCATAACCGCTGGTGTCCTTGATGGCGGGCAGTTTCTCGCTCGGCTTGAAAGCGTATTCCTTGACGGTGGTCGGCACGTTCGAGTCGGCGGCTTCGACACCCTTCACGTCTGTTAGCTCCTCCTGGGAAATCGTGACCGGTTTGCCGGAATCGTTCTTGGGGAAAATCACCGAGCGGAATCCGTAGGCCACGAGGGCCGCGATCACGCAGGCGAGGACGACGAAAAACAACGGTTTGGGGCGGGCTTCATCACTCATGGCTCGAAAGATTGTGTTGCCGCTGCGGAGATTTCAAGCACGCACTTGCAGATTACAAACATCACGGAGGTTTCCAACAACTGCCGGAGATCACCTATCAGGCGCGGAAAAAGGACTCGCTGGGAGCCGCGTCCGCCCCCCATTTATTGGATTGCGTCGGATCACGCCGTGTTCAAACATCCTCCCATGCTCAAAAAATCCACCCTGCTGTTGGCTGTTGTCTCGGGGCTCTCGCTTTCACTCCACGCCGAACCCACGCACAAGATTCTGTTTTTCACGAAATCCAGCGGCTTTGAACACGACGTGATTTCATGGAAAAAAGGCAAACCCAGCCTCGCCGAAAAAGTCTTCCAAGATCTCGGCTCCAAGCATTCGTGGGAATTCGAGTTTTCCAAGGACGGCTCGAAATTCTCGCCCGAGTATCTCGCCGCCTTTGACGCGGTGATTTTCTACACCACCGGCGACCTCACCAGCACGGGGACCGACGGCCAACCGGCGATGACTCCAGCAGGCAAACAGGCTCTTTTCGACTTTGTGAAAGGCGGCAAAGGATTCATCGGCCTGCATTCCGCCGCTGATACCTTCCACACCGCGAACGAGTCCCAAAAAGGCCCTGACCGATACGCCAATCACGGCAAGGACGCCGACTCATACGTCCATTTCCTTGGCGGCGAATTCATCATCCACGGCGACCAACAGAAGGCCGCCAACAAGGTCATTGACACCGCATTTCCGGGCATCGCCGATCTGGGTGAGAGTTTCACTTATAACGAGGAATGGTATTCCCTGAAGGATTTCGCCGCTGACATCCACGTGCTCACGGTGATCGACGCACCAGCCATGAAGGGAAATCCCTATGATCGCCCTCCCTATCCGACCACCTGGGCCCGCGCCGAGGGAAAAGGCCGCGTCTTCTACACCGCGATGGGCCACCGCGACGACATCTGGAGCAACCCTGCCTACCAAAACCTCCTCGTCGGCGCCATCCGCTGGACGACGGGTGATGTGAAGGCCGAGATCCCGCCGAACCTCAAGGAAGCCGCTCCGGGGGCGATGACGAACCCAAAATTCCCCGAGCCGAAGAAATAATCCACGCTGCGCCGCCCCCTCGTGTATCCCGCGATTTTCGTCGCTTTGCCCATTGCACTGATTCGCGGGCATGCCAAAGTCCGCCACGAAATCAATGACTACGGAAAACTTGCAAGAGCGGATCGCGGAGACGAGTGGCTGGATTCAGGCCGTAAAAGACGAGATGGGAAGAGTCCTGGTGGGGCAGGAACGGCTGGTGGACCGGTTGCTGATCGGACTGCTCTGCAATGGCCACATCCTGCTTGAAGGCGTCCCCGGATTGGCGAAAACGCTGGCGGTCAAGGCACTTTCCGGGTCGCTGCATGCTTCGTTCGCGCGCTTCCAATTCACGCCCGACCTGCTGCCCGCCGACTTGGTGGGAACGATGGTTTACCATCCGCAGGAAACGAAGTTTGAGCCGAAGCTCGGACCGATTTTCAACAACCTGATCCTCGCCGACGAAATCAACCGCGCGCCGGCCAAGGTGCAATCCGCGCTGCTCGAAGCGATGCAGGAGCGGCAGGTGACCTTGGGCGACCGCTCGTATCCCCTGCCCCAGCCGTTTCTCGTGCTCGCCACACAGAACCCGATCGACCAAGAGGGAACCTATCAGCTTCCCGAGGCCCAGCTCGACCGCTTCCTCCTCAAGGTCACCGTCGGCTACCCGACGAAGGACGAGGAGCTCGAAATTCTCGACAGGATGGCGACATCCACGCCTCCCTATCAAACGAAGACCGTGGCGACGCCCGAGCAAGTCGCCGGCTCGCGCGAGCTGGTGAACGAGGTTTACATCGACCCGGCGATCCGGAAATACATCGTGCAGATCATCCACACCACGCGCTTCCCGGCGCTGGTTGATGCACCGTTGAAAAACCTCGTCCGCTCCGGTGCCTCGCCACGGGGAACGATCAATCTCGCCCTCACCGCCCGCGCCCGCGCTTTCATGCAAGGCCGGGCGTTTGTCACGCCGCAGGACGTCAAGGACATGGCTCTGGACGTGCTTCGCCACCGGATTCTTCTAACGTATGAAGCCGAGGCCGAGGAAATGACCACCGACTCGGTCATCGAGCGGATCATGAGCAAGGTCGCGGTGCCCTGAGCGTTTTTAGCGATGCTGACCGACGAACAGATCGAGGAAATGATGGCGCGCGTGCGCAAGCTGGAGCTCAAGGCCCGGCGGCTGGTGCGCGAATCGTTTTCCGGTGAATACCTCTCCTCGTTCCGGGGACAGGGATTGGATTTCGACGATTTCCGCGAATACCAGCACGGCGACGAGGTGCGGTTCATCGACTGGAACGTGACGGCGCGGATGAACGCGCCGTTCGTTAGAAAATTCCGCGAGGAGCGCGAGCTGTCGGTGGTGATCGCCGTCGATGTCTCCGGCTCGGCCGATTACGGCAGCGTCTCCCTGAGCAAGCGCGAGGTCGCGGCGGAAACGGCGGCGGTGTTAGGTTTCAGCGCGCTCCACAACGGCGACAAGGTGGGACTGCTCGTTTTCGCCCAGGAACCGATCCTTTTCATCCCACCGGAAAAAGGCAGCCGCCACTTGTTGCGAATGATCCGTGAAATCCTCGTGGCCAAGCCGGACAAGCCCGGGACATCGGTCGCCGAAGCTTGCGATTTCCTGGTCCGTACCCTGCGCAGGAAGTCGCTGGTGTTCATGATCTCCGACTTTTTCTCGGACCCTCTGGAAAAGCCGTTAGGCAAACTTTCCCGCAAGCACGAGACCATCGCGCTGCGGGTGCTCGATCCGCTCGAAGGAAAGCTCCCGAAGGCGGGCCGCGTCATCATGGTCGATCCGGAAACCGGATTCGAGACGCTGATCAACACCGGCAATCCCAACCTGCGCATGGGCTACGCGAAACTGATGCGTCGCCAACTCGAAGGCGTCTCCGCGATTTTCAAGAAGCACGGCATCGACTCCGCGGACTTGAAAACCGACGGTGACACGCTGGCGGCGCTCCACCAGCTTTTAAAAAAGCGCAGCCGCAGGCGATCCGGTTAGAAACCCGATGAACGGAGCACCTCACAACTTTGAATTGCTGGAACCACCCTCTCCCGAGGCGCTGCTTCCCGATCCGTGGGTGGAAACATGGATGATCGTGGCTGCCGCCGCGCTCCTTTTTGGATTGTTAGCCCTGGTGATCTTCCTCAGGAGAAAGAAGTCTGCCACGGCCGATCCGATGGCGATACGACAGGCGGCCTATTCCGAGGCCGTGGCAGCCCTGGAAGCCATCCGCTCGACCGGCACCCGCGAAGTGGCCGTGCAGGGCTCGCTGATCGTCCGCAAATATCTATCAGCCGCCGCCGGCGATCCGGCGCTGTTCGAAACGCACGAGGAATACATTTCACGTCATGAAGCGCTGAAGAATTTCACCGATGAGGCACGCACGGCGGCCGGAACCGGCTTCACCCGCCTCGCCACGTTGAAGTATGCGGCGGATGTTCCCGACGTGGCGGCGGCGGAGGTGATCGCCGGATCACGCGCGCTATTGGAAACCCTTCACCACGGATTCAGGGCATGAGCGATTTTTTCACCCACTTCCGTTTCGCCCAGCCGGGTTGGCTGCTGCTGTTGCTGCCCGCACTATTGTTGCTCGCACTTCGCCGCGGCAAGGGATCGGACGCCGCCGTGGTTTTCCCGAATCTATCCGTTCTCGTCAGCCTCGGCCGACGCGTCAGGCGGGTCGCCTGGAGCATCGGACTGCCTCTCGCTTTCCTCGCGTTGTTCTCAGCCATCCTCGCCATCGCCCGTCCGGTCTGGCGGAATCAATACCAAAGCCGGTCTGCCAGTGGCATCGACATCATGATCGCCTTCGACGTTTCGCTTTCCATGGACATCGACGATTTCGAAGATCAGGGAGGCAGGGCGAAACGCATCGACGTCGCGAAGAAGGTAGTCGATGATTTCATCACCCGACGTCCGGATGACCGGGTGGGCCTGGTCGCTTTCGCGGGGCGGCCGAGGGATGCCAGCCCGATCACTCTGGATCACCAATGGTTGAGAAACGCTCTCAATGAACTGCGCCTGAATGACGATCGCCGGATGGGAACTGTTCAGGAACAAGGCACCGCAATCGGATCGGCACTTGCCGCCGCCGCCAGTCGCTTGGAGGATCGCAACGCCCGCAGCAAGATCATCGTCCTCATCACCGACGGTGCCAGCAACTCGGGAAAAATCTCACCCATCGAGGCGGCCGAGCACGCGAAGACGCTTGGTATCAAGATTTACACAGTCGCCATCGGCACCACGGAAGGCCGCGTGGATCCGACGATCATGCGCTTTCCCTATCAGGAATTTGATCTTCCCACGTTGCAGAAAATCGCATCGCTGACCGGTGCCGAGCATTATTGGGCTCAGGATTTGGCAGCCCTCAGGAAGACCTTCACCACCATCGACCGACTGGAAAAAACGGATGCGAAAAGCCTGACAGTGATCGATGATACCGAGTTGTTTCCGTGGTTCGTGAGCATCACCTTGCTGACCGCCCTCGCCTCCGCCGCCTATATGGCTCTGAACCCTCCACCTTCCGCATGAACCGATGAGTTTCGCCCACCCAGGCTGGCTGGCACTGCTGCTCCTGCTCCCCTTGCTGGGAGCGGTGGCGGTGATGACTTCGCGAATGAGGCGGCGTCAATGGACGGCATTCGTCGCGCCACGATTGCGCGAGGCCTTGCTCAAACGCGGAAGTTCCCTACCCCGTTGGCTCGCCTTTCTTTTCCTGCTCGCCGCATGCGCAGCACTGTCGTTCGCCCTCGCGCGTCCACGTGCGGATGCGGGAACGAAGCTTGAGAAAACCGTCGGCCGCAATGTCATGATCGCTCTCGATATTTCCAAGAGCATGCGGGTCGCCGACGTGAAACCCGACCGTCTCACCCAGGCGAAAATCATCATTTACGAACTCCTCGACGCCATGCCTAACGAACGCATCGGCATGATCGGTTTCGCGGGTTCTCCCTACGTTTATGCACCTCTAACTGTTGACCACAGCGCGGTCAGCGAGATCGTCGATCAGATCGATGAAAAATGGGCGCCGCTCGGCGGTTCAGATCTCGCTTCCGCCGTTCATCTCGCGACCGAGACGTTGAAAAAGACCGGCCAGAAAAACAACGCGCTCGTCATTCTCAGCGATGGGGAAAAACACGAAGGCGATTTGGATGCCATGATCACTGAAGCCGAGCAATCCGGTGTTTACATCGTCGCGATCGGCGTCGGCACTGAAGACGGTGGACCCGTAATTATCCCAGGATCCCCCAATCAACAAATAATGGACGAGACGGGCCGCCCCGTCATCAGCCGCCTGCACCCGGACGTCATGCGCAAGCTCGCTGAGGAAACGAAGGGACGCTTCACCATCGCCGGTTCCGGACTGGATGTTCCCGCGCTGGTGAATTCGGTGGTGAAGGGTCTGGATGCCTTCGAAATGGACGGGCGCGAACGCCGGGTTTCGATTGAATTCTATCAGTGGCTGATGTTGCCGTCGATACTGTTCCTGATTGGTTCCATCGTTGCCGGAACACGCTGGAAGGGAATCCGGACCGCCGCAACCGCCATTGCGGCATTGATGCTAACAGCACCAGGAGCGAAGGCCGGCGAGGCATCCGGCGCCAAGGAAGCCCTGGCCGGGAAAAACTACAAGGCCGCCCGCGAAGCCTATCACAACCTCGCCGAATCGACGAAGGCCCGCGAAACCAAGGCCCGCTACCGATTGGGCGAGGCGACCGCCGCCTACCGCGCGAAAGATTTCCGCGAGGCCCGCACGGCCTACAGCGGGTCGTTGTTGTCGGAAGATCCGATGGTGGACGCGAGCGGCCACCTCGGCATGGGGAACTCCCTGTTTCAGCTCGGCTGGATAGGACTGGCCGGCGAATCCTATCCCCAGGACCCGGCGTCCGTGCCGGACCTCGACAAGTTTGACGACCTCGTCAAGAAGACCCTCGCGAAGATGCGGGAAGCCGAAGAACCGGAAGAAGGCGACACGCCGGGATTCGGCCCCATCGAGTCGCTCATCACAAACTGGGCGGATGCCGTTAGACATTTCGATTCCGCCCTCGCATTGCCCCCGTCGGACCAGGTCGCCCGCCGGAACCGCGACCTGACGATGATCTATCTGAAGCGGCTGAAGGAATTACTGAAGGAGGAGGAACAACAGACCCAACAGTCCATGCCCCAGGCCCAACCCGGTGACGGACCGCCCCAGGAAGGCGACGGCAAGGGAGATCCCAAGGATGGCAAGGGCGGCGAAAAGGGTCCCAAAGACGGCAAGGGTGGCGATGGAGACAAGGACAAAGGCGGAGATAAAGGCGACAAGGATAAAGACAAGGACGGCAAAAAGGACAAGAAAGACGGGGATAAGGGCGACAAGGGAAACAATCCCAACGAGTCACCCGAAGAACGCGCAAAACGCATCCTGAAGGAAAACGCGGACCTCGAAAAAGGTCCTCTCACCCGCGGGCGGCGTGAATTCCAGAACCCGGAGAAAGATTGGTAACATCATGAACACCTGGAAGAATTTAATCCTAACACTTCAATCCCTTGGGGTTTGGCTCTCCCTCTGCGCCATCGGCCACGGGCAGACCACCAGCCGGCTTTCCACCTCGTTCATCGCGCGCGGCGAGCAGGCAACGCTGGAAGTCGCCGTTGCCGGCGGCCAGCCGACCGGAGCTCCGCAAATCACCCAACTGAAGAACGTCCGGATTCACGAAACCAATATCGGCCCGCTGACCCGGCTGATCCCCGGCAGAAAGCTGGAATACGTTTTCCAATACAACGTGATCAGCTATGACATCGGCAGATACACCATCCCTGCGATTCCGGTAGTTGTGGACGGAGCCACCACCCTAACCGAACCCGTCGATTTTGTAGTCTTCAATCCCGACGAACTCCAGTGGTCGGAGATCGATGTGGAAGGCCGGAAAATCCGTTACGCCAGTTCCTTCCGGTCGCTGAACGACAAGCCCTATGAAAACGAAACCACGCCGACAGAGATCAAGATTTTCGTCCCGCGCGAAATGGTCGTCGAAGACTGGGGCATACCTGACTTCGAACGTGACGGACTCGCCGCCTGGCGCTTCCAACCGTCGCCGATGCGCAGTACGATCAATTTGTTAGGAGTCCCCTACTACTCGGTGGCCTATCCGAGCACGATCACCCCCACCCGCACCGGCGTGATTTCCATCGGCCCGGCGAAGGTCCGTCTGATCACCCAGGAAAATGTCCAGGATCCGTTTCCACGCTGGATCAACCGGGAAATTTACGTGCAGGTTCCCAAGCTGGAGATGGAAGCCCAGCCCCTGCCCAAAGGAGCTCCCGAAGGTTTTGAAAACGCGGTCGGCAGCTTCCACTTGAGCGCCAGCACGGCTGTTTCCGAAATCCAGGAAGGCGATCCGGTCACGGTGGACCTGATTGTCAACGGCAGCGGCAACCTCGATACGATGCGCCCGCCGAAACTCGAGGATGCGAGCGGTTGGAAGATTTACCCCACCACCACCGAACAACGCGGCGACGAGCGGCGCGATCTATCAGGCAGCGTCATTTTCCACCAGTCGATCCGGCCGTTGGAAATGAAATCGGAAATCCCCTCGTTCCGGCTGATCTATTTCGACCCAGGCGACAAAACCTACAAGACCGTGACCACCGACCCCATCACGTTGCGGGTGATCCCCGGTCCCGCAAAAGCCGCGGATGTTGCAGCGCAGTCGCTACCCGTCCCCTTCGAGCGGATGACCGACATCCTCGCACTGCTCCGTCCTGCGCAACTCACCGTGCCGGCAGTCCCGGCATTGCCAGTTTGGTTAGGCCATGCGATCGGCGGGCTGCTCGCGCTGTTACTCGTGGTAAAAGCCCTCTGGATGCGCTACTCGCAGCGCTTGAGCCAAAATCCCGACTCCCGGATCCGTACCCGTGAACTTCAGGAAATCAGCAACGCGAAATCCGCCGAAGATACCGATTTCCTGAAAGCCGCCGGCAGTTTCATCGAGCGCCACCTCGGCCGCAATTCCAGCCCTGAGGTCCAGGCCGTGCTTGCCGAGCGCGATGCCGTTTGCTTCCGCGCCGAGAAGCCTAAATCCATGCTCGACCGGAAACGCCGCGACGAAATTCTCCAATTGCTCCGAACGTCCTCGATGATTCTGTTAGCCATCTTCGCAATGGGACTGGGCGGCACCGCACGTGCCGACGATGTTTCAAAGCAAGCCATGGAGGCCTTCGATTCCGCGAAATACGAGGACGCCATCAAACTCTGGCTCGGTGCGGGAAAGTATGAGGATCTATCCGCCGACACGCTCTATAACATCGGCAACGCGTGTTATCGTTCCGGCTCCCCCGGCTACGCCGCGCTCTACTATCGGCGCGCGCTCGTACGCGATTCAGGCCATCAGGAAGCCCGGCAGAACCTTCGTTTCATCGAGCGGAAATACGGTGCGATCACCGTCCAACGCCCCGATTACCAATACGCCCTCGCCCGTTTGCCGCTGTCGGTCTGGCAGAACACGCTGTGGCTCGGACTTTGGATTTGTGGACTTGCACTGCTCGTATTCCCCGCCACCCGTCCGAACGCACGGGTGAGATGGGTCGCTGTCGGTGCGCTGGTAATCGGTCCGTTGTTGGTTTCCGCCGGGCTTCTCGGCTGGCGCTATTTCCCCAATGACGCCGAGTTCGCGCCGCTGGCCAATCAAGCGGTGATCATTTCCGAAAAAGTCGCTCTCCACACCGATGCCGCCCGCACCGCGCCCGAAGTCATCGACGCGCCGCCCGGCTCGCTTTGCGAAGTCATCCAGGAATCCGGACGCTGGGCCTACGTCGCCTTCGCTTCGAAAACCCGCGGCTGGATCCCCAAGGAATCCATCGAAAAAGTCCAGCCGGTCAAAGCACCCGAACCGCCGAAATTTCCCAAGCCCAAGGCCGACGGAAAATCCGCCTGATGCCTCTATCTTGGATCGTCCTCGCCTGAGGAAACGCGACCAGTGGCCAGCGACTTCAATCTGGCCCGGAGCTTGCTTATTGCACGGCTACCCATTTAAACCTTCCGCAGCCCGCCATGCCCAACCTCAAAGATAAAATCGGCTTCACCGCAAACGGTCCCGCCATCGCCTCGCCTGCTGAAGAAAACCGCCTTCGCGAGTTCGTGAACCTGAAGCTCGCCGCGCGGGGTTACCCGATCGTCGGCAACGAGGAGGATTATCCGTTTCTCGACCTCGGCCGCTCGCTAATTGCCAATCTCCAGGAGAAAAACCGGTTGCTCTCCGACTACCTCTGCCCTGCGGATGCCTCCATCGATGACTACTTGCGCGATTATCTCGGCGCGGAGATCGTGGCGGAAGTTTTCCCTGACAAGGCCCACCTGTTGCCGGCGAGCCCGCTGATGATGGAGCGCCACGGCATCGCGCGGATGTTGTCGATTCCTCCGGATCAGGATGAGTTCAAATCGTCGATCCTGAGTTCCTACCGGGTCTATCAGGGAGTTTGCCACAATCCGGCGAGCGACCGACGGACGACCGAGGGAGTCTTCCATGTCGCCGAGGGCGGCCTGCCGGTTCCTGCCGATAAAAAAGGTGTACCGAAGGCGGTCTTCGCCCGCTTGCTAAAGAGCGCCCTAACTCCTCCCGAGGAAATCATGACGCTGCCGTTCACCGGTACCAGCAAGACCCCGGCGAAGGTGTTCGTCTCGCTGTTGCTGCGTCCGGTCCTGACTCCGGAAGTCCCCGGCGTTTCTCCTGAGAAGTCGATGGAGACCCGCTTCTTCGCTCCCGGAAACCTGGTGAGCAACCTCGACTTTGTGGAGAGCATTTTCGGCAATGCCGGCGATCCGTTTCTGCCGGAAAACGACGCCCGCCTCGATGCGGAGCACTGGTCTGGCCACACCGGTTGCGTCATCCTCGCGCCGCATCTCGTTTCACTCAAAAAGAAGGATCTCGGACTTCCTAACATCGCCGACGCCACCGACCTCCAGAAGCGCGACCGCATGTGCTGGACCTCGCCGGACGAACTCTACAACGACGGCAGCGCGTTCAAGATCACCTGCCGTGACAAACGCGGCATCGTCGTCACCATCATCGCGGACAACTACTACGGTTACTGCAAGAAGGAGGTGAAAACCCAGCTCAGCTACGCCGCGAACCTCTTCGGAAATGCAGAGGAAGAACACGCCGGTGGAGCCATCGCGTTCCCGAGCTTCGACCTTGGTGAGGATTTTTCCCTCAGCGACTATTCGCGGCCGGTCGATCACAAGTTCTCGGGAATCATCAAGCGCTATAGCGAAATCTTCGACCTACAGCCCGAAGGCTACGGCATCGACAAGCAATTTCCCGACATCTACTACGTGCCCGAAGACGTCCACATCGACCTGCACAGCCAGTCGGTGAGTTGGGAAAACGAAAGCGGCAAGCAATCCATTTCCCTTCAGCCCGGCATCACCTACGTCCTGCCGTCCGGCTATAAGGTCGAGATGGTGAAACCCACCGCCGGCCAACGCTGGCGGCTCATCGGCACCACGGCCGAGGGCACCTTCTGCCACAAACCCTGCACCGTCTCGGGTGGCGGAAAATCGGAAATTTCCAAGTCTCTATCAGACGCAATGATCACCGCCTCAGTGCTGGTGAATAATCTGAAAAAGGATCTCGATGCCGCCACGCTGATCATCCACCACGACTTCTCGCACCGCTACATTTCGCGGACCGATCCCGGCAAACCCGGCCGTCCCCTGCTCAGCCCGGAGCGTTCGCTCGGCTCGGTGATCCGACTCCTAACAAATAATCCGGCCTACACGAACGAATACAACGCCTGGCTTTCCACGATCGGCACTTCCGTCCGCGATCTCGTTTTCATCATCAAGCGCTTCTACAAACCGAGCTGGGAGAAGGATGATTGGCGCAAGCGCTTCAGCGTCGATCTCATCAACGGCCAGCCCGGCCGCCAGCTCATCTATCGGCGCGATCGGCTCGTCACCCAATACCTCCGCGTCGGCTTCAGCGAGGACGGCACCTGGCGGACCTTCAGCATCCGCAAGGACTTCGCTCCCGCGAAAAAAATCCAGACCGAGGACGACATCAGCGCCTCCATGGTTGTCCCGCACGACTCGGTGGCCGGGCTTCATCCGGATGTGAAAAATCCATCGCTCAAATTCATCAAAAACTGCGAATACCGCCTCTTCCAACGCCCCGACGACGCGATCCTGCGCGGCTATGACAAGAAGACCGAAAGCGACTTCAGCCACGGTGGCTCGTTCTTCTCGAACTACGAACCCATCACCCGCGCCACGGCGAAGGGCATGGTCAAGGACTCCATCCGTTTCGAACAGTTCACCTCGCCGCTGCGCAAGCTGATCACCGCGTTCGTCGAGGAGGAAAAACCGGAATACGTCCTCAGCTCGCACCAGCCCCGCATCGTCGATGGCAAGCCGACGAAAAACCCGCGCTACCTGCAGAACCGCCCGGACCTTGAGGATCCGCGTTCCGTCTATCTGGCTGGACTCGGAGCTCGCTTCATCCGCCGCCTGCCGCTCGACGCCGCCGTGCCGATGCCGGTGAACTCCGTTCTAGCAGGCCGCCGCAACAACCCGCCGGACGAAGCTGCCGGCATCCGCGCCCTCGCCGTTTACAACCCGATCCACTATCAGGAACTGCCCGAGCTGTTCATGGATTTCATTTCCTCGCTCACCGGGAAAAGCCCGTCCACCACCGGCGCGGGCAGCGAAGGAGCACTGACGAAAGGCCCGTTCAATGCGATCCTGCCGATCCACGACGTCAACGCCGCGCTCGTCTCGTTCCTTCTCACCAACTACCACGGCTTCACCAGCGCCGCCGGTCACATCGGCCGCAAATACCGGGTCGATCACGACATCAGCCTGCTCGTTCCTGAAGTCTGGTCGCGCATGTTCATCCCGGAACGCGAGCCGAAGTATCTCATCGAGAACGAGTATCTCGAAAAGATCGAGGACTTCGTGCACGAGGGAAAAACCATCGAAGCCAGCCGCCTCGGCTACCGCATCACCGCGAAGTTCGTCTCCACCTTCTTCGGCCGGATGTTCTCCGCCGCGGACACCGTCTTCAGCGAGGACATGCTGCGCCCCGAGCTCCAGTCGATGGACGATTTCATCGACGGACTCGACAACATCATCAGCACCCAGCGTAGCGTCGCTCTCAACTATTTCGCCGACGGCAGCATCGACGCCGCCTGCCCACCGCTCAAGGCGCTGCTCAACATCATGGCCTATGGCGAGTTCGAAGGGAAGACCATCACCGATCCCGCCATCCGCTCGCTTTTCACCCGTGAGTCGCTCATCGCATCCGACTGGTATCAAGCCCGTCTCGATGCCAAGGCGAAGGTCGATCAGTCGCTCTGGAAACGTCACGTCACGTATCTCGAGACCTTCCTCTCCAAGCCGAACTATCAGAGCGAACTGGAACGCCTGCACATCCACGACCGCATGGCGACCGCAAAGGCCACTCTGGCGAAAGTGTCGTCACCGGAATACAAGGCCAGCCTCGTCGGCATGATCGGAGCGGATCCGGAACTGGTGTGAAAATGCAATGAATCGTGCTTCCTACGATGCCATCGCGGAGCGGTTTCACGCCATCCGTATCGGTTTCCGGCCCAAGGAAACCGTGTATCTTTCCCTGCTGCTAGATCCCGTGAAAACCGGCGGCAAGGTCCTAGATCTCGGCTGCGGCACCGGGCAGCCAATTGCCAGCCACATCGCGGAGCTCGGTCATCACATCACCGGCATCGATGGCTCCGAAGCCATGCTCGCCATCGCCCGCGAGCGGATGCCGGAGCAACGCTGGATTCACGGCCAGATGGAGGATTTCGAACTCGATGAAACCTTCGATGCTGTCGTCTGCTGGGACTCGTTGTTCCACATGCCCCGCCAATTCTATCAACCCATCATCCGCAAGATCCACCGCTGGCTTGTCCCCGGCGGGCGACTGATGGTGAGCAGCGGCATCATGGTGGATGACACACCGGAGGGATTCACAGACACCATGTTCGGCCATGAGTTTTACTACGACAGTCTCTCGCCGGAGCAAATGGTCGCCGTCATCGAACAAACCGGATTCAAGGTTCTCTTAGCAGAAATGTGCAACATCCCCGACGGCGGCCGCGACAAGGGAAAATGGGCGACGGTGGCGGAGAAACTTGCTTGATTTCGGAAGTCGGAGAATTCAGCACGACGCCCGGAGTTCAGAGATGATCTGACGGACATCCTTCAAATTGCTTTCTTCAAGGTCGGATAACAGTTCGTTGGTTGTGTCGAAAACATCGCCAATGAGTCGCCTTAAATCCTCGTTCAGCAGGATCCATTCGACGGTTTCCTTCCGCCTCAGAAATTCGATCATGGAAATGTAGATCGTGCCGATGAGGCAGTATGCCTCGTGCATCCAGCGGTACTTCGGATTGCGGCAATCCACCACGCCTTGAAGGCAATTCACATGAGCGATCAGAGCCGATGCCAGGTAATACCGCCCTGCCTCGTGCGGGATCAGCGCAAACAAAGGGAACACATCCAGTTCCTTGGTCAACAGCGGGACGAGCTCCCGATAGTTTTTTCCTGATAGAAGCTCAAGCGAATCGCCATCGAGCCAATCGCGGGAATCCACGACGGGAGGTTCATCGAACATCCGGTCGAATACGGTGAAAATCCTGCCTTTCAGCGCTTGAGGGGAATGAATCACTGGGTGCCGGACTTTTATCCGACGACCTGCGGACCGGCGAATCATTTCAGAAACCAACCGCTAAAATGACGAGCGGAACGGCGAGACGCAGAGACCACGTTGGCTCAAGGAGCCGGGGTGAGATCGAGAAGGCGAAGGCGGAAGAATTTCGCGGGATCGGTGACGGGGCTTTCGTAAAGGACGGTTTCCATGGTTCCGGCGCGGTTGACGACGGTCTGGGTGGCGATGGTGTCGGGCTGCCAATTGATAAGGTCGATGGTTTTCTGGAGAGTGTAGCCGACATCGCGCGCGCTGCGGTCACGGGTGAATTCCAATTGAACGCCAGTGGCGGACGGGCTCATGGCGAAGTGACCTACTTGGAACGGAGTGGCATCCTTAATGGTTGGATTGAAGGAGCGCGCGTATTCCTGAAAGTTGCTGATCCCGTCACCATCAGGATCCGCACCGGGCGCGATGATCGCGTTGAACGCCGTGGTATTTCCGGTGCGTTTGAGCTGGATGAAGTTGATGACGGGAAAAGGGGTGCCCGTGCCGGACGCGGCGGAGATGGTTAGAGTGACGACCCCAGCTGCGGTGGGAGTGACCGGCGGAACGTTGGTGAGCACGGCGCTGGTGGAGGCATCTACCGTGACGACGACGGGAGCACCGAGACCGGCGAAGGTGTAGGTGCCATTGTAGTGGAATCCGGCGACGAGCGAACCGCGGCGGGCGAAGAAAGAGAAGTCATAGGTGGCGGCAGGATTAAGGCCGGAAAACCGGATCGCACCTGTTAGCGGAACATCGTCGCGAAGACAGAACTGGCTGTTCTGGGCTGCGGCCGCGTAGCCGGCGAGCGGTGCGACGGGATCGCTGCGGAATTGGTCGAAGGAATCGGTGATGGCGACAGTCAGGGAGGAAGGGATCTGGCTGGTGTCGATAAGCGGATAGGGCGTGGTGCTGCTGGTGCTGGTGACGGTGTTCCATTTCACAGTGCCGTAGGCCGGACTGGCATTGGTATTGAAGTCGACGAGGTAAACGGCGGGGTTGCTGCGCTTGAACTGGAGGAAGTTGATGACAGGAAAAGGGGTTCCTGTTCCGGCCCCGGCGGAAATGGTGAGGGTGACAACGCCGGAGGCACTGGGAGTGACCGGCGGGACATTGGTGAGCACCGCGCTGGTGGCGGCATCGACCGTGACAACAACGGGAGCACCGCTGCCGGTGAAGGTATAGTTGCCAATATAGTGAAATCCGGCGACGAGCGCGCCGCGGCGGGCGAGGAAAGAGAAATCATACGTCGCGGTGGGATCCAGTCCGGCTATCTTGATCGATCCTGTTAGAGGAACATCGTCGCGGAGACAGAACTGGCTGTTCTGGGCGGCGGCGGCATAGCCGGTGAGCGGGGCGAGTGTGGCATCGCTGCGGAACTGGTCGAAAGAATCGGTGATGGTGCAGGTGCAGGCCGATGGATTGTTATTGGTATCGCTGAGCGGATAGGGCGTGGCGCTGCTGGTGCTGGTGACGGTGTTCCATTTCACGGTTCCATACGCCGGGCTGGCGTTGGTGTTGAAATCGATCAGGTAGGTCGAGTTGTCGGTGTTCTGGGTGTAGTAACCGGCGA
Organism: Luteolibacter sp.; assembly: GCF_039920825.1. GTDB lineage: Bacteria > Verrucomicrobiota > Verrucomicrobiia > Verrucomicrobiales > Akkermansiaceae > Luteolibacter. The sequence continues at coordinate 8,947 of NZ_JBDSCX010000012.1, read as the reverse complement.
TCCATTCCTGATAGGATTTCGCGCTCTGGCCGCCGGGAAGGATGGAAATGACGTTGCTAAAATCGCTCTGGAGTGAACCCTCGCTGGTGGAGACACGATAGTCGTAACTGGTGCCGGCGACGAGTCCGGAGTTTTCAAAGAACGGAGAATTTCCCGGGCTGGTGCCAGCAACGGTCCACGGCTCGGCAATGCCGGTGCGGCGGCGCTCGATGGTGAACGGGGCAACTCCGTTAGAATGATCGGTCCAGGTGAGGCTGACGGTGGTGCTCGAGTAGGAACTGGCGTTGAGATTGCCCGGCGTGGTGGATGCCGGCATGGGAGTAACGTTGGCGGTTTGAAGGGTGAGCGCGGAAAGGCTTTGGGCGCAGTTGGCGACAGGCGCTCCCTGAACCGGAGCGAGGTCGGCAAGCGGAGCGCAGATTTCCAAGCTCGCTTGTTGCAAGGCGCCCTTGTCTTGGGCGAGAGCCTCGTCCTCGGTCCACGCGGCGCGATAGATGCAGACGTCCTGGAAGTCGGCACTCAGCGGAGCAAGCGCACGGCCTGAGGCCCCGGCAGCGCCACCGACGGAGAAGAAATCCGGAGTGTAGGAATCGTTCACGCTGCCCTTCAGTTGGCCGTCGACATAAAGCAGGGATTTTCCGGTAGCGTGGCGATGGGCGAGTGCGACGTCATGCCAGTGGCCGTCATTCGCATCGAGCGAGGCGGTCACCTCGGCACCGCCTGGACCGACGTAGACGAAGGAATTGTCGCGGATTTCCAAGGTAGCACGGTTGGCTCCGGTGCCGATGGCGGCGACCGTTCCGGTGTCAGTGCTGCGGACACGCATGTTGAGGGTGAACGATTTCACCGGATGCGAGGGAGTGAAGAGAAGCGGCGAGGTGACAGCCGCGTCGCGCTGGAGGCGGAGATAGCCGTTAGTCCCCTGCATCTGCGGCTGGGTGGTCTTGCCCGCGACGATGGCGTCGAACATGGAAGGCACGATCGAGGAGAACAATTCATCGTGGCCGGCCGAGTTCGGGTGACCGTCATCGAAATAATAGCCGGGAGCCCAATGGCCCGTGCCGTCGTCGATGGCACCGAGTAAATTGATACAAGGAACGTCCCAAGTGTTGAGCAGCAGGTTCATCCGCTTCAGATAGGTATACTCGTTGGCGTTATAACCATTCTGCGGGTAGCACAAGGTGATGATCGGATAGAAACCCTCGGCGCGACACTTGGCGACGATCTGGGTCATGCCGTTTTTAAAGCTATCGAAAATCGCCTGGGGATTGGCGGCACCGACGAGGCCTTCGTTTGCCAACGAAAGGCCGATGATGACCATATTGGCATCGGTGCGTGCATCCGCAACGTCGGCCTGGAAGCGGTTGAGGACCGCCGTGGTGTTGTTTCCACCGACCGACGCTTGGTCGACCTGCCACGCCACTTTCGATCCGGGAGCAATCGGTGACTGATTCTCCAACAGATTTCCCAAGCGGTAGGCCCATCCGTCGCTCTGGGGGCTGGCTCCGGTGCCCGCCGCCACGGACGAACCGCACACCACGATTTCCTGCGGGATGCTGCCGTAGGTGATAGGAGCGACGTCGGCAAACGTGTCGCCGAGGCGGAACTCATCCACCGAACCGACCGCGCCGTTCCCCTGGATGCGGATGCGGTCGTAAACAAGCGCGCTGGTCCGGGTAACGGTGAGATCCGGAGTGGTCGGCTCGGTCCCCGACTGCGGATTGACATACATTTTGATCGTCGCGGAAGCAGCGGCAAAGTCGATGCGGCAGACGACGAGAGAAAGATGGCTGCAGGTGACGGTGGAATTCAGCGGGGTGCCGACCTTGGGTTCCAGGCCGAAGACATTGGGAGTGCCGCCGCGTTTTCCGGTGAACAACGTTTCCGTGGCCGCACCGTCGTAGAGAGAAACGCCCGCGTAGCCTGAAGTCGGATTCACCCGCATCAGGTAGCTGAAGTAAATGGTGGTGCCAGGGGTTTCTGGAGAGTTGGTTAGAACGCCAAAGTTGCCGTTGGCGTTGGTGCCGACGAAATCCACTTTGTTGCCACTGACCGATAGATCTCCGTAGGTGAACCCCGGTGAGGAAATCGTGCACCCGGCATTGGCCGCCGTGTAAGCCGAGCTGAAGCCTATCGGGCCGGTGGCTCCGGCGAGGGCCGATCCTGCGGTGTAATTGAATCCGTCGCGGGCGATAAGCGTGGCGTGGGCGGAGTGGGTCGAGGCCGCGGCGAGACCGAAAGCCGCAGCAATGGGAAGTGGCGAAAAGAGTCGGGTCATTTTGGAGGGTTTTGAAGTTGGGACGTCGAGAAAGCGCCTGTTTTCCCGTGGCTGGCTCATGGTCGAACCGGTGGGTTTGGAAACCATTCCCAAAGATGGCAACTGCGATCCTGGGACGCAACTCCATTTTGTATACAATTCAATATCTTTGCATACAAAGTCATTCTGTAAGCTTCGGTAGGGCTGAAATCGGCCTTTTCGACTCGCCGTCTTTCAGCGTCTACTCCGCGTGTGAACGAAGACCTCCTTCCCGATCTGCTCGCCGCCGTGGAACAGCAACTTGTTTCTCCCCAGACGCCTTACGTGGCACAAACGCTGACCCGACTGATCGAGCTCGGTATTGCGGAGGACGAGGCGAAGTCTCAGATCGCCCTGTGTCTTGGCGAGGAAATGGACAACATTCTCAGAACACGCAAGCCGTTCGACGAAAAGGCTTATCGGTCCGCGCTACAGGAACTGCCGATGGCGGAAGAGCCATGAAAGTTTTCTCCAGGTTTTTTAAACCCGCCCGGGAGGAGTGACATTTTCAAGGTGACAACCCATCGGTGGAAAGGAACCAGGGGAACGAAGCTAACCGTCTGAAAATCAGATTGACGCTGTCGGATTTCCTGAGAACTTTCCGCTTAGTTTTTACAACTTGGGGGTCCTCCAACCCATTGCTCTCCTCCCAAAACCCATGAAATTGAAAAGTTTACTCGTCCTCGGGACGGTCGCAGCTGCAGGCCATGTCCATGGCGCTGTTGGATATTTCGGTAATTTCTACGTTGTCACGACTCTCAACGGCGGTGCCAACTCCTTCAAGCAAGTGCTTTCCCCCGCGAACAGCCTGACCAACGCGGGCGGCGGATTCGGACTGACCTCGGACGGCAGCAATCCGGCGCTCGGCAGCTTCGGAACCATCGATCTCGGATCAGCCCAATCACTAGGACTGAACGGTTTCGAGATGAACACTTTCAGCGATGTCGGCAGCGGCGATAATATAAACTCAGCGGCCCTCTATTACCGGGTCACCAAGGTCGGCGACACTCCCGGCAGCTTTAGCAACATCACGATGAGCTCGGCGACGAGCGCCAGCGGAAACAACAAATTCTGGCAGAAGACCAATGCCGGTGTGAACCTGACCACCGGCCTGTCGAACGGAAACTACACCATCGATTTCTACGTCCAGAACAACGCAAGCTTCACGGGCGGCGGCGGCGGGACCTTCGTCATGAACGACTGGAGCCCTACCTCGGGACCGACCGCCACCTTCACCGTCGTTCCGGAACCCGCAGCTGCGGTCCTCGGCCTGCTCGGTACGCTTCTGATCCTGCGCCGCAGGAAATAAACAATCCCCATCCCATCCACTAAAAACCCAACCCAAAAACCCGGTCAGCCTCACCGCTGGCCGGGTTTCTTGTTTTACTGGAGGTTCCTGAGTTTTTTCTGCTCGGCAATCCACGCCTTGTCCTTGTCGGACAGGCTGGCTTCCTTGGTGCGGGCGCGGCCGCCATCGGGTTCGATGAGGACGAGTTCGCCCTTCGAATAGGAAACGAGCTTGGCGAAGACTTTCCGGTCGCGGCGGTCGGACCATTCGCGATAGCCCTTTTTCTCCATGCCGGTTCGCCAGCCCTTGTAGGAGGCGTCCGAAACGGCCTGGGCCTGTTTCAACTGGCCCCAGACAAACTGCGCGTCGCCCCGCTTGTAGCCACGATACCGCCCGACCACCTCGCCGCTGGGACTGATAACGATGAGCGATGGATAGCCCATGATCTTGTAGCGCTTCTTGAGCTGGTTGTTGTAGTCCACAATCCGGAGCTCGCGGTCTTTCGCGTCATCGATCGACATGTCCTGGTCGGTGATTTTCACGAAACTATCGACCCGCAGACGGACGAGATTTTCCGTGGCCCAGTCTCCGAAATCATTGGTGGCGAAAAGTTCCTGGCTGATCGCCTTGCACATGGGGCTGCTTTGCGAATCCGTGAACCAGATGAGCAGCGGCTTGCCCTCGCGGACGGATCGCTGTTTGGCGACGGTTTCGCTGTCCTCCCAAGGGCCGCGCTTGGGTGCGGAAAGGAGGGTCGCCAACTCGGGGATCGCGGCGTCGGGATTGTCAGGATCGGTGTAAACAATGTCTTCCGATGGGGTAAACATCGAAGGCGAGGGAGCCGCGGGAATATTTCCACCTGCTTCGACCGCGGTACCGCCATCGCCTTTATTCGCACGAAGCTGCGGCGGAATCCCGGTCGGACCGTAGGGGCTGGGCTCTTCTTTTTTGTCGGATTTACCCAACCCGAGCTTGGCGCACGAACCGAGTGCGAGAGTCAGCGCGAGCGGGATGGTCAGGTAACGAATCATAGGAAATCCTAGGCTACTTTTTCAATCGCACCGGAGTGCCACAATAGGTGCAGCGGAACCACTTGAACAGGAGTATGTGGAGGCTGACAGGAACGATGTGGCCAAGCCCGCGGATATGATGCGCCTTGGTGTTTTTCAAACAGGCGCGGGGAACAAACTGCTTTTGACCACAGATCCGGCAAGTCCCGGGCAGCGCCCAAATCAGGTAACAGAATCCGACCACTGGCAAAGCCACCGGGAACGCCAGCAACCATTTTGGAACCCAACCGAAACGCTCGGGCATTTCACCGGAAAGCAGCAACAGACCTGCGGAAATGATTGCCAGTGGCAGCAGCACCGCGAGCAACAGCGTCACCGCCGCACCGAGAGTCATGGCCACCGGGTGACTGTGGAGCACTCCCCGGATATAACGGCGCGACTGAGGATCGCGGCCAAGATTGGTTTCCACCCGCGGGGCCCGAATCAAGGCAACTCGGTCATTTCCAGATGGCATTTTCGAAGTGATCGTCCGGGGGCCGTCACCCACCAATTCCTCGGTGGACTTGATTTTCGAGGTATCGAATTCGATCCTCGTCGCACTGGTATCGGCAATCCGCACGTTGCTCGAAGGAACTGCCGGGCGGCCATGTCGCGGAGCCGGCACCCGGTCCTCGATCCGCACCTCCAAGTCACCCGAATAGCGGTTGAGCAGAATCGCCGGCGGGATGTCAGCGACCGCCAGCTTTTGTTCCACCAGCACTTTGGCGGGGAGAGGGATGGCGAAGGGGGCATTGGCGAGCATCGTCGCCACCTCGGAAGAATCCTCGTAATTCACCGGCATCGTCGCCGTCACAACGGAGGCCGTCTCGACACCAGTCAGATCCTGTGCGGAAGTGATCCATTTCTCGACGTTTACCCGGGTCGGAGCCTTTTTGGCGATGCGCAAAATGGTATTCGCCCGCTCCAATTCGGCCGCGAGTTCATCGACACCTGCCTTGGCAAGCGATTCGGCACTCGGAAATCCCGCCGCTTCGAGAAGCTCGATCGACAATTTTCCGATGCCGGGAATGCTGTTGAGATTCGTCATGGGTTTCGAGGCACTGCCACTCTAACGATGGAACGGACCTTGGCAAGCGGTCATGCCAACGCGGTAAGCATCTCGCCAAGTTGGATCAACTTCGCCTTCCATTCGTTCAATCTGGCCTTTTCCTGCTCGACGACTTCCGGCGGTGCGCGGTCCACGAAACTGGCGTTGCCCAGCTTGCCCTCGCACTTCTTCACCTCGATTTCGGTGTTGGAAATTTCCTTGGTCAGGCGGATGCGTTCGGCTTCCACATCGATCAGGCCGTCCAGCGGCAGATAAACCTCGCCGATGCCGGTAACTGCGGCAGGTGTTCCCTTCGGTGCGTCGTAGGACGAATCGAGCGTAATTTCCTCGGCGCCAACGAGCAGCGCGAGCACCTTCACCTCGCCCGACAGCCATTCAGGAGCAGCCTTGATGACGAAGTTCACGTCCTTCCTTGAGCCGACTTTGTATTCAGCCTTCAGGTTTCGCATACGGCCGGCGGATTCGTAAATCTCACCGGCGATACTTTGCGCCGCGGCAATTTCCTCAGTCGAAAGAGCAGCAAGCAATGGTTCAACGGGTAGCTCCTTTTGCATCAGGAACTCGCCTTCGGAAACATAGCCCATCCGTGCGGACAGCTCTTCCGTCACGTGCGGCATATACGGGCTGAGCAGTTGCAGATAGCGGCCCATCACCGCGTCGAACACTCCCAGCGAGAGAGCCTTGGCCCATGGCTCGGCGGTGTCGCGGAGGTCGAGTTTCACGGCTTCCAGGAACTTGTCGCAGAAATCGTTCCAGAGAAACTCATAGAGACGATGCGCAATTTCGCCAAAGCGATATTCTCCGTAAAGTCTATCGAGATCCACCGCGAGCTCGTCGAGTTTCGCCATCACATTGAGATGATAGGGACGCGCCGAGGCGAGTGTCTCCAGCACTTGGAACGGCTCTCCGCCCATCTGGCGGAGCCGACAGGCGTTGTAGAGTTTGTTCGCGAAGTTTCTCCCCTCCTCCACCGAGACTTCATCAAAACGAAGGTCGCTACCGGTCGGAGCGATCCGCATCAGGCCGAAGCGCAGGCCGTCCGCGCCGTATTTCTCCATCAGTTCGATGGGGTCAGGCGAGTTGCCTAACGACTTAGACATCTTGCGCCCCTTGAGATCGCGGATGATCGAGGTGAAATAGACGTTCTTGAACGGCAGTTCGCCGGTGAACTCGAAGCCCGCCATGATCATCCGGGCGACCCAGAAGAAGATGATGTCGGGACCGGTGACGAGATCGTCGGTCGGATAGAATTTTTTCAGGGTATCGGTTTGTTCGCCGACATTCGCCATCGTCGCAAAGGGCCACAGCCATGAGGAGAACCACGTATCCATCACGTCCTCGTCGCGCGTCCAGTTTTCAGCGTCGGCAGGAGCTTCGAGGCCGACGTGGATATCTCCGGCGGAGAAATCGGCCATGCCTAGCGACTCGGCGTTCTTGAGATCATCGAGCTTGTCCTTGCGATACCATACCGGGATTTGATGACCCCACCAGAGCTGGCGGCTGATGCACCAGTCCTGAAGATTGTCCATCCAGTGGGCATACGTTTTCGCCCAACGCTCGGGACGGAACTTGATGTCGCCGTTCGCCACCGCATCGGCGGCTTCCTGGATCTTCGGATACTTGAGGAACCACTGCATCGAGATGCGTGGCTCGATCGGCACGCCACCACGCTCGGAGTAACCGACGTTGTTCTCGTATTCCTCGATCCTGATGAGCAGGCCCATTTCCTCTAACTTGGCGGCCGCCTTCCGGCGGGCGACGAAGCGATCGAGCCCGTGGAAATCGGGAAGCTCGGGGCAGTTGATGTGCGCGTCCGGTGTTAGGACATCGATGATCTCAAGCCCATGACGCATACCGATTTCAAAGTCCGCCTTGTCGTGCGCCGGAGTGATTTTCAACGCGCCGGTGCCGAACTCGATGTCCACATGATCGTCCGCGATGATCGGAATCTCCGCATGCGGGAACGGCCGGTTCACCTTGCGCCCGATGTATTTCGTAAAGCGCGGGTCTTTCGGATTCACCGCCACCGCCACGTCGCCCATCAACGTTTCCGGACGGGTCGTCGAAATTTCCAGAAACTCGCCGGGTGCGTCGGAGAGCTCGTATTTCATAAAATACAGCTTCGACCGCTGCGGCGTCGAGATCACCTCTTCGTCTGATAGAGCGGTGAGCGAAACCGGGCACCAGTTCACCATGCGCTTCCCGCGATAGATCAGGCCTTTTTTGAAAAGCTCCACAAACACATGGCTCACCCACTCGGTATAGGGCTCGTCCATCGTGAACCGCTCGCGGCTCCAATCGCACGAGCAGCCGAGGCGCTTGAGTTGGTTGATGATGATGTCGCCGTGCTTGTTCTTGAAATCCCAAACGCGCTTGAGGAACTCGTCGCGCCCGAGGTCGTGACGGGTTTTCCCCTCCTCCTCGCGGACCACTCGCTCGACCTTCGACTGAGTCGCAATGCCCGCGTGGTCGGTGCCGGGAAGCCACAACACTTCCTTGCCATTCTGCCGCGCGCGGCGGGCGAGGATGTCCTGAAGCGCGTTGTTCAGGACGTGGCCGAGGTGCAGGATGCCGGTGACATTCGGCGGCGGAATGACGATCGAATACCCGTCCTTCTCGGAGGCGGGATTGGCTTCGAAACATTTTCCGGCGATCCAGGCCGCGTACCATTTGGCTTCGACGGCTTGGGGTTCATAGGCTTTCGCTAACTCGGACAACATGGGGCGGATGGATGCCAGACCCCGCCGGATTTGTCCAGTGTGGGAAACAAATGTGTCCCAGTCGGGAACGGGGCGTGGATTCCGGCCGGATCCACTACAAAAAAGCAGCCCCGGTTTCCCAGGGCTGCTTGGAATCATTCGTTAGAACGAAGGGAGCTTACTTCTTCTTGGCAGCACGCTTTTCCATGATCGCCGCTTGGGCGGCGGCAAGGCGGGCGACCGGCACGCGGTATGGCGAGCAGGAAACGTAGGCGAGGCCGACGTTGTGGCAGAACACCACGGAATCGGGATCGCCACCGTGTTCGCCGCAGATGCCGAGCTTGATGTCCGGGCGAGTCTGGCGGCCCTTGGCAACGGCGGTTTCGATGAGCTGGCCGACGCCGACGGTGTCGAGGGTTGCGAACGGGTTCTTGGCGAACACGTCGTTCTCAACGTAAGGCAGCAGGAACGCGCCCATGTCGTCACGGCTGATGCCGAGCGCGGTCTGGGTGAGGTCGTTGGTGCCGAAGCTGAAGAACTCGGCGT
>NZ_JBDSCX010000011.1:0-3404 GCF_039920825.1 Luteolibacter sp. | reverse complement strand
CACGCCATCGATGACTTCCTTTTTCTCGGAGGTCTTGGTCGAACGGCTGATGAAACGCTTGCCGGTGGTCATGTCAACGAAGACGACCGGATTGTATTTCGGATGAAGGTCCTTTTTCATGGGAAGTATGGTGTCCGGCACGTTACCGACGCGGCGGGACGCGGAGAGTGGACAAAATCGCCGGGGTGTCAAGCTGGCATCAGCGGGGAATTCAAAGAATATCGCGTAGGTTGGAATTTAATACTTGCAAAATATATTTTCTGGTTCGTTATATCCCGCCGTTTTTTTGAGTCGCTTTTGTCACGGAAGGGTGTAGCGTTGCGTCGTTATGGCAATTACCACGAAACGTACCCGATTCTCACGTCGCCTTCCGGACCATGTCACTGACGAACTCTGTAATGTCCTTTCTGAAAAAAAGGTATTTGGCTTCAACGATCTCTTCGAGCGCGTTTTCGCAAATCTCAAAGTTCGCAATGCCGTGAGCGGTGGTGAAGAAATGCTGCGTCTGCGTGCCTACGAGAAACTTCAAAATCTCGTGACCCGTGGCCTCGTCGAAAAACTCGGCAAGGAATACAAGGGCACCGCCCGCGTTCACGAAGCATCCAGCGCCTACGCCGCAGCACAAGATGCAGCGGCTCAAGACGACGCTTGATTCGAGTGTGATTTTATCAAAAAACCCGCGCCTGATGAGGGCGCGGGTTTTTTTTCTACCCATATCCCGTCGTGATGCTTAAGACCGCTGCGTCCGCCCGTTGAATTATGCCACAAGACTACCTTCCCGTTTTGTTCCAAGTCCTGATCGCACTTGGATTCGCCGTGTCCACCCTCACGGCCAGCGTCATTTTCGGCCGCTCGGCCAAACGCAATGCGACCAAGGACAGCGCTTACGAGTGCGGCATGTTGCCAATTGGTGAAGGCGCGCCGCGGTTCTCGGTGAAATTCTATCTGGTCGCGATGTTGTTCGTGATCTTCGACATCGAAGTCGTCTTCATGTACCCATGGGCCGTGCAATTCCGCGACTTAGTCGCACAGGGGCCGACTGCGCTGACGAGCATGGCGGGCTTCGCAGGAATCTTGGTTTTCGCTTATGTCTACGCGCTGAAAAAAGGCGCGCTGAACTGGAAATCGTGAGGACATACCGCAGCCTTTTGCGGAAGATAGCCAAAGGCATTGATTGTTAGATCCGGTCGGCGGCCTTGATCACCTCTACCAGTGGCGGCTCTGCTTTTTGAACAAGGTGGATTCCTTGGAAAAACTCCCGGCACCTTGGATGACCCGTTCCATCTCAAGCTGATGGAAAAACCGATCGAGCCGAAACATCTGCCCCGAACTCGCGGCAAATGACGAATGGGATCCATCGAAGAAATTGAAATATTCATGATTGGAATGAGGGGAATTGACAGCAATCAGGCTTGAATCCTGCTTTACCTCCACCCAACTTCCGCGGCCCGGCCGCAGCCGAATATTCCAAGAATCATGGTCTTTCCGATCCAACTTCCCGACGACGCCCCCTTCACCGCCGACCAACGGGCCTGGCTGAACGATTTCCTTTCCAAGGCGCTCGCCACGGGGAATCAAGCGGCGGCTCCCAGCGGCCCATCGGTGCCGGTCACCGTGGTTTACGGCTCACAAACCGGCACCGCCGAAGGCTTGGCCAAGAAACTCGTCAAGGCGCTCAAAAAGGGAAATTTCGAGCCGGAAATCCACGACATGGCCACCTACGACCGCTCGCGGTTGGTCGCCGAAAAGAATCTTCTCATCATCACCTCCACTTACGGTGATGGCGAACCACCCGACACCGCAGCCGAACTTCACGGTTGGCTGATGAGTGATGCCGCACCGCGACTGGAAGGGGTTTCCTACTCCGTCCTCGCCCTCGGTGACAGCAGCTACCCGGATTTCTGCAAATGCGGGATCGAATTCGATAGCCGGCTTTCGGCGTTGGGAGCGAAAAGCCTCCATGCGCGGGTCGACGTTGATGTCGATCCCGACGAGCCTTATGCGGCATGGTCCGCTGCGGTTGTGGCGAGCCTGTCGCCTTCCGGCGCCGCGATACCGTCGGCCGGAAATGCCGCGGTAGAGAGTGCTGACGAAGGATATTCCAAGAGCAATCCCTTCCCCTCAGCCTTAGTGCAGAACTACAATTTGAACGGACCGGGTGACAAGCAGACCCACCAGGTCGCGCTCTCGCTGGAAGGCTCGGATCTAACGTATGAGGTCGGCGACGCGCTCGGTGTTTATCCGCTGAACCCGCCGGAGGTGGTGGATGAAATCATCGCGAACCTTCCCTTCAAGGCCGGCGACGTGCCCGCACCGGATGGCGGCGAGGTTTCCCTTCGCGAAGCGCTGATCCGTTACTACGACATCGGTTCGCTCAACAAATCCATCATCCAGAAGTGGCAGGCGAAAAGCGGCTCGCCCTTTCTGCGCTCACTCGTCGCGGCCGATGACAAGAAGGCTTACGATGATTTCTGTTGGGGCCGGGACTTGATCGATCTGGTCGTCGATCACCCTGCGGATTTCACCGATGCCGAAGAGTTTATTTCCCAGCTGAAAAAGCTTCAACCGCGCCTCTACTCCATCGCCTCCAGCCCGCGCGCACATCCGGGAGAAGTCCATTTGTGCGTCGGCATTGTCCGCTACAACACCTTCGGCCGGAAACGCGGCGGGATCTGCTCCACGTTCCTTGCCGACCGGGTCAACGGCGACATCAAACCCCGCGTTTACGTCCACGGCAACAACGCCTTCCGGCTGCCTGCGAATGGTGACACCGACGTCATCATGGTCGGCCCCGGAACCGGCATCGCCCCGTTCCGTGCCTTCCTTGAAGACCGCAAGGCCACCGGTGCCAAGGGGAGAAACTGGCTCTTCTTTGGCAATCCCCACAGCGCGACCGATTATCTCTATCAGGATGAAGTCGAGGGCTACATTGCCGACGGCACGCTGGCGAAATTCGATGTCGCCTGGTCGCGCGACCAGAAGGAGAAACTCTACGTCCAGCACCTCATGCTGCAAAACGGCGCGGAGCTCTGGTCATGGCTCAACGGTGGCTGCGCGTTCTACGTCTGTGGCGACGCCTCGCGGATGGCCAAGGATGTCGATCAGGCCCTGCTCAAGGTGGCAGAAGAACACGGCAAGCTAACAGCCGAAGCGGCCGCCGCGTTCATCTCGCAGCTAAAGAAGGAGAAACGCTACCTGCGCGACGTTTACTGATCCTGCCTTTGGACTGCGGTGAGGATCACCGCTTTGAGAGAACTTACCGTCTTCCTGGGAATCTTTAGACCGTTTGCCCATTGGCGTCAATTTAAGGTCTGAAGCCGTTGCCGTTTTGCTTGAGGGATTTCCGTTTTCGTTTGCAGCGACAGATGTGTCTCGGGTCGAGGGGCAGTTCTGCCGATAATCTC
>NZ_JBDSCX010000010.1:0-75936 GCF_039920825.1 Luteolibacter sp. | reverse complement strand
ACGGGGATTCGATCCGGGGGGTAATTCTCGGCACTGCCGTGAACCAAGACGGCCATACCAATGGAATTTCCCTCCCCAGTCCCGAGGCCCAAGCGCGTCTCGTGCGCGAGGCCTGTGCGGATGCCGGCATCTCGCCCGCCAGCGTCGGTTTTGTGGAGGCCCACGGCACCGGCACCGCGGTCGGCGACCCGATCGAGGCGACCGCACTGGCGGAAGCGCTTTGCGAGAACCGGACAGACGACAATGTGCTGCCGATTGGATCGGTGAAAACAAACCTCGGTCATTTGGAAACTGCTGCAGGCGTCGTAGGCCTGATCAAGGGCATGCTGGTTCTCCAGCGCCGCCAGATTCCGCCGAGCCTTCATTTTGAAAACCCGAGTCCGCACATTGACATGAAGGGCTTGAAGCTCCGCGTGCCGACGGCTTTGGAATCTTTTCCGGAAAACGGTAAACGCCTCATCGCCGGGGTGAATTCGTTCGGCTTCGGCGGTGCGAATGCCCACGTTATTCTGGGCGAGGTGCCTGCCTTTGAAAATCAGGACCAAGGACCGATCAGCGCAGATCGTTCGTGGCCGTTGGTGATTTCAGCCCGTTCCGAGGACGCGCTCAAAGCGACCGCCGGCCGCTTGGCCGACTGGATTGAATCGCACGAGCTTGGCAATGGAGTTTCTCCGGTGCTGCCGAAGCTGACTTACACGCTGGGAGCCCGTCGCAATCACCACGCGCACCGCTTGACGCTGGTCGGCAGCTCGTCGGCTGAAGTCTCGGAAGAATTGCGGGGATTCGCGACTGGAGAACCGGTTACCGTCGCCCGTATATCATTCACTCCGCGCCCGGAATTCACCCCGCGCATCGGTTTTGTCATGAGCGGTCAAGGGCCGCAATGGTGGGCGATGGGCCGCGAGTTGATGCGCAAAGAACCCGTTTTCCGCGAAGTCATGGAAGCCTGCGAAAAAGCGATGCGTCCGCACGCCAGTTTCTCGCTCCTCGAAGAACTCAACCGCGACGAGGCGGACACGAAGATCCAGCAAACCGAGATCGCCCAACCTGCGATTTTCGCGATGCAAGTCGCCCTCGTGGCGCTTTGGAAATCGCTTGGCGTCGAGCCAAGCGCCGTTGTCGGCCACAGCGTCGGTGAAGTCGCTGCCGCGCACATCGCCGGGATTCTCAGTCTTGAGGAAGGCGCGCGCATCATCGTCTTGCGCGCCCGGATGATGCATGAGTGCGCCCGTGGCGAGGGCACCATGCTCGCCGTCAGCCTTTCCGAAGAGGAAGCGCTGGAAATCATTTCCCGCCACGACAAGTCGGTCAGCATCGCTGCTTTCAACGGCCCGAAATCGCTGACCTTGGCTGGCAAACAGGCCTCGCTCGAAGCGATCCGCGCCGAGCTGGAACCGAAGAACGTTTTCGCCCGCTTCGTCCGCGTGGACCATCCGTATCACCACGCGATGATGCAGCCGGCCGCCGACAATCTCGTCACCAACCTGCCCGACATCTCCCCGCAGGAAGAGACTCTGCCATTCTTCAGCACGGTCACCGGCGCGCGTTGCGCTGGTAAGGATTGCGTCGCTGCCCACTGGGGTCGTGGCATCCGCCAGCCGGTGCAGTTCGTCAAAGCGGTCAACGCCGTGGCCGACTTCGGCGTCGATGTCTGGTTGGAAATCAGCTCGCACCCGGCGCTCTCGATGTCGATCAACGAGTGCCTCACCGCCCTTGATATCAAAGGCCAGGTGACCGCCTCGACCCGCCGCGACCGCGAACACGAATCCTTCCTGGAAGCCGCGCTCGATCTGCATCGCGGTGGAGTGGTGATTGACTTCAAAGGACTCACACCATCCCGCGAACTCCTTTCCCTGCCGGCCTACCCCTGGGACCGCGCCCGCTGGTGGCACGAATGCGGCGAGCTGCGCGACGCCCGTCTTGGTGCCGGTGGCAAAGGCCTGCTCGACGCCCGCCAACCCCGCGCGACACCAGCCTGGACGACCCGCCTCGACAACCGCCACATGGCTTTCCTCAAGGACCACAAGGTCGACACCCACGTCATTTACCCGGCTGCGGCCTTTGTGGAAATGGCGCTGGAAGCCGGCGTCGAGTTGTTCGATGGCCGTCCGTTCGCGATCGAAGATTTTGAAATCCGCCGTCCGCTCATCCTTCCGGATCCGGCGTCTGCGGTGACTATCGAGCTCACCTACGAGCCTGCCGAACGCACTTTCACGATCCAAAGCCGATTCGACCAAACCTCGACCTGGTCGGTTCACGTCATCGGTTCGCTGCGCAGCGAGCGCACCGAGTCGTCGTTCGGAAATTCCATGCTCGCGGCACCCGATGCCGATCTCGAAGAAGAAGGCGTCGGCGCGTTTTATGGCCACATGAGCGACCTTGGACTTCGCTACGGCGATGAGTTTAAGCCCGTGCGCGAACTCGCCGCAGGAAATGGCAAGTCTGCCGGCCGGGTTTCCCTTTCGGAAAACATCGCGGGCCGCGCCTCCGAATACGCGCTGCACCCGGTGCTCATGGATGGCGCGTTACACGTGTTTTCCGCTGGTTCGAAAACCGTCGAGGACCGTAAGGCGAAGATGAAACTGCCAGTGCGTTTCGCCCGCATCCTGTTCCTGCGCTCGCCAGGAGCCTCGGCCCAAATCCGCGCCAAGGTGTTGCATTTCAATGAGGAACTCATCGAAGGCCGAGTCGGTATTTATGATGACGCTGGTCATCCGTGCGTGCTTATCGACGGTTTCCGCGCCGTCAGTATGACTGCCGCTCGCCGCCCGGGCGCGTCCGGTGGCAGCCGCGATTTGGTTTACAATGTCGATTGGGAACGCACCGTTCCGACTGTGGCGGTCGCGCCGCAAGTCATCGTCCCGCTGACCCAACTCCGCGAGGTCGCGAAAGTGGCGCTCGACGAAGTCATCGGCCTGCGTGGACGCACAAATATAGAAGGCGTGATGGCTGCCGAGGACGATCTCGCCGCCGTTCAAGTCGCCAACGGCCTGCGTAAGATGGGCGTCAGTGGTGAGTTTTCCGCCGAGTCACTGAAAATCGCGCCGTTGATGCTCAAGGTTTTCGGACGCTTGATGGACAAACTCGCCAATCGCGGCCTGCTTACCACCAAAGACGGGAAATACACGCCGACCGCCGAATTTGTCGAAACTGCGGATTCCGCTGAAGGAGCGCTCCGCGCATTTATCAACGATTATCCAGGGCATTTGCCGGAAGCTCTCCTTTGCGCGTCTTCCTGCGGCGAACTCGGAGCCATCCTGACCGGTGAAACGGATGCCGTGCATGTCCTTTTCGGCGGCACCAATGCCGAACTTCTCGATCATTTCTACGGCGACGGCCTGCTTTCCAGCCATTGGATGGTCAGCATCGCCAAGGGCGTGCAGGAAGCTGCCCGCCACCAACCGGAAGGCCGTGGCTTGCGAATCCTCGAAGTCGGAGCTGGCACCGCCGGTCTCGCGGCGCAACTGCTGCCGCTGCTGGAGCGCGGCGTCCACAGCTACACCTTCACCGACGTATCGGCAGGCTTCTTCACCGCTGCGAACCAGAAACTCGCCGCCTTCCCGGAAGTGGAATACAAGGTCCTCAACCTTGAAAAACCGTTCGCGGACCAAGATTTCGAGGCAGGTTCCTACGACTTCATCGTCGGCACCAACGTGCTTCACGCCGTGGCCGATGTTCGTGTGACGTTGAAAATGCTCAATGATCTGCTCGTTCCGGGCGGCACCTTGATGTTCATGGACGTTGCTTCGCCGTCGCTCTGGACGGAAGCGGTTTTCGGCCTCACCGAAGGCTGGTGGCACCTCACGGACCGCGACCTGCGGCCCGACCAACCGCTGATGCAGCGTGACCAATGGGAAGCCGCGCTGAAGGAAGTCGGCTTTGCCGAAACGACCTCGATTTCAGGATTCCATGGCCCCGAAGGTGAAGGCCAGGTCGGAATTCTCGGTCGCAAAGCCGGCCAAGCCGTCGCCGAAATTTCCGAAGTGGAAGCTCCCGTCGAATCCTCGTGGGTCATCTTCGCCGACGAAGCCGGAGTTGGAGCGGACGTCGCCGCGCAAGTCACTGCCGCCGGATCCCGCTGCCGCATCGTCCGCCGTGGCGACAAGTTCGCCTCCACCGGCACCGACAGCTTCACCGTCCGTGACCAAGAGCCGGAAGACTGGAAGCTGCTCTACGCTGAGCTGCTCAAAGAAGCGCCGCCGGAGCATCTCGTCTATCTCTGGACGCTCGACGAAAAAACAGGCACCACCGAGAACGACGCGTTGATGGGCATCGACTCGTTGCTGCACCTCACCCACGCCTTGGAGCAAACCATGGCGAACTCGAAGATCCGCTTCGACCTGATCACCCGCGGTGCCCAACCGGCTGGCGAAACCATGGGTGCCACCAACGTGGCGCAGGCCCCGGCTATTGGGATTTTCCGGGTCATCCTCGGCGAACATCCGAATTTCTCCTGCCGCGGCATCGACTTGCCGACTGAAGCATCGGCCGCCGATAAGGGCCTGCTTTGGAGCGAACTCACCCACGCCGACACAGAGCGCGAAGTCGCCTTGCGCGGCGAGGCCCGCTACGTCCAACGCATCAGCCGTGGCCTCGCGCATCGCGAACAACGGCTCGATGCGACCGTGCCGCTGCGCCTCGAATCCCGCGAACGGGGCGTGCTCGACAGCCTGCATTTCACGCCATTCGAGCTGCCAGCCTGCGCGCCGGGAGAAGTGCTGATCCAAGTGAAAGCGGCGGGCATGAATTTCCGCGACGTGCTCAAAGCGCTCGCACTTTATCCCGCAGAAACGGCCGATGCACGGATCTTCGGCGACGAAGTGGCGGGCGAAGTGATCGCGATTGGTGAAGGTGTCACTCACCTTGCTGTTGGAGACAAGGCATTCGGACTCGCTGTGTTTGGTCTAGCGACCCACACGTTGGCCCGCGCCGCCGACATGCGGAAAATGCCGGACAGGCTTTCCTACGAAGAAGCCGCCACTCTGCCTGTCGTCTTCATGACCGCATGGTATGCGCTGCACAACGTCGCCCGCATGACGGCTGGCGAAACCATCCTCGTCCACGCCGGTGCCGGCGGGGTCGGCATGGCGGCGATCCAGATCGCCCACTACTTGGGCGCCAATGTCATCGCGTCTGCCGGTAGCCCGACCAAGCGCGCACTGCTGAAAACGTTGGGCGTCAAGCACGTCATCGATTCCCGCCGTGGCGATTTCGCCGAGTCCGTGATGGAACTCACCGACGGCCGCGGCGCGGATGTCGTGCTCAACGCGCTCGCCGCCGAGGCCATCCCGATGGGACTTTCTTGTCTAGCAGAGTCCGGCCGTTTCCTCGAAATCGGCAAGCGCGACATTTACATGAACTCCCGCATCCCGCTGTGGGGACTGCGCCGGAATTCCTCGTTCCACGTCATCGCCATGGACGCGATTTTCGCTGGTGATGAGGCAAAAACCCGCGACCTGCTCGCCCAGGTTTCCGACCTGGTCGATCAAGGCGCGCTCACCGCGTTGCCATTCCGTTCCTTCCCGGCGAGCCGAATCGACGCCGCGTTCCGACTCATGGCAGGTGGTAAGCACACCGGCAAAGTGGTGGTCGGATTCGCCGATCCATTCATCGTCCGCAAGGGCGAAGCGCCGTTGCCGGACTTCGAAATCAAGTCGGGTGGGGCCTACCTCATCACCGGTGGTCTGGGCGGATTTGGCCGCGTGCTCGCCGAATGGCTGGTCACGGCCGGTGCGCGTCACCTCGTCCTCAGCAGCCGGAGCGGTGCCTCCACCCCGGAGACCGTGGAATTCGTCGAAAGCCTCGCCGCCCGCGGCATCGAGACCAAAGTCATCAAGGCGGACATCGGATCGCCATCCGACGTGGAAGGCCTGATTTCCGAAATCCGCGCCGCCGACATCCCGCTGAAAGGGATTTTCCACCTCGCGATGGTCATCGACGACGCCCCGCTCGCGGCGCTGACCGCCGAGCGGCTCCGTACGGTCATGGCTCCCAAGGCCCACGGCGCTTGGTTGCTGCACGAAGCCACGCAGGACATGGATCTGGACGCCTTCGTGATGTTCTCGTCGGTATCGAGCATTTTTGGAAACCCGGCCCAAGGCAACTACGCGGCGGCAAATGCTTTCCTCGATTCGCTTGCCCACCATCGCCGTGCGCTGGGACTTCCCGCGTTGGCGATCAACTGGGGCGTGCTCGGTGGCGAAGGCTACGTCGCCCGCAACGAACGCGTCGCCGAGTTCCTCGCCCGCCAAGGCACCGGCGCGTTGGCGCCGGCCGAAGTGACGTCGTTGATGGAATCCTTCCTCACCGCCCACGCCACCCAGGTCGCCGCGATCCGCGTGGATTGGGCGAAATGGCGGCAATCGTTCCGCGGCATGCAGGACAATCCGCTGGTCGAACGCATCTTCGCCGCAGGCGTGGAAACGCAGGAAGCCGGCGGTGGCGGCAACGACTGGCGCGCCAAGATCCAAGCCGCTTCGGCGGAAGATCGCAATGGCGTCATCGGCGAGGCCGTTCGCGATGTGGTCGGTGCGGTGCTGCGGGTCAAGCCGGACAGTCTGCGCGAAGATCAACCTCTAACCGACCTTGGCCTCGACTCGCTGATGGGCGTGGAAATCGAGACGATGTTGGAAAGTTCCATCGGCGTCGCGCTGCCACCGACCAGTTTGATGCGGGCGCGGACCATCGGCCAGATTGCAACGCTCATCGCCGAACAAATGGGTGGTGATTCTGACTCTGCGCCGAAAGCCAAGGTGGTCGCCGAGGTTGTCGAAACCTCGGAACTGGACCTCGATTCGATTTCCGACGATGACCTCGACCTCCTGCTTGGCGGTGTCAGCGAGGGAGCCTCTGCCGGCAAGAACTGAGTCCGCTGATGTCGCAGGACGTAAGAGCTCAATTCAAATCATGGCTGGAAAGCGGAGAGGCCCGCCTCCAGCCGTTGACATTGCCGCAGCGTGAATTGTGGGAAAACTCGCCGGTTGCGGTGGCGGATCCCGGGAATCACATCTGCGGCATCCTTGAGATCAAGGGACCGCTCACGCACGAGCAGTGCCTAACTGCGCTGCAAGGGGTGGTCGCCCGACACGAGGCGCTGCGGATCACGTTTCTCCCCGGCAAGGATCGCCCGTTGCAGATGATACGCGCCACGGGCACTGCCGCTCTGGGTTTCCACGAGCTGGCAGCGGGCGAGGATTTGGAGGAGTTGATCCAGGAAACCTATCGCCAGCCCCTTGATCTGTTACAAGGCCCGCTTCACCGGGTGCGGCTGATACGTAGGGGGGTTAACAATCACGTGCTGGCATTTTGTTTCCACCACGCCATCGCTGATGGTTGGTCGCTGGGCGTCTTCACCCAAGATCTCTGCACCGCCTACGTCATGGGATTGAGCGGCCTGAAAAAGGCGGTTGCTGTCGGAGTGATGGGACTGAAAAACTCGTTGCCGCCGGTCGTCCAAACTTACACCGAGTGGGCCGCCGCCGAACGCGCGCTCTGGAACCCCACGCTCTTGGCCGAGCGCGCGGAGTTCTGGAGATCCCACCTCGCCGGCTCGAGCCGGATCTGGAACGACGTACCCGAACCCGCACCGTTGGAGCGCTGGGTTACCGGGATCCCTCCCGACCTGATCGCCGGGATCCGCGGCTTGGCCAAGGACCACAGCACTACGCTGTTCAGCACGCTGTTAGCCGCTTTCCAAATCACGCTTTCCAAATGGACCGGCAAGGATGACATCCTCGTCGGCACGCCGGTGGCAAACCGTAATAAAGAGGCCGCCCGCGATACGATGGGCTACTATGCCGGCGTCGTCCCACTGCGCGGCAAGGTCGATCCCACGCTGAGTTTTTCCGACCACCTGCGACAAGTCGCGGAATCGACGCTCGATTCCTTCGCCAACGCGATGCCCTACGCCGAGCTCGCCGCCGCCGTGGCCGAGACCTGCGGGGCAGGGGTGCATTCGATCTTCGACGTGCGTTTCGCACTCCAGAACCACCCGGTGCCTGACGTCTCGATGCCGAGCATTTCCACCAAAGTCCGCATGCGTTCCACCGGCACTGCCCGCTTCGACCTCGCGTGCGAGCTAACTGAAATAGGCAACGAATTAGAAGTTGTCTGGCTTTACAAGCCGTTTAGGTTCACCGCCGAAACCATCGGCGGGCTGAACGACCTGTTCCTGGCGGTGTTGAGGAGCGCTTGCAAAAATCCCGCAGGCCGGGCTGAGGCGCTCATAGTCTAACACAATGAACTCTCCTTCCACATTTGAAAATGACTCGGTGCCACCTGTCGTGGCACCGACCGAAGAGGATCACGGTAATACGCACTGGGTTACCCGAGCAGCGTTTCCCTTGCTCAGCGCCTCGCTCACCGTGAGCCAGGTCGCGCTGGGGTTCGCCTACTACTACGGCATTTACTGGTTGTGTGTGCCGCTGGTCCTGCTCGCCAGTCATTTCATGCATGGGATCCTCGTCGGATTCCACGAGGCGTCCCACGGCCACCTGCGGAAGAGCCGTTTCCTGAACGAGGCGGATGGCCTCATCATCGGGACCTTCAGCTTTATGAGTTTTTCGCTCTACCGCGCGGCCCACCAGAAACACCACTCGCACCTCGCCACCGAACGCGATGTGGAATTGTGGCCATTCGTCACTGTCGGCACACCGCGCTGGACTCGCCGCCTCGCCGCATTTCTCGAGCTGAATTTCGGTATTCTTTTCACTCCCTTCCTGTTTCTCCGGGTCTTCCTGCAAAAGGATTCATTCATCAGGAACAAGCGGGTCCGCCGCCGCATCTGGATGGAGTACGCGCTTGTCGTCGTCGTGTGGATCCTCATTTTTTCCACGGTCAGCTTCCTCCACATCTGGGACTATTATCTTTGGGTTTTCCTGATTCCCGGGGTGATTGCCGGAAACCTCCAGAGCTGGCGGAAATACATCGAACACGTCGGTTTGAAAGGGCACACGGCGCGAAGTGCGACCCGTAGCATCGTGGCGGACAGTTGGTCCGGCCGCCTCTTGTCCCTGACCCTGCTTCATGAACCGCTGCATGGCATCCATCACGTCAAGATGGCGCTACCGTACGATAAACTTCCGAAACACACTGCTTTGCTGGATCCGGATGAGGAGGGCGATATCCCGCCATTTCCGAATTACCGCTCCGCGATGATGCACCTGCTGCGCAATCTTTCTGATCCCAAGTCAGGCAGCCACTGGCCCGAGGCCTGAGTTTGAGATCATACCGTTGGACGGGTGGGTATCTTCGTGTAACTTCCCTCGATGGCCGACGCTGCTTTGAAAAAAACCGGAGAATTGATCTATGAGGCCATCGGTCTTAAAAAACAGTTCGACAACGGAAAAGTGGTCGCGTTGAGGGGCTTGGATCTGGAAATCCGGCAGGGAGAGTTCGTCGCTATAATCGGTCCAAGCGGCTGCGGCAAGAGCACGCTATTGCAAATGCTCGGCTCGCTCGACAAGCCAAGTGAGGGGAAATTGAACTATCGCGGCAAGTCGCTTCCCGACTTTGAAGATCATGCTGCCTACCGATCCCATGAGGTCGGTATCATCTTCCAGTCGTTTCATCTTCTGCCCACCTTCACCGTGCTGGAGAATGTCCAGATCCCGATGTTCGAAGGAAAGGCATCCCGCTCCGAACGCAAGACGCGGGCCACCGAACTGTTGGAATCCGTGGGCCTTGGCCATCGTCTTAGTCACTTTCCATCCGAACTTTCCGGCGGTGAGCGGCAGCGGGTTGCCATTGCCCGCAGTCTGGTCAACAATCCCTCAGTACTGCTGGCGGACGAGCCGACAGGAAACCTCGACAGTGTGAGTGCCGTCCAGATCATCGACCTGCTGGTGGAAGTGCACCATCGGTTGGGGGTGACGCTGGTGCTTGTCACGCACGACCCGTCGGTCGCCGAACGTGCGTCCCGGATCATCCAGATGAAGGACGGGGTCGTGATTTCCGACCGGCTCGCGAACTCTAACTGATAATTTTTTTGAAATGACATTCTTCACCATTGTCCTCCGCAGTCTGACCCGGCGTCCCGTCCGTACCTGTCTAACATTGGTCGGTATCTCCATCGGCATCGCCGCTGTCGTGGCTTTGGTCGGGATGGCGTGGGGGTATGAGAAGGGAATTACCAAACAACTCGATGTCGTGGGCGTGGACATGGTCGTCAGCAACATGAGCGGCGGCCTGATGCCCAAGGTATTCGACGAAACGTTGCAGGAGAAGGTTTCAAAACTCCCGCGGGTTGCGGAAACTACCTCGGTCCTGATGCAGATGCTGAGTGTGGAGGATGCGCCTATCATGATGATTTCCGGCCGCGAGTGGGGTGGATTCGCATGGAACAAGCTCAAGCTGATCGACGGACGGATGCCTGCTAACGGCAGCGAGAAAGCCGTGGTGCTGGGCAAGATCGCTGCGGAAGTGCTCAAGAAAAAAGTGGGGGACACCGTGCAGATCGAGACCGAGGAACTCGCAGTCGTCGGCATCGTCGATGGTCAGGCGATGGTGGAGAATGGGACGATCTTCCTACCGCTGGGCGTGATGCAGGAGGTCACGGGAAATGAGGGGAAAGTCAATTTTATCGATATCCGGGTGACGCCGGAATTGCCGAAGCCGGAAATGGATCTGTTGAGCAAGGACATCCATGTGATCTTCCCTGAAGGTCGGGCAATGGTGGCCAGCGAGGTGGTCGGCACCAGCCAGGGATTCCAAGTGGCACGAGCCATGAGCTGGAGCACCGCGCTGTTGGCGATCATCGTGGGGGTTCTCGGCGTGATGAACACCATGTTGATGACGGTTTTCGAGCGAACCCACGAGATCGGCATCCTGCTGGCAGTCGGTTGGCGGAAGCGGCGCATCGTTTACATGGTGCTGTGCGAGTCCGCTTTGTTAGGTTTTCTCGGTGGAGTCGTCGGCGTTTCGCTGGGCGCGCTCGGCCTGATTATTCTGGGGGCCACGCCCGGCGTGAGTGGATTTCTCGAGCCAGACCTCAGCCCGAAGCTGATGCTCATCTCCATTGGCATCGCAGTCGTCGTCGGCATTGTCAGCGGATTGTATCCCGCGTGGCGCAGCTCGCGCCTGTCACCTAGCCTCGCGCTGCAAGCCTAAACCCAAACCCTATCTATGAAACTTTCAATTCGATCCATCGGTAGTCTTTTCGTCGCAGCCACAGCCATCATTTCGAGTGCCTCCGCGCAGGACCCCGCTCCGTCCGCGAAGGAACTCGCGAAAACCCTTGGTGCCGGTATCCAGGATGGCAACTCGGTGGTGCGGCTGAAGATGGAAACCTCGTCCAAGACCGTGCTCCAGTTGCAAATCAAGTCACGCCGCACCGTCTCGACGACCGAGCTGGTCTATCAGGTAATGTGGCCGAAGGACCGCAAGGGCGAGGGGTTTCTGCTCAAAAAATCCGGGAGTCGCGCGACGTCAGGAAACTTGTTGACCCTGTCTAACACGCTGAAAAATCTCACCGCCACCGACCTCAAGGCCGGCATTTTCGGCAGTGACCTGTCTTATGAGGATCTGGTAGAGAATTTCTACAACTGGGATGACCAGGCTATCCTCCGGACTGAAGTGGTGGACCGGGTTTCCTGCCAGGTTCTCGAGTCCAAGCCCGGTGGTAGCCCGAGCCCTTACTCGAAAGTCCAAAGCTGGATCGACCTCAAGCGCATGGTTCCGCTGCGTGTGGACAAATATGGCAGTTCCGGGAAATTGGAACGCCGCGTCCTGACCACCCGGGTGGCAAAGAATGACGACGGACATCAGGTTCCCGCGAGTTTTTCCGTCCAAGGTGCGGACCTCGGCACGCCGACCATCATCGAAGGCTCCAGTGTCAAACATGATGTGAAATTCACCGACGCCGATTTCGCTCCTGCCGCGATCGGCGATTTGAAATAGCCTCCGACACCTCCTGCCATGCAAAACCTCGGACCGATGAGCGCAGTCGCAGCATTGTATGCGACGGGTCGGCCCGAGTTGGCGGAGGCCATTGTGGCCAGCTTGAGCCAAGTGATCTTTCATGACTGTGAAGCCCAGCCAGCCTGCAAGAAGAATCTTTTCCTAGGGCGCGTTTCCCAAAAGGTCGTGCAGTGGACGACACGGTCGTCTAAGTCCAAGGACGAGGCCGGCGGCGATGTCACGCTTTTCAGGAACCGCTTGATGGAGCAGTCAGGGCACCCTTATGCGCAGGCCTTGTTGACTTCCTCCTGCCAGCAATCTGCCGCGCTGGTGGAAGGGGGCGACCCTATGAACGGCCCCTACATGATGCTCTCTCCGGAGATTCGGAAAAATGGCGGTGTCTGGGATCGGATTTTCCTGGATTCCGTGCAAGCCAAGGATGTGCAAGTCCGCTTCATCCACGAGACCCGAGCGACCTATCAGGCTGCGAAGCGGCTGCTGGGCCGCGGGGAATCCGTCCGCATCAAGGCAGTGGCGGCTGGCACCGGGCTAAGCCTAATCCTCGTCTATGACAAATTAGTTAGAGATGGGTTTGATCCAAAATTTATCACCGCCGTGATTACCGATCGGGACCCGGCGAACTCGGAGAAATCCAACCGGCTGCTGGCAAAACTGGCCAGCACTCTCAACACCCATAACCTTGCCGGACATGACTACGGGATTTTTGCGGTGCCTGAAGATGTTTTCGAAGGACCTGATCCACGGGTGAAAGTACTCCACCTACCTTACGACATCGTCACCGCCATCGGGATTTTGGAATATTTTCAAGGTGGCTCGCACGGAACGACGGAACAAAGGCTCATGCTCCATGAACCCGAGGAGTCTGTCACCGCGCGGGATCTCGCGGCACGGCTCGGGGAAATGACGACTTGCTGCGGCAGCCTGATCATCAATACCTACCGCGACCATGCTTCCATCAGAATCCTAGAGTTGTTCGGAAAGCGCTTTGATTTCCGCGATCGCACGCATCTCCTGAACCTTCTCGCGCCGTTGAATTTCCGTTCGCGCCACCTGGCGGGATCGGGCCACATTTATGATGTCGAGGTGTTCGAAAAATCATAGCAGGATGGAGGGAACGACCTCGTTATATGGTATCTCTGACATTGACGCTTGCCGGTCGGCCACTTGCAGGCTTGCCTTGGTAAACAAGAGTCCATGAAAACCATTTCGCCCCATCCCGTTTCCCTTGTTCGTCTGTTAGCATCCGTGCTCGCTGTAGGTGTCGTGGGGTGTGCCGCCCCGGTCGGAATCCCCGAGCAACTGCCTGACCGCGCCCAGCGCATGGACCATGGTTACCTCTACTACTTCGACGGCGCGGGCGGAGGCACGGCCAAGAAGAACTGGGCGGAAGGAGTCAGGGACGGCTTGCTCGCGGGTGGCTATCCGGGAGCCGGCGAGATGTTTACTTGGGAAACCGGAGACGGGTTAATGGCGGACCAGGACGCCAGCGTGAAATTTAAGCGCGCCAAGGCAAAGGAAGCGGCGTCGAGGATCGTCAGTCATGTGAACGAATACCCGAATCCTCCCTTGGACATCCTGGGATTCTCGGCTGGAACCGCTGTCGCCATTTTCGCCCTCGAAGACCTTCCCGAGTCGGTTCAAGTGAACGATATAGTGCTGCTAGGCACGTCGATCAGCCGCAACTACGATCTCACCAAGGCTCTCAAGCGGGTCAGGGGTCACGTCTATGTTTACACTTCCACCCGTGACCGGATGCTCGACTTCCTTATGCCATTCTCGGGCACGGCGGATCGCAAATTCGATGATCCGGGCGCCGGAATCACGGGATTCGTACTTCCCCACGGCACCACGGCGGCGACCCGCAAGCTCTATGCCGAGAAAATCATCACCATTCCCTGGACCGCCGCGATGGAGAAGGACGGGGATTACGGACGTCATTTCAACAACGTGAAAATGGAGTTCATCCGCGATCAGGTGGCGCCCTTGTTCCTCGGCAAACGGGTGCCCGGACTTCCCCGATAGGAGTGAAGGGAGAGGGGCGTGTTCGGTAAATTAGATAACACTAGGCATGCTCCTTGATTTGCCGATCACTCTGAACGCTGCGATTATCGGCTCCGACTTCTTTACATGACACGATTCTTCTCCGTCCTGCTGATAGGCGTATCGCTAGGCACTCTACCCGCATGCCGGGTAACCTCACTGGTATCGGGTTACAGGGAAGCTCAGGTTTCGGACGTCGCCGAAAATTTGGAACAGGCACGTCTGGCCTGGAATATCATGGCGGAAAAATCACCACGTTCATTTGCCGCGAGGCAGGCCCGCGAACGCTACGACCGGGCGGTGGTCACGGTGGTGAAATCCCTCCGTGCGAAGGAAGGGACCGACATTTGGGGAAAAGCGATTCCGTTGGAGGGAAAACATCCTTGGTCAATTACCTTCGACGCACCCGCGCAAGGTGCCATGGCGAGAACATTCTCACTCACTGAATTCAACCGGTGCCAGCTCGCCGACGATGTGAAATTGAGCGGGTTTGACCAGGTGGTGGCGCGCGATGGAATCGGAGTGCCTGTGGTGCTGCAGCAGGACGACGCCCGCCGGGTTGCTCAGCCGTTTCATCCGCCGACCGGGGAGTTTCTACCCGCAACGGCGGTGCTTGAGTTTCCAGCAGTCGCATCCGGACGCCCGGCTGAGGCAAGGCTCCGGTTTTACAATCCGATGGTGGTGTCAGAGGTGTCGGTCGGCGGGAGTTCCAGGCGAATGGCGGAGAATCTGACTGCGCCTCTTCAGTTGTCGCTGACCAACGCGGATGCCGACGACACGGGTATCGCGGCGCTCAAGCCATCGGCATCGGGCGAACAAGAATCGCAACTGTTTTTGCTCAACCGCTACGACCCGTCCAAGGTGCCGGTCGTATACGTGCACGGACTGCTTTGCGGGCCGGATGTTTGGAAGAACTCGGTGAATGCCATGCTGGCGGATCCGGATCTTCGCAAACGCTATCAGCCGGTGTGTTTCAAATATCCGAGCAGTTTGCCCATTCCTACAACGGCCGCACGCCTTCGGGAACTCCTCAAGAGTGCGAGAGATACGCTGGACCCGGGGCATCGTGATGCTGGATTCGGCCGGATCGTGCTGGTGGGGCATAGCATGGGCGGATTGGTATCGAGAATGCAGACGATCGATTCCGGCGACGATTTCTGGAAAGCCTATTTCACCGCTTCTCCACAGAAGGTGTCGCGCAAGATCGATTCCCAAACGCGGCAGATGCTGATGGGTTCCTTGTTTTTCAAACGCGAACCGGACGTCAAGTTGGTCGTATTCATCGGCACTCCGCACCGGGGGAGCAAGCTTGCGGACGTCGGATTTTATCGCGCTGCCATCGACCTCATTCTGTTCCTGCCGAAGACTGCCAAAAAAGGCTTGGAAGAACTCGCGGCGCTGCCTCTAACGTTCGTGCAGCCGGAATTGCGCTCGTTCTCGGATCACGGCGTGGGCGGGACTGAAAATCTATCAACGAAGCATCCGTTCTTCGAGGCGCTGGAGAAACGGCCCATCGGAGTTCCTTTTCACACCATCATCGCTACCCGCGGGCAATTCGATTTCAAACATGGCAGCGACGGCATCGTGCCCTATTCGAGCGCGCACTTGGACGGGGCCGTTTCGGAAGTGATCGTGCCCTATCCACACGGCTGCCTTGAGAGGCCGGCGACGGTCAACGCCGTGACGAAAATCCTGAAAGCCAACTGATGAATTTCGACTCTTTTCCATCATGAATCAATCCGCACCCATTTCAAAATCCTCCGAAAACGAGGACGTTATTTTTGAGGTGAGGGGACTCAAAAAAGATTATGACGACGGCAGCGTGCAGGCCCTGCGCGGCGTGGACTTCCGGATCAACCAAGGCGAATTCGTGGCCATCGCCGGTCCGAGTGGCTGTGGGAAATCGACTTTGCTCCAGATGCTCGGTGCGCTTGATTCGCCGAGTGAGGGAACTTTGAATTACCGCGGGAAATCACTTCCGGATTTGGCGGATCCCGCAGCCTACCGCGCGCGGGAGATCGGCATCATTTTCCAAGCGTTCCACCTCCTGCCGACTTTCACCGCCGTGGAGAACGTGCAGCTGCCAATGTTTGAAACCGACCGCCCCGCTTCGGAGCGAAAGGATCACGCTGTCAGTTTGTTGAAATCCGTGGGCTTGGAACATCGCATCAATCACTTTCCCACGAAGCTATCAGGGGGCGAACGCCAGCGCGTCGCCATCGCCCGGAGCCTGGCCAATGGGCCTTCTGTTCTGTTAGCGGACGAGCCCACCGGAAACCTCGATAGCGAAAACGCCCATCACATTCTCGATCTCCTCGTCAGCCTGCATCGCGAGCATCGGATGACGATGGTCCTCATCACCCACGATCCGTCTATCGCAGCCCGCGCCTCGCGGGTCATCCACATGATGGATGGCCGGGTCATTTCCGACAGCAACCCGCCATTATGAATTTTTTCACCATCATCGCGCGCGGACTTCTGCGCCGGCCCGTCCGCACCGGGCTGACGCTTGTCGGAATCTCCATCGGGATTGCGGCGGTGGTCGCATTGGTCGGAATCTCGCGCGGTTTTGAGCAAAGTTGGGCGAAGGGGATGAAGGCGCGCGGCACTGACATCGTCGTCAGCACCATGGGCAGCGGCCTCGCGCCGAAGCCTTTCGATGCTGCGGTGCGCGACCGCGTAGCCGCGATTCCCGGAGTCGCGGCGGTTTGTTCGATTTTCGTCGATCTCACCAGTATCGAGTCCTCGTCCATGATGATCGTTTCCTCCCGCGAGTGGGGTGGTTTTTCATGGGATAATCTCAAGCTTCTATCCGGCAGGATGCCGAAGGACGCGATGGAGCCTGTCGTGGTGCTCGGTCAAAATGCGGCCGAAGTATTGGCGAAAAAAATCGGCGATCCCATCCAGATCGACGCCCGCGAGTTGACGGTCGTCGGCATCGTCGATGGTGGTGCTCTGGTGGAAAACGGTTCGGTGATCCTTTCCCTTCAGCTCTATCAGGAAATTTCAGGGAGTCAGAATCAAATCAATGTTGTCGATGTCCGGGCCACCCCCGGCAGCGGCGAGGAGTCTGTCAAAAAGCTGTGTGTTGAGATCAACAAGGTGGTCACGGAAGCGAAGGCATTGCCCGCGGGTGAAAACGTGGGTAACAGCCAGGCCTATAAATTCATCAGCGCCATGAGCTGGGGGACTTCGCTGCTGGCGGTGATCGTGGGCGTGCTTGGGGTGATGAACACGATGCTGATGACCGTCTTTGAGCGGAAACAGGAAATCTGCATCCTGCTCGCCATCGGCTGGAGGCGGTCGCGCATCATCCGTATGGTGTTGCTGGAGTCGGCGTTGCTCGGCTTCCTCGGCGGTGTCACCGGAGTATTGATCGGTTCGGTGGCCGTCAAGGTCCTCGAAACCCTGCCTGCCATCCACGGCCTGCTGGAACCGGACCTCAGCCCGCGCCTGATGGCGATTTCAGTGGCAATCTCGGTGATCGTGGGCGTCATTAGCGGACTCTACCCTGCCTGGCGCAGCTCCCGGCTCAAGCCGAGTCTCGCGATGCAGGGCTAACCCTCTGAAATCCATGAAATCCCTCTTTTTGCTCACCACCTTCGTCGCCCTCGTTTCTCCCGCCTCCGCGCAGGAAGCTGATGGGAAAGCACTCGCCGCGCAACTCGCCGGTATCCAGCAAGACGGCTCGTCCTACGCGCGGGTCAAGATGGACGGGAAATCGGGCGATGGTGCGAAATTCACTCTTCAGCTCCAGGTCAAGCAGCGCCGTACGGCCAATTCCACGGAAGTGGTTTACCAAGTCCTCTGGCCGAAGGAACGCGCCGGCGAGGCGGTGCTGCTGAAACAATCCGGCGGCGAAATGTCCGGCACCGTTTTCACGCCGCCTGACAAGGTCCGAACTCTCACGGCAGGGCAGATGAAGGAATCGCTTCTCGGCACTTCATTGTCGTATGCGGATGTTCTGGAAAATTTCTTCGCCTGGAGTAGTCAGAAGATTGTCGGTGCCGAGGTTGTGAACAAGGTGAGCTGTCAGGTTCTCGAATCCCGATCCGGTTCGACCGCGGTGCGCAGTTGGATCGACATGAAGCGCGTCGTTCCGATGCGCGTTGAGAAATACCTCCCGTCTGGAGCCGTCGTCCGCAAGATCGATACAAGGAACGTTGCCAACGACGACACGAACCGCAACGTCCCTGCCAATCTCACCATCCAGGACGTGCAAAAAGGTTCCTCCACCGACGTCGAGGGCTCCAAGCTCAGGCACGGGATCACCTACGACAACCACGATTTTACCGCGGAAGGTCTGAAAAATATCAACCCGCCGGGCTGATCGGCCGGGGGCCGTTCGCTCCGACATGAGAATCCGGTAATCCGGCCGGGGGGATTGTAAAATTGAATTGCGCACGCGGTCTGTGGAAGAGAGGATGCCGCCCGATCCGATAGAGAATTCGGTGCTGTCGCATTCCCAATCCAAACCACGATTGTCATGAACGATTATTCCGCGCAAACTCATCCCGTTGCTGAAATTCCGAAGCCCGCGAGGCCGCTGGCCGTTCGGTGCGTCCCTCCCGTTGCCCGGATTTTCCTGGCGGGTGTTCTGTTCCTCGCCCTGTCGTTCGTGGCCCAGGCCGGTTTGTTTGATAAACCGAATGCCGATTTCACAAACTACGAGGTGCCTCTCTATCAGCAGATCACCAACCACATCAAAGTCAAGATCCTGGCCCGCCTCGGGGAAGGGAAGAATACTCGGGATCGGTATTTCATCATTCCTTTTGCCTATCAGAACAAGGGCAATGACCCGGGCTACTCGCACTCGTTCATGACGGTGATCCGGGTGCTTGCCGACAACAAACAACCCAAGCTGATCGCAGGGATCAAGACGCGGACCTACAAGGACCGGGAATTCCAGGCGTTCACCATCAGCTGGCTGCCAGCTGATTTCTCGGCCAATCCCAATCTCTGCGTTTTCAAGGGTTTCGGGGCCCGCATTTTTCCGACTTGGAACCAGTGTCCTATGGTGACTGGGAGAAGCTTCACATTGGAGGAAACGATCAAGTTGGCCGTCAATGTGAAAAACGCGGTGTGCATGTGGGGACCTTATGAGATCAGCAAGGACGGATTTGACCTGGCCGTGAAGCGCCTGCGCCTGCTCGAAGGGGGGACCCTGAAATATCGGGCCGACGACCGGCTGACGCGGGAGAATCATACCGCTATCAATTGCTTCCACGCCATGGCGGGCCTGACCAATCTTTTTCCCAAAGGCGGAATCTTCGGAACAGGATTTAACATGTGGGGAATCAACGGAACTTCGAGGGTTTTGCTAGAGTATAACGAAACCGCGCACATCAAGGGTGTCCTGTTGGAGCCGGTCGATGACAAAAAGGACCGCTTCGGATTTGTTTACGCGCCGACACGGGAAGGCAAGTACTACGACCCGTTCAAAACCGCGTCAGCCTACCAACGATAATTTGTAAAGCGGGCGGCGTGCGCCGCCGCCTCACCCGTCTTCCCAGTAGGATATCCAATGAACACGCGCGACTTCGCAGGCACAGGCATTCAGGTTTCGGAAATCGGTCTTGGCTGCTGGCAGCTCGGTGGTGCCGACTGGGGAGCCATCGATGATCGCGCATGTTTCGATATTCTAACCGCCGCCATCGACGCGGGCGTGGATTTCTTCGACACGGCGGATGTCTACGGCTCCGGCCGTAGCGAGGAACTCATCGGCAGGTTTCTCAAACAGACGGACCGTGGGATTTTTGTCGCCACCAAGCTCGGGCGCACCGGTGATCTCTATCCGGACAAATACAGCGAGGCAACCGTGCGCTCCGCCACTGAAGCATCGCTTAAGCGTCTTGGTGTGGAGACCATTGATCTCACCCAGCTCCACTGCGTGCCCATGGAAATTCTCCGCCGCGGCGATATTTTCGAATGGCTGGGGAAACTTCGGGATGAAGGAAAGATCCGCCACTTCGGTGCCAGCGTTGAGTCGATGGAGGAAGCGCTGTTATGTTTGAATCAGCCCGGGCTCTCTTCGTTGCAGATCATTTTCAATCTCTTCCGTCAGAAGCCGATCGAGGAATTGTTTCCACAAGCCTTGGCGAAAAACGTCTCGCTCATTGTGCGACTGCCGCTAGCCAGTGGCGTGCTTGCTGGAAATTTTTCCACCCGCACCACGTTCCCGGAAAGCGATCACCGGAACTACAATCGCGACGCCAGGCCTTCAATGTCGGTGAGACTTTCGCCGGGATTCCCTACGAGAAGGCCGTCGTGCTCGCCGACGCCCTCAAGCCCCTTTTGCCCCCCGGACTCACGATGGCGCAGATGGCGCAGCGCTGGATTCTCGATCATCCGGCCGTGACCACCGTCATCACCGGTGCCAGCCGTCCGTCGCAAGTCACCGCGAATGCCGGAGTTTCCTCGCTTCCTGTTCTTTCTCCCGAGCTCCACGCGACCTTGCGCGAATTTTACCAAAGCGAGGTCCGGGCGCATATTCGCGGTCCCTATTGAGAAATCCGCGGCGTCGGATTCCGGGGAAAAAGGAATCGACCTTTCGTGCTGGAGTTTCAGAATCCGGCCATGCCCGGTCGCGAAGATCTTGAGAAATTGTCCCTGCTTGGGAAGGAAAGCCGCCTGCCCGCAAGCCCGGATGAGGCGAAGTTGGAAATTTTCCCCAATCAGCGTCCCGGCCGGAAGTATTGGATCACGCTCAACACTTCGGAATTCTCCTCGCTGTGCCCGGTGACCGGCCAACCGGACAGTGCGAAAATCGAGATCCGCTATGTGCCGGGCGAGACGATCGTGGAAACGAAGAGCCTGAAATACTACCTCGCCTCGTTCCGCAACCAACCGTCCTTCAACGAGGAAATCGTCAACCGCATCCTTGACGATCTGGTGGCCGCGCTGAAGCCGCGGCAGCTCATCGTGCGCGGTGAATTCGCACCGCGCGGCGGCATCCAGCTCACGACCGAGGCGACTTACCCGGAAGAAAGTCCATGAAAGTCTGCGTGCTCTTGAGCGGCGGGATGGATTCGGTCGCCGCTTTTTACGAAGTGCTCGGGACGCACGAGGTGGTGGCTTGCCTGTCTTTCGACTACGGTTCCAAGCACAATGCGAAGGAAATCCCGTTCGCAAAACTGCATGCTGATAGAAACGGCATCCCACATCATGTGATCCCGCTGGATTTCATGAACACGCTCTTCAAATCCGACCTTCTCAAATCCGGCGGCGACATCCCGGACGGCCACTACGCCGAGCTGACAATGAAGCAAACCGTCGTCCCGTTCCGCAACGGCATCATGCTCGCCATCGCCGCCGGCTACGCGGAAAGCGTCGAAGCGGAAGGTCTGGTCATCGCCGCGCACTCCGGCGACCACGCGATCTATCCGGACTGCCGCGAGCCTTTCATGCGAGCCATGGCCACCGCGATGGGCGAGGGGACTTACGCGAAAATCCAACTCCTCCGCCCGTTCATCGATACCGACAAAACCGGCATCGCCAAACGCGGCGTCGAGCTCGGCATCGATTTTTCCGAAACCTGGTCCTGCTACAAAGGCGGCGAAATCCACTGCGGCGTCTGCGGCACCTGCGTCGAGCGCCGCGAGGCATTCATGCTGGCCGGCTTGCCGGATCCCACGAAGTATGAGCAGACTCCGGAACTTCCGACATTGAGTTGAGAGTTGAAAGTTGAGTGTTGAGAGACGGAAAAGACTTTCGCATTCAGCCATTTCTCTAACTCTCAACACTCAACCAGCCACTCTCAACTTCTTACCATGCCCTACCGAATCTGCAAATCCCTCGAAGTGGAAAACGGCCACATGCTCACCAAGCATCCGGACAAGTGCCGGTTTCCGCATGGCCATACCCGCAAGGTGGAATTCGTCATCGAGGCGGACGAGCTCGATTCGCACCAGATGGTTTGTGATTTCAAGATCATCAAGGACGCCGTCGGCGATTGGCTCGATACCTTCGATCACGCGCTGTGCATGAACACCGCGGACCCTGCCTATCAGGAGTTCAAGTCGCGTTACGGCGACCGCGTCATCGGTTTCGAAAACCAGGATCCGACCACCGAGCTGATGGCCCGCACGATTTTCGACCACACGGAGAAAGCCCTTGCCGCCTATGCCGCTCGGACCGATACCCGCTACCTCCTTGCTCCCGGCGTGCGGCTTGTCCGCGTCCGTGTTTGGGAAACGTCCTCCTCATGGGCGGAATACGAAAAAAATCTCTAACTCATGCCCAAGAAATCCACATTGCCCGACATCCAGGCGACCCCGGACACGCGGGGTCTCGACATCGACCAGGTCGGCGTCTCCGATCTCCGTTACCCGATCCAGGTGCTCGATCAGGACGGCAAACCGTTTCCCACCGTGGCCAAGATCTCGATGTCCGTGCATCTGCCGCATCATTTCAAAGGCACGCACATGAGCCGTTTCCTTGAAGTGCTGAGCAAGCACGAAGGCGAGGTGACCATGCGCACACTGCCGGACATCCTGCATGATTTGAAAAAACGCCTCGATGCCGAGGAAGCGCACATCGAAGTGGCGTTCACCTACTTCGTGACGAAGAAGGCACCCGTTTCCGGCGCACCTGCCAAGGTCGGCTGCGATGTCGTTTTTAAAGGAACTTCTAACGGTAAGGTCGATGACTTCGTGCTTTGTGTGGTCGTCCCCGTCACCACGCTCTGCCCGTGCAGCAAGGAAATCAGCGAATACGGCGCGCACAACCAGCGCGGCTACGTCACGCTCGAAGTCCGCCCGAAGGCGAAAAAGGGTGGATGGGAACTCATCCTCATCGAAGATCTGATCGCGGTCGCCGAGAAATCCGGCTCCGCGCCGCTTTACGCCCTGCTCAAGCGCACCGACGAACGCTTCGTCACCATGCAGGCCTACGACAATCCCGTCTTCGTCGAAGATGTTGTTAGAAATGCCGCGGCCCTGCTGCGCGCCGACAAGCGCGTCGCCTCCTTCACCGTGAAAGCGGTGAACCACGAGAGCATTCACGACCACAACGCCTTCGCCACCATCATCAGCAGATAAGGAGGGTGGGACTTCGGCCCACCCGGGTCGGCTGAAATCCGACCCTCCTCACTCAATCCGCATGAAGATCATCCCGCCGGAAATTCTGTTGGAAGCTTACGC
This sequence comes from Luteolibacter sp., assembly GCF_039920825.1. Classification (GTDB taxonomy): domain Bacteria; phylum Verrucomicrobiota; class Verrucomicrobiia; order Verrucomicrobiales; family Akkermansiaceae; genus Luteolibacter. The sequence goes on along the minus strand of NZ_JBDSCX010000010.1, from coordinate 52,840 downwards.
GCGCGGGGTGTTTCCCATGGCGGAGAAGGGCGAAATCCTCTGGTTTTCCCCCGAGCATCGTGGGCTGATTCCTCTCGATGATCGGTTCCACATCCCGCACGGACTTACGAAAAGCCTGAAGCGCAAGCCTTTTGAAATCCGCTGGAATACCGCCTTTCGCGAAGTCATGTTAGGTTGTGCCGCGCGCGAGGAAACGTGGATCGACGAAGTCATTCTAGAAAGCTACTGCACCCTCCACGACCTCGGCCACGCCCACTCGGTCGAGTGCTGGGACGCGGACGGCCTGCAAGGTGGGCTTTATGGGGTATCGTTGCCGGGCGCCTTCTTCGGTGAGAGCATGTTTTCGCGAAAAACGGATGCCTCAAAGATTGCGCTCGTCACCTTGGTCGATCGCCTGCGTGAACAAGGCGTCACCTTGCTCGACACCCAGTGGATGACCGATCACCTGACTCAATTCGGTGGCTACGAACTCTCGCGCAAGGACTACCACGTGGCGCTCCAGAAGGCTCTTGCCAGCCGGGTGGAATAAATTCCGCGCTCCAGTTGAAATTTACGCTTTCCGCCGCCGCCTGAATGAGAATACTCCGCCCCGAGGCCGCAAGGTTTCCGGCCGGCTTAGCTCAGTGGTAGAGCAACTGATTTGTAATCAGTAGGTCGCCAGTTCGACCCTGGCAGCCGGCTCCATTGTAAATTCTGGGTTTTATGGGTTTCTGGGCAGTTGTGAGGTTCTGTCAAGAAATGGTGATTCCGCCGCGATGCGCTCATATCCGGAATAACGGTGTATTTTTGGCAACTGAACTGGCCGTTTCTCGATTCGGCATGCCTCGATCATCAGAAAACAAGCATGTGTCCACCGACCATGGGTTTGTGGTTAGAGCCCCTGTAATTTCACGCCGGAGTTGGCGGCTTCCATCGGCATCTATGTTAGATTGTTCTGTGAAAGTTCACATTTTATCAATATGACTTCAAGGAGCCGAAATCATTTGCCGGAAATTGAGCTATCCCAATCGTGTCGACAATGAAGGTGGTGGGGTTGCTTGTGGGTTAGGCTATGGAGGCCCGTTGCGGTGCGGGCGGAGCATCCGAAAGGTGGGTTTGTCACAGACCGGGTGATTGCCGGCTCGTTCGTTCACCCCACGCTAAAAGTGCGATGGGCAGGGCTGCCAAGCGGTTCGGGAAATCGCCGCGGACCAGGCGGTGTCGTGGAACCGTGAGCAGGAATGGAGTGAACAACCGAAAAAAAGGCATCCGCGAAAAAACGATGTCGGTATCCGGCCGGAAATCTCGTTTGTCGGGATAAGGGGGCTTCGGTTGCGACTCGATCCTCTCCAAACCCACCATGTATCCGCATCGCTCCGCTCGACTTCGCCCTCCTCAAAAAAAGCATTCGCAGCGGAAGAAAACTTGTCGGTTTTACACCCGCTTTCTCGCGGAGAGATATGAAAGCCCCCGTACCGCACTCCGGTCCGCTCGAAAACCCACCGCATCCAAACTCTTTTCCATGCCGTCCCGGCCGCATCTTTTCCGAATCTCGCCAGGAGCCCGCATTTAGAGGACTCCCGCGAGAATCGATCACCCATCGCAGAAAAATCAGGTTGGAGCCGAAAACACACGGCTCAACCACCCCTAAAAACCCACATCCAGTCCAACCCAAGCCCTCGATCTACCTTATGAAAGCCAAATTCCGCTCCAATCCATTCCTTCGCTCCGCCAGCCAGATCCATTCCCGTTTGAACTCCGCGACGGGTTTGTGCCTCACACTTTGCATCGCGGGACTGGCTCCGTCCGCCCTGGCGGACTCCGCGACTTGGAATATCGCTTCCGGCACCAACCTCGATTGGAGCACTGTCGCCAACTGGACGCCAAACACGACTTTCCCCAACGGGGTCGGTGAAACCGCGACCGTCACCAAAGACCTGACCGCTGCCGCAGGCATCAATCTGAGCCAGGGCATTACGGTTGGAACGCTGCTGCTGGGTGACACGGCCAGTTCAGCCTCCTACACGATCGGGTCCACCGGAGCCTTTACGTTGACCTTCGATAACACCGGAAGCACCAACGCCGTAATTAACGACTCCCCCGTGAGCGGCACGACGAGGCAGGATACGATTTCCACCAACTGCGTCCTGAACGACTCCCTCGACGTGACGGTTGGGCTCAATTCCCTTCTGCTCAGCGGGATCATCTCCGACGGCGGGTTGGGGAAAAGTCTGAGCAAAACGGGCACCGGCATGTTGATACTCTCGGGCGTAAACACCTACACAGGAACGACCTCGATCGAGAGTGGAATTCTTAGAATGACGGGACCTTCACCTTCAATCCTCGGCACTGCGACCACACCCCTCGCCTTGGGCACTGCGACTTCGATCGGTTCCAACCTCAGCCCGACACTCCAGCTCAATACGGATCTTACGAATCCCGTCACACGCGATATCACCGTGGGTGCCAGCAATTCCGCCACCACCGGCGTCTATACGATTAATACCAACAACGGTGCCACCGGCGTAAGCATGTCGGGTATCATCACTCTGAACCAGAACCTGACCGTTTCCGGTAACGATGGGGGTGGATTCAACCTTTCCGGTAACATCACCACAGGTTCTTCCGACGCTCGGGCATTGACGGTTTCAGGCAGCTCCCCTGGCATATTCACGGCTTCGGGCGTGATCGGCGGAGGCACCGGCACCATCGCTCTGGTCAAAGCCGGTTCGTCCCTGCTAACGCTCTCGGGCCCCAATACCTTCACCGGCGGCACCTCCTTCGGTGGAGGAACCGTGAACATCAATGCCGATGCCGCTCTCGGAACGGCACCAGCCAGCCCGGCCACCAATCTCACCTTCACCGCCACCAGTACGCTGCGGGGTGACGCCGCGGTCAGCGCCGTTTCCCTCAATGCGAACCGGAACATCGTGATCAACACCGGCATCACCGCCGCCTTCAATGCGGGTGCCGCGGCCAACGTCCTGACGATCAACGGCGTGGTGTCCAACCAATCCAACACCGGCATTCTCAATCTGTCGACCTCGGCAAATGCCTTCACCACGGGGACGGTGGTCCTCGCGGGCAGCAACAATTTCGCAGTCGACTCGGTCGTCAACCTGGGCGGGGGAACCAACATCGGCGGCGGCATCCTTCGGCTTGCCAACAGCAATGCCTTGGGCTCCAACGCGATCGTCGTCAACGCCACTGGCAGTGCCGGCAACGCCTTGGGAGAAGCTGCCCTCGAACTTGCCGGCGGCGTCACCATCGGCAGCAATGTGACCTACAACCTCTCTGGCCACAACAATACCGTCACCCCGGTGGGAGACCACTTGCGGAACTTTTCCGGAAACAACACCTTCAACGGTGCCATCCGCATCGCCAACACCGGCGGTTCCTATCAGATCGACTCGGCTGAGTCGGGCAGCCTGCTGACGTTTGGAGGAAGCTTCACCAACACGCTCAACAGCGGGCGAACCCTGAACTTCATCGGCGCTGGAAACACCTTGGTTTCCGCAACCTTCGCGGAAACCGGTGGCACCTCGTCCAAGACCACCCTGGTGAAATCCGGCACCGGTGCCCTGACCCTTTCCAACGCGAATACCTTCCTCGGCGGCGTCACGCTGAACGCAGGCACGCTGAATCTCAACAATGCCACCGCGCTGGGTGCGGCGGCGGGCGTGTTCACCATCAACGGTGGCACCATCGACAACACCAGCGGCACCGCCAAAACCATCACCAACAACAATCCCCAGATCTGGAACAGCGACTTCGCCTACAGCACCTCGGGAGGCACCAACGCCAACGATCTCAGCCTCGGATCCGGCACGGTCAGCCTCGGCACCACCGCCGGCACCAGCCGCACCATCACCGCCAACGGGGCCGGATTACTGACCGTTGCCGGGATCGTGTCCAACGGCACCACCGCCAACAACATCATCAAGACCGGCACCGGGGGACTGAAGCTCGACGCCGCCAATACCTACACCGGCGGCACCACACTTCAGAGTGGCGTTTTACAGCTCAGCAACAATTCAGCGCTGGGGGGCGGCACCCTCACCATCAATGGCGGCGGTCTCGTGCCGCGGATCGCATCGCGCACCATCTCCAATCCGGTCGTCGTCGGAGCCGACTTCTACCTGGGGGGCGCAAACGTCAACAATCAGATGAACTTTTCGGGAACGGTCGATCTTGGCGGTGCCACCCGTACGATCAGTGTGGTCGATACCACCGTGGCGCAGGATTCCGTCTTGTCGGGCATCATTTCCAACGGTGGTCTCACCAAGACGGGTGCCGGCACGCTGGTCCTTTCGGCCGCGAATACCTACGCCGGCCCGACCACTGTGAACCAAGGGACCCTTTTCCTGAACAACGCCAATCCTCTGGCTTCCTCCAGTTCGATCACCATCAACGGAAGCGGTGCCAAACTGATCGGTGGGAACGCGGGCAGCATCCCCAGCCCTGTGACACTCACGCAAGGGGCAGTCGATATCAGCGGAACCATTCCTTCCCTCACCGTGGCCGATCTGGCTGAAAACACGGTGGCCGCCGGGAATGGCGCCATGGCAGCGCTGACCGCGGGCACGCTGACTTTTAATGGCGCCGCGACCCTCAATCTTTCCACCACCAGCACCACTGTCGGCCAGAAACTGGTGGTGACAAATCTAGCCACGAATCCCCTGGCTCTGGTGACCGTGAACGTCACCTCCAGTACAGGACTTTGGTTGGACAACGTTGACTACCCTCTCATCACTTTCGCGAGCTATCCATCGGCAGTCGACGCATCGCATTTCTCGTTAGTTGAGCCAGCTGGCTTGAATTTCAATCAGCACGCCGCATTGGTCAGGACAGGGACGGCAATCGTGCTGCGAATCACCACCGATGCCCTCGTATGGACAGGAAATCAGAACGCCAATTGGACAACAGTTCCAGTAGGGGGGAGCCGGAACTGGACCGATAACGGCAATCCTGCCGAATACACGGACAATAGCTCGGTGATTTTCGACTCCAACTCGGGACACTATCTCGTCAACGTTGCCGAAGATGTCTATCCATCCACAGTCGTATTCAATGCCGGATCAAATGACTACACCCTGTCGAGCACCGGGGGCTTCGGAATTCAAAACGGATCGTTGACGAAGAATGGCACTGGAAAACTGACGATCACCAACAACAACCCCTACTACGACCTAACCACCATCACCGGCGGAACGTTGGAAATCAGTGGTTCGATCACCAACAGTTACCAATTCTCGATCTCGAGCAATGCCGCGCTGAGTTTTGACTTTGCGAATTCGCCCAACGTTTACGGGACCTTCATCACCGGCAGCGGAGAGGTGATCAAGAAGGGCGCGGGCTCCTTGACCCTCACCGGATCCAACAACTTCAGCGGGAACCTCACGTTGAATGCCGGAACCCTCAACTTCGACGGAGCCTCCGCGTGGGGCAGTGGAGCGGGGACTTTTGTGATCAATGGCGGCACACTCGACAACACCAGTGGGGGCGCAGTCGCCGCCAGCACGAACAAGTCACAGCAATGGAACGCGGACTTCCCGTTCACCGGCAGTAACAACCTCGATCTGGGCACCGGCACAGTGACGCTCGGCGGGACCGGTGATCGCTCGGTGTTAGTCGGTGGCGCCGGAGATATCCTGACCGTTGGTGAGATCAAGGCGTCGTCCCAAGGGCTCACGATCTCGGGTGGAGGCACGCTCGTTGCCACCAGTACCGGCGCTTTCACGGATGCCAGCAATATCGGCGGCACACTCACCGTTAACAGCGGCACCACGCTGCAAATCAACCGCAGCACTGGGAATAGCGCGGGCACGACAGGCGACTTTGTCGCGACGGGACTCGTGGGATCGGGAACGATCACCAACGGAGCCGCCGTCACCGATCGCTCGCTTCAAATCAATAACACCGCTAACTACAGCTTCATCGGCACGATCGCCAATGGTGGCGCCGCGGCACTTGCCTTGAACAAACAGGGCGCGGGCACTCTCGCCCTCACAGGCACCAATACCTATACTGGCCCAACGGTCGTGGGCGGCGGAATCCTCAGTGTGCGCAACAGCAATGCCCTAGGTAGCAGTGCGGTCAAATCGGTGACCCGCACCGGAGGAATCCAGTTGCAGGACAACATCAGCCTGCCTTCCGCGGTCACCTTCACTCTGAGCAATGACGGCACCACGGGAGCGACAGTCCCCTATGCCGTTGCCAACGTATCCGGCAACAACACCATCAATGGCGTGATCACGATGACCAGCGGTGCCGGTTCCACCATCATCCAGTCGGACAGCGGCACGTTGACACTGGCAGGGAACATCACCAGCGACCAAGCCCGCGGGCTGATCCTGCAGGGGGGCTCGTCCGGTGCCAACACCGTTAGCGGAATTATCAGCAACGGCACCTCTGGCGTGAACTCGGTGGAAAAACGCGGTCCGGGCTTCTGGACGCTGACGGGAACCAACACCCACACCGGCACTACCACCATCAGCGAGGGAACCCTGCAACTTGGCAACGGCACGACCGACGGCACCATCTCCACCACCAGCGGCGTCACTAACAATGCCTCGCTCGTTTACAACTGGGCCACCAGCCACACCGCTCCGTATGTCATCAGTGGCAACGGCTCCGTCACCAAAAACGGTGACGGCACCGCCACACTAACGGGCGTTAATACCTACACCGGAACCACCACCGTCAATGCCGGTGAGCTCGCCGTGAACGGCACTTCCATCGCCAACACGGGAACGATCGTCATCAACGGCGGGAAAGTGAACCTGACGGGTGCCGAGACCGTGGACAAACTGTATTTCGGCGGCGTCCAGCAGCCCGCCGGCACCTACAGCACCGCGGGCGACTCCACCCACTTCTCCGGTGGCGGCACGCTCATCGTCTCCTCCGGTCCTGCCGGATTCGGGACCTGGGCCGCGGCAAACGGAGCCACCGGCCAAACACCCGGCGACGATCATGACAACGACGGCGTGAAAAACGGCATCGAGTTCTTCGTCGGCGGCGGAACCGGCTTCACCGTCCTTCCAGCGGTCGTCACAAACGCCGGTGTCCGCACTGTCACCTGGCCGAAGAGTGCCGGCTACACCGGAGCCTATCAAGTGCAGGTGTCCACCGACCTCGCCACCTGGACCGCAGCCCCCGGCGGATCCGTGGTGGATAACGGCAGCAGCGTTGTCTTCACGTTCCCCGCGGGCCCGGTCATCCGCTTCGTCCGTCTGGATGTGACGCCTAACTGATCGATCCCCGCAAGGCAGGCGGCCGCTTTCCGCAGGACCGCCTGTCTTATGGGTTTTTTAACCGATTGACGAATCCGAGGGCATGATCTTCTACCGTAGGTTACGCAATCGTTAGCTGCCGGGGATTTTTTTAAAATCGATTTCCCACCAGATGATACATCCTGAAGTTTTGGGTTTCTGATGGATGTTGCTGGCGGGTTTGGAGCCGGGGTGGTGCACCGCCCCGGCTCTCCTTTTTCAACGAGTAAAGCGTGGCATCAGTCCTGGGAGACTGTCTTAAATAGGGGGTGGGGACGTCTCGTCCCCACGCATGGACGAGACGTCCATGCCCCTTATCTGCGGTTCACGCGGGAAAAAGTGGCAGGAGTGTCAACGACCGCATCCGGATTGGAATGTTCAGACCATGCTTATCCGGTTGCCTGACAAATGGCTGAAGAATTCCAATGAGGAAGGTAGGAAGATAGGAAAAGAAGCATCAGAATCTATTTTTCCTAGCTTCCTGGCTTACTCATTTATTTTTTGTCAAGCAACCGGATAAGCAGGGTTCAGACAGCCTCCGAAGCTGCTCAAAAGTCATTCGGAATGGAAATCCCCGATTTTGAGTTCCTGGAGATTCTTCGGACGCACCCCCTGGAACCGGGTCACTGATCCACGGCTATCGCAGGCAAGGCGTTTTTGTTTCTGCTGCACGTCCAGATGAGGCCCGGATTTCAGCCGGTGGAACTTTACTGCCTCACCAAGTCGGCGGAAAGTTTGAAATTGCGTCCTTCCGTTATCCTTCCAGGGATGAAATGCTCCTTGAAATTCGAAACCCATGACCCTTCCAATGACAAAACTGCTTGCCTCATTCCGCTTGATGGCGATTCCGCTCGCCGCTCTTGTTCTTTCCTCGCAACTCCAGGCCATTCCGATCCGGGTGCTCGCCTGGGATTCTGAAGTTGCGGCGATGCACCTGGCCATCCGCGACTCCAAGGGAGTGACCGTGATCGAATCGATGCACCCCTCCAAACGCACCGCGGCCTACAAGATCGCGACGGGGAAAACACCTCTCGTGGTCGAAGCCCTCGATCTCAAGGGGCCCGATGGAAAGCCCATCACGACTGAAATCAAGATCCCGGAAGGGATGAAGCAGCCGTTGCTGGTGATTCAGCCTGCCGAAAAGCCCGGTGACGGCATCCGGATCATTGTGCTGGAAGATGATGCCAAGACCTTCGACTGGGGAAGCACGCGGTTCATCAATACCACCGACAAGAAATTAGTATTCTCCTATGAAAAAGAAACGGTGGAACTGCCGCCTTCATTGGAACCGGTGAAAGTGAAACCCGGTGGCGACGCTCGCAACATGGAGGTGAAATTTTTCTCCTCCGATCAACTCGACCGACCTTTTTATTCCGGCATTTGGGAGCACGACCCCGAACTTCGCACGCTGATCTTTCTCGCGTCCGTTGAGGATACCGGGACGGGACCCGTCGCCATGAAGATGATTTCCGAAGATCGCAGGAATACCAAGGCGGCGGATGGCAAGCGGTGATCCCTCAAAGGCTCGAAAATTCCGATCCGGGTGCGGTGGATGACCCTCCTGCCACTTTTTTCCGCGTGAACCGCGGATAAGGGGCATGGACGTCTCGTCCATGCGTGGGGACGAGACGTCCCCACCCCCTATTTTAAGACAGACTCTCAGGTGTGGGCGAGATCGCCTTCCGCGCGGCCGTCGATCAATGGCATATCGACTATCCGCAACCATGTTCCAAGCCGGGCAATTGGTTGAACGGCGGGAAGGACAGGCGCGAACGATTCGTTTCCCAAGCTTCCTTCTTCTCCATCAAAAATCCAAAATCAAACCTCAACAATCATCCATCCAACCCGCGGGCCAATGGGCCGAACAGGAATCGATTGATGATTGCAGCTGAGCGGGTTCTGATAGATCATGTCTTCGGATAGGCATTTTGGGTCCGTCGCCGATCCTCAGCGCTTGCCGATGAGGATCAGTTGGCCGCTGAAAGGCCCGCCCTCCATATTACCCGAGAAGCTGATCACCAACTTGAGCTTCTTGCCGTCCACCGTGGCCGCTACGTCCGTGATCAATTTCCCGGAAAGATCCTGATCATTGAAATTCGCTTCGAACTTGATGACGATCGGCCGGGCGAGTTCCCCGCCATAGGTGCTTCCGGATTTGGTGAGGACCAGCGACGTGGGACCGGTGACCTTCGAAGTGAGGGTGAATTTCGGATCATCGGTCAGGTTTTTCACAATGTCCACGGTGGCGTTCCTGTTGAACTTCAGCGTATTGTTCTGAATGGTGAAGTTGCCATTGACCACTCCTGCCAGCTTTTTCACCACCGACAGCGGGGGATTGGCGTCCCCGCCGACGAGTTCCAGCGAGCCTTTGATGCTGGTGAACTTGTACTCGCCATCGGCCCCGGCCGCGAGGGCTTGGGGAACGGCGGCGAAAGAAACGAGGGAAACACAGGACGTCACCAGCAGCGCGCGGCCGAAGCCCGCGAGTCTGGAGGTGCCTGGAGTTCTGCTGGAGGCAACGGAAGGGTAATCGATAGCGTTGGTTTTCATGGTGTTTTTCAATAGAGCGCGTTAATCCGGTTTGGACAGGGATTTTTACCTAACGATCAATGAAAAGATCGCCCCGATTGCATCTTGCCACGGGACTGTGCAGACATCGCGAGGAGACGCCGAGGCGCAGGAGGATGCCTTCTCTCTTCCATTCAAAAAATCCAAAATCACCAATCGACAATCATCAATGGACTCCCATACGGCTTCTATTACAACCGATGGAAATCATGATCTATCAGGATTGCGGGCGGTTTTTTTTGCTGTTTCCACCCGCCTCCGGAACCCCCAGTTTTTGTAAATCACGCGATCACGTTGGCGTGTTAGAGTGTCCGGCTTGTGGCCGCTTCCAGGGATTGTGCTCCCACTTCGTCAGATTTTCGCAGCCCTCCTCGAACCAATCCATCGACCATCCGAACGAGGGGTTTTTCCGATCCGAAATCAAGGTGGAGTGACTTATTTCGGGCTTTTAATTCCTGAATGCGATTTCACCCGGGACCTTCCGTGCCTCGAATTCCTCCAAGTCCGGCAGGATGCCAAAGCCGAGGCTGACGACCAACGCTCCCAAAGGAAAAACGGTGAAATCGAAACTCTTCGAAGACCGGTATTTCATGACGGTGAAAGTGGTGATCTGCTTGTTAGTATTTCGGCACGGTGATGGGCTTGATCTTCAAATCCTCGAACTCTTTTCCGGCGGGCATGGAAAGCTGTCGCGTGGCCGGATCCCATTGATAGTCCTTGCCATAAACCGGCTCTTGCGGAATCGGCTGGCCTTCCATGATGGCGAAGGCCGCTTGGGTCATCGCGAACTTGGACTGAGAGCAATCCCAGCCTTTTCGCCAGGCACTGGCACCGATGCTCAGAATTTCCACTACTCGACGGCTTGACCGTGACAAGTGGCTGGGATCTGACATGGGAGGGAGTTCAAGTGTCGGCAAATCGGTGAGGGTTGCGGTTTCGTGGCTGCGAACGGTTTCGAGAAACCTCAGCGCATAGAAATCCAGCGCATCTCCGCCATCGGGTGGGCAATCCGGACCTTCGGCGTCGAGTAAGAATGGCAAAAGCCACTGACGATTCGAAGCACTCCACTCGCCCTTCATGAGCCGGGCAAATTCGGCGGGGCTGGAAACCGTTGGGTTCAGCACTTTTTCCCAGACCGCTGGATCGACTTGACCGGCGGGCAGGGCGGGGATGATGTCGCGGAGAACGTGATTTTCCAAATTGAGCTGCATGAGAATGTTCACCGTGGCCGCAAGAAGAGTTGGCGTTTCAATTCCGATAAAATGATCGGCCAAACCCTTGGCGGCGCGGACGGATTCCAGAGCCGCGGCCACATCGCCCTGCTCGGCGGCCACGCGGGCTTCGAGAACCAGGATTTCTTCACAGTTCTTGCCAAAACGAGCAGCGATGAATCCCCAGCGATCAATCGGGATTCCGTTCACGGATTGCTCGGGCAGAAGGCCGATGGCGTGGATTTCATCGACTAACAATTTCTGTTGAGCGAGCCATGTTTTCGCCGTCTCGGCATTCCATGCTCCTTGGTGGTTGAAGTAGTCATCGAGTTCCTTGGGGAAATCGATGCCCGGAACGACCTTCGGATTGGCGGCTTTGATTTTGTCCAACAAATCCAACCATTTGAGAAAACCGTTTTGGTCGTCGGGGATGGATTTCATCGTCACTGCCAATTCCGGAAAACGCAGGAGGAGCTTCTGATGGCATGCTTCCACCAACCGCCGGAGCTCGCTGGCCTTTGCTTGATCCCGTGGATCTTTCGATCCTAATAACTCAAAAGTATGCCCCCCGAATCCATCGGGATTCCGCTTCCACGGATTGTGTTTCCATTCCATCAGATCCTCGTAGCTCTCCTCGAACCAATCCATCGACCATCTGAACGACGTAATCTTCCGAGCTGAAACCGTGGTGTTGCCGCTGACCTCGGGCTTCGCATGGCTGAAGGTGATCTCGCCGGGAATCGGCCGAGCCTCAAATTCCTCCAACTCCGGCAGCAATCCGAAGCCAAAGGACACGACCAACGCGGCCAAAGGCAGCACGGTGAGAATGAAGCCTTTTGAGGGTCGATATTTCATATTTGTGAAATACAACCTGAGAAGCTGCCGGGGGACAACGCCTAATTTCTGGGAGAGAACCGACGGGAAATGCGTTTTTCAGGCACTGCGAGTCTCGCGAATCCAACGAATCTTGAAGACTTGGGATTCTCTTTTTTGAGAATTCGCGGGTGCCTTTCTCTTCAATCGCTCAAAGTTTCGGCACCGTGATGGGCTTGATCGTCATTCCCTCGAACTCTTTTCCGGCGGGCATGGAAAGCTGGCGGGTCGCCGGATCCCATTGGTAGTCCTTGCCGTAAACCGGATCTCGCGGAATCGGCTGGCCTTCCATGATGGCGAAAGCGGCTTGGGTCATGACGGTGGCGGATTGGCTGCGATCCCAGCCTTTTCTCCATGCTCCACCGCCGACTGATAGAACCTCCAAGATCTTACGTGACCTCAATGAGAGTTGGCTGACATCGGGATCGGAAGGCATGTTCAGCGTCGGCAGATCCGTAAGTGCCGCGCCTTCGTGAGTGCGGACGGTTTCCACGAAAAGCGAGGAATAGGCATCCAGCATGTCGCCGCCATCGGGAAGTTGATACGAATCCTCCGGGTCGAAAAGCATTGGGAGGAGATATTGGCGGGTGGTGGCGCTCCATACGCCTTTCATGTAGCGGGTGAATTCGGAAGGCTGCGAAACCGTGGGATTCAGGACGCTTTCCCAAGCGGTGGGATCCACTTGGCCAGCCGGCAGTGCGGGCATGATCTCGGTCAGCACCCGGTTTTCCAATTCGAGTTGAATCAAGATGCGTACCGTCGCGGCGAGCAAGGTGGGAGTTTCAACTTCCGTGAAATGATCGGAAAATCCCTTGGCCGCGCGGATCGACTCCATGGCTGCGGCGGCATTTCCTTCTTCGGCATAAAGGCGGGCTTCCGTCATCAGGCACTCGGCGCTTTGCTTTGCGAGGCGGGCGGATGTGAATGCCCAGCGGTCCACGGCCACATCGTTAACTGACGAATCCGGCATTAGGCCGATGGCGCGAATCTCATCCACCAAGGATTTTTGTTGGGATAGCCAGGCCCTTGCAACTTCAGCATTCCATGGGCCTCCATCGTTCAGATAATGCACGAGGTCTTGAGGGATGCCGAGATTTGGACTGTCCAATCCACTGGATTTCTTGAGCCGTTCGCTGAATTCGAGCCATTTGAGAAAGCCGTTTTGATCATCGGGGATGGCCTTCATCGTGACGGCCATTTCGGGATAACGCAGGAGCAATTTCTGATGAAATGCATCCATTCGACGCTGCATCTCCTTACCCTGAGCGATATCCGCTGGATTGCTCGATTTGAGCAACTTCCTAAAATGTTCGCCGAACTCGTCGGAGTGGTCCGTTTTCCATGGGTTATATTCCCATCTCATCAGGTTTTCGTAGCTTTCCTCGAACCAGTCAGACAGGTGAATCGGGGCGCTCCGGTGGGTGGATACTTGGGTGGTGGCTTTGAAGGTGGGCTTCTGATTTGAAAATGTAATCTCCCCCGGAATCGGGCGGGCCTCGAAACCGGGCACTTCCGGCAACAAGCCGAAGAACAGCGCGACCAGCAGCGGGCAGAAGGTCACCATCAGATAAACGAAACTTTTCGATGGCCGATATTTCATACTTCTGAAATAAAACCTGAAAGGACAGCCAGAGGCAATCATCAAGATCGGATCGTCGTTCCGGCGGGAAATCAACCGTCCCCGAAAAGGTTGAAAAAATCTTGGATCCAGCGCTTCACTCCGGTGCTTCGTCGGGGAATTTTCATGTTAGTGAGGGGAGGCGGATTTTTCAGGAATGCCCCGTCGGCCCATCTGTAGCCATCTATCCGATCGCCTGATTGAACGACCACGGATTTCAAATCATGATTCTCGCCGATCATCACATGGATGAATTTGACACCGTCATACCCCTCCGCGCGATAGGAACGGCGATTCCACTTTTCCCCGTTAGGAAGGGTCATCTCGTTGGATTCATTGGTAAGACGCTCCTCTGCCTCGCTACTCCAATGATCGAGAAGATGTAGCTCCACGAGGAGTTTCTCCCGGGTCATGGGGCCGGAAATTTGCATGATCCGGGTATCGAGCTCCGCAATGGCGATAGGGACGAGATCCTTTTCGGATTCGCTCCGATCGTCCGCTGATTCCGTTTTTTTGGGGAGCCCCGATGTGCGGAGATTTGCCGCATCGTGTTGGAAATCTCCATCCAATGGATTTGTGGCGGAAATTGGTTCGCGACGATCAGGTAGGGTTTCGTTTTTCCAAGTTGCGATCAGAAAAAGGAAGCCAGCAGCGGGCAGGAGTAACAGGAGCCAGAGGGATGATTTAGCGGGCTTCATTTTCTCTTTGAACAACGTATTCTTTCACTGGCGGCAATATTGGAGAGCTCCTCGAGCAAGGCCACACTAAGGATGACCCCGGTCTCGATCCATCGACAATCTCCAAGTATTTCCATGTGATTATGGTTTCGACCGCCGGATGGCAAGCCATGAGGCCGCCGCCTGAGGTTGACGCGGCAGGGCGGGGGATGCACCTTGCGGCCATGAACACGGCGGTGAATTACAAGATCGGCAATGAAAAGCTGGTGAAAGTGCTCGAAGGCGCGTCGTCGCACCTTCGTGGGTTGCTGGACCGGCAGGGACGGCCGGACGGAGCGCTGCGGATCGCGGTGGTCGGCGGCGGTTGCTCGGGTTTGCAATACAAGATGGACCTTTGCGATGGCCCGCGCGACCGCGACATTCTGGTGCCGAGCAATGGTGTGAATGTGGTGATCGACCCGAAGAGCGCGCTGTTCGTCAGCGGCAGCGAACTGGATTTCTCCGACGATCTGCAGCAAGGCGGATTCAAGGTGAGCAACCCGAATGCGGTGGTGACCTGTTCTTGTGGCGAAAGCTTCGCCGCGTGATTTTGATCGAGATTGATTTTTTCCTGAAATCAGGAACGTTTCCCAGCAGATGAAATTTCACAGTGTCTTGATGGTCACCAGTCTATCCGCATGGGGATGGATCGTGGCCGCCGCGCCAGAGCCCATTGTTGATTCGGCAGGGCGGACGCCGACGAAATCGGTCGAAGAGTGGGTGCGGGATTTGTCGGACGATCAATTCCGGGTGCGTGAGAATGCCACGCGGAAGATTTGGGAAATCGGCGAGGGCGCGCTTCCGGCGTTGCAAGCGGCGGCTAACGGCAAAGATCCTGAAACGTCCTACCGGGCCCGAGAACTGGTGCGGAAAATCGAATTGCACCTGACACCGGATACCGACCCGGAAGTCATGAAACTGGTGGAGCGCTATGCCAAGGCATCCACCGACGAGAAACAGACGTTGATCGATGAAATGCGGCATAAACGGGCGTGGCGGCAAATCCTCAAGCTTTTCGCCAGTGAGAAGAACACCCAACTGCAGAAGCGGATTCAAGGAACCATCGATGAAGTGGCGGTGATCGCTGCGCGTGAGTGTTTGCTGAAAGGCGATCCGGACGGTGCCCGTGAATACCTTGAAATGGCGCCCGCCGATCCGGCGGGATTAGTTGCCTTGGCGGATTTTCACCGCAGTCAGGGAACCTTGGATGCCGAGCTGAAGCGGGCCAAGACGCTGAAAGGCGAGAACTCGAATGCCTGGCAGCTCGCGCTTTACCGGGCATCCGGAAATATCGAAGCCGCGCGCGATGCCGCGACGGCTGCCGGGGAAGTCCGTATTTCCGCCGCGATGTCATTACTGTTAGGGGATCCGGTTCCGTGGATGCGGAAAAATTTAATCAACACCGACGGGGTGGCGGTTCACAAACCCTACACGGAACTCGCGATCAAACGCTGGCAGGGGAAAAAACTGCTGCCCACGGATTTGGAGCCGCTCGTCAAATCACTAAGTGCGACCAGCGTCGCAGGGCGCCGGTCGGCGATCAACTCGCTGTTCCTGTTAGGGGAGGCCGGTTTGGCCGAGGAGTCATACACCAAGATTTCGCCGGGCATGGGATTTGTTTATTTCAATGAGTTGGAACGCGTTCCCGAGGCCCTCAAGGCCTTGGGGCTCGATCCGGAAAAACCCGACTACGCGGCTTGGGTGGAGAAGCGCATCAGCAGCCTTGCCAAGGAAGATGGCGATGGCGAGGAGGAGAGGCTGGAAATGGCCACTTCCAGCGAGCTTGTCCTGCTGGCAAACTTCATGGATCGGCGGGGATTGTCGGCGGAATTCAGTGCCGCGTTCGCGAAACCGCTGGCCGCTCTGGCGGAAAAGGACGAGAAGGCATTCACTTCATTTCTGGCGCTTCTTTTTGGCAACAGCGGAAGGTTCAGCGGCGCGCCCGACATGGCGAAGCACGTGGCTTTCGAATGGGCCGGCGAAAATGGCGAGCGCTGGGAGGATATTCTCATCGCCGCGTTCGGCGAAGATCAGGAAACGAACTCGGTGTGGGAATGGCTCGCCGATCTTGATCCCAAGGCGACGCGAATCGATCGCTTTGAAGGATTGCTGGCGCTCAGCGGCGTGGGAACCGATCCGCTGCATCTCCGCGACAAATGGCTGTCTCTGGGTTGGAAATCCATCGAGCAGACCCCGGAAAACCAGCGCAAGCCGTTGTTTGCGAAAATGGCATACGCCATCGGGATGAGCCCTGATGTGACGAACAACCTGAAACTTTGGGATCTCTATCCGGCCAATGAGCGCGATGATTTTTTCAGAAACTCCTGCATTTCCGAGCTGGCCATCGCCGGACGTTGGAATGAGGCGGCGGCGTTTTTCCTCGAACAAATCGCCCGCGTTTCAAAATTCAAACTCGACCCGAGTCCCGCGACGCATGCCAGCGCCGCCGCCTGCCTGCGTAAGGCTGGCAAGGCTGCGGAAGCCGCCGTCCAGGACGAGTGGGTGGAAAAACTGTCGCTGGGACATGACGCCTACGAGATCGCTATCGGCTATCAGTTCGGAGATGATGGCACCAAGGCCGCCGAGTGGTTCGAACGGGCGCTCCGGCTGGAAGAACCGTCGGTCGCCGGAGGGTTTTCCTATGCGCTTGAAGAGCATGGCGACCGGTTGCTGGATTCGGGGAAGTGGCAGCAAGCGGCGGCGATTTTCGAAGTGAAAGCGCAGATGTTGGCCTCGCTGGCGACCGGCCTTGAGGAGCCGACCGAGAAGCTCAAGCTCAGGCTTCAGTCCGACTTGGGACGGGCGCTGGCGAATTTGAAAACGGATCATGCCGGTTCGTTAGGCTTGCTGGAACATTGCTATCAGATGTTCCCGGGAGATGGCACTCTGGCGGATTATTTTTTCCCGTCGATTCGCAAAGTGGGACTGATCAAGGAGCATGACGCGTGGTTTAAAATCTCATGGGACCGCATGAACGCCGTCGTCAAAGCCTATCCGGGGTCGAGCAACACGCTCAACACCACCGGCTGGCTGGCGGCCCGGGCGCTGCGGAATCTGGATCAAGCGGAGGAACTCCAAAACAAGGCGCTCTCATTGAAGCCGGATGAGTGGACCTATCTGGACACCATGGCTGAGATCCAGTTTGCGAAAGGAAATCGCAACAAAGCCCTCGAGTGGTCCACCCGCTCGGTGAATTTCACTCCGGGAGGAGACGGAACCGCTCAAATGGAAAGCCTGTTGTCCCGCCGCCAGCACGAGCATTTCCGCGTGGATCCGCTGCCGAAGTGAAAAATACCCGGGAGACAGTCCCGCAAACAACGCATCGCTTGACACCGGCGCTGCTCTAAGGCGGGATTCCCGCCCCATGGCCAAACTTTCGATCCGCGATCTCGATGTATCCTCCAAAGAAGTCCTCATGCGTGCGGATTTCAATGTGCCGCTCAAGGACGGCGTCATCACCGACGACACCCGCATCCAAGGCGCGATCCCATCGATCCGTCATTTGATTTCCGGTGGAGCGAAGTTGGTTCTCTGCTCCCACCTCGGTCGTCCGAAGGGCGGGTTCGAGGCGAAATTTTCGCTCGCACCTGTCGCCGCCGCCCTATCCGAAATCCTCGGCCAGACGGTGAAGCTCGCACCTGATAGCATCGGTGAGGAAGTCGCCGCTCTCCGCGCCGCACTGCAACCGGGAGAAGTGCTTCTGTTGGAAAACACCCGTTTCTATCCGGAAGAGGAAGCTAACAACTCCGACTATGCGAAGAAGCTCGCGGGCTCCGCGGAAATTTTCGTGAACGATGCTTTCGGCACCGCCCACCGCGCCCATGCCTCCACCGAAGGCGTGACCCATTTCGTGAAGCAAAGCGCTTCCGGTTTCCTGCTCGACCGCGAGCTCGAATACCTCGACGGCAAGCTACAGGCTCCCGAGAAACCCTTCCTCGTCATCATGGGCGGCGCGAAGGTTTCCGATAAAATCCAGGTTATCACCGCGCTGATGGAAAAGGCCGACGCCTTCATCATCGGCGGCGCGATGGCCAACACCTTCCGCAAGGCGCAAGGTTTCAAGGTCGGCAACAGCCGCGTCGAAGCCGACAAGCTCGACCTCGCGCTCGACATCCTCGCCAAGGCCGAAGCCAAGGGCGTCCGTTTCCTCCTTCCCGCCGACACCCGCATCACGCAGGAGTTCAAGGAAGGTGCCGAAACGAAAGTCACCGGCATCTACGGTGAAGGCGGTGAAACTCCGGACGGTTGGGAAGGCATCGACATCGGCGACGTCGCCATCGACGAATTCTGCGCGGAAATCGCCAAGGCGAAAACGATGATCTGGAACGGCCCGATGGGCGTGTTCGAGATCGAAAGCTTCGCCAAAGGCACCCGCGCCATCGCCGAAGCCATGGCCAAGAGCGACGGCGTCACCATTGTTGGCGGCGGCGACTCTGTCACTGCCGTCAATCAATTCGGCCTCGACGACCAAATGACCTTCATTTCCACCGGCGGCGGTGCTTCCCTCGAACTTCTCGAAGGCAAGGTGCTTCCCGGCGTCGCCGCTCTGACCGACGCCTGATTTTTCAAACCCTCCTAACACTCAGTCCTCAATTACATGAATCGCAAGCCGATCTTCGCCGCCAACTGGAAAATGAACAAGGGAGCTTCCGAGACGGAAGACTTCATCAAGAGCTTCCTCTCGAAACTCCAAGGTCAGGATTTCCCGTGTGAAATCGTGATCGCCCCGCCGTCCATTTCGCTGCCGAAACTCGCGGACCTTCTTCACAACGCCAACGCCGGCCAAAACGCCCACGCCATCCAGATCGCCGCGCAGAACTGCTCGCAGTTCGACTCAGGCGCTTACACCGGTGAGATCAGCGTGCTGATGCTGCGCGAGTTTTTCGTCCACTATGTCATCCTCGGCCACAGCGAGCGCCGCGCGATTTACGGCGAGACCGACGCGATCATCAACGCGAAGATCAAGAAAGCCCGCGAAGCGAATCTGAAGCCGATCTTCTGCATCGGTGAAACCCTTGCCGAACGCGAAGGTGGCAAACTGGAAAGCGTTCTCCGCACCCAGATCACCGGCGGCCTCGACGGCGTTTCCGAAAAGGATCTTGGTGAAACCGTCATCGCTTATGAACCCGTCTGGGCCATCGGCACCGGCGTCACCGCCAGCTCGCAACAGGCTCAGGATGCTCACGCCTTCGTCCGCTCCGTCATCGCCGATCTCTACGGTGCCGACGCCGCTGCCAAGATTCGCATCCAATACGGCGGCTCGGTGAAGCCCGGCAATGCCGCCGAGCTGATGGCCTGCCCGGACATTGACGGCGCGCTGATCGGTGGTGCCGCCCTGGAACCACAGAGCTTCCTGGAAATCATCCGCAACGGCTCGGCCGACTGATTTCCGCCGCCGGATATCGAATCAACGCGAGGGTCGCAAAGTGCATCACTTTGCGGCCCTTTGCTTTCCCGCTTTCCAAGCGGGGCCGGACGTTTTAGCGTCCCGCGCATGTCAGGCATCGCCCGCGTTATCGCCCTCACTTTCCTTCTGCTCGTCACCTGGACACACGCCGACCACGTCATCGTCACCGGCGGCCCGACCTTGAGAAAATGGGAAAATCTGCGCGTCCCCGACGACCAGCATGACCGCTGGTGGGCGAATTTCATCCGCGCCTCCACCGTCCGCATGGACGAGGTCCGCAAGGCCTACGGAGCGGATGCACCGGTCGTGTGGATGGTCTATCAGCCAAGCTATCAGTCGCGCGGTCGCGAGGATGGCAAGCCCTACACCTCATGGATCACCGAGCAGGCGGCCAAGCGCCGGGCGACCTTGGTCTGGTTCAACAGTTCCGGTGATTTCATCCAGAAGCTCAACTCGCGTCCGCGTGGTTCGGTCGAGACGTTTGATTTCTTCGGTCACTCGAACCGCTATGCGTTCCTGTTCGACTACGGCAATGAAATCATGGCGGCGTCCACGGCATGGCTGCATGAAAAGGACCTTCCGCGCATCAAAGCCGGTGTTTTCACTCGCAACGCTTACTGCAAAAGCTGGGGCTGCCACACGGGCGAAAGCATGAGCAAGGTCTGGAAGAGCACGCTCGGAGTTTCCCTCGAAGGAGCCAACGGCCCGACCTCCTACAGCGACGTCGGCCAAGGCACGCTGCCGGTCGTTCACGGCAGTTGGGTGCGCTGATCTCCAATTTCAAAATACATCGTTTCACATGACTCTTGCCGAACTCCAAGCACTCCACGACCTGCCGTTTTTCGATCTCCTCAAGCGTGCGCGCGAAGTCCACGAGGCGAATTTTTCCGATGGAAAAATCCAGCTCTGCACGCTGCTTTCGATCAAGACCGGCGGTTGCTCCGAGGATTGCGCGTATTGCACCCAGTCCGCCCGCTATGAGACCGATCTGGAAAACCAGCGTCTGCTCTCCAAGGAAACCGTCATGGAAAGCGCCCGCGCTGCCCGGGCCAATGGCTCGACGCGTTTCTGCATGGGAGCCGCCTGGCGCGGTGTTAGGGGTGGCACCGAACGCTTCAACCAGGTCGTCGATATCGTGAAGGAAGTGTCCTCGCTCGGCATGGAAGTCTGCGTCACCCTCGGCGAACTCGGGCCTAACGAAGCCGTCGTCCTCAAGGAAGCCGGTGTCACCGCCTACAATCACAATCTCGACACCTCGCCCGAGCACTACCCGAACATCGTCACCTCGCACACCTACGAGGATCGTCTCCGCACCATCCGCAACGTGCAGGACGCCGGCATGTCCGTCTGCTGCGGTGGCATTTTGGGCATCAGCGAAACCATCACCGACCGCCTCCGCATGTTGGAAGTCATTTCCAGCTTCAACCCGCAGCCGGAAAGTGTGCCGATCAACTCGCTCATGCCCATGCCCGGCACCCCGCTGGCGGACAACCCGCAGGTCGATCCCTTCGACCTCGTCCGCATGATCGCCTGCGCCCGCATCGCCGTTCCCGGCGCCAAAGTCCGCCTCTCCGCCGGCCGCACCCGTCTCTCTGACGAAACCCAGGCTCTCTGCTTCTTCGCCGGTGCCAACTCCATCTTCTACGGCGACAAGCTCCTTACCGCCTCGAATCCCGAAGCCCGCAAGGACCTCGAACTCCTAAAAAAGCTCGGCCTCGAAACCCTCGAACCGAACCCTTCGCTCGAAGCCCCGGAAACGGACGCCAATCTCCCCGCCAGCCCTTGTTGCTCTGCCGCCGGTTGCTGTTAAAGAGTAGCGACACTCCTGTCGCTCAAAGGAACGGCGGACTCCGGTCCGCCGAAGCCCATGAAGTGCCGATGGGATGAGGTGAACCGCTCTTCATCGGCTTTGCAATGGACCACGGCGATTCGGAGACCGCTGCTCCTTGTTCCCCAACTGCGACACTGAGCAGTCCGGATAACGGAACCAACTTTTGGCAAACAGTCTCCAATTCATCCCGCCTTGCCAAAACACCTCCCTCCAGCTTCGGCTCCAGCGAATCGGAAGCCCTCGCCAACCTCAAGGAAGCGCTCGAGCTCTTTTTCGAAGACCTTCCCGAATCCGTTACGATGCCGAAAATTTCCAACGTGACCGTTGGCGAACTGGCCATCGCTTGAACCGGTGCTCCCGACATGCCGAAGCGTCTGCCATCCGCCGATTTCATCCGCATCCCCACGAGTCACCATTTCGAGTTTGTCTCAAAGCGCGATAGCCACGCAAAATATCAGGACTCCCACGGCCACACCGTTATCGTCCCTCACCCGCGCAAGGACATCCCTGTCGGAACCCTTCGTTCCATGATCCGTCAAAGCGGTTTGCCGGACGCACTCTTCGAATAACCCAAAGAGTGGCTGGATCGTCTCGCTCCAGACCGTTGCCGGGGCGTCTCGCCGCAAGT
This sequence comes from Luteolibacter sp., assembly GCF_039920825.1. Classification (GTDB taxonomy): domain Bacteria; phylum Verrucomicrobiota; class Verrucomicrobiia; order Verrucomicrobiales; family Akkermansiaceae; genus Luteolibacter. The sequence goes on along the minus strand of NZ_JBDSCX010000010.1, from coordinate 30,738 downwards.
CTTCATCTCCTTCGCTTACCATGAAGCCGCCCAAGACCGATCGATCAGGCGCAGCCGCCGGTTTGATCCCCGTTGATCGCTGGGTCACTCGATCTCGGTATCGCCCGTGACGACATTATTGCCGACGTGCGGATCCGGGGAATTCCCGAGCTCACGAGGTCGTCTGTCACTCGATTGAGGGCGATGATGCCGGAATCGCGGTTCTGAGAAAATGGATGCTGCCGCCGACCCGCCCGGAGGTCGATCCCTGCCATGGTGCCTGAAAGCAAATCAGCCGTCGCGCCCGGCTCACCACTTCATCGGCTTCCCAAAACGGCCTAATCGCTAGAGTTGACAGCCCTGATCGCTTCCGCCTAATACCCTATGAACAATCTTGGATTCTTCCTCGAAACAAAAATCCCCTCGTCATGGATGATCCATCAAAAGAGCTAAGAGTCTTCGTCAGCTACTCGCACAAGGATGCCGACCTCAAAGGGCAGTTTGACACCAATCTGAGGGTCATGGAGAGGCAGGGGATCATCCAAAAATGGACCGATGGCGAGATTCAACCCGGGGATCGCTGGGCTGAATCGATCACGGAGGCGATGAACAATTCGCAGATCATCATTTTCATGGTGAGCAATAATTTCCTGGACTCCGATTTCATCCGGAACACCGAAGCTCCTCTCGCGATGCAACGGATGAACGAAGGAAAGGCGGTGGTCGTACCCGTTCTCCTGAGAAACACGCCTGGTTGGAAACACGAAAAGTGGTATTCCTTGCAGGCTCTTCCGAGTGAGGTGAAACCGGTCGAACATGATTTCTGGAGAAACAGTGAGGAGGCTTTTGCCGATGTGGAAAAGCGCCTCCGCGAAATGGTCGAGCTATTGCCTGCAAAGTTGACCCAACAAGAGAAAGCTTACCATAATCGAGTTGCCGGACGTACCGAAGCGACCGGTCAGGACATTTCCCCGCCAGAAAAATCCGACATCGAATCGCCTCCGGCACCTCCGGGGATTCATACCTCATTCCCAAGCTTCGATGACGAGCGGGGGAAGGGGAAAACGGGAAAGGTCTGGCCCAAACTGGGGATTGCTCTTATCGCAATCGTGGCGGTTGTCGGAGGGATTTTCCTTTTCTCTCCACTCACGGGGACGGGTTCCGGCACGAACGAAAAGGAAGCGGCGATCCATCCACTTCAGCATGACTCACGCACCCCGCTGGAAAACAGCTTGGGAATGAAATTCGTCAATATCCCCGGGACCGACATCCTTTGCTCGATCTGGGAAATCAGAGTCGCGGACTTCAGGGAATTCACGGCGGAGGATCATTTCGAACCGCAGGACAAGATGTTCACTTTTGAACTGGATCCGGCCGATCAACAATGGAAATGGGGGAACTATGGGAAAAACTGGAAGAATCCCGGATTCTATCAGAGTGAAACGCACCCGGTCGTGGGGATCTCGCTGGCCACCGCGAAGCGATTTTGCGACTGGCTCACCAGACGCGAACGCCTCGCGAAAAAGATCCCCCGGGATTGGGAATATCGGATCATGAGAGACGCGGAATGGTCCCTGGCGGCAGGCGATTCGCTCTATCCTTGGAATCCCTATCAAGTCGATCTCAACAAGCGGGGCAACTACATGCGAATGGCGCTGAACATGGATTCAGGCAAGGAATACAATGACGGATACCCGAACACCGCCCCCGTGGGATCGTATCCGCCCAATCATCTGGGCATTCATGATCTTGGCGGGAACGTGCAGGAGGTGATGGATACCCCGTATGACAAAGCGCTCAACACACCCTATCTGTTGAAAAAATATCCTCAGATTGACGCTGACGCCACCGCGAGCGCCTGCTGCCGGGGAGGGGGCTGGGACACGCTCGTTGTGCCGGGTAGCGATTTTGACATCGCGCTGTCACAAATGCGATGGAGAGCTTCCGCCAACGACGGCGGTCCCGGGTTCGGTTTCAGGGCGGTCCTCTCACCCGTTGGTTATTCGGTCAACGACAAGCATGGCGATGGCCGGACCCCGATCGAGATTCCCGAATCTAGCAGGTCGTTTGTCCTGTCGAATCAATCCGATGCCGGATCGAGTTTCTTCTACAAGTTGCCAGTGGCTCCGCTGAAAGAATTCGATGCGACGATTCAATACCGGGTTTCGGCCAATTACGAGAAGGCCGGTTTCGGCATGGCGTTCATCTTCCGCAAAGGGGCCAATGCTCCCGGTGGATTCAGAGCTTATGTGAACTATCTGAAACAGCCTTCCTGGGGATCCGGTTATCACGATGCCAAAAACATCTTCCAAGGGAACCCCTGGGAGACAATCGACAAGGGCATGATTGCCGTGGATGGAACTCCCAATCGGCTCAGAGCTGTTGTCAGGGGCAATACAGTGAAAATTTACAGCAACGATTGCATGGTCGGTGAAACCGAATTCGACGCTGTCCCGCTGGCGGGCGATTTAACCGTAGCCGCCCAGTTGGTTCCTTTCGGAACCGTCTGGGACAAACCCAACGAAGTGCCCGAGTCCGGCCTGCATTTTGTTGGAATCGAAATCGAAACCATCGAATACAGCAAATAGGACGGGTTTGAGAAACCTCCCACCGCCGGTTCACGCCAAACCATGGCCAAGGACCTCCGCTCCGAGCACAATCGCTGGAACATGCCCCTCCTCTCGTGGAAAGGCGGCAAAATCGTCGCCAACCAACCCTGGAACGGAATTCCAAGTGGCTGCGGCGTTTCGCCGCAGGCCGTGCTGGGGAGCGTCCCGCTCCAAGTCTTCCTTCCCACCTTCCTCCCCATAGAGCGGCGTGAGGTGAGCTAGATTTCTGGACCAACAACCTCCAAGATCAGCCACAGATGAGTTCAAAACCACGTCAGCAATACACCGATGAATTCAAAGCCCAAGCCGTCGAGTTGCTTGAAACCGGCAAGCCCGTCTCGCAGATTGCCGAAGAACTCTGCATCAGCAGCAATCTCCTCTACAGTTGGAGACACAGCTCGCAGGGATCTCAGGTCGGTAGCGCAGGGCCGCGAGCCGGAGGCGAGAGGACCGACGCGGACGACCTGAGATCCCTGCGACGCGAAAACGCCCTCCTCAAAATGGAGAACGACATTTTAAAAAAAGCCGCGGTCATCCTCGGGACCAGACCCCAACCCAGCTCCGGGAAATGATCGAGGACATCCACCAAACCACCGGCCATGGCATCCGCCCGATCTGTGCCACACTTCAGGTGCCGCGCAGCAGCTACTATCATGCCGCAGAGCCCACCGCACCCGATGCTCCGACCTCGCGATCGGCAGCGTCATCGAAGCCGTTTTCAAGCAACACCGTCGTCGCTACGGCTATCCGAGGATCTGGGAAGAACTCGCCGACCGGCAGAGTCCGCAGAATCATGCGGGAGTGCGGCCTCAAAGCAATCAAGCCCAAGAACTACGTGCCAAAAACCAGCGATGGCCGGGCGGACAAACCCTCGCCCAATCTCCTGCTCGATCAGCCCCTCCCGGACAAACCCGACCAGGTCTGGGCGGGGGGAGAGGTGTGATAGTGATGATCATCCTGCAGAATGATTCTTTCGCATCGGCACGATCTGCGGGTTGCTTTCGGACGACGATGCGGCCATTTTTTGTTCCATGAAAACGGCCTTACTCTCCCGCACTTCGCAATCGGTGGCGTTGCTGATGATGACCTCCGCAATTTCCAAGGGAACGGAGGGACTGCCTTCGGTTGTGCATCCTCTTCCTGATATCGCGGCCGCCGCTGCCGCGAACAGCAAGGTGATCGCGCTGGACGGGGTTTTCAAACTCGACGGGATCGATGGAGACGTGGCCCGGTTCGCGACGAGCAAGGGCAACATGGATGTGGAGCTTTTTAAAAAGGATGCGCCGAAGACGGTGGCGAATTTTCTCAAATACGTGAAGCGTGGCACTTACAGCGGAACATTCATCCACTTCTCGGATCCCGATTTCGTATTTCAGGGAGGTAACTACTCATTGGTGGACGGCGAAACGACTGTAGTGATCCCCGACGCTCCTGTAGCCAATGAGTTCAAGGTTTCCAACACCCGTGGCACGATCGGGATGTCGAAATTCACCAGCGATCCGGACAGCGCCACGAATCAATGGTTTTTCAACGAATCCAACGAGAACGCCGCAAAGCTCGATCACGATAACGGAGGCTACACGGTGTTTGGCAAGATCATCGGCCAGAAGGGATTGCACGTGATGGATACGATCGGCGCGCTGCCTGTTGAAAACCTGGGATACCCGTTCGACCATCTGCCTGTGGTCAATCACAAGAAAGGCGACCCCATCACTAACAAGAATCTGGTGGAGGTGAAATCGATCAAAGTGATCCCGCTGTTGTCGGGTTCTCCAAAGGGGACGGCACTTCTCAAGCTGTCGGTCAGCAAGAACAGCAATCCCGCCGTGGTGAAAGCATCGGTTAGCGGGAAGAGCCTGATTTTGAAATATCCTGGCAAGAGCGGGAAGGCGGTAATCGACGTTACGGCGGAATACAGCGGGGGCGGAACGGCCACTGATTCGTTCACGGTGACCAAGAAATAGTGGGATCGGTCCAGTCTCCGAGGAAGGGTAAGATGGCCTCGGAGCGATCGGGCATTTCAATCGGAGAAGGAGGAGGAGCGAGGTGATGTCCGGGCAGAGGAAGGCTGCGCGAGGAGATGACCCATGAAACATGCGTGTTTTTCCCCGAAAACCCGTTCTGGACAGGGTCGATTCCCTTGCCTATTTTCCGCGCCTTTCCACCAATACATCATGATCCGCAAACTCATTCCCGGCGCACTGGCCCTCGGTCTCATCGCCACCTCATCCGCCCAGACGCCAGACGCTGCCCCGAAGCAGGAAGCCGCAACGCCAGCCGTTGAGGTTCCCGCCAAGCCGAAGCTCGATCCTGCAGTCATCAAGGCCGACTCTTCCTACGCTCTCGGTTTCCGCACCGGTGGTGGTTTCACCCAGCAATTCGGCAAATTCGGCGTCGGTGCCGCAGACCTGGACATGGACAATTTCGTCAAGGGATTCAGCGCCGCGATCAAGGGCGGCAAGCCCGAGCTCGAAGAAGCGAAGCTTCAAGCCGCCATGGAAGCTCTCGGCGAGATGCTCCAAGGTCGCGAAAAGGAAGCCGCTGTGGCCAACCTTGCCGCCGGCAAGAAGTTTCTTGAGGAAAACGGCAAGCGCAAGGAAGTCACCACCAACAAGAGCGGCCTTCAATACGAAGTGATCACCAAGGGAGGCGACGAGAAATACGTTGCTCCCAAGGAAGGTGAGGAAGCGAACAAGCAGTTCCTCGTTCATTACAAAGGCACGCTGATCGACGGCAAGCAATTCGACGCTTCCCCGGAAGGCGAGCCGGTCCCGATGACCCTGCAAGTGGTGGATGGTTTCAAAGAAGCTCTCACCACCATGCCCGTGGGCGCCAAGTGGAAACTCTTCATGCCGAGCGAACTTGCCTACGGCGAGCAACGCCGCAGCGCGGACATCGGACCGAACAGCGTCCTGATCTTTGATCTGGAGCTCGTGAAAATCGAAGACGCTCCTGCTCCCGAAGGTGGCGGCATGCCATTCCCGATGCCCCAAGGCGCACCGGGTGGTCCTCAAGGTGGCCCGGAAGGCGCTCCTGAAGGCGAGTGATTCTGCTCCAAAAATTCTGATCAAAAAGGCTGTCGGTTCATCCGGCAGCCTTTTTTCTTATTTCTTATTTCCGATTCCTATTTGCCTGCCTCGGACTCCGCCTTCGCCGTTTTCCGGCATTCCGCCACGAAATGGTTGCAGGCCTCGCGGCAGAGCAGGGGAATCGCCTCGTTTTCCGGTAAATCGCCGGGAATCCCGTTGAAGCGGCTCGCCTCGCTCTCCTCCAAGGGAGTATTGGCGTCGAGCTTCCAAAGGATCTTCTTGGCGCATTGGTGCGCCGGACCGCAGACCTCGCGGATGAGCTTTTGCGCTCCCGCATCGCTGATGGTGCGGGCGAAGCGATACATGCCGGTCTGCCGGTTGAGCTTGTCCCGAAGGTTTTCGACTTCCAGCGAGCCATTTTGCCGGGCGAGAAACAGGCCCACACCCGCCGGGTAGAATTGGTCGAGGGCGAGCCGCAGGTCCTCCTCGCTGTCCAATAGCATTACCCAGCCGCGCTTCAGATTCGTTTGGCCCTTGGTGAATCGATAAGTTCCATCCTCCGCATAAGTCGAGAGGTCGCGGGCGTCCGCCGGGCCTTGATGCACTTCCAATCCGCCGAAATCGGGGAAGGTGGAAGTCTCGGTATCCGCGAAATGGGAGAGAATGAAAGATGTGTTAAAAACGCTTGTTTGAATCTCCAGTTCGCCCATGCGGTGGGTTCCGGATTTGACCAAATTGCGGAGTTGGGAGGCAATCGACATCAATTTAATATTTGAAGTAAAAATAAGTCGGCTTAGTTTGTTTTTAGCATTTTGTGAAGCTGATCAAAATCCGCAACCTGATCTAAAATAACGTCTGCCAACAGTCGTTCGGTTCCGATAGCGGAACTGTAGAAAAGCGTCTTTCCGCGCACGGGGTGCGGGTTGTGACGGAAGATTTCCCGCTGGCTGGCGGCGGCTCCCACTTCGCTTTCGATGCCTAAAAGCACCGGGATATCCTGGTAGGAATGCAGTCCGTCGGAGATGAAAAACGGGACGACCACGACGTTGGGAGTGAGCGACATTTCGGCCCACTCGGCGATGAACGGTTGCTCTTCCATGTAGGCGTCGAGCACGGCGGCGTAACCGGCTCCGGAAGCGGCGATGAGGGTCGTTTGATCGCGGATAGCCTTGGTGGAGTTTTGGTTCAGTCCGGTGCCGTGACCGGTGATGATGAGGGTGGTCGCGGCTGGATCGATGTCCGGTGCGACCTCTTTCGCCCGTTTCAGAATCAGGTCGGTCATTGAGCGATGCACGCCGACGGGCAGGCAGTAGTGGAAGGTTTTCCCCCGGACGACCGTGGTTGGGCCGGTGAGCTGGAGTTCTCGAGGGATGACGTCTTGGGTGAAATAGCCCTCGCTGATGAAATCCGGAACGACATAGATCTCGTCGGAATCGATCAGGTAAATCGCCTCACGCATCGACGGCTCCTCTTTCCAGAAGCAGCAATGGACCTCCGCGAACAATCCGCGGCTGCGGATTTCGTCGGCGTGTTCGAAATATGGGGTCGATGAATCAGGGTTCTCGGTGGACCCGTGACCGACGATGAGAAGGGCGCTGGTTGGCTTCGGCGCGATGGACATGTCGGAAAAGTGGCGGGCCGTCCGGGGAATGCAAGGATGGGAAAGTTTTCAGTTTCCAGAATCGGCACTTCGGGCGGAAACTGCCTGCGGATGCCGGTTTTCGAAAAATTGCAGTTGTGGGTCGATCCGGTCAGGCGGGCCGGTCCGGAAGCGATGGCGGTGGATGAGTGGCTGCTGGAAACGGCTGCCTGTCCCGTCCTGCGGGTTTATTCTTGGGAGGGAAATTGGGCGAGCCTCGGGTATTTCGGGAAAATCGCTGAAGCGCGGCTGTCGTTTCCCGAGTTGAATCTGGTGAGACGGTGGACAGGTGGCGGAATTGTGGATCATCGGGCGGATTGGACTTACACTCTGGTAGCGCCCCAAAGGGAGATGCTGGCGAAATTACGGGGTGCGGAGAGTTATCGGATTGTTCATGAAATATTAAACCAATTGCTTGATGAAGAAGGGATTGTGTCTCGAATGAGTGAAGGGTGTGAAGAAACCGGCGCGGGTCTTTGCTTCGAGAATCCGGTGGGGCATGATTTGCTCGGGGTGAATGGCTACAAACTGGCGGGAGCGGGCCAGCGCCGGTCGAAATCCGGTTTATTGCATCAAGGGTCGGTCGCGATTTCAGGTGGCAATCCGCTGATTTCCAGGAAGCGATCCGAGAATTTCGCCTCGCTGTTGTCGCAGAAATGGGAGGTTTTCACCGCCCAGCCGGATCCCGCAGACTTGGCGGCGAGAGTCGACTGTCGCTACGCGCGCCGCGAATGGACGGAACGGAGGTGAATGAATCGCGTTAATTGCGGAGGTGATAATCCTGCAAATCCTGCGGGTGATTTTGGTGATCCTGCAACGATTGCAGGGAATTTTGGTTAATTTGGATTCCTTAAATATGCATGAATATTTTAATCCGCTTGTAATGAGCCTTTTGCGGCAGGGGGGCACGGCTTGGCACGCGCCATGCAAAATAGAAGGCGTTCTCCGGGGGGAGAAAAACAGGGGACTTCGGTCCCGTTCAACTAGCCAGTCTGTCGAATGAGTCAGTCTTCCAAGGAAGATTCCGTCGACAGGCTGGCTTTTGAGTTTCTGGATCTGGTGATAACGAGGGGAAGGATCGGTTGAGATATCGATTGGCTTCTCCAAAGTCTGAAAATCCGATTTCCAAAGATGACGACTGACACGGGGCAATTCCAAGAGGATTACGAGCGGTTTTTCGCCTTGTCTTCCGATCTCCTGTGCATCGCCGGAATGGATGGTCATTTCAAAAGGGTCAATCCGGCGTTCAGCCAGACGCTCGGCTACACCATGGCGGAGCTTCTGGCCAAGCCGTTTGTGGACCTTGTTCATCCGGACGACATCGCCAAGACACATGCGGAAATGGAGAAACTGGGGTCTGGTTTGCCGTCCATCCATTTTGAAAACCGTTACCGATGTCGGGACGGTTCGTGGAAATGGCTGGCATGGAGCACCCAGCCGTTCAACGAAAAGGGGATTCTTTATGCAGTCGCCCGGGATGTGACGGCCAAGAAGAACGACGAACTGGCGATCCTCCAGTTGAACGGAGAACTCCTCCGGCAGACAGTCATGCTGGGTGAATTGAACCGTGAGCTTGAGTCATTCAGCTACTCGGTTTCCCACGACCTGCGGGCACCTTTGCGTGGAATTTCAGGATTTGCCCAAGCCCTCGAGGAGCGTGCCGGCGATAGCTTGGATGCGACGAGCGCCGGTTACCTCCAGCGGGTGAAGAATGCGGCGGAGCGCATGGGGCTGCTGATCGACGACCTCATCAAGCTCTCGCGTCTCACCCGGGCTGAAATGCGCGTCGAGCCGGTCAACCTGAGCCAGGTGGCGGAGGCCGTGGGGGCCGGGTTGCGGGCTGAGAATCCGCTGCGAAGCGTCGAGCTGAGGATCGAGCCGGACATTTTGGTGTGGGCCGATCCGGCGCTGCTGGAAGTCCTGTTGGATAATCTGATAGGTAATGCTTGGAAATTCACCTCGAAAACCCTCGCTGCGGTCATCGAAATCGGGAGCCGGCGGCGCGACGACGGAACGACCTGGCATTTTGTGAAAGACAACGGGGTGGGATTCGACGAGCGCTACGGCCACAAGCTTTTCGGTGCTTTTCAACGACTGCACAGCCAGTTGGAATTTCCCGGAACAGGAATCGGATTGGCGACCGTCCAACGCATCGTCCGCCGCCATGGCGGGGAGGTTTGTGCGAAAAGTGTGATTAATCATGGCGCGACCTTCGAATTTACGCTAGGAGCGAAGGTCGTAGAAATCCCCCATGAACAACAAGATTATTCTGTTAGTGGAAGACAATCCGGATGATGAGGAACTCACCTTGATGGCCTTGGAGAAAAACAACATTCTTAACGAAGTTGTTGTCGCCCGGGACGGAGAGGAAGCGCTTGAGTTTCTGTTCGGAGATAGCCCGGGATCGTCCATCAAACGGAAAACACTGCCCGCGATCATCCTCCTCGACCTCAAGCTGCCAAAGGTGAACGGGCTGGAGGTTCTGCAGAAAATCCGTAGCCACGAGCGCACCCGGATGTTGCCCGTCGTCATTCTGACATCTTCCAAGGAGGACAAGGATTTGATTGAAAGCTACTCGTTGGGCTGCAACAGCTATGTCCGCAAGCCGGTGAACTTCGAAATGTTCGTCGAAGCCACCCGCCAACTCGGGCTTTACTGGCTGCTGTTGAATGAAGCTCCACCGGATCCAAGTTTGATTTTATGAAAGGACCGAAAACGTTGCGCCTGCTGTTGGCGGAGGATTATGACGACGACGCATTGTTGGTCTTGAACGCCTTGGAACGGCAGGGATTTGAAATCGACTGCACTCGGGTGATGACGGGGGGGCAATTCCGAACGGCGCTCCAGGCCTCCCCGTATGAGATCATCCTCTGTGATTACGCGATGCCGGGTTTCGGGGCCATCGAAGCCTTGGAAATCTTGCGCGAGTGCGACATCGATATCCCGCTCATCATCGTCTCCGGCACCATCGGTGAATCCGTCGCTGTGGAAGCGATGCGGAACGGTGCCACCGATTACATTCTGAAAGAGAATCTGATCCGCCTTGGAGTGGCTGTGGAGCGGGAAATCCGCGAGGCCGAGACCCGTCGCCAAAAGCGCTTGATCGACAGTTTCTCCATTGGTCAGACCGAGGTTTTGGAAATGATCCTCAATCGTGAGTCACTGACAGTGATTCTGGAGCGAATCATTGAGCGCGTGGAACTCCTTTCCTCGGGGAAGGTGCAATGCACCATCATGCTGGTGAATTCCGAAGGCACGCACCTGAATCTTGGCGCGGGTCCGAGCATGCCGGCCGCTTTTCTGGAGTTGCTGGACTCCGTTCCGGTCGAAGTGGGCATGGGCGCGTGCGGGACCGCGGCCGCGCTTGGGGAAACCACGATCATCGAGGATATATCCACGCATCCCTATTGGGCTTCGGTGAGCGAAATCGCCGAGAGTTGCGGTTTTCGTGCCTGTTGGTCGATTCCGGTTTTCTCATCGGACCGCCGGGTGTTGGGGACAATGAGTGTCTATCACCAAACCATCCATTCTCCCACCTCCGAGGAAATCCACTGGGTGGAATCTGCCAGCAAGCTTGTCAGCCTTGCGATCGAACGCGGACGTGCGGCGGAGAAATTGCACCAAAGTGAGACGCTTTTCCGCATCGCCAGCGACGCAGCGCGCATTGGCGGATGGACCGTTGATTTTCCCGAAAACCGGATCACGTGGTCGGATCAGATTTGTGCCATTCACGAAATGCCCGTGGGAACGGTTCCGAATCTGCCTCAAGCCCTTCGTTTTTACGCTCCGGAATGGCGCGACAAAATCACCGAGGTTTTTGAAAAATGCCGGGTGGAAGGAATCCCCTTTGACGAGGAACTGCAAATCAACACTGCGAACGGCCGACGGATCTGGGTGCGCTCCATCGGTGAAGCGATCCGCGATGAACAAGGGTTCATCAACCGCATTCAAGGAGCGTTTCAGGACATTACCGACCGCAAGCAGGCTGAGCAGGCCGAGGAAACAACGCGCTCCAACGAACTCCGCTATCTCGAACAGCGCAACGCCCTCATTTCGCTCAATGGGAACTCGTCTTCGAACAGCCGGGATTTCCCGAGTGCCCTGAGGCGAATTACCGAGGCATCCGCCCGGACACTTGATGTCGCGAGGGTCAGCATCTGGAAATACACCGAAGATCGGAAATTCATCGAATGTCTCGATCAATTCGTCTTGGCGGGTGAGGAACATTCCGCGGGTGTCCGGCTCGCGGTGGAAAACTATCCGAATTATTTCGACATCCTCAACCGTCTGGACCTCATCGCCGCGGACGACGCCCTCACCGATCCGGGCACATGCGAGTTTTCCGGAAGCTATCTGATTCCCAACGGAATCACATCGATGCTCGATGTGCCTATCCGTTTTGGCAACGAGACGAGTTACCTGCTTTGCAACGAGCACTGCGGCCCGATGCGTCACTGGACCTCGGACGAGAAAACCTTCGCCATCGCCATTGCGAATCTTATTTCACTCGCCATCGAAAGCAACGAGCGCGCGTGTGCCCAGCAGGAGGTGCTTCAGAGTCACCAGCGTTTCCAATCGGTAGCCGCGGCCACCAACGATACCATCTGGGATTGGAATCTCGAAACGGACGCCTTCTGGTGGTACGACGGTTTCGCGAATCTCTATGGCGGGTCCGCCGCCGATTCCGAAGCCAGCATCCGTGTGTGGATCCGTCAGATCCATCATGAGGACCGCGACCGGGTGGTGCGAGGCATTTATGCCGCCATCGGAAAGGGGGATACTCACTGGACCGATGAATACCGCTTCATCAGCAACAGCGGCTCCGTTGCTCATGTCAGGGATCGCGGGCAGATCCTGCGCGATGCCGGGGGCCAGGCGATCCGCATGGTGGGCGGGATGACGGATCTAACAAGCCAGAAGGCCGCCGAGCTTGAACTCACCCGTTCCCATCGTGCTCTGCTGATGCTCAGTTCGTGCAACGAGATGCTGGTCCGCGCCACTTCCGAGATGGCGCTTCTCACCGAGGCCTGCCGCCTCGCCGTGGAAATCGGCGGCTATCAGATGGCATGGGTCGGCTATGCGATGGACGATGAAAATCGGAGCGTCGTCCCGGTGGCCCATGCGGGTCGGGAACTCGGATATCTATCGGAAATCGAGGTTTCCTGGGCGGAGGATCGCCCGTCCGGCAGAGGTCCTGCTGGCAAGGCCATCCGTGGCGGAGAGGCGATACTCGTCGGGGATTTGGAAAGCGATCCATCGTTTGCAAGTTGGGCTGAAGCCGCCTTGAAACGCGGATTCCGCAGTGTGGTGACTCTGCCGCTGCGTAACAAAGACCGCGCCTTCGGAGCCGTCAGCCTCCTCAGTGGGGAGCTCCATCCGGCCAGTGGTGATGAAATGAAAATGCTCCGGCAGATGGCCAACGACCTCGCTTTCGGCATCGAGAACATCCGCAGTCGTCAGGAACGGCAACGCACCCAGGACGTCGTCATCAAGGTGGCTCAGGCCGTGTCCAGCGGCATGGGTTCGGAGTTTTTCGATCTGCTCACCCGCAACATGGTCGAGGCGATGGATGCCCTCGGCGGACTGATAGGAAGATACAATTCCGTCGGAAACTCGATCGATACCATCTCGTTCTTTTTTGATGGAAAACCGATGGACAACGTCAGCTACGGCCTCGACGGCACTCCGTGCGAAAGCGTCGCGGGTGGCGACATCTGTGTTTTTGAAAGCGGAATCCAGAAGCTGTTTCCCGACGATCATCTTCTGGTGCTTTTTGGTATCGAGGCTTACGCGGGTATTCCGCTTTTCCAGCGGGACGGCAGTGTCGCGGGGATCATGGTGGTGTTTTTCGCCAGTCCGTTGAAGGAAACCTCGCTGGTGAAATCCACCCTCCGGATTTTCGCCACTCGCGCCGCCTCCGAACTGGACCGCCAGCAGGCGGACGCGCGCATCCGCGAACAGGCGTCGCTGCTCGACAAGGCCCAGGACGCCATCCTTGTCCGCAATCTCGACAACAAGATTACTTATTGGAACAAAAGCGCCGAGCGGATTTACGGCTGGCCGGCCGAGGAGGTCCTCGGTCGCTGTGTGCTCGACGTGCTCTATCAGGATGCCGCCGCGTTCCGGAAAGCCCACGAACACACTCTGCTCCACGGCGAGTGGATGGGTGAAATCATGCAGGTCGACAGCGCCGGTCAGGAACTCACCATCGAAGGCCGCTGGACTCTCGTCCGCGATGATCAGGGCAATCCGGAAAGCGTCTTCGCCCTCAACACCGACATCACCGAGCAGCGTAAACTCGAACAACAGTTCCTCCGCGCGCAACGCATTGAAAGCATCGGAACCCTCGCCGGTGGCATCGCGCATGACTTGAACAACATCCTCGCGCCCATTTCCATGGCCATCGAGCTCCTCAAGATGCGCGTGACCGATGCGAGGTCCGGTGAGCTGCTAGATACCATCGCCAGCAGCGCCAAACGCGGTGCCGACATGGTCGGGCAGGTCCTTTCCTTTGCCCGCGGCATGGAAGGCCGCCACGTGGAAGTCCATCCGCTCCAGATCATCCGGGAAATCGAGAGCATCATGCGGGATACTTTCCTGCGGAAAATCGAGCTCGAAGTAACAGCCTCCCGCGAACTGTGGGTCATCCACGGCGATCCCACCCAGCTCCACCAGGTCATCCTCAACCTCTGCGTCAACGCCCGCGATGCCGTCGAGGACGGTGGGAAAATCATTATCACCGCTGGCAATGTCGAAATCGACGAAACCTTTGCCGCCATGAACCTCGAAGCCGAGAAAGGTCCGCACGTTTTTATCCAGGTCGAGGATTCCGGCGTCGGCATTCCAGCAAACATCATGGACCGGATTTTCGACCCGTTTTTCACCACCAAATCCGTCGGCAAAGGCACCGGGCTCGGACTGTCCACCTCGCTGGCCATTATCAAGAGTCACGGAGGTTTCATCCGCGCCTTCAGCAAACCGGGCGAGGGGAGTCGATTCCGGATTTACCTGCCCGCCTACCCGGAAATCTCCAGAAACCTTCCCAACCTCGAAAGACCCGCCCTTCCCCAAGGCAGTGGCGAGACCGTGCTGGTCGTTGACGACGAGGAATCCATCCGTGAAATCACCCGCCAGACGTTGGAGGCCTTCGGATATCGAGTCCTGCTCGCCTCCAATGGCGACGAGGCGATCTCGATCTATTCCGCGCACCAGTTTGACATCCACGTCGTCCTTACCGACATGATGATGCCCGTTATGGACGGACTCGCCACCATCGAACTCCTCATGGAAATCAATCCCCTCGTTAAAATCATCGCCACCAGCGGAATCAACGCCAACAAGGATCTTGTCAGCGCCGTCGGCAAGGGAGCCGCGAACTTTTTACAAAAGCCGTATACAGCAGAAGTCCTGCTCAAGTGTCTAAAACAGGTGACCGGTGACGAAGTGGCTGTCGGTTGAGCAGTTAGCCCGGCGCTCGGGGATTCAAACTTGCACAGCCCTCCTCAAACCGCGAAAACCGCTGACGCCAATTTTTTGATTTTTGAATCCTGATGCCCATCACCCCTGTCATTACCCCGAATCTGCTGATCGTTGACGACGACGAAACCATCCAACGCCTGCTCGTCATTGCGGCCCAGGATCTGGGATGGCGTCCCACCGCCGCGGTTTCCGGTCTGGAAGCCTTGCAGAAACTCGATTCCGGCATCGAAGCGGTCATCCTCGATCACGGCCTTCCGGGCATGAACGGTCTCCAGACTCTCGTGAAAATTCGGGAAAAATCTCCTGACCTCCCCGTGATCATGCTCACCGGCTTCAACGATGCCGAGACCGCCGTCCAAGCCCTTCGCGCCGGAGCCGACGATTACCTGACCAAGCCCTTCGAACTCAAACGTCTCTTCGACCTCCTCCGCCAAGCCCGCCTCACTCGCAAGAAATCCCCGGAGCCTACTTGGGAACGGAAGAAAATCATCTCCAAGGTCGCCCTCCACAGCGACAATCCCCACCTTCGCCAACTGCTCGGGCACATGGCCAAGGCCGCCCGCCTCGATTCCAACATTCTCCTCACCGGCGAGAGCGGTACTGGAAAATCCTTTTTTGCCCGGGAAATCCACCGTCTCAGCCCTCGGGTTGCCGAGGAATTCATCACCGTCAGTTGCCCGGCATTGCCGCGTGAACTTTTGGAATCCGAGCTTTTCGGCCACGAACGCGGTGCCTTCACCGGGGCCACCGCTTCGCGCGCGGGTCGTTTCGAACAAGCGTCGAAAGGCACCATCTTCCTCGATGAAATCGGCGACCTGCCATCGGGCCTGCAGCCCAAGCTCCTCAACGTCCTCCAAGACCGCGAATTCTTCCGCGTCGGCGGCAGCAAGCTCTTGAAGACCGATGCCCGCGTCATCGCCGCCACCAATGTCGATCTCCGTCGCCGTGTCGAGGAGGGCTCCTTCCGTGAGGACCTCTACTATCGGCTGAATATCATCGAACTCCGCATCCCCGCACTGCGCGAGAGGCGGGAGGACATCGGCGCCATCACCAGCACCATCCTCAAACAAATCGCCGCCCGCCGCGGCTCGGAAGGTTGGGATCTATCACCTGGTGCCAAGGAAGCCCTCCACGATTTCGATTGGCCGGGAAATGTCCGCCAGCTGGAAAACGTCCTCGAACGCGTCACCGCCTTCGCCGAGAAACCGCTGCTCCAAGCCGATGATTTCCTGATACTGTTGGACGGAAAACGCGACAGCGTTGCCCCGAGCGGCCGCGGCCTCACCCTCCAGGAGGTCGAGCGCGACGCCTTCATCCAGACCTACCTCCGCACCGGTAAAAACAAGGCGAAAACCGCCCGCGAACTCGGCATCTCCGAACGCTCCGTATACAACCTGCTAGGCCGGCACGGATTGAAATAACATTTTTCACAAAAAGTGCTAGAAACAACCAAGTAGGTTTACAGCATGGAACCTCGTTGATAGGCTCCATCCATGGCGTTTACCGATTTGATGTTGAGTTACCGGGGGCCGGGACTGATTGGCACGCTGATGGCTCTGTTTGTGATCCTGGGTTTCTCCCTTTTGTTCATGTTCGCATTCGACGAGGGGTTTCAAGGTGGCAATTGGTCGATCGAGAAAGTGATCGCGCATCAGGCCACGGAAATCGAAAACTACCAAGCCATGCGGGAGGATCACAGCAGGCGACTCGAACAGGCCCGGGTGCGCGTTTCCGACGAAAAGGAACTGGCCCGGATGAAGCGGGAAAGCCGATGGCAGCTTGAAAAGATCGCAAGTCTCGGGAATGCGATCGAGCTGGGGACGGAAGTCGTTTCCCGTGAAACTGAAGTGTTCGACGCCTACAAGGATCAATACCGGGCCTATGTCCGGGGACGGGCGAAGGGAGAAACCCTTGCGAAACTGGAGACCTCTTCCGGAGGCGTTTACACCAACGTCAGCATCCGTGGAGTGACGGCCGTTGGTATCGAAATCCGGCATGATGACGGCTTCAAGCGCATTCCCTTTGAAGAGCTTCCGGAAGAAATGAAGACTCGCTTCCAATTTGATCGGGAACAAAAGGAACAGGCCTTGGCTTCGGAAATCAATGCACGCGCGGAGCTCGAGGCTGCGGTCGCCATGACTGATAGAATTGTCGATCAGGAGACTGAACAGCAGCGCGTCGAGGAAGAACGGGTGCGCAGGAACAATGTCATGCGTGCCATCGGCCAGAAGGAGGCCCGCGTCGGCGCGCTAGAAGATGATATCCATCAGCTGAATCGTTCGATTCCTGACGAGAATAAAAAGACGCTCAGCAGGGCGGGCGTCATGCGGGGGGATATCTCAAACAAGCGTCGGGAAATTTCCACGCTTCGATCACAGATTGCCGCATTGCGGGGAAGTTTGTAGGAAACCGGGATTCTAACGTCCCGCCCTCACCAATGCCACGGCACACGCCTTGTAATTCGGCTGCCGCGAGTGCGGGTCGAAGGCGGAGTGCGTGAGCTTGTTCACTTCCGGATAGTGCATCGGGATGAAAATTTGTCCCCGCTGGACGGTCGGGGCCAGATAGACGGCGGCCGTCAGTTCGCCGCGGCGGGAGCGGACGGTCACGGCGTCGCCTTCCTTGAGCCGGTATTGGCGGGCGTCGGCAGGATGGATTTCCAGATAGACGTTTTCCGGATAGAGTTTTTTCAGGATGTCGGACTTGGCGGTACGCGTCTGGGTGTGCCACTGGCTGCTGGTGCCGCGTCCGGTCAGCATGAGGAAGGGAAACTCGAAATCCGGTGGTTCGGGCATCGCTGCGGGCGGTGAGAACAGGAACTTCGCCTTGCCACTCGGCGTGTAATAGATGCCGTCCTCGAACAATCGCCGCGACCGGAGGTTGGAAATGATGGGATTCGGATCGCCCATTCCTTCGGAAAACGGCCACTGGATCCCGCCCATCCGGTCGATCATTTCGTAGTCTTCGATGCCGGTGATGTCGCAGGGCCGATCCTTCGTTAAATTCCGCAACAGTTTGAAAGCGGCTTCAGGATTTGTCCACTTTGCGAACATCTCATCGCAGCCCCAGGCATGGGCGATCAGCCGGAAAATCCGGAAGTCGGAGAGAGCCTGCCCGGGTGCTTTCCGGACTGTCTTGAGCGTGCCGATGCGGCGTTCCGAGTTGATGAAGCAGCCATCCTTCTCGCCCCAACCGGCGGCAGGCAGGACGAGGTCGGCGGCCTGCGCGCTTTCTGTGGTGTGGTACATGTCCTGCACCACGAGGAATTCCAGTTTCTCGCGCAGCGCGGCGAGGCGGCCGGAGTCGATCCATGAGTGAAATGGGTTGGTCGCCACGATCCAGAGCCCTTTGATTTTTCCGGATTCCGCCGCTGCTAGAATTTCGTCGTAGGCCATCGAATAGTCGGAAGGAATCGTTTCCAGCGGGATCTCCAACAGGCTGGCCACCTTTTCGCGGTGCGCGGAGTCGGAGAAATCGTGCCCGCCGACGAGTGACGTCGTGTTGGAAAACAAGCGCGAGCCCATCGCGTTGCACTGGCCGGTGATCGAGTTCGGCCCCGTACCCGGCTTGCCGATGTTGCCGGTCATCAGGCAGAGATTGATGATCGCCTGCGCGGTTCTAACCCCTTCGTGCGATTGGTTCACGCCCATCGTCCACCACCAGGAAACCCGTTTGCCCGGCTCTGAAACCGCAAGCGCCAACGCTTCGATCGCCTCGACCGTTAGGCCCGTCTTCTCCGCCATCGCCGCGGGCGAATAGTCCTTGAGAAAATCCGCGAACGCCTCGATGCCCTCGGTTCGCGCCAACGATTCAGCGTCCACCCTGCCATCCCGCAGGACGCAGTGGGCCAGCGCGTAGAGCAGTGCCAGATCGCCCTTGGGTTTCAGCGACACATGCTGCGTCGCCGCCTGTGCGGTTTCCGTCGCCCGTGGATCGATGACGATGATTTTCGGATTGCGCGGATTCCGCATCACCCGCTGCCACAAGATCGGGTGGGCGATGCACAGGTTGGCACCGATCAGCACGATCACGTCGGACTCCTCGAAATCCGCATACGTCGCCGGCGGCGCGTCGAAGCCGAACGATTGCTTGTACGCCGTCACCGCCGTCGCCATGCATTGCCGCGTGTTCGCGTCGCAATGCAGGAAACCCATTCCAAATTTGAAAAGACACCCGAGAAAAGCCATCTCTTCGAAGGGAATCTGCCCGGTGGATAGAAATGCGACCGACTCGCGCCCGTGCTCGGCTTGGATTTTCTTGAAGCGGTCGGTGAAAACATCCATCGCCGTCGTCCAATCCGTTTCCACCAGTTTACCCGACTCGTCCCGCAGCAGCGGCATCGTCGCGCGGTCGGGAGAATCCAGTGGATCGAGCGCCTGCCAGCCTTTCGGGCAGGCCATTCCCAGATTTACCGGGTAGCCCGCTTGGGGGCTGAGGTTGATCGCGTTGCCGTTCTCATCGAGGTGGATTTTCAGTTGGCAGCCGGTCGCGCAATACCCGCATATCGACGTCGTCGTCGAACTCGGCATCAGCCGCGACGGGACTTTCCCCAACCCGAAATGACCGGGCTCCTGCACCAGATCGCGGGTAAGGGGACCGGTATGCTGTTTGAGAAATCGGGAAAGCATGGAAAGAAAATCAAGGGACTCCGCACGCAGGTTAGCACGCCCCGTGCGAGAACCCACGCACAAACCCACCCCACACCGGGAGACGACTCATGGAGCGGATGAAATCCGCTAATCTCCACTTTCGGATCAAGGAATCGTCGCTTTAACGCGGAGAAATTTCGGAGTGGCTCCGAGCGTCAACCGCGCGTGAGCAAGCCCGTCTGCTCCCGTCGTCGGCACCACTGCGAAGGGCGTGAATGGAGCTGTCAGCGTGGTGGACGACTCCGGCACCAGGGTAAACATCGCGGAACTCGGCAGGCGGATCGGATAGGAAAAATCCAATGCGCCGGCCACGATGCCGGTATTGACCAAGTCAGCGTCATTGAGCAAGGGATTCAGCCCCATCGCAAATTCCGTTCCCGCCGGGATTCCATCACCATCCGCATCGTTCGATGCTGGAAGTCCGTTCAATCCATACTTATTCATCCACGTGGCGAAGGGCATGTCGATATCCGACAATGTTTTGTTCGACAAGCTGATGAGCATTTCCGTTGCTGTCAGCGGGGGGAGTCCCGAGTGATAGCGTTTGTTGAACGCATGGATGACTTGGTTTGCGATTACCGTCTGGGCGTTGGTGTTCGGATGGAATCCGCTGCTAATGGGGCCGCTGAGCCAGACGGGGCCAAAGCCTCCGCTATTGGTGACAGTGTTGTTATACTGGATGCCGTGAATGCAAAGTTTGGTCACTCCGTCGAGCATTGGAAGGGTCGGAGTATAAATGTCGGCGTAGCCAATGTGCCTTGTCTCCGCCAGAGCAGAGAGCTGGCTGTTCAAATCGCGGAGTACAACGGATACCCGTTCGGTGTTAGTCGGATGGTAGGGGAACGCGACGTTGACCTTCGGTGTGATTCCCACGTGCGGGACGTTCACCACCACGATCTGGATGTTGGGATTGAGCGTTTGCACGCGATCAAGGATTGCCACCATGTCTGCCATGAAATCCGCGACGAAGGTTCCGGCCGAGCCGCCGTTATAGACAGTTCCGTAGATTTCTTTGATGTCATTGCCGCCGATGCAAATCGTCAAGCGCTGCGCCGTCCCCTGGATCTGGTTTTGCAAATCCGTGACGTTGAAATCCGTGGCATTGTTGAAGTCGGAATAGGTGAGGAGCGAACCCAAGGTAGAAAAATCCGAGTCCGCGCCCATCAAACTGGTGAAGGTGGCCGTTGGATCACCGGTAATGAAGCGTCTCAGGCCGTCAATTTTCAGTCCGGGAATCGCCCAGTTCTGGCTCTGGCGGAAATACAGGCTGAAGGGCGGGTTGCCCGGTGCGGTGACGGTCACATTGTCGGGGGTGCCCAGGCCGAAGGAGGAGCCGCGATACGCCGGTTTACTCAAGATCTCGATCCAGTTCTGTACCGTGAGCGGGAACCCATCGCCGATCGGGCCAAAGGGGACGACGTTTTGCGAAAAACAAAACTCCGCTTCATAAGCGAAGGTCAGTGAATCACCGAGCGTGACGATTTGCTCGGTGGCGGAAACGCTGGTGCAGGACAGGGCCAGCGCGAGAAGCAGGGGGGAGTGGGCTTTCATGGCGACCCATAATTTGCAGCGGAATCCAATCCCGGTCAATACCGCCATTGCGTGCGGAGGCAGAAGCTTGAACCGGTGGAATGCCCCGATTCCCGCGTGGGGATGCCCATCAAATGAGCCGGATCGTCAACGGATACCGGTAAAACAACCCATCGGATGCCTTGATGCAGGCCACGATGGCGAACACGACCGAGGCAAGTCCGAGAATGATCAGCATCGGGATACCAATCAAAATGAAGCAGAGGAAAAACGAAATGATCCCATACAGATAGACGCTGAGGTGGAAATTGAGCGCTTCCTTGGCATGCTCCGCCGTCACGGGGGAAATCCTGCTTTTTCACCAAATACACGATCAGCGGCAGGATGAATCCGACACCCAGCAGGAGCGAGAGGTGGCACAGAATGATCCACAGCTTTTCGTCACTGGCGACCGGGGGTACAGGGGATGGCGGAATTTCTTCCATGACGTCAAGTTGCAGGATTTTCGCCGTTTCGCCAAGTTTCAATTGATTTGAAACAACCTCCCGCCAATCAAGGCTGGGTTGAGATTTTCAACCGGCCGAAATGTTGCGGCTGATTGCCGCCGGCTTCTTCCTCGATGACCACGCGTTCCCAGTCGGCATTGATCGGAGTTACGGTTTCGGGGCCGATCAGCGGAGTCCAGTCATCCTCGGAGCCCAATTCATTGCAGCTTTGGGGGAGATAATCGAGACCGGCATTCGAGGACGCCGTGCGGCGGAGGTATTCGATCCTGAGCCGAAGGTTTCCGGCATCACCGGTGGCCCGGATGTTGGGCAGGCCGGTGATGCCGGTGTCCGCTACCACGATCGAGGTGTCGGACTGGATGGGGGAGAGGTTGAAAGCGCGCTCCAGAAGATTGGGGACGTTGTCCTGATCCGGATCGGCATTGTCGGCCGCGTTGCCGGTGTTTGGGCTTTGGTTGAAATACTGGATTCGCCAGAGATCAGCGGCCGGCGTGGATGCCGGTAGGGTGGTGAAACTCAAGATCAGGCCCGTTTGCGGGAACGGGTTTTCCGCATTGCTGGCGACGGCGCGATAGTAATAGGTGGTGCCGGGTTTCAGTCCGCTCAATTTGGCGGAGAAGGTGTTGTCACGATTGTTTCCAGACACGCTGCGTTTCGCGAACGTGGTGCTGTTGGCGAGCGTCGGACTGGTGCCGTATTGAAACCAGTAGTTGGTGGTGAACTGGCCGGGGTTGAACAATCCCTTGATAGAACAAGAGGTGGTGAGAATGGTGCCGGCCTCCTTGGTCACGGCACCCGGGCCGAAGCGGATGCGGAAAATCTGCCCGCCCTTGACGCGCTTTCCTCCGCTGGTGGTCCCGTCCGCGGAGGTGGCACCATAGAGGTTTCCATCGATTCCCACGGCCAGCGGGGCATCCGGATAGGAGCCATTGGCACCATTGAAGTTGACGATGACAGAGATTACGCCGCCGGGAGTCATCCGATAAACGGTTCCCGATTTCCCACTCCCATCTTCGTTAGTGACTGAATAGAAATTTCCATCCGGTCCGAGCGCGAGACCGGGTTGGGCATATTTTGGTCCCAGTCCATCCTTGAAACTGTAAAGGGTTGTTAGTTGGCCGGAGGGTGTCATCACGAAGGCGGTTCCGTCGCCATAGGCACCTCCGCCGTCCGTCGTGCCGTAGTAATTTCCTCCGGCTGCCTCGCCCCCTTTGACGAGCTCGGATGTGGGATAGGCACCGTTGTTCCCGGTGAAGTTGACCAGAACACTCAACGCGCCGAGCGAGTCGATCTTGAAAATGGAGCCATAATTGTTTGCTCCTCCATAAGTGGCGGTTCCCAAAAATTGAGTGCCGGACATGTTGGTGAGTCCCGCCTTGGGGTAATAACCGGTGCTATAGTTCAGACTTTGCAGGGTGGTGATGGAGCCGTTAGGAGACATGCGGAAGACGGTGCCCAGGTCGCCCGTGCCACCGCCGCTGGTGACTCCGTAGTAGTAGCCATTGTCCGCTTTCACCAAGGATCCCACCGGGAAATAGCCATCTGTGCGGTTGAAATGGTGAAGCGTGGTGCGGGTGCCGTCTTTCGTCGCTAATCTGAAAATCGTCCCCGCATTGTTCGTCCCGCCATTGCCCGATGTTCCGTAGAGATCGCTCTCAGGCCCTTGCGTCAAGGGAGACCGTGCATTCCAGATCGTGCCCAGGCTCAGATTTTCCAGAACCGTCAAGGTGCGATCGGGAGCCAGCTTGAAGAGGGTTCCGAAATTGGTCGCGCCGCCGCTGACGGTGACTCCATACAAACTTCCGTCGGCGGCTTGGAAGAGCTTCGACTCCCGCCGCAGGGTGGGGCCATCGTAGGCTTGCAGGGGTTCGAAAACAGGGCTCGCCAGCATCGCCTGAACCGTGAAATGGCAGGCGATCAGGCTGAGACTCAGGCGTCGAACAAGGGAAAAAGAGAGGACAATCGTCGAGTTCATGGTCGGGGAGGGTTTTGATTTCAGAACGATCATCCAACAGGTGAGTGAATGCAATGTAATTACCCTGTAATTCAATAGTGTCGCCCAAGTCGAGATATTTGTTCCATGGGAGGCAATTTTCGAAACCAGAGGCCGGTGGCCATTGAAGAATCATGCTCTCCTTTTTCCCGATCCCTAGCCACCGCCCCCTTGCCCCCGCATCGTTTAAAACAGCAGGCATGATGCATCCACCAGGCGTTCCAGCCCATCCGGCGTATTGCCTTGCACACATCCGTTAGGGGAGATGATCTGGCACCAACCTGATTCCATGGAAAAAATCCTCCTTCTGCCTCTCGCCGTTTGCAGCCTGTTCAGATACTATGTTTCGGAACAGACGTGACACGTGGCTGGCGGACTTTTTTTCCCAATGAATAGGTTTGGTGCGGAGGGGAGGCACTCACTTCACGTTGGTGAGACAGCCCCAAGTAGCAGACAATCTAGAGACCGGGGAACGGGGAAGATCCGGATTTCTGCGCCCAACGTTGCTCGGGGCTGGGACGGTTTTTGAGGAGCGGTGCGAAGTGCTTCTCGACCTCCCGCGGATCGAGAAAGCGGGGAGCATGGGGCTTCGGGCCGTCGCCTGGTGGGGAAGTCAATTTCCGCCAAGGATCGCGGCTTGGATGCGTTGGATGGTGTCTCTCCTCCATGCTTGAGGATGGTAGCGGAAAAATCCGGATCGTCCAGAGAGAGCTGGTGCGCTTTGACGAGGGCGAGGACATCGGACCAGTCCTTTTCAATGTTGTCGCGGGCGGGCTGGTGGATCGCGTGAAGTTTGAGGGCGATCATCGCCACGACTCCGGGTGTGGCGATGGGCTTCAAATCGGTTTTCGTGAGCTCCAGAGTTTTGAAAACATCGTCATCCACGAACATTAGGTAGAGTGGGGGCAGGGGCAGTTCGAGAGGAGCTTCAAACTGATGGAAATTCGCGGACTCGGCGGAGATCCGGTAGCGCAGTTTGAGAAGCTCGGTTTTCCATTTTCCTGCGGAAGACCGGGGAATCAACAGATCCCAAATCGAAAGTCGCGCGAGGATGGCCGAGGGCTGTCACCGCATGACCGCCGATCATCAGAGCCGGGAGGTCCTTCTCCTCAATCAGCTTGGAAATGGTGGTGAGGAAACTTTGCTTGGTCTGAACCTGGATAGAGCTGCCAGTGAAAGCCAGCGTTCCGTGAGGCCCGGATCTCCGCAGAAACCGGGTTCAATGGATCACGCCCTTCACCGTTTCCCCAGTGCAGGGCGACGGCAGGAGGAAATCCTTTTCGATTTCAAAGGCTCCCAACGCGTCGCGGATGGCTTCCCTAACGGAAATGGCGAGCATCAGCGGCGGTTCGCCGACGGCCTTGCTGCCGTGAATGGTGTTGGGTTGCTTGGCATCTTCGAGGAGCGTGACACGGAAGTCCGGCGGGGCGTCGCTGAAGGCGGGGATGGCGTACGTGCTGGCGCTGTGGGTGAGGAGCTTGCCCTTTTCATCCCATTTCAATTCTTCGGACGTGAGCCAGCCCATGCCTTGGACGAAGCCGCCTTCGATCTGGCCGCGGTCGATGGCAGGGTTCAGCGAGTCGCCGACGTCATGGAGGATATCGACGCGGCGGACGCGGTGCATGCCGGTGAAGCCGTCGATCTCGACCTCGCTAACAGCCGCGCCGAAGGCGAAGTAGTGGAACGGCTTGCCCTTGCCCACGGCCCAATCCCATTCGAGATCCGGAGTGGCGTAGAATCCGGCGGCGGAGAGCTGGATGCGGCGGATGTAGGCGGTGGCGGTTAGTTTTTCGAAAGTGATCGATTGGCCGGCAAGCGAGTGGACGTTGCCATTGCCGAAGCGGATGTCGGCAGGCGGGCATTCGAGGAGTTCGGCGGCTAGCGGGATCAGGCGTTTGCGGAGCTGGCGGCAGGCGTCGGCCACGGCCATGCCGTTGAGGTCGGAGCCGGAACTCGCGGCGGTGGCGGATGTGTTAGGCACCTTGTCGGTGCGGGTATGCATCAGCCGGATGCTGGCGGCGGGCAGACCGAGTTCGCGCATGGCAACTCCCAGAATCTTGGTATGCAGGCCTTGGCCCATCTCGGTGCCGCCGTGGTTCACCTGCACCGAGCCGTCGGCGTAAATCAGAACGAGAGCGCCAGCCTGGTTGTAATGTTTGAGCGTGAAGCTGATACCGAATTTCACCGGGGTGATGGCGATGCCGCGCTTGCGGTGCGGGTGGCTGTCATTCCACGACTTGAGCGTGGCCCGACGGTTGACGAATTCGGACGACTCCAACAGCTCGCTCCAGATCCGTGCGAGGCGGTTGCCTTCGATTTCCTCGCCATAGTGCGTGGTGTTGGTCTCGCCGCTTCCCTGATAGAAATTCAGACGGCGGACATCCTCCGGCAGCAGCTCGAGCGCGGCGGCGATGCGCCCAATGATTTCCTCGATCACCACCATGCCCTGCGGTCCACCGAATCCGCGGAAGGCGGTGTGCGAGGTGACGTGGGTTTTCGCAACCTGCCCGCGGAAACGGACGTGGGGAATGTAGTAGGCGTTGTCGAGATGGAACAGGCCGCGGTCGTTGACGGGAAGTGATAGATCGAGCGACCAGCCGCCATCGGAGTAGAGCTGGATGTCCGCGGCGTGGAGTTTTCCATCCGGATGATAGCCGACCTTGTATTTTGCAAAAAACGGATGCCGCTTGCCGGTGGACTCCATGTCGTGATCGCGGTCGAGCTGTATGCCCACGGTCTTGCCGGTTTTGAGAGCGGCCAAAGCGCAAATAGCAGCCCAGGCATTTCCCTGAGTTTCCTTGCCGCCGAATCCGCCGCCCATGCGAGGTGCCTCGACTACGATACGGTGTTTGTGAAGTCCGAGAATTTCCGCGACGATGGTCTGCACCTCCGACGGATGCTGGGTGGAGCTGGAAACATGCACGCCGCCCTCGCCATCGGGCTCGGCCCAAGCGGCCTGTGTTTCCAGATAGAAATGATCCTGGCCGCCGATGTGGAGCGAGCCTTCCAAAACATGCGGGCTTTCTGATAGCGCGGTTTCGATTTCGCCACGGACCAGGAAGTGCGGATCCGTGTGGAAGGAGTTTTCCGTGATGGCTTGCTCGATGCCGAGGATTGGAGCGAGCGAGGCGTATTCTATTTCAATGAGCTCCGCAGCAAGGCGGCAGGCTTCGAGCGATTCCCCGATGACGGCGGCGATGAGCTGGCCGTGGAACAGAATCTCATCCGTGGCGAAAAGCGGCTCGTCATGGCGGGCCGGGCCGGTGTTGTTGAGACCGGGAATATCGGCGGCAGTTAGAATCGTTTGGATGCCGGGAGCGGCGAGGGCTTTGAAAACATCGACGCGCAGCAGCTTGGCGTGCGCATGGATGGATCGCACCGGCCAGACGCTGAGAGCACCCCGGCGAAGCGCGGTGTCATCGACGTAAAGCGCCCGACCGGTAACGTGGCCGATGGCGCTCTCATGCGGCATATCATTTTCCGAATGGCTTGGGAAACGCGACTCACCGAACGGCGGAAGCACGCGGGCGTTGTTTCCGGCGATGAATTTCCGGAAGAGATCCTTGATGAGCACGCGGCGATATTCCGCCGAGCCACGCAGATCGGTGAGCGGAGAGAATTCGCTCTCCAACAGATCCAGAATCGCCGAAGTCGCCTTGAGCGGTTTGCCGATCAATGCGGCTTCTGTCTTGAGCGCGCGGGCTGGTGTAGCGGCAACACCGCCGTAAGCGAGGCGGGCTTCGGTGATTTTCCCCTTGGCGTCGGTGACAATCCGGAACGCGGCGGAAACGGTGGAAATGTCCATTTCGCGGCGTTTGGATACTTTGAAAAACTCGCAACGTCCTTGCACTGCCAGCGGAATCAAAACGGAGGTCATGATCTCGTCATCGCGCAGCACCGTCTTGCGATAGCTGGTGAAAAACTCGCAGAGCGGGACGATCCTTTCGCCGGTGAGCGAGGCGAGCACAACCGAGGCATCGAGTGCTAACAGGACGGGCGGAGTGTCGCCGATGGGGGAGGCTGTGACGAGGTTTCCCCCGAGCGTGGCGCGGTGGCGGATCTGCTTCGAGGCGAAGAGCCGGAGCATTTGATCGAGCGCCGGGTATTCACCGGCGAGTTTTTCTCCGATGTCGGTGAGAGGGGATGCCGCGCCGATCTGCCAGTAGTTGTCAGTTTTTGAAATGAGATGCAGAGCCTCGATCTGATCCAGCGAGATCAGCGTGGAGTAGCGCGTGTGGCGCTTGTTCATCAGCACTGCGAGTTCGGTGGCTCCGGCGATGAACTGGGCTTCCGGATTTTGCGATTTGATGGACAGCGCTTCCGCCATGGTGGTTGGCCGATACCAGCCGCCTGAATTTGATGGCGCGGGTGGAATATCGGAGGGTGCGGGGAGAACAGCGGCGGGTTCTTCAAGTGCCTGAAGCATCGCCTCGCGGATCGGTCGATAACCGGTGCAGCGGCAGAGATTTCCGCAGAGCTGATCGGCGATTTGCTCGCGATCCGGTTTGGTTTCTCCATGATAAGCTTCCGCCATCGAACAGATGAATCCGGGCGTGCAGTAGCCGCATTGCGAGCCATTGCAATCGACCATCGCCTTTTGAACCGGGTGCAGGGTGCCCTCGCGTTCCAGCCCCTCGGCGGTGATGATTTCGCGACCGACCAATGACGCGACGAGCGCCAAACATCCGTTGATCGCACGCGGCGTGCGATCCTTTTCCATCAGCAACAACGTGCAGGCTCCGCAATCGCCCTCGTTGCAGCCGATCTTCGATCCGGTGCGGCCGCTGTTTCGCAGGAAGTCGAGGATGCTTTGGTGGACCGGAACCCCGGAGACGTCCACCGGCGCGCCGTTGATGACGATGATGTTAGGGGAGGCGGTGGACATCTTTGTAGTAAAGGTAGCTGGCGGGTTCGTCACCCATGGCGACGAACCATTGCGGACAATAGGGAGCCATCCAGATCACGTCGCCGGCGGTGACCGGGTAGTAGCTTTCTTCCAGTCGATAAACCCCCTGACCGGAAAGCATCAGCAGCCCGTGCTCCATGATGTGCGTCTCGACAAACGGCAGCGTGGCACCGGGCTGATAGGTGAAAATGTTCACCGCCATGTCGTAGCGCGGATCGATCGGCAACAGCGTCTGCAGCAGCGCGCGGGGATTGCCGAGGAACGGCTCGCCGGGGATGCCGGACGCGGTGCCGAAAACCAGCGGTGGAGGCTCGATGCCGTCTTGGAACTCGAAAATCTTCCGGAAAAGGGTGACTCGGGTTTCATCGTTGCCGGTGATGTTGAACGAGGTGTGCCATGGAATAAAAATGTAGCCGCCATCGGTCAGAGAGATCGATTCGTCGGCGAGTTCGATTTCGCATTCTCCGGCTTCGACGTAGATCACGTGCTCGTGTTCGTCCGACGGGAAAACCGCTTTACCGGAAGCAACATCGAAGGTTACGCGGATCTGTGAGAGATCGGCTCCCATCGCGGGGGAAATCAGCACGTAAGCGGTCGCGTTTTTCCAGCCGGGGAAACTGGACGGCACATGCCCGTCCGGGGCGATGAGGGCGTGGCGTGCCGAGACGATGGTGCGGGTGTGGCCGAAGAGAGACATGGGTTTTGGGAGAGATAGGGGATCGGGGATCGTGGATGGAAGAGTGAAATTCTGTAATGGGTCTGTGTTCTGTCTATCAACTTTCAACCATCGACTCTCAACCTCTTGGAGGGCTGAGGAATTTCCCGCGGGTGTCGGTGGTGACTTTTTGGCCGCGCAGGTAGGTGGCGACCACAGTATAAGCGGATGTCATTCCGATGTAGGGAGAAATTGCGTGGCGCGTGAGAAGCTGGTCGCGGGTGATGGTGAGCGGTTGTTTTTTCAGGACCATGAAATCCGCGTCCTGCCCTGGCAGCAGCGAGCCTTTTTGCGGGAGATGGAAGCGATGCGCGACCTTCCAAGCGAGCTGCAAAACGGGTTTCAGATCCTGGCTGAGCACCAGCGGAAGGCCGTGCTGGATTCCCGCGATGCCGCCCCACATCGCGAAAATATCGCTGCCTTGCTTGAGCTCGGGGGGGGACGGCGAGTGATCGGAGCCGATGGTGTCGATTTCACCGGCGAGGAGTTTTTTCCACATGGCGGCGACGGTGGCCTTTGATCGAATCGGCGGAGCGCACTTCGCTGCGGGACCGGTGGCGATGGCCTTTTCATCATCGAGCAGAAGATAGTGAGGGCAGGTTTCGACGGTGACGCGGACGCCGCATTTCTTGGCTTCGGTCACTAGGTCGATGCCTTCGGGGCAGGTGACGTGGACGATGTGGAGGTCGCAACCGGTTTCTCCCGCCAGCGCGATGGCGATGCGGATGGCGGAGAGTTCGGCCTCGATCGGCCGCGAGTCGAGCCACGCCCGCATGTCGTTCGAAGCGGGCGGGTAGGTCAGTTGGTGTTGAATAATGACATCCGGGTCTTCCGCGTGGACGGCGACGGGAAGTCCGACGCGGGCGGCGATTTCCATGCCTTTTCGCAGCGTGGATGGGTTGGCGGATTGAAATTCGTCGAGGCCGGAAGGGCACATGAACGCCTTGAACCCGATCGCACCGGCGTCGGCCATCGCTTCCATGTGGTTGAGCGAGTCGGGGGTAAGACCGGCCCACAGCGCGAAATCGAGGCGGGATTTTTCCTCGCCGATGCGGCGTTTCTCCTCGAACGCGGTGCGGGTGATGACCGGCGGGCTGGAGTTCAGCGGCATGTCGAAAAACGTGGTGCCTCCGCCTGCCGCCAAGGCTCGCGAACCGGTGGCGAAACCCTCCCAATCGGCGCGGCCGGGTTCGTTGAAATGAACGTGCGCGTCGATCCAGCCGGGAAGGATCAACGCATCGCCGAAATCGATTTCCTCGCGGGCGGAACCCGAGGTGTAGGACCCCGAGTCGGTGATGATCCCGTCGCGGATCGCAAGCGCGCCGTGGGTGCTGTGAACGACGAGATCGTGATCACTCATGGAGCGGTAAATCTGATGATGTATCCCATTGAATGAGAAGAGCAGATGGCGGGCCGGGTTGCAAGGTCGGGGACAGTTTTAAGAGGCACTCGGCTTGCCTGTCAAAAGGGTGCGCACCGAATCCGTCGGTCATTCCAAGCCAGAAGTGGGGCCGGAATTTGCCAGTCAATCCATCGGATTTTCGCCTTCACTCGTCGCCGTGCCCAAGTCTTGCCGCTTAGACCGTTTGCCCATTGGCGTCAATTTAAGGTCTGAAGCCGTTGCCGTTTTGCTTGAGGGATTTCCGTTTTCGTTTGCAGCGACAGATGTGTCTCGGGTCGAGGGGCAGTTCTGCCGATAATCTC
>NZ_JBDSCX010000009.1:0-106154 GCF_039920825.1 Luteolibacter sp. | reverse complement strand
GGTTCGGCGACGCACTCCGCGATGGTCAGGAGCGGGTTGAAGCTCGACGCGGGGTCCTGGAAGACGAAGCCGATGTCGCTGCGGACGGGCTTGAAGCTGCGCTCACGGATGCCGAGCATCTCTTTGCCCAGCACCTGCAGCGAGCCGCCGGTGATCTTCGTCAGGCCGCCGATCGCGCGACCGATCGTGGTTTTGCCCGAACCGCTCTCGCCGACCAGGCCGAGCACTTCGCCGGGCGAGATCTGGAAACTGACGCCGTCAACGGCACGGAACACCTGCCGGAACCGGCCGGGGTACTCGATGACCAAATCCTTCGCGATGACGACCGGAGCTGCAGTGTTGACCGTGCCAGTGGCTTCGCGGCCCGTCTTGCGCTCCGCGGCTCGAGCGGCACCGGTGCCGATGCGGGGAACCGCGGCGAGCAGCTTCTGCGTGTACGGGTGCTCGGGAGCGGAGAACAGCTTCTGTGCCGTCGCCTCCTCGACGAGCTTGCCCTCGAACATGACGGCGACGCGGTCGGCGAGATCGGCGACGATCCCCATGTTGTGGGTGATCAGGATGATCGCGGTGCCGAACTCGTCACGGCAGCGGCGCAGCAGGTCGAGGATCTCGGCCTGCACTGTCACGTCGAGCGCGGTGGTCGGCTCGTCGGCGATGACCAGCGATGGCTTGCACGCGAGCGCAAGGGCGATGACGACACGCTGCCTCATGCCGCCTGATAGATGGTGCGGGTAATCCATCATCCGCTTTTCCGGAGCGGGGATGCGGACGAGTTCCAACATTTCGGTGGCGGCGGCCCATGCATCGCGTTTCGAGAGTTTCTTGTGAATCCGGAACACTTCGGAAACCTGTCGGCCGATACGGTGAACTGGATTTAACGCGGCCATCGGCTCTTGGAAAATCACGCCAATTTCGCCACCGCGGACCCTGCGCATTTCAGCGTCGGTGGCCCGGACGAGATCGCGACCGCGGAAATTGACATGGCCACCGAGAATCTTGCCAGCAGGTTGGGGGAGCAGGCGCACGATCGACATCGCGGTGACGCTTTTCCCACAGCCGGACTCGCCCACGATGCCCACGGTTTTTCCGGCAGGGACTGTGAACGACACCTGATCGACCGCCCGCAGCAGGCCGCGGTCGGTCTCGAACGAAGTGATGAGCTTGTCCACTTCGAGGATGTTTTCCGTTTCGGGAATCATGGGTCTTCGCTGTCCTCCATGACGGGTTCAGTGGGGTGGGCCGTGGCGGGCTCGGGTTCTAACGGAGGTTCGCCGGTTTCAATCGGTTTCACCCGATAGACCTCGATAGTTTTGGTCACTTCGGGGAAAACCTTGCCGGAACGCCTTGCTGCCTGAGTCTCCGCCTTCACGGCGTCATCCACCCAGAACACGAAGACCTCATGCGGATCATAGACGATCGGCGGACTGAACCGCGTATTCTCGCAGTCGGGCCATTTCACCCAGCGCCATGCGCCGATGCGGACGAAATCCACCGAGTAGCCCGGCACGAAAATCGCCTCGTCATGCATGATGTGCTGGAGCTTCCACGCGGCGTCCTTGAGCTCCTCCGCCGTGGTGGCGGTGCGCACTTTTTCCGATAGAGCATCGGTATCCGCGCGATGCCAGGAGAAGGTGTTGTTCGTCTGCGGTTTAAGGTTGCCCTTCTCGTCGATGGCGTTGGTGGAGTGAAGGAACTGATGGAAATCCGGAACCGGTGGCTGGATCAGCCACGAGCCGATCACCATCTCGTGCTGCTTCTGCATTTCCTTTTTGTAGAGGACGTTGTCTTCAAGTCCGTCGAGCCGCAGTTCGAACCCGCAGGATTTTGCTTCCTCACGCAGCACAGCGAAGATCTTGTCATATTGGGGCATGCCAGGATAGCTAACGGAAACTGAAAGCCGCGTGCCATCGGGTTTAGTTAGGATGCCGTCGCGTCCTTCCACCGTGTATCCCGCCTTGGCGAACGCGGCCCGGGCGAGAGGAATGGAAAACGGCCGGGCGACGATGGAGGGATCACTGAACGTGACATAACCTTCGTTGAACGCGTTCAGCCGTTGGAAATCGCCGCGGAACAGGACGTCGATGACTTTCTGCCAGTTCATCGCGTATTGAATGCCGATGCGGACATTCAGATCGTTTAGCGGTGGCTTGGCGACATTGAGATACAAGCCGCGCGGAAGTTTGGGGTATCGTTTGTAGAAGGTGTAACGCTCGATGTAACCCTTGTAGACCGGATCGATCTCGGATTTCTCATACCAATATTGCGGCAAGGTGATCAGGAAGGTATCGAGCTCGCCGGCGCGGAAAAGTTCGAAAGCCTTCGATTCGTCGCGAACGACGGTGTGGACCAGCTTGTCCGGATTGAAACGGTATTTGTAGTATTTCCGATCCTTCGCCCACCAGTTTTTCACATGTGTCTGGGTGATGGAAACACCGTTGATGATGTCTTCCGGTAGCACTTCATAGGCACCCGTAGTGGGAGGGAAGCGCCACTGATAGCGCTCGGCATAGTCCGGGCCGTATTCGGAATAGAATTCGGGCGACGATGGAGTGATCGCACCGGCGACGGCGGGGGCATAGATTTTCGCTTCGGGTAGCGAAATGGAAATCGTCAGGTCGTCATACATCGCGATCTGCGCGAGGTTCTCGCGGTAGTATTGTTTCGAGTAAGGATTGACGATGTTGTCGGAGACCTGGATGTAGGCCGTAATGAGGAAATCCTTGGCCTTGACCGGCTTGCCATCCGAATAGCGGGCCTCGGGATCGAGGCGGAAATAGATCGTGCGTCCATCTTCCGATGTCGCCCATTCCCTGGCGAGACCGGGAATCATCTCCATCGTCTCAGGGTGCAGGTTGACTAACGGAAGATCAATGTAGTCGTAAAGGTCGCCGCGGAAGAAGTTGTTGGCGTTGCTGCCGATGGGGCGGATCGTCGGCGGGAACGTGGGGATGAAACGGCGGAAGACGCCGCCTTTCTTCGAGGCCGGATCGCCGATCTCAGGTTGGTCCATGCCGTTTTGCCAAACGAGATTGGAAGGAATTTCCGATGGAGTTCCGAATTTCAAATAGTCTCCCAAGCCGAGCCGGAATTTCCATTTCGTCTGATCAACGCGAAGCGCTTGAGCCTTGGTTTCCAGCGCGCTTTTCGCATCGCCTTCCGCAGTCGCGAGTTCGGTGGTGACCCGTGTGATTTCCTTTTCGGTATCGGCCTGTTGCGTACGCAGCCAAGTGTCGATGTAGCGGTTATAAATCGGGACGAAGGCGTCGAAACCGAGTTTTCGTTCAACTTCCTGGTCTTTGTGACGACAGCCCGTGGCGACGAGCGCGCTGGTGGCACACATCAGGGAAAGCAGGAATGTCAGATGGCGGGGCATCAACGATAGTAGGTGAATTTTTTCGGATCGAAGGCCTCACGGACCGCTTCGCCGACGAAGGTGATGAGGGTTAGCATTCCGACGAGCACGATGAAGGTCGAGGTGACGAGCCATGGAGCTGATAGGTTCGACAGTCCGTCGTTGAGGAGGCGGCCCCATGTCGCGTATTCGGGTGGAAGGCCGAAACCGAGGTAGTCGAGCGAAGTCAGCGAGAAGACGAGTCCGGACATGGTGAACGGGATGACGGTGACGAGGATCGCCACCGTGTTGGGCAGCAGGTGGCGGAACAGAATCCGCGGAGTGCCCGCGCCGAGTACTTTTGCCGCGGCAATATAATCGCGCTCCTTGTCGCGATAGGCGGCGGTGCGCATCAGGTAGGTCAGACCCATCCAACCGAACAATACGAGGATCGTGAGGATGACCGGCAGTCCCTTGAAACGCTCCGGAACCATGCTCGAACAAATGATGACGACGAATAGGAACGGCATGTTGGAGAAGATCTCGATGAGCCGCTGGGACAGGAGGTCGAACCATCCGCCGAAGTAGCCCATCAGCATTCCGTAGGTAATGCCGATCAAATAGATGATGGGCAGATAGATGATGGCCGCCTTGAAATTCACCTGAAGACCGCCGTAGAGATAGGCGAGAACGTCGTAGCCTTCCGAAGTCGTGCCGAGCCAATTGCCGACCTCGGGGATCGGTGGTGCGGGGTGATATTTGACGGCGCGGAGCCCGCTGGATTTCAAGGCGAGGAAATCCTCCTTGCTGCCGGTCCCGTTGAAGCGGTCGGAGACGAGCTCGCCGTTCTTGTATTCCGCGCTGTAAACCGGTGCGCCTTGTTCATCCCAACCGTCGGCGGGGCCGCTGAGGATGCCGTTGCGCATGGTATATCTGAGATGCATTTTTGCCTCGGCGACATCATGGTATTTCGCGACCAGGCCGAAGTAAGGTTTGCGACTGCCGCTTTCGGTATGGATGGTCTCGCGCTGCAACAACTCGCGGGAACGGGGAGGAAGCGTGTCGCCCGTCGGATCATAGGGAACCAACGGCATGATCACCTTGTTAGTCTTGGATCCCTTCCATAAGCGTTGCAGCTTCCGGTAGTCGGCGGGCGCTTCGGCGGTGGCATCGGTGACCCCGAAGTCTTTGTTTTTGAGATCGGTCGGCACGAAAGCGGGATAGCTCCATTTTCCGTTGTAGTGGATGGCGAGTGCGCGCTTGCCGACGATTGCCTGATCCAGCATCGCGAGTCCGCCGAGAGCTAACAGGATGAGCAGCGAGTAGTAGCCCCGTTTGATTTCGCAAAACCGCCGGATCTTCCGCTGCGTGATCGGATTGGGCGGACCCGAGGTGAACGAGCGGACGATGAGGAACATCCCCCCTGCCACCAGCACCGTCACGCTCAACCACCCGAACCACAGGAACGGATCGCCTTTTTCTCCGCCGATGCTCAGGAACGGCATTTCGCGGCTGGTGTTGAAGAACCACCGCGCCGTGGGAAACGCGAGATTCATCACCTCGCCGGTCGCGGCGAGAATTCCCAGAATCACGATGAAAAGTCCGATGAGCCGCGTCATTACTCGAATTTGATTCTCGGGTCCACCACGGCCACCATGAAGTCGGAAATCACCTGGCCTAACAACATCAGAAAAGCGGCGATGGTCAAAGTCCCCATGATGACCGGCACGTCACGCTCCAGGACGGAATGGTATTGCAGCAGCCCGAATCCCTGGATGTCGAAAACTGTTTCAATCAACATCGATCCGCCGATGAAGATTTCCACCAGGCTGCCGAGGCTGGTGGCGATGGGGATCATGGAGTTCCGGAACGCGTGCCCGAAGACCGCTCTCGGGAAACTAACGCCTTTCGCCATCGCCGTGCGCACGTAGTCGGCGGCGAGGTTGTCCATCAGGCTGTTTTTCGTGAGCATCGTCAGCATCGCGAACGAGCCGACCATATAACAGATCAACGGCAGCACTGTATGGTGGGCGATGTCCTTCACCTTCGCCCAATCGTTCATCTGGTCGAAATCCGGACTCGTCAGCCCGAACAGCGGAAACAGGTTCATGCGGGCACCGAGATGGACCAGAAGGATGGCCCCAAGCGCGAATCCCGGAATCGAGTAGCCGAGGAAAATCAGCACCGAACTGGAAGTATCGATGAAGGTCCGGTGCTTCAGCGCCTTCAATACCCCCAGCGGAAGACAGACCGCGTAGGTGATGATGGCGGTCAGCAGTCCGAAATAGGCGGCTACTGGAATGCGGCCCAGGATCATCTTGTCCACCGGTTCGTTATAGATCTGCGAGCGACCGAGGTCTCCCTGCAGGATGCCGGAAAAACGTGTTTGATAGATCACCGCCCTCGGCCGATAGGCGGGCGGGTTTTCTTTCCCGGTGTTCCTGCGCTGATAGCGCGCCTGGCGGTCCTGTTCGGTTTCATAGCGGACCTTCCAGCCCTCTGACTCGACCGGTTTTCCAGTTTCCTGAAACACGGCGGATTCGACAGCAGCTCCCTTGCGTTTCACCAGCACCGCGCGTCCGTCACCCCGCAGCACGACCAAGGCGGTGGTTTCGGGATCGATCTCGCTGCCGATCATTTCATCGCCGCGATCGCCGTATTCGCCTTTGGAAATGCGGGCCTCGCGCGGCGCGATGCCCAGCCACTGGCCATAGGCGACCAAGATGGTTTTATCCAAACCGTAGATTTCCTCCAGCTCTTCCAACTGCTCCTCGTTCAATCCGCCTTGCGATTGGTTGGTGGACGCCTTTTTGCCCCCTTGGTCCGCACCACGGGCCGCCGTTTGCAACATCCGGTCCATCGGCCCGCCGGGGACAAACCGGGTGATGGTGAAAACCAGCAGCGTAATCCCGATCAAAGTCGGGGGAATCAGCAGCAGGCGGCGGAGGAAGTAACTTTTCACAAGGTTGCGCCCGTGTATTTAGACGCAGGGAGGAATGTTGCAAGTCCCGACCCGGCTTGGCGCGGGCATTCCGTCGCTTCATCAGCAGGTGCTCGAGAATTTCCCCAATATGGCAATGCCGGCGTTTGAAAATTCGATTTTCCAAGAATTGGCCTGCATTGCGCGTCAGGTTCGTCATCTTTCGCCCCGTGATGCTCCGCCGCTTGTTGTTGTTATCAGCCCCTGTCTGTCTGCTGCTCGCTTCCTGCCAGAAGGAAACCCAGGTCGAGCGGGCCGATCGCGAGGGCATCCTGCTGGTGGGAAATTCCGCGGAGCCGAAAGCGCTCGACCACCAGTTGGTGACCGGTGTCGTCGAGAGCAAGATTATCACTTCCTTGTTTGAGGGATTGGTCGCGGACGACGCATTGCAGGACGATGCTGCCGTGCCCGGTGCGGCCGCTTCGTGGGAGCACAATGGCGACATGACCGAATGGGTGTTTCACCTCCAACCGGAAGGAAAATGGTCGGATGGCGCTCCGGTGACTGCGTACGATTTCGTTTTCGCCTACAATCGCCTGCTGCACCCGGACTTTGCCGGACCGTATGCGGAAATGCTCTATTTCCTCCAAAATGCCGAGGATTTCAACAAAGGGAAGATCACCGATTTTTCACAAGTCGGGGTCAAGGCGTTGGACGACTTCACGCTCCAGGTCAAGTTGCGCGAGCCAGTTCCTTATCTGCCCTCGCTGACGCGACATTACACATGGTTTCCGGTGCCGCGGCACGTCGTGCTCCAGCACGGGAAAATGACCGACCGTTTTACGAAATGGAGTGTGCTGCCGAACCTCGTCGGCAACGGGCCTTTCAAGATCACCGAGTGGCGCTTCCACGATTTCATCGAGGTGAAACGCAATCCCCACTACTGGAATGCGGCGAAGGTCGGATTGAACGGAATCCGCTTCTATCCGATCGAAAATCCCTACACCGAGACCCGCGCGTTCCTCTCCGGCCAGCTCCACACGACCTATCAGCTCCCGCCCGACCTGATCCGGACCGTGAAGAAAAACGAGCCGGAATTCCTCCGCCAGGAAACGTATGTGGCCTCCTCTTTCGTCCGCATCAACACGACCCGCCCTGCGCTTTCCGATCCCCGCGTGCGGCAGGCGCTCTCGCTCACCATCGATCGCGAGCAGATCTGCCAGTACATCACCGAAGGTTACTTCCCCGCCCCTTCGCTGACCCCGAAAATGGGTTCCTATCAGCCCGTGCCGAAGCTGACCTTTGATCCGGAAAAAGCCCGCAAACTCCTCGCCGAGGCCGGCTTTCTGAATGGCGGCGGCTTCCCGATATTCTCACTGCTGATTTCCCGTCCCTCGGCACGAGCCAGTGCCGAGGCGGTGCAGGCGATGTGGAGCAAGCACCTCAATATCCGCGTCAACATCCAGAACAAGGATTGGGGATCCTACGTCAGCGCCCAGCAAACGCTGAACTTTGACATGGCCATGGCCGCATGGACCGGCGACTACCTCGACCCGACCACTTTCCTCAACATGTGGACCAAGGGAAATGGCAATAACAACACCGGTTGGAGTGATCCCCGTTATGAGTCACTGCTGCGAGACGCAGCCCTGAAATCGGACCCCGGCGAACGCTTCGCCATTTTTCGCGAGGCGGAAGGCCTGCTCATGGACGAGCAGCCGATCCTGCCGATCTCCTATCAGTCCCGCAACTACCTGCTGCGGCCCGAGGTGAAGGGCTGGCATCCGCTGTTGCTGGACAACCATCCTTGGGAAGCCATCCGCCTCGAACGCTGAACCACTCTAACGAATTCATGCTCAAGAATCTCATCGGCCGCTTTCTCCAGGGAATCCTTGTCCTCTTCGTGCTCTTCACGGTCACGTTTTTCCTGATCAAGGCACTCCCCGGCGGCCCCTTCAAATCCGCGGAGAAAGCAATCCCCGAGCACATCCGGTTGAAAATCGAAGCCTACTACGGACTCGATCAACCGGTGCAGGTCCAGTATTTCCGGCAGCTCAAGAACCTCCTTCAAGGTGATCCCGGCCTGAGCTTGCGGCTCGAAGGGCGCGAGGTGACGGAAATCATTTCCCAAGCGTTTCCCGTTTCGTTGCGGCTCGGGATCGCCGCCATGTGCATCGCCATGTGCATCGGTATTCCGCTGGGCGTCATCGCCGCTTGGAAGAAAAACACGCTTATGGATTACTCGGCGATGGCGATGGCGATGATCGGCATCTGCATTCCCGCCTTCGTCATCGGGCCGCTGTTAGCGGACCAGTTCGGCCGCCGCATGAACCTGCTGCCGGCGATGGGCTTGGACCCGACCGATCCGACTTCGTGGGTGCTTCCCGCCGTGACGCTCGGACTCGCCACCGCCGCCTACCTTTCCCGTCTCACCCGCGCCGGGATGTTGGAAATCCTCAGCCAGGACTACATCCGCACCGCCAAGGCCAAGGGCGTGGGCAGCTTCCGGATGCTCATCCGCCACTGCCTGCGCGGCGGCATCATTCCGGCGGTCGCCTTCATCGGCCCGGCCTTCGCGGGGATTATTTCCGGCTCGGTGGTGATCGAGAGCGTGTTCGCGATGCCCGGCCTCGGGATGCATTTTATTAAGGCCATCGAGGTCGGCGACGCGCCGGTGATCCTCGGCATCGTCATGCTCTACGGCACCCTGATCATCATCGCAAATTTCCTAACCGACCTGCTCGGCCTTTGGCTCAATCCCCGGCTCCGTGCCAGCCGCTGAAATCCACACCCGCTTTTCCATGTCAGAAGCTTCCCACGAACCCAGCAGCTCGCTCTGGAAAGATGCGGGCCACCGGCTCATCCGCAACCGCGCGGCCATGATCAGCGTTGTCGCGCTTTTCCTCATCATCGCCGCCTGCATCATCCTGCCTGCCATCCCCGGGCTGATCCAGGACCCCGACCTCCAGAATCTTCCTAACAAAAATTTCGGACCTTCCGCCGGCCATTGGTTCGGCACCGATCACCTCGGCCGCGATATCCTTTCGCGTGTCCTGTCGGGCGGCCGCATTTCCATCGCCGTCGGCCTCATCACCACCCTCGTCTCCGTCACCATCGGCGTCTGCTGGGGCGCCCTTTCCGGATACGCCGGCGGCAAGACCGACGCGTTCATGATGCGCGTGGTCGATATCCTCTACGCGCTGCCGTTCCTCATCGTCGTGATCCTGTTGGGAAAAACGTTGGAACCGCTTACCGCGCAGCTCACCAAGCTTGTTGTCGGCTGGTTCACTGCGCCCGGCAGTCCCAGCTCCGCTATCAACAAAACCACCGCCTGGGTCGAGCCTATCACCACGCTCGTGCCACTCTTCATCGCCATCGGCGCGCTTTCGTGGCTCACCGTCTCCCGGATTGTGCGGGCACAGGTCCAGAGTATCGCGAAGCAGGAATTCGTCGAAGCCGCCCGCTCGCTTGGCCTCGGCCATTTCCGCATCCTCTTCCGCCACATCCTGCCCAATACGCTCGGCCCCATCATCGTTTACACCACGCTAACAATTCCCGGCGTCATGTTGCTGGAAGCCACCCTCTCCTTCCTTGGTCTCGGCGTGAAACCTCCCTACAGCTCGTGGGGCATCCTCATCGACGAAGGAGCCAATCGAATGCTCTCCAATCCTTGGCTACTCTTCTTCCCCACGCTGTTCTTCGCCACCACCCTCTTCTCCCTCAACTTCCTCGGCGACGGATTACGAGATGCACTCGATCCGAAGTCCGCGAAGGATTAGTCCCGGACAGTTTCGAAGGCGATCCGGTTGTTGACCGAGTCGATCCAAACTGAATCAAAACGGCTGAGCAGCGCGGTGCCTAACAACCCGTCCTCGCCGGCAAATAACGGCTGACGGTAAACATCCGTCGCGACGTCGGACATGACGAGCGGTCCGAGGTTCACATCGATCTTCATGGTTTTTCCGTCGCTCCACGGTTTTCCGAGCGAGGAGCCATCGGGAGGCGTCCAGCAAAGGGACCGGCAACAACCGGTATCCAGCCTGACCCGAGGCAATGGCGAATCGGCCGCGGTCAGTCCGACAAACATCGCGCCGCGGCTGCGCGTGAGCGGTAGCTTGGTGGCCAGCGGGCCGGGCTTTCCGTCGGGGGAGACGTGGATGCGGGATTTTTGGAAATCAATTCTGATCGACCGGCCTTGGAAAAAATCCACTCCTAACAGGCCATCGATCCGTGATCCGAGGGTGCGTGATTCGCTTGAGAGATCGACAACCAGTGGACGGGCCGAAAAGAGCAACGCGCTAGTCGTGCCGCCGAGATGGATGTGGGTGGTTTCGGCGCGGCTGACATTTTCCGTTCCGTGAACGGTTCGGATGCGCTCGCCGGAAGTCACGGTAAGCTCAAGGTCCGCGGCGGTGCGTTTGGCGAGGACGGTTTCGCCGGCACCGGAGTCGAGAATGAAACACATGGAACGCTGCGAGCCCTGAATCGTGGCGTCCACCACGATCATGCCGCGTGTGATGCGGAAAGGGATGTCCGCCGGGGCGGCCGCAGCGATTCCGCTGAGAAAAATGAGCAAGGAAAAAGGGCCGCGCACGGGGAGCTCGAAGCATCCCCCGTGCCATGCGGCCCCCGGTTACGGAATCACGCTGGATTCAGCGGCCTTGGGTATTGGCGGGAACGACACGGTAACCCGCGCGGCCCATCGTTTCGACTCTGGCCGTGGATTGGCCCGGCTTTTCCATAACCAATGCGACGTTGGTTTCCCGAGGATTGTTCCGAGCCATGGATTGGCCGTTATCGACATGGACCACGGCATATCCCGCGCGGCCTTGAGTGACGATTTTGGTTTCGGCGTGGGCGGTGGCGGCGAATATGCCTAACAGTGATGTGGTGGTGAGTTTGATGATGGTTTTCATTGTTTTAATCGGTTTGGTTTTGTGCGCTTGCAGCCTGCTTTGCTGCCATACCGCGCACTTGGTAAGATGACACAAAGTGGCCTTTATTCCAGAAACGTTCCATTGATATCACCTTCTGCTCCGGCATTTCGAGAGACATGATCCATATCAAGGACTTGCAAAATTGGGCTCATCTTCAGGACAAGATTTATGCCATTATTACCAGCTGGTCTTTTCGGCCGGAGATTGCGATTCGATCAATTGTTCGAAGTTCTGATCGGCTCCATCTCCGGCAACCCAGAGCACGGGGGAAGTCCGCCTTGAAATCTGCTGGAACTTGAGACAGCTTCCTCACGATGAAACTGGGCCGCAGAATGATTTCCATCGCGATGCGGTTTCCTGTTTTTCTCGCGATGGTTTCGCAACTGCCCGCCGCCACGCTTACGCTGGACGCGGTTTCCGACACCTCGCTTTTCGAGAGCAAGCCGGATTTCAACCTCGGTGCGGCAACGCTGGTGGCTGGGACGAACCAGCAGGTATCCCGCTCTCGCGCGATGTTCAGCTTTGATCTCAGTTCGCTGCCGGCGGGTGCGGTGGTGACGGGAGTTCAGGTGATGCTTTACTGCACCCGCCAGCCGGATCCCGACCAACACGGCGGACCGGTGGCGTCGGATTTCAGCCTGCACCGGATGCTGGTGAGCTGGGGCGAGGGAAGCGGTGCGAGTGTCACCGGATCGGTGGCGATGGCGGGTGATGCGACTTGGAACGAGCGTCACTATCAGGCCATTTCCTGGGGGACGCCGGGCGGCTTGAGCGGCACCGATTTCTCCAGCAATCCGAGCGCGACGACCTCGGTCGGAAACGTGGGGCTCTACGTGTGGGGGTCGTCCACCGAGCTGATTGATGACGTGGAATCATGGCTTGCGGATCCATCTTCAAACTTCGGTTTCATGCTGATGAGCCAGAGCGAAAATTCGGTGGGCAGCGGCAGGCGATTCGCCTCCACCGAGCAATCGAACGCGCTGACTCCTCCACCGCAGTTGGTGATCACTTACATCCCCGAGCCTTCGGTGCCCGCCTTGGTGATGTTAGGTTTTGTGGTGACCGTCTTGGTTCGGCGCCGGGCTATTTGCCAATGATGTCGTCTTCGTTCCAGAGCCTGCCATCAGGTCCGGCGGAACGGATTTCCATCAGGTCGCGGGTCAGTTGATGGAAGAAATAGGGATTGCCCCATTTGTCCACGAGTTCGCCGATCCCGTTCACGGATTGGCCTTCCGGCGGACCTAACATGGCGCTTTTGGGATTTCCTCCCATGACAGCTTTCATGATCTCGGCGTTGGTGCCCACCGGATTTTCGCCCATGAGCGTCCGGTAGTCGCGGAACATCAGGTTGATTTTGTCGAGATCGGCGGCGATGGGCGAGTCCGATCCGGCGACGGAGGATTTCGTTGCTTCCTGAAACGACGATGTTACCAGCGGATTCGCGAGGTCGCGGCGGCTGGAGGCCCGGGATTCCTCGGTGTGTGGTTTCACCGGTGCCGGAGGTTCGGCGACCGGAGCCGGCGGCTGGCCGGCATCACTGCTAACAGATTCTGCGGCGGGCGTGGGGCCCGAGGTGGCGGCGGGCTCGGGACGTTTTGGCGGCGTTTTGGCGGATGGATTTCTCCATGCGAAAATGAGGGTCATCGCTGCCGCCAGCAGCAGGATGAAAATTCGGGAAATCTTCTTCACAGTTAGATGAAGCCGAGATTGGGAGTCGAGAACCGGCCGAGGTTGGGGAAGACGGTGTCAAGGTTGTCGGAATCCACACCGAACCACGAGGCGAGGGTCGCGGCATATTGATCGACCGAAGTGGTGGGGATCCAGCGGCCGGTGTCGGTGTCGTCCGGGCCGTTGACCGCGAGGGTCGGGAACTTTCCGTAAGTCGCGCCGCCCTTGACCGCGCCGCCGCAGACAATGTGGTGACCGCCCCAGCCGTGGTCGCTGCCGAAGCCGTTGCAGGGGAAGGTGCGGGCAAAATCGCTGACAGTGAAGGACGTGACCTGGTTCTGGAGACTGGTGGATTGGCCTGGCCGGACGCCGATGTCGCCCATGGCGAGATGCAGGGCATTCATTGCCTGGCTGAGTTCCGCGAGGAGGTTGGCGTGGCTGCCGATGATCACCTTCGCATTGTCGGTGGAGGTCTGGCCTTGGTTGTTAGTTTGGTTGGTGTGGGTATCGTACCCGCCGACCTGAATGAAGAAAATCTGACGCTTCATGCCGAGTCCGTTCACGCCGAGGGCGGTGGACTTGCTGCCGAGCTCGATAAGGCGGGCGACCATTTTCATCTGGCTCATCAGTCCGGAGCCAAA
This sequence comes from Luteolibacter sp., assembly GCF_039920825.1. Lineage (GTDB taxonomy): Bacteria > Verrucomicrobiota > Verrucomicrobiia > Verrucomicrobiales > Akkermansiaceae > Luteolibacter. Next base: position 92,657 of record NZ_JBDSCX010000009.1, on the reverse strand, counting down.
GGTGGATCCTCCGTTAGGCGTGGTGACGTTCCCGGGAAAACGGCTGAACCAAGTCGGTGGGCCGCCTGTTGGTTGGCCGTTGAGTGGGCCCGAAGTGTTCTGGATGGAGAGCAGGCTGCTGAGGATTTCCGCCTGGTCGATGGAGTGGTCGAGAATTTCCGCGTAGGCCTTGGTCTGGAGGTTGGTGGAAGCCTTGTCGGTGCCGAGAAATGCATCCAGCGCGGTCCTCCGGGCACCTGACACGCTGCTCAGGGTGACAGCTCCGCCGGTGGTGATGGCATATTGCGGCGAGGTGTTCGCGTTGCCGACTTCAAAAATGTTAGATCCGGCGAGAGTCACGGCCATCGAGATGAGCCCCCCTGCGTTGACGTTGACCGGAGAGGTCATGAGGTCGGAGATGCGGCCGCCCCAGCCGCTGGAGTAGGTCTGGTCCGGCAGGGAAGTCTGCCACTGGGTCTGTTGGTCGCTGTGGGAGAAAAGCTGCGGCGGGCGGGGCACGCTCTTGGTGCTGTATTGGACTTTGGTTAGGGGGAAGCTGAGGGTGCCGATATTGAAAACGGGAGCCACAAAGCCCTGATTGAAAAGGTTTCTCAATTCCGGCATCGCCGGGTGGAAGCCATAGGTGTGGTTGTCCGGACCAGGGAATCCGGGCTGTCCGTTTTTTGAATTCAAGGCCAGCGCGGTCGCCGGACTACCATCGGTGTTAGGAATGGCGAGCGCTGCGGTGCGGATCGCGGCGTAGTTGTCCCATTCTGCGGGGATGGTCGGGATGATCAGGTTGTTTGAGTCATTTCCGCCGTTCAGGAAAATACAGACGAGCGCCTTGTAGTCGGTAAGCTGCGGCTGTTGGGCCACCGCCGTATTCAGGATGTGCAGCTCGCGGATGGTGTTGGAGAGGACGGTCGCCCCAAGCGCGGCGGGAATCGTCCGGCGCAGGAAATTGCGGCGGGAAATGTAGGGCAGGTGGATTTCCGGTTTCATGTGCGGGATTACTTTTGAATGGCGAACTCGGCGGACGTGACGATGAGATGGACGATGGCCCGGACGCGGTCGCGCATCTCGGTGTTCTTCGGTGTGGTGTAGGGAAGGCTCTTGGCGTAGTCGATGACCGTGGTCCGCGCGGCAGGAGTCAGGGTGGAGCCGGTGAGAAAAGTGCCAAGCGTGTCCACGAGACCCGGAATACCCGCGTCGTTTGTTAGGGGAGATGTCATGTAGGGCGAGAGATCCAGCGTGATGGCGTTGCTCTTGTAGCTGGAGTAACCGTTCGTATTTCCCGAACCAATGGCAGTGCTGGTGATGGCGTTGGTCAGGTTCATAGTGTTCGAGTCGTTGGAAAGTTGGAACTCCGGCGTGGTCATCCCAGCGGCGGCCATTGCTCCGGGATACTTGTAGTCCGGATAGAAGAAGTTGAAGACCGTAGTGGAGTTGATCGGCGTCTGGTTGAGATCGTTCTGGGTGTAGCTGATGTTCCAAGTGTTCATGGTGATATTGAGCGTGCCGTTGCGCGCCCACGGCGGGGCGACGAGCGGATAACCGACCATGCCACTGCCGCCTTGCGTGCCGTCGCTGATCACAGTCGGTGCCGCGATGCTGAAGATGGTAGGGCTGATAAAAGCAGTCACCGTGTAGATGCCGTCGGTGGCGCCGGTGGGTGTGTTCGTAGTGAGGAAATCGACCTGCACCGTGTCGTTGACGTTCAGGTTGTGATTTCCCGCCGTGTAGAAGGTGATCGTCGAAACCCCGCCGGTGGTGACGACCTTGTAGCCACCAGCGATTTTAGGAATGAGCACCTTGCCGCTGACGAGGCTCGCGGGGACGGCTGCCAGCGTCACATTGAAGGTAGTGCCGGTGGAGCTGTCGATGGTGTAGGTGCCGTCGATACCGATGCCTTGCAGCCCGCCGGTTGCGAATTTCAAATACAACTTTTGCCCCGCGACGTAGCCCGACGCAGTAACGGTGACGGTGGTGCCGACGACGTTGTAGTTCACGGAAGTGAGCGAAGTGCCGTCGACTGTGAAGTTGTAAGGCATCAACGTGTTTCCGCTGATGTTGGCGGTGAAGTTGGTGCCGAGGTTGATGACGAAGTTCGAAGGCGTGGCGGACTGCACGGTGTAGGTCTGCACCGTGTTGAACGTTCCGGTTGTGGATACCGTGCCGGAGGTGAATTGCAATTTCACGACGTCTCCCGCCTGATAGCCTGGCGCGTTGATGGTGACGAGGCTGGACGGGACCGCGACGCTGCCGATCACATTGTAAGTCGGGACGGTGTTCTTGACGGTGTAGGTTCCTTCCGTGGGGAGCTTGCTGCCGCCGGGAGTTAGATCGGTGAAGGTATCCAGATAGGCGGTCTCGTTTTCACCGAGGCGGTGGGGATTGGTGGTGGTGACCAGCATCTGTTGATAACCGAGTCCGCGATAGGTGGCTCCGGAAATCCCGATCGCGGGAAACGCCCGTGCCGGTCCGGTGATGCGGAGAACCGGTTCGCGCTGTTTGCCGAACTGTGGATCGGCGGCGGCTGCGGTGGAGCGTGCTTCGTAGTCGAGTAGGATGGCGCGAAAGACATCCTTCATGTCGCCGCGAACCCCGGTGCGGACGCCGTCGATGTTCTGCTCGCCATTGAAGGCGCGCACCACGCGGTGGATGTAGTCCGGCTTCGGATGACTCGTCACAAGTCGCTGGATGAGCTGGCGGCAGATGTAAGGTCCGGTGGCGGAGTTGTTAAGGATGTTGTCGAGGGTCACCTCGAGGTCGCGCAGGCCGTTGCGGTCATACATGTTAGTGATGACCATGTCCGTCAGCGGATCGGTGGCGGTGGCGCGGGCCTGCACGGTATAGACGGGAGCCAGGGGATTTGTTTCGTTGGTGCCGTCTGACTGGGTGGTGAAGGTGGCGGCCGGCAGAATGACGCTGTCCAACAGGATCTTGGTGCCGAGTTCGTGCTTCACGGGAACGAGAACCATGGGATCGAGGTAATTGTCAGCCGGGCTGAAACCGGTGGGGAGCCTGCTGCCGACCGGTTGGGCCCAGGTCCAGCCGGTGAAGACGCGGGCCATGCCGGTGATGACGCTCTGGTCGTAAGTCGGGACGGCGTTGCCCTTGGAATCGAGAACCAGCGTGCCGTTTGGCCAGACCCGATAGAGTCCGGCGGAGAAAAGCTGGAGGATTTCACGCGCGTAGTTTTCATTCGGATGGACACCGGTGACGATGCTGCCCGCGGAGTTGCCGCGCATGTCGAGATAGACGCCCATCGCCGGGCTGAGGGTGACCTGCTTGAGGATGTCGCGGAAATTCCCGAAACAGGAATCGAGCATCGTGTCATAGTAATCGCCGAGCACGCGGCCGTTGTTGTTCAGTGGGCCGACATCGGAAACGACGAGGATTTCACTGAGCGCGAAGGCGGCACGCTGCCGGAGCTGGTCGGGTGCGGTGACGGAGTTTTTCCACCATGAATTGAAAAGCACGACACTGCTGAACTGGTTGCCGGGATCGGTTCCGGGGTTGGCTAACAAATAGGGAATGTTGCGGGTCGGCGGAGTGGCGGTCCCATCCATCTGGGTGTCGATCCAAGCGCGATAGCCGCTTGTCTTGACCGTGTTCATGTCCGTTTGGGATGGACCGAAGGTCGTTTGGGAAAGAAAGCGTGAGTTCGCGGCGTCGCTGGTGGAATGGTCGTCGGTCCATGTTGGAGAGGCAGGGACGGCAGGCGCTGTCTGCGAGCCGGCGGTTTTTCCGAAAGTGCCCGAGAGTTCGCCGTCGGGATGATCGACGGTGGCGATGACGATGCGGACCTGGCCATTGTTCAGAGCAGTTAGATCGGCAGGTTGCATGTTCCAGGTGAATCCGCCGTCGGTGGTTTTCAGTGCCGGGTAGTTCTTGTCCTGGGCACCGAGGTCGAAAATGACCTGGTCCGCGCTGATATAGAGTTTCTTCGAAACCGCGCCGGAAGTGAGGCCGGAGTAGGTCAATTGGAGGACGGCGGTGCTGCCATTCACGCGGAGGAATGATCCGCCGGTACCGGTGATGTTGCCGAGGTCCGGAGCGCCTTGGAGGTTCGTAACATAAAGAGTGCCGGGGATGGTCGTGGTCGGCGGATTGTCCCACGAGGAAATCGCGTGGTTTGGAATGATTCCGCCGACGGCCGGTGTGGCGGGCGGGCAGCCGTTGGCGATCGGATTCGCGGTGTTGCCGGAAGGATCGAGGAACCAGGCGACGGATAGATGGTTGCCCGCCGCGCTGGTGCCGGTGTTGTGAAGCGCCTCGATGTAGTATTTCCTGCCCGCGACGAGGGTGAGCCACTGGGATTTCTGCGAGGGCTGGGCGTTCCAAGTGCGCGCCGGGGAATCAGTAACGAAGGCGCGGCGGACCTTGTTCACCGGTTCCGAGTCGTTTGAAATCCACAACTCCGCGGTGTTGCTGGCGGCGATCCAAAAGTAATAGTTTCCGCTAACAGGTGCGATGAAATAGCCGCGCAGGCGCTCGCCGGTGTTTGCGCCGTAAGTCGTGACGGCATCTTCGGCGAGGGCGACCGTATCGCTGGAGGATGGCGGCGAGGCCCACGGGACGTTTGCCAATCCTGGTCCGGTCACTCCCGAGGTCCACAGGTCGCGGGTCAGGACTCCTTCGGCGGCCTGCACTTCGAGGGTGATGACCGAGCTCCCGGAACCGGCGGCATTGGTCGTGGTGACGGTGAATTGATAGGTTCCCGCCGCAGGAGGGGTGCCGGTGAGCACGCCGTTGACAAGAGTCAACCACGGTGGCAGGCCGCTGGCGGTGATGGTTCCGCCGTTGCTGGTGGTGATTGGCAGGCTGATAGGAGAGCCCGATCCGAGAACATAAACGGGATTGGGCGGGCTTGTAATCGTAGGCTTGCCGGCAGGAGGGTTTCCACCGAGCGGAGTGCTTCCTGAGGTGGTCGGGAACAGGCGGCTGGTCGGGATGATTTGTTTCGCCTGATCATCGCTGTACCAGGAGAGGTGGGCTTCGCATGATCCGGTTGTTTCGTAATGTTCCAGCTTGATGTCGTAGAGCACGCCCGCCTGGAGACTGATCGAGCCAGTCTGGTCGCTTGTGGCATCAGCCCATTTGTCGATGATTAGTTGGTTGTTTACCCACAGCTTCGCGCCTTGATTGGCCTTCACGACGAAGAAGTAGGTCTCCGTGTATTGCGGCAGGACTTGTCCGGCCCATCGGCTGGAGAAATTGTTATGAAAGACCATGGGGTCCGGGGAGCCGGTTCCCCAATCACCCGCGCCGTTGCCTTCGTTGGTTCCGGCCTGTTCGAGTTGGATCCGGGCCTCAGGAATAGTGAAGGTTGGATTGTTATAGTAGGTGGCGGTCCAGGTGTTAGTGGTGGTGCCCGGTATGGTTGCGACTTTATCCACCCAAATATTCGCGCTGGGAATATTCGCGAATGCCTGGCCGCTCGGTTGCCACTGGAACTTGCATTTGGCGGAGCCGGTGGTTTCCACGAACTTGACGCGGATCGGGTAACGGTCTGCCTGTGTCGCGGGGATTTGCAGAGCGATGGGAGCACTGATCTTATAGCCACCGGTCGCTGGGCTGGTCCAGCCGTTCTGAAGGATTTCCTGATAACCATTGCCGTCGTTCAGATCTATCGAAACCTGTGCCTTGTCGTCCGCATCCAGACGGAAGAGATAATTCCCGGTGCTGGGAGGAGAGAGCATGCCGTCCCAAACAGCCGAGTAGTTGTCCACGTTCACATAGTTGTTACCATTCGGCGAGCCGTAGAGCCACGTGGAATCGATCAACGGGGTGAGGCGGACGACCGGCGGACTGAATCCCGCAATGACCGAAGTGGGAGTGCCCGTGCTGCTGGCAGCCGTCGTCCCCGTGATATTCACCGTGAACGTGTTGGCCGTGACGGGAGCGATGATCGTGTAGTTCCTGAGCGTGTTAAAAGGCGAGATATTCAGGGTCGACGAGGTGAACTGCAGACTGACTTGGTTTCCTGCGATCAAAGGGGTGGCGGGATTTCCGAAGTAAGTAACGACCGCGGTCCCGAAGTTGGTGCCGCTCTTGGTGTAGGCGTAAGTCGTCGCGACCTGATCGCCGAAGTTGAGGGTGCTGGCGTAAGTGGCGCTGGAGCCCGGATAGAAAGTTCCTGTTAGACCGTTGCCCGACGCACTGCCCGATGGATAGAGGGTCACGCCGGCGAAGGCGGGACTGCCCAGCGCGTAATTCCCCGAAGCACCGGCGGATTCGGGCGCGTTCGCAGTTAGAAAAACCGTGGCGCTGCTGGTGCGGCTGGCGTTGAAGAGCGGGGTGATTTTCAAATCGAGCGATTTGACTCCCGCGGGAAAGGTCACCGACGAGGGAAGTGGCGCGAAATCGACGCCCTCGACTGCGGAGCCGCTTTTCGTGAGGGGCAGGGTGATATCGCCTAACAACATGTGCCCGGATCGGGTGATGCGGATGACGGCGAAATCGCCGGCAGGTGTCGCGGCGTCGCCAGGCTGGGTTCCCGCGAGATCGACGGGAATCACGGTGATGACGTTCTGCGTCTGGAGATTGGAAGCGAGGGTGGTGTTGTTGAAACTTGATTGAGATCCGATCGGTGATCCGGCGGAGAGTCCGAGAACAATTTTCGCCCAATCGCTGACCATGTCGCCCTGGGTCGCCTGATCGGTCACGGAGAGGTGGAAAAATTTCCCCGCACTCTTCGGGACGACGAGTGTTTTGTTGGTGCCGTCTCCGGTGACACTGGACAGCGAACCCCGCGTCCATGCGCCTAACAACGAATCATTGCTTTCCACGCCGTAAAGTTTTCCCGGCACGGTGGGGAAGGTGAGCGAGAGCGAGGATGGATTGCCGTTGACGGAGGGCGGACGGAAATTCGGATCGGCAGGGAGCTTTTTGAACGGATTGGTTCCGGCGAGAAACTCGGCGCTATTTTTCACGCCATCGCCGTCGGCATCTTGGGAAAGCCAGCCGGTGTAGGGGGCCTGCTCGCTCATTTGCGCGTCGAGGACGCCGTATTTTTGTTTCCAGACCTGGCGGTTGATCTCGGCATCGAACTGGGCGGATGCGGAAACAGAAAGGCCGATCATTACCGATGAGATCAGGCAAAAAACACGAGGTGGGTTTGAAAAAGCGGACATGATACGGGATGCGGGATGTGCTTCTGGATGAAGCGGTGAACCGGAAAATCGGTTGAAACTCGGCAGTCGCGCGGCGCTGTCCTACGGGCTCGACATGTCGCGGATTTGCCTTCCGAGGCACTTAACGGACCACCGCACCGGGAAACCACAAGGGGTTTTTCCTAGTTCATGGAACATTAAAGTTCATATCCAATGACTATCTCGATCAGAGAAGTCAAATCGAAATCAAGCCTGCGGCTGCGACGTGATTGGTAATGAGCGGAATATAAATAAAATGAAATCTTGCCATTCGGTTTCGGCGCAGCCTATTGACACGTCGATTGAACGGCGAAAGTTAGTTTTCTCGCTCTTTGTTTGATCTGTGACGCCATGGTCGGAGGAAGTGTTGAATCAGCATGGCGTCATTAGAATTGAATCAAATGGACATTTACGTGGGCAATCTGCCTTACACCGCTACTGAAGGAGACGTCTCCGGCCTCTTCGCCGCTTTTGGACCTGTTGAACGGGTCAAAATCATCACCGACCGTGAAACCGGGCAATCCAAGGGATTTGCTTTCGTGACGCTCGGTGATCAATCCCAGTTGAACGCAGCCATCGAGGCTCTCAACGAATACGACTACAACGGTCGTGCTCTCCGCGTGAATGCTTCCGAGCCCAAGGAATCCCGTCCAAGTGGCGGCGGTGGTGGTGGCTACGGCGGCGGCGGTGGTGGCGGCGGCTACGGTGGCGGCGGCGGCGGCGGTGATCGTCGTGGCGGCGGTGGTGGCGGTGGCTACAAAGGCGGCGGTGGCGGCGGCGGTGATCGCCGTGGCGGCGGCGGTGGTGGTGGCGGCGGTCGCTGGTAATCCAGCGTTTCCCGCATCACGCGAAACTCTCAAAAGCGCCCGATCCTCTTCACAGGGGATCGGGCGTTTCTTTTTTGTTTTGAGAAGTTAGAAACCGGAAGGCGCTTCATTCCATCATGTGCTCCATCCCGCTGTAGTAGCCTGTGAAGAAACTCACGATCTTCCAGGCGACAAACATCATGATGAAAAAATACAGCACCTTGGGCACCATCACGCCCATGGTCTTGGCAGCGGATTCGGCATTGTCTTGAAATACTTTTGACCAACGGCCGAGATCCTTGTCCAAAGTACCGGCTTCCTCACCGGTCATGTAGGAGCGTGCGAACGCTTTGGGAAACGCGCCCTCGGCGACGAACTGAGGGCCGAGGGCATTGCCCTCCTTGGCCACTTGCGCGAGCCGTTTTCCCGCGATGCGGATGAGTGCGCTTTGGGATGCCTCGGCTGCGATGGCAGCTGTTTCGCTCATGGGAATTCCGGCGAGGACGCAGGAATGATAGACCCGGCAGAATCTCGCCATCGCCAGATTACGCCGGGTGTTTCCGATCCACGGAATGCGGTTGATCAGACGGTCGATGCCCGGTTTGTCAGGGGCCATTTTCAACACAGCGCGGATCACCATGAAGAGCACGAAGGCCGCCACATAAAGAACGATCAGGTTCACCACCAGACTCCCCAGCATTTGCGCGGGCGTCTGGGTCGCCTGCATTAAGGCCATCGGGATGGTCCCGATGATGACTCCTAGATGGAGGATGATGATCGGATAGATCATCCCCTGTATCATTTCGCGGCGGGCGGAAGCCAGCATGCCGAAGTAGTCGGCCAGGTGCTGGAACGCGGGGGCCAGTTTTCCACCGCGTTCACCGGCTCCGATGATGCTGCGCTCCAGCCCGCTGATCGACTTGGTGTCCTTGCCGAAGGCGGTCGCGATGGTTTCTCCGGATTCCAAGCCGTGATTCAGATCCTTGAGCAATGCCGCTTGTTGCGCCGGAAGTTGCGTGTCCATCAGCACCGCCGCCGCCTTGCGGATGTCGAATCCCGCCTCCAGCAGCTTGGCCATTTCAGAATAGAAAAGATGCTTGTGGGTGGCGTTCGGCGTCATGGGTTGATGTATCCTTAGCCGCGACCTTGCAATGCTCCAAGTTTCATTTGGAGGAAACGACCGGTTCCGCGAAGTCCCTTGCTAGAATATCCGGAGAAACCGCGGACATGGATTTAATGGGGACTGCCGGCCGTCCCGTTTCATCCGCCTGACCGTGAGTCAGTAGCTGGTAGTTTCAGAAAACCGCTCACGCCTTTTTCGCCAGCATCTTGACCTTCGCCCGGCGGTAATCCCAGACGTGGAGCCACGGGTGCATTCCATGTTCGTCCGTCGCGTAGTAGGCGGACGCAGCTATGCCCGCAAACCACATGGCAGGAACCACGATGAGAGCGAGTCCGAGCGTGGCGATGCCGAGCCACAGGGCGATGAACACCATCAACACGTTCCCGGCGGTCATGATGCCGAGCCCGGACATATAATGATGTTTGTAGAGATGGCCCAATCCGGGAACCACACTCAATAAGGCCGCGACTTTGTTGCGGTCCACTTCCTTCCATGCGTCAAAGAATTCTTTCATAGGACAATAGGAGTTTTTAATACACCTACATATTCCCACCTTCGTTTGGCAGAAGCAATCAGGAAATCGGCCGGGGTGCCGGAGAAATCCCGAACTTCAGGAATTCCGTTCCCGCTCGATGCGGTCGATCAATTGTTGCCGCCGGGATTCATAATCACTTTGGTGGTTCCTGTAGGCTCCCGCTTTCGCCGTGCCGTTGACCATGTTGAAAACGGCGACGCCGATGAAAACGAGGCCGAAAAGCGGGAAGAAGCCGGGGGCTCCGATTGAAGCCGCCATGCTGATCCAAAAAATCCCGAAAACGATCGCGATCATGCCGCCGATCATGGAACCGGCGGACGAGGGCTCGGAGACGTTGCCGTGTTTGTTTCTAACAAGAAGCGTTTCCCGCCGGTTGTCCCATTCACGGTCCAGGCGTTCGAGGTCGTTCTGGAGCTCGAGCACCTTGACCTTGTTGACGAGCTGGTCGGTGGTCTTCTCGATCTTATCGAGCTGCCGCGTGTGCGTGACCGTGGAGTCATGCACGACCTCGAGCCGGGCGTTGCAATAGTTACAGGTGACGAAACGAATCGACTCGTCGATCTGCAGATCGGCCCCGCAACCCTGACAGCAGACTTTGGTGATTTTCATAGCGTGATCGTTCATGCCTTCATGGCTTGGTCCAACTGCTGCAACAAACCCTTTCTGGCGGTTTCGTAACGGTATTTCTGGAGCTGGAAATGCTCCGCCTTCCAGTGACCGTGCCGCATGATGTAGAAGGAAACGCCGATGGCGAAGATGCCGATGCAAATGCCTATCAGCGGTTGCGGCCCCGCGAAACCGACTGCGATGAATGCGATGCCCGCCAGGAAACCGATGATTCCATTTGCGATGGCCATCCCGGTTTTTGGTTCCATGATTTCTCCGTTTTCAGATTTGGTCGAAACCGATTGGCGGAACTTCTCCCATTCCCGGTCGAGCTGTTCCACATGATTTTGGAGTTCGATGACCTTGACCCTTTTGCCGATCTGATCCGTGGTCTGCTCGATTTTGTCCAGTCGCTTGGTATGCGTCACCGTGTCTTCATGCACGACTTCGAGCCGGGCGTTGCAATAGTTGCAGGTGACAAAACGAATCGACTCGTCGATTTGGAGATCGGCTCCGCAACCCTGACAGCAGACTTTGGTGACTTTCATTCGTTGTCTCGGGCTATTAACACGAAACGTTCACCCGCGGCGATTGGGAATCGTGGGGAAAATTACACCCGTTACGTTCAGGCGGGAGGACCTTGCCGCTTCGCGAAAACGAGTCCGCTGCGCGACGGCGTGTAAACCTTCATCACGCCGTGTTCATCCACCGGATAGTCGAAGGCGTGATCGATCCTGCCATGACCGCCGGTGATGACGGTGTCGGTGTCTAACACAAGTTCGCGGGTTTCCAAACCGGGGACGTGGATCGGGTAACCGAACACGGAGTTTCCGACAGAGAAGTTGAAGACGAAGATCAGATTCGCCCGTTCAGCGACGATGATTTTCTGACCATTGTCGATATAGAGGTTCTGTGCGGGCGGAGTGGTGAGGAGATTGGTATTTTTCGCGAACTCCATCAGCTCGCGATCAAACTCCGCCAGCCAGCCGTATTTCAAATCGGGATTGTCCACCAGCGACCATTGGCGGCGGCAATAGTGATAGGACCAGCCGTTGCCCTCGCGCGGGAAATCGAGCCATTCGGGATGGCCGAATTCGTTGCCCATGAATGTCAGCCAGCCCTCGCCCCCTAACACCAGCGTGACGAGGCGGATCAACTTGTGCATGGCGATGCCGCGCTCGATGACCGGGTTCGGATCCTTCTTGCCCATGTGCCAGTACATGTCCTTGTCCATCAGCCAGAAGGCCAGCGTCTTGTCGCCGACGAGGGCCTGGTCGTGGCTCTCGGCGTAGGCGATGGTGGCCTCGCCGTGGCGCCTGTTAGCGAGGATACCCCATAGCTCGCCCATGTCCCAGTCCTCGTCGCGGCTGTGCTTGAGCAGCTTGATCCAGTAGTCCGGGATGCCCATGGCGAGGCGGAAGGAAAAGCCGACCCCGCCGTCTGCGATCGGGCGGCAGAGGCCGGGCATGCCGGACATGTCTTCGCCGATGGAAATGGCACCGGGCTTGATTTCCTGGATCAGCTTGTTCGCGAGTTTCAGATAGAGGATGGCGTTCTCGTCCGCGTCGCCGCCGAAGTAGTCGTCGTAGCTGCCGAAGGATTTCATCCCGCGGGAGTAATAAAGCATCGAGGTCACCCCATCGAAGCGGAAGCCGTCGAAGCGGAATTCCTCCAGCCAGTAGCGAATGTTGGATAAAAGGAACTGCCGCACTTCCGGACGGCCGTAGTCGAAGCATTTCGAGTCCCAGCCCGGATGATCACCGAGCGGGCCGTCATGGAAATACTGGTGGCCGGAACCGTCGAAGTTGTTGAGTCCTTCCGCCATGTTTTTCACGGCGTGCGAGTGGACGACGTCTAGCAGCACCGCGATCCCCAGGCCGTGCGCCGAGTCGATGAGATATTTCAAATCCTCCGGCGTGCCGAAGCGCGAGCACGGAGCGAAGAACGACGAGACGTGATAGCCGAAGGAACCGTAATAAGGATGCTCCTGCACGGCCATCATTTGCAGGGTGTTGTAGCCGAGTTTCGAGATCCGGGGCAAAACGGTATCCGCGAATTCCCGATAGGTGTGCACCCGCGGCTCTTCACCACCCATGCCGACATGCGATTCGTAAATCAACGGCGCGGTAATCGTCGCCGGATCGAACTCGTTTTTCCAAACGTACGGTTTCGGCGTGTTCCAGATCTGCCCGCAGTAATCGTGCGTCGTAGGATCCTGCACCGCGCGGCGGATGCACGCCGGAATGCGGTCGCGCCGCGAACCGTCCGCGCCGACGATGTGGAGCTTCACCTTCTGCCCGTGGACAAGCGCGTCGCCCGGCAGTTCGAGTTTCCAAACTCCGCTGTCCGATCCCGTGAGCGGATGCGAATCGCGGTTCCAGTTGTTGAAATCGCCGATCAGTGAAACCGCCTGTGCTGCCGGAGCCCACTCGCGGACCGTCCAGGTGTTAGTCGTCGGATGGAAATGAATGCCAACATATTTATGGCCAGTGGCATACGTGGCGAGTGATTTTGAACTGCTTTCGATGGCGGCGAGCGCATCATCAAACTGCCGCATCCGCCGCTCGATGGCACCTTGTTGGGGTTCAAGCCAGGGATCGTCTTGGACAAGCTTTGGTTTCTCCGTCATTGCGCTTCAAGATGAAGAGTCTTGTTCGCATCGAAAAGGCAAATCCGCTCGATTCCGGGAGGTCGTATGGAAAATCCGCAGGGCCGTTCCGGTCTCCGTCTGGGTTGGCTCGGGTTAAACCGATTCGTCGCTCGCACTCTCCAAGGAATTCGGATATGCCGATGAGGATGAAGATCTTCGGCGTGTCGTTTTTGTACTTGTGGTCGCTGATTTCGGGAGTGCTCGCCGACCCTCCGCCGGTGGTGGCGATTCAGCCGTTAGGTCCGGTGAAACAAGCGGATGTCCAACGGGTGCAAGCTGGAATCGAGGCGCTTTACGCGGTCAGCGTCGAGGTCCTGCCGGAGAAGCCGCTGCCGAAGTCCGCTTATTATCCACCGCGAGATCGCTACAAGGCGGATGGCATCATCGAAGTGCTGGCTGCGGAAGCTGCGCCGCGGATCAGCAAGGTCATCGGTTTCACCGCCCGCGATATTTCGACAACGAATGATGAAGGCAAGGACTGGGGAATCTTCGGGCTTGGCCAACTGGGCGGCAGGGCCTGCGTGATTTCCACTTTCCGCCTGAGGGCCGGCAAGGCCGACGCAAAGCTTTTCCAAGCCCGCTTGGTCAAGGTGGTGAATCACGAACTCGGACACACCTTCGGACTCGATCATTGCCCGACCGCAGGCTGCTTCATGCAGGACGCCGTTGGAAAAATCGCCACGGTCGATGGTGAATCCGGCAAACCCTGCGCAGAGTGTGCCGCGCGCCTTCCCTTGGTAAAATGACGACCTGCGAATTTCTAACTAATGGAGGCTTGATCCCGCGCCGCTTCGCGTGGATGATCGGCAAATCCGAAGCAAAGCCCCCCGGCCCCTTCTCCCCATGAACTCTCCAGACACACCGCCCACGAAAGATGAAATCGCCGCCATGGAACTTTTCTCCGGGCTCGGGCTTGGAGAAATTTTCGTGGTGACCAACGCGGAGCAGGCGGAAATCGCCAGAGCTGAACTGATGGCCGCCGGTTTCGTGGGATTCGATACCGAGTCGAAGCCGACCTTCCACAAAGGCCAGAAATCCGAAGGCCCGCACGTGCTGCAGTTTTCGACCCGGGAAAAGGCCTTCATTTTCCAATCGCACGTCACCGAGAGCGAAATCGCGGTCGTCTCGTTGCTGCGGTCGCCGAAACTCACCAAAATCGGCTTCGGCCTGAAAGGGGATCTCCAACAGATTTTCGATCGCTACGGATTCCGCCCCGCCGCCCTCGTGGACCTCGACAAATCCTTCAAGGCTCTTGGCTACCGGAACTCGCTCGGCGCGAAGTCCGCGATCGCGGTTCTCTTCAACCGGAAGTTTCCGAAATCGAAATCCGTCACCATGTCAAACTGGTCGCTGCCCCGTCTGTCCGACTCGCAGTTGATCTACGCCGCGAACGACGCCTACGCCGCAATCCGGGTCTATCATGAGTTGCAGAACGGTCAGGACCGCTCATGAAGCAGGAACTTCCTTTCCCGCCGCATTCAGATAGATATCCAGCGGCGCGGTGGGGATGGAGCGGAGGCCGGAGACGACTTGTTTCGCGTTGAAGAGCGAGCCGGTGGCGCTGGTGTGGGTGCCTTTGTCGGCGAAGTAGCTTTTGATCGTTTCCTGATCGAGTTTGTCGTAGGCGTTGCCGATGCGTTCCGCCAGATCGAGATAGATGGCGTGTTCGGATTTCGCGCAGGCCTCGACATAGCCACGATATTCTTTCCAGTCGTGGACGGATTTCCCGTCGCGGTCGAATTTCATGTGGGGCACCGGCGAGCAGAGGATGACCTTGGCTTTTTTCTCCCGCGCGGTGCGGGCCATTTCCTTCAGATACCAACCGTAGCTGTGGACTTCCTCGATCGTGCCGTCGGGCTTGGCGACTTTTTCGGTCCCGTCGCCGATGCCTTTCACCGAGCCGCGGAATTTCCCTTTTTCATCCAGCGCGCCGACGTCGTTGTGGCCGAACTGGATGATGACGAAATCGCCGGGCTTGATGCCGTCGAGGATTTCCTTCCAGCGGCCTTCGGTGAAAAACGTGCGCGACGAACGGCCGCCGATGGCGCGGTTGACGACGTTGATTTTCTTCGGATCGAAAAACGTGCCAAGGTCCTGGCCCCAGCCGCGCAGGGGAGCGTTCGAGCGGAGCGTCGAATCGCCGGCGATCCAGAGCGTGGGCAGGTTGTTTTTCGCGACATTTTCCTTCGGCGCGTCCTTGTCGCTGACGATGGGGCGGTCGTCTTCGGCGCACACCGGCAGCAGGCCGAGGGCAAGCAAGCCGCTGAACAGGACGATCAAGCCGCGGCGGGAACAGGCATTTGAAAAAGGGTTTTTCATGGATCAATTCAAGGGCAGGGTGTCGGACGCGTCCATCACACGTTCGGGTAGCTTAGCCATTGAAACTTGGGGCTTGGAAGGAGGAATACGGGCCGTAGCATGCGGCGCATGTCGGCACTGGGGTTTGATCTCGTCATCATCGGAGTTTATTTCGCGATCATCATCGGCATCGGGTGGCATTTCAGCCGCCGGAACAACAATGTCGCGGATTTCGCACTCGGCGGCCGGTCGATCCCGTGGTGGGCGGTGCTGGCGTCGATCCTCGCCTCGGAAATCAGCGCGGGCACGTTTTTCGGCACGCCGGGCGAGGGCTTCCGGCTGCGGAATTACACCTACGCGCAGTTGATGATGGGCTACCTGATGGCGCGGGTCATCGTCAGCGCGGTGTTTATCCCGGCGTTTTACAAACACAACGTGGTGAGTATTTACGAGTTTCTCGAAATCCGCTTCGGCCCGCGGACGCGGAGTGTGGCGAGCGTGATTTTCCTGGTAACCCGCTCGCTGGCCAGTGGTTCGAGGCTGTGGGTGCCGACACTGCTGATGGTGGTGATCTGGAATCAGATGAATCCCGGGCAGACGTTGGGAAATTGGCAGCAGTTCTGGGTCACCGGCGGGGCGCTGATTCTGATCACGATTCTAACGGCCGCCTACACCGCGATCGGCGGGATCAAGGCGGTGATCTGGACGGACGTGTTGCAAATCGCGGTGCTGTTCGGCGCGCTCGGGTTTTCCGTCTGGTATCTTCTTGGCCACATTCCCGGTGGCTGGGAGGGGGCGAAATCGCATCTCACGGGGCCTCACGATCTGAAGCTCTGGGAATGGAAGGGGGATGTGCCGGCGACTCCGAAATTCGTTGCTAAATATGGTGCCACGTGGGGTGGCATCAAGAGTCTGTTGGAAAGCGAATACTCGGTGTGGGCGGCGTTGTTCGGCTCGTTGTTTGTAACGCTTGCAACCCATGGCACCGATCAGGACATGGTCCAGCGGATGCTCACCGCGAAGAACAAGCGCCAGAGCGCGGTGGCCACGATTCTATCAGGACTGGCCGACATCCCGGTGACGTTCGCCGTTCTAACCATCGGAATCCTGCTTTCGGTTTACTACGGCAACGTAGTCCATGATCAGCTGTTGCCGATGACACCGAAGGGCACTCCGGACAACACACGGATTTTCCCCTTTTTCGTGGTGAACGTGATGCCCGGCGGGCTCCGCGGGCTGGTCGTCGCCGGCGTGCTCGCCACGACAATGGGTTCGCTCGGCACGGCGATGAATTCTCTCGCAACCAGTTATTCGCGCGATTTCCATTTCCGCTGGTTCAAGACGCCTCAGGATGATCACGCGCGGGTGCGGATCATCAAGCTCAGCACCGTGGCCTTCGCCTTCGTGCTGATCCTGGTGGGACTGCTGACGGCGTTGGTGAAGGCCCACAATCCAAGTCTCAGCATCATCGGCATCATCCTTGGCAGCTTCGGCTACACGTACGGATCGCTGCTGGGAATTTTCATCGTCGGACTGTTCACGAAAACACGTGGCAGCGAGACAGGCAACGTGATTGCGATGTTTGCGGGCATCGTCGCTGTCGCTTATCTGAGCGACCTTCCCAACGAAGTTTGGAAAATGGTGAGGGGCAAGGAACTCTACACAAATTTCGACTGGATGCCGACGATCGAATTCACCTGGCGTGTTCTTGCGGGCACCTTGGTGACTGTCTCTGTGGCCCTTTGTTTCAAGGGTTCGCGCGAGTCCGCCACCCTCGCCCGCTGAATCTCAAAGACTCAATTCACAAGCGTCACGAACGCAGGCCGACGGTTTCGAAATATAACGGAATTGTCACATGCGAGTGACTGGATTTCAAACGGATCCGCCGATCGCAATGTGACGACCTCGTTGATGCTTCGGGAATGTGAAGTAAATCGGCTGGCAAGTTTTTAAAAAAACCGATCCGTGGAACCCTTGTGGAATACGGCTCCTCACGATCAAATGTTAGATGTATGCGAAAACACTTTCCCGGATCCATTCAGGCTGTCCATGTTTCCCACCTCGCCGCACGGCGCAACTCGGGGGAGTGCGTGGCAGACGGCAACCCAGAAATTTTCAAAAAAGACAGATCGACAATGGAACCGGAGGAATTGGTGGAGCGGGAAATGGCGGATAGGGATGGGGAATTGTCTTCGGAAATCGGAGGATGGGACGATGTTCGCGGCGTCTTGCAAACCATGGTTAGCCGTGACGCATTCCAACGTTGGTTCGGTGCCGCACGCTGGCTCGGAGTCGAGGACGATGTGGCTTCGATCGCGGTGCCGGGCGAAATCCATCAGGTGTGGATCGAGACGAACTACCTGCCTGAGCTGACGATGGCGGTGACCGGAATCTTTGACGACGTTCGCGATGTCAGGGTGGTGGTCAGCGAAGACACCGCGGTTTCTAACGAAAGTCCCGACGGCGCTGTCGTCCATCAGATTTCATCACCTGCGCGTCCCACCAAGGCCGCCGCGCTCGAAGGCGAGGCGCTCGACCGCCGCACCAAGGCCGCCGGACTCAATCCGGCGCACACGTTCGCCAGCTTCGTCGTCGGAGCTAACAGCCAGTTCGCCCACGCCGCCTGCGAGTCGGTCGCGACGAAAACCGGCATCGGTTATAATCCGCTTTTCATCTACGGCGGCCCCGGTCTCGGCAAGACCCACCTCATGCAGGCCATCGGCCATGAGATCCTCCGCCGCCAGCCCGGATCGCGCGTCATCTATCTGACTTGTGAGAAATTCACCAACGAGTTCATCGACGCCATCCGCAAGGGCGACATCGAAAAATTCCGCCGCCGCTACCGCAGCTCGGATGTCCTGCTCATCGACGACGTGCAGTTCCTTGGTGGCAAGGACCGCTCGCAGGAGGAGTTTTTCCACACCTTCAACACCCTGCTCGACGGCCGCAACCAGGTCGTCCTCACCTGCGATCGCCCGGCTTGCGAGATCAAGAGTCTCGAGCCCCGGTTGATTTCCCGCTTCGAGTGCGGCCTCACCGTCGAGATGCAGCCGCCGCTGATGGAGACCCGGATGGCGATTCTCAAGAAAAAGGCGATGGACTGGAAAGTCCGCGTCGATGAATCCATCCTCACCTTCCTCGCCGAGAAAATCCGCACCAACGTCCGCCGTCTCGAGGGCGCGCTCATGCGGGTCGCCACCTACGCTTCTTTGGCCGGCGAAAGCGTGACCGTCGAGAAGGTCGAGCACCTGCTCAAGGACCTGATCCGCGAGGAGGCCAGCCGCCAAGTCAGCATTGATTCCATTCAGAAGGCCGTGGCCGAACATTTCGACGTCCGCCTTGCCGACATGACCAGTCGCCGCCGGCCCGCGAGCATCGCGTTTCCCCGGCAGATCGCCATGTATTTGAGCCGCTCGCTGACCAAGGGTTCGCTGATGGAAATCGGCGAGGCTTTCGGTGGCCGCGACCATGGAACGGTCATCCACGCCTGCAAGAAAGTTGGCGAGCGGATCACTGACGAGCCCGGATTGAAGGAAAGCATCGCCCGCATCGAGTCCCAGCTCCGGCGCTGATTGGCAGACTGTTTCGGGATTGTTCACAAAAGCTTGCCAAGGGGCATCGAAAGCGGAAACTGCCACGCAACAACACCCCCGTTATTGCATTTATGAAGTTCCGCATCTCCAAGGAAGCCTTTCTCGACGGCCTGCAAAAGGTCCAACATGTGGTTAGCTCCCGCACCACACTGCCCATCCTTTCCAACGTCCTGTTGGTCGCCAAGGATGGCCGCATCCAGTTCACCACCACGGACTTGGATGTCGGAATCACTGGCTCCGTGGAGGCCCAGATCGAAAAGGAAGGCGCGACCACGCTGCCTGCCAAGCGCCTTGTGAGCATCATCCGCGAACTGCCTTCCAGCGAGGTCGAAGTCTCCGTCGATGCGAAAAACCACGCGTCCATCCGCAGCGGCCCGTCGTTCTTCAAAATCATCGGTTTGGGAGAAGCAGAGTTCCCGCCGCTCCCCGATTTCGAGGGTGCCAAGGTCTTCAAAATCCCGCAGGCCACCCTGCGCGATGGACTCAAGAAAACCTCCTACGCCATCTCTACCGACGAGACGCGCTACGTTCTCAACGGCATCTTCACTTCTTTCCGCGACGGCAAAATGACGCTCGTTGCCACTGACGGCCGCCGCCTCGCGATGGTCGATGCCGATCTTGAATTCCCCGCCTCCCACGAAACGGATGTCATCATCCCGACCAAGGCCGTGCAGGAACTCCAGCGCCTGTTAGGCGATGCCGGTGAGGTCGTCGTCAAACTCAGCGATAGCCAGATTTCCTTCACCGTCGGCGACAGCCTGCTTGCCAGCAAACTCATCGAAGGCAACTACCCGAATTACCGCCAGGTCATCCCGGGCGACAGCAACGAGCGCGTTGTCATCGGCCGCGAGGCGCTGCTTGAAACCGTCCGCCGCGTTTCGCTGCTCTCTTCCGACAAGTCGAACTCGGTGAAACTTGTCTTCAGCGAGAACCACATCGAAGTCACCGCCAACTCGCCGGATGTCGGTGAAGCACAGGAATCGATGGACGTGATCTATCAGGGGCCTCCAATGCAGATCGCTTTCAACCCGGAGTTCCTTCAAGCCCCGCTCCGCGCCCTCGACAGCGCCGATGTCTATCTCGACCTGATCGACGAAATGAGCCCCGGCGTCCTCCGCATCGAAGGCACTTTCCTCTATGTCCTCATGCCGATGCGCGTGACGAACTGAGTTGAAATCCAACTCGGCCCTTCTTAAACCGCCCGTCGAAAGACGGGCGGTTTTTTTGTGCCATCAAGGTTTCGCGAAAGTGAAATTCACGCCTTTGCGGCTCCATGCCTTGGTGAATTCCTCCTGCAGTTTCGTAAATGTTCTGCCATCCAGCAGGAAAGCGAGTGCTTCCTCGCCTTCCTTGCCATCGTGGAGCGCCTTGAGGAAAGCCTTCATCCGCTTGCCATCGCCTTCGCCATCCATATGGAGAAAATAAGTGGTCATCAGCAGGCCGCAGCCGTAGCCGAGTTGGGGTTGCTCCTGGAAGCTGGGATAATCCTGCAGCATGAACGTTTTCAAATCAGGCATCTTGATGTCCGTCCCCAGCGCGCGACCGCCGCGGTCTTTCGCGCCGTAACCGGTGACGTATTCCATGATCGGCTTCTGGTTGCCGCGGACGCTGAAAATTCCCGAACGGTAGGGAGTGGTGGCGACATACTCGGCGATGCCCTCCGAAAACCAGCCCATCGCGCCTTCGACGAAATAACATTCCGGGCTGAGCTGGTGCGTCAGTTCATGGGGGATCGTGCTGCTGCTTTTGTCGCGGTCTAACATGTAGCTGCTGCCCACCGGCTTCACGCCGAGGCTGTCCAACGGAACCAGTACCGCCTTCTTGCCGCCTATGAACACACCGGCACTGCTCGCCGGGCCCCCGGCTCTCACATAATCCTCGAATTTTTCAAACAGCAGGATTTGGAATTTCCCATCGGTCTTACTGCCGCCGTTGATGCCCAGTGGCAGGGTGCGGCAATACAAATGGGTGGACTCGAACATGACCGCGAAGCCTTTGACCACGGATTTCGCGAGGCGGACATCGCAGAGGTAGCGGTAGTTCGCGCTTTCGTAAATGAAGCGCTTTTTCTCCACGTTTTCCTCCACCGTATTGATCTCGGGATCTTCGGTGAACCGGATGATGTCCGGCCATGGCGCGTCGAAATTGAGGGGCTGGCTGGCCTCTGCGGAGTTTTTGGTGGATTTGACCGAGCTGGTAAGGGCTCGGTTCTCCTCGACGTTTTTGCGGTCCGCATCGGAAAGTTTGGCGAGCGGATACGGGACTTCACGTCCGTCCTTGAGCTTCAAAACGACCGATTGGCCGTCGATCCGGGCAAGGCTGGCCTCGATTTTACGCCCTTGGACGTCGGTCCAGGTGCGGACTTCGGCAGCATTGGCAAGAGCAAGACACAGTAGGAAAATGGCAGGAAGTCGCACGGTGGGTTTGGTGGGCTGGACCCGAGAAGCTAACCGGAATCGCGGGCGAGTCGAGCAAAGCCTTGCCTCTCTGGGGAAAGCGTCACACCGGCAAGTCGCGGCTTGGAAATCGCCGGATCGCGTTCATCATCCCGCCGCGCCATGGATGAACCCGCCGTAAATGAAACAACCGCCGCCGTCGAACCGGTCCCGCCGACGCCGGGATTGCGGCAGGATCTGGCGGTGCTGATGAAGGTGCGGCTGAATTTTTTCATCCTGATCACCACGTTTTTCGGGTTCGTGCTGGCCATGCGGGGGAGTGACATGCAGTGGATGAAATTGTTGCACACGATCCTCGGCACGGCGGCGGCGGCGTTCGGTTCCGCCGCTTTCAACCAAGTGATGGAAATCGATCTCGATGCGCGGATGAAACGCACGGCGGATCGCCCGCTGCCATCGCGGCGGATGGATCCGGTGGTGGCGTTCGGCATCGGCTGGGTGCTTTCCGCCATCGGCATCATTCATCTGGCGGCACAGGTCGGAAATCTGGCGGCCTATCTCGCGGCGGCGACGGTGTTCATCTACGTTTGCATTTACACGCCGATGAAGCGTTTCAGTTCCACCAACACCTTGGTCGGTGCCATCACGGGTGGCATTCCCCCGGTCATCGGTTGGGTCGGCGGCGGCGGTGCCATCGGCTGGCAGGCATGGTTTCTCTTCGGGCTGCTGTTCTTCTGGCAGCTCCCGCATTTCATCGCGATCAACTGGCTGTGCCGCGAAGAATACGAATCGGTGGGCTACAAGATGTGGTCGAACGGCGATCTAACTGGCCGGAAAAGCGGGCTGCTTTCCGCGATGTTCGCGCTGATGCTTGCTGTCTTTTCGCTGATGCCGGCGTTTCTGAAGAACACGAATCTGCTGTGGACGATCATCGGGCCGCTGCTGGCCTTCATGATGATGGCGCTGGCGTTGAAATTCGCGCGCGACGGCGAACGGACTTCCGCACGCCGCCTGTTTTTCTTCACGCTGATCTACATCCCTGTCTCTTTCCTGGTGCTGGTGCTCGCGTGGAAAAACTAACAGATGAATTTTCATGAACGAGTTGATCGCATCCACGCAACGTCTGGCAGACGAATTGAGGGGCCTTGAGTTTTCACCACCGGTCGCCTGTGTTTACCGCACGCTGGATTATACTTGGAAAGCGCACGAAGAATATCTGAAGCGCTACGGAAAAGGGAAGAAGCGCATCGTGTTCCTTGGGATGAATCCCGGACCGTTCGGAATGGCGCAAACGGGCGTGCCTTTCGGCGAAGTCGCCGCAGTGCGCGACTGGATGGGCATCGAGACCTCCATCGACAAACCCGCGCACGAACATCCGAAGCGCCCGATCGAAGGCTTCCAATGCCAGCGCTCCGAAGTCAGCGGCCGGCGGTTGTGGGGGCTTTTCTCCGAGCGCTTTGAAAACGCCGGCGACTTTTTCAAGGATCACTTCGTCCTCAACTACTGCCCTCTGGTCTGGATGAGCGCGACCGGCGCTAATCTAACACCCGACAAGCTGTCCGCTTCTGAAATGGCCCCGGTGGAAGCTGCGTGCCAGAAGCATTTGCAGGAAGTCATTGCGCTGCTTAAGCCGTCATGGCTGATCGGGGTGGGGGGATTCGCTGAAGAGCGGCTGAAACGCGCCGCCGAAGCCTGCGGGAGCAAGGCCAACGTCGGGCGCGTGCTGCATCCGTCGCCCGCATCACCGGCGGCTAACAGAGGCTGGGCGGAAGCGGCCGGCAAGCAGCTTGCCGCGCTGGGAATCTGGTGATTCATGAGGAGCGCGGACACTCTTGTCCGCGATGCCGATGGGTTGCGAAATAGCGGTGCGAAGCTCTTTTCGTTCTCCTTTCATCGGCCAGGTGGGCCACAGTCCCACCCTCCTTAATTTCACTCCAGGGTCGCCAGCAGTTCTTTGATCAACTCCGCGTCCTCAATCCTTCCGGTCTTTTCCAGCGACTGGTTGAGATTGTTGAGCAGGCGCAGCAGGATCGTTCCGGGACCAGCGGATTGTTTGAGAAGTTCGCGCTGTGCGCGCGTCAGGTCGGGGCTTTCCAACAGGGTGAACTGGACGTGAAGCTGGCCCTTGTCGAAGCAGTCGATGATGATCGGATAGCCGTCCTCGAAAATCCGGCACATGAAATGACCCGGGAAATTGACGCCTTCGATTTCGAAATCGAGCCGCCGTCCGACGAGTATGAAAATCAGGCAGAGTCCGAGTGGATTGGAGCGACCTTCCGCAAGGCACCACGCGAGATCCGAGTTGCGGACATCATAGTAATTTTCCTGATTCGCGGTGAGGCGGGTTCCTTTGAATAAGAACGTGCGCAGTTCGTTGGCGCTGCCGACTCCGGCTTCGGCGGCTTCCTCCGCAAGAAGGTCGAGCGCATCCGAAAGCGGTTGGCGAAGGGTGATTCCGTCGTGAAGAAAATCGGACAAGGCTCGGAGGAGCGCTTCGAAGGATTCCCAGTCTTCCTGAAGCGCGGCGGCACCGCCGGTGGGGGCGATCCACTCTCCTGATAGAATTTCGCGGCGCGGAGGACTCAGCATTTCCGCGAGGAGTTCCTTTTCATGCGCGCTGAGTTGGCGGGGCCGTGTCGCGAGCCATTCACTGATGTCTCCGCCGCATAGGGCGAGTCGTTCCGCCACGCGTCCGCGGACTTCGGGGGTCTCGTCATCCAGGAGCCGGAGAAGAGCGTCGAGTTCTTCGGGTGCGGGCGGCTCTGCGTTCATCGCAGGGTTCAAATGGATCTAAGGACTTGGGAGAAAATGGTGCGCGATACTGGTTTCGAACCAGTGACCCCCACCGTGTCAAGGTGGTGCTCTACCACTGAGCTAACCGCGCTATGGTCATTGCCCGCTGAGGGCGGGGGAAACTAGGACGGAGGCGACATGGGATGCAACCCCTTTTTTCGGTTAAAAAAGAGGCGGGAGATCCGTGGATCTCCCGCCGTTGATATACCGTGGATCGGGGGCAAACGGAGTGCCGGCCCGAAGGCGCGACACTGGGTTTTTCTCCCGGGTATTTTGGATTACTTCTTCTTCGCTGCTTTTTTAGCGGCCTTCTTGGCAACTTTCTTCGCTGCCTTCTTGGCAGGAGCAGCTTTCTTCGCTGGAGCGGCCTTCTTGGCGGCTTTCTTCGCTGCCTTCTTGGCAGGAGCCTTCTTCGCAGGGGCGGCCTTCTTGGCTACCGTCTTCTTCGCCGCTTTCTTGGCGGTCTTCTTGGCGCTCTTCGCTACTTTCTTAGCCGCTTTCTTGGCTGCCTTTTTCGCAGGAGCCTTTTTGGCGGGGGCTTTGGTTGCCGCTTTTTTAGCTGCCTTTTTGGCCGGGGCTTTTTTAGCCGGGGCTTTCTTGGCAACTTTCTTCACGGCTTTTTTGGCGGTCTTGACCGCTGCTTTCTTCGCTGTTTTTTTTGCAGCCATTGTTTTGTGTCGTTGGAGTTCGCGTTCGATGTTTGTTTTCTCTTCCGGCGTTAATGTGCCGGCGGAGAGGATAGCGAGGAGCGCCTCACCGAGGCGTCCTCCAAAAGCGTTGGTCAGGAAATCATGGGTCGCGCGCTGCACGATCACTTCCTGGGAGTAGGCGGCTTCGTAAACATGCGCCCGGCCGACCCGCGCGCGTTTCACCAGACTCTTGCGTTCCAGACTCTGCATCACGGAGAGCACCGTGGTGTAGGCCCTGTCTTTTCTATCAGGCAACGTTTCATGTACGGTGGCCACCGTAGATGGACCTTCATGCCACAACACGGAGAGGGCTTGAAGCTCGAGATTGGATGGATGGGTGGGCCGCGCCATAAAGTGGAATCACTTCGCTAGCGACGATGAAACTAGTAGTTTGAACTTCCGTCAAGTTGAAACGTGTCGATTTTAAAGAAAACCGAAAGATTTTTTCAGGCAGCTTTTCGACTACTATGAGGGTCGTAACAGATGACGATCTGTCACTCACCACCACCCGTCATGTCGGGGCGGATGATTTTCGAATCGATCTTCTGCAATGTATCCCAGAACGCATCGTCATCGGGCTCTCCGTTGAAGAGGATTTTTCCTTCGTTAGAAACCAGGACGAAGGTCGGCAGCGACTGGATGCGCAGGCTGAGTGCGAGAGGGTTTTCCTTTTGATCGATCAACCACGCGCCGGGAGGATTCGCGCCAAGCGGCTGGATCATCGCCCGTGCGTCAGTTAGAATTTTCGGCGAGTCTTCGGGAAGGATGGAAACCATCGCAATGCCTGCTTCTCCCAGTGCCTTCGCGGTGACGACGTAGTCCGGCATGCTGGATTCGGACTCGCCGTTGGAGGGCGACCAGAAGTGCAGGATCATGGCTTTTTTGTCCTTCAGCAGGGTTTTCAGAGCGATCGCATCCCCTTTATCCAGCGAAAGAAGTTTGGTTTCGAAATCGATTTTCACCGAGCGCATTGATTCTTCGAGCCGCATGCGGTCGATGTGCGGGGCGAATGCGGAAGCTTGGCGCGGGCTCAACCAGAACGCTTCGGTGATGTGGGATTTGAACGCGGCCTTGTCGCCTTTTTTCAATGAGTCGATGGCCTGTACGTATTCGATGACGGCGAGCCAATCCTCCTTCACGGTGAAGATCGCGGAGTCTTCGATTTTGAAAAGCTCGCGCTGTTTGAGAAATTCCGGAAGCATTGCGGCGATGGCTTCATCCTCGCGCCGGTCGACATGGTAGAGGAAGCGCGCTTCGAGAATCGCCTGGTCGCTGATGCCGTTCTTCTTCGCTTCGGCGATGACCTTATCGAGGTCCTTTTGGGAATCCCGTTCGGATAGAAGATTGTCCAGGGCGACCTCGCGCGGATTGGTGCCCGGTTCCTTGGGAGAGCTCGCGGGCTGCGCGAGGAGATTGGCGACGAGGGCGAATACGGGAAGGGCTACAGTGAGGAGGCGCATGGTGTTTGGAAAAAGAAAGCCGCCGGAAGCACGAAGCTCGCGGCGGCGGTTGGGAGAAAATCAGCGGACGGGTGGGATGACCATTTTCTTGCCGAGCACCACGGTGTCCTTGGTCATTCCGTTGGCTTGTTTGATGGCGGCGGCAGGCACTTTGTATTTCGAGGCGATACCCGATAACGTATCGCCTGCGACGACGGTGTGGATGATGGCCGCGCCGTTGGACGGAGCTGCCGGAACTGCGGGAGCCTTCATTCCGGGTACCTTCACTGCCGGAGCTGTTGGAGTCGCCGCAGCGAGGGGTGCATTCACTCCGGCCGTTGTCGCTGCTGCAGCGGTCGCGCCGCTTTCTTCGTAGGCGGCAGGAGTGTCATAGACGGGATTCACGGGAGCGACCGGGGCGTTGACCTGACCACCGTCTGCGGGGCCGTAGGGACTGGCGGTGTCATATTTGTCGGCCTTTTGGGAAGCGCAGGAAACGATGGAGAACGTGAGCAGCGCCGGAGCGAGGATGCGGATCGGAGTCATGGAGTTGGATGTAGCGGTTTGGATTTGAGTTGGGAAGGACGGAACTCGGAGCGCCGCCGTAGGTCTGGTGAAACGTCACCGGGTGGATTTATTATTCAAAGGGAATGCGGACGAAGCCGAAAAAACGCCTCCGCGGTTTGCCCTGTGTGGCGTGCGAGTGATTCGAGTGACTCGCCGCGTAGCTCGGCAAGCCGCTCTGCGGTTTTCCGAACAAACGACGGCTCGTTGCGTTTTCCGCGATACGGTTCCGGCGCAAGGTAAGGCGAGTCGGTCTCGATCATGAAGCTTCCCGCCGGAGATTGCAGTGCGGTCTCCCGGACTTGATGCGCGGTTTTGAAAGTGGCGACACCGCCGAAGGAAACCAATCCACCGAGGTCGAGCACGCGCTTCGCATTTTCCCAAGGACCGATGAAACAGTGGAACACGGCCCGCACCGAAGTATGATAGCCGTCGTAAATGGCGAGAGCATCTTCGAACGAACCACAGCCCTCGCGATCCCGCGTGTGGATGACGACGTTGAGCTTTGCCGTGGCGGCGAGTTCGAAATGCTGGCGGAGAAACTTCCGCTGACGTTCGCGGAAATTTTCCTCATCCCAGCCATCCGGTGCCGGGTGGTAGTAATCGAGCCCCGTCTCTCCGATGCCGCAGACGCGCGGATCGTTCACGAATGCCGCAAGCCGCGTCGTCGCATCATCCGGCGCGTGGTGTACATCGCACGGATGGATTCCGATGCACGTGTGGACGGCGGGATTTTCCGCAATCGATAGATTCGCCTGCAGGTCGTCGAGGCTCGTCGCCAGCGAGATCATGCGGGTCACCTCCGCATCGCGAGCGTGTTTGAGCAGGTCGGGAATTTCCTCCGCCGAAAACCGGTGGGAAGCGAGATGGCAGTGGGAATCGGTTAGCATGTCGGTCGGCGGTGCAAGGCGGTAAGAAATGCCGCGACCTTTTGAAAGTCTTTGATGCCGGGTGAAATCTCCGCACCCGAAGCAATGTCCAACGCGGCCGGTTGCACGCTCATCGCGGCGAGCCCGGCATTCTCCGGAACGATGCCCCCTGCTAATATAATAGGCAGTTCCGCATACTCCCTGCGAAATATGGATGCCACCTCCCAATCAAACACCTCGCCCGTCCCGCCATAGATCCCCGGCGCGTGCGCGTCCAACAGGATCGCCGCCGCTCCGTATTCCGTCGCGCGTTCCAGATCGGTCATCGTCTTCACTCCGATCGCCTTGATGAATGGCACGCCCGCATCGCGAAATGCCGCGGCGTCCTCCGGCGCTTCGTCGCCATGAAGTTGCACCGCGTCCAGATAGCCTTCGCTCACCAACCGCAGCGGCAGCTCCGGAGGCTCGTTCACGAACACGCCGACGCGCAGGATTTTTCCTGCGATCTCCTTCAACCACTCCGCGTCGTTGGGCGCGAGATAGCGTTTCGACTTCGGCCAGAAATTCACCCCCAGTGCGTCCACTCCCATCATCACCAGTTGGTTAGCGTCGTCGCGTGTCCTCACCCCGCAGATTTTCAGCGAGACGGTGGATGGATCCAGGAAACTTTCAAGCAGCGGCATGGCGGGACCGTAACGCAAATCCGCAGGTTGGAAACTTGGAACTTGGGAGCCCGCATCACCCGATTGTGCCTGTCTGAAGGGGAAATGGTTCTTGACGCATGGCATGGGGATTCCTGTTCTCATGCTGAAAACAAACCGATCCATCCATGTCCCAATCACCGCCGAAACACGATGACTTCATCCACAGCGAGGAATTCCTCCATGGCCTGATGAAACGCCAGCTCAAGCTCTCCGTCACCTGCGCCGCCGCGTTTCTCTTTCTGTTAATCGGCCTGCCGCTGTTGAACTACCTGGCTCCCGCGTTCATGGCGCAGCGGGTCGGCGGATTCACCCTGACCTGGCTCATCCTCGGCGTGTTGTTTTTCCCTTACGTCTGGATCATCGCCCGCATCTTCATCACCCGTTCGATGGCTTTGGAAAACGACGAGGTGCGTGTCGCCGCCGAGGGCAACAAGCGCAAATCCTAACATTTCTGACCCATGCACATTGATTACTGGATCCTCACCTTCTCCGCCGTCACCGTCATCGTGACCATCATCATGGGTTTCCGCTCCGCGAAATCCTCAAAATCTGCCTCCGACTTCTTCGTCGCCGGCCGTTCCGTCTCGGTCGGTTGGAACGCATCCGCAATCTCGGGCGAATACCTCAGCGCCGCCAGTTTCATGGGCATCGCCGGCATGGTCATGCTGTCAGGCTACGACGCACTCTGGTATCCCGTCTGTTATGCGTGCGGTTACTTGTTCCTGCTGCTGTTCATCGCCGGACCGCTGCGCCGCTTCGGTGCCTACACGATTCCCGATTTCGCCGAAGGCCGCTACGACTCGCCGGTCTTCCGCAAGATCGCCGTCTGCTTCGTGCTCTTCATCGGCTTCTTCTACACCATGCCGCAGATGAAAGGCGCGGGCACCACGCTGGCCTATATTTTCCCCGGCCTTCCTTATTGGGTCGGTGTTGCCGTGGTCGGAGCGGTCATTACCCTCAACGTCGCGCTCGGCGGAATGAAAGGGATCACCCTCGTGCAGGCCGTGCAGTATTGGATCAAGATGTTTGCCATCTCCGTGCCGATCTTCGTGCTTCTATCTGTTTATGGCGGCTACGGGAAAAACCTCTCGCTGAACAAATCCTCCGTTGATTCCCCACCGGCCATCGTCCAGACCGTGGATCCAGGAAATGCCGGGCGCATCGCCCTGCCGGAAAAAGCTCCCAAGGACGAAGCCTGGATCGCCCCCTTCGGCCCGCTTACCACCAAGGCAGCCAAAGCCGCCGGTCTCACCGCCGAGCAAGCGCGGCCTTACTCGCTGCTCTACACCTTCTCCCTCATCGTCGCCCTCGTCTGCGGCACCGCCGGACTGCCGCACATTATTGTTAGATTCTACACCAATCCGGATGGCGTCGCCGCGAAAAGAACCACCATGTGGGTCATGATCCTGATCGGCGTCTTCTATGTCTTCCCGCCGGTCTTCGGCGTACTGGGCCGCAATTTCCTGCCGGAGCTCTACGCCGCCACCGGCTCGAAGGGACCTGACAAAGTCGTCCTCGAACTCCCCACACTCATCCGTGCGAAATACGGCATCATGGGATCCATCCTCAGCGGCATCACCTGCGCCGGTGCCTTCGCCGCCTTCATGAGCACCTTCTCCGGACTGCTGGTTTCCATGACAGGAGCGCTCGCCCACGACGTCTATGGCCGGATGCTCAAGCCCAACGCCACACCGGAAGAACGGATGAAAATGTTCAAGTGGTGCGCCGTGCTGGTCGGTGGAGTTTCAGTTCTGCTAGGTTCGATGGTTGAGCCGCTGGAAATCAACTTCATGGTCGGCCAGGCCTTCGCCATCGCCGCCGCCAGTTATTTCCCGCTGCTCTTTATGAGTGTCTGGTGGCGCGGCATGACCATGAAAGGCGCCGCGACCGGCATGCTCACCGGCGGCCTTTGCGCACTTGTTTCCGCCGCCATCGTCAACGTCAGCACCCTCGCCCTCGACAAGGGACCGATGGGCAAACTCTTCGCCGGGTGCGTCGGCATCAACGATTTCTGGAAGGTGCATCCGCTCCTCCGCATTCTCTGTGAGCAACCCGCCATCTGGTCCGTGCCGTTGTCGATTGGCCTGATGATCTTCGTCTCGAAAGCCACCCGCAGCACTATCCCCAAAGACGCGCGGATGAAAATGTTAGTCCTGCACGCCCCCGAAGCGCTCGGATTGAAACAGGAATACATCCAGGAACAACAAGGCGCTGGGCACTGAGCGATTCAGATGATTGGCTAAAATTCCTGTTATCGGACAGGCGGATGCGAAAATTGTTTTCAGACAAGCCGCCGTGTTTCCGGGTTTATCGATCAAAGGCAATCCGCCTTCGATCGAATACCCAAATGGAAGATGACCAAAACGCCGTTCCGTCCAATGATGGCCGGAAATCTTCATTCGCCCGCAAGGTTGTTTTCGGGCTGATCATTTTCATTGGCTTGAATGTAGTTCTGGGAGGATTAGTTTGGTCACTCAGCACTGGATGTTCGTCGGCGCCGCTGTCTCAGGTAGAATCCGACTTCAAATCGTTCGAGAGTGCCCTCGCCATGTATCGGCTGAACGGAAGAGCCTATCCATCCAGCGAACAGGGCCTGAAGGCTTTGGTGGAAAGGCCGAGCACGGATCCGATTCCGTTACGCTGGGTTCAGCTCATGCCTAAAATCCCCAACGATCCTTGGGGCAATCCATACACCTACCGGTTTCCAGCTAGCTCGAAACTGGATGAGCCGGAAATCATCAGCAATGGGCCTGATGGAATCCGAGGCACACCTGACGATATGGGCAGTCAGGATGAATGAGTGATTTCCGAAATCCCCGCCATCGGGTGCGTGCGGCAGTTGATCGTCTGATGATCTTCATCTCGAAAGCCATGGTAAATCATTCTGTCTTCTCTCCATGGCCCGCGATCCGGGCCACCAGATAGATCGGATCGTCCTCCGCCACCTCCACGCGCACGAGGTCGCCCGCGCGTTCGAGCATCCGCCCGCAGTCGTGTGAGAGATGCCGGACCGAAAGAGTCTTGCCGATCTTCGCATACCGCCCGGCCAGTGCCTTGATCGCCTCCAGACCGGACATGTCGCACACCCGAGCCTCGTGGAAATCCACCACCACTTCGCGCGGATCTTCGTCAGGCTTGAACTTCTCCGCGAAATCCCTGACCGAGCCGAAATAGAGCAGCCCCTCCAACCGATAGATCCGTTTCTCGTCCGAATCCTCCACCACACTCAGGTTCACGTGCTTCGCGCTTTTCCACGCGAGCACCAGCGCCGACAGGATCACCCCGCAGATCACCGCCTGCGCGAGATCATGCCAGACGGTGATCGCCGTCACCGCCACGATCACCAGCACGTCGCTGAACGGCACCTTGCCGATCGTTTTGAAACTCGTCCACTCGAAGGTGGCGGTCACCACCACGAACATCACCCCGGTCAGCGCCGCGATGGGGATGCGGTCGATCAGCGGCGCGCCTATCAGGATGAACGCGAGCAATGCCAACGCCGCGATCACGCCCGACATCCGGCCGCGTCCGCCCGAGCCGATGTTGATCAGGCTCTCGCCCACCAGCGCGCAGCCGCCCATCGCCTTGAACGAGCCCGCTATCAGATTCGCCGCGCCCAGCGCCACGCACTCGCGGTTGCCCTTGCCACGGCTCTCGGTCAGCTCGTCGATGAGTTGCAGCGTCATCAGTGTTTCCACCAGTCCCACCATGGCGAGGATCACCGCGTAAGGCCCTACAAACCGGAACGTTTCCCACGTCAGCGGCACTCCCGGCAGATGCGGCACCGGCAGTGCGCCCCGCACGCTTGATAGATCTCCCACCGTCTGCGCCGGCAGTCCGAACGCGCCGATCAGGCTCACCACCACGATCGCCACCAGCGACGAAGGCACCTTCTTCGTGAAACGCGGCAGCAGGTAAACGATCGCCATTGTCAGCCCTACCAGACCCAGCATCGTCACCAGGGCCTGGCCATGCAGCCAATCGCCGACCACCGCGCCCTCGCGATGGCGGAACATCCTGAGCTGCGAGAGGAAAACCACGATCGCCAGCCCGTTCACGAATCCCATCATCACCGGATGCGGCACCAGCCGGATCAGCCGGCCCAGCCGCAGCACGCCGACGGAGATCTGGACGAACCCCATCAGGATCACCGCCAGTAACAGATACTCGAAGCCCGCGCCCGCGCCGCCACGGCGGTTTCCTTCCGCCACCAGCGCCACCATCACCACCGCCAGCGAGCCCGCCGCGGAGGAAATCATCCCCGGCCGTCCGCCGAACGCCGCCGTGATCAGACAGACGATGAAGCCCGCGTAGAGCCCGGAAATCGGCGGCACGCCCGCCACGAACGCGAAGGCGATCGAGCCCGGCACCAGCGCCAGCGCCGTCGTTAGTCCGGCCAGCGAATCGTCTTTCCAACTGCCGCGCTTCTTTTGAAATAGGGATGAGAACATGATCTGAATGGACCCCGGGTCAGCCGGGCCCTGACAAATGGCCACCTCAAGCGAAGGATCGTGCTCCGCCGCGGGACCCCACCCACCAAGGCCTGCATCGCGTGACCGGTCAAGTCCTTCGAAAGACCCCGGCCTGTCCGGACCCGCCATTTCCCAATTCCATCGGGACGACAGAACCTCCGTAATCACCTCACGGCTTGACCGCTTTGAGCCGGACGAAGATCTGTGGTTCCGGGGTGCCGGTGAGGGTGGCGGTGACTTCGATCAGGTCGTTGTCCGGGGCGGAGGTGTCGGTGATCGTGCTGGTGGCGATGGTCACGGTGGTTCCGCCGTCGGTGGCGGCCGAGGGATACCAGGTGACGAGATTGCTGGACCATTCGTAGCTGGCAGTTAGATCCGAAGCGGGACTGTTGGAACGGCTGTGGCGGAAGACGAGGGTGCTGGCGGTGGCGGAGATCTGGCTGAGACCGGGGTTGCTGATGTCAGGCTGGGTGCCGAGGTAGTTTTCAATTCCGTTAGGCAGGCCGTCGTGATCGGAATCATCTCCCAGTGCGGTGGCCGTGCCGACTTCGGGATAGTTGGAAATCCAAGCGGCATAAGTGTCAGAGGCTCCGGCGCTGAGGGTGAGCGTGTAGGACTGGGAAACAGTTTCGCCGAGGGTATTGTAGCGCTCGATGACAATGAGGTAATCGCCGGGCGGATTGCTGAAGGCGAGGGTGCCGCTCAGAACGCCGGTGACCGGGTCGATGGTGAGCGCGGTGGGAATCGTGGCACCGACTCCAATGCGGAACAACGCCGGGCTGTTGAGACTGCCGTTGCGAATGGCGGTGACGAAGGTTGAATTGGCTCCATTGTTCGCGGCGGCGGGGGTGACACCTTCGACGGTCGGTTCGTTGTCGGTGACGGTAATCACCGCCGCGCCGTCCGTGTATCCGGAGGTTGATGCAGTTAGAGTGACTGGCTGCGGACCATCGGAAATCAGATCATCGACCGCCGCGATGGCGAAGGTGGGGCTGCTGGTCTGACCTGCGGCGATGGTGACGGTGGCGGGCACGGTGGCCTCGCTGGTGTCGGACGATCCGAGCGTGATGGTGAGCGGAGCACCGAGGGCTGCGGCGATGCTAACGGTTCCGGTGGCCGCCGATGCTCCGACATTTTCAGCGAAGGTCGTGGGAGTGATGGATAGCGTAAGTGATAGGGGTGAGCTGCCGGTGTTGTGGCTGCCCAGGCCGTCGAGCGTATCGACCGGGAAGACATCCCATTCGGTGGCGGGATTGAAGGCGTCGTTGGAAATGACGTCACCTTGGGTGATGGTGGATTTCCGGCGCAGGGTTTTATCAACCGTGGTGACGGCTCCTGATGTCCATGCGCTGCCAGGGTCGGTGCCGACCTGTCCGAAGCTGTCCACGACGGTGGTACCTTTTTTCAGGACAATGGCATCGTCGCCATTGAAGTTCACATTGATGTTGGAAAGTTGGGCGGTGACGGTGCTGATCGCGCCGGTGGTGGAGTTGTTTTTCAACACATAGGTGGAAAACGGAGCGAGGGTCCCGGTTAGATTCAAAGTGGCTCCGGCGGTGGCGGAACCATTGTAGTAGAGTTCGACCTTGTAGACTGCGGCGGTGAGATCGACTGCCGTGCCGGTTGGATTGTAGATTTCCAAGGCCTTGTTGTTGCCCGAGCCCTCGACATATTCCGAGATGAACAGATCTCCGGCGGCGCGGAGATTGCGGGCTGTTAGCGAGGTGGTGACGCGCCAGTTGGCAGCGAGGTTCGCACCGGCGTCGGTGTCTCCGGCGAAATAAGCGGATTTCGTGCTGCCGACACTGCCGACGTTGGGAGTAGTGGCGGTGCTGTTGCCATAGGCGACGGATGCGATGACGGCTTGCGTGTCGTCGGCGAGGAAAATGGAGTCGCCGCTGTTGCCTAACGGAAGCCAGGCGTCGTAGGTGGCCTCGAAATAAGCTGGATTGGTGCTGCTGACGACCATCCGACCATCGGAAGGGTCGAGATCGTCGGCAGGGAGGAGCGGATCCTTGGAAGCGCCGTTGTAAACCACGATGAGCGTGCCGGCGGGGATGTTATCCCACACCGGATCATCGAGGAAAACGAGCGTGTTTCCCGCCACATCGTGGAGGTCCCAGTAGGCGAGGCTGCCAGCTTGGAGGGTGAGGATTTCGATCCATTCGGAGGAACTCCCGGACGGTCCCTGGCTGAATTCGTTGATGATGGCGCGGCGTGATAGCGCGGAATCGGTTCCACGCAGGACAAGGCCGCTGGTGTAGGAATAGGCGGTGCCGGTGGCTGCGGTGGTGCCGGGACGGGTGAGAAGATTGACGGATGAGGTGGTGAAGGCATTGCTGCCGGAGGTCCCGTCTGAGGCGGTGATCACGCAGCGGAGGAGCTTTCCTGATAAGGCGGGCGCGGTGCCGGTGGTGGCACCGGGTTCATCCGCATAGACCGTCTGGTTGACGCTGGACTGCCACTGATAGGTGTAGGTCAGGGTGCTGCCTTCCGGATCGGACGCGGTGACCGAAGTGACGGTTAGAGGAACATCGCTGTAGGACTGGCTGGTGGCTGATAGCGTGGCGGCGGTGATGACCGGCGCTTGATTTGTCACGGTGAAATTGACGGAAACGGAAGTGCCGACGGCGCCCTCGCTGTCGGTGGCCTTGGCGACGAGCGAATGATTTCCCAAAGCGGGAGAATAACCGAACGAATAGGGAGCGGTGCTGTCGGTACCGAGCGAGACGTTGTTATCGAAAAGTTCGACCTGACTGACGACGCCCGCCGCGTTGCCAACCGTCAGATCACTGGCGGAGACGTTCACCGTCACAGGCGTGCCGGGGCTGAAGACCTGGCCATCGGTGGGTTGGGTGATCTGGGCGAGCGGTGCTGGATTGACCGGAGTGCCCGGCGAACCAAACACCTTGAGTTCCGCGCCTGTTAGCGTGCCGCCGGCGGTGTTGCCGGTCGAACTGAGATCGGCGACCTTGAGCGTCCAGGTGCCGGTGGAAATCTCGCCCCAGTTGCGAACCGAGCTGAAGATCCAGTTCGAGTAGTTAGCGTTATCATCGCCGTGGACTTCGGCAAGCGTGCTGGCCATGCCGCCTGGCGAGGTGAGGGTGACAACGAGATTGCCGCGGTAGCTGTGGGTGGCGCTGAGCTTCAGCGTGACCTGTTCGACGCGGATGTTCGACGCGGAAAGATCAAAAGTGGTGGAAGCTCCGGTCGCGCTGTTGTTAAGGATAGCGGTGGTCAGACCGGTCCGGGTGGAGGTGGTGGAAGTTTGCGCGGGAAGATTGGTCCAGGTGCCTGCCAGATTGACGGCGGCAGTCGCATCGATGAGGCCAGCACCGAAGTCGTGGCTGAAATGGAAGCCACTGGCATTCGTCACCCAGCCGGTAGAGGCGGGTGGCAGGACTGCGGTGCGGATGAAAATTTCCTGAACGTCACGCCAGCCGAGGTTGGGATTTTTCTCCAACATCAGGGCGACGATACCCGCTGCGGTGGGAGTGGCAGACGATGTGCCGCCAAACGTCTGGGTATAGTTCGCGTCCGCGATTTCTCCCGAAGTGGATCCGCTGTTATAGCCCAACGCTCCGGATCGGTCCACGGTGGTGATGCCGAGGGCGCTGGTGGCGGCGGACGTGGTATAGCGGCCGCTTGACGGAGCGCAGACGACGAGATTGCTGCCGGGTTCGCTGTAGTACGAGCGGCGACCGAAACTGTCGGTGGCTCCGATGGCGATGGTGTAAATGGAATTCGCGTAGGCGTCGTAGTTGGAATTGTCACTGACATTGCCGCCATTTCCACCCGCCCAGAGGATGATGCTGCCCTTGCCGCCGCGACCGGTGGTGGCGGCGGTTTGGAGGGCGGCGATGGTGAGCGGGCCGGGGCCATCGAGAGCGGTGCCATCGTCCGCAGGGCCCCAGCTGTTGGTTTTGATTTGAATGAGGTCGGGAAGGTAGGTCACGGCCTCGGCCTCCTGAGCGTCGGTCACGGCGGCGGCGATGAGGCGCATGCCGACAAGAGTGGCTTCGGGCGCGGTGCCGGAGACTCCGATGCCGTTGTTACCTCTAGCCGCGGCATTTCCGGCGCAGGAAGTGCCGTGATCGTCGCCGCTACCGGGGTTGGGATCCGCATCGCCGCCGTTCCAGTCCTTGTCGTTGACGAGATCGACGTTCGGAGCCAGGTCGGGGTGGCCGGTTTCAAGACCGTCATCGACGATGCCGATTCGGATGCCGGTGCCGCGGTTGCCGGTGGCGGAAGGGTAGTTCCAAGCGGTTTCAATATTGAGGTCCGAGCCGGCGACCGCTGTGCCGGATTGTTTCAAGTGCCATTGGCTGGTGACAAGCGGATCGTTAGGCAGGGTGCGCAGGCTGTGCTGGATGGCGAGCAGGACATCGGCGGAAGCGACATCGCTAACAGCGCGGAGGTTGATCATGGCATCGAGCGCGGCGAAGGGATTTTTCGCACTCATGATGACCCAACCGGGGGCGTAGGACGGACGGTCCTTGATGACGAGCTGGTTTTGTGCGGCGACATTTTCCGCAGCAGCGGCATCGAGTTGGACGCGGAGGTCGGGAGTGACGATGCGGCGGGTGGCGACGGAGCGCTCTTTCCCGGCGAGATAGGCGACGGGGAAAACTCCGCCGGGCGCACTGAGTTCGGCGAGACGGGCGGGTAGGGTTTCCTGAGTCGCCGGAGGTGTTAGCTTGGCGACGGTTTCCTTGCCATCGGCATCGCGGAGAACGGCTTCGTCCAGGGCGAGGGTGATCGAGAGCGGCTGTCCGCCGAGGTTGAAATCCCAGGTTTCCTCCGAGTCGATCTGCTGTGCGGCGGGGACGGCGTGTTTTTTCGCAACCTTGGCGACCCGGGGCATTGAGTCATCCGGGGAAATTTCCGGAGCGCCGTTCGGAGTGGATTTCACCGTGGCCGGGTGGGATGGAGATTCATTTCGCGCCAACCACAAGAGCCCGGCGGTGGTGACAAATAGAAAACCGGTGGCGAAATAAAGACGGCGGCGGGAAGATTGGGAGGACATGAAAAAATGAACGGCAGGGTGGCTGGCAGGTCGGCGCGCACAAGGAGTGATTGGTGGCGATCCGGTAACGTGAGTGCCCCCGGATAGCGGAATCTGTGCCTAGTTTCATCGGATAGGTCATGCGTGGACAGCCGGTTGACAGGAGCGCCCGGGCGGAGTTTGCTGACAGCGATGTCGCCCGATCACCCGCTCAAGCCAACACCCGCAACCGGCAGGAGGTCTGAAATCCGATGAGCAGGAGAGCCGTCACGAAACCCCGACCTGCCGGACATGTGCTGGTCCCGGCGACCATCATGGGTTCGCTTTCGCTGCTGCTGGTGGCTGGATTGAGTGTGCTCGGCATCATGAATCGGTTGGATCTTTTGATTTCGAAAATGGTCTCTCACGGCAAGCTGGAGACGTTTCCCAAATCGCTGCCCGAATGGTCGCTGTGGTTGGCGGCGTTTGTTTTCGCCTTCGGGCTTTCGTTCTCGATCTTGAGTGTTCCGGGAGGCTGGCGGCGGGTGATGTTGTGGCTGACGGCGCTGGTCGTCGTGGCCGGATGGGCTCCTGTTTTGAGTCTGGCCGCGCATGCTCCCGAAATCGCAATGCCATGGATCGCCACGCTGTGGTCAGGCGTCTGCGCCTTGGTCTATGCGGGAAATCACCGAATGGACTGCGATGAAAATTTCGTGAAACCCGCCACTGATCCGTCCGATGAAACGCGTTGATTTCCCCGAACCCGTCAAAGCGCTGATCGGCGAGCTCAAGCGGCTTCCCGGTGTCGGCCCGCGCAGCGCCGAACGCATCGCGGTGTGGTTGTTGCAAAGCCCGAAAGCGAATTCCGCACCGCTGGCGGAGTCGCTGTTAGCTGCCAGGGAAGCAGTGAGGCCGTGCCCGGTGTGTGGATTTTTCGCCACGGCGGAAGGCTGTGACGTGTGCGAGGATCCGACGCGTGACGATCGCATCCTGTGTGTGGTCGAACAGGCGACCGATGTGCTGCCGCTCGAACGTTCAGGTGCTTTCCGCGGCCGCTATCATTGCATGGGTGGAAAACTTTCGCCGCTCGACAGGGTATCGCCCGAAGACTTGCGGATCCCGTCGCTGGTCCGGCGGATCGAGGCGGCACCGGAGGAAATCGAGGTCATCCTCGCGCTCGGTTCGGATGTCGAAGGGGAGGCGACGGCGAATTACTTGGTCGATCTGTTGCGTGGGAGGAACTGCAAGCTTACCCGTATCGCGCAGGGACTTCCTGCGGGTGGCGGTCTGGAACATGCCGACGAACTCACGCTCATGCGCGCCATGCAGGGCCGGCGAAGCGTGTAATCGCGCCGATTCCACCGACAAACGGGGTTGTCATTCGTTTTTTGAATTGGTACAAACCTCTGAAACCCGTGCAGCCTACTCTTTCAATGGAACAATCCGTCAGCCTGTTTACCTGGCTCCAGCGCGTGGCGGTGCTGCTGATGTTCATGACCGTGAACCTCGTCCCGATGGCATCCGCCGCGCCCGTCGCCGGCTGGGAAGTCATCAAGATCGACGGCCGCGAGTATGTCTCCATCGACAGCATCAAGACCTTTTATAATTTCACCAAGGTCTCCCGCTCCGGTGGTTCGGTGGTGTTGGAAAATCCGAAGGTCAAAATGCTGCTCAAGGTTGGCGGCAACGAATGCCTGATGAACAACGTGAAATTCGTTTTCAGCAATAACATCGAGGCCCAGGGTGAAAAAATCTATGTCTCGCGGGTTGATCTCGGGAAACTGATCGATCCCGTCCTGCGCCCCAATTTCATTCCCAACGCCGGTGACTTCCGCACGGTCATTCTCGATCCCGGCCACGGCGGAAAAGACCCGGGTGCCACCAATCCCTTCGGCACCGAGGCGAACTACAACGTCAAGGTCGCCGGCATGGTGAAAAAACGGCTGGAGGAAAAAGGCTACAAAGTCGTCATGACCCGCGATACCGACATCTATCAGTCACTTCAGGAGCGCGTGGACTTCGCCAATGCCGTCA
Source organism: Luteolibacter sp. (assembly GCF_039920825.1). Classification (GTDB taxonomy): domain Bacteria; phylum Verrucomicrobiota; class Verrucomicrobiia; order Verrucomicrobiales; family Akkermansiaceae; genus Luteolibacter. Next base: position 52,966 of record NZ_JBDSCX010000009.1, on the reverse strand, counting down.
AGGAAAACGCCGTTTACGTCAGCATCCATTTCAACTCCGGCGGACGCTCCGCACGTGGTGTGGAAACCTTCACCCTGTCGCCTCCGGGCGTGTCTCACTACGGCAGCGATTTCAAGGAATCCGACAACCAGACCCGCGCTGGTAACGAGCATGACTCGGCGAACATCGCGCTCGCCACCGCCGTCCACGGCACCATCCTCTGGAAGCTCGGCAAGAACACTCTCGATCGCGGAATCAAACGCGCGCGTTTCAGCGTGCTTTCCGGCGTCCGCCATCCCGCGATCCTGCTCGAAGGCGGATTCATGAGTCATCCGTATGAGGCCAGGCTGATCGAAAACGAAGCCTATCAGACCGCCATCGCCACTGGCGTTGTCGAAGCCATTGGCAAATACCGCTTCGCCGTCGGCCGCAAGCCGGCACCCGCGCCGTCGAACTAATCCGTCGCGGAACGTCCCGCGCCGAGAATCGCCTCCATCATCCGGAGCGCTTCGTGATTCGCCCGCACGGAATGCACCCGGTGGAGCATGACTCCTTTTTCCCGGGCATTCGAAGTGATGGCGACCGTCGGCCATTCGCGGCAGTCGAGATCGTCGCAGCCGAGAATTTTCCCGATGAACGATTTCCGGGACACTCCCAACAACAGCGGCCGTCCGTCCGCTGAAATTTCATCCAGCGATCGAAGCAGCGCGAGATTGTGCTCCAGGTTCTTCCCGAATCCGATGCCCGGATCGAAACACAGCGCCCCGGCCGCGATGCCCGCCGCCTTGAGAGTTTCCAACCGCTCCTCGAAAAACGCCCTCACCTCCGCCACGACATCCGAGTAGACGGGCGACTGCTGCATCGTCCGCGGACTGCCCTGCATGTGCATCACCACCACGCCGACTCCGCTTGCGGCGCACACTTCCGCCATCGCCGGATCCGCCAGCAGTCCGCTCACGTCGTTCACCACATCTGCCCCGGCAGCAATCGCCGCCTTCGCCACGGCGGACTTTGACGTATCAATGGAAATCACGCCGTCCCATTCCTTCCGCAGCGCGGAAATCACCGGCGCGGTCCTTGCAATTTCCACCTCCTCCGGCACCGCCTCCGCACCGGGACGGGTCGATTCCCCGCCGATGTCGATCAGCTCCGCTCCTTCCAAAATCATCCGGCGGGCGTGCGACAACGCTGTTTCCACCCCGCAATGTACGCCACCGTCCGAGAAGGAGTCCGGCGTCACATTGAGTATTCCCATCACCCGCGCGCGGCGGGTGAGGTCCATCGCGCTTCGTCGGGTGGTCCAGATCATGGTGGAAAATGGCGGCTTGCAGCGTCCGCCCGGGAGTCCTAGTTTGTGTCCTATGAACCTGCTGGCAACTTTGAAAAACCTGTGGATCGCCATCGCCCTGCTGCTTCTCGCCGCTCCCTGCCGAGCGAGCGACATGGAAGACGTCGAAGGCCCCAACGTCCGCTTCATGCGTCACGAGGACGGCTCCAAGTCCGTCTTCATCCGCAGCCCCGACAACAAGACGCTCACCAAGAAAACCTTTTCTCCTAACGGAGTCCTCACCATGCTGACCACCTACAAGATGGACGCAAACGGCAACCCGCTCGGCTGCAAGATCCGTGACGGTCTCAATGAAGAGTTGTTCAAAGTCAGCTACGGCTATCACCGCGTCACCGGCCTGCTGGTCGAGGAACTGATGTTCGACTCGCGGGTGAAGCGCATCAATCCTAACACCGGCAAGGAAATGCCCGTGCAAAAGCTCGTTTACATCTACGACGCGGAAGGCAAGCGCAGCGCGCCCATCGCCTACAACCTGCTTCCCGGAAAAACCTTCGAGCAGGTCTTCGGCATCAAGTCGTCGGCCCTCGAATCAAATCCGTTCAAAGAGGACGGTTCGATCAAGTCCGGAGCCCATTGATCCGCCGGACGATTTCATGTTGGCGAAACGAGTGATCTTCGAAGGCCGCGTCCAAGGCGTCGGCTTCCGCTACACCGTCAAGGACCTCTCGCGCGGCTTCGATGTTTGCGGCTGGGTGAAAAACCTCGCCGATGGCAGCGTCGAACTCCAGGTGATGGGCGAGCCCGACGAAGTCGAATCCTTCATTAAGGAAATCGCCGAGGAATCCAACGTCGCCCACCACATCAAAAATCTAATTGCAGTGAAAATTCCACTACTGGAAAACTGTACCGGCTTCACCATCGAACGCTAAGGAGGGTGGGACTTCGGCCCACCCGGGTTGACGGCACGTCAACCCTCCTCCAACTCGCGCTACTCCCCGCCCCGATTGAGATTGACCGCAAATCCCCGACGCGGGAATCTCGCCGCCTATGATGCGCTCCCACTCCATTCTATCTGCTCTGGTTTTCGCGGCATTTTGCTCCACCGCTTCCGCCGGCATCGTGTTCGGTCCGGTCCGTGGCAAGGCCGGTGAGAGCGTCCGCCTCGTCACTCATTCCGACACTGCCGGGGGGACCATCAGCAAAACCGTTGCCGGGAAAACCAGCACGGGCACCATCCTCATCACCCGTGATCGCGATCTCGTCTGGACCTTCCGCGATCCCGCCGCCGATGGCACCCGCCGCGGCATGGTGAAGGTGGACAAGATTTCCACCAGTACGAAAACTGTCATCGATGGCCACACTGAGAATCTCGACGATAAAAGTCCGCTGGTGGGAAAGATGTTCGCCATGTCGAAAAGCCTGAAGGGCGATTGGAAATTCGAACTCGACGGCTCGGTCCCGATGGTCCGTGTGCAGAAGGAGATCGACGAACTCAAGATCTATCTGAACCGCGATTGGTATCCCGCGCGCGAGGTCAACCTCGGTGAGTCTTGGGAATTCGATCCGGCTTGGATTAAAATGATCGTCGAGCGCGATTTCCCGAAGGCTCAGACGATCGGCACCATGCGCCTCCGCCAAATCCGGCATACGCTTTTCGGCAAGTCGGCGCTCATCGAAGTCAGCATCCGAAGCACCGGCGCGGGCTTTCATTCCGACGGGAGTGAGGATGGCGGCTCGGTGGAGCTCACTGGTCAGATCGTCGTGAATCTTCAGACGATGCTCGACGAATCCCTCGAACTCAAAGGCACGATCACCACCGACACCCGCAAACGCGGCGACACAACCTCGACCAAAGTTCCAGTCCATCTCGTGGCCAGGAAATCGTTCGTGAGAAATCCGGCGTTCCCGTGATGGTTGGTTAGATTTCCTAAACCTGGCCTTGCTCGGGAGAAACCTCCGCTACCGCATCCTCCAACTCCCGCTTCTCCACGCTGCGGATCAGGCCCAGATACGATACTGTGCCGAAGAGATAGAACACGGCGGTCGTTAGGAAAATCTGCCAGTAGGGAAGATCGTGGGTGCGGAAAATTTCGAACACCCGTGCCGCCAGCCACCAGGCTCCGCTCCAGATCGCGCCGTTGCAGGCGCTCATCAGTTCGCGGTTGCGTTCGCCGACGTAGGTCATTGAGAGCTCACTGGTGGACGGGCCGGCCATGTTCATCAGCGGCTGGCGGAAAATGAAACACACCAACGCCATCGGGAGTGCCCAGACGGTGTGCTTCCACAGTTCGGTTAGCCCCATGAGTGCCAGCATCACGACTGCGGCGGACTGGACACCGAGAATCGCACCGCGCCAGCCGAGGCGGCGTCTGACCTCCGGCACGATCAGTCCGAAAACGAAAACCAGCACGTAGCTTACCGAGCCGTAAGCCGAATAGGTCGCGGAGCTGAGATGATAGACGCTGCTGAAAAACAGATTGAGGAACTGGATGCTCAGACCGGCTCCCGTCGCGATGCAGAGGGTGGGCAGCAGCGCCCGCAGCAGCACCGGGAAATCCTCGCGATGGACATGCAGCCAGTGGCGCTTTGAAATCGTTGCCGGAACCGGATCGGGAAGCGTCACGTAGAAAAACGGTGCGGCCAGTCCGGTGATCGTTAGAACCAGCAGCGTTGTGTGTTCGTCGAAAACGAAATGCCATTTCCCCATGTCCAAGTGTCCCATTCCCTGCAGCACGCTCGACAGCACGCCGCCGCAGATGCTGGCCGCGCCCCACATCGCGAACAACAGGCTCAGCGCCTCGCTCGATTGTTTCGGCGGGGCCATCCGCAACATCATCGGCAGGTTGGCGACGTTGAGAATCAGGTTGGCGAAACCCATCGCCACGAAACACGCGGAGGCCGCCGTCATGTGGCCGTGCCGGACCGTTTCCAACGAGGCCAGCGCCGTCAAAGGAAACAACACCGACCCGATGATCAGCGGTTTGCGCAGCGGTTTTCCGCGAAGCCAAAGCCCCGCAGGAAGGGCCAGGAAAAAGGTCGCGAGAAACCGGTGCGATGTCAGCGCGGCGATGGACGGATCATCGAGCCCGCGCGCTTTCAGGAAAAGATTGAGCAGGAGGAATTGCGACGAGTTGATCAGGTTGATGAGAAACTGCCCGGCAACGAAAAGCAGGACGCATTTCGGCAGGGTGCGGTAACTTTCTAACCATGCGGGAAGTCGCGGCATCGTTTCGGATGCCCGCTATCAGTGGGTCAGGTCCGGGACCAAGGCAAGAATTTCCCCGTCGAGTTGGAATCAAGATTGGTATCCGCCGGGTGGCCGGGTTTGAATCCCGCGATGCCGGACCAGCCTTCCCTCGTTTTCGGAAAAATCAAACATCGGAAATCGGGCACATCGCAAAAACTGAAGGCGATGGTGGATGGCAAGTGGCTGTGGATCGAACTGGAGGGCGGCGAATTGAAATCCACTCCCGAGGCCTGGGCGACATTCGGCCTCTATCCCGCGATGACGACGGGATCCCGAATCCGGCTGCGCGATCAACCATCACCCGACAAAGTGTGGGCGGCCAATACGAAGGCGCTGATGGAAAAAATGACAGGCTGGTGGGGTGGCAAGATCCCGAAGATCGTCACCGATCAACGGCCAGGCTGGCGGCGGCGTTTCGGCCTCGAACGGAGGCCGAGGAAGCGGCTGTTATTTTTCTCCGGCGGAGTGGATTCGTTCCACGCCTTATACGAGATGATCAGACAAGGCACTCCGCCCGACGCACTATTGTTTGTCGATGGCTTCGACATCGATCTCACCGATACGGCGAAGTCGGAAGTGTATCTATCGGCGTTGGATGAAATCCGAAGTCACCACCGGATCAAGCTGCTGCGGTTGAAAACCAACCTGCGCAAGATGCCGTTCTATCGGAAATGCAGTTGGAACAACACCCATGGCCTTGCGATGGCCGGAGTCGCCCACCTCATCAGCGGTTATGGGGAGATCTATGTTTCCTCATCGTTCGAGACCATTCGCGATATTCCTTACGGCAGCCGCTGGGACGTTGATGTTTTGTTTAGTTCCGGATCGAAGCGTTTCCATCACGTCGGATCTGGCATTCTGAGGGCCACCAAGCTGACGGACCTTTGCCATGATCCACTCGTCCAGCGCCATCTCCGTGTCTGTTGGAGAGGACGTGGCCCCCGCAAGAACTGCGGCGAGTGCGAGAAATGCCTGAGAACCGAACTCAATGTGATGGCCAGCGGACAGCAGGAGCGATTCTCCTGTTTCGATCATCCCGAGCCGCTCGCCTGCCGCTTCGCCCGGATAGAAGCCAAGCTTGATCCGCTCGTCCGGATGTGGCAGGCCGCCAAGGATCAATCCCTGCCGCCGGACCTCGATCTCGCCGTGAAGGCGATGCTGCGGCGTTCCCTCGACAAGGAGCCAAGCGTCCCGAAGGAGCTCGCTTCGGAGCGTGCTGAAATCGAATCCCTCGTCCGTTATTGTGGATATGAAGGGGAGTTGGCGTTCGAGTCCTGACCGCGGTCGAGCGCAGCCTCTAACGAGCGCCTGCCTGCTTGAGTTTCACGATGGCTTCGTCAAGGCGGCGGCGGGTGGCAGTTAGATCCGACTCCAGATCCTGGATCCTGGCATCGCGGGTGGCGATGGAGGTTTTCCACGTTTCGATTTGTCCGCGGGCTTCGTCGAGCTGGCCTTGGATGCCGGAAGTGCCGGTGCTCTTCTGCGCGGCGACTGCGGCCAGTCGGGTGGCTTCGAAAGATTGCTTGAGCACGGCAATGTCGCGCTCCAGATCGGCAGCCCGTTTGGTTTCGCTGTCCGCGAGTTGCTTGGCGGCGGCGACTTCGACGCGCAGTTGGGTCATGGTGTCCTCGGCGCGGCTCTCCTTGTTCCATTGCGTGAAGACCACGGCCGCGAGGATGAGGCAGCCGATGGCGTTGAGCATGGGAAGCGAACGCGGATTCATGCTTCAGCGGGTTGGATCCTTTGACTCGAAGCTGACTTTCGTGATGCCTGCCGCGCGAACGGCGTTGAGCACGCCGAGGACCTGTTTATGGCGGGCTTCCGCATCGGCGGAAATCAGGACGCGGGATTCGTCGGGGCCGGCGCTCGCCAACAGTTTCGACGTGATTTCCGATAGGGTCACGATCTGCCGGTCCCAGGTGGTCACACCGCTGGCATCGATGGAAATCTGGAACGGCGGGGTCTTGGAATCCGGGATGCCGGTGGACGCTTCCGGCAGCGCGAGCGGGACGCGGTGGAGATGCGTCATGCTCAGGCTGACCAGCATGAAACTGGCTAACAGGAAAAACATGATGTCGATGAGCGGAATGATTTCGATCCGCGCTTCATCGCCCTCGTCGCCGGAGCTGCTTTGGAGTTGAACGGGCATAGGGAGATTTAAGAGGGAAGAATCAAGAATCCAGAGACAAGCGAAGAGGGAGAATCTCAGTCTTGCGTCTTGGGTCTTGAAGCGGAGCGGTCTTGTTTCTTGGAAGCAAATGCTTCCAAATCGTGGCCGTGCTCCTTGGCGGATTTTACGAGCAGTTCGGTGTGGTTGATCCAGCGTTCGAGCGAGCCGCGGAGGACGGAGACGCGCTTGCGGAAAAAGTTGTAGGGCAGCAGGCAGAGGATCGCGATGGCGATACCGCAGGCGGTGGCGATGAGCGCCTCGGCGATGCCCCCGGACACCTTGCTTGCCGCGAGCTGTTCGTCACCGACGAAGGAGAACGATCCCATGATGCCGACGACAGTGCCGAACAATCCTAACAAGGGAGCCAGCGTAATGAGCGTGCTGATGACCCACATGCGGGCTTCGGATTTCTCGATAAGGTGTGTGGCGTGGAGCTGCATCGCGGCGAGCATCGAGGTGTTGGCGTGAGTCATGCCCTCGTGAAGATTAGTTAGAAACGGGTCCCGGGTGTTTTTTCCGAGATCCCAAGCGGTCTGGAAATCTCCGCTGCCGATGGCTTTGCGGGCGTCCTCCTGTTTTTCCAAACGCAGCGTGCTCCGGAGCTTGAGCCACCAGACCACGCGGTCGAGCAGGACGCAGAGGGCGAGGAAGAACGTGCCGAGGATGGGCCACATGACCCAGCCGCCCTTGAGGAATGTTTCTACGACGATGTTCGCGAGCACGGTGTTTTTAGGGGAGTTGGAAAACGATGGGGCGGATCAGGGTCATGATATCGCCGGGAGGAAACTTCCACGCTCTAACGGTTCTCAATGCCTCGCGGTCCAGCAGGTTCGAATTGGAGGAGGTATAGACGGATGCGTCGGCGATGTCACCCGCGGCGTCCACGGTGAACTGCACGACGACCGTTCCCGTCTGGCCGGCACGGCGCGCTTCGGGCGGATAGGACGGGCCGGGCGTCCGGCCGGCGGCGAGGCGGGCGGCGATGGACCTTCCGGCACCTGCCGGAGTTCTGACGACAGGAACGGGAAAATCCGGGATTTCCGGCAATGGGGCGAAATGGGGCTGCGGTGTCAACGCGGGTGGTGCAGGCAGAGGCTCGGAGGTGAATTTCGCCGGAGCATCAGCCTGCAGGGTTTCGCCTGCGGGATCGTCCGTTGAATCGCCAATTGAAAAATCCTCGGCAACCCCGGTGGTGTCATCCGCACTGGAAATCGTGATCGGGTGGGTGAAACCGGGCACCCAAACCGCCACCGCGCCGAATCCGGTGACGCTCAGCCACAGGGCGAGCGTGCCGATATTGAGCGCGTGAAGCTGCGGATTCCTCATTTGATAATCCGGAAATTAGCTGGCCGCCAGATGGATGACAACCCCGGGCGCAATGGGATGGACGTTTGGCTCCGGATAGGCAACAACCCGCGCCGCTTCATGTCCGCTCTCCTTTCCGCCAACGAAATCCGCCTCACTTACGGTTACCAAACGCTGCTCGACGGTGTCACCCTCGCCGTTTCCGCAGGGGAGAAAACCGGCATGGTCGGCCGCAACGGGTGTGGAAAAACCTCGCTGCTGAAAATCCTCACCGGCCAGCAAATGGCGGACTCCGGGGAAATCTCCCTGCGCCGCGCGCTCCGTGTCGGGTATCTGCCGCAGGAGTTCGAGCTCGATTCGGAAACCACCGTGCAGGAAAACATCGCTTCGGGAGCCTCTGACATTGTCGAGGCGATCCGCCGTTATGAAAATGGCGAGGGCAGCGATGCGGAACTTAATGATCTGCTTCACCTCATCGATCACGCCGACGGCTGGAACCTCGACGCGCGCATCAAATCGATTTCCACCGCGCTGGGCACGCCGCCGTTGGACGCGATGGTCGGTCCTCTATCCGGTGGGGAAAAACGCCGGGTCGCTCTCTGCCGGGCGCTCGTCTGCCAGCCGGATCTGCTATTGCTCGACGAGCCGACGAACCATCTTGACGCCGAATCGATCCGCTGGTTGGAAGATTATCTGAAGGGTTTCCCCGGCGCGGTGATCTTCGTGACGCACGATCGCTACTTCCTCGATGTCATCGCCACGCGGATTATCGAGATCGATCAGGGTCGCGCGTTTTCTCATCCGGGAAATTACACCGCGTTCCTTGAATCGAAGGCGATCCGCCAACAAATCGCCAGCCAGACCGAGCGTCGCCGCCAGCGGTTCCTGCGCGAGGAGCTCGAATGGGTTAGATCCGGCGTCAAGGCGCGGGGAACCAAGCAGCGCACGCGTTTGGACAAGTTTTACGAAATCGAAGGCATGGAGGCTCCACCCGAGGAACGGGAAATGGACCTGCTCATTCCGCCCGCGCCGGATCTGGGAAACATCGTCGTCGAACTGGAAGGCGCCGGTGTGAATGTCGGCTCGGAGAAATCGCCGCGGTGGCTGTTCCGGAATCTAACATTGAGTCTGCGCCCCGGCCAGTGCACCGGCATCGTCGGGCGGAATGGCGTGGGGAAAACCACCTTGTTGAAACTCTGCCTCGGCCAACTTGAACCAACCGAAGGCACCGCCGTCACCGGCAAGCGGGTGAAGGTGAACTACATCGACCAAACGCGGATGGTGTTGGACGGCACCGGCTCGCTGCTCGACGAGATTTCCGATGGCAACGAGAAGCTGATGTTCGGCAACCAGCCGCTCGGTGCGCGGAACTATCTCCGGCGTTTCCTCTTCGACGACAAGCGCATCAACGAGCGGGTCGATCTTCTATCAGGAGGTGAGCGCGCGCGGCTGATGCTGGCCAAGGTTCTGAAAAACGGCGGCAACGTCATCGTGCTCGACGAACCGACCAACGACCTCGACCTGCCTTCGCTGCGGATGCTGGAAGAAGCGCTCGCGGTGTTCGACGGCTCGGTCATCGTCGTTTCCCATGATCGTTATTTCCTCGATCGGATCTGTGATCAGATCATCGCGTTCGAGGACAATGGCATCGCGGTGCAGGCCGGAAATTACTCTTACTATCTGGAAAAACGCCAGGCCCGCGAAGCTGCGGAACGGATTCAGGCGCAGGCCGCCGCCAAAGAAGCTGCGGCTCGTCAGAAAGCAGCTGCCGCGTCACCGGCCGCGAAGAAGGGCCGCAAGCTGACGTTCAAGGAGACGGCCGAACTGGAAGGGATGGAAACGGCGATCCTCGAAATCGAGCAAGAGGCGGAGGGAATTGAGGCGCTGCTGCATGATCCGGAGTTCCAGGCGAAGCGCTTCGCAGAAATCCCGGAAATGGTGGAGAAACTGGATGCCGCCAAAGCGAAGGTCGCGAAGCTTTACACGCGCTGGGAAGAGCTTGAGGCGATCCGTGAAAAGGAGGGTTGAGACGTGGCGGCGATCACCGGTCGCCGTGAGTTGAAGGGCAATAAATGAATGCGCGGCGACCGGTGATCGCCGCTACAGGAAATGCTCCCAACCGCCGGTTAGGGATTCACCCTGACCCGATCTAACTATTTTCCCGATGCGGGTGAGCGGAAGATCCGGAAAAGGCCATGTGGCGGTCAGTTCTGAGGCACGCTCCGCTTCGAGGGCGAACAGGAGTTCGAAATCCTCACCGTCGCCCAGCGCCTGAGCCGGTGTGCAGCCTGGCGTGAGCGGCAGAGCGGCTTCGCCGATGGTGAATCCGCAGCCGGAGGCCTTTGCCATGCGGGTCAGGTCTTTCGCCAGGCCGTCAGATAGATCCATCATCGCCGTGGGTTTGAAATGCGAAACCAGCCAGTCCGCCGCTTCGATGCGCGGGGTGAAATCGAGATGTTTGCCGTGGATCGAGCCGCCTAACAAGCCGGTGACGAACAACACATCGCCGGGTTTCGCGGTGGAACGCAGCACGAGCCGATTACGGAGAACGCTGCCGGTCGCGGCGATGGAAATGACGGCAGAGGATCCGGTGGGAACGCTCGAGGTTTCTCCGCCGGCGACGACTCCACCGAATTTCTCCAAGCAATCCGCGATTCCCCGATAGAGATCTTCCACCCACGTAACGGTGGTTTCGGGTGGAAGCGCGAGGGTGATGAGGAAATGCCCGGGTTGCCCGCCCATCGCGGCGAAATCCGAGATCACGCGGGCCACGGATTTCCAACCGACGGCGCGGGCGGAAGCGTCTGATAGAAAATGAACGCGCTCGACCAGCGCGTCGGTTTTCAGCAGCAACAGGGTGGAGGAGCCGGGACCGGGATCGATGACAGCGCAGTCGTCGCCCGGAGCCGCCGTTGGATTTTCATCGCGAGGCACCAGTCGGACCAGGCGCTCGATCAACGCGTCCTCACCGATGTCGCGCAGTGTTTTCACGTGAGATCGTGGGGCAGATAGCGAACAGCCAGTTGGATAAGAACGGTCGCGCCATTGAAGCAGAAATGCACCGCCATCGGTGCCCAGATGGAACCGGTTTTCTCATAGATGAAAACGAGGACGCAGCCGAACACGAACAGCGGAAGCAACGCGGCCATGCTGCCGTGCGCGGCGCCGAACACGAGCGCCGAACAAATGCCGGCGACCCACGGCCCGGTGAATTTCTTCGCGGCCGGATAGAGATAGCCGCGGAAGACGATTTCCTCACAGATCGGCGCGGCGAAGACGGCGGCGGCGGCCATCAGTCCGAGCGCCAGCGGATCGGTGGATTCCTGGAGCAGTTTGACGGTGTCCTGCACCGAGTCCACTCCCAGTGATTCCATCCATTTCATGAAACCGGAAACCTGAAGTCCGCCGAAAAACAACCACATGAAAACCACGGCGCAGGGAGCGATCAGGAAGACCCACGGCCAGCTTTTCCACCTCAGTCCCAACCATTCGACCGGGCGGATGCGGGTGATCACAAACGCGGTGACGATCCCGGCGGTGATGAACTGGAACGCGATGGAAATGATCAGCGCGCCGGAATCGAGCACGACGTCGGATTTTTCCGCAGTGCGGATTGAGGCGACGACCAGACCGAAGAAAGTCATAAAAACGAAGCCGATCCCGAGGAGATCGAGTGGCCTGTAGAACCAAGTCGGCACCTTTCCGACCGGCAGCGGAGGGGGTTCTTCTTCTGTCGTTGGAGTCAGGTAAGGCCATTCATCTTCCTGTGGCACGGGCTCCTCTTCGGGCAAATCCAGCGAGGGCTTTTCGAGAAGCTTGCGCGCCGTGGCCGTGATCGCGAAAATCCCGAGAGCCGAGCAAAAGCTGGCGATGATGACAGATTCGGTAGGGTCAGGCATTTCGGGTGGCGTCCCGGCCACCCTGCGACGGCGCGCACTTGACCGCCAATGGAAAAATTCAAAGTTTAGAAGACTGGATGATTTAAGGTTGGCGAAATTCAACCTTGGCTTGCATTTTTTAAAATTCCCATAGATTCTCCGGGCGTTCTTTAAAAACAAGATGGCGAGCTCGAACCAAAGTGGAAATCCCTACCGCGCTGTTTTGCGGCGGGATTATCCCGAGCCGCTGATCGCTCTACTTGCTTTCGTTTTGGGGATCTGGCTTTGGGACCACTATTTCGGCCAAGAGGGAGGTTATGCGCCCGGCACGGAAGAGATCGCGCTGGTAAAAATCGACCGCGATCTTCGGTTGGCCGATGCGATGACGGAAGATCCGGCGTGGCTGAAATGGATGGCGGGAGTGCATGATCCGGCGACCACGCAGCGCGATGCGTTGGGCGTTCTTGAAAAGCTGGCCATCGACAAATCCATCTCAACACGAGGCTTGGAGGCCTACGCCATCGTAAAGGCCGAGCACGAAAAACTGCCCGTGGGGGAGACGCTCGCGAACGCGCTACAGGGGCAAATGATCTCGGATTACGAGGAAATTTCGACGAGTCTGGCCAATCATCATGGCACTTGGTGGGATGCGAAACTGATTGATGCTTGGGGGAAAAATGTCCGGCTTGGACCGTATTGGAGGCAAAAGTTCGTCCAAGATTCCTTGGGCCTGAGGACTCGCGCGGTGGCGGCTGGCGGGGTGGTTTGGTTGATTGGTTTGGTCGGTCTGGTATTTGTCCCCGGAACCTTGATGCTCATGAAAAGGGGATTGAGGACGAAACGCCAAGGTTACGGTGGTGCTTGGCCTTTGCCTCTGGGGCTTGTCGTTTTTTTGGTAGCCACCTTGGCGTGGATCGGATTCAGCATGACCTTGGAATTCGGAATCGATGCCTTGCCGGGGCTGCACCCGGCGGTGGGAATTTTCCTGGATTCTGCGGCCCGGATGCTGCCGGCGCTGATTGCGCTGGGATTGCTCTTCCGGCGTCCGAGTCATGCGCTGAGCGTTATGGGCTTGAATCGACCGGTCGCGCTAAAGGCGGTTTTCGGAACGTATTCGCTGCTGATTCTCGTCGATCAACTGCTGCGCAAATCGATGGGAAATGCCGGTTCGAACGAGCCGGGCGGCGGGCTCAGCCTTGGCGATGCCGGGCTGTGGGGGCTCACGTTTGCGTTGATTTCGACGTGTTTGCTGGCCCCGATTTCCGAGGAAATCCTTTATCGCGGGGTGCTGTTCCGGGCGTTTCGGAATCGGCTTGGCGTGATTTCCGCCGCGCTGATTTCCTCCTCCATCTTCGCGACGCTTCACTTTTACGACAGCTTCGGACTCGTCAGTGTAGGGATTTTCGGCCTGTCGTGTGCCTTGATTTATTCAGCCACAGGATCGCTGGCGACCGCGATTGTCCTGCACATCCTCTACAACGCCTCGATCAAGATCCCCGAGTGGATCATTTATCACGCCCCGCTCGGCTGAAAACCGGGTTACCGATCGGCCTGATTTCGCATGAAATCCGCGACTTGGGCGAAAAACGGATCCAAAAACTCCCGGGCCTCGGCGGGAATGCCCGTTTCAGTCATCGCCGCAGACATCGTTTCAAGCCACCGATCGCGCTCGGCCATGCCGATTTTAAAGGTGATGTGGCGCATCCGGAGTTTCGGATGCCCGCGGGTTTCCAAATAGCGGGTTGAGCCGCCGAGGCGAAAAAGCAGAAAATCCGCCAAGCGTTCCTCCGAGCCCGCCCAGTCGCTTTCCGGATACATCGGCCCGATCAGGTCGTCGGTCCGGATGCGTTGGTAAAATGCGGCCACCATCCGGCGGATTCCATCTTCCCCGCAAATTGCCATGACTTCTGCTTCGTTCATGGCGCGAAGTGATTCCCGGTGGGTGCCCGATGAGCAAGCATCGTTTACGGTTTGCGCGACCAATTGCGATTCCGGCGGTTTTCTATCCGGATCCAACCGGTCCGGATCAATAAACTTGAAATCCAATGTTCATTAAGCATAGCCTCCCGCGCGCGCTGGAGATCATGCGCTTTTTTCCCTCATGAGCGATTCCAACGAACAAGCCGGCTTCGTAGCGCCGGATCCTGCCGATCTCGCCCCGCTCTTTCCGGGGTATGAAATCCAAGGTCTCATCGCTACCGGCGGCATGGGAGCCGTTTACTGCGCGGTGCAAAAATCGCTGGACCGTGCGGTGGCCCTGAAAATCCTGCCGCGGGAACTCAGCAAGGACGCCGCATTCTGCGCGGGCTTCGAGGCGGAGGCCAAGGCGATGGCCCGTCTCAACCATCCGAATCTCATCGGCGTTTACGATTTCGGCGAGGTGAACGGCATGCTCTACATCATCATGGAGTACGTGCCGGGGAAATCGATCTACCACTCGGCCTACGGCAAATCGATCGACCAGAAAGAAGTGATCCGCCTCGTCACCGGTGTCTGCAATGGCCTGGCCCACGCGCATGAAAACGGGATCATCCACCGCGATATCAAGCCGTCCAATATTCTGCTCGATCTCAACGCCGAGCCCAAGATCGGCGATTTCGGCTTGGCCCGGCCGATTGAAAACAAAGTTCAAGAGGGTGAGGAAATTTTCGGTACCCCTCACTACACCGCGCCCGAGGTGGTCAATTCGCCGCATTCCGTGGACTATCGCGCGGATATTTTTTCCGTCGGTGTCCTGCTGCACGAGCTTCTAACGGGTCGTCTTCCCGCGGAGGATCCGCGGCCGGCATCGACCATGGTCCATTGCGATTCCCGCTTTGATACGATCATCCGCCGTGCCACCCAGCCACTCGCTGCCGCCCGTTATTCCAGCGCCAAGGAAATCGCGAAGGACTTGCAGGCGATCGCCTCATCCATCGCGCCGAAGGGACCTCCCCGCGGTCCGGTCGTTACGGCCCATCGCGCGGCCCATGCCGGTCGGTCCCGGGGCAAATTCCAACCCAAAAAGTCATCCAATTCCGCAGTGTTCGTTTTCCTCCTCGCGGCCGTCATCGCCGCGTTTGGGGCTTATGTTTTTTATACGAAAAATCCGCCGCCGGAGCCACCCAAGTCCACCGTGGTGATCCTTCCAGCGAATGGTTCAAAGGCGGATAAAAAATCGGATTCCGTCGTGGATCATGACGAAACGCCCGAACCGGAAGTGTCTCCGGGACCTGATGAAAAAAGCACGGATCCGACGATGGTGAAACCCGATCCGGTGGAAGATCCGGTGGAAAACACCACGCCTGCCGTCACACCCGACAACGTGCCCGATGCATCGAACCTTCCGCCGCCGAAGTTCGATGTTCCCGGTTTTTTCGAGCGGGCGAGGAAGATCATGCAGGATAAGGCCAAGACTCCCGTGGCGGCTTACCAATTGAATTTGAAAACCAATTTCACGACGTTTGAAGCCTCACTCAAGCGCCAGGTCCGCAAGTACAAGCCCGGTGCCGGCCCTGAAACGGATGTGCTGGATACCGCGATCGAAGGATGGAAGACGGATGGCGGCAAGGTACCTTCCGAAATCGGGACATCGCTCTCGGAGTTCATGGAGATCGAAGCAATCCGCGCGGAGTTCTATCAGAAACAAACCGGAGTCCAGGACACCTTCAAACAGGCACTTTCAACGCTTTCCGGAACCTACATCCTGGGCTTGCAGAAACAAATCGAACGCCTCAAAGCGGACAACGACGCCGGTGCCATCGATCTCGTCGAAAAGGAAATCGAGGCAACCAAGAGCGACCCGGACTATTTTTCCGGCCTCATCCTCGGTTCGTCATCCGGTGCCGGTGAATGACGCGAAATTTTTCATCCGCCCGCGCACTTCCACTAGCGGACCTGCCTTTCCTGTTTAACCTGCGGCGTGCCCAAAGCTGAGCCTTCCACCGCCCGCCGCCCCGACTCCGCCATCTCCCTCCGCGGTTGCCGGCAACACAATCTCCAGGGTTTCGATCTCGATATCCCGCTTGGAAAACTGACCGTTGTGACCGGTCCGTCCGGTTCCGGAAAATCCTCGCTCGCGTTCCACACGCTCTACGCCGAGGGGCAGCGCCGCTATGTTGAGACGTTCTCACCGTACGTCCGGCAGTTCTTCGACCGCATGGACAAGCCGGCCGTGGATCACATCGACGGCATCCCGCCCGCCATCGCCATCGAGCAGAAAAACCACGTCCGCACCACCCGCTCGACCGTCGGAACGCTCACCGAGATCAACGATTATCTCAAGCTTCTCTTCGCCCGACTCGCCATCGGCTACGATCCCATTACCGGCGAAACCATCCAGCCCGATTCGCCGGAATCCGCCACCGCATGGGCCGCGGAAAATCTAGCAGGCAAGCCGCTTCTCGTTACCTTCCCGATTCCGATCCCACCGAATTCCGAGGCGGCGGAAATTCTTCCTTTCCTCAATGCCCAAGGTTACCTCCGCATCCTCATCGACGGGGAAATCGTCCGCACCGACGAACCACGGACCACGAAATTCATTTTGCCCGTCATCCACGTCGTCCAGGATCGGCTCGCTCTAACACCAGAAAATCAGTCGCGTCTTCTCGAAGCCCTCGAAGCCGCCTTCACTCTCGGCAAAGGCCACGCGACCGTCTCTCTTGCTGAAAACTCCAAACTGAAAACTGAAAACTCTCGTGCGTTCAGTACGAGTTGGACCAACCCGAAAACCGGTTTCACCCTCCGCCCGCCGACACCGGCTCTCTTCTCCTTCAATTCCCCGTTAGGAGCCTGTCCGAAATGCCGCGGCTTCGGCCGCATCATCGGCATCGATTTGGAGAAAACGATCCCCGACAAATCTCTGTCCATTGCCCAAGGAGCGATCAAACCCTTCCAAGGCGAGCGCGGCGACGAGTGCCAGCGCGATCTCGTCAAAAACTGCAAGGAGCGTGGTATCGACATCAAATGCCCCATTGAAGATCTATCCGAAGACGAGCAGGAATGGATTTACTACGGTGATCGTAAAACCGACAACCTTACGCCGGATGAACTCGAAGACCTCTGGCAATCCGGCGATTGGTATGGCATCAAGGGCTTCTTCGACTGGATGGAAACCAAGGCCTACAAGATGCACGTCCGCGTCTTCCTCAGCCGTTACCGCTCCTACACCACCTGCTCCACCTGCCGCGGCAAACGCCTCCAGCCCGAGTCCCTTTGCTTCAAGGTGGATGGCAAAACCCTTCCCGAACTCTGGTCACTCTCCATCGGCGATTTGCTCCCTTGGTTTTCAAATCTGAAATCCGAAATCTCACACCGTCCCTCCGATCCGACGCTCGATCTCGTCGTCACCGAAATTTTCTCACGCCTCACCTACCTCGATCAGGTCGGTCTTGGCTACCTCACTCTCGACCGCACCACCCGCACCCTCTCCGGCGGCGAGGTCGAGCGGGTCAATCTAACGACCTGCCTTGGAGCTGCCCTCACCGGCACGCTATTCGTCCTCGACGAACCGACCGTCGGCCTTCACCAACGCGACATCGACCGTCTCGTCGGCGTCATGCACGGCCTTCGCGACAAGGGCAACACGCTCGTCGTCGTCGAACATGAGCAAACCGTCATGCAGGCCGCCGATCACCTCGTCGATCTCGGCCCCGGCGCCGGCTCCTTCGGCGGCACACTCATCTATCAAGGTTCGCCTCAAGGGAAGGTTTCCAAATCTTCCCTGAAAACTGAAAACTCCAAACTAGGAACTCTTCCTTGGCTCACCGGGAAAAAATCCATCGCCATCCCCGCCAAGCGCCGCAAGCCCTCAAAACAACTCCTCTCCATCCGAGGAGCCACCCGCCACAACCTGAAGAAACTCGATGTCGATCTCCCGCTCGGCCTCTTCACCGTGCTCACTGGTGTCTCAGGCTCCGGGAAATCCACCTTCGCCCACGATGTTCTCTATCTGAATCTCGCGCGCAAGCTCGGCCAGGAAGCCGAAGGTGATGCCGCGCCGATCAAGGAACTCAAAGGCTCGCAACACCTCGACGGTGTCGAACTCGTCGATCAAACCGCGGTCGCCCGCACACCACGCTCGACGCCCGCCGTTTTTCTTGGTGCTTTCGATCCCATCCGCCAGCTGTTCGCCCTCACTCCGGAAGCGCGTGCCCGCGATCTAACGACGGGCTTCTTCTCTTTCAATTCCGGCGCCGGCCGCTGCGACCGCTGTGCCGGAAATGGTTTCGAAAAGGTCGAAATGCAGTTCCTCTCCGACCTCTACGTCACCTGCCCGGACTGCAACGGCAAGCGTTACAAATCCTCCACCCTCGATCTTCACTATCTCGGTAAATCGATCCACGACATTCTCGATCTCACCGTTGTCGATGCCATCGCCTTCTACTCGGAAACCACGGGATTGATCCCCGCGCACGCCAAGCGTCACCAGCAGATCATCAAACTTCTCCAGCCGCTCGTCGAAGTCGGCCTCGGCTATCTGAAACTCGGTCAGCCTCTCAACACCCTCTCGGGCGGCGAAGCTCAACGTCTCAAACTCTGCCAACTTCTTTCCTCCAGTGGAGCAGTGGGAGGAAAACTCCTCATCCTCGACGAACCCACCACCGGCCTCCATTTCTCCGATATTGAAAATCTGCTAGGAGTCTTCCAAAAACTCGTCGATTCCGGCCATTCCCTTCTCGTCATCGAGCACAACCTCGACGTCATCAAATCCGCCGACTGGATCCTCGACCTCGGCCCCGAAGCCGGCAAACACGGCGGCCAGCTCGTCGCCCAAGGTTCGCCCGAAACCGTCGCCAAAACCAACACTCCCACCGCCCACTTCCTCAAGCAAGCGCTAGGCCTCGCCCCTCCTTCTTTCCATCAACCATCAACTCTCAACCATCAACCCTCTTCCAACTCCATCACCCTCCGCGGTGCCCGTCACCATAACCTGAAAAACATCTCCGTCGATATTCCTCGCGACCAACTCGTCGTGATCTCCGGCCTATCAGGCTCCGGCAAGTCCACCCTCGCCTTCGACATCCTCTTCGCCGAAGGACAGCGCCGTTTCCTCGACTCCATGTCCGCCTACGCCCGGCAGTTCGCCGAGCAGTTGGAAAAGCCCGAGATCGACCAACTCCAAGGCCTTCCACCTACCGTCGCCATCGAACAACGCGTCTCCCAAGGCGGTGGGAAATCCACCGTCGCGACTGTCACCGAGCTGTGGAATTTCATCCGCTTGCTCTACTCGAAACTCGGCACGCTCTACTGCCCGGACTGCCACGTCCCTGTCGAACGTCAGTCACTAGCCGCCATCGAAAACACCATTCGCGGCCATCTGAAAAAAGGTCCTGTCACCCTGTTAGCTCCAATCATCCGTGGCAAAAAGGGTTTTCACAATGAGATCGCCGAATGGGCGCTCAAACAAGGCTTCACCCGCTTGTTAGTCGATAAGCAGTTCAAGGACGCCGAAGGCTTCACCCGCCTCGAACGTTTCAAGGAGCACGACATCGATGTCGTCGTCGCCGAGATTTCAAAACCAACGACCTCGAATCTCCAACCTTCTTTGGAGCGATCGCTGGAAATCGGCAAGGGCCTCATCAAGCTCTTCACCGCCGACAAGAAGTTCACGCTTCTCTCGACCAAATCGAGCTGTCCGTCCTGCAACAAATCCTTCGAGGAACTGGACCCGCGGCTCTTCTCCTTCAACTCGCCCCACGGCTGGTGCGAAGAATGCCGTGGCCACGGCCGCGTCCCCAAACGCCGCCAACACCTCGACACCTCGCGCTTTGATTCCGTGTTGGCAGCCGAAATGGACGCTGACCGCGCCATCGAGCGCATGGATGACGTCGAGTTGATCGAGTGCCCCGCCTGCCACGGCTCGCGTCTGAATCCTGTCGCCTCCGCCGTCCAGCTCCAAGGCACGCCGGTCGCGGGTCTCGGCCATCTATCCATCGATGTCGCTTTCAAGCATTTCGAAAAAATCGATTTCAAGGACGACCGTGACACATTGATCGCCCGCGACATCCTTCCAGAAATCCGCCAACGTCTTTCGTTCCTTCGGGAAGTCGGTCTCGGTTACCTCCAACTCGACCGCTCCGGCAACACTCTATCAGGCGGTGAATCCCAGCGCATCCGCCTCGCCGCCCAGCTTGGTTCCAACCTCCGCGGCGTCCTTTACGTCCTCGACGAACCCACCATCGGTCTCCACCCGCGAGATAACGCCGCCCTCCTCAAAACCCTCATCTCCCTCCGCGATCAGGGCAATTCCCTCATCATCGTCGAGCACGACGAAGACACGATCGCGGCGGCGGATCATCTCATCGATCTCGGTCCGGGTGCGGGGCGTCTCGGCGGTGAGATTGTCTATCAGGGAAAACCGCCGCGAGTGCCGAGTGAGCAGTCATCAGTGATCAGTGGAAGAGGGAAGAAAAAATCTTCTCTGATCACTGATCACTCGGCACTGCTCATTTCTCCGACTTATCGCGCCCTCTCCGCTGTAATAAATCATCCCATCCGAGGAACGCGACGTCCTGTTGGCAAGGATCATTCGTTCCTAACGATCGACGGTTGCACGGCGAACAACCTCAAAAA
Organism: Luteolibacter sp.; assembly: GCF_039920825.1. Classification (GTDB taxonomy): domain Bacteria; phylum Verrucomicrobiota; class Verrucomicrobiia; order Verrucomicrobiales; family Akkermansiaceae; genus Luteolibacter. The sequence continues at coordinate 32,546 of NZ_JBDSCX010000009.1, read as the reverse complement.
CGTGAATGCCGCCATTCCATTCGGCCGGCTCACGGTGCTCACAGGAATTTCCGGTTCTGGAAAATCCTCGCTGATGCATTCCTGCATCGCCGCGCTTTTCAAGAATGAGGCGAAGACCACGCGGGTGAAGAAGTCCAATCTTCCGTTCGGTAAAACCAGCGGTGAAAAATTGATCAAAGCCTGTTACGAAGTCGATCAATCACCCATCGGCAAGACCTCGCGTTCCTGTCCGGCGACGTATGTGAAAGTCTTCGATCACATCCGCGCGCTCTATGCCCAACTCCCTGAAGCAAGGATGCGCGGCTTCGATGCCTCGCGTTTCTCCTTCAACACCGAAGGCGGACGCTGCCCCGAGTGCAAGGGCAACGGTCGGGTGAAACTCGAAATGGATTTCCTCCCCAGCACCTGGGTCCATTGCGAATCCTGCAACGGTCAGCGCTACAATCCAGCCACCTTGGAAATCGCCTTCCGTCAGAAAAACATAGGCCAGGTCCTCTCCATGACCATCGACGAAGCTTCCGCGTTCTTCGAATCCCAGCCGCGCATTTCCCATCCGCTCAAGCTGATGGCCGACACCGGGCTTGGCTACCTCCAGCTCGGTCAGGCGAGCCCCACTCTATCAGGCGGCGAGGCGCAGCGCATCAAGCTCGTCTCCGAACTGACCAAAGGCCGCGGCACCAAGGCCACCCTCAACAACGCCGCGCTCACCCAGCGCAATCTCTATCTGATCGAGGAACCCACCGTCGGTCTCCACCTCGAAGACGTCCAGCGCCTCATCGATGTCCTCCACCGTCTCGTCGATGAAGGTCACACCGTCGTCGTCATCGAGCACCACATGGCCGTCGCCGCCGAAGCCGACTGGATCCTCGACCTCGGCCCCGAAGCGGGTGAGAACGGCGGTAAAATCATCGCCGAAGGCCCGCCGGAGAGGATCGCGAAATCGAAGACCTCACGCACGGCCCCGTTCCTCAAAACCGCGCTGCGTCTCTGAAAACTGGACTGAAATATTCATCTCGCCCGAATTTTCAAAAATCATTATTGATCTCAAAGAATTTCTCAAAACGATTACAAATGGTCGATTTGTGAAAATTTAGATTACAGGAAACGTGATTTCGGGTGAATCAGGGGATGATCTCCAGATCAACGGAAATTCCCAATCCTTCCCGAACCACGGTTTCCAAAGCGAAGATTTCCCCGTCCGTCAGCGGGGTAAACTCCGGAAGTTCCCGCTTCCGCTTGGAAAGCTTGCCTTCATTCTGCCTGCAAAGCTTCACGAACAGATCCCCGATCCGATCCGGTAGCTCCACAATGTCCCGCATTTTAGCGCGGATCTCATCATAAGTGGTTAGGAACCGCAGTTCCGCCGGAAGCTCGCTTTCGATGGTTTCCCGGATGAAATCAATCGTGATCCGCGTAAGTTCAGTGCAGTCGATGTAGCGGTAAAAATCGACGGTGTCGTTTGTCACCGTCATCCGTTGGCGATCATCCAACGTGTAATCCACCCGTTCCATCAATGGCTTGGAAAAACTCTCCAATGCCTGATCATATTCCCGCGGCCGGTTCAAAATCACCGCCGAAACCGGCAGGATAATTCCGTTGGGGCCGAAATCGTTGTGCGCGAGAACATGGTGCAATAGGAAACGATGGATTCTTCCGTTACCGTCGCTGAAGGGGTGGAGAAAATCGAAAGCGAAGGAGACGATTGCCGCCGCCACAAGGGTGGGAACGCCTGAGGATGTCCTACCCCTAACCTTCCCTCCGCCAGGAAGGATCATAGGATGATGCTGATCGACGATCTTTTGAGACATCGCAAGAAATCCGCTCATCAGTTCATCGAGCTCCTCCGGTTTCGGTGCGGCATAATGCACCCGCTCCGTTCCCGAAGCCAGCGTCTCGCCCACATAGACCTGCTCGCCAATTTCGCTTCTCCACCCTTGGTTCGCATAGCGTGAGTCCACGATGGCTTGCTGCAATTCAACCAGAGCCTCCTTTGTCAGGAAATTGCGGTGCCAAGCCTGTTCCAACAGGCCGATGAATTTCTCCGCCCTTTTTTGATCCGGTATCTCCCGTTCGATCTCATGGCTGCTTTTGCTTTCTTTCGCGTAAAGAAATCGCACCGCGCGCTGAAAAATCTCCGGTGGGTAGTCTCCCACGATTTCCGCGCAGCGCTTTTGTAGTTCGGACTCGTTCCATACTCCCAAGCCTTTCCAGCGAACCATCGGCGAAAAACCCAAGTGACCTAGCAAATTAAAATTCACTCGCTGACGGGGAATTTTATCAACGGGTCCGGTGACATAAATCTTCGGGTCTAGCAAATCCACGTAGTTACCCATTCCGACGCTGGGGAGATCAAGCTCTAGACCTGTAAATGCTTCAAACAACCACCACAGGATTCTTGCGTATCGTCCCGTTGGACGACTCCGGATATAGGTTGTCACTTCTCCGGGATCCAGTCTGGGCAAAACCTTCCGTAATAGCTCCAGATGCAGTCCTTCCCGTTTCAGGGCAAACTCCAGGTGAGCGAATACGTCATTGCCCTGTTCCTGTCCGGGTGGCAAATATTCAATCTGCCGCCCATCTTTCTCCTCCAAGCGCCGGGCCCCCTTCACCAGAATCCGGCTTTCCTTCCAGTGAGGCATCACGGTCATCTCGAATCGCTCGGCCAGCCATTGGTATCCAATCGGCTTACTGTCGGGGCTTTTCATCCCGTTTTGATTACAAAATTCTCAAAACGATTACAAATGGCAAATTTTTATAAATTTCAATTACGTCCCTCGAGTCTAGTGTTCGCGTTTGAAGATGGAATGGGCGGGCTATTGCGAGCGAGGCTCAATGTTCCCGGACTGGCGAGTTGAACGACGCGCGATATTTTCTCAGTTTGGAGGGGGAATGAAATCAATCGAATCTTCCGCCTTGGTTGAAAATCGTTTCATAAAATAGCCGTTCAGAGTTCATCATTTCCACCATGACCCTCATCGACCAACTTGGAGTCGCGCTAGGCCTTGCCACTTTGGCCGGGTTGAATCTCTATCTGACGGTGCTGGTCGCCGGATGTGCGGTGCGGTTTCATTGGATCGAGCTTTCCGGATCATATGAGCAGATGGCGGTGCTCGGGCATCCGTGGGTGCTTGGGGTGGCGGGGGCTTTGTTTGTGATCGAATTTTTCGCCGACAAGATGCCGTGGGTGGATTCAATGTGGGATGTGGCGCACACCGTCATCCGGCCGGTCGGGGCGATTTTTCTGACGCTGGCGGTTTTGGGAAAAATGGATCCGGTTGCGGTGACGGTCGCCGCGTTGTTGGCGGGCACGGCGGCGCTTTCGACGCATGGCACCAAGGCGGGCATCCGGGCGTTTCTCAATCTCTCGCCGGAACCGGTGACCAACACGGTGGCCAGCATGGCGGAGGATGGGCTTGTGCTGGGTGGTCTTGGGTTGATCGGACTCGCGCCGGCTGTGGCCTTGTTTGTTTTCATCGGGATCGTGGTCCTTTGCACTGCGGCCGCGATCTGGCTCTGGCGGAGGATTTTCCGGCTTCGTAAAGGGCGTGAGGAGCTGGCGGTTTCTCCTTAGGCGAGCTTGCGGTGGCGTGTGGCAAGGCTAGGATTCGGGAAATGAGCCGCAGATCGAGACGAAGGAAAGCCGCCGGGGAAGGGCGCTGGGCGGGGAAGGCCGCAGTCGCCTTGCTGGTGGTCGGCGTCGTTTTCCTAGGCACTGTTTATGCGGTCGTCAGAAGCTATTTGCACAGTGATGGTTTCCGGAAATTTCTATCAGTCGAAGCGAGCGACATGGCGGGAGTCACCGGCGAATTCGGGTCTTTTCATTGGGATGGGCTGGCTGTGGATACGGATTCTTTCGAAGCCACGGGAGATGGTTTGGTGACGGGAGTCAGGGCGGACGGGCTGCACACCGAGGTCGGATTGGGCGGATTGAAGCGCGGGGTTTGGGAAGTCCGCGGCTCGCGGGTGCGGCGTCTGGAAGTCTCGCTGGATGCGACCAAGCGGCCGGATGAAACCGCGGCGGCCAAGGTGGATCAGAAGATGAAATCATCAGTTGCCAAAACAAAGCGGCCGTCGTGGCTGCCGAGCGAGGCGGAGCTTGAAAGCATGGATGTGGGGGATGTCTCCGTGAAAGTCATCCTCGATCAAGGTCTGGCAACTGCCACCGGCATGAACGTCCATGCCGAACAGGCTGGTGCCAAAAACGCCTATCGCGGCGAGATCGACGGCGGCACGGTCAGGTTGCCATTCGGGATCGTTCCCGAACTCCGCTTGGATCGCGTGCAGCTTCGCTATCAGGACGGGCGGGCTTTTCTAACATCGGCTACGGTCGGCGCCTGGAAGAACGGCAGGATCGAAAGCACCGGCGAGTGGGATATGAAATCACGGCAATATTCGCTCGAAGGAAACGCGACCGGCATTCACTGCGATGATCTTCTCGGCTCGGACTGGGCGAAACGGCTGACCGGCGATGTGACGTCGGATTTCGCGATGTCGAACAGCACTGGCGCTCCCGTGGCCAGCGGGAAAATCATCGTGAAGAACGGAACTCTAACGGCTCTGCCGATGCTCGACGCCCTGGCCGCCTACGCCGACACCCGGCGTTTCCGCATGCTCACTCTCAATGAAGCGCACACCGCATGGCGTTGGAAGAAGGGCGAGCTGTCACTCACCGATCTGGTGCTGTCCAGCGAGGGCCTGGTGCGGCTGGAAGGCAGCATGATCATTCGAGGAAATCAGATGGACGGGGTGTTCCGTCTCGGTCTGGCACCCGGCACCCTGGCATCCATTCCCGGCGCGGAGACCGATGTCTTCATCGCCGGCGAGCGGGGCCTGTTATGGACGCCGTTGCGCATCACGGGAACCTTGGATGATCCTAAGGAAGATCTAACCGACCGTCTGATCGCGGCGGCGGGCGTGCGGATGTTCGATCAGATTCCCGAGACGGGGGAGAAGGTTATCAAGTTCACCAAGTCGGTGCTTGGCGAAAGTCCTAACAAGGCCATCGAGAAAGGCGTGGAGAGGGGCGTCGAAATCATCGATAAGGGCGGCAAGGCCGTGCGCCGCGTCAGCGGGATCCTCGACGGGATTCTCGGTAGTGAAACGGAGCCGGATAAGGAGGACCCGTGAAGCCGCTGATTTCCCTCATCGTTCCAGCACACAACGAGTCGGCGTTCCTGCCATCGTGTCTGGAAGCGGCGAGGCAGGCGGCGGAGCGGGCGGGCATTTTGGTCGAGACGATCGTGGTGCTCAACCGCTGCACGGACGACACGGAGGAAATTGCCCGCCACCACGGTTGTTTGATCGTCCGCGAGGATGCGAAGAATCTCTCAATGATCCGCAATGCCGGTGTCGCCGCGGCTTCGGCCGAAATCATCGTCACCTGCGATGCGGACAGCCGGATGCACCCCGGAAGTTTTGTGGAAATCCTCCAACGGCTCGATTCCGGAAAATGCGTCGGCGGCGGGGCGTTGATTTTTCCGGAGCGCTGGTCGGTGGGCATTGTCGCGAGTGGATTTTCGATTTTGCCCTATCTCGTTTTCACGGGCGTGAGCTTCGGCCTGTTCTGGTGTCGGAAGCGGGATTTCGATGAAATCGGCGGGTTCGACACGCGGTTTGTCTCCGCCGAGGATGTGGATTTTGCTCGGCGTTTGAAAGCACATGGACGCAGATCCGGGCGTTCGTGGGGCACTCTCCTGCGGTCGCCTTTGGTCACCTCATGTCGGAAATTCGATCAATTCGGCGACTGGTACCTTTTTCGAAATCCATCTTTCGTCCGCAAGGTTTTTCGCGGTGACGACCGTAAAGCGGCGGACGAATTCTGGTATGACGTCAGGTCGGATTAACCTTTTGAGAAACGACAGCTTGGAGTTTGTCACGTCATGACAGATGTGTCACATTTGAACGGTTGTGGTTCAGTTCCACTCATCCGTTGATTTCTGTGTTTACTAGGTGTTGGCACGATCCGTGCAACCATTTGCTCACCGCTGACATTTGAATAACGTGAATCCTCATTGCAAATCATATCCATCCCGTGGGGAACCGGCGTTCTCACTCGTTGAAATGGTAGCGGTGATCGCCATTCTGGTCACCTTGATGACTGCGGGAATCAGCCTCTTGAGCGGCACCGGCAACCAGTCCCGTCGTGCCGGAGTAGACATGCTCAGCGGCATGATCGAACAAGCGCGGACCACCGCGATCACTTCCCGCTCCTACGTCGTTCTCGCCATCGCCGAACCCGGCGATCTTCCCGCCGGTGACGAGCGCTGCCGCATTGGCTTGTTCAAAGTGGAGATGGAAAAATGGCCGACCACTTCGACCTCGCCGATTTCCGTGACTGCGACGCTTTTGAGCCGTTGGCAGACTCTCAACACCGGAATCGTGCTGATTGGCGGCGAGGCGGACGGAGTTCCCAATCCCCTCGATTCGCCGAAAATGACGATCAACTACGGCGGCACGAAAAACCTTTCCATCCAAGTTCACGCCATCGCTTTCAACTCCCGCGGCGGGCTGCTCTCGCCCGACGGATCCACACCCATTGCCCTTCGCATCGCGGAAGGCGGCTATCGTAATGGCAAGGCCACTCCCAATATGCGGGCCGGGCAAAAAGCTGTTACCGAAAACCGCTTGAAAATCGGCCGCGTCACGGCGCGTCCTTATCAAATCGACGGATGAAAACCCATTTCACCAAAACATCGCGGAATCGTGGCTCGTCGTTGATCGAAACGGTCATCGCCATGGGCGTTCTCGCCATCGCGATTCCATTGGTTTTCGGTGCGATCGCCGAGTCCGGAAAAAGCGGCATGTCCTCCGAGGCGGAAACCCGCAGTTCGTGGATAGTGCCCGCGTGCATGGATGAAATCCAGGCTTCACGTGACGGCTTCCCGCGGTTTTTCACCACCACCAAAGCCGGGCAAGCCCTCCCTGTGGGCGGCAGTCTCTGGGCGCTTGGATTTTCTTCCGAAGGCGAGCCGGTCGGTAAAATGGATCAAGCGCTTTACGACAAAGGAACCAAGGAAATCGACGGCAAGCCGATTCGTTACATCGCCACCATCAGCGCCACTCCCGAGGTTCCGGCCGCCACGCCGCCGATGATGCTGGTCAAAGTCACTCTCGAGTATCCCTCCACCTCACCGGCGACGAAGCGCCAGAAGCTTGATTTCTACACCCGTATTCCATGAGTTCCATCCGACGCAATCGCCCCGGATTTTCGCTCGTCGAACTGCTGTTTTCGATGGCGATCGGATCGATGATCCTGATCCTCGCCGCCGGCATGCTCGGTTCCTCGGGTGACGGCTACGAGCGCGTCGGCGGGACGGTGGCCACCGAGCGTGAGGCCCGTGCTTTGATCACCCAGCTCTCGGCCGATCTATCAACCGGTCTTTTTCAAAAGGACGGCAAGATCGACAAATCCAGCGCCGCATGGCCGGTGGACAGCGTCGGATTTCTCAGCCTGCAACCTGACCAGGCGCAATCCGACGCCGGGCACATTGGCGACCTGTGTGCGGTGAATTATTACATCAAGGATCTTCCCGTCGGGGGTAAGACGTTGCGCTGCCTGATGCGCGGGTTCCGTGAAAGCAAGGACACCTTCGACGCCCTTCGCAGCGACACCGTCGCATCCCTTTTCGCCGAGCAGCCCCAGATCGACGAGCCCGTCGCTTTCGGGGTCGTTTCCTTCGAGGCGCGGCCGAAATCGCTCGATGCCGGCGGCCAGTGGATCGACTGGGTGAAAAACGACACCACGGGCCCCGACGCTTTTGAAATGAAACTCGTGGTCGCCCGCCGGAATCTCGTCGGAAAACTAAAGTTGCCGGGCGATTGGGATGGCTCGGGCAACACGGCGGCTCTCCTCGGAAAAGCGGATCAGGTTGACCGCAATAAGGACCTTGAAGTTTACGCAACCCTCATTCGATTCGGAAATCATGCGAAACCATAGAACACCGCACTGTCGCAAGACGGCGGCGGGATTCACCTTGCCGTCCATTCTTGTTGTCGTCGCAGCTTTGCTGATCCTTGCGGTGGGCATTCTTCTGGTGGTGGGCATCGAGCGCAACACCGCCCGCTCGTTCGTGGACCGTCAGCGTGCCGCGCTTGCCGCCCGCGCCGGGCTTGAGGACGTCAAAGGTATACTCAACCTTGACGCCGCTAACGATGAGTATGTCGTCCTCCAATCGACACTTCCTCCCGCCTCAACTTCCACCACCTCCACCGCCCCGTTATCTCCCCAGCTTTTCCTCGCTCGGGCGAAGGCATCCGAGGGGAAATATCATTACACGCCGCTTTTCAGCACGCTTGCGAACACGACCGTTGATACTACGAAGGTCCTGTCACTCCCCGAAGTCGCCCCCTTGGTGGGAAAGGCCGGAAATGCCGCGTTCAATGAGTTCCAGACATTGCCATACCAAGCCAAATCCACCGCGGCATGGCGTCCGGTCCTCGATAGCAAGGGCAAGATGGTCGGCCGCTATTCCTACTGGGTCGAAGATCTCCAAAGCCGGTTGGATGCCAGGACGGCGGGAAACATCGAGGACGGTGGCAAGCACAAACGCTACGGATGGAAGACAGGTGATAGTTCCAAGTATGCGAAATTTCCCGCTCCGGGGCTGAATCCGGAACCCTCCGATTTGGATGATTCCGGCCGCGACAAAAAGCCGCCATTGAACCAAGTCGCTCTTTATTCCCTGGATCCCGCATCGACCGCGCAGGATTCCTCCACGCTCGACAATACGATCATCAGTGGAAGGAAGGCGCTGGTTTCTCCGGATTCTACATTGGCTGTCGCCGGCATTGTCCCGCCCCTCGTTCGTGATGCGACCGGCAGTCTAACGGATGCTAAGGCGAAAGCGGTGGAAGAGGGTCTCACCGCCTCCGTCCAGCCTTACGACGAGCAACCGGTCGTTCCGTTCGCTCCGGGCATCAACACCTCAGTGGTCGGGAAGCCGAAGCTCAATCTCAATGCCATCATTGCAAAATCACCTGATGCCGCAGTGGACGAAATGGCGTCGTGGATCAAGACCGCCCTGCCCACGTTTGATGATCGCAAGGGCGGCTTTCCGGAAGACTACGTCAAGACCATCGCTGCCAGTGCGGTCGGATATGCGGCCAGCGGCAACAAGCCGGTTGTACAGATGGGCAGCTACCGCGGATTGGGTGCCAGCCCGATGTTCAGCGAGATCCTGATGAATATCAATTATATCAAACGGGAAACCATCGGTCGCAGTGATTACCTGCATTTTGAATTTGAACTCTTTGCCGAGTTGTTCAATCACACCAACCTTCCCATCACCGCCGGAAAATGCCAGTTGAGTTACGAAGTGGGGCTGAACCTTCCCAGAATTGGGGCGATCCCGGCGGGAGTGCGTTTCGATGACAAGAGCCTCCTGCTGGACAAAACCCTGAATCCAAATGATCTCATCCAGGAAGGCACGCGCTTCTGGACCCAGCCGAAGACGATTAACCTGGACCCCGGGCAATACAAGTTCTTCAAATTCGCCAAGGTCACCTATATGATCAACATCGGAGCCTCTGGCAAGGATGTCGGACTGGATTTCTCATTGGTGGAACCGCTCGGTGCCGCAGGCCTCAGCATGAAGTGGAACGACAAGGAAATCGAACGGATCCCGAGTATCGTCCGCGAGTCCACCGGTCTCAAGTATATCATCAACTTCCCGCGTTACTTCGGCAAGGCGGCCATCCCGGGGCACACCTACGGCCCCTATGGAACATTCATCAACAATCTGGGGGATCCCCGGATCTCCCACTACATGACCACCTATCCGTTAGGGGAGAACTCGTTTCCGGAAAACATCAGCCCGAACCGCCGCAACATCCGTTGGGAATCGATTTACAAGTTGGACAGTCCCTCCAAGACCAAGATCTACGGGCGGGTGATTCCCTCGGAATGGGCGGACGGAGGTCATGATTGCCAGGTCACAACTTGGACCTCCGGCTGGTCCACCGCGCGGGAGAAATCAGGCCCAAGCTTCGATCCGACGACCGTGGGGGGCGAAGCCGCACCCCAGGAAGGTGAGTCGATCACCTATCTCTCGGACCGTAAACGCTACTACAGCGCGACCGAGCTGGGGCGTCTCTACGATCCCATCATGTGGCTGCCGACTTTTGATCCGAAATCAAAACTGGACTCCACTTCCTTGCGCGGGGACGGAAGTCCCACCTTCACTTCGGGAATCATGCCCGGGGCAGGGCTTTCGTGGCCGCTCGTGCAGGTGGGCAACCAGTCCAGCCAGCGTTTTGGCGGTGGAAACACACTACGCATTGGCCGGCCCGAGCACCCGAAATTCAATCTGAGCGCCGCCGGTTCTGTCGACCATCTCCCAGCTGAGATGCCCGCGACTCATGCCGCCAGGTTGCTCGACCTTTTCCACGCCGGCAAGTCTCGCTCCGAAGATGCTTCATTGCGCGAAGGTCCGCTCGTGAGAATCGAGGGGCACGTCAACATCAACACCGCTTCGCGTGACGCCCTGCGTTCGATGGCGGCGGGACTCCTGGTGATGGACCCGAAACTCTCGAAGCGGACATCCACGTCATTTGATGGAAGAATGGCCCCGACGATTGCCCCTCTCAGTACCCTGTCCACCCCGTCCACCACCAAGGAAGCGGACATCATCGCGGATGCGATCATCAAGGAGCGGCCCTACGCCAGTCCGTCCGAGCTCGCATGTGCCAGGGATCCTGATGGCAAGGAAGTTTTCGGCAACTCCGACCTCTATCCGGAAAAGCAAAATATCCAGTGGTCCGACGCTGCGGCGGAAGAAGTTTTCGGCCGGGTTTATGAATCTTCCACTGTCCGCTCCAGGAACTTCCGCGTGTGGGTGGTGGGCCAGGCGGTCGCACCCACCGACGTTACCAATGCCAAACCCGAGGTTCTCTCCGAGGTACGGAGGGCCTACACCGTTTTCGCCGATCCGGGAAAGCGGGCCAATGATGGCAAGATCGAAACAGCCAATTACCGAACTAAAATCATCAATGAAAACGACTTCTGAATCATCGCGTGTTCTATCAGTCTCGTCGGGGTGGGCTTGCCGTTCCCTGATTTTAGCGGCGGCTTTGTTGCCGCAGGTGTGGGCACAGCCTAAGGAAAAGGCTCCCAAGGGTTTCATTTGCATCGCCAATACCATCGCGCCCGGAACGGGAACCGTGAAAGTGCTGGTGGATGGAGAAGATGTCTATGAACCAGGCTACGCATTCGCAGCCGTGACAGGCGGTATCGGCGTGCCTGCGGGCAGCCACACCGTGGTCTTCAAGCGCGAGGGAGTGACCGAAGGTACGACCAAGGTCAACGTCGAGAAGGATCAAACTGTGACCCTCATTCCCTTCGGCGAAAAAGTTCCCGCGACAGACCAGGACAAAGCCCATTTCATCATCCGGATCCTCCGCCTCAAACAGAAGGAGATTCCGGAAGGCCGCAGTGCGTCGTTTATTTCCGTGTCCGGGCTACCGGAAATTGCTGCCGAACTCAGGGATCTCCAAGGGAACTGGGAAAAGGTCGCCGTGAAACGCATGGTGATCAGTGAAGCCAAGATCCACTACCCGGAAGGCTACAATCCGATCCGCGTGAATGGAAAGGACATGGAGCCCATTCCGATCATCGATGCGGGAAATTATGTCGTCGTGCTTTACGACGATGCGGACGGCAATCTCAAGTGCCTCAACTTCCGCGACTTCAAGTACCTCAGCGCGGATTGAACCTTTCCTTTCCGTCGGATTCGGATAGGAAAGCCCATGCGCCGGCTTCGCAACGATCTTCCCTACACCTTCCGCCCGCCAAAGTTGGAAAACTGGCTGCGTCCGTTAGGACTCGCCATCAACCGGGCGGTGCATCTCAAAAGGAAATACCGGATCGCGAAAATCGAAGCCAAAGGATTTGAGAAAGTCCGCGAGTTGAACGAGGCAGGTCACTCGGTGATGCTCGCGCCGAACCATTCCGACCACTCGGATCCGCACGTGGTGATGGAAATTGCCTCCCGCCACGGAATGCGGCCGCTGTTCATGGCCGCCCGCGAGATTTTCGAAGTCAGTCCCATTGCCTCGTGGGCGCTTCAGGGCATGGGGGTGTTTTCCGTCGATCGCGACGGCCCGGATCTATCAGCCATCAAGACGGCGATCACCCTGTTGGAAAAAGCCGCCGACCCTCTCGTCATTTTTCCCGAAGGGGAAATCTATCACCACCACCGCCGGCTCGATCCGCTGAACGAAGGCGTCGCTTCGATTCTGCTCAAAGCCGCCGCCCGCCTTCCTGCGGGAAAGAACGCTTACCTCGTGCCGGTGGGCCTGCGGTTTTTCCATGATACGGAAGTCGAGGCCACCTTCAGCGACAGGCTTTCGAAACTCGAAGACCGGATCGGCTGGACGCCGAAACCGCGGATGCCGATCGATGACCGGATCCACCGTCTCGGCACCGGAGTTCTCGCGCTCAAGGAAACGGAATACCTCGGTCAGGCCGGATCGGGAACCGTGCAGGACCGGCTCACCCGCCTGTGTGAGGAGCTTCTAACACTCGCTGAGGGCCGCTATCCTCGCGATGCCAAAGCCGTCACCCCGCCCGAACGGGTGCGGGCGCTCCGCTTCCGAATCCGCCGCCGCCTGCTCGATGGGGAAAAGCCCCCGACGCCTGCGGAAAGGGAGCTGCTGTTGGACGATCTCGACCGCGTTTTCACCGCCTTGCAGGCCCATAGCTACATCGGTGATTACCTGCTGGAGGATCCCACTCTGGACCGGCGGGCGGAAACGATTTTGAAATTGGAGGAAGATCTTTACGGTTTCCCGACTTATCCGATCGACCGCACCGCCCGCGTCATCGCCGGCGAGCCGATTTGCGTGAGCGAGATGTTGGTATCCGGCGTCCTTCCGGCAAAAGGTGGCGCGCTGCCGCTGACCGAGCTGTTGGAAATGCGGCTGGACGGGTTGCTGTCATCTGCCAGTTAGAAATTCATCCGCCCGCTGCGGTGCGGTCCTTGCGAAGGCATTCACTTTGGTCGCTTGTTCAGGAGTGAGTTTGAGTTTGGCATATTTCGTCCCTTGCAACTGCCGCTTCTGGTCCGAGTTCGGAGCTTTTTGATAGCCCTTTTCCCAGGAAGGATAAACTTGCGTTGCCACCCCTTCGGCCTTCGCCTTGCGGGTGAGTTCCGCTAGGGAAATCTCCGCCGGATCGTAATCGACAAGCGTCACTTCGTTTCCCTCCAAATACCCGGCCTCGGTGCGCCTCACCCCGTCGATCGCGCCGATTTTCATCTCGCCGGTCCAGAAGCAATACTGCGCGATGGCCACGCGCCGGATCTCCGCGGTGACGATTTTCGGCCGGCCTGCCTTTTCAAGCGCCTGCTCCATCCGCTTCATCAACTCGGGGGCTTCCCAGACCCGTTCTTTCCGCGGGATCATGTCCCGGCCATTCGCATCCAGGAAGCGCACGACCTGATAGTTCCACGCGGGTTCGTCGAATTTTGCGAGCACTTCGGCATCCTTTCCCTGGCTGTTGTTGTGGATGAGCAGCGGTATGAAATTTTCCTGAATCGCGTTCACCACCTTGGGGTCGCTCAAAACGTCGCGGCCGAATTGTTGGCAACCCGCGCAGCCAGGGACTTCCTGAAAGAGCACGAAAATGGGTTTGCCGGACTTTTTCGCCGCCACCACCGCCGCATTGTAATCCCTTTCCCAGCTCACCTTGCCCACGGCCACGGGATTTTGCAGGGCTTTTTCCGGCTGGCATCCGGCTTGGGACGCTGCCAGGAACAGCGCCCCGGACAAGGTTGCCGCGAAGGCGAGGGAGGGCAGGTGAAGCGGGATTTTCATGAATTTGAGAGTGGCTGGGCCGCGAATTATTCCCGGATCGTCACCGCCCTTGCGCCTGCCGCGGCAACCGTTTAGGAACTCCGAAACGATTTTCCCCATGGCTGCGAATTACACCGAAGACGACATCAAATCACTCGACTGGCGCGAACACATCCGCATGCGCCCGGGAATGTACATCGGGAAACTCGGCGACGGCAGTTCGCCCGACGACGGCCTCTACATCCTGCTCAAGGAGGCGGTCGATAACTCGATCGACGAGCACATCATGGGCTACGGCAAGGAAGTGCGCATCGAGATCGACGAGGAAGGCCGCGCGGAAGTGCGCGACTTCGGACGCGGAATTCCGTTAGGAAAACTCTTCGACTGCGCGGCCCAGATCAACACCGGTGCCAAGTATGACAGTGAGGCGTTCAAGAAATCCGTCGGCCTCAACGGCGTCGGCATCAAGGCGGTGAACGCGCTTTCCACGTTTTTCGAAATCCAAGCGTGGCGCGAAGGTGAGACTAAGGCTCTCGAATTCTCGAAAGGCCTGCTCACCGTGGACATGAAAAACCCGCGCCGCGACGACGGCGTGAATGGCACCCGCCTCGCCTTTGAACTCGATCGCACGATTTTCCCCGCCAAGGCGAAATACAAGGAAGCGTTCGTCGAAAAGATGTGCCGCTACTATTCCTATCTGAATCCGGCGCTCACCGTTGTTTTCAACGGTAAAAAATTCCGTTCGAAGGATGGACTGCTCGATCTGCTGCGCGAGGAAATGGAGAACGAGGCGCTCTATCCGCCGATCCATCTCGTCGGCAAGGACATCGAAATCGCTTTCACCCACACGCCCGAGAGCGGCGAGGAATACTACACTTTCGTCAACGGCCAGAACACCTCGCAAGGCGGCACCCACCTCGCCGCATTCCGCGAGGCGCTGGTGGCGGTCATTCGTGGCTTCTTTAAAAAGCAATACGAGCCATCCGACATCCGGGCAGGCATCGAGGCTGCGATTTGCGTACGGATCATGGAGCCTGTCTTCGAGTCGCAGACCAAGACCAAGCTGGGCTCCGCCGGCATCGCGCCAGACGGCGAATCGCTGCGCACCTTCATCGGGAATTTCCTCAAAACCAATCTCGATAACTACCTTCACAAGAATCCAAAAACGGCAGAGGCGATCCTCAAGCGAATCCTCGCCGCCGAGCGCGAGCGCAAGGATCTCAAGGGAATTCAGAAACTTGCTAGAGAGCGTTCCAAGCAGGCGAAAGTTCATAACAAGAAACTCCGCGACTGCCGCGTCCGCTACGACAGCAAGCACAAGCGCCGCGAGGAATCCACACTCTTCATCACCGAGGGCGACTCCGCTTCCGGCTCCATCACCAAGAGCCGCGACGTGGAGACGCAGGCGGTCTTCTCGCTGCGTGGCAAGCCGCTCAACACTTACTCGTTGCCACGCAAGATCGTTTACGAAAACGAGGAATTCGCCCTGCTCCAGGCCGCGCTCAACATCGAGGACGGCATTGAATACCTGCGCTATAACAAAGTCGTCATCGCCACCGATGCCGACGTCGATGGCATGCACATCCGCCTGCTGCTTCTCACGTTCTTCCTCCAGTTTTTCCCGGAGATGATCCGCGACGGGCACCTGTGGATTCTGCAAACCCCGCTGTTCCGCGTCCGCAACAAGAAGGAAACCATCTACTGTTACGACGACGACGAGCGGAAAAAGGCGATGGCGAAACTCGGCAAAGCAGCCGAGATCACCCGCTTCAAAGGCCTCGGAGAAATCTCGCCCGACGAGTTCAGCTTCATGATTGGCCCCGACATGCGCCTCGACCACGTCGAGTACGAGGAAGGCAAGGGCGTGAAGGAATTGTTAGCCTTCTACATGGGCAAAAACACCCCGGACCGCCAGGACTACATCATCGAGAACCTCCGCGACGACGTGGACAAGCAGATCGAAGTGGCGGTGGCTTGAAACTGAACCGCGGAATTTATTCCGCTCGAATTCCCAGGAGAATCTAACTATTTTCTACTAAAGTCTTCGTTCACGGTTGCTGCTTCTTCAGCGCTTTGCGGGCTTTGGATTCCAGTTTCTTGATGCTCCCGGCGCTTGGCAGTTCCTCGGGCATGGTGCCGCCGAGCTCTTTGATCGTTTGGCGCACTTTGGCTCCGACTTCGCGGTGGGTCCGGTTCGCGTTGTCTTTCCCGCTGATCTTTTCGCGTCGCAGCTTGTCTTCCGCTTGGGTTGCGCGGAAAAGATTTGCAGCCAACTCGGTGCTGCCCATGTGGTCGAGGATTTGCTCTTCTTTCTTCAATCCCTTGCGATGATGAATGTCCTGCGCTCCCAAGCCTCCGTAGAGGCCCATGTAGCCGTGGTTTTGGAAAATGGCGTAATCACGGGACTCGATGACGCCTGCGTCTCTCGCCGCCTCGGCAAGCTGGCTGTTGTGGGTGCGGAGATCCGAGCGGATCGCGAGACGGCGCTGCTCCTCCAGTTCCTCATCACTCAATTCCTGCCGCCGGGTCTGGATGGCGAAGTAGGTCTGCCCCTGCGCCACGGTTTCCTTGGCTGGATCCGCGTTCTGGATGACGAGGTAACAAGCGTAGCGCGACATCATCACGGTCTTCAGCTTCCGTTGCGCCCCGCTGCCGATCTCGACCATTTGGTCGGATCCGACGAAATGGTCCTCCACCCGCTGTCCGCTGTTGATGCAGGCGGTCTTAGCCTTGGCGATACCCGCCTCAAAGCGGCTGCGGATTGCGACCGAGGTTGACACCGGGATGGTGAACCTAGACGTTGCATTGCCTAGACACGTTCGCAATTTTCCGGTGACGCCTCGACGGATCATGCCTATCCTTGCGAGACTCCCTCATGAAAACCCCCATCCCCAAAAACACGATCTGCCTGTGGTTCGACAAGGACGCGCTCGATGCGGCGCGGTTTTATGCCGCGACGTTTCCGGACAGCGAGGTGATTGCCGTCCACCATGCGCCCGGCGACTATCCGTCGGGCAAGGAGGGCGATGTGCTGACGGTTGATTTCACCGTGCTCGGCATTCCCTGCATGGGTCTCAATGGCGGACCGGCGTTCAAGCACAGCGAGGCGTTTTCCTTTCAAGTCGCGACCGAAACGCAGGAGGAAACGGACCGCTATTGGGACACGATCGTGGGCAACGGCGGCGAGGAAAGCTGCTGCGGCTGGTGCCGGGACCGATGGGGGATTTCATGGCAGATCACGCCGCGCGTGCTCACCGAGGCGATGGCCGCCGGCGGGGAAGAAGCCAAACGTGCCTTCGCTGCGATGATGGAGATGGGCAAGATCGACGTCGCGAAGATCGAGGCAGCGCGGCGCGGGTGATAGATTGGGACGTAGCTTTGATCGCGGCATTTCCGGACATCCACGGCCACGTTTCATAGCGCTTTCAACTGCTCCAGCACCTTCGCTTGCATTTCAAGTTGGTGGGTCAGCCAGAAGTGATTTCCTGCGACCGATGCTGGCAACCGGGCGACCCAGCTTTTCCAATCTCCACCTTGCTGCATCAGCCGGGTCAGGCTGGTAGTCCAAACATCCTCACTTCGATTCCGGTCGTGGTCGCCTTGGCTGAGCAGAGTTAAGGCAGCCGCTGGATCGCGGGTGGAAAGGACCTTGGCCAGAGCGAGTTTGCCACTGGTGCGGACTTCATCGTCTGCGATTTGCTCAAGCCATTGCCGGGCGGCTTCCGGATCGTAGGGTGCCCACAGTTCGATGGCCCGGCTCGCGTCATCGCTCGTCAGCGGCCGTTTGAGCAGCTCCGCGGCTCCTGCGGCAGGATCCAGTTTGAAGAGAGACTCGGGGAACTTTGGTCTCCTATCGCCGCCTGAATTTTGATTGGTCTGCGATCCTTCGAGTTCCGGCCAGTAGCGGACGATATCAGAATTGGGCCCCCGCCAGCGATTCGTGGCATCCAGCGACGAAGCTGGCACGAGTTTTGCCAATGCCGCAGCCTTGTCCGGGAAGGATTTTGATGCGCGGGCCGCCACTGCGCAGGCGGTTTCCCTGGTCCAGCCGAGGGCGGCGAGCGCGGCATCCGGATCCGGGTTTTCTGCCAGAGCGTCAAGCCAGCGGTCACAGGCATCCTCGGGATCCATTTCAATCCGGATGCTTTCAAATTCCGAACCGGATAGATCGATTCCCAATTCCTTGGCGAGTGATTCGCCGAGTTCGGGATTGCGGGTGTAGATGGATTTCACAAACGGATTTCCAGTGTTCGAACCGCCGGCAGCGAGTCCCCGGATGACGCGGGCCAGCGTTTCCGGTTTGCTATGGAGCACGCTCCACAGCAGCCCCCTCAATTTTTGCTCATCAGGAAAATTGAGCAACCAGGGAATCACCGCGTCCGGGTCGGCGTCCGCCCATGCGGGAAGAGCAACCTCAGAGCCAGGCGATTCTCCCATCAATTCGCGAAGCCGTGGAGTTTCCTTAACGAGCTTGCAGGTTTCCTCCGGATGCGTGCGGAACGACGCCCTCAGCATCACATCAAGCCGCCCGGCGCGGGGGGAATCGAGAGCGTGGTGGATCGCGGCCGGGCCATCCTGAAATGCCCAGGTCATCCCGATTTCGTTAGCCGCCGTGAGTTGATCCAAGGGCGAAAGTTTCCTCGCCGCGGCGGTGGCCGCTTCAAGATCTTTCCGCGCCCAAGCGGCGAAAATCGTCCCTAACGGCGAGTGCCTGATCACCCCGTGCGACTCGCTATCAAACGGGTTTTGAAACGGATCGCGCCCCGGTGGTGGCATGGCTTGGAATCTCCGCAGGGTTTCCTCCGGGTCCTTAGCCGCCAATGTCCTGAGAGTCGCCAGGGCAACGGGGTACCAGTTGTGCGAGCCCAGGGCCTGCCACGCCGCCTCCGGATCGGTCTCGGCCAACGCGGCGAACGATGCCGGCTGCCTTGCCGTGATTTCGCCCGCGCGGCTCGCCAGCTCTTCCTGGCCGAGCGTCTGGAGAAGATCTTTACCCAGAACGCCATAACGCCCCCGGCCAGGATAGGGAATTTTGGGAAGATTTTTCAGGTCTTCGCTGGAGGCACCGGCAGCGAATTGCTCCCACAGCGCCGCCCATTCCGACATCGGGCGATTGCCGAAATCTTCCGCCAGTTTGTCGCCGGAAATTCGGCGTGGACCGCGTGCCGGTGATAGGGAAATGGAATCGGGAGACTGGTTAGGAGTTTCCACGGTGCCGGGCATCCATTGGGATCTAACCGCGAGAGTGATTGCCCAGGCTGCGGCGAAACAGGCCAGTGGCATCAGCAGGGGACGGAGCTTTTTCATGGTTGGAGCTGTTGGATGAAGGGTTGAAATTTCTCAAGTTCGGCACCGCCGCCTGATGGATCACTCAAAATCGTCCGCAGGCCGGCCACCGCGTGTTGGCGATCTGCGGCAACGAGCGAGTTCAACCACGCCACCGCTCCAGGCGGATCCTGGCGGAAGGCGATGAGCGCCATCTGCGGCAGGATCGTTTCGCTACGGGCGGTTTCGGAGGCCATTGCGGCGATCCTGAAACCTTCGTCAAAATTGCCTTTGCCGATAGCCGATGCGGCATTCCACTTCAGCATCTCGTCTGCGATGGGTTGCGGGATTTTCGCCAGCAACGCGGATGCATCACCGCTAGCCAAGGCGGCATCGACGAAGGGCGAAAGGCCGAATCTTCCCATCCCCTGGACCGATTTGTCATCGCTGGCTAACAGCTTCAGGAAAAGGTCCGCTCCGCCCTGAGCTTTGTCGAGAGCTTTGCGGAGATCATTGGCATCCCAGCTGATACCGGCTTTCGCGTTCCACGTAATCGCCGCTACCGGATCTTTTTGCAGCCAACCGATCACCAGCGATTTTGCGAGATCGTTCGGCCCACCGAAGTTGTCCATTCTTGCGACAATTTCCCGCAGCTCAGCCAAGGCCCGCCGCGGATCGTCCCGGCCGGCGTATTCCAAGGCGAGTTTGAGATCGCCGCCGGTGCCGTCCACACCGCCGCCCACAAAGCCATTCAAGGAAGATGTCACTTTCAGCAACCGCCACGGATCGCTGCCGGCGAGTCTCGATGAAACTGCCTGATAGATCGCATCCCGTTCGGGGCCTGGTGGCGCATCGGACAATTGGCGGATGACGGATTCAGGATCGGAGTCCATCCGCTTTCCGGCGTCATTCGCAACGGCTTCAGTACGCAACTGGCCGGGTGCCAATCCGTCCACTGAGGAGGGCTTGAGCCCGGCGAGAATTTCTTCGCGCAATTTCTCCGATGGGATGGACTGCGCCAGTTTCCACGCCTTCGCGGAGTCATCCAAGGATACGAGGAAAAACGCATTCCGGATTTTGTTCGTTTCCGCTTCATCCGGTTCGGCCCGTCCCGGCGAGTCCACCAACCGGGCGATCCGTGCCGCTGCGTCCTGTTCCTCAGTTTCCAGATCAGGCTGACTCATTCGCTCTTCCGCGACCACCCACGCCATACTCGGATCAGCAGCCGCCAGTTTCCCTGCGACCCGATCGTCCTCATCCACCATTGCCCGGGCAATGGCAATCCGCTCCCCTCGCGGCAGGGCCCGGAAAGCCTCGGCGGCGGAGCCGGGATCCATCGCCATCCATCTCGCCAGCATTCTCGCCGCGAGCGGAGTGGATCGGTAAACTCCATACGCGAACGCCTTTTCCGGCTCGATCTCTGCCCAGCGCTTCGCCGCCAGCGTGTGGGCGAGCTGGAACGATCCCATGCCTTCGCTCAAATCTCTGGTGTCGTCCTCGGCCATGATCGCCTGCAAATCGGCCGCGCTGGCCTGCGGCAAATACTCGACCAAGGGCAGCAAACGACCGGCTTGGATGGATTCCAGAATTTGGTCCAGGGATCGGGAAACGGGCGCAGGTCGGGGAGGCAGCGGAGCGCTGATGCTAACCGGTGTCCGTTCGCGGTTGGACTTCGTTCGAACGGTGGCCACTGTCATCGGCTCCCTGGTGGAATCCGCTTTTGACTCTGTTTTCCAGCCCGCCGCAGCCCCGGCCATCACCATCACCGCGCAAGCCGCCAGTTTGAATCCCGTCACCGCACTCACGGTGTTGGTTGTTAGCGACGAGGCTTGCAGTGCGGCTTGGGCGATCCGTTCCGCGGCCGGCATCGCGGAGCTCTTTGAATTCAATGTGGCCAACGCGGCGATCACGACTCCAGCGCTGCGCGCCGCACCCAGCCCTTGGCCGAGTCGCCCTAACGCCCGCTCGACGCGCTTCTGGCACGCCGCTTCCGACTTTCCAACTTCAGCAGCCATCCGCCGATAGTCCTCGCCGCCGCAGCAATGGCGGAGGACGAGCTCGCGATCAAGTTCAGGCAATTTGCTGAGAGCCTCGTCCAAGTGATCGTAGATTTCCGGACGGTTCATCGGCTCGGTGGTGGAGGGTGGAGGAATGGGCAGGCGGGAAAGCCGTGTTTCCTTGCGGGCGAGGGTGCTGGCTTCGAAATACGCGGTGCGGTGCAGCCATGCCCTGAGACGCTCGGGGTGGTGGGAGACGGCTGCTGCCTTGGCCGCCAGCCGGGCAAACGCATTTTGGGCCGCTTCTTCTGCTAGGGCGGCGGATCCCAGCCGCCGCCGCGCCACATGGAAAACTAACGGCAAGTGGCGCCGCACGAGTTCTGTGAAGGCGGCGTCACTGCGCTTGTCGCGGAAATCATTCAGCAGGGTGCTGTCGTCGGTTTCGAGGTGCTCGGACATGGGGTGTTCTGCTAAGGATACGTCTTCGAGCACCCCCTCGGAAGACAGGTTTTTTCAAAATCCCGACATTTTTTCGCCGGCGAAAAACCCTTCACTCCTTCCGTTGGCGGCCCCTCAATTCACAGGACCGCGGTGTCTGTTTGATCTTTTCCGGGCAAGAACACGCCCGACCGCCAAGACTACATCATCGAGAACCTCCGCGACGATGTGGACCAGCAGGTTCAGATGGCTGTCGCCTGAAAACTGGTGAAAAACAGTCAATCCCGGGAATCTGTTGAAGCGATCTCAACGATTCTCTTTCGGAGCATGCGGGAGAAGATTAAATCGCCAAACGGTTGGCGATGGGTACCCAAGATCGGTTAGCCGCCTGCTCGCGGCGGTTCGGAATCACTTAAACAGAAGGTCGGTGGTTCCGGTATGCTGGATTTGGCAACCGCTGATTTGATCGACTTCGGTGGAACACGGGTTTCCATCCTGTCATTGGAAATTCGCGCCGGGATTCCCCTTGCTCTTTCGTTGGCCGTTCCTTTGAGTGAGACATGTCCAAAATGCTTGTGATTCGGGCTTTGCTTACTGTGTTTCTGTTGGGAGGAACTGCATGTAAACCTTCCTCCAAACCGGCGGTAGAGAAAGAATCCACAAGTTCATCAGGTGCGGAAAACGCGGTGGATCTGGTGTTCACCTACGGCTCGGAAAAGCAGAAGTGGATCGAAGCGGTCACCAAGGATTTTCACGCCGCCGGCATCAAGACGAAAGATGGCAAGGCGATCCATGTGCAAGCGCTGCCGATGGGTTCGGGCGACTGCGTGAACGAGGTCCTTTCCGGAAAACGCCAGCCGCACATCATCAGTCCGGCATCCGCCGCTTTCCTCAAGCTGGGCACTGCGGAATCCCAGACGAAAACGGGCAAGCCGCTGGTGGGCGAACCGGTGAACCTCGTGCTGTCGCCGGTGGTCATCGCGATGTGGGAACCGATGGCGAAAGCGTTGGGTTGGCCGGAAAAACCGGTCGGTTGGAAAGACATCCAGGAGATGGCGATGAGTCCGCAAGGCTGGGCGGGGAAGGGCTTCCCGCAGTGGGGTGCGTTCCGCTTCGGCCACACGCATCCGGAGTTCAGCAACAGCGGATTGATCAGCGTGCTGGCGGAGGTTTATGCGGCCTCGGGAAAAGTGCGCGGACTGGACCTCGCCGACGTCGGTCAACCGCGCACCGCCGAGTATCTCAAACAGATAGAAAGCGCGGTCGTTCATTACGGCGAGAGCACCGGGTTTTTCGGCCGGAAAATGTTTAGCGGCGGCCCGAGGTATTTGAGCGCCGCGGTGTTGTATGAAAATATGGTGATTGAATCCCTCTCGGAAAAGGGTCTGCCGTTCCCGCTGGTCGCCATCTATCCGAAGGAAGGCACGTTCTGGAGCGATCATCCGGCGGCAATCGTCGAGCGCGATTGGGTAACGCCGGAACACCGCGAGGCGGCGCGGAAATACCTCGATTTCCTAACGGCAAGGCCGCAGCAGGAACGGGCGATGGAGTTTGGTTTTCGCCCTGGCGATGTCGGCATCCCGCTTGGAGCGCCCTTCGATGCCGCGCACGGCGTCAATCCCAAAGAGCCGCAGACGACGTTGGATGTCCCGGAAGCAGCGGTGATCCAGGCCGCGCTCGATCTCTGGCGCGTCCACAAGAAAAAGAGTCACGTGTCGCTGGTGATGGATGTCTCGGGGAGCATGCAGGAAAATGACAAGATCCGCTTCGCCAAGGAGGGCGCGCGGAGCCTGATCTCGATGTTGGGATCCGAAGATACGCTGTCGATCCTGCCCTTCAACAACACGGTGAACTGGGCCATGCAAGATCAGGTTATGAGCAGCCAGCGGTCGCAGGCGACCACCACCGTGAACTCGTTTTTCGCCGATGGTGGCACCGCGCTCTACGACGCGATTCTCACCGCGCACCGCGACATGAAGGCAAAGCCGACGCCCGACAAGATCAGCGCCCTGGTCGTCCTAACCGATGGTGCCGATACCAACAGCAAGGCGAAACTCGACCAGGTGCTCCGCGAGCTTGAGGCCGATCAGGAGGGCGGCGGTATCCGTGTTTTCACGATTGGTTACGGCAAGGACGCCCAGGCCGAAGTGTTGGAAAAAATCGCCAACACCACGCGTGCCAAATTTTACCGCGGCACGACCGAGAACATCGAAGCCGTGTTCAAGGAAATCTCCACGTTTTTCTAACCAACCACCTCCCGCCCACGCCCATGCCTGACAACGACGGACCCCGCCTCACCCTGATCGGGCGGCTCTTCATGCTCGCCTTCCTCGCCGTGTGCGGATTCGGCGCCTGGTATCTTTTCAACAAACCCGCTGGCCGCGAGACCGGCACCAAAGCCACAGATAGTGGTAGCGCCGCGCCCACGAAATCCGCGACTGGCAATCCGCCCGCCGTTCCCTGCACGCTGCGCATCGCATATGGCACCGAGAAAAAGCGCTGGCTGGAGTGGGCGGTGGAGCAATTCGCGGCAACCCCCCAAGGCCGCAACATCAACATCGAGCTGATCCCGAAAGGCTCGCTCGAAGGAGCCCGCGCCACTGTGAACGAAAAGGAACGCATCCACGTCTGGACTCCCGCCAGCAGCGCCTATCGCGACGTCTTCATTCAGGAATGGTCGCTGAACCATCGTGGTGATCCGTTCATTAAAGAAGAGCAACTTGCGCTCTCGCCGATGGTCTTCGTATTCTGGGAAGAACGCCACGAGGCATTCATCGGCAAATACAAAGAAGTTAGTTTCAAGACGGTGAACGAGGCCTTGCACGCTCCCGGCGGCTGGCAGGGCATCGCGGGAAAGCCCGAGTGGGGCTTCTTCAAATTCGGCATCAGCGATCCCAACCAGTCCAACAGCGGGCTGCTCACTCTGGTGCTGGCCGCACAGCAATTCCGTGAGAAAACAGAACGCCTGACAATGAGCGACGTGGTGGACGCGGACTTCAATCAATGGCTGAAAGGGTTTGCGCGGAGCCTCGCTGGCATGGGCAACAGCACCGGCAACATGATGCGCGACATGGTTCTCAAGGGACCTGCAACCTATGACGCGCTGATGGTTTACGAGAGTGTGGTGATCGATTATTTGAAAAATGCCGAGGGCCGCTGGGGTTCCCTGCATGTCGCCTATCCGGGGCTGAACATCTGGAATGACAATCCCTACTACATTATCAACTCCGATTGGCTCGGGCAGGATGAGCGCAAGGCCGCCGAATCGTTCCTCGCGTTTCTTCTAAGCGAAACCGCGCAAAAGCAGGCACTCGTTCACGGCTATCGTCCCGCCGAACCCAACATTTCCCTGAAAGGAGCCGACAGCCCGTTCATGACCTATCAGAAAAACGGACTGCGCATCGAGATTCCCAGCGTCTGCGAAGCCCCGCCGGCGGATGTCATCACCAATCTGCTAACCGGCTGGCAGCGTGCGCGGGGCCAATAACAGCCGATCGGTCATGTTGCGTTATCTCAAAGCCGCCTTCCTTGTTCGCGAGCGTGTCCCGCTGCTCGGAGCCGTGCCGGTGAACGTGCTTGCGACGACGGGTTTTCTCGCGCTCGGCTTCGGCCATCCCGCCTTCTGGCTGCTAGGGATCCTCGGGGAAACCGCCTATCTGTGGACGATGACCTCCAGCGGCCGCTTCCGTAAAGTCGTCGATGCCCTCGAATGCGAGGCCACTGCGGCAGTCAGCGAGAATCAACTGATTTCCACGGTCGGACGGTTGAACCGCGAAAACCTCGCCCGCCGCGAGGCTCTCCACGGGCAACTCGGTGAGATCGAGCGCGCCTACACCGAGTTCGCGCCGAATGATCCCACCGCGAGGGAAAATCTCGACAGTCTTCGTCAGTTAGAGTCCGCGTTTGTAAAACTTCTCGCCGCACACCAGCACATCACTGAAACCAACGACCGGACCGACGGCACGGAGATCGAGGAAGACTTCCGCCAGCTCGAAACGGACCTGCGGACGGATTCCCTGAGTTCCACCGCCCGCACCAGCAAGCAAGCTACTTTGGAACTCCTGTGGAAACGCCTCGAAGCCTCGCAGCGCCGGACCGAAACCCTCGCGGATATCGACAGCGACCTTGATCGCATTGAAGCCCAGTTCAGCCTGGCGGTGGAAAGCGCAGCCATCCGCGCCAAGCCGGAAGAGCTGCATGTGGATGTCGATATCACCAGCCGGATGATTACCACCACGGAAATCGTGGATCGTCGGCTTCTTCAGTAACTGGCGGCTGGATGAAAGCAGTCTGTTATAGCAGGACGAATCTTCCCCAAATTTGGAATGACGGGTTTGCTTCAAGGTCCCTCCACCCGCACGTGGATGAATCTTCGTGTGCCGGGGGCTTGAACCGCGTTGTCTTTAACGACCGTAAATCCCGCCGGACTGCCTGGGGGCGTGATGTCGGTGGTGGCCGGGGTATCGAGGGTATTTCCCGCAGGGCTGTAGGTTGATCCGGCGGTCCAGCTTTGGAGATCGTCGGAAACTTCGACGATGGATTTGGCGGTGCTGGAGAGGTTGCGGGTGAAGCTGATAGTTAGCTGGTTGTTTTGCAGGCTCGCTGTTGGCTGTTGTGTTTGCGAGCTAACGGACGGATCTCCATTGAGCGCCCATTCGAGGAGATTCACCATACCGTCGTCGTCGGGATCGGCCGATGGAAGTCCGACGGGCGTATTTGCCGATGCTCCGAGTTTGTTGAAGAGCCACGCTTGGAACGGTGGTTCGTCCACGGTCACGCTGGCGCTCGCGGGATTGCCGAGAGCTCCGTACAGCGGGCTGCTGAGGGCGACGGTGAGTTGTTTGCTTGCGCCGATCGTGGTGGGATTGCGCAGGGCGATGGTGACGGGCTTCGGTGAGGAATCGCCGTCCAGCCAGTTAAGGATCCCGCTCACGCTGTCGTAATCGATTCCTGATAGAGCACTGCCGTCGGTGGTGGTATAATTCACGCTCGCCGGACCGGTGCTGCCGCCGGTGCGGTTGACATGGAGCGTGACGGAACCGGCGGATTTTATAACAGAAGTGTTGGTTGCCGCGTGCTGCAAGGTGCCGGGTGGGTTCGCCGATTTCCAATAGTTCAACATCGTGTAAAGCGCCTGCGGCTTGCTGAGTGGGACGCCCAGATTTCCCGCCTGATCCTTGGTGTTCACGCCGTGGCAGACGGCACAGGTGCGGACTTCGCCGGGCGCGAAGGTGACCCAGTAACGCTCCTTTACCTGGCTCTTGGTTCCGGCGGTGTCAGTTAGGTGCCATGACATCGCGCGGCCGGCAGGCAGGACGGCTGCCCACGAGCCGTCGTTGCCGAGTTTCACCGCGCCCGCCGGAGCACCCGCGACAGGCGGGTTTTCGGCAATCGCTGCGGTGTCGTGCATCGGCACCGGCATCATCCGCCGGCCGGGAACGGGGAGGGCGGAGGCATTGTTGCCGTCCAGCGTGTAGCCGCGGAGACCGTCGGCCTGGATGAACTGCATCCAGCCGATGTCGTAAATTTTCTGGGGCACCGTCGGGATCACGGCACCCAGGGTTTGGGTGTTCGACCATGCGACCTTTAAATTATAAGGCTGCTGTTTGTCGGCGGAATCGCGGCGCGTGGAATCGCGGTTTACCAGCAGGGCGAGGTTTTTCGAGCGCAGGTAATTTTGCAGCGTCGGCGCATGAACGCCGACCTCATCGAACACGGATTGTTCGACACTCGGGATCGTGGTGCCGAGTTGCGCAGGCTTGTTAGCGCGGGCGACGACTTCCACTGGATCGAGTTCCCACAACGGCCACTGATAGGAAACAGGCTGGCCGCCGGAGTAATAGCTGATGTTGACGTTGGACTGCGAGGTCGGCGCGAATGCGGAATCGAGCGAATAGGTGGTGACGCCACCGCTGGTCGATTGGTTCATCATGCGGAGACGAAAGGCATAGCGCGATTTCGGCGTGGCGGCGGTGGAGAGATTTCCATCAAAGCGCGTGGCTTTGGTCGTTACGACGAGCAGCGTGTTGTCCGTCAGAGGCGTCGGATTGCGGAATGTATCGATGCCTGGGGCCGCGAGTTCCGCTTGCAACAAGGGGTTCGGCGGCGATGCAACTGGAGTGATGTATTTGAGGGCGAGCGTGTCCGGATTCACCCCGTCCGCCATCTGATAGGTAACGATCGGCCCTGCCGCGTGGGTGCCGAATTCCACGGCGTTCACCGCGAAGAAAAGGCCCGGAGTGACAGGTGATTCAGTGAGCTGCATGAAGTTCAACCCGGTCGGTTTGCCGCTGTTGTTGAGCGTGACGAGGTTCAGGTCGTCATTGAAACTCGGGCCGACGGAAGATGAAATTTCATGGCGGCCGGCATGGTTCGCGACTTCATGGCTTGATCCGTCCTCGCGGCATTCCCACGGGAAGAATTGGTTCAGCGCGTTGCCATTCATGTTGGTGCCGGAGAGCGCGGTCTTGTCGAAATTCCGCGGCTCCGGATAGGTGTTCTGTGCGGAGTAGGATGCGAAATTGGACGGGATCGAAGCGCCGGGAATATTCCCTAGGGTGAACGCGCCGCCCGGTGTCTCGGTGTTGAAGATTCCGCTGCCGTTGAATGTTTGCACCCAGTTGTCGCCATTTCCCGCAACTGGTTGCCGGTCCGTCGATGCCTGTGGATCGCGCGTGAAGTGGTCCCACTGCACGAAGATGACCCGGCCCGCGCTGTCGATGAATGGCGACTGCGCTCCCGACGGCGTGTGGATGATTTGCTTCAGCTCGTTGATCGTCCGGTCCAGCCGCCACAGGCCGGTGCTGCACGGCAGCGACATGTATTCGTCGAGCTGCGGATAGAGATTCGCCTGCATGCCGCGCGGCGCGTCACTGACGAAAATAATGCGGTCTTGGGTGTCGTAGCACGCGTGGAAATTGTTATAATTCGAAGGCTGGCCGGCGACAATCGAGATGACGGGCGTCTGGCCTTGGCCGAAGTTGGTGATTTCGTAAAGCTGCCAGTGAAACACCGTGGGGTCGCTGGCGCTGGCAGGCGCGCCGACCACCATCGCGAAAATCGCCTTGCTGCCGCTCCAGTGCATGGCCGGCTTCATCACGGCGATGCTGTTAGCGCCTTGCGGTCCGATCGCATTGTGATGCGCGTCCACCGGCCCGCCGTAACCGGCGAGTTCGGTGAGGTTGACCGTGCTGCCGTCGGCGTAGCGGATCCACAGCGCGCCACCGCGGGGCGCGGCCTTCGGATCGGCGAGAGGACTCATCATCGTGGTGGTGATGTTCATCTCCGAGAGCGTGATGTTCTTATCCAGCCTCTCATCCGGGATGGGAACCTGCGTCACATACATCACCGGCTTGTTCAGCGTGGCGGCGGAGAGAGTGGCGAGCGACACGGTCATCAGAACCGCGATTCGTGCCAGCCGGTGGTTGAAAGCAATCTTCAGGGAAATGGAATTCATAGTTGCGACAGGTGGGAAAAACCAGATGACGGAGTTTTTCGAGGTTTCACACTAGGGCTGCGAGGCTGATCTACCATTACTGGTAATCATCGGGTTTCGGTGACTCCACACATCTGATAGGGATGGGAAAACTGCTCGGGGCGACCGAAGTTAGTATTTCGTGAAGGTGAAATACTCGAAAAATAACGAAACTCCGTCAATCTCTCAGTTTGTAGCCTTGGCGGCCGTTTTATTTCTCAATGGCTCCACTTCGGACCCACCAGCCGCAGGATTTGGGGAACCGGAACTCCGCCGGGGCCGATGGGTTTCCACGCGATCTCCAAGGTGACCGGAGCCCGCTGGTTTTCGACCAGGGGCTTAAGCATTGCCGCGACTTCTTCGCTGGCGATTGCAACGAGCGGTTGCGGATCGTCACGATGTTCGATGCGGAAACAGGTGAAACCATCCGGTGTGCCGGGGAGTTGCTGGGTCTCAGAAGCGTCCTGGGCGTATACCCGCAGTGTTTGCGGGGCGGCGGGTTTCATTTCGAGAAATTCACTCCAGTCGATGGTGCCATAAGCAGTTAGGCTCTCCCAATCGACGGCGAAACGATGACCGTCCCACACCACCGCAACCGGATAGCGTGGGCCGGAAAACGGTTCGACTTCGAACAGAACCATCGGGACTTCGTCGAAACTTGCGGCGCGTCCTGGTGAGACGCGACCCAGTGTGGGAAACGCATGGCCGCGCTGGTTATGATAGTCTTCCATCATCGGACGGACGCGTTCGCCGTCGCGAACGA
This sequence comes from Luteolibacter sp., assembly GCF_039920825.1. Taxonomy (GTDB): domain Bacteria; phylum Verrucomicrobiota; class Verrucomicrobiia; order Verrucomicrobiales; family Akkermansiaceae; genus Luteolibacter. The sequence goes on along the minus strand of NZ_JBDSCX010000009.1, from coordinate 2,821 downwards.
ATGCTGCCTTCGAAGCGAGATCGGGGGCTTCGAAAAATTTCTCCAAGGCTGCGAGAGCAGCAGGCTCCATCGGAGACGGGGGTAGATCGATGTGGGCGGGGATCTCCGGGTTCGCCTTGGGTTTCCGGTGAATGAGACCTTCGCCAATCATGAAGACTAGGGCGAGAGCGAGTGCTGTCAGGATCAGGGCACCGGTGATCATGTTCTCCCACCGAAACTTCCTTTGCCTGATGGCATGAGGCGTTCGTCGGGATCGTGAGCGTCTGCTCATTTTCAGCGGCGGCGGCGACCCATTGCGAACAACATGCCGAACGAGCCTAGCAGAACGGATGATGGCTCAGGCACGACGTCCCAGCCGATCACGTCGAATGCGAGAAAGTCGTTGGGGCCTGCGACGAGAGTCTCGCCGGTGGCGGCGGTTGGATCCATCACGCCCAGTCCGAGATTGTCCTTCCAGTGGCTCGCTTGGCGGCCGTCACCGAAATTTAAACCGGTCGAAAAACCGGCGATTGCCGTGGTGCCGTTGTTCAGCGAGAAATATTTGTTGGTCGCGCTGGCGGTCCAGTCGATCACACCGCTCGCCGCGCTGGCGGTCGAGTAGCGGAATAGATCCAGCGAGGAGACGTAAGTGAACTGGTCGTCGGAAAACGGGCCATTGATGGGCGGCGAGTTGCCGTCGAGGATATCCACACCGCTGATGAATCCGAGCGAGTGGCCGATTTCATGGATGGCGATTCCGACGAAGTCATAACTTCCGGAGGAAATACCGTTGCTGCTGTCGTAGTCCCAACTGAAGGAGTTGCCGAAAGTGATACTGGCATCGGATCCCGCGTAAGTGTAGCCGATGGCCTTGGCGTTGGCGGTGGTAATATACAGGGTGGTGTTGTTATCGTCGCCGTCGTTGTCGAGATAGGCGGTGGCCGAGCCGGAACCGTTAGGATTGTTCGAGGTGCGGTTCAACAGCATTCCGAATGATGTTCCGGTCGCCAGGGAGGAAAGGGCGGTGTTGTCAAACGCGCTGGTCGCATCCGCGGCGAGGTGGTTGCGGAAATCGGTGTAGCTCACTTCGCCTTGGGTGGAACCGGCCTGCGCAAGGATGCCGGTCCCCAGCGCCGCAGTGCCGACATCCATGTTGAGGGTGACGTTGTCGGAGAATTTCGAAGACCAAAAAGCACCGGCGGCGTTGAAACCGGCGATGTCCTGCGCCGTGCTTTCCGGAGTGAAGGTGAAATTGAACGTCAGTGCGGAAACCGGGATGCACAGGGCTGCGAACACGGTGAGGGCGAGAGCCGTCCGGCTAGGTTTGCCGACAATGCTCACAGCCAAAGGCACGAGGATTTTCATACAATCGGAAACTCAGGAATTCCGATCATCCGGTAAAGCTAATTCTCGTAAACGTCAGCGCAGCAGGAACTTGGACGCCTGCTCGACATCCTTGTCGCCGCGACCGGACAGGTTGGCGATGAGAATACAGTCCTTCGGCAAGCTCGGCGCGATCTTCGAAACATAGGCCATCGCGTGCGCGCTCTCGAGCGCCGGGATGATGCCTTCGCTATGCGCGAGTTCCTTGAAAGCGGCGAGCGCTTCATTGTCGGTCGCATAGGTATACTCTACCCGACCGATGTCCTGGAGATACGCGTGTTCCGGGCCGACGGCGGCGTAGTCGAGACCTGCGGAAACCGAGTGAGTGAGTTCGATCTGACCGTCGGCGTTCGCCAGCAACCAGGTCTTCGTCCCCTGCAACACGCCGAGCTTTCCACCTTGGAAGCGCGCGGCATGGCGCTCCGGGATGATCCCGTCGCCACCGGCTTCCACGCCGACCATGCGGACGTTTTCATCGTTGAGGAATGGATGGAAAAGCCCGATCGCATTGGATCCACCGCCGACGCAGGCGACTAACAAATCAGGAAGCCGTCCTTCTTTTTCCAAAATCTGCCTGCGCGCCTCGATGCCGATCACGCGGTGGAAATCGCGGACGATCATCGGAAACGGATGCGAGCCGAGCGCCGAACCGAGAATGTAGTGCGTGTGGTCCACCGTGGCGACCCAGTCGCGCATCGCTTCGTTCACCGCTTCCTTGAGTGTGGCCTGTCCGGCGGTGACCGCGCGGACTTCCGCTCCCATCAACCGCATACGAGCGACGTTGAGAGCTTGTCGCTCCATGTCTACCTTGCCCATGTAAACGACGCACTCCATGCCGAAGCGTGCGCAAACGGTCGCGGTCGCCACGCCGTGCTGGCCGGCTCCGGTTTCCGCGATGATGCGCTTTTTTCCCAGCCGTTTCGCCAGCAGGATCTGGCCGATGGCGTTGTTGATCTTGTGGGCTCCGGTGTGCAGCAGGTCCTCGCGCTTGAGGTAAATTTTCGCGCCACCGAGCAATTCCGTCCACCGCTCCGCGAAATAAAGTGGCGTCGGGCGACCGACATAGTTGTGGAGCAAATCATCGAGTTCCGCTTGGAACGCCGGGTCCGCTTTCGCCGCATCATAGGCGGCGGAAAGCTCCTGCAGCGGAGCCATCAGGGTTTCCGGGACAAACATCCCGCCGAACTGGCCGAAGTGGCCGGTCGAATCGGGAAGCGTGGGAATGGGAGAAGTTGCGGTAGCCATGGGACGGCGGCAGTCTCTTGCGGGACGGGCCGGGGTTCAAGGGGAGAATTGGGCGTTGTCTGTGGGAGGACGAATTCCTCGTCGCACGTAGTTTAACCCTAAAGGGCAATGCCTTTAAGGATTCAACCAGCTGTCTAACAGAGCGTTTTGCACTGGTACTTTTAAAACAGATGTTTTGATTGGGTGGGTGTCTGACCCATCCATCTCCCACCTG
>NZ_JBDSCX010000008.1:0-149258 GCF_039920825.1 Luteolibacter sp. | reverse complement strand
GTCCCCCAGGGGAGGCGGGGGGAGATCCCTTGTCCCGCCTGTATCTCCAACCCAATGAACTCCAACGTCCCAAGAAACTCGTGTTGAAGTAAACTTCAATTTCTGTTTGACTGCCTTCTCATGGAAGGCGTCACACCACAATCCGCTACCCGCTCTGAGTTTGATTTTCCTGCGTGACTACAACCCTCAACCTGAGTCGAAGCCTCGCTCCCGGTAGCGGATGTGTGGACTTCTACGTAGGCAGAGAACTGAAGAGCCAAAAATGTTCGGCAAATCCAAATCCAAGAAGCAACCGATCCAGACTCCAATCGGTGACGGTGTCTCTTCGCCGGACTCAAAGCATGGCGAAGTGGTCGAGGTCCGTCGCTATCACCGTGGTGCAGTCATCGACTTTTCGTGGTATCCATCCCTGCCCTCTGCACAGAATGTTCCCGAGGTTGCAGCGGCTATCCAGATTTACATCGACCGCGTCCATGACATGATCGATGCGGACGAAGATCTTCGGAATGACGTCATCCAGAATGGCGGTATCTACCCCATGAGCGTTTTCTGGGGGCGGGACGATTGTGACTTCTTCATGTCGTTCGCCTATGCTGCTTGGGACGATGGCATCTTGAGATTCTTCTTTCGCGATGGTGAGATCGTTGACACCGATGTCTGTGACTAGCCATTTCGCCCGCAATGAAGATGCCTATCAAGCCGTGAGTGGCAACAGGCGATAACGTCTCAGTCCAAATTCGGACTTCCCCTCGCCGGTGCCACCACTCTACGTTAGATAAAAAATGAAAGACGCTGATGAACTCAAAATACGCGGTGTGTTGCCGACATCTTCTAGCTTAATCGGGACGTATGTGTTCGCTGCGGTTCTCATCGCTTTAGCTTGGTATTTGTCATATCAAGACACGTTTTCGCCCTTCACGATAATTTGGATGATAGGCTTCGGCTGGCTTGGTCGCGCCGTTGAAAAGACTTCCCTGTTGTGGAAGATCTCAAGATTATCATCATCCCGCAAGGCAGACAACAATGCTGATTGAGTAGATGTAATGATACCACACCTCGAAAATAGCCAAAACCAACGAAGAAGCTTGAGTTCAAGAGCGAAGTGCAATGAAGTTACAAACCCAATGAAAAGAAGCTTTATTCTAGCAGCCTCGGTATTCGCGGTGGAAGCTCGCAAGTGGCTGCCAGAAATCCTCCCATGCCGGGAAGCTGGGGCGGCAGGTAGGTTGCCCTGACTAGACCTTCATCAAGTCCGCTTCCTTGGCGACGGCGTGGTCCTCGATCTTCTTCGTGTATTTGTTCGTCAGCTCCTGGACTTCCTTTTCGAAATCCTTCTGGGCGTCCTCGGCGATGACGTTGTCCGCCTTCATTTTCTTGGCGGAGTCCATTCCATCTTTCCGTGCGGCGCGTAGGCGGACTTTCGCTTCTTCGGCGAGTTGCTTGATCATCTTCACCATGTCGCGGCGGCGTTCCTCGGAGAGCTCGGGGATGGGGACGCGGATTGATCGATCAGCGGCAGCGGGATTCAACCCGAGCTTGCACTCGCGGATGGCGCGCTCGATGTCGCGGGTGGTCGCTGGATCGAATGGCTGCACTACTAACATCCGGGGCTCGGGCGAGTTGATGACGGCGAGGCTCTTGAGTTTGGAAACGGCTCCGTAAGCCTGGACGTGCACGTCGAGGTTTTCAATCAGCGCGGGGCTTGCCTTGCCGGTTCTCACACCGGCGAATTCGTGAATGAGGTATTCGACGCACTTGTTCATCGCGTCTTCGACTTCGAAAATAGCTTCTTCGGGATCCATGTCGGGAGGTAGTTAGAAATTCACTCGCCGTGGACGAGTGTGCCGATCGGCAGTCCGCGCAGGGCGTGGGAGAGATTTCCGTGAGGCGCGAGATCGAACACGATGATCGGCACGTGGTTGTCCATGCACAGGCTGAACGCGGTGGCGTCCATCACGTTGAGGCGCTTGGAAAGGCACTCCTGGAAGGTGACGGTCTCGTAGCGGACCGCGTCGGGATCGGTGCGGGGATCGGCATTGTAAACGCCATCTACTTGGGTGGCCTTGAGGATGACGTCGGCACCCATTTCACTGGCGCGCAGCGCGGCGGTGGTGTCGGTGGAGAAAAACGGGCTGCCGGTGCCGGCGGCGAAGATGACCACGCGTCCTTCGTCGAGCTGGCGCTCCGCTTTGCGGCGGATGAAGGTTTCCGCGACGTTTTTCATTTCGATGGCGGACTGCACAACGCAGGGCACGCCGTGATGCTCAAGCGCACCTTCGAGAGCGAGGGCGTTCATGACGGTGGCGAGCATGCCGACGTAATCGGCGGTCGCGCGGTCCATCCCGCGGGCGGACGCACTCGCTCCGCGCCAGAAATTTCCACCGCCGACGACGATGCCGAGCTGGAGTCCGCCTTGGACGGCCTCGCGGATTTCCACGGCGATGCGGTCGACGATTTCGGGAGAAATGTTGTCCCGGGATCCGGATCCACGCAGAGCTTCACCGCTGAGTTTGAGGATGGCGCGCTTGAAGGGTCGGGGATCTTTGGGTCGGTCGGGCATGCGTGATTGGGGCTGACGGATGAAAGCGGAATCCCCCCGGGGTTGAAAAGGGAAAACACGGATTCAATTCGTTGTGAAAATCCGTACTCCCGTCCGCAGCCTGCTTGCTCTAGCGTGCCGGCCACATGAGCTGCATCCCCGGTTTGATTGGATTTCTCGCACTGTCGCTGTCGGCTGCGGACGTGGGATGGGCGGACGAGGCGGGTTGGGACGTGCACCTTGCGGAGAGATTTTCCGGCCGTCTGAAGGAAATCAAAAAAGAGTTGGCCACGCTCGACCCGCAAATGAAGGACCTTCCGGCGATCCCGATCGACGACCAAGGAGGCTCCGGCGGCTATGTGGGGATTTACACGCTGGCCACGCCGCCTGCGAACGCACGGTTCGCGGTTGAGGTCCGTTGGTCGAAAAGCGCGGTGGTGGATCTGGTGGCGCTGGTGCCGGCGAGGCTTTATGACGCGAAGGGATTGGACGCGCAGTATGGCCTGCCCGACGCGTTCACGGTGGAGCTGTTGGACGCGGAAGGAAACGTGGTCCGGCTCGTCGCAGAGGAGAGAAACACCACCGCGAATCCGGTGAGGAAGGGGCATCCGTTTCTCTATCAGGTATCGCCTCCGGTCGAGGCGGTGGCTCTGAGGATTTCCGCCGAACGGTTGAATCAGGATTCCGAAGGTGAGAAGGCATTTGTCCACTCGTGGGCCGAGGCGATGGTATTCGAAGGCGAGCGGAACGTGGCGTTGGGAGCGGAGGTTCGCAGCATCGGCGGCGGGACTTCGTCGGCTCCGTGGCATTGGAACGCGCCCTTCCTTGTTGACGGGCAAACGCCGTTAGGACTGCCGGAAATTCCGGCGGAGGAACATGGCAACGTCGGCTGGATGTCGGAAGGCCGGGAGAAGGCGAGTGAGAGCGCATCATTGTATGTCGATCTGGGAGAACCTGTTTCGATGGATGCCGTGCGATTGATTCCGGCGAAGAAGCCGACGTCGGATTTGCCCAGCGGATGGGGATTTCCCAAGAAGCTGTCGATCGCGGTTTCCGATACTGGCGAATCCGGTGACGCGGCGAAGTGGACGGTGATTTCCGAAAAGGAACTGGTGAATCCGGGGCACAATCCGGTCTTGTTGGGACTCAATCCTGTCCGCGCGCGTTATGTTAGGATCAAGGCCACGGAGCTGTGGAAGGCCTTCGACGCCTATCCGGCGTATTTCGCCCTGAGCGAGGTGGAGATTCTATCCGGTGATAAAAATCTGGCCCTGGGAAAAGCCGTAAGCTCGCCGGACGGGATGCAGAACCTGATCGCGCCGGGCGGACGGTTCTGGAGTTCGGCCGCTCTCAGCGACGGCTACGGACCCGACGGCCACCTGGTCTCGACGCGCGAATGGCTTGGCCAGCTCGACAAACGGCTCCAGTTGGAATCGCGCCGGTATGCGTTGCAAACGGAAGCTGGGAACCTGGTGGACGGTTGGCGGCGGACGGGGCAGGCGGGTATTGCCTTGCTGGTGTTGGGCGGTGCGTTTCTCATCATCGCGCTGCCGATCCGCTATCGCATCCACGCCAATCGCGAATTGGTGAAAGTGCGCGAACGCATCGCCGGGGATTTGCACGACGAAGTGGGCAGCAATCTCGGAAGCATCCAGATGTTCGCGGATCTGGCGGAAGGGCGTTCCGGACCATCGAGTGAATTGAAGCGCATCCAGCGGATCGCCGCGGAAACGGTTAGCGCCGTGCGCGACATCGTGTGGTTGCTCAGGCCATCGGGCGATCATCGCATCGGCACCGTCGAGCATCTGCGCGAAACCGCTTCGATTATGTTAGAGACGCTGGATTGCAAATTCAGCGCCAACGAAGAGGGCTGGCAGGTCGAACTACCCGAAGAAGCCAACCGCGATCTGTTTCTCTATTTCCGCGAGGCATTGCACAACATCATGCGTCACGCCAAGGCGGCTAAGGTGGAAATCCGTGCGGAAAAAAACGACAACATTTTCCGACTGGTGATCGCTGACGACGGCGTCGGTATCGATCCGGATCGGTTGGAACGTCCGGCGACCTTTCGCGCATTGCGTCAACGATCCGAAGCCCTGAGCGCGGAATTGAAAGTCGATAGCAGTCCCGGAAATGGCACCCGCTTGGAACTTTCGGTGCCGTTGGAGCGCAAGCGGAAGCGTCTGCCAAAGTTTTCGAACTCCACGCAATCGGCGCAGCATCCGTAAACCTTCGCTTTCCGAATGCCCGGACATGCGTTAAAACAACCACTCATGGCAACATCTCCCTCCACGAAGGAAAAACCGATCCGGCTGGTCTTGATCGAGGACCACGCCGATTTCCGCGAGTCGGTGTCGATGGTTCTCGAAGAACGTGGGGGGTATCAATGCGTCGGCGGATTTTCCACGATGGAAGACGCGCTGGAGGCGTTCCGCGGCGGACTGGTGGCGGATCTCGTGCTTTCCGATTTGGGCCTGCCCGGCATGAGCGGCATCGCGGGCATCCGCAAGGTGCGGGAGCTCCTGCCCGATGCGCGTGTCCTGGTGCTCACCGCCTTCACCGACAAGGCGAAGGTCTTCGCCGCCCTTGAAGCTGGAGCGCACGGCTACCTGGTCAAGGCCGGCAGCGCGACCCGCTTGATGGATACCTTGGAGGAAGTGCTCTCAGGCGGCACCCCGCTCGATCCCAAAATCGCAGGGATGATCCTGCAAACCTTCCGCCAGCTCAGCCCGATTCCCGAGGCGGAATCCCTGTCCGCCCGCGAATGCGAAGTCCTCCAGCTCTCGGCAAAAGGCCTGAACCGCCAGGAAATCGCCGACGAACTCAAGATCAGCCAGCATTCGGCCACGGAATACATCAAACGCAGCTTCGACAAACTCCACGTCAGAAGCCTCCCGGCCGCCGTCAGCGAGGCGATCCGCCGTGGATTCCTTGATTTGTCGTGAGTTACGGATGCGCCTCCCCCGTTCGGGTGGTGTCCCATAATTTAGTGACATGACAGAATCCGGGATTTAGGAGAACTTTACGTCGTCGAGGGGATGGGGATCCCCGTTTTCAGTAGAATTCATGACAAGAATTTGGGGTCGCACGAGTGTGCGGCCCCTTTTTTTGTGGAAAAATCCGGAGGGATGGTTGATCCGGAGTCGTCCTATCCGTTTTTATGAGGCAAGGGGCACTTCTTTCATCGACAAGCGTCTGAGAAACTATCAGATATTTGGAAATGGCGCGCACCCGGACGTTTCTCCTCATCGCTGCTTCCGCCTGCGTGGCGGCGTTTATCGGCTATCGAAGTGGTGCCGCGGCATTGGAAGTTAGAAATATTTTGGAAACGCCGGTTTCCGCAGCCCATCGACGGGATCGCCCGCAACGGGATTTCACGGACCGCAAGGAAAGCCTCCATCAGTTGCTCAAGCGTCCGCTGAATTCCCGCACCCGCGGCGAGTTGTGGTCGATCGTCCGTGGATATTCCATCGGCGAGATCCGGGAAGCGCTTGAGGAGATTTCCTCGGCTCCGGATTCGGAAGCGGGCCGATACCAGAGGGCCATGCTCTATCAGCGATGGGGGCAGATCGATCCGGTTGCCGCAATCGAGTCGGCAACGGCGTTTCCGGAAGAAGGAGTCCGCCAGACGATGGTCACGAGCGCGCTGACCGCCTGGATGAAGATGGACCCCGATGCCGCCTATCGGTGGGCGGAAAAATCATCCGAGTTCAAACGCCAGGAACCTTCCCGCATGATGGCGAATCTGTTATCCGGCCTCACGCCTGCCATGGCGTTGGAAAAGGCGAAGTCCTACGGTGCCGAAGTTCACAAGGCGACCCTGCTGAAACTCGCCGGCGACTTGAGCACGACTCCCGAAGACCGGGCTGCATTTCTCGCGGAGCTGGCCCGCAGCGGCAGCAGTGACGAGGAGAAGGCTGTTAGCTTGGGGGCGTTTGCCGAAACCTGGGGCCGTGGTGATCCGTTGGCGGCTCTCGGTGGGATGGACGACCTCGCATTGGATGACGGCAAGAAGCAGCAGGCGCGCGACAAGATCACCAGGGGCTGGGCTGAAAAGGACCCAACAGCAGCCCTCGCCTGGCTGGTGGCGAAGGAGAACACGCAGCCATTGAAGGCACAGGTGGATGCTTACACCCGCTGGGTGGGGAGGGATCCGGAGGCTGCCTTGAAGCAACTCGACGAGTTGGAGCAACAATCTCCACCGTTGCGCGAAGGCGTCATGAATGCACTGGCCGCTTCCTCCATCCGTGGCGGTTGGACCCCGTGGAGCGGGAGTAATCCAACAATGAACCTCGAAATGACGAAGCTAAAGTCCCACTACGCCCATTGGTCGGAGCTTGCGCCCGGGAAAGCCGCGGCGTGGCTGATCAATCAGAAACCCTCTATTCAGAAAGAAATCACCACCCCCGAGGTTCATGAAAATCCCTAACTTCTTCAGCCGCTACGGCATCATTATCGCGGGTGTCGCCATCGTGATTCTGGCTGGACTGAGTGGAAATCTCAAAGGCCGCGCCGATGCCAAAGCGGCTGGCGTGAGCGCCAACAACTCCCGGCATCGTCCTGTGTTAGAGCCGGAGCGGGAATCGTCCGCCGGATCATCCCGGCCTGGCTACGATGCGATCCGCAAGCGGCTCAACTTGATTTGGCAGGAATCGCCGGATCCAACATACGATTTCGAAATGCTGGCGGAGATGGAGCGGTTGCTCGGCAAGATGACTTCGGCGGAGATTGCGGAATTTCTCCGGAGCATTCCGCCCGGGTTTGAACGGCGGGCGCCGTATTTCCAAATGGGCAGGGAGATCGTTTGCTGGTGGACCCTCAAGGACGGACCCGCGGCACTCGCCTACCTGGGAAGTCAGCCCGATGTCGAAGGAAGCATGGGACGGATCCTTACTACCCAGACATTCATGTTGTGGGCTGCGGATCAACCGGAGGCGGCGCTGACCTGGCTGAGGTCAGGGGATCTAACGAAAAAGCAGCGGGAATCCTCTGAAAACCTGCTTCTCAATGCGACGATCACCATGGTGGAAACCGATCCTGAGCGGGCATTCCAGCAACTGGCATACCTCGCACCCGATAAGGTCGCCGACTATCTCGGAATCTGGGCGGGATGCGTCGGCGAGAATCCGGAAATGAGGCAGAAACTGTTGGACCGCGCGGCCGCCACCGGACGACCGGAAGATCTAGCAAGAGTCAGGAACAGCATGGTGGCCAAATGGGCGACGATGGAACCGGATGCGGCTTTGGCCTATGTCGATTCCCTTCAAGTCACCGATCTCGAACGCCAGAATCTCGATATGTCCCTGGCAGCGGCGACCGCTCGCAAGGACCCGAAAGCCGCGCTGGATACCTGGCTGGAACGAAACGCCTCCGCCACCGTTATACCGGACGAACTCAACAAGATTGTCGGGGCCTGGATGATGCCCGGCCCTGATGCCGCCGCCCAATGGTTGGACGGTTTGCCCGCCGGTGTGCAACGGGATGCCATTTACTCCGGCTCCATCCGTGCCCTGACCGGCTTTGATCAATATTCAAAAGCCGCGGAGCTGGCCAATCACATCGAGTCTCCTGAATACCGTGCAAAGGCTCTCCAAACTTTGGACAAGCAATGGTCCCTCAGCCAGCCGGATGCCGCCGTCACCTGGAAAGCCGGATTGTCGCCGGAGGATCAGGCTGTGCTGCAAGAGAAGTGAAAATCAATTTGCCGCTGGATCACCGCCGATTACGAACTTGGTGGCAAGGTCGCGCAGGCCGGCTTTCGCATCGTCGGCTCCCTCGATGAGCAGGTTGACTGGAAGCGCCGAAACCTGATGGTGCTGGTATTCATCCAGCGTTTTGCGGAGCGCGACAATGGCGAGGTTCAGGATCTGACGGGTAGTTAGATCCACTTCCGTCGGGATGGCCAGTTCGGCGATGTTGAGGCGGACGGTTAGGGTTCCGTCGATCATTTCGCCGCTGATTCCGACGTTGCAAAGCACCAGCAGGTTCACTTCCTGCACCTTGTAGTTCGGGTTGTTCGTCGGGATCAGGTGCGGGTTGCGGATGGCGTCCACCAGCACTTCGGGAAAGGCTCCGGTCAGCGCCATTGGACGGGGCATCACCGAGGCTTGCAGCGCTTCGCCCACTTCCGAGACGGCTTCGTCTCCATCGGTGCCGTGCAGGCTGATAGGCTCGTAAATCGGCACCACCGTGATGGTGGTAGCCCGGCCCGTCGCCAGCAGGAGACCGCCGATCAGCATCGATGCAATCAAGGTTTTCATGCGCAAACATTGGCGGCTCCGCGGCGGATTGCGAGGCGAAAGGCGGCGGAGCATTTCATCCCCAAAACCAACAGGAGACGACTTGAGCCAAGCTCCACTTGCCAAGTGCCTGAATCTGGGCTTGTGATGGGTCATGGACTACTTGGCGCGTGCCCGCTCCGTGATCGAAACCGAAATTGACGGCCTGAGCCGGATGGCGATGCGCCTCGATAAGTCGCTGGTCGTCGCGGTGAAGATCCTTCAGGGGACTCTCGAAAACCGCGGGAAAATCGTGGTGGTCGGCGTGGGGAAATCCGGGAACATCGGGCATAAAATCGCGGCTACGCTCAATTCCACCGGTGCCACTGCGGTGGTTCTCGATTCGCAGAACGCCCTCCACGGCGACCTTGGCCTGCTTTCCGACGGCGACGCCGTGCTCGCGCTTTCCTACTCGGGTGAAACCCGCGAGCTGCTCGACCTGCTGCCGTTCATCAAGCGCTTCGACGTGAAATTGATCGCGCTGACCGGCAAGACCGGCTCCACGTTGTCGCGATTCAGCGAGGTGACGCTGGACACCTCGGTCGAGCGCGAGGCTTGTCCGCTCAACCTTGCCCCGACTTCCTCGTCCACCGCGATGCTCGTGATGGGAGATGCCCTGGCAATGGTGCTTCTGGAGTCCCGTGGATTCACCGAAGAGGACTTCGCCAGATTTCATCCAGGCGGTTCGCTCGGACGCGCCCTGCTCACCCGGGTGTCCGACATTATGCGCGCCGATGCCGAGCTGCCGACCGTGACCGAGGAGGGAAATGTGTTTGCCGCGCTGGATTCGATGAACCGTGCCCGTGCGGGTGCCTGCCTGATCCTGAAACCGGATGGCAGTCTCGCCGGAATTTTCACCCACGGTGACTTCGCCCGAAGTTTCCGGAATGATCCTTTGCTGGGTGAAAAGCCAGTGGCGCAACTCATGACCCGCCATCCGATCACGGTTCAAGCGGACGCGCTCGCTGTGGAAGTCCTCAAGACCATCGGCGAAAACCGAATCGACGATATCGTGGTGCTGAATGACGACGGGAAACCGGTGGGGCTCATCGATACCCAGGACCTGGCGCGGTTGAAGATTGTTTGAGAGAGTAGTCGGGGACTTCAGTCCGTTCTTCAAATGAACGAAGAGCGGACTGAAGTCCCCGACTACTTTTGAACACAAAAAAACCGCACCTCGTAAGAAGTGCGGTTTTTGTGAAATCCTGAAGGATCAACGCTTGGAGAACTGGAAGCGCGCGCGGGCACCCGGTTGACCTGGCTTTTTCCGTTCCTTCATCCGTGGGTCACGGGTGAGGAATCCGAGTGGCTTGATGACCTTGCGATGTTCCGGGTCCACTTGCGTGAGCGAGCGGGAAATCGCGTGGCGGATCGCAATCGCCTGGGCCTGCTTGCCGCCGCCCTTGACGACGACGTTCAGGTCGAACTTGTTGGAAAGCGAGACGGCGAGGAACGGTGCGAGTACGGCGTTCTGAAGCTCGATGGTAGGAAGGTATTCCTCGAAGGTGCGGCTGTTGATGGTGATCTGGCCGGTGCCTTCGGTCATCCAGACGCGGGCGACTGCGGTTTTGCGGCGGCCGGTGGCGCTTTGAGTGGTGGTGGCGGTCATTTGGAGAAAAAGTTAATTATTTGACGGCGTGGACGACAGGCGCTTGGGCTTCGTGCGGGTGGGACTCACCGGCATACACCTTGAGCTTGCCGAATTGGGCGCGACCGAGGCGGGTCTTCGGGATCATGCCCCAGACGGCGCGCTCGACGAGAAGCACCGGGCGGCGCTCACGAACAAGACGGGGAGTCTCAACCTTTTGTCCACCGACGTAGCCGGAGAAACGGGTGTAGATCTTGGACGTTTCCTTGGTGCCGGTAAGGACAACTTGATCGGCATTGATCACGACGACGAAATCGCCGGTATCAACGTGGGTGGTGAAAGTAGGCTTGTGCTTGCCGCGGAGGAGGCGTGCGGCCTCGACAGCGACTTGGCCGAGGATCTTGCCCTTGGCGTCGATCACATACCACTTGCGCTCGACTTCATGCGGCTTGGCGGAAAACGTCTTCATGTGCTTGTAATAAAAAATAGCTTCGGACACACGGGATGTGCGAAGGGGTGGGGAAACTAGGGAGCCGATTTCAGGGTGTCAACCGGGAAATCTTGAGAAATTCGCATCCATTTTCCGGGCGAGCGTGCAAGATCACTTCTCATTCTGGGGAAGCAGGGTAAGTCCCTTGAGGTAAGGTTTCCAATGGTCAAAACCCGAATCCGCCGGGATCGGCTTGCCGTCATCCGCGAAGTCGCCAGGGATCATGTACCATTTTACAATATCGCCCATTGTTAATACCCCGGCCACTTCGCCCGAGGTTCTCCGGATGATTTTGAATATCGGAGAGGATTCTTTGCCAGCGGGGTAGAATTGATTCCAATCGATCGACGAAATCAAAAGGTTTGCTGCTTCGGGAGAAAGGGTCGAGCGGATGTCGTCTTGAAATCGTTGGATTGCCGAGGCGTAAACGGGCTGCATGGCACTGGTATCAAGCTGTATTCGCGTTTTGTCCGTTTGGACGACTTTAAGGAGATTTCGCTCGCCTGTCAGGAGGTCGGTCTGAGCTTGTTTTAGCGAATTCATGAGTTTCGCCGCTTCCGCATCCGTAGCTCCGAGGTAAGGCAGATCTCTCTCCAAGAAGGAGGATAGATACATGAAGTCCGAGTCGAAAGGCTGATCTTTGATCCGCTTTTCCACAGTGCTTAGTGGAATCGAAATTCTTGGCTCCGTATTTTTCGTTTTCTCGTCCCTCTTACCAACACGGTTGTGGCTGGTGATTTCCCTCGCATCGCCTGACAGGGTTCCTGACGGAGTCCTGTCACCGGATTTCGTTTGGCGGATCTCGGAAATCGCTCCTGCATCCGATTTCCGCAACGACGGTGCCAATGCCAGCCCCAAGGCGAAGCTAACGACCGCCGTGCCGACGGTGATCCAGAGTTGGCGCGACATCATGGGGCTTCGAAAATGAAATCACTCGTGGGCATCCGTTGGCCGGCTCGGCGGCGCATTCAGCGGAGGTGGCAGCGGACCGGTCCCGGCATCGCCCACGGCGGCTTGGGTCCGGATCGCGCCGGCGATGGCATTCGCCAGCTTTTGGCGGTAGCCGGGATCGCTGATCTGGCGGCTTTCGGCGGCGTTGCTCAAATATCCACCTTCTAATAGCAGGCAGGGGATTTCCGGATTCCGGGTCAGGCGGATCCGGCGGCGGACCATCCCGCGATTGCCACTTTCCACCGGACTCACTCCGGCCATCGCCTTCTGACAGCGGACGGCGAGTCCGTGGCTGTCCACGCGCCAGTAATAAGTCTCCGGACCGCGGATGCCCGACGGGCCGCTGTTATAATGCATGCTGACGAGGATGGCACCGCCGTATTGGTTGGCGCGGGCGACGCGCTCATCGAGATCCACGAAAGTGTCATCGCTGCGCATCATGACGACCTTGAAATCGCGGCTCAGGTCATTGGCAATGCGCTTGGCGGTATCGAGCGCGAGGTCTTTTTCGTGCTGGCCGGTGTGGGGACTGGTCGCTCCGCTGTCCTTACCGCCGTGGCCGGCGTCGATGATGACCGTTTTGAACCCCTTCGGCCCCGGGCGATGGCCGTAAACGTCGCGACCGGACGAGGATGGAGCGGTGGGTGCTGCACACGATACGAAGAATGCGGCGAACGACGCGGCGAAAGTAATTTTGAGAAATGAACTCATGGCCGGAATCCATCGCAGGATTGTCGGGCGAGGGAAAGCGCCGCTTTTTAAATCCGCAGGATTTCGTCCGCCTTGACGGATCATGGACATGCAGCGAAACCTCTCTTGTTTGAAAGCCTCTCACATGATCCCGCCCTTGTCGGCCCTGATTCTCGTCGGTGTTTGGAACGCCAGCCAGATGCGGTCGATTTCCTCGCTAGAGCACGATGGCCAGGAGCTTCGCGGAAAAATCTCCGTCGCTCTTGCATCGGGAAGCGTTCCGGATGCTCCGCATGCGAAAGGCGGTCATTCCGCTGCCAAGGATGCCATCGATTGGAAACGGATGCCGGCCGCGATGGCCGCTGTCCGGAACGGTGGCGAAAAGGCCCAACTGAGGGCGATGATCGATCTCCAACAGCGGCTAAAAAACATGACCCGCGAGGAAATGATCGCCGCGCTCGATGAAATCGCCGGACTCGATCTATCCGATGAAGACCGCGAGGCGCTCATCGCGATGATCCTCGAGCCACTGATCAAGCTCGACCCGCAATATGCGCTCGCGCGATTTGTCGATCAGATAGAAAGCGGATCCGGCTCGGTCGGCTGGCAATTGGCGACCGCCTTCGAGCAGTGGATGAAGAAGGATTCGGCAGGCGCCATCGCGTGGTTCGACCGTCAGATTGCCGAAGGAAAATTCGAAAGCCGGACACTCGACGGAAAGAGCGAGATGCGGTCGAAGTTCGAGTCCGAAGTTCTGGAAAACCTGTTATCCTCGGATCTGGCGGCCGCGGCCCTGAGAATTCAGGCGCTGCCGGAAGACCAGCGGCGGGAAATTCTAGAACAACTGCCGTTCACCGACCTCTCACCTAACGAGCAGAAAGCCTATGCCGATCTCGTGCGCCAGCTCATTCCCGCTGACGAGCGTGAAGGTTCGTTTGCTAACATCGCCGAACAACTGGCGAGCAGCGGTGGCGGATACGAAAAAGTCTCGTTGTTTCTCGATTCCGTGCAGGCCAGCCCCGCGGAACGGGCCGCAGCCGCGAAACAAACGGCGACTTCCCAGTTTGAAATGTTAGGTCGCGATGGCGACATCAGCCGCGCCGAGGCCGACAGCCTGCGGGCCTGGCTCGACAAGCAGGCTCCCGGCCAGACCGACAGCATCACCGGCAAGGCCTTGGCCGAGGCCGCGCAGGCCGGAGGGAAATTCGATTTTGAAGCGGCTTCGGAACTCGTTCTCCAATACCAGAAAAGTTCCGGCAGCGACGATGTGCTCGTCGCGTTCCTGGAAGGCTATTCCGCCCACTCGAATCTGGAAGTCGCCCAACAACTCGCGGGGATGATTTCAGACCCGACACTCCGCGAGAAAATTCTCAAGCAGTTGAAATGATGCGTGACATAAAATTTCCGTTAGCGACCACGCTTCTGATTCTCGTCGTCGGCGGGGCCATGGGTTGGATGCATCAACAGCGCCTCGCCACCCTGCGGGCGGATCACCACCTACTCGTCGAACAAGCGGAGAAACTCGGGATTTCCTCAGCTCCCGCAAATGCATCCGATGACCCGCGGATCACCAAGCGCCAGCGGCAGGATGGTGAGAGCGACGCGCATGCCATGGCTGCGGAACTTGTCGCGTTCGCCAAGGAAATGGAACTCAAGGAAAAATCCGGCGGCACGGCGGAAGACGCATCCGACAGCCGCGCGATGGACTTGATGAACCGGCTGATGGAACTCGACGCATCCCAGCTGAAGCTCGTCATCGCCGGACTGCGCGATGACAAATCCCTCACCCAGGAAAACCGCCGCAATCTCATCGGCTTTTCCATCATGATGCTTGGCGACGATCATCCGGCGGCGGCACTCGCGCTTTACTCGGAGTCGGCTGATTTGTTAGGCGACAGCATGATGGGGAAACAGGTTGTCGCCTCGTCCCTTATGGCCTGGGCGAAGGACTCTCCGCTGGCCGCGCTCGCATGGATCCGCGTCAACGAGTCCGCTCATCCGGACATCGCCGACGAGTCCGCGAAACGCAACATCATCGCCGGAGCCGCCCAGACCGATCCGAAACTCGCCTTCAAGCTGATTGGGGAAATGAAACTGGAGGATTCATCGGCGGCCATCGACGCTCTGGTCGAGTCGGGGAAGACTCCCGAACAACGCACCGCGATTCTTGCCGCCCTTCGCGACCATTTGGCAACGCTGCCGGACAGCGAGCAGGGTGATGAAATTCTCAAGGACTCTCTCGAAAGCATGGGACGTAATCTCTCCAACGAGAACTTCGATACCGTGAAGGAATGGATCGCCAAATCCAAACTAACTCCTGAGGAAAGCGCCCGTTTCGCCGCCGGGCTTTCCTATTTCAACACCAAGCAGGACACCGGCCGTTGGATCGACTGGATGGCGCAGAACCTGCCGGAGAGCGACGTCAGGGAATGCGCGGACAATCTCATCGGCCAATGGACGCAGCAGGATTATCTGGCAGCCGGAAGATGGCTCACCGGCGCTCCCGAAGGCCCTGCGAAAAACGCTTCGGTCGCCACCTATGCCGAGACCGTTGCCGAATATGAGCCGCAGGTCGCCGTGCAATGGGCGCTCACCCTTCCCGAAGGCTCGGAGCGCAAATCCACGCTGGAGAGTATCTATCAAAACTGGCCGAAGAAGGATGCCAAGGCCGCCGCCGAGTTCGCCTTGAAATACGGCATCGATACGGAACCCGCTAAAGAAGAGCCCTAGCAGATTGCAGCGTGTCGATGTCGTCGATCGACTTGTCCCGACGGATCGCCTTGATGCGGGGGAAGCGCAGCGCCAGTCCCGAGTCGTGGCGCGGTGACGGACGGATCGCGTCAAAGGCGATTTCCAGCACGATGTCCGGCTCGACGTGCCGCTTGCGACGTTCCTTGCGGATCGTCTGCCGTGTGAAATGTTCGGTCAGATCCTCGATCTCATCGTCGGTCAGGCCGGAGTAGGCCTTGCCGAGAACCCGCAATTGGCCGGTCTCCTCGTCACGCACGGCGAACGTGTAATCGGATAGAACATCCGAGCGTTTGCCGTGTCCTTGCTCGGCGATGACGACCACGCAATCGAGCGTCGGCATCACACCCTTGAGTTTGATCCATGATTTTCCGCGTTTCCCCGGCGAGTAGGAGCTTTGTGGGTCTTTCGCGATGAGTCCTTCATGGCCGTCCTGCATGGCCTGCTTGAAGGCAGCCTCAATTTCTCCGGTGTGCTCGGCGGAATGCAGGGGAATGATTTCGAATGGCGCGCCGAGCGTCATGGTTTCGAGCTTCGCCCGCCGGTCGATCAAGGGTTGCTCCAACAGGTCGATTCCGTCATGCCAGAGAAGATCGAAGGCGATGAATCGCAACGGTACCGTGTGATCCGCTCCCTGTTCGGTTAGGAATAAATCACCATCGGCGGTTTTTCTTCCAAGGCGCTTCTGAAGATCCGCGAAGCCGAGTTTGCGACCCTCGGCGAAGGCGATCAGCTCGCCGTCGAGGATGAAGTCGCCGTCGAGCTGACGGGCGGCTGCGAGGAGTTCGGGGAATTCGTCGAGCGGCCGCAGGTCGCGGGAAAACAGGGCGACGTCGTTTCCGAGTTTGTGGAGTTGCGCGCGGATGCCGTCGTATTTCGGCTCCAACCAGAACGGCGGTGCGAATGGAAGCTTCTCGAAAAGGGGAGTGTCATCCTCCTCATCGCGTTCAAGCGGAGCCGCAAGCATGCACTTCACCGCCACCAGCGGGCGGAGCGTGGCTTCCGCGAGTTTGTGATGCCTCGCTAACAGAGCGGTCTCTCC
This sequence comes from Luteolibacter sp., assembly GCF_039920825.1. Taxonomy (GTDB): domain Bacteria; phylum Verrucomicrobiota; class Verrucomicrobiia; order Verrucomicrobiales; family Akkermansiaceae; genus Luteolibacter. The sequence goes on along the minus strand of NZ_JBDSCX010000008.1, from coordinate 132,932 downwards.
GATGTCGCCGGTGAGCATGTGGGCATGTCGGACTTCGGCGGGTACAACATCGAATGCGGCGGCGATCGCGTCCTCGACCAGCCCTTCCTTGAGGCCGATCCGCAGGTCACCTGTTAGCAACTTGACGAGTGTTTCACCTTCCACCGGATGCAGCGTGGCCAGCCGGGCGGCCAGACGTGCGATGCGGTCGAGTGATCCGGTCGCCGCCACCAGTTCTTCGAAAAACGCGGCGAGTCCAGGGAGATCAAGAGGCTCCGGCCGGAGGTGGATTTCCTGAAGCACCAACCGCGCCGTGCGGGCGGTGTCGTTCTGGGCGAGTGAAATTTCGCGATAGCGTTCCTCCCTGACATTCGGCAGTGAAACCAAGGCCCGCCGGATGGTGGCCGAGCCGACGTGCAACTGACGTCTTCCGGATTTCCGCGGCAGAGCCTCGCCTGTTAGCCAAACCGCGGCGAGCCGGAGGTCTTCATCGTTCGCCAGTCCGCGCAGGTAGGTTGCGAGGAATTCGGTTTTCGCCACACGGCTGCTGGTTTCGCCGACCAGCCGGCAGAGGTCGCCGAAATCCGCCAACGAACAGATCGCGCGGATGGCCCGGGTGGAAGTGCCGCCGGGCCGTTGAGCGGCTTGGGCGATCGATAGTTCCAGCTGGTCGCCGCCCATCGCGCACCAGGCATCCATGCCACGGGTCCGCAATTCCGCGGCGAATTCTTTGGCGAAGCCGTGGACTGTTAGGATTCGTTTCGGCCGGACGCGCGTGATGCATTCCATCAGTCCGGAGTGATCGGCATGGTCGGAAAGAGGGATGACTTCATCGACTCGATAACGGTATTTCGAACCAGGCTGCATTGCCCAGCCGGTGAGCATCGCCGTGCGTTTCGCTTTCAATCCGCGCATCAATTTCGACCGGATCGCATTCGGCGGAACGATGACGACATGGCCGGGAGGCGCGTGACCGTCGAACTCCACCGGTTCCGGCAGCATGTCGAAGCCGGCCTCGCGGCAGGCCGCGGTCATCGCGGCGACGGCCGGGTGAAGCAGCGCGGGAATGCCATGTTCGGTGATCAACGCGAGCGCCTCCTGTGCCTTGCCCAGAGAATAGCCTAACAATACGGGCGTTTCTCCGTCGGAAAATGCGTCCTGAATGAAGCGCAGGATGCACGCTTCGATTTCCATCGGGTTCGGAAACTCGAAATTCGGCAGCCCGAAGGTGGTTTCGATGATGAGCGTGTCGGCGCTGAGGAAATTGACGGACTCCGCCGTGCGTCCGCGGCGGGTTTTGAAATCACCGGTGTAAAGCAGGCTCGCGTTGTCCTTGATGCGGGTGACATGCAACATCGCCGAGCCGGAAATGTGGCCGGCCGGCAGCAGTCTCAGCCGGAAACCATCGCGGACGATTGGCACGTGAAATGAAACCGCTTCGATTCGGTTTTCCGCCAGATGAAACCGGCGTTTCACCAGCGCGGCGGTGACATCTGAACACAGCGCCGATTCATGCCGCGCGAAGTGATCCGCATGGGCGTGGGAAACAAAAGCGCGAGGCTTCGCATCCCATGGGTCCAGCCACAGGTCGAGTTCCGGCAGGTACAGGCCGCGTTGGAAACGAACTTCAATCAATCTGCCCGCAGGCTAATGGCAGTTCCATGGCATGGCCAAGGGAAACCGATGCAGATTCGAGGAGCATCGCGTTGGTTTATTCCGAGTGTCGCTTTCAGTCGTCTGGGTGTCTGCTTCCATGCGCGACGGCCGCAATCACTATGGTATTGCCGCGGATATGATAGGCGACGTAGTAGGGAAATACAGGACGGTTGACCCGCCGGAAACCTCCGTCGCGCTCCCGCCACAGTAATGGAAGAGCCAAAATCGTCGCGCAGATCTCCCGGATTTCAGCTCCGAAGCGGGTTCCAAGACCACGTTACTTTTCCTCGTGGTTTTCACCTGCTTCGAAAAACTCGGCCGCTGCCTCCGGAAGAAATTCCAGATTCATCGAGCCAAGCGCTGGTCCATCTTCGCAAAGACATCGACCGCCGGGATCCCCTTCGTTTCTCCGGAGTCGAATCGCCTCATGCGGTCAAGGATTTCAGCAGCCCAAGCTTTATCAATCTCAGAATCCCCCGGTGGTTCGACACTTGCCAGGATGCGCTGTGCGAGCGTAAACCTTTGGTCGGGCGGCAATTGAATCGCGCCTTGGGCAAGCTCATCAATTGTTTGAATCATGGCTTACCTCGGCTTTTACTCGGGCAGGTGTCCAGTCGGGTTTTTACCGTGCTGATGAGAACCTCAGAAATTACAATTCTGCTATGGGTTAGCGCGGGGTGAAGATTTTTTCAGATGCGTTTCGACGCGTATCGCGGCGAAAGAAAGAGGACGAGAAGCTAATTTCCCGCAGATGAAAAATTTCCAAGTGCATTGGAGAATCGGGAAGCAAAGACTCAAACACGAAAAAAGCGAGGCTGCTTGCGCGGCCTCGCTTTTCAGAAAACAGATCTATCGAAAATCAGAACGGGATGTCGTCGTCTTCCTGGAAGTCGTCGACCGGAGCTGCGGAGGCGCCTTGCGGCGGGCCGGAGCGTTGTTGGGGGGCGGACGAGGATTGCTGGGAATAGCCGCCACCGCCTTGAGAGGATCCGTTTCCGGGACCCCTTTCCCCAGAGGAGAGGAACTGGAGGTTCTCGCCGATGACTTTGAGCTTGCTGCGTTTTTGGCCCGTGGCCTTGTCGTCCCAAGTATCCAGATTCAGGCGGCCTTCGATATAAACCGGGCGGCCTTTGGCAAGGTACTGCTGTGCGAGCTCCGCCTGACGGCCCCAGAGGGTGACGTCGACGAAGGTGGTTTCCTCCTGCTTCTGGCCTTGTTCGTCTTTCCAAACCCGGTTGATGGCGAGGCCGAGTTCGGCGACGGCAGTACCTTTCGGGGTGTGGCGCAATTCGGGATCCCGGGTGAGATTTCCGATGAGCATGACTTTGTTGAGATTGGCCATAACAAGTGGAATGCTGGGGGTTGCTCTGCCGGATGCGAGCGGAAAACTCAGGCGATCCGTTGGAAATGCTGAAGGTGCACGTGGGTGTTCAGCTTGAGGCGGCTTTGGATCTTGGTGATCGCTTCAGGTGCGCCTTGGAAGGTGTAGTTGACGTAGTGACCGGCCTCGAGGTGGCGGGATTCGTAGGCGAACTGGCGGCGGCCGAGCTGGGCGACCTTGTCGATTTTCACGCCTTCGGCTTCGAAATCCTTGGAAACGGCGCTGACGAGTTCATCAACGGTGCCTTCGAGGGACTTGGTGTTAAGGACGATCAGGCCTTGATATTTGCGACTCATCGGATGGTGGTGGTGGATTGTTACGAGTGTGATAGCGATTCGCCGCAGCGGCGATTCCTTGGGAGCGCGAAAGCTGCACGGCTTCCAGAGCAGTGGCAAGCATGTTTTCGAGAACGGGTTTTTCGTCCGGGGAAAATTTCCCGAGGACGTGACCGACCATTTCGCCGGGCTGGCTGCCGCCGATTCCGAGCTTTAGCCGGGGAAATTCGTCGTTCCCGAGGTGCTGGAGGATGGATTTGATGCCGTTGTGTCCGCCGGCGGATCCTTTTTCGCGAAAGCGGAGGCTGCCGAGTGGCAGGGCGACATCGTCGTAGATGACAAGCATTTCGGAAGGCGGCCATTTGTGAAACGAGAGGATCTGCTGGATGGCGCGGCCGCTCAAGTTCATGAAGGTCTGCGGCTTGAGCAGGATGGTGCCGGAGCCGGGAAGCTTGGTCATGTGGCTCTGCCATTTCGGCACGGATTGGAAGGTCACACCAGCGGCGGCGGCCATCCGGTCCAGCACCATGAACCCGACGTTGTGGCGGGTGTCTTCGTATTGGCGCCCGGGATTTCCGAGGCCGACGATGAGGTTGAACATGCGGGGAGGGTTAACTGTGGAGCATGAAAGTCCAATCCAGAAGTCAGCGCGGCTCCGGAAGGGCGGTGCCGGTCGTGAAGCGCGGTTTTCACCAAGTCTTCACGGAACGTACATCCGGCCTCCTCATTCGGGAACCAGGTTGCGGGCGTAACCCCGCATCAACATGAACTACGAAAAATGGGTCAGACATTTCGACAGGAACTCAAAGAACCGCCCCGAGCCGGATTGGGACGCTCCTCTCAAGCTCACCGGCCGTATGTTGAAAAAACTAACATGTTCGATCCAGCAGTTCCAGCTCGGTGACGGCGGAGGACCGGCTTATCTCATCGCCTGGAATCGTGACCGCTATCTGTCGGATCCGGCGGTGAAGCGGGTGATCGACCTTTGGTTCAACGAGGAAAAGGAACACTCGCGGCTGTTGGGCGGCATGTTGCGGCGGCTCGGTGCGGAGGAAATCCAAAGCCACTGGAGTTTTTCGCTCTTCTGCGGAGTCCGGAGGTTCCTTGGCGTGCGCTTCGAGCTGCAGGCGCTGCTAGGGACCGAAATCGTCAGCAATGTTTACTACAAGATGCTCCGGAAACATGGCGAAGATGCGGCCCTGCGGGGAATGTGTGATCTGATCATCAGCGATGAAACCGGGCACATTTCCTTCCATCGCTCACGCCTGGCCGATGAGGGAGGCCGGGGCAAATTCGGTGCCAGGTGGTCCGCGCTCTTCCGCCTGAGGGCTCTCGCGGCGGGAACCGTTTTGTGGGTGAACCACCGTGGCGCGCTGGTTGCTCTCGGCGGCAACGATGCGGAGTTCTACCGGTGGATCTGGCGTGATACCGATGCCTTCATCAATCGTCTCCGGCGGGAAGCTTTCCGCAGCGAGGCCGTCCGCCGTGTGGAGAAGGGCGTTTCCGCCGGGATCGTCGGAATCTGACGAATTTTTGGGTGAAAAAGGGTGTTGGAAAGAAAAACGCCCGGTCCGCGTGAGCAGACCGGGCGTTTTGAGAGAAACGAATGGATCGCTTACTTGGCAGGAACCGCGGCGGCTGCTTCCGAGACGGCGGCGGCTGGCTTGCCGATGTGGGCGACGACGACGTCGGCCGCATGGGTGGCTTTGACACCGGCTGGGAATTTGATTTCACCAATGTGGAGCGAAGCGCCGATGTCCATGGCACTGATGTCCACTTCGATGGTTTCCGGAAGGTCGTTCGGAAGGCAGGTGATTTCGATGGCGTGAACGTATTGCTCGACGAGGCCACCGGCTTTGACGCCGACGCATTCACCGTTGAGGTGGGTCGGGATGTGGGCGGTGATGGCGGTGTTTTCGTCGATGGCACGGAAATCAGCGTGAAGCGTGATGCCGGAAAGCGAGTCGTGCTGGACGGATTGGAGGAACGCGAGACGGATGCCGTGACCTTCGATGTCGAGATTGACGAGGATGTTTTCCGAGCTGCTGTGGGCGAGGAGTTCGGTGAAGGTCTTCGCATCGACCTTGAGGTTGATGTTTTCGGTGCCTTTTCCGTAGATCACGGATGGAACCCAGCCTTCGCGGCGCATTTGTTTGAGGCGTCCGGTTCCGCTGCGTGCACGCGGGGCTGCTTTGAGTGATGTCTTCTTGGCCATGACTGTAGGTCGTTTGTAGTTGTAGCCGCCGGGGATTACTGCACCCAGTACGGGGGCGGGGTGTGTAGCTGCCTGAGGGGCGCTTGTCAAAAAATTGTTCGGGAAACCGCGGAACGGTCGATCAAACGGTGAAAAGCGAGGTGATCGACTGCCCGCCGTGGATCCGGCGGATCGCTTCGCCGAGCAGGGGAGCGATGCCGACGACCTGGACTTTCGGTCCGGCGGCTTGAGGCACGGAATCGGTGGTGATGACCTCTTCGATCGACGAATCCCGGATCCGCTGATGAGCGAGCTCGCCGAGAATCGCGTGGGAAACGCCGGCGTAAACGCGTTTGGCGCCGTGCTTGTGGAGAATTTCCGCGGCAGCGGTGAGTGTTCCCGCGGTTTCAGTCATGTCATCGACGAGGAGGACATCGCGGCCTTCGACTTCGCCGATTACGTTCATCGCTTCCACACGGGTCGCGCTGACACGGTGTTTGGCGACGATCGCAAGTTCGGCTCCGAGCGCGTCGGCGTAGGCGCGGGCCATTTTTACACCGCCGACATCCGGCGAAACGACGGTGAGGTTCGAGGTGTCCGGGTGACGTTCGCGGAGATAACTGATAAGGACGGATTTCGCGTAAAGATGATCCACGGGGATGTCAAAGAACCCTTGGATCTGAGGTGCGTGGAGATCCATCGTCAGCACCCGGTTCACGCCGGCGGAGGTGAGCAAATTGGCAATCAGCTTGGCGGTGATCGGGACGCGCGGTTGATCCTTCCTGTCCTGCCGGGCGTAGCCGAAAAACGGCATGACGGCGGTGATTCTCTCCGCACTGGCCCGGCGTGCCGCATCCACCATGATGAGCAGCTCCATGATGTTGTGGTTGGTCGGCGGGCAGCTCGGTTGGATGATGAAAACGTCGGCATTGCGGACGTTTTCGTTAATTTTCACTTCGGTTTCACCATCGGGAAATGCGGAGACGTGGACGTCTGCGAGCGGTTGGCCGAGGTTTTCCGCGATTCGTTCGGCAAGGGCGCGGTGAGCGGTTCCACTGATGATTTTCATGGGCAAGAAAGTGCAATAAACGGCGAGGCGGGCGGATTGTTGACAGTGCCGGGACGGTCGGCAATACTTTGCTCGGAAATCGTCCATTCCTTTCCCCACTGATGTCCTTAAACCCAACCGAGCCCGAATCGGGCAAACGTCAGTCGATCGGCGAGACTCACTCGAATCCGGGATTGTGGGTTTCGATCGCGCTCTCGGTGGCGGTCTTGGTGTGGTTTTACGCGTTCCAGCTGCGCTACGGTGCCGAACGGGATTTTTCGGCGACGGGATGGTTGAAGAGCGCGTGGAATGACGACCTGGACTATGAACACGGGGTCTTGTTTCCCTTTGTGATCGCGGGGCTCATCATCTATCGGTTGAAGGATCTCAAGACGGCTGTGAGTGATGGCAGTTATTGGGGACTGGCGGCCATTCTGGTCGGAGTGTTGTTTTACGCGGCGGGTTTCAGGACGCTCCAACCGCGCATCACCATGGGCGCGCTGCCATTCATTTTGTGGGGCTCGGCGATGTATCTTTGGGGATGGCGGGTGGCTAAAATCCTGACCTTCCCGATTTTCTTTTTCTGGCTGGCGATCCCGCTGCCAAGTTTCCAACAGGCGACGACCCACCTCCAGTTGTTAGCCACATCGTTGGCCCATCATGGCTCGGGATTGCTCGGCGTGGAAACCTATGTGGAGGGAACCAAAGTTCTGCCGATCCACGGAGACTGGAAGCCGCTGGACATCGCGAAGGGGTGCAGCGGCATTCGCTCGCTGATGGCCTTGCTGATGATATCGGCGGCCTGGGCCTACATCGCGGACAAGATGGCGATGTGGAAACGGGTGTTGCTTTTCCTATCCGCCTTTCCTCTGGCGATCCTCGGCAACGCCCTGCGGGTGATTTCGATTTTCGTAATCGCCGAGTATGGCAACTCCGAATGGGCGAGAACCACGTGGCATGACTGGTCCGGCCTGCTTCTTTTCTATCCGTTTTCGCTGATGCTTCTGCTCGCCATCCATTCGCTGCTTGAAGGCGGATTTCCATGGAAGAACGCGAACCGGCGGCAGTTGCGGCGGGAAGTCGTCACCCGTCCGAATCATCCTGATCACTTCGTCCCGGAATCATGAAAAGCAAAGTCTGGCTGCTGCCGTTGTTTCTGGGTGCCTCCTTGAGCGCGGTTTATTTTCTCCCGAGCGTCGGAGCTGTCGCGAAGTCAGCAGTGGTGATGGAGTTGCCCGAATCTTCCGGGAATTGGGATCTTGAAAATATCCCTCCTACCTCTGACGAGACGACCGTCTTGTCACGGGATACCGAGTTTTCCAAGGCGATCGCAAGAAGCATCCGTTCCGGAGAAATCACGATGGAAGGCTTTCCCGTTCGGGAGCGATTGGATTTGTCGATCGTTCTTTCCGGTGCCGACGTGAACAACTCAATCCACCGTCCCGAGCGGTGTATGCCGGCCCAGGGACACTTCATCATGTCTTCGAGCGACCGGACGTTGGAGCTTTCCAACGGTCGCAGTTTTCCCGTAAAACGTCTGGTTTCGATCAAGTCCGACAATGACGCGCCTGCAGGAGAACGGGAGCGCTATGTGAAATCCAATTGCCTCACCTATTACTTTTTCGTCGGACACGATCGCTTGACCAACGATCACCTTGCGCGCACCGTCATTGACATGAAAGACCGCCTTGTCCGCGGTATCGACCAGCGTTGGGCTTACGTATCGGCCACCATTCAGTATGGAAAAGTGCTTGAGGCGGCTATTGACGGCAGGTCTCCCCAAGTGGCCTTTGAAGTGACCGAGGCAGAGGCTGATACGAAACTGCAGGCATTTCTAACGCAGTTTGCCAGGAATCAAATCCACTGGGAGCAGGTCACCCCTTGATCCGTTAGTTCTTCGGGGCGATGGGCTCGATTTTCGCTCCCTTCAGATAGGTGATCGCCTGATCGAGATAAGCAAGGTACTCGATCTGCTGGCTGGGCGTCACTCCCTGGGGCAATTCCTTGGCCAGACCGATTCGTCGTCTTGCTTCGATGAAATATCCCATGGCCTCAGCGGAGCGTCGTTCCGCCCATGCGGAGGCCGCTATTTTTCCATTGAGGATCCCTGCCCGGTAGTGGGCGCGATTGCCCGAGATAAGCATGGTTGCGAAATCATAAGCCCTCATCGCTCCTTCGTAATCGCCATTCGCTTCCTTGGCCGCCCCAAGGCTTTCCTGAACCGACACCCGCGGATCCCGCATGTCAGGGGTGATCCAGTGCATTTCCTTGACCGCCTCCTCCATCTGCTGCGCGGCGATTTCCACGGTTGAAAGGGAATCGGCAGGGTACTCAGGATTGAACTGGCGCAGTCCTTTGGACATCAGGTGTTTGGCGAGGGAAAACCGGCCTCGGAACCCCGGCTCCATGCCGCCTTGCAAGGTGATCGCGTGATCGTAGGCGTCCTCGGCTTCGTGATCCCGGTGCAATCGGCTTAGCACGTTCGCCCGGTTGACCACCGGGCTGGGATCAAACGGGTGAAGGCGTTCAGCCTCCTCATAGTCGGCAATGGCCAGCTCCGCCATTTCCTTGGAAGACGTTCCTTCGGACACCGACGAGGCTTCCTGATAGGCGAACGCACGTTCCTGATATATTGAAGACGTTGGCCACAACCTCAGCGCCTCGCCAAGCGCCTCGGATCGGGATTCGAAGGATGTCAGCGGCTGCTTGCTGAAATAGCTCGACCACAGGACGTGTGTTGTCCGGGTTCCCCTCCACCCCATAGGCAGGAGAAAAACGGCACAAGCTGCCGCGGCGGTCGTCAGCAGAATCCGCGAGCCGATCACCTGTGGGGAATCTGCGGGACGTCCGGAAGATCGCGAAATCAGGCCAAGGCAGATGCCTAGCAAAACCCCACCGGGCAGCAGATGGAACACGAAACTGAAACACGACTGGATCAACATCCCTGCAAGCGCCGCGAGTCCGCCGAGAATCCAGGCATCTCCGGAGTCCCCCTCCATCCGGGAATCTGAAAAGACGACCCCCAGGATGCCGGTCAATGTCAGCGCAACCAGCAATCCTAACAACATTCCCGCCCCGATGATCCCGTAATCGGTGGCTGCCTCCATCAGCTCGTTGTGGACCAGTTCCGCCTTGTGGGTGATGGTTCCTCCTTGGAGTTTGTTGTTGTAAAAGCGGAAGCTCTCCCAACTGAAACTCTGGCTGCCGCCGCCCGATAGTGGATGCAGCGCGATGCTTGAGGTGGCGATTCCTAGCAGGTAGAGCCGGCTGTCGTTGTCCATCATCTGTTCGATCCCACTGCCGGAAATGTTTCCGCTTTCCTGCAGGCGTAAGGCTTGGGCATCCTTCCAGCCCACGTAGAGGTAGCCACCGAGGAGAAACGCCGTGATTGGGACGGCCAACATCGCTGCCAGGAACCAGCGAACCTTCCGACGTTTGGCAATGACCAGCGCCACCACGGTGAACACTCCGCCGCCGACCGCCGCACCGAATATTCCTCCCCGCGACCGAGTGAAATAGACTGCAACCAACCCGGCAATCGCGATCAACGCCCAGATTAGACGGACCAGCACGCCCTGATTCCCGAACAAGGCGAGAGCCGCCACCAACAGCGACGACGCGATGAGGTAATTAGCCGCCTCATTGTAATGCGCGTAAAATCCTGACGGAAGCGCGGACGCTCTCGAGGCGAACACCGGAGAGAACGCTGGATCGACCACCTGTTTCCAAATCACCAGCACGCTGGCTAACAACAGCAGGGCGATCCCCCAGATCAAAATGTGTTCGGCCATTGCGTTTCCATGGATCACCCGCACGCAGACAAACGCGGCCACAACTCCGCACAGTAACATCAGGTCCATCTGCCCCAGTTCGGGGACCGGAGAAATCCATGCCCGCCAAGCGAACCACCCCGCCACCAGGGTGCCACACGCCAACCGTCCGAAATCACTGGCAATCCGACCCTTTTTCCAGATCGCAGGAAGGGCCGCGGCTGATGCGACCCCTAGCGCGAGCAGGCTTGGACCCCAGGTCCATGCTCGGGTTTGCGGGCCGATCACAACCGCCAGCACTAAAGAAAGAACCAGAAAAACGGACGAAATGACAGGCATGATGGTCAGTTGCGGCAGACTAACCGGAGCTGCGGTTGTCCGGTGTGTCGTGCCACGGGTGGTTAGGTGGCACCTTTGCCAAATAACACGGCCGGGACCGTCCGGAACAGGATCTTGATGTCCAGCCAGAGCGACCAATTGTCGATATATTTCAAATCCATGGCCACCCACTCTTCAAAGCTGGTGATAGTATTTCGCCCGCCGGCCTGCCATTCGCAAGTGATGCCCGGTTTCACGCTCAACCGCCGGCGGTGGGACATCTCACAAAACGCGTCCACTTCGTAAATTGGCAGCGGCCGAGGACCCACCAAGCTCATTTCGCCGGAAACCACGTTGAGCAACTGAGGCAACTCATCGATGCTGAACTTCCGCAAAAACGCTCCGAACGGGAAAATCCTCGGATCATTTTTCAGCTTGAATACGGGACCTTCCATCTGATTACCGTGGTCCTCCTTGGTCTTCTTGAGCAAGTCTTCCGCGTTGGCCACCATCGTGCGGAATTTCCACATCCGGAACGGCTTGCCGTAGCGTCCCGCCCGCATTTGCGAGAAAAACACCGGAGCCCCGGGACTCTTGATCATGATGCCAATCGCGGCGATGATCCAAAGCGGCGAAGTGACCACAATGATCGACAAAGCTCCGATCCGGTCGAAGGCCTCTTTGCAGAGAAGCTCCCATGAAAGTTCCGGGGTCGAACGCAGCACCAGCATCGGTTTGTTCCCGATGGCGTCGAAGACCGGCCTGGCAATCTGCGAACGGATGAACGAAGCGGCGATCCATGCCTCCACGCCCTGTAGCTCGCACGCTTCCACCGCTCGGGCGACTTTTTCAAACTCGGTGTTCCGGGCGGAAAACACCACCCGGCTCACCGACTCATCCTTCAGCAGTGCGAAAAGCTCGTGCACCTCCCGTTTCCCGAGGTCGAAATGATCCACCACCTTCCAGCCGGAGGTGATCTCGTGATCCAACTCCGCGAGCAATTCGTTCATCTCATTGCCTGATCCCGCGATGATGATACGCTCTTTTCGTCCGTCGTCCTGAAGGCTTTTCTTCAGCCAACGGTGGGATAATCGTTCTCTCAGGAAAATCAGACCGAAAGTGAAAACCAAACCGAGTCCTAGCACCAGCCGCCTCAGTCCCATCACTTTCGCGAACACCGCGAACAGACCCACCAAGAGCGCGATCGCCAGCAGTCCGCGCGTCAGTTGCCACATCGAATCTCCCGCCGACTTATGCCGCAAATGGTCGTAAAATCCGAACCGCTCAAGCGCCAGCGGTGTGAACGGCACCGCGATATACAGCACCCAGTTCATCGACTGGAGCAAGGCCTCGTCAGGGTCACTCAATCCCAACCAGGCGCGGGCGATCCCCGCCAACCAGAAAGCCAGCCACACCAACAGGGCGTCAGACAGTTGGAACGCCTGAAGCGCGAATGAATCTTTGCGGCTGATAGCCATAAATCAGAACTGGGTGTTTGAACCAAAGCGACACAGCGGGGCACCAAGAATCTCCAAAATTGCATCGTCGGCAATCGCATATTGTGAAATTAGGCGATTTCAATGTCGATTGGGTTTCTCCTTGAATCTCTGATAGTTGCCAAACTGCGCAATTTTGGTTGGTTTCCCCGGCAGGACGTGGATTCTCCCGCCACTCATGCGTCGATTTACCCTGAGCGGAGTCTTCCTCATCCTCGCTGTGGGACTCTATTTCCTGTGGCAATGCCGCTTCGAGCGGGTTCCGGGTATCTCGACACTGACCCTCAATGACATCCGCCAAACCGCTAAACTCACTCCAGGGGTGGATTGGCTGGGTGGACCCAGTGACTCACAGCTTCGCCTGAGGGTGATCCAAGGACATCCCCCGACGGTGACACGTTTTGATCTTCCGGGATTTCAGGAAACGGATCGGCTGCACCTGAAATTTGCCATTTCTGCAAATAAGCTCCGGCCAGGCAGGGAAGACTGGGAGGACGGTCGGGGCATTATCGAGTGGCATTCCCCACGCGGACAGGCGGATTCGGAAAATGATCCATTCGGTGCCGCCCGCCACGACCAGACCGGACTGCTCACCGAATTGGTCGCCAAGCCTGAAGAACCGACCGCCATTCCCGCCCTGCGGCTGGAAAACCTCGGAACCTCGGGAGACCTGATCCTATCGAGGTTTGAAGCTACGCTCGTCCGCGAGCGTATGGTGTGGAAAATCGGTCATTGGGTGCTTCTGGCGGGCTGGTTCGTCTGGGTGTTCTTGTGGATCAACTACCGAGGATCGCACCGGCTATTGCGCCCGATGCTTGCGTCAACTGTTTGGATTCTCATGGGAATCTACTTCGTTGTTCCCGGTCCGTGGAAATCCTTTCGCTCGTTCGGGCCTCCCTTTTGCATGGGCGACGCGGAATTTCATAAGATCCATTCGACCGCGCCAGGAATCATTGAGCCGGAAAAAACGTTTTCCGTGCCGGATGGCGTTCCGCCCGAGACGGTGCTCTCCGTGGGGCAAATCCCCGAAAAGGGTGACATCGCCTTGAGAATCAAGCACTACGCCCAGAAAGCCCGTCCCTTCTTACATTTGGCGCTGCTGTTTGGCCCGACCTTTCTCGCCGCCTGTCTCGTCGGCCGCCGGTCAACCTTGTCGCTGGCGGTCGTTACCTCGATCGCCATCGAGCTTGCTCAGGTCGCCTTCGGATTCGGGTTTGATCTGCAGGACGTGGTGGATCTTTTATGCGATGCTACGGGAATTGCCCTCGCATTGGCGATTCATCACCTATTTCTGAGGAGATGGTCGAGACTCGTCGCCAGTTAGTCCGTCAGATTCCGCCGCCGCTGGAGCAGCGTGAAACCATGTCGTAAGGTTCCGGTGGAGTGGAAATGGATCGCGTTGAACTCAGGATGATTTTCCACCACCCAGTCGATGAACTGCCGCTCGCCGGGCTGATGGATATACAAATCCCGGTTCATCCACATGCCTGGATATTCTTTCGTGAATTGTTCATGGATCGGCGCGAAATGGGATCGATGCCACAAGCCCGTATCATGCACCGCCAATGTCGCATCCTCCGCCAAGTGCGGGACGATCCGTCCGAAGGTGGCGATGTTCAGATCCAGTTCATGAGCGGCGTCGAAAAATACGAAATCGATCATCCGTCCGCCGATATCCGCGGAATCGAATTCCGTCTGTGATTTCCCGATGAACTTGAACCGCGGGTCGAAGGTGAATTCCCTTTTCGCCCTTCTGATGGAATCCGGGTCGATGTCATAGCTGAAAAGAAATGCGTCATCGCTCATGGCCTGCAGAAAATTGAAGGCGCTGTGGCCGTGGAAAAATCCGAACTCCACCAGGGTTACGGGCCGCAAGGTCCTCACTATGCCGAACAATGCGATCGCCTCGTCACGTTGCAACGGGCCGATCGCGTCGTCTTCCCGATAGGAATTCAGGTGCGACATGCCGGTGCCCCGCGTGCGGCCCAGCAGGTTCGAAATCAAACCCACGCCGTTGCGAAACACTACCGAACGATAGAATAATTGCCGTACGAGCGACTTGAGTTTCTGAATCATCTTCGGTTAGTCCTTCATTTTCCCGAGGCGACCGTGCCAACCGTCGCGGATTGCCCGCCGGAGCAAGGGAATCCGATCGACTCCGTCGATCACCACTGCCGCGATCGAGTAGGCCATCGCCATCCCGAGCGCCTTCCGGTCGCCTGACTGCTTGCGTTTCAGCCAGACCATGTTGCGGATTTTATAGTAGAGCTTCCAGTCGGCGAGCCCCCGTTCAAAAAAAAAGCTCTTTCCTAGCAAATGCCAGTGGACGACGTTTTGCGGTCCGGGATGATCCATCACCGCACCCCGGACAGCCGCTTGATCGAATCCGGCGCGCTCGATCCTCCACGGATATTCCTCATCCTCGCCCCTGATGAACAATTCTCCGTGCACCGGTCCCACCGCCTCGCGGACTTCGCGCGGCAGCAGCGCGCCGGTCCATGAAATTCGGCTGCGGATCAAATCTCCATGAGGCAGATCGCCCTCGCACCAAGCCAATTTCCAGCCGCCGCGCCCGTCATCAATCTGCTGCGGCCACGTGAAATTTCCGGTCGATGGATCAATCTGTAACGCGTGCCGCACGACCTCTGGATTCCACGGTTCTGTCAGCATGGCCTCCAGCGCCGGCTCGCGGGGCCAGGAGTCGTCATCAAGTATCCACACCGCGTCGGCACCCGCCGCGAACGACAGGTCCATCACCACCTCCACCCCGCCGGCGTTTCCACGGTTCTCATCCATCGCGTGAACCACCAGCTCGAACGGCAGGTCTGCCAGACCGTTGAGCAGTTCCGCCGTGTCGTCGGTCGAGCAATTGTCCGCCACCATCACCAACTGCGGCGGACGGGTTTGCCGGGCCAGAGCCATGATACACGCCTTCGCTGTCGCCGACCGGTTCATGGTCGCGAACACCGCCGCTATCCGCAAGTTGGTGGGGTTGCAATTCAAGGTTCAGATCAGCTTGAGAATCGCCTTCCAGCTCCGCGATAGGACGGACAACACTCCGTCTATCAGACCGATATGATAGGGATCCCTGAAAATGGTGATCCCGTAGGCCCGGCGGATCGCGCGGGACTCCACGTGCTGTCGTTCCGCTTCCAGGATCATGTCCATGTCCTTTGTCCGCGCGAGGTGACGATGCGAGGCATTCGCGTCATGAAGCCGGAAATCCGCGACATTGACAGGGACATGTTCAAATTTCATCCCGATGGAATCCAGCCGCGCGTAAAATTCGCCATCCATGACATAACGGAAATCCTCCCGCAACCGGTGGCCTTTCCCGATCACGGTGGAATTTCGATAGAACGCCGCCGTGGAAGGCACATAGCAATGATGATAAATGTGCGCGAACCTCGACCAGCGGGGCACCTTCATCGTTCGCAGCCATCCGCCATTCCGGTCGATGAAGTCGTAGTCGCCATAGACCAGGTCCGCCTTCGATTGCCGAAGCCGTATCAACATTTCCGCCAGCGCGCCGGGCTTCAGCCGGTCATCGGCATTCAGCCAGATCACCCAGTCTCCCCGTGCCTTGTCGAAACCCTTGTTGATCGCAGCTGACATTCCTGAATCTTTGCCCTGGCTCCACTCCACTTCGGGGAAACGTGCCGCGACCTCCTGGCTTTCATCGGTGGAACCACCGTCGAAAACCAGATGTTCAAGAGTCACGCCAGTTTGGCCAGCCACACTCGACAAGCAGTCCGCGAGAAATCTCCCGTAATTCAGGTTCGGCGTGATGATCGTGAAATCCATTTCGCTCAGGGAGTTTTCAGGCGATTCGCCCGGAGTTCAAGCGCGCGCTCGGCCACCTTGTCGGCATGCAGTCGGGACGTCCATGTCTTTGAGATGAGTTCGGGATTCCGCAAGCCGCTTTCCCACTTCGACAGTTCGTTCTGAAGTGCGGTTAGGTGTTGGGCGGCATCATCCGTTTCCGCCAGCTGACCGGAGCCGTCGGAAGTGAACCACTCGAAGCTCGCCATCGAGGGGGAGCGGCCTGCCACCACCGAACACCCCGAGCACAACGCTTCACCGGCCGCGATTCCGAAACTCTCGAATGCCGAAGGACTGTAGAATATCTGCGATTCCCTTAAGATCCTCGCGAGCTCATTTCGGCCCACGCGTCCCCGCAGATGGACCCGTTCGCGATGCGCCGCATCGAGTGATCGCCGCCACATCTCCAGCTCCGGAGTGTCTGTGCCAACAATTTCAACACGGACTTCGTGGTCCAGCCTGATGATTTCCCCAATCACGGATTGCATCAGTTCCGGACGTTTCTGGATTCTCTCCTGCCAACGGCCGACACAGGCGACTTGCCGCGATTTAGGCACCGCGTCGGTGCGAAAAATCGATTGCACGGGATGGGGTAGCACTTCGACACGCCGTGCAAGCCGGTCACCGCCGTATGCCCGGCACAGTTTCCGATAGTGACCGGCCGCAACGGGGGACACACAGGCGATGACGTCACCCTGTCTCAGGTGTGCGGCCCTCATCGGGTCGGTCACCAGCAGCCCGGTCGTTAGACCGCGGGCGACCCGTTTCACGAACCCCGCGAGGTCGCCGCTTCCTGATAGGATCCGCTGTTCAGCGAGCCATCCCCGGAATCCGGCCAGCGGACTGATCAATCCGCCGTTGTCCTGATTCAGGATGAGGAAAATCCCGGCTTGCCGGATTGCTGCCGCGACCTTGCGGAACCGCGGACTTCCCCATGCGTAGAGGATTACCGCGTCAAGCTGGTGGGCGTTCCACCAAGCCGCGGATTCGAGATTCGCGAATTCCGTGCGGATGAGATCCGGCTCGTCATCATCCTGTCGCGCGCCGGGCATCACCGCGCGGGACTCGCACCCGATTTCCCGAAGTCCGCGGCACATCAGCCCGCTGTCACGGGCAAAAAAATCCGGTCCGCCTCCAAAGGCCACCGGCGTGCAGGTGAAAACGCGCGTGCTCACTTCGTGAAGATCACGTTGCAGTTGGCTCCGTAGCGCAGGAGTTTAGGAAACGATCTGAACAACCACGAATCGATCCGCTGGACGGCGGTGGAGAGGAAATTGAATCGGTCCGAAACAGCCTTCATCGGATATCCGAGGAAATTGAACATCTGCACCTCACAGGTTGAGAACCCTTTCGCCATCCGCTCGAATTGCGAAAGATACAAATTGCTCTCGTCCCCGAGTTCATGCCTCGCCATCCGCACCGCACGGATCGCCGCCACTAGCAGATTGTGCCCCATGGGCTCGAAGATGAACACCAATCGCCCCCCCGGCTTCAGCACCCGCAGGATTTGTGCCGCCAGCCCGTCCACGTCATGCGCGAGGTGATGGAGCGCCGCCTGTCCCAACACGAGATCAAACGACGCATTCGGAAAGGCGGATAGATCGAATGCATCCCCCGCGACGTAGGAAAGACCCGGCAGCCGCTTCAGCCGTTCCTCGATCTCCGGTCCCCCTGCGGCGTAAAGGTCCAGACCTGTCACCCGGGCGTCCGGAAAAACCTCCGCCAATCCGGCCGCCAGTTTGCCGAACCCACCGCAAATCTCCAAAGCCCGCTTGCCTGATAGGTCGATCCTGCAAAGCTCGCTGTAGCCTGCCAGGAACAACGCCCGGTCGGACGGCGGGAACCCGCCGATCGCCGGAAGCATGGATTCCGCCGCAGGATGAGCAGGGGATTCCGGGTGGGTGAGATGAACGGTCATGAATTTGAAATTGCGGTTTGCGGCTTTCTGCGGAACATCCAGACGGAGCCGGCCGCCAGCAGAAACAAGGAGGTTCCAGTCATCCGATACCCGAGACGCCTGAGAGGCGGGTTGTAACGCATTTCAATTTCAGTTGTCTCACCAGGATGATGGATTTCCATCAACATGCTGGCATCCCGAGCTCGCAGGACCGGTTCCCAATCGGAATGATCGTCGCAGCGGTATTCCCATCCGTCGTCCTCGTTTTCGGCGACGCGCACCCAGCGGGCTTCCGACGGGATTTCCAGATGACGGGTGTTTTGCTTTCCCGTCGTCTCATGAACCGGAAGGAAGTTACGTTCCGCGCCGTTGAGGAAACCGTCTCTTTCCCCATCCGTCCGGAACGCTACGTATCGGGGCAGCGCGAGCGAGTTCGAATACAGATCCATAACCGGACTGCTCCATATAATATTCCACCCCGGCGGGACATCCGGATTGCCGGCCCAGGTGATGAGATGGGAAACTCCGAATCGTCCGAGCTTGTCGGCATCGACAGGTATGTTGTTAGGCATCACCATGCCGTTGGGAACGACGCTGTCATAGCCGGTGATGGAAGCTATTCCGTATGCCTCCAGTGTGTTCGGCACGAATGGTGTCCGGGATAAATGTTCTGTCAGGTGGTTCATCGTGGTGACCCTGCCGTCGCGTCCCACATTCGCCCTGAGGGCAGCCACTTCGGGTGTTTCCGGAAACAATGGATATTTCGCGGGGTCCGCCCAAACCACCCAACGGGCCGCGAACATCGTCACCTCCAGCACGATGGCGGTGGCCAGCAGGATGGATCCCGTATTTCGCCGTGACTTGAATCGGCTGGCCGTCCATCCCAACCCCCACAACGCCATCGCCAGAAGCAGCAGCGGTACTGCCTGTTGGGGACTCCAGATGAAAAGGTCGCCCGTGAAGTTTTCCGCACGGGTCTCCAGCCATTTCCGGCACCCGGCGAAGGAGCTTCCGCTGGCAGCCGTTAGGATTCGCTGGTGCAGCGCTATCAGGAAATTTTTTCCAAATAGCGAAAGTGCGACACTGCCCGCCAGCCACAGTGCCGCCATCGACCCGGAGACCCATGCGGTGATTTTGCACAACTTTCGCCGCGTCAGGTCTGCGGATTGCCCCATGAACGCGACGAACGCCATCGCCCCTCCGAGGAGGAACAGCAACAACAGCCGTTGATAGAGGAACCGCACCGCGGGTGTCAGCGGCAGCACCAGCCCGATCAGGATCAGCAGTCTCTCGAGTGCGCCGGTTTCCTTTCTGCCGATGGCGAGAAAGGCGATGAGCGTTGGGAGCGTTCCAATGTAGGCGACGAAGAACAACTCGCTCTTGAACAACTTCAGCAGGTCCATGGAGTCGCACCGTCCGAGCGCGGAAGGGAACACCTGTAGCGGATAGGCTGCCAGGTTGAATAGCGGCTGAAGGATGCCCTGCGGATAGATTCCGTTTTCCGCATGCGCGAAAAGTCCGAAGTGCAACCCCAGCTTGTTGCTGGTCATCAGCGCGTCGGTGCACGGCACCAGCATCAGCCCGGAAATGCCGGCCCCGAGGATTCCCCATACCGCATAGCGACCAAATAGACCTGCCTGCCGCCGCAAATGAGCCCGACCTCGCCAGGCGAGCCAAGCTTCCTCGCCCCAACTCGCCGCCACCGCCAGTGCCACCATCGCGGCATGTTGGAGAGTTCCTCCGAGGAATGCGAGCGAGATGAAAATCGGCACCAGCCCCCAGGCCCAGCGCCTTCCCCGCCGGTGGCAATCAATGGCCCAGAGGATCCAAGGCACCCAGCAGAATGGACCCAATGCGAACCGGTGGTTGATCCAGGTGACGAACTGGGAATTTGCGGCGAAGGCCAGGGCACCGCAACTACTCCACACCACGTTCGCACCCCGCCCTCTCAGCAGGAGGACCATGCCAAAAGCGGCTAACAAGACCTGGCCGATCAATCCGAGATGCCACGCCGTCCAGAAATCAAACCACCTGTGAAGCTGCATCGCCCAGTCATCATACAGGGCCATCGTGTTGGCATACTGCGCGGTGCCGCCGTAAGTTAGATCGCTCCATCCCAGCCAGCCTTCCTTGCGGTAGCTGTCGGCGGCGACCATGTGATAGCCGAGGACCACATCAATGCTATCCGAGACGAAATGATTTTTCGCGATGCCGGGTTCGCCAGCTCCCCTCCAGGGTTGCATCATCTCGTTCGCCAGATCGAGCGGTGCCAGATTCCTGCCACCTGCCCACCACGGGGAAAACCAAGCGAGTACGACCGCGAGGCAGATCGCCAGACAGACACTGGTCTTCTTGGCCGAGCCATCGCCGGATCGTGGAGGAATGCCGTTGCTACCGGTCATCGGGAGAGAGGGATAATCGGGAGCGTGTGTCTTCACATCCGTTTCTGTCATTTGCCCTGTCGGATGGTAAGTCGCTCGAGTTCAAGCAAGCGCAGGTTGATGCTGTTGAGGATCAGTCCCACGCTGAGGGAGATCATGGATAGGATCATCAGTGCCGCCGCCAACACGGCGCTGGGGACATGAGAGACATAATGGTCCGGATTGGTGATGAAGTCATGGGCTGGCATGAAACCCGCCGCCAGGCCGAGCGTTCCCGTCAGCAGGCAGATGCTTCCGAACAAGGTGAGCGGTTTGTAGGACTTCAGGATCAGGAAAAGTCGCAAAAGGACGAGGAAGCCGTCGGACCAGGTGTTCAGTTTTGAAAAACTTCCGTCGGGCCGTGCCCGGTAGGGTGCGGGAACCTCTTGGATCACCTGCCCGCGATACAGGGATTGCAATGTCATTTCTGTCTCCACATCGAACCCCTTTGTGGTGATGGGAATCTGTTGGACCGAGGCTCGGGTGAATGCGCGGTATCCGGAAAAGATGTCAGTGACGCTGGATCCGAACACTCTGTTGATGATGGAGCAAATCATCCGGTTTCCGGCCAGATGCATGGGCCGGAAGGAACCGTCACCATGGCTTGCGAGCCGGGTCGCCACACTCATGTCGGCATCGCCCCGCAGTATGGGCTCCAGCAGCTGGTGCACGTGCGAGGCCTCGTAGGTGTCGTCGCCATCCACCATGACGATGATGTCTTCCGTCAGTTGTTCGAAGATTGCGGCGACCACGAATCCCTTTCCCTGGCGCTTCTCGCGGCGAATGATGGCTCCTGATCCGGCAGCGGCTTCAGCAGTGCGGTCGGTGCAGTTGTTGTCATATACATAGATTCGTGCGTCGGGCAGTTCCTGTCGGAAATCGGCTACGACCTTGCCGATGGTGAGCTCTTCCTGATAGCAGGGGATGGCCACGGCGATGGTGGGCTTCACGGAGGTATCGCTGGACATCATGACTCGATATTTCGGCTGACGAAAAGGATGGACTGTCCGACTGGCGGGCGGATCAAACGCTCTATTCGCGAAGCGAGAGGCACGACCCAACGATCAAAAAAGCGGATCTGCG
This sequence comes from Luteolibacter sp., assembly GCF_039920825.1. Taxonomy (GTDB): domain Bacteria; phylum Verrucomicrobiota; class Verrucomicrobiia; order Verrucomicrobiales; family Akkermansiaceae; genus Luteolibacter. Next base: position 111,593 of record NZ_JBDSCX010000008.1, on the reverse strand, counting down.
CGTCGTTCTGACCCTCCAGTTTTCCCATTTTCGCGTTCCACCACCAGCCCCAGATGCCGATGAAATTGTAATACCGCATGAATTCCAAACTAAGACCGGCATTTTGCAATAGGATCCTTGAGCAGGATTTGGAATACCTCCGGTAATGTCCTAACCGTTCGTCGATGGGTCCGTGGGCCCACGGTCCCGCAGGCACCAGAACGATCAGACGGCCGCCGGTGGCGAGCCGTTGTTTCAATGTGTTCAGCACGGCGCGATCATCTTGAATGTGTTCGAGGACGTTCATCAGCACCACGCTGTCAAATCGCTCCTCGGGCGCAAGCACCGTGTCCAGGGATTCCACCGTGGCCCGGAGCGGTCTGACATTGCAGAGTTCCCGCGTTTTTTCCTCGAGCTGCCTGAAACAGAACTCATTCGGCTCCAGACTCGTCACCTTTCTTCCATTTCCGGCGAGTTGAGGGGTGAAATTTCCGATGCCTCCGCCGATCTCCAGGACCCGGCGGCCAAGGAAAGGCTCAACCATCCGGAACTGCCAATCCCGATAGTTGACGGCCCGTTCCATCTGCCGCAGATCCTCCGCGTAGAAGGGATCGATCTCTACGGGTATGGGGTCTTTTGGTGGTGTCATGGGGTGCGCGTCAACCCGGCATTCCGTCCGGGAATTTGTCAATCACCGCCAGCCCGGCATCCGCTTTTCATGGATCGGGGCTTTGGGGCCGGACGCATACCAGCGGTCAGGCATGAGAACTTGCTGGCCTTCCTTTTTTCCGAGCCACGCGGCCCACCAGGAATAGGTGCTGTTAGCGATGACATGGTGGGATGCGAGACTCATCAGGTAGAGGTCGTGGAGAGGATTAACGGCATCATTTCCCGAATCCATAACGATCTCGTCATCCCGTTGGAATTCGCTGCGGCACCATTCAGGATCGTCGGAGAAAATGTGGAAGCGGGCGGTTCCGAGGCGCGTGCGCATTTGATCCATCCGGTCCCGATAATATTGGCTGTCGCATACCAAAAAACCTTGCAAGGTCAGGTAATCCCTTCTCCGGACGTGGACCGCCACGGAGTTGGGATCGGACAGTTTCTCGCGAATTGGAGCGGGTGGTTGCACCGAGGCGGAAAGCAGGTGGTTCAACTCGTCCCGCAGCTCCGCATCGATGCCTTGGAAATAAAGAGGTGTCTGGAAATACCCGAACAACATGCAATCCGCCGGAACGTCCAGAAAGCCGGGTTCAAATGACTGATCATCCGGATTTTCCCGCAGGACAGGTACTTTGCGATATTCCCAATAATGTCGTCCGGTGACCTTGCGCAGCGCACGGGTGGCGAGGGAAACCCGGCGGACTACTTTCGCCTTCAGCGGCAGCTTGAGGAAATGGGAAACCTCCGCCCAGCCCTCCGCGTTGAACCAGGATGCATCCATTACCAGCGGCACCCCGTGCTTCTTAGCAAGCACCCGTCCGAGCGCGTATTGAAACAGGTGGTTGCCGGTCCGGCCGAGAAGGACGATGCGGATCATTGTGAGGCGGGTGATCGGAAAATTCTGTTTGCTTTTCGGTTCCGGATGAAAGGCACTTCTTCAGGTTTCCGGTAATGAACGCAATCAGAGAAAGCACGCGGCGGACGCCACTGACAGCACGGAGAAACCGTGTTAGCCGGGTGATTTCGGCTTGCGAGGCCAGGGATATTTCCGTGTGGACGGTCACCTCGCGGCAGGTCATCCGCCTGATTGACGCGGATTCCTATCAACTCGTCTGTCCGGACGATCAGATTGGTGTGTTCGAGGCGGCCACCGCTCCGGGCTGGGAGATCACGGGGGAAAGCAGATTCTCCTCCAACTGCCAGCTCGATATGATACGGGGAAAAGTTTCTGGGGCAAACACCAACCGGGTGCATTGGCTGTTCCAGCAGTTCATCAAGATCAATGCGATCGCCGAATCGGACCTCGATGATGGGGAACTAGTTGTTATTTGGGATGCGGATACGGTGCCGCTGCGGAAGATCGATTTCAGCGACGGACCAACCGGATGTATCCGATATTATCATGGCAAGGAGCATCACCAGCCCTATTTTGATACCATTGAGGCACTGTGTGACTTGGAGCGACTAACAAATTTATCGTTCATCGCCCAATGTCTTCCGGTTAGGGCGGGTTGGGTGAGGGAGTTGCTGCAGGATATCGAAGAGCGACTGTCACAGTCATACGTCGAGGCCGTGTTGAGTCGGTTGCCGGGGAAATCCGGAAGCGAGTTTTCCGAGTATGAGACGATCGGAGCCTGGGTGCTCGCGCATCATCGCGATGAGATGGTTTTTCGTAAAAAGAACCGCTGGTTACGGAGCGGGTCGTCGTTTTTCGGATCTCGGACATTCGGTCCCATGGCGATGATTCTTTTTCGGTTGCTGGCGATTCGTTATGATTTTGTTGCCATTGAGAATTGGCGACGTCCCTTCGATATGAAGCGTCTCTCGAAGGCTGCTTTCAGGATCTTCGGTCGTGGGTGATCGTCGCATCGGAACCGTCACACGGTGATGCCGTGGAATGCGCTCAAGATTTTCTCCGCCACTTTTTTCGCGGCATAGGTGTCCCGAAGTTTCAGGCCACATTCGCGGATTTCCGTGGAATTCATGCACATTACCTCGTCAAGCGCGGTGAAAAGGGAATCGGGGCTTTGGAGGGAGAACGCGCCTTTGTCGGTAACCACTCCGAGGATTTCCTCGACCGAGGTGCCTTCCACGAAGCACACGGGGGTTCCCAGATAGTAGGCTTCCAACGCTGGAAGTCCGAAGCCTTCGATTTCCGAGGGGAGAATGAGTGCTTTGGCTTCCATATAGGCCGCTTGGAGGGCCGCATCCGCTAGAAAAGGGCGTTTCACAATGCTGCGCGAATTCGCCAACAGGTCGGAGACTTCGGGCGGAACGGTTCCTATCAGGTGCAGCATGGGCATTTGGCGTCCGCGCGACTCCGCTTCGTTCCACCAACGGACCAGGTGGGCCGTCCGCTTGTGTGGTTCGCATGACGCCAGATGGATCACATAGTTTTCCTTGGCCGGTTCGGCAGGTTGTGGGATTCTCTCATAGAGGCACGGTTCGTAAGTCACGATGATCTCCTTGGGTGCAATTTCATGCCGTCGCATGAAGTCACGAATCTGCCCTTTTGAGGATTCCGAGACAGTTAGTATTCTATCCGCCTTTCGAAGAGTATGCTTCAACATCTTCGCCCAATAATAGTATTCCCACGGATTTCTCCAATTCGGATAATGGTCCTCGTCGTATTGGATGATCGTGTCGTGAATTGTCACCACTGACGGGCGGCAGCGGAAACTCAACAAGGGAAGGTAGCCTTTGGGGAAGTAGTGAAGATCCGGCGCAGGGCCACTCCTCTTGAACAGCGGATGAAAGTGATCGGTCAACAGGCGAACTGACTTTCTGCGCGTTCCCCACGGCAGGATGCTGGAAGGTCCCAGGCTTTCTGGCGCCTGTTGCGAGGTTTTTGAGGCAATGACCTCGATTTTGACCTGGCCAGTGGCTTGCAGGGCCTCCAACACGACTTGTGACATCCGCGAGATTCCGAAACTCCGGTCATGCCCGGGGTTCTGATCTGCGAGATAGACCGAGAGCGTGAGACCCGGAGTGATGTCTGGAGATTCCGCCTTGCCGGTGCGGGCAGTGGGTTCCGGAGCTAACGAATGGACGGGAAGACCGGCTTTGCGATTGAGAGCGGCGGCGGTTTTCCAACTGGCACCGACCCGTTCGATGAAGCGCGCGGGCAGAAAGTTTGCCTGATAGAATTTCCTGGAAATTCCGGAGATTTCAGCTGCGGGTGTTTTCCCCGATGCGAGTTCGATGAGTTCCGCCGCGTATCTTTCAGGCGATTTGATCGGAAGGATTCTCGCAGACGCACAACCGTCGAGCATCGCCGGGATTCCGGCCCACTCGGTGGAAACAAGAGGAAGTCCCATACCCAGAGCCTCCATCAGAACGATGGGCGTGGCTTCGGAGGCATAGTGGGTCGGAAAGAAGAACACGTCGGCGTTTCGATAGGCGTCCCACTTGGCATCTCCGGTCAGTTGCCCTACCAGTTCGACCATGTCTTCAAGTCCGAGTTCCGCTCTCAGAAGGCGGACTTCATCTTCGAATTCCGTTGAGAACCATTTTCCGACGATCCGGAACCGGAAATCATCGGCCCGACCCTGCTGCTTGAGGATGGCAGCGGTCCTCAGGATTTCGAGCACACCTTTGCCCTCCTGCAAACTGCCGACGAACAAGGCGGTGAAATGCCCGGGAGTCGTGAGTGGTTCCCGGTTCAATTCGGGCACATCGATGGCGCAGGGACACCACTGCCAGGTTTGCGCCGTAAATGCCTGATGCGGAGTGATGAGTTCCTGAGCCACCTCCAAAGAGACTTCCGCATGGTGATAGACCATGTTTCCTAGCAGACCGCGCAGCCGTCCGTTTTTCACGAAGACCGGCAGGCCGCTTGCGTGGAAAATGAAAACCGTGCTGCCTGCGAGATGTCGCAGGCTGATCAGAAAAGCCACATCCCGCAGAAAAGGGATCCATTTGGCACTCGCCGGCGGGTAAAAAAGGACACACCCGGGATTGGCCTTGAGGATCTTCCTGGCGCTCCGGATCAAATGGAAAAGATGAGCGACTTTTTTCCACTGGAAGCGCCCGACTTCCAGCATTTCCTCGCTGAACTCCATGCGCAAACGGTGAACCTCAAAGTCGGGCCAATCATGATCGAAAAGCAACTGCGTCGCCACCGCCTGTCCATGCCAGGGTGGCGGGGTTTGTCCCATCAGCAGGATGTGGAGTTTGTCGGACTGCATTGAAGAAATATTTGCGAAAGACGCGGAATCAGAAAGGGGGAATGGAAAAGTCGGGTGCCGGTGCGACTGACCAAAGGCCCTGTTGGGTCGGTTATTTTCTCAATCCAGTCTTTCTCAGAAGCGTGCCGACAGCCTTGCGTAGAGGAAAATAGAGGCTGATCCCGAGCCGTGCGAACCAAAAAAGGACGAATGAACGGAATCTATCAAAGACACCGGCGCCCTGATCTCGGACGAAAACGGCATCGCAGGAATACCTGCCAAAACTCAGAAAGCCGGCTAGCAGAAAACCCCGGGCAGATAGGAAATCGTGAATCTCCCAAAACAAGGGCTGCCCCTCGTAAATTTCGATGAACTCGGCCTCGAGACTCAGCAAATCCACGTCGGAAATCCTTTCTCCGAACCCGTGCAGCGCCATGAGTTCGGCGCCCTGAATGTCCATCCACAAAGCGCTTACCTTTTGAATTCCGCGCGCGGCCATGAACGTGTCGGGCCTGACGATGGACACCTCCTCGGAACGCTGCACGTAAGATTCGACTTCATATTTACCGGACGCCAGAAAGAGCGAGGACGCACCGGGGTTCCCGTCGTCCCACGTCGTGACGGTTTTCTGTTGGTCGATCGGATGAAAGGTTGCAATCCCGTCCCTATCACCCACAGCGCTTTCGACGAGCGTGATCATCGGATGTTCCTCCGTCCGGGCGCGGCAAACCGGCAAAGTGGCCCGGTTACATTCAAACGAATAGATCCTCGCATCGGGAAATTCGCGGGAAATCGCTACGCTCTCCTCGCAATCGCGGGCACCAAACTCGAACACAATATCCGGGTTGCCGACATGCTGCCGGACGAGGGCGGCGAACTTCTGGACGTTACTCACGCGATGGTTGATTGGGTTTTGTGGTGTGTCCGTTAGTTCGGCGGCTTCACACTACGTAAGGGAAAAATTTCTGAGGCCGGAATGCAACCAGATCACGGGTTATCGGTTCAAGCGCAGCGCGGCGTCCAGCACATCTCTGTTCTCCTGATGTCCCGCGCCCTGTTTATACGCAAGACTTGCGATAATCGGCAGCAACGGATCATGGCTCCAACCGGTCTTTCGCAGATAGTCCTGACACTGCGGCAATTGCATGACGGCGAGCGTTCTGTTGATCGCGTCCGACGGGCTCAACCGATCCACCAGCCGGAAGTCCTGAAGAAAATAGTGCACGAGATCGAGTCCGGGCATTCCGGATTCATGGCCCCATTCCCAGTCAATCACAGTCAGGTCTCCGCCAGGTTGTTCTAGCAGATTCCAGCGGGCAAAGTCGCCGTGACGGATGACCGGCGTCAGGGATTGACCCGTTAGCGCCCGGAGCGCTCTATTTCCGGAATCGCCCACACCGAGTGCATGGCTGATGGATCCCCACTCGCTGAAGCGCACGATTGGCATTGCCTCCCTGTCAGTAGCCCAGCGTCCGAGCAAGGCGAGGGCCTTGTCACGGGCGCCCGCTTTCACGTGGGTGCCGGTGACGTAGGGCATCCGCATGACGCAGATGTCTTCTCCGAGATGCAGACCGAGGCATTCCGGGACAGCCGCATCTACTTGGGAGAGCAACGAAAGGATTCGCGACTCCTGTTTTAGCAGCGTGGTGCCGTCTTTGCCGAAGGCGATCTTGGCGACTTCCCATTTTGATGACGTCCTGAACGTGGCGATCGCCCGCCTGATCCGGTGCTCCGGACTGCCTAGCAGAATTCCGCACGACCCCGGAACCACGTCAGGAAGCTCCGGTGTCAGAATCTCCCTTGGTAGGGAAGTGGCCGCTAGCGCTGGAATGCGGGAATGGACGCCTGCGAGAATCGACAAGCGAAGCCCATTTGCAAGAAACCGGGCCGCGCGGCGCTGTGGCTGATAGAGGCGCAGTGTCCTCAGCGCGCCTTCCTTATCTTCCGGCATTGCCAGAAGGATGCTGCCATTGCGGCGGATCGGGCGCAATGGTCCGCCGCGCGGGTCGAGGGCCGACAATACCCGGTTGACGACGATGGCATCAGTCATTTCGGAAAATTGGGAATCAACATCACGGGAAAATGGAGCTACTCCGGGGGCATTGTGACCTTGCTCCGATGAAGCCATTTCAAGATGCCTTTCTTGAGCCTGAACGCATGATAGAGGATCCCATCGATGACCCAGTTCAGTGCCTCGTCGCTGAAAAGCCTGATTCCGTAGATGCGGCGGATGGCACGGGGTTCGGCCGCCTGGCGCTGCAGGCGCAAGACGTTTTTCAAATCGTCTTTTCCAAGACTTCGCTGGCTGATGCTCTCTCCGTGCAAGCGGAAATCCGCAAGGACACATGGCAGATAGGCGAAGTGTTTCCCCAATCCGGCGAGCCTGGCGTAATACTCGCCATCCATGCAGTAACCGAAATCGACATTCAGGAACTGTCCTTCGGCGATCGTGGTCTCGCGCCGGAAAAAGCACGCGGTGGAACCGATATAACACCCTTGCTGCACCAGAATCCCGCGGTCGAAGGGAAGCAGTGTCATCCTGCGGAGGAACTTGCCATTGGCATCCATGAAATCCCAGCAGCCATAGATCACGTCCGCCCCGCCCTGGTCTTCCGCGAACGCTTTCACGGCTTTCAATGCACCCGGTTTCAAGCGATCGTCGGCATTCAGCCACATCACCCATTTCCCAGTCGCGCGGTGGAATCCCTTGTTGATTCCATCGCTCATGCCCTTGTCGGGTTCCTGGAAGAACGAGGCGTGAGGATGGCGGGCCACCACCTCGGCTGTCGCGTCCCTTGACCCGGCGTCCATCACCAGATGTTCCACTGTGACTCCGTCCTGATCCGCCACGCTTTGCAGGCACTCGCCAATGTAGTGGCCATAGTTGTAGCTCGCGGTGACGATGGTAAAATCGGGATCGATCATTCCAGATGTGATGGGAACCGGGACAAGGCAAGTAGCCTCCGGTAAGCAAAGATGAATCAGCTGTAACGCGAAATGTCCAGCGCTCGCGAATTTCGATCAGGGCGTCAAGGTCGCCCGCAGCTTGATAAATTTGGACTGGAGAGTGAGAGGCAGGGTAACTCGTCGCGGCTGGCCAGACGGGGTCGCTGCTCCGTCGTTGGTATCCAAGACGCCCGCAGGCTGCCATCCCGTCAAGTCGTTGGAAATGATTGCGTCGACTGTGAGGTCATCGCGTCCAGCCGCCCTGAAATATCGATAGATCCACGCGTTGCCTTCAACCTTGCCTTGGGGGCCCGCATCCAATTGACCGGGTTCACCGCCGGTTGCGTATTCCAAAAGAAGGGGAAGTCCGTCGGAATCGGCGTCATTTTGCCAGACCGCCGGCGAGGCTGGAAGTGAGTCGAAGCGAGACGTATACCAAGTGGCGGATGGCGTGGCCTCGATGGAGCCAAGGCGCAAGTCCTGTCCCGCAATGTGATAGATCCGCCTCGGTGCCGCACCGGCCTCCAGTGCCCGGGTCGCAGGCAATAACTTGAAATTGAATTTGGCGAGCCCTTGCCCCGAAACGGGAGCGAAGGATGCGAAACCCTCGAGTGTTTCGGGGGGAAAAGACACGCTGCCGGATGTCGGAGTCACCGCGCCGCCGGAAATTCCCTGCGTGGTAAACGCCACGTCGTCTGCGAATGCGGTCGCGCCCTTTCTCCCAACCCTGAAGCGAAGTCCTGGAGCCGACGGCCCGTTGAATGCAGGCGAAGGTGGAGACAGTTCGTAAGTGGATCCCTTGACGATGGTGAAATCATCCCGAACTGCTCCGGACTGATCCTGAAACTGCGCGTTGAGCCGCATGCCGTTCACCTCGATAACCATATTCCCAATAGTTGCCAGACTGACGATATGGGCGGGGTAGGGGGAGGGATTGACCAATGTCGCGGATCCGTCATACCACGACTGGACCGAACTGGATGTGCCGACCACCGCGTAGACCGTACCGGCCCTTCCTGTGGCGGCTGGCTTCTGAAACGCTCCGTCTGCAGCACCGGGGTCTTTGACAAATTCCCCGGCAGCATTCACTCCGCCGAGATCCGATCCATTGCCGCTCCACTTCACCATGGTTGTCGCGTTGAAGGTTCCTGAGCCTCCATAGTGGCCGTCGATCATCCGGGACCGTTCATATGCGTGGCTGTGTCCGCACAGGACAAGGTCCGCACCATATTGTTCGAGTAGTGGAATGATGTAATTACGCGTCAGGGCTAGATTCAATTCGGTGTCCGAATCGTGGCTACCCTTCGAATAGGGGCCCTCGTGCATGTAGGCGATGATCCAATCCGAGGCACATGCCTTGAGATCGTCCTTCAGCCAATCTACCATACCGTAGGTTCCGCCCGGTGAGTCGGCGACGGTTGCATAGGTATTCGAATCGATGCAGATGAAGTGGATATTGCCACGATTGAACGAGTAATAACTTTCCGTCCCCGAGGCCACTCCCCCGCATTCGCCGGCAGTCGGGAAATGGAATATCGAGTAGTAGGGAGCCGGGGGATTTGCCGGAACGGTGGTATCGTCGTGATTCCCGATCGTTGACCACAAGGGAGTGTTTCGCAACAGGTTGGCATAGCGGTTGAAGACCGCGCTCTGGTAATTGGAGTCCTCACCATAAGCGTAGGCATTGTCACCCAACATGATCACCGCGTCGGTCGGTTTCCCCGATGCCGCGTTCGCCGCCATGAAATTGGAGAATGCGGGTTCGGCATTGCCAAATTGATATCCTGAATCTCCCAGCACCCAGATCCTCGTCGGTGCGACGGAATCCGGCGGCGGCGAGGTTCGAAACCACTGATCCAGTCCGCCGACATCGACCGCCACACCCGAAACCGGCGTGCCCTTGATTCGATAAAAGAACCGGGTCTCCGGAAGGAGTCCGGACAGAGTCACCTCGTGATCCGTCGCCGTGCCTGGAGTGGTAACCGGCGGTGACATCGATCCTTCGGTCAGTCCAAATGCCACCTCGCTGGTTGTGGCCACGTCGGTTCTCCAACAGACGGTGATCCGGTCCGATCCGGCTGATTGCAGGTAGGGTCCCCTGGTCACGGTTGCCGCCATCCCGGTGAGTTGACCGCCGACCAGCGCCAGAATTGAAGATAGGGCGGCAAAAGTCCTCATGAATTTGGCGTTTTGTCGAGGTCCAGGCAAATCCGGTAGAAGCGTTGCTGATAGGCGGAGTCGAGGATGACGACCTCAACCTGTTCCCAATCTCCCGTGGAGAGCAGGATTGTTTCGGCGCATACCGACGGCTGGACCTTTTCCCAAGTCTTGAGATCCCGGGTTTGCTCGATCCGGTAGTTGATGTCGGTCAATGACGAGGATCTCATTCTCGGATATACTATTCTCGACATCCGGGCATTGAATGAACTCTGGATCGGTATACCGGGTTTCCTGCCTGGAGAGTATGGCTGGACGCCGCCGTCGTTTGACTGCAGGTCGAACGCGTATTGCAGGATGTCGTTGATTCCGTTAGCATCCGCATCTCCGGGGGCCAGATGAACGGACGCTGCGGGGTCGCCTGGGGTGGTGACTCTCGCGCGACAGTAGAGCGAGCCCGACCCGGGAGTTGGAAGCAACAGTCGTGCCTCCTCCCAACCGGAATCTATCGGGGTGATCGCGAGCTGGCTTTCGTTAGCAGCTGTCCAATGAACGAGGTCGTTGGAATATTCGGCCACGTATGAGACCGCGGGGAGAGACGAGGCGGTGCGTCGTGCGAAACGGAAGTCCATCACCTTGCGGAAAGTCTGGGAATAGCTGGGAGTTCCGGAAATTGGGGACGCCGCGGCATTGGCGGCAGCGGACGAGAGTGGCAGCGGGAGATTGAAGGCGTAGTGTTCCAGATTGGTGAACTGGCTTCCTTCCACCTTGACGGTCGGATCCGTAAGGTTCCCGCGAAGGATCGTTCGATACTGCCGGAACAACCACTTGTCGTAACCGGTTAATTTCGCCGGGTCCGCACCCAAGCCCCAGCCGAAGATCGTGATCCCGTCGTATGGCCCTTGTAAATCGGTAAGGGTTTTAATTTGGAGCGTCGGAGAGCTTCTGAATTGCGCGGGAATGGGAATCCGGTAAATCTGCTGGAAATTTGAGGGCGGAAGAGAAACCGCGACCCAGGAACCGGCTAGACCCGTGTGCGAGAAATAGCAGGTTGGAGGCACATACGCCGTGGCGATTTCAGCGGAAAGGAGGAACTCGGTGATCTTTCCTTCGCTGCGGCTGAGATCCGTCCGGACGGTGTATTTTCGACATGCGACAAAATGAGACCTCAAATCGATCCCATCGACGTCAATCAGGTTTCCCGGTCGTTCGTAAAGTCCTTCCTCACAGATGACCGCAGGGGACTCAATCACGTCAAATGGCCAGGCGAGGGGATAGACCTTCAGTTGTTCCACCGGCTTCTTGATTTCAAATCCGGTTTCAATGACCGAACGGAAGGCCCTAAAGAGAACCCGGCCTCCTTGCAAGGCGATCAAAACATATCCCGGGGGGCGGTTGTCGCTCCATTGTTTTGGATTTCCCGTGGTGACCTCCATTTGGATGAACCGGGTTCCCTGTGGATTCACGAAAAGTTGCTCTGCAAATCCGTGACCATGGCCTCCCACCAGCCAAACAGGCGCCCGGTGATTCGCGAATACCTTCGACACAAGGCGCTTGATGCCGGGTTCACCAAAGAGATAGTAGAATGATGGGTGGTGGGCAATGATGAGAACTTCCTGATCCGACGGGATGGTCGCAGCCAACGTATTGAACCATGCGATCTGGGCAGGATCCGGCATTCCGCCATTGGCGCTGTTGAGGTGAAAAACAGGAACACCCCCGAGAGTCGCCAGTTGATAAGGTGGAAGAGCGAGTTCCTCCCGCCACAGGTCGGCATCCATTTCATCCTTGTCGGTGTCGTGGTTGCCCGGGATGGCGCGGATTTTCATTCCGGAGCGGAAACGCTGGATTTGCTGGGTGATACACCGGAATTCCAGCCGGGAAAGGGCGTAGTGGCTGGGATAGCGGGAACCACCGATCGAAACGCTGTTGTGGACAATCAGGTCACCGGCAATCGTCAAATCGGTGATTGCGGGGGTGAGCCCGTTCAGTTCGTTTACCAGGCGGTCGTCGAGTTGGGTGGTGTAAGTGGGAGAACTCTGGTCGAGGTTAATGTGAACGTCCGCTACGATCGCCAGCAAGGCCGATCCGGGACTGTTGGCATTGAACCCTTTCGCCTGTAAAAGTGCGCTAATGTCCGGCGGCTGTGTTGCAGGGGCGGAGTCGGCGGACACACGGTTCAGCATTCCGCCTAACAATGCGGAGCCGGTTCCTACGATGAAATTCCTGCGGGTCTTTTCCATGGCTTGCCCGGGAAACTTTCCGGAAGCACTAAGCTAGGCGGAGATCCCACGATTTTCAACTCGGGTCGATCCTATTTCTGGTGTGGGGGTTTCCATCGCAACATAAGGTTAGGTCATGTTGATTTTCCATCATCATAACTCTCAACCCATTGGACGGCGCGTTGGAGCAATTGCACTCCGTCTTCGAGGTTGAGCTTGTCCTTGATCCTCGCGCGGTAGCTTTCGATGGTCTTCACGCTGAGGCCCAAGCTTTCTGCAATTTTCCGAGTCCCGCATCCCCGGCCGATAAGTTGGAAAACCTCGAGTTCACGGTCCGCCAGCTTGGAAACCGGGGAGCTATTCTGATCGAGATTTCCACCGATCGCGTTCATGACGAGTTTACCCGCGAGGCCGGGGCTCACGTGGATGCCGCCGCCGAGCACTTGACGAATGGCCATCAGGATCTCGCGGGTGTTTTCCTGTTTGCTGACATATCCCATGGCACCTGCCCTAAGCGCGCGTTCCGCGTAGAGTCCCTCGTCATGCATCGAGAGGACCAGAATCGGGATGCGCAGTCCCCGGGCTTTGAGATCCTTGATCAGGTCCAGGCCACTGGACTTCCTCAGGTTCAGGTCCACGACAGCGATGTCAGGCAACTGCCTCTCGATTCCCTCGAGTGCTTCCGACACGTCTCTTGCCTCTCCGCAGACATGAAGGTCGGGCTGGTTGTCGATGAGCTGCGTGAGTTGCTCGCGAACCATCGGATGGTCATCGACAAGGAAAACACTCTTGGTCTCCGGCAGGAATTCAGGATGTGGTGTCATCGCGGGTGCAATAAGGTGACGCTGCTTGGTGGCAAGGTACAGGTGACGGTGGTGCCTCGGTTCGGGCTGGTATCAATTTCCAGGTTTCCACCCATCATGTTCGCACGGTAGCGCATGAGGTTGAGACCGATTCCACGGGGTGGGGAGGATATTTCCATCCCCTTGCCGTTGTCGGTGACTATAAGCTTGAGGGTTTGATCATGAATTTGGAGGGAAATGCCGATGGCGTCAGGGATGCCGTGCCGGCAGGCGTTTGAGATGCACTCCTGGGCGATCCGATAGAGGTGGACCGTGGTCATGGGGTCCAACGCCGGAAGCACATCATCGACCTTGGCCGAGCACAGGATTCCCGTGCGCTCGCGGGTAGAATTCGCCAGTGTTTGCAATGCGACCTCGATGCCGTCCTCAAGCCCGGCCGGATACAATCCGTGGGCGAGGTCGCGGACCTCCGTGATCGCATCGTTGATCAGCGTGGCAATCTTGCCCGCATCCCTAGCCTCGGATTCGAGGGAAAGGGATTCGAGATGGCCCTGCAAGCCGCCTGCGGCAAACGCCACGCTCACCAGATGTTGGCAGACGCCGTCGTGCAGATCCTGGCCAATCCGGCGCTGTTCTCTTTCAGTGGCCTCCGCGATGCGCATTTCCATCGTCCGGCGCGCTGTCAGGTTGGCGATCACCACCACCACACCGGCTTGGGTGCCGAACTTGCCGAGGAGAGGTTGCGCGGTCACCCGGAGGATCCTCGGTTCATCCTCGTTGGCCGACCTCATTGAAAACTCCCGGTCACCCGAGAGCCTGCCGGATGTGGCCAATCGAAGCACGTTGGCACCTGAGCCATCCAAGTTGAAACCATCCAACCGGGTGCTTTCGAGATGCTTCACCCATTGGTCGGCGTTGCGGCCGATTGGATTGATCCCGAAAACTTTCTCGGCCGCAGGATTGAACCCGATCACTAGTCCTTCCGTATCCACGACCACCACTCCGTCGCGCATGCTGTTGAGGATCGAACTGAGGATACTGTCCTGCGCGGCCAGGGCTGCCTCTGTCCGTCGGCGGGATTTTATCTCGGAAACCAGCAGCACCGTGATCACGAAGAATGCGAGACGGATGAAGGCGTTCCAATAAGGGATGTAGGGATCCGTGTAGACGCGGTTGAAGGCAAGTTCCGTGGCCAGCCAGATCAGTGCCGCCACCAGGCAGATGATCAATGCCGTTCTCAGATTCGACAGCCACGCAACCAGAATGATCGCCGGCAGATAGAACATGGCGGAAATCGAGAGTTCCGGACCTGTCAGCCAGTCGATCATACCGCAGCCCGCCATCCAGACCATCGCGGCGACGGCCGGGGGCATGACCCCATGATATCTGCCTGTCGGGTATGGATTCATGAGGGTTTCTGGTCGGCTGATTTCTCAATCGCATTGAGATAGTGGACGCACATCCGCTCGAACTTGTCGTCCCAGGAAAAATCGTCGAGTGCCCGTTTGGAGGCCGCGAGGCTCATTTCCTGACGCAGTCCCGGAGTTTCGGCAAGCCGGACTACGGCTGCGGCCAGACCGTCGATCGTTTCAGCGATTGGCCCGGGATTCACCCTTGCGGCGCAGGTGTCGTCGGTGATGTCTCCCACTCCCTGATGGGCGATGCAAATGACCGGTAGTCCATGTGCCATGGCTTCGAGGTTTACCCCGCCCGACGTGTCTCTAACACTGGTGAAGAGAAACGCGTCAGCGTCATCGAAGCGCTCCATCAGCTCTTCCTGCGGGATGGTGCCGTGGAATGCCACCCTCGGCGCGATGTTCAGTTGGAGGGTCATCTCCTTCAGGCGTAATTCGTCCGGACCTGATCCGAGAATGTCGAATGTCCAGTCGCATTTGGAACTGGCGGAAACCTTGGCGAGCGCCCGCAGCGCGAGTTCGAGACCTTTTCTCCGTTCGAGCCGGCCCGCGTATAACAGCCGGATCTTTCCCTGCGGCGAATGGTGCCTGGGATTTGCGCGGGAATCGGGAGTTCCCGTATCCAGCATCACGTCCTCCGACAGCAAACCCTGGCTGGCTAACAAGCCGAGGGTTTCACTGTTGGCGGGCACCACGGCTGCGGCGCTGCGAAGAAGCCGCCGTAGCCAAGGCACGTGGAGAAAATGGTTCAGAATCCAGCCACGCACGCGCTGCAACCAGATGCGGCGTCCAAACAGTGGGAAATAGTGCGGGTTGACCAAAGGGGCCCCGACCGGCCCCAAAACGAACGCCGCGCGTTTCAACTTCCAGAATCCGGGACACAGCAAGGTGCAGAACGTCAGGTGGTGAACGACGTCCGCGGAGTCTGCTTGTGTGCCGAACCGCCGCGCCACCGCCCATTGCCAAACCGCGTAGTAGGCCAGTGTCGGCAGCCAGCCACGGCGCTTCGCCTTGAGAAACGGTTCGGGCAGATCATGGAAATGAAACACCACCGATCTCAGCGGGTCCCCCTCGGCCGTGGCCGCGACCGCCTGTTCGATCACCTGGCGGTTGGATTCCCGAGTCAACACCTGAAGGTTGACCCGGCGGGCAAGTCCGTTGGTCCATTTCCAGCCCACTCCCGGTTCGGAGCCCTTTCCCGGCTCGCACGCATAGGCGGACAGGAACACATCAGGCTTGGACATGGAGGGTCTATCATTCACCGGGGGAGAGCAGTATCAACAAGGTGCCGCCCAGTTTCGGAAATTTTTCGAACAGCGTCTTTCCCATTCTGAATCCCAAGGAATTATTGACCGACTCGGATTGATAACAGGTTCCGATCCGTGTGACCCTGAAACCATGTCGTTCCACAAGGTTTGTCAGGTTCTGCTCGTTGAAGGTCATCACATGTTGCCGGCCTTCCACAAATCGTCCGGTCAGGTGCCTCAGGAACGGTGCCAGGCCAAATGCGTGCGGGGTGGTTAGAACGACCGTCGTGTCGGGCCTGCAAAGTCTTCTCACACCATCTAGCATATTGCCGGGATTTGACAGGTGTTCGATCAGGTCGCCAATGACCACGATGTCAAACTCCGGGGTCAAATCGAGGTGATCGAGTTTCTCGACGTCGCCGACGAGGATGTTTTCGCAGATGCCGCTCCGCCGGTATTCCTCCACGGCGTCCGCGCTGATGTCCACGCCGGTCACGTCTGCCACGGCCGAAAGCTTCATGTGCAGCGTGCTTGGGGAGGCTGTCACCTTGTGGTCCGTGCCGGAGTCATTGTTTCCGACACAACCGAGATGAAGCACCCTTTTCGAACTGCAGAGCCCGAGGATCGCTTCGTGCTTGGATTGATATTTCATGAATTACTCAAAAGTCTAGCCGGGCTGAATCTGGCTATCGAATCCGGGCCAAGTCAAAGGCAGTTTGTGAGAAAAACGTAGTCAGCCGGTCGAATCCGTCGGTCATTTGTCATGATATTTTCGCCTCAGACTCCTGTTGGCTCGTAGGCCCAGTCGTCGGAACCGAAGGAAATCGTCCGGCGATAACCGAGTTCCTCCATCAAACCGTCACACTTCACGAGGTTTTCAGGAAAGATCTCGATCATCAGATAGCATGCGTTATCCCGTAGTGTGCGGCGCATCCCTTGGAGCACGTCGAACTCATATCCCTCCACGTCGATTTTCATCAAAACGGTTTTCCCGCGCACGGGATCCAGATCGTCCACAGCGATCTTGGTCACGGTGCGGAGACTGGCCAAGTTGTCCGGGTCATTGACTACCTTGCTTTTCCCGGTATTGAGGAGATCGCCGCCCCGGGATTCGAGAAATTGAACCGTGCCAGCTTGGTCGCCAACTGCGACATCGCGGATGGTGACCTGCTCCTCCAGTCCGTTGATTGCGATATTTGCTCTCAGAAAAGTGAGATTCCGCGTATCCGGTTCGAATGCGTGGGCGGTCAGTCCGGGAACCATCGTCGGAAGGATCACGCTATAGGCTCCGATGTTGGCCCCGATATCGTAAAGCAACGTTTGTCGGGCATCCCGCACCTTGGAAAGCAACCATTCCATTTCCTCGCGGTCGTATTCACCGAAGAGATAGATGACTCGATCCACCGCGTTGGCGCGGTCCACCAGCATTTGAGCTCCACACCGGAGTCGGGCGACCGCGGCACCACGGCACCAGTTCCGACAATGCCGGGAAAGGGTCCAACGCCCGCGGCGGATCGGGTATGCACGGCCGAGAATGGAGAGTAGTCTGCAGATCATGGAATGCTAGGGTGCGCTGGACAATGCCGACAAGGGAGCTGGCGCATCCGGAGGTTCGAGGAAATCCGTCGGCGAGAGTTTTCTGGCAAGAAAGCCGGGCATGTGTCTGGAAATGGCTCCATGGTAGTCTTCACTACCGGAGATCTGGCGCTCCAAAACTTCCAGACTGCCGCTGTTGACGATAAACCGGGGGAGGGCAAAACGATCGTCATTGGGAGCCACTCCACGGTGTTCGACACACAATCCATATCGATAGCCGAGCCGTTCGGTCGCGCGAACTACCCTGGCATCCACATTCCGGCCAAATTTGCCGTAGGGATAACACATTCCGACGTGCTCAAGTCCCAGCCGCCGAAGCAGGATTTCCCGGGATTCTCCAAGTTGAAACTCGATCCCGTCATCGGACAGGTGACTCAGCATGGGATGATCCCAAGTGTGGCTGCCGATTTCACAACCATGCTCTATCAAACTGCCTGCGTCATCCCACGAAAGAGCTTCAAAATCCTTGGTCTTCTGACGGAGAAGCGAGGTGAACCTGACTTGGGCACGGGGGTCGCGCTCCAGCAACCCGACTGTGACGTAGACACTGAATGTCACCCCGTGGTCCCGGGCGATCGGCAATGCATGGGTGAGGTTGTCCTTGTGCCCGTCATCGAAAGTCAGTGCCACTGCGGGTCTGGGGTTGTCCGTGCGGTCAGCATCCAGCAGCGATTCGACACTCATCACGTCGGTGTGGATCGTGAGCCAGCGGAGAATGCCACCGAAGGCATCGGGGTGGAGGTGGCTGTGGTTTGCCATCGGTTTCACCGAGTGGAAGCAAAGGATCACCTTACGGCCCATCCGATATTGGCGGGTCAGTGAACCGGCTTTCCGCAGGACCGAAGTCGTCAGGCGCTTGACCACGCCGGGATTCATGATCCGGGTTGCGTCCGGTTTTCGGTTAGTCCCGCGGATTCGCAAATGATGGCTTCACAGTAGCCGTGGACCACTCCATCCCACGGAGTCGGGGTGTCACCGGTGATTCTGAAACTCCGGTATCCCATGGAGTTGAGGAATTCAGCGAGCGATTGGGAAATTCCGGGAAAACGGTTTTGAACCTGCTCCTCGCTGTAGGCCTTGAGAATCAGATGAACCGGACGTTCTCGCAGGATTTCCGCGCAGGCGGAAAGGCATGGCAGCTCGTATCCCGCGGCATCGAGCTTCATCCAGATCCGTTTGTCGGCGGGGATGTCCTTCAGCAACGTGGCGAGGTCATACATCGGGATGTCCGCTAGGGCGGAGTTTATTTCGAGCACGGCTCCCTTGGTATTTTCGTCGGTGAAAAGGTGGCAGCGGCCACACCGTTCGCCCAGCGCGCCATGGATGACCCGGGTGTTGGGAATTTGATTGTCCTCGAAATTCCTCATGATGATTTCACAAAGGTCCTTCTGCGGCTCGAGGGCGATGATGGATCCTGTGGAGCCGACCGCCGCAGCGGCGATCAGGCTGTATTCGCCCACGTGGGCACCGATATCAAAGAAACAGTCTCCCGCCCGGAGGTGCTCCTCCATCCATTTTGCGATTTGAGGTTCCGAGTACTTTCGATAGTAGATTTGGGCCGCCGAGCCGCTCTTGGGAAGGGAGATCGAGAGGTCCCGGTGCCAGTTGCGGAGATTCATCGGGGCTGCCGTCAGATGCCATCGCAGTTTCCAGTGGATTTTCCTGAACAGGGCAAGGGGACTCATGGTTTTGCGCGATGGTTGGCGGGGAAGCGGAAGTTTGCGAATGGACCGGCGGAGATGCGACGCCGGTCGGGTTGGCGACGGGTGGCGATGGGATAGGCGTGGTGGCGGATGTCGCTGACTTTTCCGCGACCATCCAAGTCGCGTGATAGAGCATTGCCAGCGACTCGCCGACGACGCTGGCCGAGCATTTCGCCCGCAATTCCCTCAGGGTCCTTTCCGCGCATTTGATATTTTCCGCTGGGGACTTCAAGAGGTTTTGGATTGCCGCGGCCCAGGTGTTGGCATCAGGTTCCACCACCATTGACCGCCGCTGCGATTCGTCGAAAAAGCTGGTGAGGCATGCCCCTGATCCGACGAGAACGGGCAGGCCGCTTTCCAGTCCCTCCATCAGTGCGTAGCTGAACGACTCGTAGCGGGATGGCATGCAGAACGCATCGCATTCGGCCAACATCCGCAACTTTTCCTCGCCAAACCTTGGACCCGCACATTCGACGAAATCCCCGGCATTCATCGATCTCACCTGATCCTCCAGTTCCTTCGTGCCGCCGTTCTGATCATAGCCGATGCAGCGGAGACGCACCGGAAATCCCTCCGAGTTGAGCTTTAGCACGGCATCGATCAGCAGGTCGAGTCCCTTGGTATGGATGTCGTATCGTCCCAGGGTGCATAGGGTTGGAACCCGTCCGGCGACTGTTTTGACGCGCGGAAATGAGGCGCCTTTTGAATCGGGCAGCACCAGCGGCACCACGCCGATTCGCATTTTCGGCAGCAGTCCTTCCAATTCCTGCGCCTCCATCGGCGTGGTGCAGATGGCTAGGCTGGTTTGTTTCGCAAGCAGCCGTTCCACGAAATTCCAGTAGATCGTCTTGCGGTGGGTCTTGGTGGAGAAGACGTGGCTGGATAATGCCCCGTGCGGAGTGATGACGATGTGCAACGGCTCTCCGGTCGTCATCCGCCAGATTTTTTCCAAGGCGATGATCAGATGCACCGCGCACAACTTGATATCGAATGCTCCGTGAAGATGGACAATATTGGCGGTCTTGATTTCCTCACCGAATAGCCTGAGCCGGGTCCAGAGACCGGGACCTTGGAGCACCTTCAGGTTGGGCTCCGGCTGAATTTCAAGCGGCAGCGAAATGACGGTGCAGCTCAACCCCCGCGAGCTCAGGGCCCGCAGCCATCCTTGGATCGCCTTGCCGGTCCCGGTCTCGGTTCCGAACTGCGGAGCCCAGTGGAGGATCCTCATGTCCACCTCCTGGCGAACCCTGACTCGTGTTGGGCAACTTTATGAAAATACGGTTCCCGCCATCCATTGGCGGATGAAACGGGAAAATGCGAAATCGGGGGAAACATGGGCAGTGTGGTGGGTAACCTCTAGTTAATATGGACAAGTGCCCATCGGGTCACAATCGGGTCATGACCTGATGTTTTTGTGAGGGATTTCATTACACGTCGCCATCTGCGCTCAGTCCGGCCGAATGGCTTTCATCACCCTTTCCACGACTTCATGCAGCGCAGGGGTAGCGTCAATGACCCGGAACCGTGGATGTGTCAGGCACAACGCAAGATAGCTGGCCCTGCTGTGGTCCAGCGATTCCCGACCGACTTCCTGCTTCCTTGACAGCAGCACGTCGGCGGGGGCGTCGAGGAAAATCACCCGATCCGGCTGCGGCATCCAGTGTGAGGCAAACCGGGCGAGAGACATCGGCCCACCGTAGCGGTAGCGGCGGGGATCCACCAACAGATCCGCATGATAGCGGTCGAACAGCAAGAAGCCATCACGTCCATCACGCCGTAACTGTTGGAACCAGGCCACCCACCAGTTGAGCCACAGCCAGCCGAGCTTGGCGACAGAGGCAACCGCGCCGCGGGGGTGCGCGCCATGCGGGTCATCTGCTCCGGCCGCCGGGGTTTCACCGGTTGCAAAGGGCTTGGGTCGCCAGTGGCCGAACCGCACGGATTCCCCCGATTCCATCAAGCGGCGGGTCACCTCCTCAATGACCGCCGATTTGCCGGAACCGTCGCAACCGAGAAAGGCAATGAATGGCATGTTCGAAACGTAGCTTGGGGCCGGTCCGTTCAACCCGGATTTGATAGCATCTCGCGACGGGCGCACCGCTCCGCCAGACACCTTGCGAAGTTCAGGAGGAGCTCTCCCGTGTCCTGACCGCCGTCGGGACGATAAACACAATCCGCGGGAAGCAGGGATTCCACTATTCCCGGCATTTCAGGCACCACAATCACGGTGCTGGCGACGAGACCCTTAATCAGCGCAGGTTTCCAGCGGTCCACCTTGAGGAAACGGCGGAAATACAGGTGCCCGAAGGTCGCTTCCAACTCGCGGGATATTTCGTCGAAATCCCCGCCTCCGGTGACCACAATCATGCCGCTCGGCGAAAGGATGCGGGAAACGATCCGGGCGAACGAATCAGCATTGAAAACCGGGGGGCGGCGGTTGGACCGTCGCCTCAGATCCCCAAGCCCGGTTTTCAGATCCTCCGGATCCCAACCTGCCAGAATGATGCCCCAGTGCTTGGCAAGCCAAGTCTCACAGTTTTTGCGGGCAGGCTCCGGATAGCGGGCGAACTCCTCAGCCACCCCGGCCACCTCCTTGGACTTTGCCGCCGCCTTGGCGAAACGGTAGCATAATTCCTTCTCCGGAGTTAGGCTGAAGCCGCCCCACAAGTATGGCTTCCGCTCTTCCAACAGCTCACTGGCGGTCAGGTAGACGGTGCCGTTCCGCTGATAATCCGAACAGGCATCCAGCGCGACCGCACACGCCGGATCGTCGATCGCCGAGCAAACATGATAGGCGGCGGTCGGCTCGTGCCGAAGCACCTGGCAGAGTCTCCAACCGGCACCACCGCAATATTCGTGGATCAGCCGCGTGAGATTGCCCCAGACATTCCCCGCCACCGCGAAATCGACATCCGACAACGGGTTTTCGAATCCGTCCCCGCCTCCATGCAGGATGGCGGACGGGACGCCCTTTGATTGAAGGAAATTGAAGAATCCCCGTGCGAATTCCGAGATCCGCGAAGTTCGGTCGCGTTCCACGAAGGGGGCGAATTTCCCGGTGGCACCTTTCATGTTCAAGTCGGTTTGGCCAGCAGGACCCGGTTAGCTCCCACGACGGTCGCGCCTGCGGGAACATCCTTGGTGACAACCGCGTTGGCACCCACCACCGCATCATCTCCTATGCGAAGCGGGCCGAGAATCTTGGCTCCAGCCCCGATGTAAACCCGGTGCCCGATCTTTGGCGCCGCCATCACGCCGCCGCGGTTTCCAATGGTCACCTGATGCCCAATCACCACATCTTCGCCGAACTCCACTCCGCTGCTTACCACGATCCCGAACGGATGGGGCAGGAACACAGATTCCGGTAATGCCATGCCAAGGTCACAATTCAGATAGGCGGAGTAAATCCTGAAGACTCCTGGAATCCGTTTCCGCGAAAGCGCGATCAGCCACCTTGCCAATCTGCCGTTGGAAATGTGCGGATCATGCGGGTGGGTGCGTTTCATGGATGGAGCGTCAAACGTGGGACAAGCCGACATCGATCAAGGGCGCGGAGATTCAGGAATAGTCCTCGATGACCTTCTTTCCTGAGAGCTTTTGCAACGCGCGTTTGATGCGGTTCTTTAACGAAAAGAAGGTTTCAAAGGCGGCATAGGAATAGGACTCGGCAAGGATGCCGAGTTTCTCGGGCTTGGGTGGATAACCGGCGATTCTCTCGCCGTTGCGGGTCCACTGGAGATCTCTGAAGGTGATGGACTCGGGATGTCTCCATTTGGCGTAGTGGCCATACGTTTCATACTCGCTGAACAGGTTTGAGCCCTCGCCGCGCAGGTTTTCCATGATTGCCCATGCCCAGCCGCGGGATTCCGGATGTTTGGTTTCGATTTCAGCCAGCATCTGCCGGAGGATTGTCTTGTCGATGATCTGGTGTTGGGAAATGAATGAAAACTCCCGGTTAGCAGTGCAGCCGAACAATTGCTCGAAAGTCTTGAAGTAGGGTAAATGGTGCTCCTTGGCCTTGGTGTAAAGCGCACGCCCCGAACTATCGAAAAAGTCCATCGGCCTCAGGAGCACGGTGTCCGCATCCCAGATCAGATAGTGGTCACCGCCGCCTGACACATTGACGAAGGCGAACTTGAGGAACTGCTGGAAATACCATCCGGCCCCCTTGGGGAAGAAAGGCAACGGCATTTCACGAAGCTCCTTAAGCGTCATGCCCGGCAGGAGGGCATTCTCATCCCAAAGCACGAGATCCGTTCCGCAGGCGTTCCTGAAGCGGGTGAAATCCTCCTTGCGCGTGATCAGGTTGATCTCCGGATCGGGCAGATGCGTGCGCAGGCTGGCACAGGCTATCTGATAGATAGGCAGGTCGCGGGCGATGCATGCGGAGACGACTTGCATTCGGATTGGCTCGAGGTTGCCAACAGAGCCGAGGGGCGCCCGGGATCCGGCCGGATCATCCACGGCCTTGGGTGATTTTCAGGACCAGCTTCCTGGGGATCATTTTCAAGAGCACGCTAATGACTGGGGCGGGAAGGAGGCGCCCCAGCAATTCCGTGGGCTGCATGCGAAGGGAGGCAAGCGTTTTTGTCGCCACTTTCCGGCTCGATTCGCTCGGTTGGGCGGAGGTCTTGCGTGCCTCGAACATCCCCTCGTCGCTGACGTCGTGGAGTCGGCATTCCCAGTTGTCATGCGCCCGGAGATAAGGGACCAGCCATTTTCCTTTCCGAAGTTTCGCGTCATGGGATAGCAGAATCGCACCCACCGGCATCGCATCCCTAAGCAACTGGAATTCTGTGATCTGTTCCATTGGATTGTCACCGCCGTCGAGGAAAACCAAATCAACCGACATTTTCCCTCCATCCTTCGCCAGAAACTCGGGAATCACATTCTGGGAGAATCCGAATAGCGGGGTAAACCGCGCGGCGATTTCCTCGCCGGCGGTGTTGATGTTCTTGAGCATCGCGTCATAGATCGATTGAAACGCCTCGATTCCCCAGAGGTGTCCGCGGCCGTTGGCATGCAGCGCCTTGAGGATATGCAGGGTGCTCCCTCCACCGAGCCATGTTCCCACTTCAATGACGTGCTCGGGTTTCAGTTCGGTGACCCAGCGGGTGATGATCTCCCGTTCCTTGGTATTGAGTTGCCCTTCCATTTCGAGTTGTGTGGGGGTAGGTTGTTAGCGGGAATCCCCGCGGGTTTCGACAGAGGAAAAGGGGATTCAATAACCGGTTTCCCAGATTTCGAATCCGGTGAATCGGGCGACCGGTTTGAACGAGTCATGTTCCAGAGTAGCGCGGTGGTTGCCGCCCGGATATCGCAGGTCCGGGCGGTTGAGGATAACCACGTCGGCCACCAGCAGGCTGCTGGGAGGATTCGTTTCGAAGACCTGGATGGCGTTAACGAATTGGCCGCCGCCCATCCGATAGGCATAGTAGCGCGTGGCATTCATGTCGGCCTGCCACCACACGGTCTTGCCATTTTTCAAGGCATCGATTCCTATGGCAGTGGCCCTGCGGTAATCGTCCCTGGCGTGGCGTTCGAGAAACCTGAGTTCCAGCGACGAGGCCGCCATGAACATCACTGCGAGGGTTCCTAGAACACGCAGGCGTTTCGCCGACGGGCCACCTGCGCTGAAAACCGCCGCGATCGGTAGCAACAGGGCGGGAATTGCCGGGCTAAGGTGGCGGCCCAGCACACGGAAATCCTTGAGTTGGCCGACGACGGTCAACATGAGAACTGGAATGACGATGGCGCATATCACCCCCACGACACATCTGGCTGGAACGGTTTTCAGCCAGGATTTGACTCCGCAGAGCCACGCTCCGGCGATGCAGGCAAACGCCGCCAGAAGGATGGGAAGATAGGGCGCGACGGTGGCGGGTGATTCCCGCAATTCATTCCTTCCAGGGCCCAGGCCGAGCAGACCGAGCATTTCATAAAATCCGAAAAATACACTCAAGACTCCGCCGCCGCCTTCGATCCCTGCGGCGCGGAAGCCCTTGAGCAGAGTGAACAGGTAGTAGCCGCCGACGGCCAGTCCCCCTCCGATCCATGGCAGCGAGCGCAACCAAAATCCCTTTTTTGCCAGCCAATCCGGCCGTATGATCAGGATCCCCAGCCAAAATCCACTCGCCCATACCAACGCGGTGAGGCTGCTGGCGGCTAACAAAAGACCGGCGCCTGCAGCCGCATGAAGACCCTCGTAGCCTTGCCGGCCGCGTTCTTCGATGATCTCGCCCAGCGCCGCCGCCGCGAGAGCCCCCCCGGCGATCTGCATGGCGTAAGGTCTCAATTCACCCGTGTAGTAGAGCACGAAAGGGGAGGTGAGGCACACCAGCGGCCAGAAACGAACTTTTCTCAAAGCCAGGACGGCGAGAATCAGCCACGGCAGATTGATGCAACGCAGCGCGAACTCCCCCAGGACGCCGCACTTCGTCCAGCACCACAGCAGAAACATGTAAACCGGCATTTGGGTGTCCGATCCGCCGAGACGCATCGTCATCGTCCACCAGTCCCTGATGTTAGGCATGAGCGCCTTGAAGGCTCCGCTGCCCTCGTCCATCCACAAGCTTTGGGAGGTGATGGCACACAGGCCGACGATCAGCGCGATGAACGCGAGCAGCAGCGGGCGGGTGAACTCGCGTTTCGTGAATGAGAGAGGGGTCATGAAAATCGGATAGGGCGGGTTCCGCAGGATTGATTTCAATTCATCGGGCCGGGAGTCTAACGGATATCCGCTTTCCTGAGTTGGGTGAACAACTCCACGCCCTTTGCCGCGAATTTCGAAAATGGCACCGACGGCTCACCTCCACTTCGCGGAGGAAACCCGATGGGCACTACGCCGTGACGGATCATCCGGTTCTTTCTCAACATCACTGCCAATCCGACATTCGCGAGAAACAGATCTTCGGGGATCGACCGGAACACTTCCGCACAAGTGGCGGTGTCCATCAGCCGGTAGGGAACGTTCGCATCGACGCAATCCACACCGGCGAACAGTCGCAGCAAACCACGCAGGACCAGACTGGCGATGATACGGCGCAGCCCGTCCTGCCTCAGCCGCTTGCCGTAGATGACATCGAAATCATTCCTCAGCGCCCAGAATTTGCTGAAATACCGGGGATCGGACTGTCCGTCGGAATCGATCTGCATGACAAACGGAATGCCGCGATCCACCGCGATGCGGTAGCCTTGGACACAGGTTTGGCCATGGCCGCGGTTCGGGCGGTGGATGCATTCCAGTCTGGGGCCGTGTTTACTACGAAGATCCCGCAGGATTTCGGGAGTCGCGTCGGTCGAGCCGTCGTCGATCACCAGCAAGGTGAATTCCGCGAGATTTTCATCCAGTTCTCCGAACCATGCGGTGACCACCGTTTCCACCGAGTCCTGCTCGTTGAAAACAGGCATCACGACGAGAAGCTGCGGCACGGGAACGTCCATTTGGAAGGGAAAGGAGATCAGGGGCTTTTCCCCCGGGGGAAATTGACTCCGGAGCAGAGAGGGGAACCACGGATGATTTCCAACTTCTGTTCTTAAAAATCAGAGCAACCCGTGGAGTGGATAGTTAGATTTTCGAATCTTTTCCAGTGCCCCTCACACGAACGTTTTTGAGACGGAAGTTTGAACCACAGATTTCATAGAGGACACGGATGGTTGACGACTTGGACTCTTGATTTCTTGATCTGTGCTCATCCGTGAAATCTGTGGTTAGAGACTCCCTCGCCTTCCCCTGATGTAGAGGCTTTGGGGAGGGTATTGGCGACTGCCGAAGCCGCGTCAAATCCCGGATTGAGCGAGCGCTTCCCGATAGATCTCCAGGTGCCTCCGCGCGATGACTTCGGGATGAAACCGTTGACCGGCGACTTGTTTGGCTCGGGCCGCCATGGCCGCAGTTTCATCGGGATTTTCCTGCCACCGTGTTACCGCACCTTGGATGGATTTGGCATCCTGCGGATCGAACATCAGACCGGTCACGCCGTGTTCGATAAGATCCGGAATGCCGCCGATGTTTGAGGCCGCCACGGGCACCCCGGCGGCCATCGCCTCCAGGATCACCATCGGGCAGTTGTCCTCGGTGGACGGCAGGATCAGCAGGCCCGCCTTCCGCAGCCAGTTTTTCAGTTCCTGCCGGTTCACCGCACCTGGATGGCTGCACCAGGGGCGGGTCGCCAGCCGTTCGACCACTTCCGCACCGTATCCGCTCTCCTCCCCGACTCCTAACAATACAAGCTGAGGGCGGATTTCCTCCGGCAGAGCATCGAACGCGTCAATCAGTTCCATCTGTCGTTTCCACGGACTGAGGGACGCCACGCAGATCACAAGATCTCCTTGGCCGGTTGCGTTCACTTCGAAGAACGAGGCGTCCACCGCATTCGGAACCACCCAGGTCCTACGCGCGTTGTCCCGCAGGCGTCCTTGGGTGTAGTTCGTGATGGCGACCACTCCATCAGCCCGACGGACTGCCATGGCCTCCAGCTTTTTCACCAGCCAATAGTAGCTGAATGGCCTGGCATCGATGATCTCGGCGATTCGCGCCATATGACCGTGGATCGTCAGCAACCGGGGACCGCAGGGCGCGAACATCATGGAAACCGCACAATCGCGCTCGGTCCCCTGGGCGTGCACCACGTCCGGCTTGAGTTTGCAAAGCAACCGCCGCACCGCCAGCCCACATCCCGCGAATCCCGTCCGTCCCCATCCGAGATGGGGAACCAGAAGCTGATGGAAACGGATGTTAGGTGCCAGTGCCTCCGGCGTGTCCATTTTCCGGCGGGTGCAGGAAATCACGTGGATCTCCACCTCGTTCGGGAACTTCGCGAATCCATCCAGCAGGGCCTGGGGCGCGGTGCCGAAATGCGGAACCGGATTGTCGTAGTCCGAAAACTGCTCGCGGTTGTCAGTGGTCAGGAAGGCGATCTTCATGAAAAATAAAGTAGGGCGACAGGCCACGGCGGACCGGGCCGGATCCGCCCTATCGGGTTTACCGATGTAACACCCGCCAGATTGTCTTTTGAAACGCCCACATCCACAGCTCGATTCCCTGCTTCCGAAGTCGCGGCAGACAGTGGGCCATCAGCCAGAACCAGTCACGCCGCGTGCTTTGGCTGCTTCCGTAGTACAGGGCTTCGAGTGCGCGCTCCGCTTCTTCCGGATCGAGTCTCATGAAATCCCGGCAATGTCGCAGGGCGATGTCCCTGCTCAAACTCAACTGCACTTCCGCTTTTCGCTTGGAGATTGATGCTTGATGCACTCGGAAATCAAGCAGTGGCACGGGTAGGCCGACGACCGGTCCCTGGTGCACGAGTCGTCCCCAGAGACCGTAATCCTCCGCGTGGCGTTCCTCCGCGAGGTATCCGCCGGCCGTGAGGAACGCGTCCTTCCGAAACATCACCGTCGGATGTACAATCGGGCTTTGATAACACAGTCGAAGCAGGGTCAGTCCCTCGCTGCGGACGAGCCTTCCCGCAGGAGTCACGTAGCGCTCCTCGCCGATGATCCGGATCTGGGTGTGACATAACACCACTCCCGGTTCTTTCCGCATGATGTCCACCTGCCGTTTGAGCCGCTCGGGATACGCGATGTCATCCGCATCCATCCGCGCGATCAAGTCCGCCCCGGCTTCGGCCACGCCCCGGTTGAGCGCCACCACGATCCCCTCGTGCTCCTGGCGGATCAAGCGGATCCGCGGGTCCTGATAGCTCTCGATGATGGAAACCGTGCCATCCGTGCTTCCATCGTCGATGATCAGAAACTCGAAGTTGCGCTCGGTCTGTTGGAGAATGCTCTCGATGGCCTCCCGCAGATGGGCTTCACCATTCCAGACCGGCATGATCACGGAGATCAATGGTTCACTCATCGGTATCAGTGAAAAGAATAAGGACAGGTAGGAAAATGACGGCCCTGCTTTGGATTCAATCGAGGATGTAGGGTTTGCGGAAGCGCAGGAAAGGCTGTTCGATGAATTTGTAGGAAACGTGGCCGATTAGCACCATGCAGAGGAAAAAGAACAGTGACGCCATCAGTCCTACATAGAAATTCTCAATCGGAATGCCGGATTTGATCGCTGCCCGAGACATCTTGTGGAAAAAGAAAAAGTGAAGAAGATAGATGGAGTAGGAATAGACTCCGGCCTTGCCGATCAACCAAAGGAACCGATTCGGTTTGAATTCGAACGATTCGGCATACCACGCGATCAATGTTCCATATGCCAATGCCTCGATGGTGGGAATGAATACCCAAACGACACTTGGCGAGGGGTAGGCAGGCAACCCATAGAAGCCTCCTGCTCGGTCGAAAAAGTAGTAGAAACCTGCGAGAGTTCCAAATACGACGGCAGCAAACGCGTGCTTTCCCACAATCTTTGATCTCCAATGAAACGCCATGATTCCGATCACGAACTGGTCCATTCTTCCGGCGAGCGTTTGATAGGCGATCTCCTGAACCTCGCCGTATTGGAGCCAGATGAGTGATCGCAGCGCGATCATCATCACGATCAACAAGGGCAAGAACACTTTGTTCCTGCGGTCGAGCCAAAGCAGCAAAGGCAAAATCACGTAGAAGTGGAACTCGATGGCGATGGACCAGCCTCCGTTGGGGAAGCCCTTTCCGAGAATTCCGCTGACAATACCTTTGGCGTAGGCCATGACGTCCCTGTCTTTCAGATACTCGATGACCCCCACAATGAGGATGACGAGGCACAAAAGCGGTAGCAGTCGCAGGACGCGGTTCCAGATGAACTTCGGATAGTCAATTCTTTTGCCATTCAGCAGCTTGGCAAAAAGATAACCGCTGAGCGTCATGAACAGGGCAACGCCGGTATGTCCCTCGGCAAAAATTGAAAAAGGAGCAAGAGGCACGTTGGCCTTTGCTTCTGGCAGAAGGAAATGCCAACTGAAAACCATGAACGCCGCCAGAGCACGAATGTGATCGAGGTTCGCATAGTGTTTCCCTGACGATGATTTCATGATTCAATGCAGGAACTCGGGCTTGTTCATTGCATGGCAGGATTCACCAGGCATGCACCATCACCGGACGCGGGGTGCTCTCACCACGAAGTGTGACTCCGTAGGGTCTGACGTTGGAATAACCCACCCCTTCGAGCAGGGAGGAGATCACCGCGAAGTCCCAGGGATTGTGATAGGTCGTAATTCCCAATTTGGGATGGGACTCCCTCAGAAATTCCACACCCCCGGAAAGTGCCTGATATTCGCTGCCTTCGAGATCCATCTTGATGAAAGTCGGCTTGCCATGTTCCTTGGCCAGTTCCGCCAATGTCGTAACTTCCACCGTATCGCCGCCTCCGCCTTCGAAATGGCCGGCGAAGGCATCGTCCTCCGCGCTGGCGAATCCCGCGCTGCCGGAAAAGGAACCAAGTGCCACCGGCGCGACCACCACCCGGCCTTCGGCGATTTCATCGCGAAAGGTTGCCCGCAGACAATCCGCCATGGCGGACGATGGCTCCACACAAATCACCTTGACCGCTCCCGCCTCCAGCGCCGCGCGGGTGAAAAATCCTTCGCAGGCACCGCAATCCAGCACCACATCCCCGGAGCCCAGGGTCACGCCGCCTCTCGTATATTGGTGGAAGTTCATCGGATGGTTCCAGAAACCCACCAAATATTCGCTCCATAATTCGGCGGATTCGTCCATTCCTGTGGGAAACCAGAATCGATGCTTGCCGCCAAACTCCAGCAGCTTCCGCCGACCTGCCGTTTCCACGGTCTCGATCGACTGCGGCGGAGGATGGACGCCCACGGTTTGCGAACCCAAGAGAGAGGTGGCCGAACTCAACGGGCAGAGTGGAGCGCGGCCACTTAGCTTTTCGATCAGTGGGAGGAGTCGGTTTCCAATTTTCGACATATTGAATTTGGGTATCGAGTCCTGTCCTACGAATGGAGCGGTAATTAATAATAGTCAGTTGACGGGACTGGACAGCTTCCGGTTGACGAGGGCTGATAGTTTCGAACTTTTTGAAAGTCGTTTGCCAAGTGCGATGGCGGGAGTCTCAAGATAGCGGTAAACCACCATAGAAATGAAAATAGTGGCAATAACGGATCCAGAAAACACGACCCCCGAGAGCACCCCATCGCCAATCGATGATTTACCAATGATACTTTGAATCTTGCCTCCGACCTTGCTGATTCCGTGATGAACGATCGGATGCATCAGATACATCGTGTATGAGATCGAACCGAGGAAGGTGAGTGATTTCGATAGATTTCCTTTCTTCAATTGGGTGACCGCAAATCCCTGGCAGCAAACCAGACATACTGCGACAAGCAGGAATCGGCCGAATCCAGATACCCATGTCGGGACTTCAGCCAGGTAGGAAGCCAGGATGAAGACCAGCGCCGCGCCATAGACTCTTGCCGGGAATGTGGGATGGAGTCTGGCTCTCACCATCGAAGGACCGATTACCACCCCAAAGCTGAAGAGAATCAAATGGTTGAGGGGCTGGATGTAGGATTTCCACTGTTCCTCCACGGAATGAGCGGGACTCAATACGTGGAATGCATACCAGGAGGTGACGAGAATGACGGCTGCGATCAGAAGCCCGCTTGAGACACGCGAGCGCGTGGACCAGAGAATTAGAGGGAAAAGCGTGTAAAACGCCCATTCATTGCCGATCGACCATGCGCCGGTTGCGAAATAGGCATGGGGATCAATCCAAGAAAAAAGGAGTGAGTAGTTCAGGAATATTTTCCACAAGTTCCAGTCAGCGGAGCTGGTTTCAGTCAACAGAGCGATGGTGGAAACCAGCCAGAAAAGCGGGATGATCCGGAATACCCGTTTGATCCAGAATTCTGATGCGAAGGACCTGTTGATTTCACGATTCCGATAGACAATATAGAGGGCGGATCCGCTGAGGGTGTAGAAGGTGCAAACCGCATAAATTCCCAGAAGGTTGAGCGGACGCTGGATATGCCAAGGGAGCGGCAGCCGATGCCACTCGGCATAGTGATAGACCATCACCGAAAAAGCGAGAAGTCCGCGCAACTGATCCAGTCCTTCATATCTTTTGGCAGAAGGGGGTATTTGAGGCTGCGGCACAAGATGCGATTTCATTGGACGTCAACCGATTTCGGTTACGGCTCGGATCGACGGTTGGTGAAAGTGATTTTCCCCCAGCATCCGGTATCCGCCGACGAGGGGATCGAGGACGGGTGGAAAGAAGCGCTGCCAGGAGGCGCGGAACCGCGGTTCGCGGTTTTCCAGAAGGTGTTTGAAACTGGCCACTTTGCCGCCGCACTGGTGAATGTAGAACAGACAGGATGACATGTATCCGTAGGTGGTCACCAAGCGCGAAAGTCCGAGGTCCTCGGCACAGGCGTCCGGCGGAAGGGCATCGCAGGGAGTGCCCTGCGGCAGGGATTGGTGGAAGATCGCCCGCGCTTGTTCCCGCAGCTCCGGCCATGCGGCGCAGCGCGGATGGAGCTTGTAGGCCCAATGGTCGCCTCCCTCGTGTTCGTTGGCGACGACCTCGCGAACAATTTCGAGATAGGCCGTCCGCAGGTCCGGATGGAATGCGGAGAAATCGTCGAAAACTACGAGCCGGGTGATCGGGCTGGAGACCGGTTGATAGAGCGGGTGATTGAGGTTGATGACGGGCGCGGGGAAATCTGGAAAAGTGGCGGCGTTGGAACCAAACGCCCCCGCGTATTTCGATGGCCAGTGAGGATAGTCGGTGGTGGTGGGGGCGATCCGGCCAAGTGCACGGATCCGGGCACCCAACTGGAGTTCCTGAAAGCGGGTGAAGGGCTTCAGGTGGACCGGGCTGACTCCCGGCGGGCAATACGATCCGAGTCCTTCCTCGATCAGCCAATAGCGCTGGCAGAGCGGGTGCCAGAGGATTTGCTGGCAGATCGTGTCCGAGGGAGAGGGCAGGTAAGCGACGAATTCGCGGTTTCCGGTGATCTCCCTGATTCGGTTGCTGTTCTCAAGAATAGTGCGCCAGTCGCAGGGCAGGGTCCGCCACCGGTTGAGCAAGGGACTGAATCCGGCATTCTCGGAGTTCCAGCCGGGTGAGACGGAGGTGGATGTCTGGGAGCGGTCGGTGACGATGACCACCTCTTCCGGGTTCAATTCCAGGTGGGCGATGATGGACGGGACCATCCGGGCGACGATGCCGGAGTAGATGTAAAAGCAATGGATCACTGCCTGGCTTTTCCGGCGATTCGATGTTAGAAAGCAAAGTGCGAGGATGCGGGCGAGAATCAAATCAAAATCTCAGGGCGATCCCTACGTCTCGAAAATGATGTTGAACGGAAGGCCGTGCTTTTGATCACTTCTTCCCCACAAAATAGAATTCGGTGCTGTTCACGACTCCGCAACCGCACATGAGCCTGTCCATCTCCCGGATATATTTCGCCACCTCCGCGTTGAGGGTTTCCGGGAAGCGCAATCCGCCGATCACCTCGTGATAGAACCCCGAAACCTCATCATATTCGATTTCAGAAAACCTGGATCTCAAGGCTCCGGTCATTTCGGGATGGCCGGCGTCATTGTCGTTCACGGACTGAAGCTTCTCACCGTTCTCCGATTCATAGCGCAGCTTGTTCAAGATGAGATTCACCTCGTTTTTCAACTGTTCGGAATTCTGTGGAAGAGGCTGCGCGTCAAAGTAGCCACCGCCAGCCGACAAGAGGCGGGTCAACAGGTGGACTATCGAGGCGTTTGAGATCGAGACCCGATCCCGGGTCGGTTCGTGGGCGATCACAATTCCGGAAGGAACAAGCAGTTCGTGAACCCTCCGCATCACCTGATCCTGATCCTTGAAGTGGTGCAGCGCGCCCACAAATACCACGGCGTCGAAAGTGGATGTCGTCACGTGATCATTTGAAAAGAAATCACCCACAATGTATTTCAGATCCCCGCGCTCGCCAATGTGCGGATCCTTGTCAGCGACCTGCTCCGCGACGCGAATGCACTCGGGGGACAGGTCCATGCCTACCACGGAATGACCAGCCCTGGATAGCTCGAGGGAGATGAATCCGGGACCGCATCCCACTTCGAGAATGCGTAGCGGGCGAATGCCGAAGCTAATGGTCAGGCTCGCATGAATTCTCGCGAACTGCTCGCCCATATCCAATGCGACGTACTCCGGCCGCCGCCAGGAATTGTTGTAGAAATAGTCGCACGGAGTGCAGTAGCGCAAATCCGGGACATGACCGTTTTGGACACGTTCAATGATCTGGTGGTCAAATGCCTCGGCCTCGAGTTCGAGATTTTCTTTCATGGAATGATGGGATGAATGAAATGTGATTGCGTGACCATGTGCTCGATCACAAACCTTCAGTTGTGGATGAATGACCGGATTGGGAAAGCAGGAGCGAAACCCGTTTCAAATCGTCGGGCGAGTCAATGTCCTCGCTGGCTTCGATGCTCATCACGTAAGGAATCGTCTTGTCGGTGATCAATGATCCGGTCGACAGGAAATTCTTCTGGTGGATGAGGTAGATCGCGCCATTCGGCATGAGTGCCATCGGCAAATCCTGCCGCCGCATGAACGGAGTCCTGTTATCCACAAGTCCCGTGACGAATCCGTCCTCGCCCAGCTTGAAGCACTTGAATGGCGTATGCCTGGGTTCATACACGCTGATCAGCGCGGTGGCATCGCTGCTTGCCAATGATTCGATGCAGGAATCAATGTCGCGCGCCGTTCGCAGGGGGGATGTCGGCTGAAGCAGAAGGATCAGTTCAAAATCGCCATAGATGGAAATCGCATGCCTGACCACACTCTCGCTGCTCGCGGTGTCGGAAGCCAGTTCATCCGGTCTTCGAATGACCGCTGAATGGTATGCCTGCGCCACGTCAAGAATTCTCGGACTATCCGAACTAACCAGACAGAGATCCACGTAACGCGACTTTTGCGCGGCCAAGATCGAATAGGCAATGAGAGGCAATCCATTCAGTTGAACGATGTTCTTGTCCGGAAGTCCCTTGGAGCCGCCGCGTGCCGGAATGATCGCGAGCACCTTGAGGTTGTTAATCATCGGTGCCGTCCAGTGAGACCGTGTGGCGCAATTTCCAATCCGATCCGACCTTGTTCCACAGGTGGGGTGAGCGGAACCTTTCGATGGTCTTCCAAAAATCCTCCTCGGACGTGTCAATATAGTCGAGGAATTCAGGGAAGAATTTCTGGGGGAACTCCTGATCGAACTTCTGGACCAGAGTCACACCTTCCTCACGGGTGATCTTGCCATTCCTCACTTCCTGCGCTGCGTCGTAGGTTGCGCGACCGATACCAAACTTGATGAGTGTGGTGAGATAGTGAAACGGATCAATCTTGTCGTCGATGCTGCTGTATTTGCTGTAGCTGCCTTCGGTACGCTCGGTATTGGCCGTGAAACCCGTGTGTTCCGCGGCATAATAATAGCATTCCTGAGGATCCCATTTGAGATAGTAACCCAGGTAATGGACTGACACATTCTTGGACTTGAGGTAGTCCTCGCGCGGAGGGACGTAGGGAGTGAAATCGTTGAATGAATATCCGTGTCGGGCGATGATCTCATTCACGGTCAGTCCGCCCAACCGCATTTCGCGCGGATCGTCCACCGAGAAAAATTTCTCATTCATCGTGGGGATGTTGTTCTCGTCCACCTTGTTCCCATATTCCGCCTGGTTCTCACCATACATCACCAACTGGACCCCATGGCGGGCGGCCATGGCAGGACCGATGATGCGTTGGCCGACGATGAATGGCTGGAACGGATGGAGCAGATTGTGGAACGCCAGTTTTGTGAGGAGGCGGTGGAGTTTGCCGTTCGGAGTGTAAAGCATGTTGTCGTGACCGCCCACATGCATCCAGTCCTCAAAGTTCTTCCAACCGATCTCCGTGTAGACGTGGGGGGACCACGTGACGGTGAGGGGATTCATCCCGTATTTGTATTTCAGGATATGGGAGGTGAAGGCGCTGTCCTTGCCTCCGCTGCCCGGAACGATGACGTCATATCCGCCGTCATCGCGACGGAACTTATCGAGGAGTTTCAAGAGGGTTTGTTCCCGGGTCTCCCAATCGATATTCCGTTCCTTTTCCTCATGGTAACGACAGGCCGAGCAAACGCCCTCATCATCAAATCCGATGACTTGCTTTTTCTCGTCCTTCGTGTGTTTGAATTCGACGGTGGAGCTCGGACGCTGGTTGGAGATGACACACTTCCTGCAAAATTTCACTTTTGTGGGAAGTCCGAAATAGGCTTCTAGTTGATCGGGCATGGGTAGGATTTAGCTGAGGGTCAATTGGGTGAAGTTCCTGAGAATTCTCAGACCGCTGGCGCGGCTCTTTTCGGGATGAAACTGCATTCCGTAGATGTTGTCATGCTGCACGGCGGAACAAAACCGGCAATCTCCGTAGTCTGTGGTGGCGAGCACGTCTTCCTGGCGTTCAGGCATGCCCACGAAGCTGTGTACGAAGTACATTTCCTCCTCCGCGGTTGTCCCCGCCAGGAGGGTATTGTCCCAACGCCCGGAGTGGGGTTCACGGATGGAATTCCAGCGGATGTGGGGCAGCTTGCAGGTGCCTTGGCTTGAAAATGGCATTTGTCTGACCATGCCCTTGATCAATCCCAAGCCTCTGGTGTTTCCGAATTCCTCGCTTCCATCAAACAGCATCTGCATGCCCAAACATATTCCCAGGAAGGGCTTGCCGGTTTGCACAAAGCGGTGGATGACATCGATCAGATCAAAAGCAGCGAGGTTATCCATGCCGTGGGAAAAAGCTCCCACGCCGGGAAAGATCAATGCCCTTGCCGTGATGATTTCGGATGGATCCCGGGTCAGCAGCGGAACGGCTCCAACAGATTCGACTGCATTGGAAATGCTTCGAATGTTCCCGATCCCGTAATCCAGAATTGCAATGGGAGAAGCGGTCACGACTTACGATTGGATTGGGCGGTTGGCATCATCAAGCGGAGGCTAAACGGGAGCACGAGGAGATTTCGGATTTGATCTCGGCAATGTTGAGAAGGTTGTAATGAAGTACGGATGCGACGGCCAACGCATCGACCTGAACGTTGCCCCACAAGTCTCCAATGTGCCGCAGGTTGCCTGCACCTCCGCAAACGATCATCGGAACATGGGCAACTCGTGAAACCGCCTTGCACAATGGCAGGTCGAATCCTTTTTTGGTACCTTCCTGATCGATGGACGTCAGCAGGATTTCTCCCGCGCCCAAGTCCTGCAGTTTCTTGATCCATTCGATGACATCGACTCCGGTTTCCTGCCGTCCATTGTCCACATAGACCTCCCAGCCGTTAGGTTTGCGCTTTGCCTCGACGGACGCGACGATGCACTGGGAGCCGTAAATCCTGGACGCCTCCCTGATGATGTCCGGGGTTCTAACGGCCTGGGTGTTGATGGCAACCTTGTCCGCGCCGGATTTCAGGGCCATTTCGATGTCACTGACGGAGCGGATTCCGCCTCCGATGGTGATAGGGATGAATATTTCCCTGCAAGCCCTCTGGATGATATCAAACAGATTGTTGCGGCCGTAGAGGCTGGCAACCGCGTCCATGAACAGGATTTCGTCGATTCCCGCATCATAGTATTTGCGGGCCAGTTCGTTGGGATCACCGACTTTCCGGAGGCCTTCCAAATGGATGCCTTTGATCACATGTTCGTTTTTGACGTCGATGCGTGCGATGATTCGCGGTTTCATGGGATCGAATTTAGGGATCGTGAATTCAGGTCGGAAACGGCGGATTTGCCGACGGTCTAGACCGTGTGCGCGGTATCGACAAATTGCTTCTGTCTGTTGATTTTCGCGAATACGTCGTCGGTAACCGCGCGGAAGAAGAGTTCAGCGCTGTTGCCGGTTCCAAATGGATTGAGGGTTGGCAAGTGGGGGAGAGCCAGCGCCATCCGGATTGCTTCCAGAATCTCCGCGCGTCCGCACCCGCAATGGATGATATTCGAATTGTCGCCCGCGCGGTTGCTCTGTCGGGAGCCGATGTTCACGGTCGGCAGTCCGTAATAGGGAGCCTCGCGGATACCGGCACTGGAATTGCCAACGATGAAAGACGCGTTTTTCAGGAGAACGAGGAATTTCTCAAAGCGGATTGATGGGAAGATCCTGAATCTCGGGTTTCCGAGAAGCCTTTGATAGTGGTGAATGATCAGCGATGAGCCCATGTCGTTGTTCGGGTAGATCACCACATAATTCAGATTCGATTCAAGGACAGCGTTTACCAGGTCCTTGGCCTGAGCGTCCAGGAGTTCAACTTCGGTGGTGACCGGGTGGAAGAGCAATACCGCGTAGTCATCAAACCCGATTTCATAGTGTCGTTTGACGTCAGCGAGATCCGGCAGACTATCGGACATCATGACGTCCACATCCGGCGAACCGATCACGTGGACGCTCTCCGATCGCTCTCCCATTTGAATCAACCGACGTCTAGCGGTCTCGTTTGAGACAAAATGCGCGTGACTCAATTTGCTGATGGCATGCCGGGTGAGTTCATCGACCGTTCCCGAGACCTCCCCGCCCTCGATGTGTGCCACGAGAATGTTGTTGAATGCGCCAACGATCGCTCCGGCCAGTGCTTCCAAACGGTCACCGTGGACGACAATCAGATCCGGATTGATGTGTTTCACGTAATCCGAGAATGCGACCACCGTCCTTGCGAGGGTGTGGTCCATGGTTTCCTCCGTGGTTTGGTTGATATATTGGTAGATGTTCCGGTAGCCGCATTTGATGATTTCATCCACGGTGCTCCCATATTTCTTGCTGAGGTGCATCCCGGTGACAAACAGGTGAACCTCGAAACTCTCATCCGCGGATGTGATTTCGATGAGAGATTTGAGTTTTCCGAAGTCCGCTCGGGTGCCTGTCAGAAAGACGATTCGTTTCATGTGAGATTGTAAGGTTTTTTAATTCCGGAAAAATCCGGGACAGTCGCGCTGTTCGAGTGCGGATCAGATGTCTGCCGAGATGTCGGAACTGCTCAGCAGGGAATCATCGGGGATGTCACGGGCGGCCGTCTTGCCTAGGACGGATTCATATTTTTCCGCCGGAAGTTCGCCGGTTCCGGGCCTCTTTACCCAGAGATTGTCCTTGGTGAAAACCTCCCCGGATTGAACCGGACGGATGGTCACCACCGACGCATAGGCGAAATCAATGGTGACCTCCTCCTCTTTCACAGGGCCTTTGGAGCCGCCTCTTGCCTGTTTGATGATTTTTGACCCTTCAATGAGTTCCTTCATGGCGTCAGCGTCCATGGAACAAACGATGTCCGGTCCGGGGCGCTGCATGTGATCGGTGAAATGGCGCTCGAGGATGGAGGCCCCGACGGCGACAGCACCCAGGCAAGGATAGTTCGAGGTGGTGTGATCGGAAAGTCCCAGAACCGCATCGGGAAAGTGATTCGCGAGTTCATTGATCGCTCCCAGACGGACCAGGTGTGGCGGCGTCGGATAGACGTTGGTGCAGTGCAACAACGCGTAGGGCACGCGGTGCTTCCGAAAAATATCAACGGCCTTGGAGATGCTGAGAATGGTGTTCATTCCGGTGCTCAGGATCACAGGTTTCCCGAACGACGCGATCAGCTCAATCAGGGGATAGTTGTTGCACTCGCCGGAACCGACCTTGTAGGCCGGTATTTCCATCTGCCTGAGCCTCATCGCTGCTGCCCGTGAGAATGGCGTGCTGATGAATATCATTCCCTTGGATTCAACGTAATCCTTGAGACTGGATTCATCCTCTTCTGAAAGGGCGCATCGGCGCATGATTTCATAGATGGATTCCGTGGCGTTACCCGGAATAACCAGTTTCGCGGCACCACTCATTTCATCGTCAACGATGTGGGTCTGGTGTTTGATGATTTCCGCGCCTGATTTGTGAGCGGCATCAACCATTTCGATCGCGGTCTCCAGTGATCCTTCGTGATTGATTCCGATCTCTGCGATGACGAGCGGATCGTGATCGTATCCGATCAATCTGTCAGCGATTCTAAATTCCGGATGCATGGTTGAATTGAGTGTTTGCAGTTTGCCGATTCAGATGTGCCCAAAAGGTGAATTGATTCACACTCTGGTGATCGGTGATGGGGTGTCGGGATTGATGCAGGCCCCGGCGACGATATAACAGGAGGATCTTATGCGGTGATTCCGAGATCGACAGGCGGCCGTGAATTGTCGGCGGCGAGCTTGTGGAGGATTTCTGCGGGAGTTCCGGTTTCCACCAATTTTCCGGCTTCCATGCGGAAGATGCGGTCGCAGCTTTCCACGGTGGACAGGCGATGGGCGACGATGATCACCGTTTTTGATCCCCGCAGCGCGTGGATGGCGTCCATGACCTCGGACTCGGTGGAACCGTCGAGCGCGCTGGTGGCCTCGTCGAGGACAATGACCCCGGGGTCATGATAGAGGGCGCGGGCGATGCCGATCCGCTGGCGCTGGCCACCCGACAGCCGGATTCCCCGCTCGCCAACGATGGTTTGAAGACCGTCCGGAAGGGTGCTCACGAACTCGTCAAGGCGGGCGGATTTCATCGCCTTCACCACCGCCGCTTCGTCGATTTGATCGGCTGCCAGACCAAAGGCGATGTTGCGGCGCAGGGTGTCGTCGGTGAGGAAAATCGATTGCGGCACGTAGCCGATCTGGTCCTGCCAGCCGCGCATGCAGTCGCGGACGTCGTGACCGTCGATGAGGATCTGCCCCGCGTCGGGGGGGAGCAGGCCGAGAATCACATCCACCAGCGAGCTTTTGCCGGAACCGCTGGGGCCGACGATCCCGACAGTTTCACCGCGCCGGATGGCTAGGGAAAGGTCGTTGATTGCTTGCCGGGTGGCGGAGGGATAGCTGAAGGAGATCTTGCGGAGTTCGATGCGTTCCGTGAGAGGGAAGGGTTCCGTCTTATCAGACACGAAGGGTGTTTCGAGGCCGAGTTCCTGCTTCAGCATCTTGATGGCGCTCTCCCCGAAGCGGACCGATTGGGCGGCGACCATGATTTTGGTGATGGAGGGAAGCAGGCGGAAGGCCGCGGCGGCGAACAGTCCCAGGGTGGGAATGACGGCGGCGGATTGTTTGCCTTGGGCCACCATGATCAGAACGATGGTGGCCAGACCGATGATTGTCATCAGTTCCAGCCACAGGCGGGGCATGGACTGGAGGATGGACAGGTTGACCGACGCCCGGGCGGTCGCCTGGTTGTGAACGGAATATTGGTGGAGGAAATCCTCTTCGCGGCCCAGAAGCTTGACGTCCTTCGCTCCACCGAGTCCTTGCTGGACCTGCTGGATCCGGAGTCCGTCGTGAATTTGGCGGAGGTGACCCCACTGGATGACCCGTGCCTTGGTGAACTTTTGAAACAAGAGGCAGGCACCGCCTACCACCAACACAATTCCCAAGGTTCCCAACGGTTCGACGAACAGGAGCAGCGTAATGATCCCGACCAGCACCAGCAGCTCGGTCATCAGGGTCATCACCGAGCTCAAGCCGGTGTTGAGGAAATAGCCGACTTCGTTGACAATGTTGCGGATCAACTGAGCGGAATTCCGCTGGAGGTGAAAGGTGTAGGGTTGCCTCAGGTAGAGTTTGAAAAGCTGTTGGGAAAGCTGGACCTGGATCCGGTTGTTAAACTGGTTTTGCTTCCAGACAAGAAAGGCTAGGAACAGCGTTTTTACCAGATAGACCGCGATCAGCAACCCCATGCCCCAGACGACAAGCTGTTGCCTGCCGGGGGATCCGATGAAGGAAAGAAACGGGCGAAGCCATGGATAGGCGGCACCCATGTCCTCCTCCATAAACAGGGCGATGGCCGGCACCACCAACCCGATGCCGACTGTCTCGACGATCATGCCGATAACCATCAGCCCGAGCAGACCGTAGACGCGGTGCCGCTGGTCGCCCGACAGGATGGAAAAAATGGAGCCGAGTTGCATCATGCGGGATGGCGGTCAACTCCCAAGGTGTCGGGAGGCTCAGGCGCAGGGGGCCGATCAACCTTGTATCGGCTTTTGTTCATCAGCGGAACTTGCCCGATGCTGACCGAGGACGAACGGTTCC
This sequence comes from Luteolibacter sp., assembly GCF_039920825.1. Taxonomy (GTDB): domain Bacteria; phylum Verrucomicrobiota; class Verrucomicrobiia; order Verrucomicrobiales; family Akkermansiaceae; genus Luteolibacter. The sequence continues at coordinate 69,692 of NZ_JBDSCX010000008.1, read as the reverse complement.
CGCTTCCTCACCACATAGTGGGGAATGGGAAGATTCTTCTCCAACATCCGGACCATCGCCGCACCCATGAGGAGTGCGTCCGCTCCGCCGGAAAATGAACCAAAGATGAAAATCCACCCCAAAGGCAGCCAGATGTAAACATTGCCGATGAACAGCGCGGTGCCGTACCATTCGGTATTTCGGCAGCGAATGATCTGGCGATGGGCGTGAACCGTGACTCGGAACATCCCGATGACCAGAATCGCCAGCCCCAGATAACCGCAGGTGCGGATGGTTTGCACCGGGCCGCTGTGGTAGTCCCCGCTGATCAGGATCGACTCACGGTGATAATCGAATCCAGAGGAGCTTTCTCCCAATTTATCCTGCAGGAACAGGGTCTGTTGAAGTTGCTCCATGCTCATGCCGAGACCATCTCCCAAGAGCTTGTTGCGGATGTATTTGTCACTCTTGAGGGCCTCCATCCACAGTTCCGTCCGCCAATCGGTCGAGCCCTTCGCATCGTCCTTGTAGCGTTGTTCCCAAGTGCCGGGAAGGAAGGTGAGCGCCCGTTGGACGTTGGGTGGCAGCGGGGAGATCAGGTTGACGAGTGCCAGGAGGACGAGACCGGCGGCCCCGAGGAAAAAGGATAGCACCACCTGCCGGAGCCCGCCCCGGTAATACACGCCGACCAGGTAGGTCATCGCCACGGTGGCAAGCTGGGATCGATAGCCGCTGTAAGCCGCTCCGACGATCGTGAAGATGACCAAAGGAGCCCAAAGAGGGCTGAAGCTGGCGACCAGCGGGGAAATCCTGCTTGAGATCCAGTTGGCTAGGTTTATCGAAATCAATCTGACAAAGGCTATCCGGCTTGCCGCCCCTTCATCCAAGGCATCACGACTTCCGGAGCTATCTCCATCCGAGGCATCGGTGGCAAAACTGGCGTGTAGGAAATAGCCAATGGAAGGGACCAGCTTGGAGACGATTCCGAGGGCGAAATTCGCCCACGTGGCAACCATGGTGATAGTGACCCACCATTTCAGCTCCTTGGGTTCGATCTTCAACACCATGAGCAAGGTGGCAGTAAGAGTCAGCATCACCAGCACGGCATAGGGTTTCGCCCCGACGGTGGAGGAACCGAAGATGTTGAGTCCGACCGGGTTGCGCATGTAAGCCTGAGCCACCGAGAGAACGAACAACAAGCACCAGAACTCCAGCTCGGTGAACTTGAACTGCAGCGGCAGCCGCCGGGTGAAGAACAACATGGAGCAGAAGCCGATCACCACGGCCTCGGTCATAAAGATGGTGGAGAAGCTTCCGGGCAGCGGAAGGACGAGGCCGATGGAACTTGCGAATGGCAGCAGCAGCCAGATCCTTCGGCCGAGCGCCAGACAGACGGTGATTCCCACTCCACCCACCACCCACAATACGGCCTCGAATTGGGCGGTGGCCGCCGCGATGCCGAGGTAAAGGGCTCCGAACAAGGCCGCAGCCAGGATCAGGATCAGCTTGATTTTATTGGAATCCATGGTGCGGAAAAGAAGTCAGCCGGAAGTAGTGGAAAATCGTTCGAGCCCCGGTGAATGCGACGACGGACAGCACACTGCATGCGACTACCTGATCCCGCCGGAACGGAAGTAATCCAAGGTTTCCGCGAGGCCTTGTTCGAGGGAACTGGCGTGGCGGAAGCCGGTGGCGAGGAGCTTGTCGATGGAGGCCCGGGAATGCCTCACGTCACCCGGGCGTTCGGGGAAATGGACGATTTTGGAAGATGAGCCGGAGAGGCGGATGATATAATTGGCGAGCTCGGAAACGGTTATGCTAGTGCCATACCCGACATTGAACGTGCCGTTGAGATCCCGGTGGGTCGCGACGTGAACCATGGCGGAGACCACATCCTTGACGTGGACGAAGTCCCGGGTTTGCTCGCCATTGCCGAAAATGGCAAGATCCTCATTGGCGAGAGCGTTTTGCATGAAAATGGGAACCGCGGCAGCGTAAGCGCTTTTGGGGTCCTGGCGGGGACCAAAAACATTGAAAAAGCGAACGGAAGCGGTGTCGAGCTTGCCGGCGCGGCGGAAGAGTTCGAGATAATATTCGCCGTCAAGCTTGGTGATGGCGTAGGGGCTTTTCGGCTCGGGCAGCATCGGTTCGCATTTAGGCACGACAGGGTTGTCACCATAAATGGCGGCGGAGCTGGCAAGTACGACCTTTCGAACACCTGCGTCAGCAGCGGCTTCGAGAACGTTGAGTAGTCCTATTCCATTGATTTTCAGACATTCACGAGGATTTTCCATCGACTCCGGCACGGAAATCATCGCCGCAAGATGGAAGACGATTTCCACGCCTTTCATGGCCCTGCCGACGGCTTCCGGATCGGTCACGCTACCGTCAATGAATTCATACTCCAGTCCGGCGAGGTTCTGACGGTGACCGGAACGCAAGTTGTCGAGCACCACAATTTCCGCGAGTCCTTGAAAATGGTCGACCAGATGGCTGCCGATGAAGCCGGAACCGCCTGTGATGAGGATGCGCATGGATGGGTGAGGAGGCGGGCCGGACACGCTGCCGCCCTTGGTTGTGGTCTTGCGTGGACCAGTGACCGGGTGAGTTTTTCGAGAATATCCGTCGGCAGATCCCTAGGATCACGCGCTGGCGAGCTTGATTTGGGCAAATAATTGTTCAAGAAAAAATGAACAAAGAAAAAGCCCGCATCCGGGAACGGTGGGGCTGGGGATTTCGGAGGATGATTTACGGGCTGGATGAATTCTTGCCAATCAACGGGCCGGAATGAATGGTGCGGCCCGGATGGCGACGATTTGGAAGCTTTTGGCGGACCGACGGGTAAGATTTGGAATCGGTGGTTTGCTGGTGATCGCCCTGGTTGCCGGGTGGATGGCTTGGAAATCCGGGGTGGATTTGGCCCAATTGAAATCTCTATGGCAGCGCTGCAACGCCTATCTCGCCCGTCATCCGGCGGCACTATTCTGGGCGATCGTTTTTCTCCCCGCTTTGCCGATTCCGACGAGCGCCTTGCTGTTTACGGCGGGCGTGGTGTGGCGGGAGCGTCCGGTGATGGCGTGCCTGCTGTGTTTGCTGGCGATGGCACTGAACCTGTCCTGGACCTATTGGGTGGCGGCCCGGCCGGGGCGCGGATGGGTGGAGAAGTTTTTGGCCACCGGATCGTTCCGAATTCCCGATCTGCCGCGTGGAGATCATCTGAAATTGATCCTCATCATGCGGCTGACCCCCGGATTCCCGTTTTTCGTGCAGAACTATGTGCTGGGATTCATGCGGCCCCCGTTTTTCCTCTATCTGCCGGTGTCCCTTTTGTGCAGCGGAGTCATCGGCACCGGCATCGTCCTCAGCGGTGTGGGCTTGGCCGATGGCAAACTGATGCCAGCCCTAACGGGAATCTCGCTGATCGTGGTGGGAGCGGTTTTCACCCATCTCGTCCGCGGCTGGCTGGCGAAGAGGAAGAATGGCGGAGTGAAAGCCGAAACTCTCTGAACAGCCTATCGAAAAATCAGGCCGGGTTCGCGGGAATGATCTAACATTCCCGCGTCACGGTGTTTCAGCGTTCACCCGTCAGATGATCATTCCCGCGGCGACGGTTTCGTTGGTGCCGGGGTCGATCAGGATGAAGGAGCCGGTGATGCGGTTACGGCGATATGAATCGTGGATGAGCGGCACGGCGGTGCGTAGTGAGATGCGGCCGATGTCGTTCATGGCGAAGCCGTCCACGCCTTCGATTTTGTGAAGGGTGTTGATATCGACGTGATATTTGACGTCTTGGATGATCGCCTTGGTTTCCTGAGTTGTGTGGCGGATCACCAGCTTGGCCTTGGGCGGCATCGGCTTGGCGGAAAACCAGCAGATCATTGCCTCAATGTCCTGTTCGACTCGTGGCGGGTTGTTGGTCTTCACCAACGTGTCGCCGCGCGAGATGTCGATTTCTTCTGTTAGGGTGATGCAGACGGACTGCGGGGCGAAGGCCTCTTCCTGTTCGCCGTCGGGGCTGTGGATGGCTTTGACGTGGGTGGTGAAACCGGATGGCAACACGGTGACCTCGTCGCCGGGTTTGAAAACGCCGCCGGCGACGCGGCCTGCATAGCCGCGGAAATCATGCCACTCGTCGCTCATCGGGCGGATCACCCATTGCACCGGGAAACGGGCATCGACGTGGTTTTCCTCACCGCCGACGTAGACGTTTTCGAGGTGATAGAGGAAGGTCGGACCTTGATACCAAGGCATGTGCTCGGACTTGTCCACAACGTTGTCACCGTTGAGCGCGGAGATCGGGATGTCGGTGATTTCGACGATGTTGTCGAGGCGCGACGCGAAGTCGCGGAAATCCTGGACGATGTTGTTATAGACCTCTTCGGAGTAATCGACGAGGTCCATCTTGTTGACGGCGACGACGAGGTGCTGGATGCGCAGCAGGTTGGCGATGAAGCTGTGACGCTTCGTCTGCTCGATGACTCCCTTGCGGGCATCGATTAGAATGATGGCGACGTTGGCGGTGGAGGCACCGGTCACCATGTTCCGGGTGTACTGGATGTGGCCCGGAGTGTCGGCGATGATGAATTTCCGTTTCGGTGTGGCGAAGTAACGGTAGGCGACATCAATGGTGATGCCTTGTTCGCGCTCGGCCTTGAGCCCGTCGGTTAGCAGCGCGAGGTTGACGTTTTCGTCGCCGCGGCGGCGGGAAGATTCCTCCATGGCTTCGAGTTGATCCTCGAAGATGGATTTGGAATCATAAAGAAGGCGTCCGATGAGGGTGGATTTGCCGTCATCGACGGAGCCGGCGGTAGTGAAGCGAAGTAGGTCCATTTTGAAAATTTGTAGCGGCGGTCTGTGACCGTCGGAGTTGGTTCTGAATGTCAGGCGAAGGAGGAGCGGCGGTCACAGACCGCCGCTACAGTAGTTAGAAGTATCCTTCCTTCTTGCGGTCTTCCATGGCGGTTTCGGAGCGTTTGTCGTCGGAACGGGTGCCGCGCTCGGTCTGGCGGGCGGCGGCGACTTCGGCGATGACCTCGTCGAGGTCGGAAGCGGTGGATTCGACGGCACCGGTGCAGGTCGCGTCGCCGATGGTGCGGAAGCGGACGATTTGCTTGCGGACGGTTTCGGTGTCCAGCGGCTTGAGGAATTCGGTGACGGCGAGCAGCGAGCCGTTGCGCTCGAACACCTCGCGTTCGTGGGAGAAATAGATCGAAGGCAGCGGGATTTTCTCGCGCTTGATGTACATCCAAATGTCCATCTCAGTGAAGTTGGAAAGCGGGAAGACGCGGAAGTGCTCGCCGGGATTCTTGCGGCCGTTAAACAGATTCCAAAGCTCGGGGCGCTGGTTCTTCGGGTCCCATTGGCCGAAGTCGTCGCGGTGCGAGAAGAAGCGCTCCTTGGCGCGGGCTTTTTCTTCGTCGCGACGGCCACCGCCGAGGCAGGCGTCGTATTGGTTTTTCTCGATGGTATCGAGCAGGGTGACGGTTTGGAGTTTGTTGCGCGAAGCGTTCGGGCCCTTTTCCTCGACCACGCGGCCGGTGTCGATGGACTCCTGCACGGAGCCGACGACCAGCGAGGCGCGGATCATTTCGACGAATTCATCCCGGTAAGTCATGGTTTCCTCAAAGTTGTGCCCGGTGTCGATGTGGACAAGTGGGAAGGGCATGCGGGCCGGCCAAAACGCCTTGCGTGCGAGCCATGCCATCACGATGGAATCCTTGCCGCCGGAGAACAGCAGCGCGGGGTTCTCAAACTGGGCGGCGGTTTCACGAAGGATGAAGATGGCTTCGGCTTCAAGTTGGTCGAGATGACTGAGATGATAGTTGGGCATGAGTAAGTTCGATAAAAACGTGAAAAAGCATTGCGCCGCAAGGAGGAGCGCGTTGGGATTAGGCCCGCTGGCAAAAGCGGTCAAGGTTTAATTATTATCTTAGGTGGAATGGTAAGGATTTAATGAGCGCTGAAATGCGAGTCATCCGGGCGTAAAAAAAGGCTGAAGCCCAAGGACTTCAGCCGATTTATATCGTCATTGAAAATCGCCGCAATCTTCACAACGGAAGATGCACGGTGATTTTTGGTTGGATGGCTTCGAGCAGCTCGAAAGCGGCGTCCTCGATGGACGTTCTCTCGGTATCGAGCGTGAGATCAGGATTGTGAGGCGGCTCGAAGGAACCGTCCTTGCCAGTGAAATGGGCGATTTCGCCCCGCGCGGCCTTCGCGTAGAGGCCTTTGACGTCGCGTTGTTCGCAAGCCTCGTAACTCGCCTTCACGTAAACTTCCAAAAGGTCTTTGCCGAGAATTCCGCGGGCGAGGTCCCGCAATTCACCGCGCGGCGTGATGGCGGAAACAAAGGTGATGATTCCCTGCGAAACGAAAATTTTGGCCACCTCCGAGATGCGCCGGATGTTTTCAAGCCGGTCTTGGTCGGAGAAGCCCAGATTGGAATTCAAGCCGGTCCGGAGGTTGTCTCCATCGAGAATGGTCGTGAACCGACCCTGCTGATGGAGCACCCGCTCCGCCGCGTTGGCGATGGTGGATTTGCCCGAGCCGGAAAGGCCACAAAGCCAGACGACGACGCCCCGCTGGCCGAGAAGGTTTTCTTTGTCCTGACGGTGAAGGAAGCGGTGGAACTCGGGATGGATGTTCGACATTGGGATAAAAGTATAGCGTTGGAATCGCAGATTAGGCGAGGGAATTTCTGCCAGTCGCTCAAACGCCTTTGCCGATCACGAAAGCATCAAAACCGTGGGCCTTCAGTGAATCAAGCGGCAGCACCGCGCGACCGTCGAAAACGAATGCCGGCTTGAGCATGAGATCATAAATGCGCGGCAGATCGAGCGTGCGGAACTCGTCCCACTCGGTGAGCGTGGCGAGTGCGTGGGCACCGGTGACGGCGGTGTAGGGGTCGGCGCAGATTTCCACGTTGGTGGTGATGAGTTCCTCCGAAACACCGGCCGAGAGCAGATCCTGATGGATGGTCGCCGCGCTGACCCGTGGATCATAAATCGCGAGGTGGGCGCGTTCACTGAGCAGGTCGCGGCAGATCTGAATGGCTGCGGATTCGCGAGTGTCGTTGGTATCTTTCTTGAAGGCGAATCCAAGGATGCCGATCCGCTTGCCATTGACGGTGTTATAAAGCGTGCGGACCATCTTTTCGACGAATCGGCTTTTCTGCCAATCGTTTAAATGGACCACTTGACGCCAGTATTCCGCGACGTGGGGAAGGTTGAAGGAATCGCAGAGATAGACGAGGTTCAGAATGTCCTTTTGAAAACACGAGCCGCCGAAACCGACGGAGGCTTTCAGGAATTTCGAACCAATCCGCGAGTCCATGCCGATGGCGCGCGCAACCTCATCGACATCGGCGCCGGTGGCTTCGCAGAGGGCTGAAATCGAGTTGATCGAGGAAATGCGTTGGGCGAGAAAGGCGTTGGCAACGAGCTTGGAAAGCTCCGACGACCAGAGGTTGGTGGTGAGGATCCGCTCGCGTGGAATCCATTTCGCATAGACCGATGCCAGAGCCTCGACCGCGGCATTTCCTTCCGGAGTGGGTTCGCCGCCGATGAGGATGCGGTCCGGATTCTCCATATCTTCGACAGCAGTTCCTTCTGCTAGGAATTCCGGATTGGAGAGAACTTGGAACGTCGCTCCGTTAGGCGAGTTCGCGGCGAGGATCGATTTGATCGCGGTCGCGGTTTTCACCGGGATCGTGCTCTTCTCCACGATGATCTTGTTCCCTTCCGAAACCTCGGCGATGAGGCGTGCGGCGGATTCGATATAACGGAGATCGGCGGCGCGTCCGGCACCGATTCCGTAGGCTTTGGTGGGCGTGCCAACTGAGACGAAGATCAGATCCGCAGCGGCGATCGATCCGCGGATGTCCGTCGTGAAATGGAGATTGCGACCGATCGCGGAGGCGACCACGGCATCGAGGCCGGGTTCGTAAACGGGAAGTGTGTCCGAGTTCCATGCGGCAATGCGTTTTTCGTTCATGTCCGCCACGGTTACCTGGATCTCAGGGCACTTGGCGGCGATCATGGCCATGGTAGGTCCGCCGACGTAACCGGCGCCGAGGCAGCAAATGGATTTAATGGGCATGGTGATATGGCTGGGGTGAACAGGGGAAGAATCAATGCCGGACATGGTCCCGCACAAGGTGATAGAGAAACAAGGTATTGTAGGTGAAATAACGTTTGAACAGGCGGCGAGGCTCCATTGCCACCCGATAGGCCCATTCCATTCCAAGGCGCTGGATCAGCATCGGAGCCTGGCGGACTTCTCCTGCATGAAACGCGAATGCCGCGCCGATGCCGAAATAGACGCCCGGAGGAAGCCGGTCCTTGTGACGGGCGATCCAGTGTTCCTGCTTGGGACAACCGAGCCCCACCCAGATGAGGTTGGCTCCGGAGTCGCGGATTTTTCCGGCGATGATGTCGAACTCGTTTTCCGGCCACTCACCGAAGGGTGGCGAGTGGGTTCCCGCGATGGCGACGCCGGGAAAACGTTCGGCGAAATTTTTTGTCAGGTCGTCCAGCGTGCTTTGCTTGCCGCCGAGGAGAAAGTGTTTGAAATCGGATGATCTGCCGTCGGTCGCCTTCAGAGTCTCCAACATCAGAGTTGGTCCATAGACGCGGTCGGTTAGTTTTTCTCCGGTCGGGAGTTGGGAATTGAGCGCCCACACGAGAGGCATGCCGTCGGGACAAATCAGATCGAAGCGGCGTATCGCTTCGCCGAATTCCTCATCCGTTCTGGCAAGCGCGGCGACGTGGGTGTTGGCCGCCTCGACAGCGTAGGCCCGGTCCCGCTTGCCCGCATGATCGAGGATCCAGTCCACCGCTCCGGCATAGGTGGTCACCGCGACGGGAAGACCGATGATGGAGCGGGTCAGCATCCGTAGGTTCAATAGGAAAGCAGGGAATTGCTGTTACTCCTTCGATACGGAAACGTGGTGGCCGTGCAGTTTGAGCAGCGAATGACGGCAGGCGACGTCGAGGTCGTGGGCCACCATCTCCGCGCACATTTCCTCGACGGTGATTTCCGGCACCCAGCCGAGCTTTTCCTTCGCCTTGGTCGGATCGCCTAACAAGGTTTCCACTTCCGCCGGGCGGAAATAGCGGGGATCCACCTTGACGATCACGTCGCCGACTTTGACTGCGGGGGCTTTCGCGGAATCGACCACCTTGCTGATCGTGGCGATTTCCTTTTCGCCTTCGCCCGAAAACGTGAGCTCGATGCCGGCTTCCAACGCGGATAGCTTGACGAACTCACGCACGGAAATTTGCTTGCCGGTGGCGATGACGAAATCATCCGCGGTTTCCTGTTGGAGCATCATCCATTGCATGCGGACATAGTCTTTGGCATGTCCCCAGTCGCGGAGGGAATCCATGTTGCCGAGGTAAAGGCAGGATTCAAGGCCTTGGGCGATGTTCGCGACAGCGCGGGTGATCTTGCGGGTGACGAAGGTTTCTCCGCGACGCGGTGACTCGTGGTTGAACAGGATGCCGTTGCAGGCATACATGCCGTAGGCTTCGCGGTAGTTTACCGTGATCCAGTAGGCATACATCTTGGCGACGGCGTAAGGAGAACGCGGGTGGAATGGAGTGGTTTCCTTTTGCGGGATTTCCTGAACCAGACCGTAGAGCTCGGAAGTGGACGCCTGATAGAAACGGGTCTTCTTCTCCAGTCCGAGGAAACGGATCGCTTCCAGCAAACGCAGCGTGCCGATGGCATCGACGTCCGCGGTGTATTCCGGGGCCTCGAAAGAAACGGCGACGTGGGACTGCGCGCCCAGATTGTAAACTTCATCCGGCTGAACCTCGCTGATGATGCGCGTGAGGTTGGAAGAGTCCGTCAGGTCGCCGTAGTGGAGACGGAACCGCGAATTCTCGACCTGCGGGTCTTCATAAATATGGTCGATCCGCTGGGTGTTGAACAGCGAGGCGCGGCGTTTGATGCCATGGACTTCATAGCCTTTCTCGAGCAGGAACTCGGCGAGGTAGGAACCGTCTTGTCCGGTGATGCCGGTGATCAGTGCTTTTTTCATGGGTGTCGGGGAGGGAAGTAGTTAGAGGCGTGCCGCACCCGTGGCGAGGGTGGCGAGGAAATCCTGATAGGCTGCGGCGAGGCCGTCCGCGAAAGGGACTTCAGGTGTCCAGCCGGTGGCCTTGATCTTGGAAATGTCCAACAGCTTGCGAGGCGTGCCGTCGGGTTTGCTTGGGTCGGTGAGGATTTCACCGGTGAAGCCCACGGTCGTGGCGACCAGCGAGGCGAGCTCGAAAATCGTGACGTCGTCACCGACGCCGACGTTCACCCAGTCCGGCGGCGCGTCCAGCGAAAGCAGATGAAAGCAGGCTTTTGCGAGATCCTGGACGTGAAGGAATTCACGGCGGGGAGTGCCGGTGCCCCAGATGGTGACGCTGGCGTCGCCACGTTCCTTGGCTTCGTGGAAGCGGCGGATCAATGCAGGGATGACGTGCGAATTCTCCGGATGATAGTTGTCGCCCGGGCCGTAGAGATTGGTCGGCATCGCGCTGTGATACATCAGGCCGTGCTGGGCTCGGTAATGTTGGCAGAGCTTGAGTCCTGCGATTTTTGCGATCGCGTAGGCTTCGTTGGTGCATTCGAGCGGAGAGGTCAGCAGGCAATCCTCGGTCATCGGCTGGGGAGCCATCTTCGGATAGATACAGGACGAACCGAGGAACAACACGCGTGGCACATCGGCCTGGCGGCTGCCCTCCACGAGGTTTGCGGCGATCGTTAGATTTTCATAAATGAAATCCGCCGGATAGGTCGAGTTCGCATGGATGCCACCGACTTTGGCCGCGGCGATGACGACGATGTCCGGCTTGTCCGAGGCGAGGAATTCAAAGACGGCGCTTTGGTCACAAAGATCGACCTGGTCCCGGGTGGTGGTGATGACTTGGAAACCGCCGAGTTCTTCCGCTTCGCGCACGAGTGCCGAGCCGACCATTCCGCGATGGCCTGCGATGTATATTTTTTTCATGGATTCGTTCCGTATCGGGAAATGAGTTTGTCCGCTTCAGCAATGGCCATGCCGGTAACCTGGTCCATATTGTAATAGCGGTAAGTCGCCAGCCGGCCGATGAAACTGGTGGCCGGTTCGGCGGCGGCGAGGTCGGAATAGCGCTGATAGGCGGTGCGTGCTTCCGGCGCGGGAATCGGATAGAACGGCTCGACGTCGGGCGTCCAGTCCTTCGGGTATTCGCGAACGATGGTCGTCGCGTCGATCTGCTGGCCGGTGGCGTGCTTGAGTTCGACAATCCGGGTAAACGCTTCTTCGGTGCCCGGATAGTTCACCTGCATCGCCGGTTGCCAAAAGCCGGGCTTGCCGGAAATAGGCTCGCGTTCGCGCAGTTGCCCGGCGGAAAAGGATTCGTGCTCGAAGCGCAGCGAGCGGTAGGGCAGGGCACCGAACCGCCGGTCATAGAACTCGTCGATGGCCCCGGTGAAGATCAAGTGTTTGTGTTTCCAACGCGTGCGGGCTTCGTGAAAATCGACGCCCAGATGGAGTTCCACACCGGGCGAAGCGTTCAGCATCGTTTCAAAAAGCGCGGTGTAGCCGTGCTTCGGCAGCGCCTGGAAATTTTCCGCCAGATAGCGATCGTCACGATTGGTGCGGATCGGGATCCGTCCGCAAACGGAGGCATCGAGATCGCGCGGATGACGCTTCCATTGCTTGAGCGTGTAGCCTTCGAAAAACAGCTCATACAACTCCCGGCCAACCTGTGAGATGATGACTTCTTCCGAATTCTTCGGATCGGAAATTGGAACCTTGTTCTGCTCCAGCCAGTCCGAGAACTCACTGGTGGTGGCCGGTCGGCCGATGAACTCCTCGAAGGTGTTGAGGTTGATCGGGAAACTCCAGTAACGGCCGCGGGTGTGGCTTTTGATCGTGTAGTCCACCGCGTGCCATTCGGTGAATTTTGATAGATAATCGACGATCCGCTGCGAGTTCGATCTGAAATAATGCGGACCGTAGGGATGAATGAGGACGCCGGCGGCATCCTTGCGATCATAGGCATTCCCCCCGAAATGGTCGCGCCGGTCAACGACCGCGCATTTCCAGCCGGCGGCGGAGAGGCGTTCCGCGATGACGAGACCGGAAAAGCCGGCGCCAATGATCAGGAAATCGGTGGATCTATCTGTTTCCAAACGACGAGGGATGATGGCCGGTCAACCACGCTGCCGCCCTTGGTCGATCTCTCCGAAGCGGAAAGAAACCTGAGGGGCTGGGGTATGCGGGGGATTGGGGGCCGTTGCTGTTGCGGGAAATTCCGCGCCAGCGACGGCGGTGAGTGTTCAACGGAAACCGAACTTTTTGACTAACGTAATCGCGTAGGAACCGGACGGTTTTCAGGGAGTGGGACGCCTTGGGAGCAGAATCGAGAACAAATCCATGTCCACGGCCTGCGGTTTTCCGAGGAATTCGAGGAGAATTTTGACCCGCTCGGTGGCGGACGGGACCGAAACCACCGTGCCTTGCATGCCTTGGAACGGGCCGGTGGCGACTTCCACCTCGTCGCCGAGTTCGATGGTCGGACTGAGCGTCACCAGCTCGTTCTCGGTCGCGTCCTTGCGGTTGAGAATTTCGTGTTTGATCGCCTCGACGAAGGATTCCGGGACGGAAGGAATATCCGATCCGAAGCGGACGAGACCGCGCACCCCTTGGCAAAACATCACAGCTCGTTCCATTTCCGCCATCGTGAATTTTGCGAGCACATAGCCCGGAAACATCGGCTCCACCCACCAGATTTTGCCGCGGCGGGTGGCCTTGCGATAGCGCAGGCGGGGACAGAAAACCTCGATGCCCTCGATCTCCCGCAAGTGGCCGGCGGCGATGTGTTCGCGTTTCGTCTGGCAGCGAACGCAATACCATTCCCGTGAATCTGAGGTGGCGGAACTCATTGGCCGAGAAGTTTTTGGAGCACGGGCAGCACCCTGCCGCCGCTGCGCATCCAGGTTTCGAGCCGCTCCATCCGTTCGCTGAGAAATTTCCGGCGTTCCGGATCGTCGATCTCGCGGGCGGTTTCCGACAGGCGGTTGATCTTGGTTTTCCCGCTCTCCAAGTGCGGGCGGATTTGTTCGCGAATGAATCCCCCGGCCAAACGCTTCAGCTCGATGGCCGGTTCGTAATAAGTGCGTCTCTCGGTCCCGCTTTCCGCTTCGCGGACGGCACCGAGGCTTTTGAGCATCCTCAATCCTTGGCTGGCGGAGCCCTTGCTGATGTGTAGCCGCAGCACGAGATCGTCGAGCGACAGGGCGGTTTCGGAAATGAACAAAAGCCCGTAGATTTCTCCGATCGACCGGGGCAGTCCGAGGACGCGCACTCCGTCGACGAAAACGGCGACCACTTGGCGTTCCAAGGGGTCCAGCTCGTATTGATCGCCGTTGAGCAGATCGTCCATGGGCCGGACTTTAAGGAACAGAGGCGGTTTGTTCAAACTAAATTGAACTCTCGCCCGAGCTGGGCTTTCAAAGGCTGCTAAATGTTTGGTGCCGGATGAAACCTTGATTTACCGGACGGAAGCTGTTCGCCTCCTGCCCATGCGAATTTTGATCACCGGCGGTGCCGGATTTCTCGGATCCCATCTTTGCGAGCGACTGCTCCGAGAAGGGAACGAAATCATCTGCCTGGACAATTTCTTCACCGGCCGGAAAAGCAACATCGCCCACCTCCTCGACAATCCCTATTTCGAACTTGTCCGCCACGACGTGACCGAGCCTTTTCGATACGAAGTCGATCAAATTTACAACCTCGCCTGCCCGGCCTCGCCGCCGCACTACCAACACAATCCGATCAAGACCACCAAGACCTCGGTCATGGGCGCGATCCACTGTCTTGGCCTCGCGAAACGACTCGGTGCCCGTGTTTTTCAAGCGTCCACCTCGGAAGTTTACGGCGATCCTGATATCCATCCGCAGCCGGAATCTTACTGGGGTAGCGTCAATCCCATCGGCATCCGGTCCTGCTACGACGAGGGGAAACGCTGTGCCGAGACCTTGTTCTTCGACTATCATCGTCAGAACAAAGTGGATATCCGCGTCGTCCGCATTTTCAACACCTACGGCCCGCGCATGCTGCCCGACGACGGGCGGGTGGTGTCGAATTTCATCGTCCAGGCCCTTCGGGGAAATGATATCACCATTTACGGCGACGGCAGCCAGACGCGTTCGTTCTGTTATGTGGACGATCTCATCGAAGGCTTCATCCGCCTGATGAACCACCCGTCGATGACCGGACCGGTCAATATTGGCAATCCGGGAGAATTCACCATGCTGCAACTCGCCGACCTCGTTTTGAAAAAAGTCGGCGGGCCGTCGAAAATTACCTTCCTCCCGCTCCCGGGAGACGATCCGAAACAACGCCAGCCGGACATTTCGCTCGCCCAACGCGAACTCGGTTGGAATCCGACGATTTCCCTCGACCGCGGCCTGGATTCGACCATCGATTATTTCCGAAACCTTCTTGCCGGAGCATGATTCCCGTTACCGCATTCGGGGGGGCGAAAACTGACAGTCTGAGCAACCACCGGACGTATCTACCTGTCTCATGCGTTTGATCCTGATTCCATTATTCCTGCTTCTGGCAGCATTGCATTGCCGGGCCGATGCGGTGGGAAAACCGGAAAGCGGGCAATCTGCCGTCGGCTGGATCTGGAAAAGCGCTACGCCTGCCGACCGTGAGCGGGTGTTTTTCCGGCGCGAATTCGAGCTGCCGCCGAATGTTGCGAGTGCCGCGATCACCATTGTTTGCGATGATTGGCATCACCTGTTGATCAACGGCGTGGACCTCGGAATGGCGGGGGATTGGCATACTCCCCGGACCTACGATGTGCTCCCGCATCTCAAACAAGGTGGCCGGAACGTGATCGCCGTGGAAGGTCGGAATGATCGCGGCGCGGCCGGAATGGCCTTGCGTTTCCGGGCCACCCTTAAGGACGGGAAAAAACTCCACGTCGTTTCGGATGCCACCTGGTTCTGTAGCAATGAATCACCCGAGGGCTGGCAGAATATCGATTTCCAAGCGGATTCATGGCCCAAGGCAGTGGTTGTCGCCAAGATGGGTGGTGATCCGTGGGGGGCCGTCGTCCTGCCGCCTGAGCCTGCGGATCTGCCGGAAATCAAAGGACCGGATCACGAATGGAGCATCGATGAAGTCGTGAAACTCGCGGAAAGCAGTCTTGATGGCCGCGATAAAAGCAAAGGTCGCGACATGTTCCGCGCTTCGCAGTGCGCCGCCTGCCACCGCGTCGGAAACGAAGGAGCCACCTCCGGTCCCGATCTTTCTTCACTCACCGGGAAACTCTCCGTCCATGACCTTGCCGAAGCCATGATCGAGCCGGGCAAAGTGGTCTCGGATCCATTCGTCTTCGAACTCATCACCCGCCAGGACGGCACGCAAATCACCGGCAGGATCCTCGAGGAAAAGGATGGGAAATTGACGGTCGCCACCAATCCGTTTGATTTCTCCCAGACCATTGAGATCCAGCGCAACGACATCAAGGAGAGTAAACATTCGCCCGTTTCCCCGATGCCCGCGGGTCTGATCAACCACCTCAATCCCGACGAACTCAAAGACCTGCTGGCATGGTTGTTAGGTAAGTGAGTCTCAATGAACGGGCGCTTCCACCGCATCGGAATCATGTTCGTGCCTGAATAGGACGGCGAACGCAATGGCGATGACGAACGCATAGAGGGCGAATGAAAGCCAGACGTGATGCCAGTCCGTCCGTCCGTTGATCGTGAAATATTTCTGGATCACATACCCGCTGGCGAGACTTCCGAAGATGGCCCCGAATCCATTGGTCATCATCATGAACAATCCCTGCGCGCTCGATCGGATCCTTGAATCCGTAGTGGTCTCGATGAACAACGAGCCTGAAATATTGAAAAAGTCGAACGCCATTCCATAAACGATGCACGATAGGATGATCATCCAAAGTCCGTCTCCCGGATTGCCATAAGCAAAAAATCCGAACCGCAGCACCCATGCGAACATGCTGATCAACATGACCTTTTTGATCCCGAAACGTTTCAGGAAAAATGGAATCGCCAGGATGAACAATGTCTCGGAAACCTGCGAGATGGACATGATGATCGTGGAATATTTCACCACCAGCGAGTCGCTGTAACGGGGGATCGTTGCGAATTCGGAAATGAAGACATCGCCATACATGTTGGTCAGTTGCAGTGCGCCGCCGAGGAACATGGAGAAGATGAAGAACAGGGCGAGTTTGAGGTTTCCAAAGAGTTTGAACGCATTCAATCCTAACAATTCAACCCAAGTCGCGTTCCTTGATGTCGATTTCAGCGGCGGACATTTCGGCAACGAGAAAGAATAGAGTCCGAGGATCACCGCCGCTAGAGCCGCGATATGGAATTGGTTTGAGGAAGCCTTATTTCCTGATAGGTTGGTAGCCCACATGGCGGCGATGAATCCGATCGTTCCCCATACGCGGATGGGAGGAAAAACTTTGACCACATCAAATCCATTCGTCTTGAGAATGTTGTAAGCGACCGAATTGGATAGCGAGATGGTCGGCATGTAGCAGAGCATCGCGCCGAAGATGACCCAGAAGAATGTCCCCGGGTGGTTCACCATCGGGATGCAGGCGAGCGCCAGACCTCCGAGGATGTGAAGGATGCCGTAGAGTTTTTCCGCGTTGACCCAACGGTCCGCGATGATTCCGGTGATGGCGGGCATGATGAGCGACGCGAGTCCCAGCGTCGAGAAGATGGCGCCGAACTCCTCACCTCCCCATTTTTTGGTGATGAACCAGTAATTGCTGACGGTGATCAACCACGCTCCCCATACGAAGAACTGCAGGAAGCTCATGACGACTAGCCGGATTTTGATTCCCATGGGAGAGATAGTGAATGGCGGGTTTTGCGGCCGTGCGAATAGGCACCTGCCAACAGGCAAACTGTTGGATTGCCACCGGGGTTTCAAGCTCCGATGCGCGCGTCCGGCGTCACATCAGCACCGGACATACCAACCGGGCTAGTATTCCCGCTTCAACAAATGCGTCGCGATTTCCTGCAAGCGCGCGGCTTTCTTCCCGAACGGCTTCAACGCGTCCATCGCCGCTTTCGTCAACCTCGCGGCTTCCTTGCGCGATGCGTTCAGCCCGAGAATCGCGGGATAGGTGGATTTCTCGACAGCCTGATCCTTGCCCGCCGTTTTTCCTAACACCTCGGTGCTTTGGGTGACGTCGAGGATGTCGTCAATGACCTGAAAGGCGAGGCCGAGGTTGTAGCCAAACGT
This sequence comes from Luteolibacter sp., assembly GCF_039920825.1. Classification (GTDB taxonomy): domain Bacteria; phylum Verrucomicrobiota; class Verrucomicrobiia; order Verrucomicrobiales; family Akkermansiaceae; genus Luteolibacter. Next base: position 52,429 of record NZ_JBDSCX010000008.1, on the reverse strand, counting down.
GGTGAGTGCTTCCAGCTTCGCCGGCGTCGCGTTCGCGCTCATCGCGCCAAGTCGTAGCGAAGCGGTGAGCAGCGCGGCTGTTTTTGCCTCATGGATGCGGACGAGATCACGCTTCGTGAGTTTTTTTCCTTCTCCCTCGAGGTCCATCACCTGCCCGCCGATGAGCTTGCGGCTGCCGCCGGTTTCCGCGAGTTCGGAAATGTAATCGCGGGCATTGTAGCGTTTCGTCGCCGGGGTTTTGGCGAGAACGATGAACGACTCAGTTAGAAGCGCGTCGCCGCAGAGCACCGCCATTCCCTCGCCATAAACCTTGTGGCAGGTCGGTCGGCCGCGGCGGAGATCGTCGTCATCCATCGCGGGAAGATCGTCGTGGACCAGCGAGTAGGTGTGCATCAATTCCACCGCACAGGCCGGAGCAAGGGCATTGGAAATTTCACCCCCGCTTGCTTCCGCCGCTGCCAGGCAAAGCACCGGGCGCAGGCGTTTTCCTCCGGCGAAAACGCTGTAACGCATCGCCGAATGGATCGTTGCCGGGCGTTCCTTGGCTTTTGGCAGAAACGCGTCCATCGCCGCATCCACTTCCGTGGCGCGGGCGGTGAGGTAACTTTTCAGGTCCATGCGGGTGGGGAGGAAGTTGCTGATCTATGGGTGATAGTTGATAGTGAAGAGGAATTCATTCATTTTCTTACCATCAACAATCAACTCTCAACCATCGACCTCTTCAAAGAATCTCCGCGATCTGCACCGCATTGAGCGCGGCACCCTTGCGGACCTGATCGCCGACGACCCACAGATCGAGCGCGTTGTCGAACACCAGATTCTTGCGGATGCGGCCGACGAGGCAGTCATCCTTGCCGGTGGTATCGAGCGGAACAGGGAATGATTTGTTAGCAATGTCATCCACGACCTGCACGCCGGGCTTGCCGGCATAAGCGGCGCGGGCTGCATCGGCATTTACCGGACGTTCGAACTGCGCGGTGATGGAAACCGAGTGCGACCGATAGACCGGCACGCGCACGCAGGTGCAGGAGACTCGGAGGTCCGGCAGATTCATGATTTTCCGGCCTTCGTTGAGCATCTTGAGCTCTTCCTTGGTGTAGCCATTTTCCGTGAAAGCATCCACTTGCGGGATCACATTGAAAGCGATCTGCCGTGGATAAACTTTGAGCGTCACCGGCTCACCGGCGTTGATCGCCTTCATCTGCTCTTCTAGCTCGATGATGCCCTGCGCTCCCGATCCGGAAACCGCCTGATAGGTCGATGCGATAATCGAACGCAGGCCGAACGTGTCATGCAACGGCTTGAGTGCCATCAGTGAGATGATCGTCGTGCAATTCGGATTCGCGATGATGCCACGCGGACGGTTCTTCGCGGCTTCCGGATTGATTTCCGGCACTACGAGCGGCACGTCGTCATCCATCCGGAAGGCGGAGGAATTGTCGATCACCACCGCTCCCGCCTTTGCCGCGGAAGGTCCATATTCGAGGGAAATCCCGCCACCCGCGCTGAAGAGAGCGATGTCGACATCTCCGAACGAATCATGCGTGAGTTCTTCGACCGTGATTTCTTCCCCACGGAAGGTCATTTTTTTCCCGGCGGAACGCGCCGAAGCGAGCAGCTTGAGTTTGCCGAGCGGGAAATTCCGCTGTTCGAGACAAAGGAGCATTTCGACACCGACGGCACCCGTCGCACCAACGATCGCTACATGGGGATGATTCATTTTGAGGAACCGGCGTCTTTTGCCGGGGCGCGGAGCATACCGAGATCCGCCGTGCTGGCAACCGATTCGTTTCGCTGGTAAATGGGGGTGGAAAACCGGTGACTCTATGCCAGTTTCCGGCGATGCCCGACGCCACACCCATCCTCGAAGCGGATCGACTCGTTAAAATTTTCGGTAACTCCACCGCGCTCGACGGCCTGTCCTTCACCGTGGCGGAAGGCGAATCGCTCGGCCTGCTCGGTGTCAACGGCGCGGGAAAAACCACTGCAATGAACCTCCTGCTCGGCCTGACGACGCCGACCTCCGGCACTGTCCGCATGTTCGGGCTCGATCTTTGGAAACACCGCATCGAGATCCTGCGCCAGGTCAATTTCTCCTCCGCCTACACCGCGCTGCCATCAAATCTCCTCGTCTGGCAAAACCTCACCGTCTTCGCCCGGCTCTATGGCGTCGCCCGTCCGAAGCAACGGATCGAAGAACTGCTTGAGGTCCTCGACATCACCCACCTGCGAAAATCCGTCACCGGGCAGCTCTCCGCCGGCGAATCCACCCGCGTCAATCTCGCCAAGGCCCTGCTCAACAAACCGCGCCTGCTTCTGCTAGACGAGCCCACCGCCTCGCTCGATCCCGACATCGCCGACCGCGTGCGCAAACTCCTCCGCAAGCTTCAGAAGGAAAACGGCCTTTCCATCCTCTACACCTCCCACAACATGCGCGATATCCACGAAGTCTGTGACCGGCTCATCTTTCTTCATGGCGGAAAAGTCCTCGCCGAAGGCACACCCGATGACGTTGCTGAGAAATTCAACCGCAGTTCGCTCGAAGATCTCTTCATCGGCGTCGCGCGCGGCGAGGTCGATGCGATCGGGTTGAAGGGGGATAAAAAGTTGATGGTTGAGAGTTGATGGTTGGAAGATGAGGAATTTGAGAAACCGCAGATGAACGCAGATCAACACGGATTCAGAGGAATGGCTTCGGACGGGGAGGGGGGCTCCGCTCCCTTTCGGATGAAACAGACTCACGCGGATCAGCGGGAATGAGATCGGAATCTGCAAAGTCTTCCTGTTTTTCATAACCATCAACTATCAACTCTTCAACTTTCAACCTCCCATGCCATTTTCCATCAACACCGTTAGAGCACTCGTTCTCCGCTATCTGTTTCTCTACACCCGGCATTCGGTAAGATTGGTCGAGCTGGTCTTCTGGCCGCTCGTCGATCTGCTCGTCTGGGGATTCCTCACCACCTACCTGCAAAAGCAGGGAGCGGGGCAGTTTCCCACCGCAATCAGCTACCTGATCGGCGGGATGATTCTGTGGGACGTGCTGTTCCGCTCGCAGCAGGGCGTTGCCATTTCGTTTCTCGAAGACGTATGGACGCGAAATCTTCTCAATGTCTTCGTCGCACCGGTTAGGACCGTCGAATACGTCGCCGCCACTTGTGTCGTGGGCGTGTTGCGCGTCGGTGTCACCTTGGTCGTCCTTGCTGTCGTCGCCGCACTCGCCTATCAGTTCAAGCTCACCAGTCTCGGTCTCGGACTGCTGCCGTTTCTTGGAAATTTGATCCTGTTCGGCTGGTTTCTCGGCATGATCTCCACCGCGCTCATCATGCGCTTTGGCCAGGCCGCTGAGAGTCTCGCCTGGGCGGTGCCGTTTTTCATCCAGCCGCTCGCCGCGGTTTTCTATCCGGTCTCCGTGCTTCCCGCTTGGCTGCAACCCGTCGCCATGGCCCTGCCGTGTACGCCGATTTTCGAAGGCATGCGCACCGTTCTATCCGGCCAGCCGGTCCCGTGGGGAAACGTCCAATCCGCCCTGCTTCTCAATCTCGTCTGGGGTGCCGTCGCCGCCTTCTTTTTCGCTGCGAATCTCCGCTACGTCCGCAAAACCGGCCTGCTCGTCAAGGTGGCGACCCAGTGAACGGAGCGCAAAAGCCATAAGGAGTCGGGACATTCCTGTCCCGACTTTTTCCAACAAAAGCACCTCCTACTACTGCGGACTTCCCTCCGCCACAGCAGTGTCGGTATTCCGAAACGTCGGCGGATTAGATGCCGATGGTTTTCGCGCTGTCGGCCACGCATTCATTGCCAAATCCGCCAGTCCCGTCACATTCGCATCGCGATGCCTATCTCCATCCACCAACTCTCCAGACAAGATCGGTGTGATGAGGTGTTCGCCCTCTATCGCAAGGATTCCTGCACGCTAGGCTTCATGCCGCGCGGGGCGTTTGAGGAAGGTATCACCAAAGGCACGCTGCTTGTCGCCACGGATGGTCAGGATCAAATTCTCGGCTATCTCCTCTACCGGGTGGCGCACGCCTACGCATCCGTCGCACACCTTTGTGTGGCTCCGGCTGCGCGAAAAGGTGGGGTTGGAAAATCACTGATGGACGAACTCAAGCGCCTCACCACTCACCTAGACGGCATCAAACTAAAATGCCGCCGTGATTTCGAAGCCCACCGGCAGTGGCCGAAATGGGGCTTCATCGCCAAAGGGGCGGCAATCGGACGCGGTGCGGATAACGCTGATCTCGTCATCTGGCACCTGGACCACAACCCCGACGACCTCCTATCCGCCCTCCCGCAGCGCAAAACCCTCGTCGCCATCGACGCCAATGTCTTCTTCGATCTCTTCTGGCCGGATCGTCCCACGCGGAAAATCTCGGGAGCACTTCTCGAACCATGGATCGACGACATCGTTGAGTTAGGCCTCACCTCTGAAATCTACAACGACATCGACCGCTGCAAGGATACCGAGTTGCGAGACACCAGCAAAGCCAAAGCTGCGACTTATCATCCCATCCGTGCCGCGGCCACCAGGATCGACCCAGTCGATGCGGAACTCAGGAAATTCTACCCGGTCACCGGTTCGCTCACTCCCCAGGACATCTCGGACATCCGCCATGTGGCCCACGCCATCGTCGCCGAGGTGAGGTATTTCGTCACCCGGGACGCGAAGCTCTTGGCCAAGGCTCCTGAAATTCTGGATAAGTTCGACGTGCAATTGCTCTCGCCCGTCGAGTTCGTCTCCCGTCTCGATAGCATTGAACGCGAACAGGAATACCAACCCCAGCGCCTCGGTGCTTCCAGCATCGTCACCAAGCGCTTCGAACCTCAGGAAATCGACCGCTTCATCGAAAGCTTCAGACACCATCCTCACGAGAAAATCAGCGCATTCAAAAACCTGATCGACTCCTGTTTGCTCGATCCCAAAACCACTTCAGTCCATATCGCACACGTCAGCAACGCGGACATGGCTGTATCCATCGCCATCAATCGGCAATCGCCCCACCGCACCCTGATTCCACTCCTGAGGCTCAACTCGCTCCCACTGGCCAAGACCGTCTTGCGGCACCTGGTCATGAAAGCCATCGTCGATGCGGTTGAAAGCGACGCCCGCTCCATCCATATCGGGGAACCCCACCTCACACGCGACGTCACGGATGCCTTGGTGGAAATGGGCTTCGGCCTATCCGCAGGCGGCTGGGTCAAACCCGTGGTCAAAGGTTTCCACGAACTCTCCAGCGCCCGCCAGCGCCTTGAAGACGTGAATCTCACGTGGGAAGATTCCACCTCCCACACTGCCATCGATCAACTCGTGACCATGATCTGGCCCGGCAAACCCGCAACAGAGGGAGTCACCTCCTACCTGATTCCCATCCAAGCCCAGTGGGCGGAACACTTCTTCGATACCGAAGCCGCCGCCCAACGCTTCCCCAGTTTTTCGGGAATCGATGACGAACTCCACCTCGGCGTGGAAGCCGTCTATTTCACCGCATCCAATATCGCCATCAAGCCACCCGGCCACCTCCTCTGGTATGTGAGCAGCGGAAACGAACGCCTCGGCACCAAGCAGGTGAAGGCCACCTCCAGACTCCGCGAAGTCGTGAGAGGCACACCCAAGGAACTCTTCAGCCGCTTCCATCGGCTCGGCGTCTATCGCTGGAAAGACCTGACGGCCGCCGCCAAGGGCAATCCAAATGCCCGGCTCACTGCCCTCCGATTCTCCCACACCGAAAATTTCACCCATCCGCTCGACTCCGACCTCCTGCGGACCTTCAATGTCCCGCCACCCTATCCCGGACCTCGTCCCATTCCTTTCGCCACCTTCCGGGAAATCTATCACCACGGATTCAACACCGCCCCATGAGCCATCGAGCCGTCCTAATGTCCATCAAGCCGAAGTATGCGGACCTCATCTTCGCCGGAACCAAAACCATCGAACTCCGCCGCGTTTGCCCCAAGGTCGGACCGGGCGACCTCGTTCTCGTCTATGTCTCAAGCCCGAGAATGGCCTTGGTCGGAGGTTTTGAAGTCGCCGGAATCGTCTCAGACGAGCCGCCAGCCCTTTGCAAAAAATGGCAGACCCAATCCGGAGTGGAAAAAGAAACCTTCCTCAACTACTTCCAAGGCGCATCCACTGCCTACGGGATCCTGATCGGCCGCACTTGGATGCTCCCAACCGCCACCGAACTCAAAGCCCTCCGCCGCAGAAAAGGCGGCTTTCACCCGCCTCAGTCTTATCGGTATGTCGGGAGTGAGGAGTTGGTGAAGCTGATAGATTGATGGATTGGCTAACGCCGCCTTTTGTGAAACGGAGAGCATTACATGACTCCGTTCACGAAATGTTTCTCCCAAGCTGCGCTGCTTCTTCCAAAAACTGATCCACCGCCTGGTGAGGCGGATTTGGTCCAGATTCAACTTTGTAGAAAATAGGCCGAATTGCGAATTTTACGAGCCGTTCTGCCCTGTCACGGTTTTGCTGGGTATCTGACAGCAAGGCATATGCGACGGGAATTTCTCCATCAAAGGTATTATACAATTCCTTTCGCAATTCAAGCAATCGCGTTTCAAGAGAACAACCTATAAAAACAAACTGATGACTTAGCATGGAAGCCTTTAGAAAAGGACGAACTGTTTTGATTTCGGAATTTTCAAGATAGACCTTGTAATAATCCTCCGAGGACAGAATGACCTTGCTCTTATTCCACGTTGCGCTGTGGAGACGGACATAGAACCTTTCATTTCGGCTCAATACATATCCGAGCGAACGGTCATCCCCGCTACATGAGAACCAACCATTGCAGACACTGCCAATTAGTTCGTCAAAATTGGTGGTGATTATTCCCGCCCACGGAGCAGCCTCCAGATTGTGAAGCCGAGTTTTCATTCGATCATGGATATGGGTCGGCGCTTTTGCATAGCGGTCCCATGAAAACTGGTCTTTGAGAAAATCACCGTATTCCGCAGGTTGAAGCATATCTCGTAAGGTATCTGCAGCTTCGACCAAATTCCCATGATCCAATTCTATCCGGCAGGCCTCAATTTTATTCGAATCAGCATCTAGTTTTTGACAATACTCCAGAAGGGAAAGCATCAAGCCTGCCCAGTCTGGCATGCCACAGATCCGCGAAAAACCGGCTCCGACAAAAGCGATGCAGCGCCTTTTCTTGATGTATTCCGCGAGTTGGTGGGGAATAATACTCATGGATTACCCCCGACTAGACAGTTTAATTAGAACTCTGGCAGCGTCCGCAATAAGGGGATCCAATTCCCACCGCTTCAAACAAGTGCTGATCCGGGTAAAGACCTTTAATTCTTCGCCAGTCCATGGTTTTTTAATGGGATTCTCAAGTTCTTTCAAAATGAGCATGACAGACTCAACCATGGCGCGAATGCCGTCAGTGCCCTCCTGTTTGTCACGCAACATGGCACGGCGTTGAAATGAGAAGTCCAGCAGACTCACGCAAAGCATAATCAGAACACATTCCCGTGAAAGCTTGCATTTCTCGGCGGTTAGCAGTTCTCTGACACTAAGTCCAAGAGCCTGTGCGACTCCCTTGAGATTATTGAATGCGGCATCTCCACCACCGTGCGAAACCCTCAACAGCGTGGGAAGCCCGAGCGCTCTTCCATCTATGCGGACCAAATAGCCAGTATGCCGTGATTCCTCTCGGCGCTCAAAATGCATCTTCCCACTCACTAAAAAACGATTCAGTTCGCTTATTTTTAATGACATAATTTGGAAAATTGTGAGATTGATCTAAAGTTAATTAGGAACTTTTAGAAATGATAAAAGATTCTTCTTTACCTTGGCCGCATAACCGACGGGCTCATGAGCTTCGGTTAAGAATAATTTTGCCTCTGCAACAAGGATTTCCGCCAAGTCGTTGATCGCCTCGACCGGATCATCGCCTTCACCGGATGTGGCGATGCCGATTTGAATCGCGCTGGCTGAGTAGCGATATTTCCCTTGTTGAGTACATATTACCTCAATAGGTTTGCACACATGAAAATCTGATCCAACATCCGTCAGGTAAGTCAGACGCGAGAGTCGAATCACTTTTCGTACTTTTTCTGCGATCGCTTCATCTGTGAGTAAATCGCGAACATCAATTTTCAATTCTTTTAATCTGGAACGGAAACCCTGATCTGCCTTCAATGTTCTGGTTAGGCAGTCCCTTTCAATAGTGTCCCAAGCGCTCAGAGGACCATTTTCATTGCCCAGTTTCTGGTGCCAACTATCGACTCTTATCTTACCTTTTTTTGCTTGTGCTTTTTTGTCAACATCATCTCCTTCTACAGATACAACCGCTGTCGGAACTTCAGGACGCACTTTTTGGGCAAATTGAATGAAATCCAAACCATCGCGAAGGTTCCTTACGTCATCACGAGTCTCTTCACGGAAATTCAAATCCATCACTAGGGCGTCGATGCGCACATCAACATCTTCAATCAAGTTTGCAGCATTCACGAGTGTCTGGGCCACTAGGACACCCATCGAAGTCTGTTGTAAAAAATTTCGCGACATTCGTCTTGTCACGGCTTCGTCATCATCCACGATTAGAACTACAGGAGAATAGGTTTGGTCCATATGGGTAATTACTTTGAAAAACATTTAGTTGATTCAGGGGTCGGACTCAAGAGTCAAGTCAAAGAGAGCTTTGCTCCTGTCCTTTAATTCAAGATTTCCACGGAAATGAATATCAATCAAGCGACGCGACATAGGCAGACCCGTCCCGGTGCCTTGTCCATCCTTTTTAGAGGTCTTTCCCAGAAGGAAAATATCGTTAGGATTGGGAAAATGTGGCCAGCTGATACCAGGGCCGTCATCCCAAAATTGAACCTTAATCTGACGCCTCGCTCCAATTTGGGCCTCTTTGCAAATAACATGAATAGTGTTTTTACGATTTTTACCGGTCGATTTTTGAGCATCAATAGCATTAATAATCAGATTAAAAATAACCTGCTCCAGCACCCGGCGAGGACCGTGAAGAGTCGTATTTCCACTGGTCTGTATCTCCATATTCATGCTGTTGCGATCCAGCGCCGATCTGAAATCCTTTTTGACAGCCGCAAATACGTCACCGACATTGAATTCAACTGACTCACCTGCGTCAAAATGCTTAGTAAGGGCTTTTAGCTGGCTCAGTTCATTCTCCACACGCAAGCAAGCTTCTAAAGCTTCCTCTGCAGGTTTCTGAATTCGGTCCGAGGATAGTTTTTGTCTGATCGCTTTCTTTGCATCGTCAATCAGTGTTTGTACTTTTTCGCTGGCATGGATGGCTTTGTGTCCTAAGTCATGTGCGAACAGGGATATAATCTCCGCGCGAGTTGAGGCGTTGGACTGAGTCATCACAAATTCGTTGGTCTCCTCTTGCTGCTTCATGAGTGCAATCAACGCCAGATCATCCCCGACTCGCTCTGCAAATGAGTGGAAAAGCCTTATGTCTCGAAGCGAGAATTCATGGTCCCTGTAATGAAAAATGGCCAAGGTGCCTAATTTTCCCGCTAGGCTTGCGGACACAATGTCCGATTGTAGGCCCATGACCATATAGGACCCTATACCAGCTCGCCGGAGGGCTTCTTCATCAGCCCGAGTCATTTCAACACCGAATCCCTTTGCTGAGCTAATGGTTCGTGCGGTGCCGTAATGACTGGAATCGTCAAATACGCGCTGACAAATACGCTCACCAGGGCTGCCGAGTTCATCTGGATTGTGGCGGATATCCCCCCAACTTCCGCACACTCTCAGAGAATTTCCAGCTTTATCAAACAAGCGAAGCACTGCCCCATCAGCTGCGAATCCCAAGGTCGCTTGTCGGCAGATTTGTTCATAGAGGGCATCTTCAGAGACTGCTCCATCCATTGCCACCCCCCCGAAGTTAAAAGGCGCGGCGAGTGCTTCCAGACGCATCGAAAAGACCGCCTCGGAAAGGCAGCGGCAAATTGCTTGCCAGGATTGACGAAGCTCCGACATCAAATGGTCCGCTTCAGTTGAATCGACATCCAGACAGAGCATGCCGAAAAATTCACCGTTCCCAAGCAATTTGACTGCGACACGGGATTCTAATGGACTCAAATCACCCGGCAGCATTCTATTCTCATCCGCACTTAAATAGCGCATGGCTGATTCATTTCCCAAGAGTTTGTCAGATAGTGCGCGCTGAATCTTTTGAGCAAGAATTGGCGAGTTCGTGGGAAGTGCCGCGACTATTTTGAACGCAGAGCGTGTCAGGCCAGCGACCGCGAGATAGCCATGCTTTATCGAAGGTTGGTGCTGTTGGAGTGTTTGCAGTAGTTTTTCGCCAAAGCGCCTGAACACAGTCTCTCCTTGATCGGTCGATTCCAAATCGGAAGCCGCATATTCAGCTTCCGCATTTAACTCCCAGACGGCGTCGGTCAAGTTCGACATAAATACTTCTACGGGACTGTTAATATACGAATCATGCAATTGATAGTATCAGTCCAGACTAACAGGAATTGATGCTGGTGTTGCTGTCTGGTCGTTCGAGGTCGCGTTGGGTGAACCCGTCGAGGAGGTAGCGGTTGCGGGAGACGAGAAGGGCCTCGTCTTTGGCGGCTTCGTGCTCGGTGTCGCCGTCGTCGAGGAAGGCGATGGAGGCAGCAAGGGCGGAGGTGTCGCCATCGATCCAGCCTTGTTCGTCGAGGGAACCGGTGTGGGCGAGTCGAGCTGTTGAGGGCCTTGCTGAGGAGGCCAGCAGAGGGGGAGAGTGTGGTGAGGTGGAAATTGCATCTGCCGGGGGCTTGGTAGATAAATGACTTTTTTATCGTGACACTGCGGAGGGTGGGGAAATCCGGGAAAATGACAAGCGGCAAGTTAGAAAATGAAATGAAGAATTGGTTAGGAAATGCGAAGTTTTTCGCAAAGGTGCAAAGGCAGGGATTGGTGAGGTTGTGAAAATGGCCGGGGAGTGCCCGGTTTGCATTGAGGGTGGCAAGGATTTTGGGTGTCCCTGGTCGATGCCTTGTTCAGTTTCTGCTCGTCAAGGTGGCGACCCAGTGACATCCGCCTCAACCGTGTCGTCTTGGATCTCCTGATTCAGCACGCGGGTCATCCGGCTCTCATCCAAATCGCCCGTCCACTTGGCTACCACCACGGTCGCCACTCCGTTGCCGACCAAGTTGGTCAGGGCACGTGCTTCGGACATGAAGCGGTCGATTCCCAGGATCAGCGCCAGACCCTGTACCGGCACATGACCTACGGCAGATAGAGAGGCTGCCAATACGATGAATCCGCTTCCGGTTACTCCGGCGGCCCCTTTCGATGTTAACAACAGCACGGCTAACAGCGTGAGCTGCGAAGTCAGGGTCATGGGCGTATTGGTCGCTTGGGCGATGAAGATGGCCGCCATGGTCATGTAAATCGAGGTGCCGTCGAGGTTGAAGGAATAGCCGGTGGGAATCACCAGCCCGACCACGGATTTTTTCACACCGAGGAATTCCATTTTCGCGAGCATCCGCGGCAGAACCGATTCCGATGACGACGTGCCCAGCACGATCAACAATTCCTCGCGAATGTATTTCACGAATTTTAAAATCGAGAATCCATGCAGCCGCGCGATCAATCCCAGCACAATGAAGATGAAAAACAGACACGTTAGATAGAACGCGCCCATCAGCTTGCCCAGCGACAGCAGCGTGCCGACGCCGTTCTTCCCGATCGTAAACGCCATCGCACCGAATGCTCCGATCGGCGCCAGTTTCATGATGAAGCCGACCATGCCGAACAGCACGTGCGAGGTCTTCTCGATGAGGTCAAACATCACCGTGCCGCGTCCGCCGAAGCGATGCAGCGCGAAACCGAACAGCACCGCGATCAACAACACTTGAAGGATCTCGCCCTTGGCAAACGCGTCGAAGAGTGTCGTCGGGATGATGTTCAGCAGGAAATCCGTCGTGCCCAGCATCTTCCCGGGTTCGGTGTATCCGGCGATGCCCTCGGTATTGAGCGTGGCGGGATTGATGTTCATCCCTGCTCCCGGCTTCACCACGTTTATCACGACCAGGCCGACGATGAGCGCCAGCGTGCTGACGATTTCAAAATATAACAGCGCCAGCCCGCCGGTTTTGCCGACCTTTTTCATGTCCTCCATCCCGGCGATGCCCGTCACCACCGTGCAAAAGATCACCGGCGCGATGATCATCTTGATCAGCTTGATGAAACCATCGCCCAGCGGCTTCATCGCGATTCCGTATTTCGGGGAAAAATATCCCAGCGCGACACCGATCACGATGGCCGTGATGACCTGGAAATAAAGCGATCGATAGAAGGGTTTCTTCCGCATGTTCGGCGGCACTCTATCATTCCGGAGATCGTTGGCAATCTCAGGGTCAATTCGCGCTGCAATGGGAGGCTGGCAGTAGAAGCTTCATAGCCGATGATCGCTGCAGCAAGATGATTCATTTGGGTGAAACCGGCATTTTCTGGCGGGGCGCGGAGTATGCCGGGATCCGCCATGCTGGTGACCGATCCGCTTTGCCGTTGGAAAAACCTTCCCTTGGTGCCACCCCGACCTCTGGCACCGCCGCATGTTCGGGTTGAATCTTTGGAAGCACAGCATCGAAATCTTGTAGCTGGTGAATTCCTCCTCCTGCTACACCGAGCTGCCGTCGAACCTCCTCGTTGGGGGCACAGCCACGGTCCTCTGCTTCACCGCGAATCTCCGCTATTTTCGAAAAACCGGCCTGCTCGTCAAGATGGTGACGCAGTGAGGCGCCGCTTAAGAATTGTTCGAAATGTGGAGCCGGAAGGTCTGCTTTTCGTCACCGTGGAGCCGCGATTCTGCGGTGTGGATCGCGCCATCTCCGAAGATGGGGTCGCCCAAAGGCTCCCAGGAGCCTCCGTCTTTTGAAACCTGCGGCTGGATCACCACCGTCCGTGGCACCCGGAATGCCAGCAATGCCATCCGTGTGCCGGGGAGGATCTCCACATAAAGCTCATCGTTCAATTGGATCAGCTCGAGCGATCCTGTCCACTTGTTAGGCCAGTCGTGGTTCCATGCTGAAAAGAAAGCCTTGCGGTCGTGTCCATCGAGAGTGAGAACCGTACTGATTGATGAATAGTCGGAGCTGATTCCCTTCTCATCAAGATCCGCCAAAATCAGCTTGCTGTGTTTTTCCGTGATGGTTTTGCCTTGGATCGCTGCTCCGCTGTGGAAGACCAGCACGCGCGCTTGGCTGAAAAGCCGGATGTCTTCTTCCGGCGGAATGCCACCCGCGATCACAAGAGTCGAACGCCCGGAGGATCCCATGTATTCCTGCACAGTCCCTTGATCCAGGATGGCCAGGCCGCCATCGGCAGACGAGAGGGATTGAGACCTCCCGCCATTTTGCCGGAGAATACCTCCATCGTTGGCTGTTAGGGAGCCGGTCACCAGATATCCGTCCAGTTCGATGGTGCCACCCAGTGGCCACGTGTAGACGCGATCAAATCTGCCTCCGTGAATCATCAATTGGGCGCTGGCATTGGCCTGCGCTTCCGCGGTGATGTTCTTTGAGTCATATAAATCGATCCGCGACCGGCCGTGGGCGTAAACGTAAGCAGTTCTCGCGTTAAGGATGGTCAGCTCCGCCAGATCATCGGTCTCGATATAATTGAACACTCCTTGGTTCACGGTTCCCGATGCCTTGTTCGTAAGCACTAGCCCCCTCGCGAATCCGCCATGGAATTTGCAAGTAGAATGATCGCGAATCCGCACGTATTCAAAATGGTCGTTCCAATTGAAATTGTGGGGAGCTGGCGATGTGCGAGAGTCGTAGTCGGGCGGCCGAAATCGGGTCTGTCCGAATACGTGAGCCATCAGGCAGGCGCTCAGGCAAAAAATGCGGAAGGCATGGAGAGAGAGGCGCATGGTTCTTTGATTACTGATTCAATGCCTATCGGAAATGCGGTCGATGGTCTATCATCTTTTAGTAAAAAGCGGATTGCCGTTGTCCTGCCTCAGAGCGGATCAAACGCTATTGCTTCTAAGGGGAGGGACGATCGGCGATCGCCGCAAGAGCCGGAAAAATTTCGATCTTGCCCACCGCCGCATTGCGCAGTGATTTGCGGAGGTCTTCTGTCGCATCGTGGCGTTTGATGGTCTCAAGGGCGGCGAGGATCTCGGACTTCGCCTGCTCGAAAGTGCGGGCTTCTGCAAGCTTGTGGGCGGTGACTTCGACAAGATGCCAGCCGAGTTTGGTGCGGACGAGCGCGGGCCTGTTGAGCTCCATCGCGAAAACCGGCGTGGCGAAATCGGCGGGCAGACGGTCGCGGGTCATCCAGCCGAGGTTGCCGCCCGAGTCCTTGGTGGCGGAGTCCTCGCTGAGTTCCTTGGCGAGGATGGGAAAGTCTTTTTTCTTTTCCGTTAGTTCGAGAAGCGCTGCGTCGAGTTTCTGTTTCGCTTCCTCCGGCGGATGGTCAAGCGTGGCGATAAAAACTTGGCGCGCTTCGATGCGCTCGGGCAGGGCGATGGCTTGCTTGTTGTCCTCGAACCACTTTCGGGCTTCATCGTCGGAGATCTTGATGGCCGGAGTGATCCGCAGCTCGATGTATTTCTCCCGCCGGATCATCGCGGCGAGGCGGTCGCGGAGATCCTGCTCGGTCGCAATGCCTTGCGATTTCATGGCGGCATCGAAAGCTGCTTTATTTTCGAAACGGGCTGATAGTCGGACGATGCGTCCGTTGATTTCCTGCGGATTAACAACAAGCTGCGGGGTCAACGCTTTTGTCTGAAGATCGAGCAAGGATTCGTCGATGAGATCGTTCAGCGCGGCATCGCGGGCGGCTTTGAGATCGGTTGGCGGGAGTGCGGCCGCGGATTTTCCTTCAAGCCAAAGCCGCTCGATGACGGCGCGGTCGAGTTGCCTGCTACTAATAAGTTGGGTGGAAACGCGGGCTGCGAGAGGCTCGGTTTTGGGATTGAGAGCGGAATGCAGCCAGCGGCTGACCGGGCCTTTGACGAGAAACGCGTCGCCGAGGAGATAGAACGCGGCGGCGAGACAAAGAATGCGCGGAAGGTTTTTCATAGCAGCGCGGCGTCTGGCGATTGCCGTGAATTCAACGAATCTCGACGGTGGTTCCCGGGCGGATCAGCGTCGGCAGGCGGACGGCATCCCAGTTGGCCATGCGGATGCAGCCGTGACTGCGAGCGCGGCCGATGGTTTCCGGATTGGGCGTGCCGTGCAGGCCGATGCCGGGCTTGCTGAGGCCGCACCAGAATACACCTACAGGGCTGTTGGGGCCGGGTGGAATTTCCAGCGACTCGGAATCGGCGCTGCGCTTTCCGGTGTCGAGGAGCTGCTGATCATAACGCCAGTGTGGCAATTCGACGGAATTCCTAACTTCCCAGGTGCCGAACTTGATGAACTTGTTCTCACCGGGCGTGATGGGGAACGAGGCGATCAGCCCGTGGTTCGGACGTGAGGCGTGGCTGATAGAGGTTGCGCCGGGTTCGGCGATGACGAGGGCGGCTGGCGCGGCTTCGAAGATGCGGACCTGGTTGAGCTTGGTATCCACGACGGCGTGTCGCTGGCTCATCGACTCATCCGCCTTGTAGCCAGCACCGGTCAGGACCTCGATGTTGAACGGCGTGACGTTAGGAACGATGATGGTATCGCGGGCCTTGAGATTGTTGATTTTCGAACTGCCGTTGAGTTCCACCAGATAGGGGACATCGCAGTGGTAGCGCTCTGACATGAATTCAGCGACGCTGCGGTAGCTCATGCGCTTGCGTTTCGCCTGGAGTGAAACCTTGGTCGGCAAGGTGCCATCCACCCAGTCCTTCACGATGTCGGGAACGACGGCGACAGCGAGCGGATTTGGCACCGCCTTGCGGGCGGCGGTGTTGGCGGCGACCCAATCTTCTGTCGGGTGGCCGTGGACTTCGTTCCACGATTGCACGGCGAGCTCGGTGAAACGTCCTGGTTTCGCATCGATGATACCGGGCCCGAATTTCGCTTCATCGAGATAAATTTGAAGGCGCAAGGCGTCGTCGCCCGTTGGCTTGACGTCGAGCGGGGAAGGGATCGCCGTGCTTTGCATTGGCACCGCTTGAGGAGTCGCCGGAGCTGTTAGCGCAGGTGCGGCAGGAATAGCGGACTCTTCCGGATGGGGCCGGGAGTTGAGGTCTTCGTCGCCGCCGAGCGGGAGCGCGCGAAGAACCGTGCGGATCGGTGGAGGGGTGGCAGGCCGTGGTTCTTGCTGCGCGGCGGCGAGCGTGGCCAAGGCGAGGAAAGCGGAGGATACAAGTCGGAGCATGGGATGGAGTCGGTGAGAAAATTACGCGGGCACGGCGGCAAATGCTTCAAGCCGCCCTGAAATGGCGGCAGGCACCACCGCACAGACGAGGATATCATCGCCTTCATATTCGGTGGATAGAACTTTGGCCTCGCGATGAAGCAGGCTAACCAGATCGGCACGGTGCTGCGGAATGCGGTATTCCTTGCGGCGCACGCGGTCGGCGAGAATTTTTGAACAGGATTTCAACAGCTCCTCCAATCCAAGCCCGGTCACCGCCGAAGCGTGGAGTGCGTCGGGGAATTTGCGGTCAAGCGCGGCGAGTTCTTCCGGATCGGTGACGCGATCGATTTTGTTGAGAACCGTGATGGTTTCCTTTTCGTCGGCACCGAGCTCTTTCATAACTTCGAGCGTGGTCTGGTGGAATTTTTCGATTTCCGGCGAAGTGGCGTCGAGCACATGGATCAGGAAATCCGCGAGCGTGGCTTCTTCCAACGTCGCCTTGAACGCCTCGACGAGGCGGTGGGGCAGATTTCTAACGAAACCGACGGTGTCTGTAATGAGCAACGGCTGTCCATCAGGCAGCTCGATCCGGCGCGTGGTGGTATCGAGCGTGGCGAAAAGCATGTCCTTCGCCATCACGTCGGCCCCGCTGAGGATGTTGAGCATCGTCGATTTTCCCGCGTTGGTGTAACCGACGATGGCGGCATGGGGCGTATCGAATTTCTCGCGTTCCTTGCGCTGGGTTTTCCGCTGTTTGCGGACGACCTCGATCTCGCGTTTGGCGCGGTCGATGATCTGATAGGCCAAACGGCGGTCCACCTCGATTTGTTTCTCGCCCATGCCGCGGGAAGCGCCACCGCCCGCGCCGCCGCCTGAGCCGGCGGATTCGCGGTCAAGGTGTCCCCACATCCGCGCGAGCCGGGGAAGGGCATATTGCATCCGGGCGAGCTCGACTTGGAGTCGGGCTTCCTTGGTCTGGGCGCGCTTGGCGAAAATATCGAGAATGACTTCCTCACGGTCGATCACGCAGAGATCGGCGAGGCGTTCCCACTCGCGTTGTTGCGAGGGAGCGAGGCCGTTGTCGATGACGATGACGTCGCATTCATGGGCGCGTGCGAGAGCGACCATTTCATCGGCCTTGCCGGTGCCGCAGAGGAATTTCTTGTGCATTTCGCGACTGCGGCACAACACCGACTCGACAACCTCGATGCCCAAGGTCTTGACGAGCTCGCCCAGCTCTTCGAGCAAGGAAGCTGATTCGTCCGCCTCACGGGCGTCAAAGTAAAAGCGCACCAGTAAGGCGCGCTCGACCATGTCGGGCTTTTGTCTGACTTCGAACATCCGCGCGACAGGTAGCACCGATGAGACACTTCGGCCATGCGAAATTTTTCGCGCGGCCGGTCTTTCAGCGCGTTTCCTTCAGCCAGCGTTCGTGGCCCCACAATCCCCAGACAATTCCGGCGAGGCCGAAAGCCAGCAACAAAGGCGGAAGTCCCTCGGCCAACACGAGTCCGAACCGACCAATGGCGGCCTGGAATTCAAAAGTCATTAAATGGGGTGCCAGGATGATATAGAGCCGGGCGAGGATCAACGCGATCGCCCCGATGGCCATCATGGTTCCTCCCCACGATTGGTATCTGCGTGACAGTCTTACGGCGGCGACGCCGAAGAGTCCAAGGCCGATGACACCAATGGCGTCAAACAGCGCTCCGTTTTTCAATGCGACTTCAAGTAATAAATTCATGGGTTGCTGCGGGGGGGAGAGCAGGGTTACGACGGGGTGTGGGTGAGGTGAAAACTTTGGCATGCAGGGCGAGGCCCAAGCCGAAGAACAGCCAGCCGCTGTTCATGATGACCAGTTTCACGGCGTGCCAGGCCAAGGCCGTGGCGGGACTGCCGTGATAATGGCCTGCTGCGGAAAAAGGTTCGATGCGTCCTGCTTCATAGAGCGGGATCAGGATCGAGTAGCCGAATCCGAGCAAAAGAGCACCTGCCACGATCAGGCGGGCGGTCCAGCCTTCGGTGTTTTTTGCAAGTCTCCAAGCGATCACCATCAGGAAAATTCCCATCACGATGAGATAAACCGGACGAATCGCAGCAATGGAACCTAGGGGGGGGAAGTTTCCGCAGCTCATTGATGCATACTGAAACTCTTCATAAGTCGTTGATCAATAATAATGAACGAAGGATGGATTGGATATGAACATTTGAGGAAATCTTTGTTTATTTGATAGAAAGGCTAAGATTGAAATTTTGGTTCTCCAAATGACTCGCCCGCCAACCCTTGTATTTGTTGGACTTTGTGGGAGCAAAGAAGCTGAAAAATGCCCATGAAATAAGGAAGTCAGTGGCTTTCCTGCGGTGAAATCGCGGTTTTCCTCTGCAAAATTATTTTTCCTGAAAATCAGATTTCTCGCCCGGATTCCGTTTCAACTCTTGCGGGTCACCCGCCTGCCGCCTAATCCGGTCGCGACATGAGTGAAGCCGTCACACCGCAGCAGCCACAGAATACCGAAGCAGAACTGATCGCCGTCCGCCGCGAGAAACTCGGAAAACTCCGCGAACTCGGTGTGGATCCGTACGGCGCGCGCTTCGATGTCTCGATCACTCCGGCCGATCTCCGTGCGAATTTCGAAGAAGGCAGGCAGGTGAAAGTCGCCGGTCGCATCACCGCCTTGCGCGATATGGGCAAGTCGTGCTTTTTCCTGCTCGCCGACGTCCTCGGCTCGATTCAAGGCTATGTCTCGATCAAAAATCTCGGCGAAACCGAAGCAGCCATCTGGAAGTGCCTCGACCGCGGCGACTGGATCGGCATCGAGGGCGAAACGTTTCTAACGAAGACCGGCGAGCCGACCGTCAAGCTTGAGAAATTCACCGTGCTCTCCAAGTCGCTCCGCCCGATGCCCGACAAGTGGCACGGCCTCGCCGATCGCGAGCAAAAGTACCGCAAGCGCCACCTCGACCTGATGGGCAATGCCGACAGCGCCGCGATTTTCGTGAAGCGCTCGCTGATGATCGCCGAGATCCGCCGGTTCCTCCAGGACCGCGGGTTCCTCGAAGTGGAAACGCCGATGCTGCACGACATCGCCGGCGGTGCAGCGGCACGTCCGTTCGAGACCTATCACAATGCGCTCGGCATGCCGCTCACGCTGCGCATCGCGCCGGAGCTTTTCCTCAAGCGCCTGTTAGTCGGTGGCTTCACCAAGATTTTCGAACTCAACCGCAGCTTCCGCAACGAAGGCATCTCGCGGCGTCACAATCCGGAATTCACGATGTTGGAAGCCTACTGGGCGTTCTCCGACTTCGAGCAAATGGCCGACATGGTCGAGGAACTCACCTGCCATCTAGCGGAAAAATTCTGCGGCGGACTGAACATCGAGCACAAGGATGAGGACGGCAACGTCACCCGCACCATCAACCTCACCCGGCCTTGGAAGCGAGAGAGCTACCACACGCTCATCGCCGGAGCTGCCGGAGATGACTTCTTCACCATCGACGCCGTCGGACGCCGCGAACGTTGTGAGAAACTCGGCGTGCAGATTTCCGAAAACATGGAAGACCACGAAGTCATCCAACAGGTCTTCGAAAAGCTCGTTGAGGAGAAAACCTTCGATCCCTGCTTCGTCACCCGCGTTTCCAGCGAACTCGTCCCGCTCGCCAAAGTTAGCCCCGGCGGCAAGACGGTGGAAGTTTACGAACTCATCATCAACGGCCAGGAAATTTCCCCCGGCTACTCCGAGCTCAACGACCCCGAAGTCCAACGCGAACGCCTCGAAGCTCAATCCGGCGAGGAAACCCAAAAGGTGGACTACGACTTCATCGAAACCCTCGAATGCGGCATGCCCCCCGCTGGCGGCATTGGCATCGGCCTCGACCGCCTTTGCATGATGCTGACAGGTGCTCCGACTATCCGTGACGTGGTGCTCTTCCCGCTGCTGAAGCGGAAGGATTGATGTTTTTTTGATGTATAATGATTTGGTTGATCAGAGTTTTCCTTGATTGAAATCAAGGAAAACGATTATTGCATCGTTTAATTTACGATGCATAATAAGTGCATCGAATGGCCCGTCCCGCACAAATCACCCGCGAAAACCTCTCCCCGTTGATCCGGGCGAGGGGGCCGATTTCGGCGACGGAGCTGGGGGCTTTGCTGCGCGTGAACCGCACGACCATCGTCCGCACGTTGCCGGATTTCGGAGATGAATTGGTGACTTTGGGTGCGACGCGGAGCACTCGCTATTTGCTGCGCCGGGGAGTTCGGAATATCGGGAACCGTTGGCCGGTGTATCATATCGATGCGGCGGGAAGGGCGGTCGAGTGGGCGGAGCTGGAGGCGTTGCACGAGCGGTTGTGGCGGATCACCTGGACCGGGACTCCGCCGGAATGGGCGGGTCTTTTCACCGAGGGAAACGGATTGTGGAGCGGGTTTCCGTTTTTTCTAGGGGATGCCCGGCCGCAGGGATTTCTCGGAAGAGCCATCGCCAGCAGGATTTCAAGGGCGTTGCAACTTCCTGATGATCCGCGGTTGTGGAGTGACGAGGAAATTTTGGTTTATCTTCAGGCGGCGGGCGAGGATTTGCCGGGAAACCAGGTGGTGGGTAACGATTGCTTGCGCCGGGCTTTGGCGAGATCTGCGGATTTACCGGGCGGGAACGTGATTTCGGAAACCGAGCGGGAAACGTTTTATCCCGCACAGGCCGTTGAGATCGCGCAGAGTCTTCCCGGTTCGTCGGCGGGCGGAGAGCAACCGAAGTTTCTCGTCACGCTGCGGAATGATAGCGGGGGATTTCAACCGGTGCTGGTGAAGTTTTCCGCTCCGATGGATCAACCGACCGGCCAGCGCTGGGCGGACCTGCTGCTTTGCGAATTTCACGCCCATCAGATTTTGGCGGAGGCGGGTTTGGCGAATCCCGGGGCCCAGCTGCTGGATGCGGGTGGCCGTCGTTTTCTCGAAATCCCGCGCTTCGACCGGATCGGGCCGGGCGGGCGACGGGGTGTGGTTTCGCTGGAGGCGCTGGCTTCATCTTTGATCGGATCCTTGTCGCGGGACTGGATCGAGGCGACCTCGGAGTTTCATCGGCGCGGGCTGGTGGATAGCGGAAATCTAGCAGCGATCCGGCGGCTGCACGCTTTCGGCGAACTGATCGGAAACACCGACATGCATTTCGGAAATCTCGCGTTTTTCCTCGAGGAGTCGCTGCCGTTCCAAGTCACGCCCGCCTACGACATGCTACCGATGCTCTGGTCGCCGGGGAGCCAGGGCGAAATCATCGAACGGAATTTTGCCCCCGCGCCACCCTTGCCCGCGATGACTGAACCTTGGCGTGAAGCGGCGGGCTGGGCGGAAAATTTCTGGGACCGGTTGGCCGGTGATTCGAGACTCTCACGGGAGTTCGCGCGTATTTCTCAAGATGCCGTAGCAACGATTCGGCAACTGCGTCGGCACGTCGGGTAATGAAGATATTACCAATCTCACTTCTTCACTCCCTGCGCGAACAGCCAGTCGTGCGTTGCTTCGTCGTCGAAGACCTTGCCGACGACGCCGTGACCGCCGGTGGGGTATTCGGTGTATTTGCATTCCTTCGAGTGCTCCAGAGCTTTGGCGAGTTCGCGCGATGACTTCACGTCCACAATGTTGTCGTCCGCCGCATGGAACAACCAGAGGGGGACTTTTTTGAAACTGCTCGCCGTATCCGGACCGGTGCAACCGGCGACGGCCACGCCTGCGGCGAAAAGGCGCGGCTCAGTGTTGATTAGATGACAAGTGCCGAAGCCGCCCATCGAGTGGCCGATGATATAGATGCGGTTTTTGTCGATGGGCAGGGACTTGATGAGCTCCTTCACCAGATCCACCGTCTGCACGCCGGGTTTGTCATTCCAGCCGGACCCGGTCCCACCGAACGGCTGATAGGCGAGTGGAGCGACGATGAAACACGGATTCTTTGAGTAGCGGGCGGAAGTGGTGAAAGTTTTCATCCAGCCAGCGACCTGTTTGCCGTTTTCGTTGTTCGTACTTTTGCCATGCAGGGCGAGGATCAGAGGATAGGTTTTCTCGGCGCTGAGATCCTTCGAAGCATAAAACGAGAATGGCAGTCCGTCGCGCTCGGACAGGGCCCAATCGCCGGTGATCAATTTCGCGAACGGCCCTTCGATCGCCTTGGGAGCTGCGGCGGGTTTCACGGGTTGCTCTTTTAGCCACGCCTGATCCGCCGCGGACAAACGGGCGAGCGGCAGGGTGAAAACCTGGCCGTCGGTCGCGCGCTTGAGTTTCACCTGTCCTCCTTCCGATGAAACGAGTTCCGCATCGAGTTTTTTGCCATCCGTTGAAATCCATTCACGTGCCCCGGCA
Source organism: Luteolibacter sp. (assembly GCF_039920825.1). Lineage (GTDB taxonomy): Bacteria > Verrucomicrobiota > Verrucomicrobiia > Verrucomicrobiales > Akkermansiaceae > Luteolibacter. Next base: position 29,843 of record NZ_JBDSCX010000008.1, on the reverse strand, counting down.
TTCGGAATGAGGGTGAATGTCAACAGGCTTATTCCAATGGCCAAATCGCGGACTTTCATGGATCGGGTTGCTAGCAAAGTGAGGTAAAATTGGCAAACTCCATCGGCAACTCGGGCGGGAAATGCGGATTTTTCCCTGTATTGAAGGGTGATTTATGCCCTCATTCTTCCGAAAGCCTCGCCGCTCCGACGAAAACTCGGATTGCCACGAAAAAAACCTTGCGCGGGTGGGTGCTCCGTGGTGTTCTCCCCGCCCGCCCACAGGGGTGGACCAACTTTTATTCCCATACGGCCATGGCCTACGCAGTGATCAAAACCGGCGGTAAACAATACCGCATCCAAGAAGGCGACAAATTCGACGTCGAGAAGCTCGACGCTGAAGTCGATTCAGAAATCAAGTTTGACGTTTTGCTCGTCGGCGAAGGGGATTCCGTGAAAATCGGCGCTCCACTCGTTGATGGCGCTTCCGTCACGGCGAAGGTGATCAACCAATACCGCGGACCCAAGGGCGTTGCCTTCAAGTTCAAGCGCCGTAAAGGTTTCCACAAGAAAATCGGCTTCCGCCGTGCACTGACCACGCTCGAGATCACCTCGATCGCAGGCTAATCCGCTAACCACCCACTTACCTACTTTTATGGCCCATAAAAAAGGACAAGGCTCCGTCAAGAACGGCCGCGATTCCCGCAGCAAGCGTCTCGGCGTGAAAAAATTCGGCAGCCAAGCCGTCATCGCAGGCAACATCCTCATCCGTCAGCGCGGCACGAAAGTGCATCCTGGTCTCGGAGTCGGCATCGGTCGCGACCACACGCTCTTCGCCCTCGTCGATGGCCGCGTGTTCTTCGACAAGGAAGGCCGCCGCGTCAACGTCGTGACTCCGGCTCCTGCCGCAGTCGCTGCGAACTGAGCGATTCCCAATTTCACTGAAAAGGCCGCTTCCTCACCGGAAGCGGCCTTTTTTGTTGCGATGAATGGAGCGCTGACTTTAGTCGGCATGTATCTGTCAAATCCATCCGATCGAAGTTAGCGCCCTGTGATAACCATGAAGTTCCGACTCCTTTCGCTCAGCCTGTTGGTCGCGCTTTCCTCACTCGGTAGTTGCCAACGAAGCCGCGCCGTGGGGCCGCCCAAAGCTGTGGCAGTTAGATCGGACGGAGCCATCGAGCTGAATCTGATGAGCTTCAACGTCCGCTATGAAAATCCGGGCGACCTGGATGACCATGCATGGCGGCAGCGGGTGACGGGAGCGGTGCGCATGATCCGCCGTGAGGCTCCGGACATCATCGGCGTGCAGGAAGCGCTGCACGGGCAGGCGGCGGATTTATGGGCATCCCTGCCGGACTACGAGTTTTTTGGTATCGGTCGTGACGACGGGTTGCGCGCAGGGGAATACTCCGGGATTTTCTATCGGAAGGAACGCTTCAAGCCGGACCCCGACGACCACGGGACATTCTGGTTGTCAGACACTCCGGCTGTCGTGGGTTCGCGCACCTGGGGAAATGAAATTCCACGAGTTGCGGCATGGATCCGGCTGATAGACCTTTCCACCATGCGCGGTTTTTACGTGTTCAACACCCACTGGGATCATCGCAATCAGGAATCCCGCGAACGGGCGGCATTGCTGATCGCGCAAAGGATCGATACACGGAAACAGGTGGATGAACCGGTCACTTTGATCGGCGATTTCAACTCACTCCTGTCGAATCCCGGGATTGTCTATCTGACCGGAAAATCGGGCGTTGTCGCCGGCAGCAAGCAATCCTGGTCCAACGGGCTTTCGGATGCCTATCAGACCCTACATTCCAACGAGAAAAACCACAGCACCACCCTGCATTTCTGGAAAGGCAGCCGGGAAGGGGAAGTGAAAATCGATCACATCCTCGTCAGCCGTGGAGCGAAAATCGAAGCGGCGGAAATCGTTTCTGACGACAAGCCGGTGGTGTCCGACCACTTTCCCGTCACCGCGCGGATTTTGTTTCCTCTAACGAAGTAAGCTCCGCTGCCGGACGTGTTCCGCGAGCGCTTCCCGCCACGGACGCGGCGGATGTCCGAGAATTTCCGTCAGGCGGTGTGTCGCCAGCGAGGAATGGCGCGGACGAGCTGCGCGGAACGATGCCATTTCCGACAGCTTCTGACGCTCGACTGACGGGATCGCGGAAAGCAACCCGATGGATTTCATTTCCTCCACGACGGCGATTGCCATGTCATGCCAGCTCACCGGTTCACCCGAATTGCAGGCATGGATGATGCCCGTGGTTTTGCGATCTATCAGGCAATCGAGCCACTCGGCCAAATCGGTCGTTAGAACGGGAAGTGAGAATTTGTCGGCGACGGCGGCAATCGGCCGGCCCGCCAGTGCGTCATCGAACACCCGATCAACGAAGGACGATTTTTCCGGTCCATAAACCCACGAAACGCGGATCACGCAGTTTCCCGGACGGGCGAGAATCTTCCGCTCACCGGCCAGTTTGCTGCGGCCGTAAACGCTGATCGGTTCCGGAGTTTCATCCTCGTTGAAAAGTCGCGGTGTGTCGCTGTTGAAGACGTAGTCCGTGCTGAAGTGGAAAACCGGCACGCCTCGGGACTGCGCCCAATCCGCGATTTCCGCAGGAGCCTCGGCGTTGACCCGCATTGCCATAGCAGGATCGTCCTCACAGTCTTCCAGTGAAGTGATGCCCGCCGGATTGATTAGAACGTCGCACTCCAGTTTCTCCAATGCAGCGGCAAGCGATTTCCGATCCGCCAGATCGCATCGACTGCGGGGCAGGGGAATGACCTCGTGCTTCGCCGCGAGATGATTCGCCAGTGCGGCACCCACCCGGCCGGTCGTCCCTGTCACCGAAATGCGCATCGGCTCCGGGCGGAAATTTCAGATCAACCCCTGTTCACGGAGCTCGTCCTCCACGCTTCCGTAATCCGGTGCGACGATTCCGGCATCTCGGATGCGCTGGATATTCCGCTTCACTCCGAACTTGCTGCGTGGACCTGTCACTAGGCCGGTCACTCCGCCGACGACGAAGGGCAGCAGCGCCGCGACGCCCAAGGCACCCAGGCCGATCCCCACTCCGCGCCGTGCTCCGCGGTGCATCAAATCCCCGAGCAGCAGGCCGGCGGCGGCTCCAAGCAATGCGGGGGCGGTCAGGGCACTGGTTTCAATCCATGCCGGCGTCGTGTCGGAATACTCGTCTGCCATGAACGGGTTTTAGGCCTTTCCTCCCCTAACGACAACACTGGAAAATGAAAATGTTGCAGATTCCCGCTTTTCGCGCCGGGGGATCTCGGTAAGGCTCCCGCCCTCATGCCAGCCCTTGAAAACACCTACGCCCTGATCCTCGCCGGAGGCTCGGGAACCCGATTCTGGCCGCTGAGCCGCAACGCCAAACCCAAGCAGCTCCTCGACTTGTTCGGAAATGGCACCCTCCTCGAACAGACCATCCAGCGTCTCGAAGGACTCGTCCCGCTCGAAAACATCCTCATCCTCACCAACGCCCAACAGGTTGATGCCGTCCGCGCCATTGCCACCATGCTGCCTCCAGGAAATGTCTACGCCGAGCCCGCCAAACGCGACACCGCCCCCGCAGTTGCACTCGGCATCGGCCTCGTCGCCGCCCGGAATCCCGATGCCGTCATGATGGTCCTGCCCTCCGACCAACTCATTCAGGACACCGCCGCCTATCAGGCCGTCATGCGTGACGCCCTGACCACTGCGAAAAAAACCAACGGCCTCGTCACCATCGGCATCCGTCCCACTTGGGCCTGCCCGTCTTACGGCTACATCGAGCGCGGCGAACCTGCCTCGATCGACGGGCTCCACTGCGAACACCCGCCCGTTGAGGTGAAGCGCTTCCGCGAAAAACCCAATGCCGAACTTGCCGCGCAGTTTCTCGAACAAGGCCACTTCACTTGGAATGCCGGCATGTTCGTCTGGTCCCTTCCCGTGGTCATCGAGCAGCTCGCCAGCCATGCCCCCCAGCTCGCCGGCTTTATCTCCGAGCTCCGTCACTCCCACGACATCGACGCCACCGTCGCCGCCCAATTCCCCACGCTCACCCCCATTTCCATCGACTACGCGCTCATGGAAAAAGCCCGGCGTGTCCTTAACATCGAGGCCACCTTCGACTGGGACGACGTCGGTTCCTGGATCTCCATCGCCAAGTATCTCGAAAAAGACAGCGATGAAAACCGCACCAACGAGCCCATCTCCCAGATCGAATCGGAAAACAACATCGTCTTCAACGCCCGTCCCGGCACCCGCATCGCTCTGTTAGGCGTCGATGATCTCATCGTCGTTCAAACAGGCGACGCCCTGCTCATCGCCAACCGTCACCAGGCGGACGCCATCAAGAGACTCTCCGACCTCCTTCCGCCCGAGCTGCTCTGAAAAAATTGGAGCGCGGAATTTTTATTCCGCGCGCATGGGAGGGGCTCGGGTTCAGGGACTAGGGACCGGTAAAGACTTCGCTTCGCATCTTCCTCTTCACTCTCTACCAGACTCTAACTGCTGGCCCCCAGCCCCTCAGTTTCTCCACGTGAGATCCCAGGATTCCAACTCCCCGCACCCCGCCCTCGGCATCGATCACGGTGACGCCCGCATCGGCATCGCCGCGACCGATGACTTCGGCATCCTCGCGCATCCCGTAGAGACCATCGATGTCGCCAGGACCGACGCCATCGAGCGCATCGCCTTGTTAGCCGCGATGCGGAAAATCCAAACTCTCGTTGTAGGTCTGCCGATCCGCATGGATGGCACCGAGGGAAACTCCGCGGCCAAGGTCCGCGCCTTCGCCGGCAAACTCCGCGAGCGCCTTCCCGCGCTTCCGCTCATCTTCGTCGATGAAACGCTGACCACCTCAACCGCCGCCGGCAAACTCCGCGAAGCCGGCCGCAAGGCGAAACAGCAAAAATCCATCATCGATCAAGCCGCCGCCGTCGAGATCCTCAACGCTTGGATGGAGAATTAGGAGACAGTGAGGAGCAGAAAAAACGACAGTGTGGTCGTTGCTCTTGGACTTATATGCTCACGTTCAAGGCTTCGGGACTTTGCGCGGTTTTGGGTTGACTGGGCCCTTCTTCTTGGCTGGCGGCACGACTTCCTTAAGCAAAGTCGCGTAATGATCGCTACTAACCGCTTTGCCAATTTTGACCGTCCCTTGCGAGCAGGTGACCTGCCACTCCTCGAGGGTCTCCTCGAACTTGCGGTTGCGCCATTCGATTTCACGGAGCTCGATTTTGCCGAGTTCGAGTGTGAGTCTCTCGTTCGGCTTCATGGCGGGAACCTTCATCGTGCCGAGCGATTCCTTAACGACCTTTTCATTCGCGTCTCCGGCACGGGTGACAAGTGCGTCTCCGGCAAGTTCGGACTCGGCGACGAGGGCGGAAGTGGCGTTCACGATCTCAACACGCAGGGTCAGGGTTTTCTGCCGGGAACTGCCCTGTTTGCCGCGCAGGTCGTGATCGGTATCAAGAATCTGCTGCTTCACGGTGAGCGTGACGGCGGGCTTGGCTGGTTCGGCGGCGCGGAGATTCGAAAGGCCGCACAGCCCGGCGGCAAGGAAGAGGGCGAGGGTTTTCATGATGGGGGGGAAACCCCCGGCGCCAGGATTCGTTGCGGTGATGTTCCCAAGGCGCGGCGATCCGTGAACCGAGACAAGCCGCTCTCCCTTGCGGCTATTGGTCTTTCGGCACTTTTTTCTTCAGCACAAGATGAGCCGCAAGTGCGGCCCGATCATCAGGCCGAACTTCCATCCCCGCGTAGTATTGCTCCAATTCGATCGCTTTGGTTTCATAGCCGTCTGCGACCACAGTGATCGCCCCGATGATTTGAAGCTTCGGCTTATCGGAGGCCGAGTTGTCAATGCCACAAGAGCAATACAACGTGATATGCCCGGCTTCGTCAGTGGAGGAATTCTTCGTGTTTTTGACGTCCTCTTCGGTATAGCCATCGGGTTCGATCCGTTTGATTGCGGCTATCGCCCCTTTTACGGGTTCATTCTGCTCGTTAGTGACTGTAACCACGATGGGGACCCGTGGCCTTATCACATCCGATCCGCATACGAGTTGTCCATCGACCACTCTGATCGTGAATGAACTGTCGTGGTCGGGGTCGAGTTGATATTCGACTTCCGAGCGCACGGACAGCAAGGAAAGTAAAAGCAGTGGGATCGCTTTCATAACCTCTGACATGTTGTCTTTCGAAACCTCGAGTGCAATTTTAAACGATGAGTTGGTTTCTGTCGGCTGATAAGCGACTTAAAGCGCGCCTACGATCTTCTCCAGCCCCTCCAACATCCGTGCCCGTGGGCAACCGAAGTTGAAGCGGATCCAGCCGGGCCAGCCGAAGTAAGAGCCTTCCGATAGAAAGAGTCCTGCTTTTTCCTCGAAGTGTTGGGCAGGATGCTTGACTCCCATCTTGCGCGCGTCAATCCAGGCGAGATAAGTGGCTTCGCCGGGAGCAACGGACAGGCGTGGGCAACGCGTGTTGATGAACTCGACAAGGGTGTCGCGGTTGGATTTCAGATAGGCCATCAGCTCCAACCGCCATGGCTCGCCGTGGCGGTAGGCAGCCTCGGCGGCGTAGTAGGAGAGGGCGTTGATCTCGCTGAGCGTGTGACCGCGGACTCCGGCGAACTTGCGGCGGATGGTGTCGTCGGGGATAACGGCGAAGGCGTAACCCAGCCCGGCGATGTTCCAGGTTTTGCTGGGAGAAAGCAGCGCGATGGTGTGCTTTGCGAGGTTTTCCGGGAGATTGACTGCCGAGAAATGGGGCGTGGCGGATTCGTCGAAGATGAGGTCGCAATGGATCTCATCCGAAACGAGGACCAGGTCGTGCGCCTCGCAGAATTCCGCGAGCCGGGTGACTTCCGCCGCGGTGAACACACGACCTAACGGATTCTGCGGATTGCAGAGCAGAAAGATCTTTGTCTCGGCTGTGACGGAGTTTTCCATGGCTTCCCAATCGAAGGCCCACTGTCCGTCGGTCAGAACGTGATCCACAGTGATGAGATCGACATGGGCATCGTGATGGACGCCGATGAACGGCGGATAGACGGGCGTGCAGGTCATCACCGCGTCGCCGGACTTGCAGAAAGCACGGGCGGAAAGGGAAAGCGCGGGAACGAGCCCGCCGAGGTGGATGATGTGGTCCAATGGTACGGTCGCGCCGCGGCGGTCGCGCAGATAGTCGATGACGGCTTCGTTCAACCCTGCATGTGGCTGGGCGTAGCCGAAAATGCCGTGGTCCACGCGCTTGTGCAGCGCTTCCAGTATCACCGGCGCGGAGGCGAAATCCATGTCCGCGACCCAGAACGGATCGAGCTCGGGCCGGCGGTCATACTTGATGCAGCCGGTGCCACGACGGGGGATCAGGGTGTCGAAATCGAAGTTCATGCGCGGACTTCTCGCCGCTGATGGCGGAAGATTCAAGCGCGGGGTTTTGTGGTTCTTTTCCAAAGGTGAGAGGTGGACCTTGATTTTTTCATGTGCGCTCGAGCCCATCGTGGGTTCCACTTCTCGACAGACGATGAGCCTTTTTCGAAATCCGTGGCCACATGACGAGCATGGCTTCCTCGACATCCTGCGGTGGAAACTGAAATGGGGTCCGCAGGAAACTCCCGAGCTGCCGGATGCCCCGGATTCACCGGCGGAGCGGCGGGTGGTGGCGTCGGCTGAGATCGCGACTCCGCCACAAGTCGGCTGGCGGGTGACTTGGATCGGCCATGCTTCCTTTCTGCTGCAAGGCGGTGGCCGGTCGCTGCTGATTGATCCGGTGTTCTCTGAATTCTGCGCGCCCCTGCCGCTCCCGGGACTGCGGCGGATGGTGGCCACGCCGTTCGCCATTTCCGAGTTGCCGAAAATCGACGCGATCTTGCTGACCCACGGGCACTACGATCATCTCGATCTGCCAACGCTGCGGGAAATCGGCAGGCACACTCCCATCGTCATCGCTGAAGGCCATGCGGCATGGCTAACAGGAAATGGCTTTTCCGATGTCACCGAACTCGCATGGAACGAGCGGCGGGAGATTTTTTCAGGCATCAATCTAACATCAACTCCGGCGCAACACTTCACAGCGAGAACCCCATGGGACCGGAACCACGGCCACTGGTGCGGCTGGCTGTTGGAAGGCCTCGGCTGCAAGCTCTGGCACGCAGGCGACAGCGGGTATTGTCCGGCATTTTCGGAAATCGGCGAACGCCACGGACCCATCGACTTCGGGATGATCCCCATCGGCGCCTACCTTCCGCGGCGGATCATGCGGGCGATGCACATGAAGCCCGAGGAAGCGGTGCGGGCGTTTCTGGAAAGCCAATGCCGCCGCGCGGTGGCGATGCATTGGGGGACGTTCCGGCTCACCGATGAACCCGCCGGGGAACCGCCGATTTTGTTAAGCCGCGCTTTGCGCGAACACGGCGTTCCGGCCGGATGTTTCGAGGTCGCCGCTGTCGGCACGCAATGGGAGATCCTGGCGGAAAGTTAGACCGATTGCTACGTGGATCCGCCCTTCAGATGGAGATGCTTGTAGAGCGTCCACCCCGTTCCGCCCGCGATATAAATCCCTGCCAGGATCAGCAGGGCCGGGAGTTTCAGGACGACGACGAGTGCGGTGCCGAACAGGGCTCCCGCGAAAAAACTCAGAACCAGAAAGGTGGGGATGAGTAATTTCCACCGGGCGATCTCATGCCCGCGCAGGCGCATCCCGAGATGAGTGCCCAAGTCGGTTAGCAGACCGGTAACGTGGGTCGTGCGCAGGACCATTCCACGGTAGTGGGTGGCCAAGGCGTTCTGAAATCCACAGGCGAAACTCGCGAGGATGATCGATAGCGATGGCGAGGCGTTGAACGAGAAATGGGCTCCCGCCAGACAGACTCCGATGGCGATGATCGACCTTCCGTAAGGGCGATCAAACTCGATGCCCGGATGGTGGATGAAATAACCGGAAGTCGCCGCACCCATCACGAAGCCGATGGCGGCGGTGAGGAGATTGATCGCTCCCGCGGACAAGTGGCTGCGGCCCTCCACCGCATTCATCGCCACCTTGGAGACGTCACCCGTTAGGTGGCTGACCGAAGTGCCGAGACGAAGAAGAAAGCACGCATTCACTGCGGCTCCGAGGAAGGCCAGACAGCATCCGCCGCCAATGATCCATCTCGTATTCGGCTGAATGGTCATCACCGCGTTTTGCTTACTTCAGCAAGCCATCCACCGGTTCCGCTTCCGGCGTCCAGTAGCTGATAGAAGTAATCTTGCCACCCGAGAGCGCGAGGACTGCGACCTTGCCTTTTTGCTCAGGAAAACGGGCGATCAACGCGGCGTCGTCGGTAAGGATGATGCGGTGGCTGTATTTCTTCATCTTCGGAATCGCGAACATGCGGCCGATCCCCGGCATCCCGAAAATGTTCGCCACATAGACGGCCTTCTTGGATGGGAGATAGTCTTTTCCAAGGGCGGTGAGAGCGGCGTTTGCCTTTTTGCCGGTCTCCATGTCATAGCTGACGAGCAGGAAACGAGTCTCCGCGGGCTTGAAGATGAAGGCGTTGTCGAACTGGTCCTTCGCGGTGAAGGCTTCCACGGCCTGACCTTTTTCATAAGGTGCCGAAAACGCCGTGAGGGCTCCGAAAATCGTCGCCGCCAGGGTGAGGGTGATTCTCTTGATGAGACACGATTTCATGATGATTTGGTGGGGATTCTGAATTGGTAACAATCCGTTTGGAAATTCAACAAAGGGTTGTTTGGTGACGCTTTCCCGCCGAACCTAGGTTCACTTTCCGATGAAAACAATCCTCATCACCGTCGCTGGCGGAATCGTTTTATCCGCGTTCTCGGTTCGGGCGGCGACGGTCGAAATCGATCCGGCCCGCAGCCGGATCCAGGTCGATGCCAAAGCCACCGGTCATGCCTTCACCGGAAACTTGCAGAAATTCACCGTCAAGGCGGAAGGCGACGCCACCACCGCCAAGCCGACGAAACTTGAACTGTCATGGGACTTCAACGATCTCAAAACCGGCGACGAGAAGCGCGACGTGGAAATGATCAAATGGCTCGGCGGCGGCAAGCCGAAGGGCACGTTCTCATTTGATAAATCCTGGGATGAAAAATCCGACGGCGGCAGTGCCCAGGGCTCGCTCACCATGAACGGCGCTTCCAAAACCCTCGGCTTCCACTACACCGTGAAACATGAAGGCGGCTGGGTGACCATCGACGGCAAGGCCGGCATGGACTATCAGAATTTCAAACTGCCGCTCATCCGTTCGATGGCGGTCATGACCGTGGATCCCCAGCTCATGGTGCGGTTCCATCTGGTCGGGAAAGTAAAATAGTAACTAACTGAATAAATTCTATTATGACTCCGGAGATTTGGTGGCGCAGGCGTGCGGGATGTGCCCACACGCTGATGCAAGGAAGCTTTTCCAACGGTATGGGCCGCTTGGACTGCGTCGAACCGCGAATGGCTGCGGCATTGAGCGATATTCTGGCGAGGCCGGGATCTCTGGTCCGGGCGGTGACTGCCTACCTGACAGGAATCGAGATGGGAGTCCCCGAGCAATCCGCGCGCGCGATGGCCTGCGGGATCGAATACCTTCATACCGCATCGCTGGTTTTCGACGACCTCCCGGCGATGGATGATGCCCGCACCCGGCGCGGCGCGGCCTGTATCCACGTCGTCCACGGCGAGGCCGTCGCAATGTTGACCGCATTGGCCGTGATCAACCGTGCCTACTCAATGATCTGGCAGGGCATTCATCAGGCGAATCCCCAGCGGCGCGCGACTGCCGGAGAATGGGTGGATGCTCGACTCGGAATCGGTGGGGTGATCGGCGGACAAGCCTATGATTTGCGCGGTTGGCGCGGCGAACAAAGCGCTGCCGAAGTCTCCGAAGTCGCCGCGCGGAAAACCGGTGACCTGCTTCGTTTGACCTTGGTTCTTCCGGCCATCGTCGGTCGTGGAACGCCGCGTGAAATCCAGATTCTCGACCGCGTCGCGCTGCTACGCGGACTCGCCTATCAGGCGGCGGACGATTTGAAGGACGTGCTTTCGGCCGAAGAGGATTTCGGAAAAACAGCGGGTCGCGATGAAGCGCTCGGCAGGCCGAATTTCGTGATCGCCGAGGGACTTCCCGCGGCATTACGACGTTTCCGACGCCTGAGCGATACCGGCGACCGCGTGCAGGCTACGCTACCCGGTCCGGCGGACCGCTGGATGATGCTTGAAATGCTAAAAGTGCCGACGCCGGTATCCGCCGCGGATACGGATTCGTCGCTTCTCTCGGCAGTGATCTGATTTTTACAGAAAAAGGGAATGAGTCTTTGGCGCATGATTTTCACCAACCTGCGGCGGCATCGCGTCCGCACGGCGATCGGAGCAACCGGGATCGCGTTGGGAGTGGCGACGATGCTGAGTGTGGTTGGGTTGTTAGGCGGAGCGGTGAAAATGTTCGAGCGCATCCTGAGCAGCAACTCGGAGATGGTCGTGTTCGAGAAAAACGTCTCGGATCTTTTCTTCAGCAATGTCCCGCAGGAGGTGGTGGGCGAGTTGGAATCGCAGCCATTCGTTAGGGAAGCGCAGCCGGTGCTTTTCGCGATCATCTCCGCGCCGGACCGTCCGGTGATCACCTGTTTCGGCATTCGTGCCTCGGACAGCCGTTTGCACAAAGGCCAGTGGCTGCAAGGCCGCGCCAGGGATTTCACCGACAACGGAGTGGGCGTGGTTCTCGGCGAGAGGGCGGCGGATTTCCTCAATGCGAAAGAAGGCGGCACCATCGAACTCGGTCAGGGAACCTATCCCGTCGCCGGCGTGGTGCGTCTCGAAAACGGATTTGAAAACGGCGGTGTGTTCATGCCGCTGTCCGCCTGTCAGAAGGCTTTCCACAAGGAAGGCGTCTGCTCGGTGGTGACCGTCGCGCTCCAGTCCGGGCACAAGGCTGCCGAGGTGAAATCCTGGATGGCGGCACGCCACGAAAAACTGACGGCGCTGGAGAACAAGGAATTCAACCAGACCTATTCGCAGTTCCGCATCATCAAGACCACCGCGTGGGTCGTTGGTGGCTGCGCGTTTCTGCTAGGCGGGCTCAGCGTGACCAACACGATGATTCTATCGGTTTTTACCCGGATCAAGGAAATCGCCATCGCCCGTGTCTGCGGGTTCTCGCGCGCGCAGGTGGCGCTGATGATTTTCGGCGAGTCGCTGCTGGTCTCCGCCATCGGCACGGTTGTCGGCTGGGGGCTGAGCATGGCCGGGCTGCGGTTGCTCAAGATGGTCCCTATGTTGCAGGGCTATATCGAACCTAACATCGGCTGGAAGGAAGCCGTCGGCGCGATGACGCTGGCGGTGGTGACCGCGCTCGCCGGAGCGATGTATCCGGCCTGGTATGCCTCCCGCCTCAATCCGGCGCAGGCATTGAGATTTGAATAACGAAAGGAACAACGATGAACACACAAGTATTGGTGGAGGATGTCTGGAAGAGTTTCGACCGCGGGCGCATCGAGGTGCTCAAGGGCGTGGCGCTCACCGTTCCCAAAGGCGAGATTGTCGCGTTGTGCGGCACGTCCGGTTGCGGGAAATCGACCTTGCTCAACGTGATTTCCGGCCTTGAGGAAGTGGATCGTGGGAATGTCCGCGTTTCCGGATTCGACGTGGTGAAGGAATCCACCCGCGTCGATCTGCTGCGCCACCACATCGGCTATGTTTTCCAGTTCCATCACCTGATGCCGGATCTAACACTGGCGGAGAACTGCATGGTTCCGGTGATCGCCGCCGGCGGCAACCGCGCCGACAGCATGGTCCGCCTGCGGGAGCTGGCGGTGGCGACCGGCGTCGATCACCGGCTCAACCAGCGGGTGCGAGAACTCTCCGGTGGCGAACGCCAGCGCGGTGCCTTGGTCCGCTCGCTGATGAACGATCCGGAGTTGTTGCTTTGCGACGAGCCGACCGGCGCGCTCGACGAGAAGAACCGGGAAAAAGTGTTTGAACTGTTGATCGAACTGGTGCGCTCGCGTGGCCGGACGCTGGTCTTTGCGACGCACGATCCGGACCTCGCCAGCCGCTGCGACCGCACGGTGAAGATGCGTGATGGCAGGATCGAAGGATTTTCCAACTGATGCTCCCAAGCCCGTCGGCTCCGGAAGACGAAGGTGTCACCACCGCGGTGAAACACGCCTTTGGCTGGCTGGTGGCGGGAAATGCGGTCGGGCTCTATCTGTCGCTGCTCCTGCTCAAGCCCGAGTGGCAGTTAGGCGCTCTGACCTACGGTCGCTGGGTGCCGGTGCATTTGAACGTGCAGCTCTACGGCTGGACGGCGCTGCCGCTGGTCGCATGGCTTTTCTCGATGTATGAGGTGAATCAGAGCAAATTCGCCGCATGGGCACCGGCGGCGGTCTGGGCATGGACCGCGGCTTTGGTGATGGGAGCCATACACTGGCTGAACGGCGAAACTGGGGGCAAGATTTTCCTCGATTGGAAAGACGGCGCGCTGTGGGCGTTCGTCCTCGCGCTGGTGGTTCTTTGGATGGTTCTAACGATTTCGTGGCGGGAACGGTCGCGCGGTTGGAGAAAGTTGAAACGGAAGGTATCGCTCGGCGGTCTGGTCGGACTGGCGCTGGTTCCGGCCGCGATCATCCTGACAGCGTCTCCGAAGACGTATCCGCCGGTGGACCGGCTGACCGGCGGCCCGACCGGATCAAGTTTGTTAGGTTCTTCACTGATCGTTGTCGGCCTGATGCTGTTGCTGCCGCGGGTGGTCGCCCGCACTGGAATCGGCTGGGCGGGGCTGGGAACGTGGGCATACTTCGTTTTCTGTTGGATCTTTTTCGGCGTGGCCGAGGCTGTCGGCGGCACCCACTTCGACTGGTGGCAGAATGTTTCGTTGCTGCTGATGCCGCCGTGGGCGTGGTTGCTGGCGAGAGACTGGTCCGGATTTGACTGGCCCGCACCGGCACGCGGCTGGCGGGTGGCGATGTTTGGCTGGTGGGGGCTGCTGGTGCTGACCGCCTATCTGATGTATTTCCCGTGGATCCTCGACCGAATCAAGTTCACCCAAGGCCTTGTCGCCCATTCGCATCTTGCGATGGCGGGATTCACCACTTCGTTCTGCGCCTTGCTGGCGGTGCTGCTCACCGGCAGGAAAGTCGGCGGGCCGATCTCGGTGGCGGTGTGGCATTTGTCCGCGTTCGTGATGATTTTAACCTTGGCCTGGATGGGCTGGCGAGAGGGGGCCGAACCTTCGTGGATGTTGACGCATCCCGTCTGGCGGGAAGTCGGATTGGCCGTGCGGAGTGCGTGTGGTTTTACCATGCTCTCGGTTTCGGCATTGTGGCTGATTCAATGGAAACTCAAATGAACCGGATCACTTTTCTCAAATTCTGGAGCATCGCGGTAGGATCGATGGATGCCGTGACCGGGCTCCTTCTCATCGCCGCACCGGCACTGGTGTTGCGGATGTTAGGAATCGCGCCGCCGTCCGCGGATGCGCTGGTGTTCCTCAGTTGGATGGGGGTTTTCATCACCGCCGTAGGGCTGAGCTACGCCATGGCGTTGGGCAGGCGCTCGCGCGGCGAGACGGTCTGGGCGTTCACTGCAATAGTTAGAATTCTGGTCGCATTGTTTCTGCTGGCGAAAATCCTCGGCGGGATCCTGCCAATACCTTGGGGAATCGTCGGTTTGTCAGATGCCGTGGTCGGGGGAATTCAAATCGCCATCCTGCGCATGGGTTGGTGGAAGGAGGTGCCTGAATGAAACTCACAGCGATCCGCGCCGCAGTCGTTGTGGCTGCTGTTTACGGATATTTCCTGATCTTCGCGCAGTTCGCGTTTGTCGAACTCCTGCGGGCCGGCGGAGCGAGTCTGACGCAGGAAAAGGTTGCGCTCGGATCGATGGCGCTCGCCGGATTCGCGGGCGGATTCCTTGCCGCATGGCGTGGCGCGAGCCCGGCGATGGTCCGGATCGCGCTGGCGTTGGCTGCTGTTAGCTCGGTGCTCGCGCCTTTCGCGAATGCGATGCCTGGCGCGTTGGGAATCGCCATTGCGACCGGTGCCGCGCTGGGCGTGGCGACCGTGAGCCTCGCGGCGATGGTTCCGGCATGGTGCGGCGTCGCGTGGGTGGGACTGGGAACCGGGCTGGGCTACGCGGTCTGTAATTTTCCAGCGATCTTCACGCAGACTCCGGTCGGACAGGCATACGTGGGAACGGGCTTCGCCATCGCTGGCTTGTTAGCCGTGCCGTCGCTGACGAAGTGGCGGGAGCATGAGTTGAAGAAAATTTTCCCGCTGTGGGGTGCCATCGCCTTGTTCACCGCGCTGGTATGGATGGACTCGGCGGCGTTTTTCATCATCCAGCATTCGACCGACTTGAAGAACGGCACGTGGGGAACCGGACTGCTGTGGCGGAATGCCGCGGTGCATCTATCAGTCGCCATCGCCGCTGGATTCTGGCTCGCTCGCGGCGGGGCGCGGATGCTTCCGGCGTTCGCGTGGGCCATCCTTGCCGTGGCGGCGCTGGCGGTGAACGGCGGATCCACCCGTGATCTCGCAGGGTGGCTTTATCCGGCGGGAGTTTCGCTCTATTCGGCGGCGCTGGTGGCCTGGCCCGGTTGGTTTTCAGGTGTGAGTGGACCCCGGCGCGCCGGTTGGCGGGCGGCATGGTTGTTCGCCATCGCCGGCTGGTTCGGCTCGGCCAACGGCATCGGCATGGCGCAAACGTTGCAAAGGGTTCCGCCGGAGTTTGTCGCGCTATCGGGGGCTTTGGTCGTTGCGGTGATGGTTCTATCTGATTTGAAACACTGGAGGTCGGCGGCCGCCGTGGCGGCGGTGATCCTGACGGCGATGCTGTTCCCGAAGACCGCGACCACTCCGGTCGGTGATGCATTCGAACGCGGGCGGCAGGTTTACCTATCGGAAGGCTGCATCCACTGCCACTCGCAATACGTCCGCCCTGATTCGTTGGATGTGGCGAACTGGGGGCCGGTGAAAAGCGTCGGTGATGTGTTCAAGGGGGAACCGGTATTGATTGGCAATCGCCGCCAAGGACCGGATCTAACGAATGTCGGCGCGCGGCGCTCGGCGGCGTGGCTGAAACTGCATTTCATCAATCCGCAGGTTTTTGTTCCGGGAAGCGCGATGCCATCGTATGCCCATCTTTTTGAAAGCGGAAAAGGCGACGATCTTGTGCGGTATCTGAAGCAAGCGGGCGAAAATCAAATGGGAGGTGTTGTGGAAACCGCTTCCAAATGGCAGCCGCATGGCTCGGCGGAAGAGGCGGATGGTAAATCACTTTTCGCGACTAACTGCGCGACCTGCCACGGGTCGAATGGATTGGGAAATGGTCCTATCTCACTGGAGCTCGCGAGAAAGCCCGCGAATCTGGTAGCAGGACCATTCGCCTGGACTCCGGCGGGAGAGATCTTGGAACTGCGGGTGGCCCGCGTGATCAAGTTCGGTCTGCCGGGCACGGATATGCCGGGGCATGAGGTGCTGACGGACGGGCAGGTGCTTGCGCTGAGGGACTGGGTGTTGCAGTTGAGGGCTGCACCTTAAGGAGCGTGGACGCCTCGTCCACGAAGCCCATGTGCTGAGAAATAAAAGTGCGAAGCTCGTCTCTTTCTCCTCCCATTGGCCAGGCGGACGTGGGCGTCCGCCCTCCTTATTGGGCTTTCGCGACGATTTCCTCCATGGCCGCCATGTTCTCTTCGAGCGCGCGGACGAAGGCGAACTGGTTGCGGCAGCGGTCGAGGTTGTGGCCGGGACGCTTGATCTTGAAATAGGTGTCGCCGTTCAAATGATCGGTTAGGAAGCGGATGCCGCATTCGAGCGTGAGCAGCTTGCCGGAGAATGCCAGGTTGGCGCGCTCTGCCCCGTTGAGGAAGGTGGCGGTGGAGAGGTAGCCTGTGACCAACGACTCGAAGCGATCGAGGCGGAGGCCGATGTGGGTCACATCCGGGTCATCCTCCCGCGTGGTCGGCGCGGCGGCGCGGACCATGTCGCCGAAGTCATACAGCGCGCAGCCTGGCATGGTGGTGTCGAGATCGATCACGCAGATGCCTTCCGCCGTAATTTCGTCTAGCAGGACGTTGTTGAGCTTGGTGTCGTTATGGGTGACTCGCTCGGGGATTTCACCGGAGGCGATGAGGTAGGTGATGCGCGAGCAGTCCGTGGCGCGGGCGCGGGCGAAATCGATCTCAGTTTGGACGCCGGATACGCGGCCGGCCACGTTGCATGCGATCGCCGCTTCGAGAGCTTCGAGGCGTTTCGCCGTGTGGTGGAAATCGGGAATCGTCTCGTGGAGACGCTCACCGGTGAGTCCGGCGGTGAGTTGTTGGAAAGCTCCGAAGGCGCGGGCCGCCTGATAGGCCTGCTCGTTGCTCTCGATTTCATCATAGCCCTTCGCTCCCTCAATGAACGGATAGGTGCGCCAAAGGTTGCCGTCCTTGTCAATGGCGTAGGGCTTGCCATCGCGCGCGGGGACGCAGGTCAGCGTGCGACGGTGGGCCTCGGGATTTCCACTGGCCAGCAGTTGCTCCAGCGCATGACGGGTGACGCGGGCGACGTTTTCCATGACCTTGATCGGGTCCTTGAAAACGTTGTGGTTGATCCGCTGATGGATGTAGCGGACACGGCAGCCGGCCTGGTCATACCAAGCGCAGTAAGTGTCGTTGATGTGCCCCGAACCGAACGGCTGCGCATCGACGAAGTCGGCACGCATCTCGAACAGGAGCGAAATCGCGCGCAGGTCATGCATGGACCACCGCTTGGGAAAGGTCCGCAGGATAGTCACCCGCCGCGATCAGTGCCCGGATCGATGCCACGACGTGAGGCTTGTCATCCGGGTAGGTGACGCCGAACCAGTGGCTCGTCGTGTCGAGCAAGGAGCAATCCGCATGACCGGCGCGGATCAGCGCGTCCACCACGGTCGGAATGTAACACTCGGACTTTTCCATGTGGCCGAACTCACGGATGAAATGGGAGAACTCGTTTTCCAGCTGCCCCATGAAACAGGCGGTGAAGGCCCAGAAATTCATGGAAACCGGTGACTTCTCGCACACCTCGCGACGGCTGCCGTCGAGGGAATTTCCGCGAACCATGCCATCGGCCTCGCGTTCGATTTTCACATACTCCTCGACGCTGTGGAGGAGACCGACTTCGTCACGCGTGCAGATGCCGCGGTTCACGTCGCCGTGGTCGGAAAGGGTGTTGATGAGCGGATAGCCCACCATCGCATAGTGAGCTTTCTCGCATTCCGTATTGGCATTTCCGAGGAATTCCGCAGCGCGGACATAGGCGTCGCGACCGTAGAAATCGTCCGCATTGATCACGGCGAAGGGCTCCTTCACCAGATCGCGTGCGGCACGGACGGCGTGGGCGGTGCCCCAGGGTTTCGCACGGCCTTCCGGTACCTCGAAACCTTCCGGCAGGTCATCGAGTTTCTGGAAGGCGTAGTCCACTTGGATCATGTCGGCGAAACGTCCGCCGACTCCCTGTTTGAAAGCCTCGGCGAAATCCTCGCGGATGATGAAAATCACGCGTCCGAAGCCGGCGCGGATCGCGTCATAGACCGAATAGTCGAGAACGGTTTCACCATTCGGGCCCATCGGGTCCATTTGCTTGAGGCCGCCGTATCGGCTGCCCATTCCGGCTGCGAGAACAAGGAGTGTCGGTTTCATGGGAGGCAAGGAAACACCACGGGTTCTGAAAGTCCGCAGAGCTGCCCTGCAATGCCAATTGGCGGCCCCGCTGGCAACCCCTCAATTTGGGGGGCGGGAAGACTGGGGAGCGAAAAGCGGGGAAATTCAGCGAACGCTTTGACTCGGAGAGGCTGGTGAGCGGGGGCATGAGGTCGGATATGGGATTTTCCCACCAGCCCCCGGCCCCTGAATCCCAGCCCCTCAATCTTCCCCGGCCGCTTCAAATTCCTTGAAACCGCCGCCGCTCCACGATCCATTGAAATCCATGAAAATCCATCCGGATGCGGCCGTCGCGCGGCTCGAAGATCTCCCGAATGTCGGCAAAAGCATCGCCAACGATCTCCGGTCGCTCGGGATTCACAACGCGGAGGAGTTCGCCCGGCGGTCGCCGCTGGACGTTTACCTCCAACTCACGCCGGTCATGGGCAAACGCCATGATCCCTGTGTTTTCTACACCTTCCTCGCGGTGGAGCATTTCCTGAAAACCGCCGAACCGCTGCCTTGGTGGAAATTTACCGAAGCCGGGAAGCGCATTCTTCGGGAAAACCCGTGAGGCTAAGGAATGGATTGCCAGTGGCGACGAACGTGTTGATTCCGGATTCAATCGATGGCGCCTATGGGCCGGATTTGGAAAATGTTGGGACTGGACCAAGGTGGCGAACATTCAAGTTGAGTCGCACCATGCGACCGTTGCCCGCGCCCTCCGCGATGCTTTTGGATGGAAGGGGAATCAGGATTTTCGGGAACGAAAGAGGATCGTCGAGGACGTTGTGACGAATACGATTCTTTACGGATAGACTCCC
This sequence comes from Luteolibacter sp., assembly GCF_039920825.1. Classification (GTDB taxonomy): domain Bacteria; phylum Verrucomicrobiota; class Verrucomicrobiia; order Verrucomicrobiales; family Akkermansiaceae; genus Luteolibacter. The sequence goes on along the minus strand of NZ_JBDSCX010000008.1, from coordinate 10,376 downwards.
GGATTTGGGCCCGATAATTGTTCTTATGAAAAATGCAAACCAATGGAGTTAGTAGACAATCGAAACGGGAAAATGAATTAATATAAATATGGTTTAATGGATAGCGACTAGAGTCCAAAAAAATAAACGAATTTCAAAATGGTATCGAATCTTCTTCAAATGTCGCCTGTGCGACTAACGAACGAACAATCTTGATGGTGTCAGGGTGATTGATTTTCTCCCTTACGAAATTCTCTAGCTCAGCTTCATTGTCAATTATTGTTTCTTCAAAATCATGTGTATTAACAGGATATAGGGATATTTCGTGATAAAGGCTAAAAAGTTCATATTTGTATTTTAGAGAAGGAACCCGGAGATAGAAATCGTGAAGAAATCCACCATTTTGGGCTGCTCTCGTATTGACCTCGGCAAGAACTAAATTTCTCGTCTTCGGTCCTAGTTGTGCAGCTACTCTTTCAAGTACTTGGCGAGGCGTGCTTGGTATATTTTCCAGTAAATCGTTAGGCCAGAATTCTGTATCTGTTGTCATTATATTATTTTGTTGGTAGGTCGAAGTTCAATAGTATTGGGAGGTGGTCTGACGAGGTCGGAATTCCTCGTTCGCTGATTAGAGATGATGAGCCGGCTTTTGTTAAGACATGGGTCGAGTCCTTGGGCAGAAATGGAAGTAGTTGTGGCCTCACTAGTACTTGATCAAATAGATGCCAAAATTGGCAATTGTCTTCCGAGCTTCTGTAGTAGTAGGATCCAGGAGGGGATTCTCGATCGTCTCCGTAAACGCTCCAAGTCGGATTGTAAAAAAAAGGGAAATCCCCGAATGGGGAAACTTCGCGTTCTCCGCGAGAAGCAACGTTCCTGCACATCACGGCATGCATTCCGTTGGCAGCGGTCATTCCATCAGAATACGGTTCGGAATTAAAATCACCAACTGCAATTGTGCGGCGATGTCCGCACATGTCTTCTTCTTCTCGAATAACGTGCGCAAGCTGGATGAGAGCGCTATTCTGGCTGCTGGGGCTCCGATTTCGCAGGCTTTTCCAGTGTAACGCGCAAAGCAAAAAAGATTGATGCGTCGGAAGCGAAATTTCTCTTATGGTGAAATACTTCGATTCTCTCTTCAATTTGATTAGTGCATCGCCAAACGATGTGAAGATATTAAGCCTTTCACATACGCTAGGGGTAATATAATAATTCGATAACTCCTTGTTTAGAGATGAAAGACGGGTGCCTGTGCTAACAGGATCTTCAGCAAGTATCAGTATGTCGATCTGATGCTCAGTCGCCAAAACTCGAATTTCAGAAGATAAATCTTTTCTGTTCACGTTCCAAAATAACAATCTCAACATTTTCGGAATTGCTTATTAAGCGACTATTTTTAGGATTAATTGAAATTCGAATCCGTTCTCAGCGATTGGTGCAAATATTCTGGGTTGGCGGTCATCATCTTATTTTGATGACGGACGAAAGCCTCCGAGGCGGAACTTGACTGGGAAATGGGGGACGGATCTACTGACCTGATAGCGTTCCAAGTGGATTTCGCGGCCGCCGTAGTTGTCGTGAGAAAGTTTGGCATTTTCTTTGGGGTGAGAAAGAATGGTCAGGAGCTCAGAACCGAATAACGGATGGAAAGTTCCCGGACAAGGAAACTCGGATTGAATAGGACTTCTGGGTTCATTATACGGTCTTTTTATACGGTGAGACTGACTAAAAGAGAATATTAGGGATAAATGAGGTGGTCCTAAATGATGGCGAAGGTGCTCATGATCAGCGTGTTGAGTAGCCGGGAGGGATGGAGCGCTCTCTAGTAACCCTCTTGTTCTTGTCCCGAACGAGGCGCGCTACCAGTCTGCGCCACGCCCCGACTGCATTGGCATGTCTCGCACGACGCGGGCGGTGAAGAAGAATTTTTCCGATTTTTCCACCGGCATCAAGTGGATTTTGGGAGTGTGGGGTGGGTAGAGGGGATCACAGATACGGGGCTCTTATATGGTGGGGACGAGGAAGCTGGCATCTCGACTGCTTCACCTAACGATGTCATCCCCCCGAAAATATGATCACTCTCGAAATCCGGATCAGCGGCAACGGACCCGCTCATTTCAACTTCAGCAGCGGCCAGATCGCCGCCGTGCACCTCAGTCCGCCGACGGATGGTTCAGGCCTGGCGATGCAGATCGGCAATTTGCAGGCCTCGTCGCTTTCCCTTTCGCCCGGCAACGGCGTGGAAAATACGGCGATGGTGGACATCACGGAGGGCGTGGATCCGATCTGGCTGGCACTCACCATCGACTGCACGGGCGGCGGATCCGTAAGTGTCGGGTTTTCCGGATCGCCAACCGTGCGGGTGAATGCCGGGTCGTTTATCGGGCTGGAATACAACAACGGCCATCCGGCTCCAATGGTGAGTTCGCAGGAGTTCCAGTAGGAGCGATTTGCCGAATCGCCCGACGCTATGCTGTTAGCGCGGGCTTGTCACTTGCCGGTTTGTGATGCTCCCTAACGATTTTCAGGAACGCTTCCGTTTCGGATGGTGTTTTCAGTCTGACAAACCGGATGTGGGAATACTTTTCCTCCACCGACAACGCCTCGTATTTCCGTCGGATGGAGCGGAAATTCGTAACCGACCAGAGGATGATCGAGTCGTTGCTGAAGAAGCTTTTCCTGAACGATTCGCGGTTGCCGGTTCCTTCCCAGATTTCCTCCCGGGTGAGCGAACGCTTGAACGCGCGCTTCACGGATCGGAAAAAAGTCGTCGGAAAACCGGGGTCCAACCAGACGACCATATCGACTTCCTCCCACTTGATATCAATCGTCCGGTTGTAGTTGCCATCAAGAACCCAGTTTTCCTTCGAAACGGCCGCGCGAAGTTTTCCGAAAAACTCCTCATCCGATGGCCAATGCCAATCGGGTCCCCAGAAAAGGGCATCCATCTCGATGTGACGGACTTGCAGGATGTTTGCCAAGGCGTTGCTGAAGGTGGATTTTCCGCTGCCGCTGCTGCCGACCACGTTGATCCGCCGCACACCTGATAAATCCGGCTTGATAATCTCGGGCATAGGTTTCTTGGGAGATAGCGAGACCCCGGATGGGATGGCCAGCAGATTTTCAACGGAAGCCGTGTCATGGAGGCGCGTTGTCTCCGTGGCAGTTGGAATTTCCTTCACTTCAGGGGGATTTCCGAAATAGAAATGATGGTAAATCGAATTGTTATGAAACCATCCGTTACTCGTCTGAAAATGATCGCCGGAGTTTTCGGCGCCTTGTGCGTTTCCCAACCCGGATTGATATCGGCGCAGGGCGTTCCTCTCAAAAAACTGGGAACTCCGGTCGGGGAAAACGCGGTTCCGGTGGGTGAGCACGCGGTTCCTGTCGCGGAAGACGCGAGTCCGGCGGGAGAGGATGCGGTGCCGATCGGTGAAGGGGCGGTGCCGTTGTCGAAAGGGGGAATCCGTGTGGGGGAGGGGGCGGTTCCGGCGGGCAAAAACGGAATTTCAGCGGGTGAAGGTGCGGTCCCGACGGGCAAGAACGGAACTCCGGCGGGCGAGGACGCGGTTCCCACTGGCAAGGACGGGATTCCCGCCGGTGAAGATGCGGTTCCTGCGGGAAAGAGCGGAGTTTCGGTGGGAGAAGATGCCGTCCGCGTGGGGGAGGGAGCTATTCCGATCAATGAGAATGCGGCGCTAAACGAACAGGCTCAGCAGCGCCGCCTGCAAAACCGCGAGGCCGCGATGAACGATCCGGCGACGTCGCGATTTTTCGAAGGCGACACCGGAACGCGTTTGGGAAAAGTGTCGGGAAATCTCACCGCCGCCACCGGGTATCCATCAAATGTCACTGCTCCGGCCATCGCGCAACAGGACGCCGAGGACCGGGATTGGTCCCTGGGGGCGGTGACCTCGGCCGAGTCCCGCCCGCCGGATCTTTTCACCAAGGATTGGTGGACCGCGCACCCGGATGTTCTCGACGGGACGAGCCGCTATTACGCCGACAAGCCGGCCTCCGCCTGGTGGCAGGGCTCGCCGTGGAATGAATTGATCCGCGTGCTCGGAATGAGGAATGCCATCAAGCCGTTCAAGTATGTGAATGATCGCAACATCACTTTCAAAAACGATGTCATCTATGTCAACGGCCAGGCGGTTTCGTCCTACGAGGATTTTGTAACGTCCGCCCGCGCTCTCGCCAACACGCATCCCGAAGGCATCGCCGAGCGGCCGGGTTGGTTTCCGTTAGGAACCTTCGCCGTTTCCTCCAGCATGAAACAAAAGACCTCGAACCACGCCATCCAGCTCGCGATGGACGCTGCGGGAAACATCGCCGGAGTTTATGTGAACTGGCCGCAGGGCAATGTCCTGCCGATCGGCGGCAGCGTGGATACCAATTCACAACGCGTCGCCTTCAACATCGGCGGCAGTGACAACATCGTCATCGAAACGGGGCTCGCGAATCTTACGGAACCCAATACCCGCGTCTGGGTGCATCTTCCTAGCAGCCATAGCCAGACCTGGCTGATCACCCGGATCAAGTCAGGCGGGGAATAGCTCCCGGATTCCGCGGAGCATTCGTCCCGATTGGAACGGCCAGAGGTTTATCCCGCGCCAACACCTGACGGCGGGCGGAGTTCAAACGGGACCCAATCGGGTTCGGCGAGACTCGATAACAGCTCGCCGCCGCGAGCCCGGATCAACTCGCGGGCGATGTCGTAAGAGAGGTGTGACGATTGGGTTATCTAACGAACACTCAGGCGAGTAATCGGGTGAATTCCTCCGGTGTTTCCGCCGTCAGCAAGCCGTTCAGAACCTCCGGATCGCGCAACCGTTTCACCAGGACCGACATGAGTTCGAGATATTCGCTGATCCGGTGCGGCGGGATGCCCAACAGGAAAATCAGACGAACCGGCTCAGCCTCGGGGCCGAACGGAATGGGGCTGGCACATCGCGCCGCCACGCACACGATCTCGCTGGCAAGCACGGTGCGGGCGTGGGGAATCGCCACCCCGTTGCCGAGAAGCGGCGGATTGATCCGCTGCCGGTCGATCACGGCGTCCACAAATCCACCAAAATTCGTGATTCCCGAACCGATCGCAAGAAGGTCCGCCGTGCGCCTAACCGCATCGTTTTCGTCCACGGCTGCGAAATCAAGAAGCGGAGGCGCGGCGAATGTCAGGTGGGGGAGGGTCATTGGTATTGATTCAAAAGAAGGATTTACGATCCGGCGACAAAAAATCAGGAATCACCCGTTATTGCTCTTGGGCCCCGGCGGAATTCGTGCCTTGGGTGGAGGTTGCCTGGCCGGTGGCGATGTCGCTGCGCATCAGTTCGTTCAGGCTGCGGTGCGCCTCCTTGGCGGCGGTGAAAAATTCCTTTGAATCGATTCGATGCTTGGCCATTTCCCGGACCATGACTTCGTCCCGCTCGCGGTAGAGCCGGCTTGCGCGATCCGCGGCTTCGTCGGATTCGCCTAACATTTTCAAGACGTCGATGCCGAGGCGGATGGAGGAATCGAGAGTGTCCCGATAAATGAGATCTTCGCCGGCATTGAGGTATTCGTAAGCTTCGATCCGGCTGTAAGCGCGGACGAAGATTTTCAAATGCGGATGATGGCGGCGGGCATTTTTCACGATCTTCAGCGTGGTGTCGGCGTCTTTGAGCGCGATGACGAGGATTTTCGCGCGCGCGGCTCCTGCGATTGTTAGGAGTTCCGGGCGGCTCGCATCCCCGTAGAAAATCGGGACGCCGAGGGAGCGCAGCAACTCGACCTGATCGGTGTCGTGATCGAGCACCGTGCAATCAAAACCCCGCGAACGAAGCAGGCGGCCGATGGCGTGGCCGAACCGGCCGAAGCCGCAGATGATCACCGGATTTCCTTCGTCGGTTGCGTCGGATTCGGGCTCCGGTTTCGATGATTCAGGGACGCGGGAAATGATGTGCTGCGCCGCGAGGATCAGCAGGGGAGTGGTGGCCATCGAAAGTGCGACGATCACAACGACCGCCCGGCCTGTTGCCACGCTGAAAACACCGGAGGACAAGGAAAGCGTGATGAGCACGAAAGCGAATTCACCCCCCGCGGCAAGCGAAGCGGCGAATAGCAGGGCGGAGTTCGTGCGCCTTTCTTTCAGCATCGAGAGGCCATACAAAATGCCACCTTTCACCACGATCAGCCCCAGCGCTCCGCCGATGACGAGTCCCAGGTGATCGCGGATGTAGCCGAAATCGATACCTGCTCCCACGCCGAGGAAAAAAAGTCCTAACAAAATTCCCTTGAACGGATCGAGGTCGCTTTCAAGCTCGTGGCGGAATTCACTGCTAGCAAGGACCACGCCCGCGATGAACGCGCCGAGCGCCGGGGAAAGCCCAACCTTCGTCATCAGCAGCGCGACGCCGATCACCAGCAGCAGCGCGGCTCCGGTGAACGCTTCCCGCTGATGGGTGCGGGCGATGGCTTGGAACATCCGTCGCATTCCGATTTGTGCGACGGCGACGATCAGCGCGACGGCCCCGATAGTGGTCAGTGCCTGGGCCCAACCCGGCCAGTGAGCCATCCACGCGTTCGAAGCGCCATGGTTGTTCAAGGCTCTGCCGCCGTTTCCTAACAATGGCATCAGCGCGATGATCGGGATGACGGCGATGTCTTGGAAAAGAAGCACCGCGAAAGAGTTCTGCCCGGCCTCGGTGTGCAGAAGGCCCTTTTCCGCCAGCGTTTGCAGGACGATGGCGGTACTCGACATCGCGAGGATCAGGCCGATGGCGATGGCCGGTTTGAATTGAACTCCGAAAGCACAGGCGAGTCCGGCGACACCGAGCGCGCACAGTCCGACTTGGAGCGATCCCAAGCCGAGCAAGTGATGCCGCATTTTCCATAGCATTGTCGGGCGGAGTTCCAAGCCGATGAGAAACAGCATCACGACGACTCCAAACTCCGCGAAGTGGGTGATCTGCTCGCCCTCGTTTCCCATCAAATGAAGTCCCCATGGTCCGATCGCCGCGCCGATGATCAGGTATCCCAGCACCGCACCGAGGCGGATTTGTTTCCCCAAAAGCACCGCCACAATCGCGGCCGCCAGATAGATGAATGCTTGTTGGAAAGCCTGCTCGAACGCCATGCCACGATCTTACAGACCGGGAGTGCGCGATCAAGCGTCAGAAGCGCATCAATGCCTCGCGCAGGCGGCTGGCTTCCGACGCCGGGCCGTCGCCGAAGTAGCGCTTGAATTCGTGGCTGAACTGCGAGGCCCTTTCGTAACCCACTTCCCGTGCGGCGACTGCGGCGGTGGTGCCTTCGTGGACCATCAGCATCCGCGCCTTGTGGAGACGGATATTTTTCAGATACTGCAGCGGCGAGGAAGCGGTGAATGCGATTTGAACAGAAAGTCACCGTGGCTGCAAATTGGAGTCGTCTCCCTGCGGATGTCCGGAATGACTCACTTCGGTGCGGCTCGCACGGAACCAGATGGCGTAGAGCGCGGGCAGGAAGGCCAGGGTCAAGAACGTGCCGACGGCAGTTCCTCCGATCAGTGCATAGGCCATGGATCCCCAGAACACCGAGTGGGTGAGCGGAATAAATGCCAGCACGGCGGCCAGTGCGGTTAGGATCACGGGCCTTGAGCGCTGAACGGTGGCTTCGATAATCGCGTGATAGAGATCGAGTCCTTCTTCCTGATTGGTATGAATCTGGCCGATCAGGATGAGCGTGTTGCGCATCAGAATTCCCGACAGCCCGATCAAGCCGAGAATGGCGTTGAATCCGAAGGGTTGTTGAAAAATGAGCAGCGTCGGCACCGCGCCGATGAGTCCAAGCGGGCCAGTTAGCAACACCATCCACATCCCGGAGAAAGAACGCACCTGGATGATGATCACCGCCATCATGAACAACAACATGATCGGGAAAAGCGGAGCGAGTGCCGAGTTGGCTTTCTGCGCTTCTTCGATGGAGCCCGCCATTTCGACCCTGTAGTTCTCCGGCAGTGATTTCCGCAGTGGTTCAAGCTTCGCCCAAAGTGCGTTAGACACGTCCGGCGGCTGGGTGGACTCGACGTTGTCGCCGCGCACGGTGATGGTGGAAACACGGTCCCGCCGTTTGATGAGCGGATCCTCGGGGCGTATTTCCACTTTTCCGATTTGGCTCAAAGGAATCGCCTTTCCGTCGCGGGAGGTGAGGGTGAAATCCTCCAGCTTTGTTGGATCCAATCGCTCGGGTCCCGCGCTTCTCGCCACGATGTTCACAGTCCGAATGTCCTCTCGAACTTGGGTGATGGTGAGGCCGGTGAGGAGAAATTGCAGTTGCTGCGCGGTCTCTTCGGGTGAAAGCCCGATGAGCTGGAGTCGCTCTTGGTCCAGGGCAAAATGAACCTTGGGAGCGCGGTCGCCCCAGTCCACGTTGACCGTGCGCATGCTCGGATCATCGCGCATGATTTTTTCGACATCGTTTGCGATTTTTCGAATCTTTTGCGGATCGGGTCCCATCACCCGGAACGCGACGGGGTAGGGAGAGTAGGGGCCGAACACCAACTGGGTGACGCGAATCCTCGCGTCCGGAGCCAGACCATCGGTGGCAGCTTGGCGAAGCCGCACTTTGAGGTGATCCCGGGCTCTCGCATCGGGAGTTAGAACTATGATTTTTGCGAACGATGGATCGGGCAACTCCGGATTGTAGGAGAAGAAAAACCGTGGAGCTCCGGCTCCGATATATGAAGTCACGATTTTCGATTCGGGTTGTTTCGAGAGCCATTGCTCGACTTTTTTGGCCGCCGCACTGGTCGTCTCGATACTGGTTCCCTGTGGAAGCTGGACCTCAACTAGCAATTCAGGCCGGTCGGAATTTGGGAAAAACTGTTTCTTCACGATTGCCATACCAGCACCGGACATGAGAAATGTTGCGAGTGTAACTCCGGCGACCGTGTATTTCCTCTTCACACACCAAGTGATAATTCCACGAAGCCGCCGGTATCCCGGAGTCGAGTAGATCGCCGCATGGCCGCCCTCCACGGTTTTAATTTTCGGCAGAAGTTTCACGCCGAGGTAGGGGGTGAAAATCACCGCCACGATCCACGAGGCGATCAATGAGAATCCAACGATCCAGAAGATGTTTCCGGCATACTCACCAGCGGTCGAGCGGGCGAAACCGACGGGTAGAAATCCGATCACGGTTACCAATGTTCCGGCGAGCATGGGCCCTGCGGTGTGGCTCCAGGCGGAGGCCGCGGCCGGGATACGATCCATTCCCTCCTCCATCTTCACCACCATGGACTCGATGGCGATGATGGCATCATCCACTAACAGTCCAAGCGAGACGATGAGTGCTCCCAATGTGATTCGATCGAAGACACGGTCCGTCACCATCATGACGACAAACACCGCGCCCAAGGTCAGGGGAATGGCCGCCACGACGATGATTCCAACCCTCCATCCGAGGCTAAGCAGACTAACTAACATCACCACGCATACCGCCATCGCGAATTTGATCATGAATTCGTTCACCGCCGAGCTGATGTTGACGGCCTGGTCCGTGATTTTTTTCAGGCTAACTCCTGCGGGCAGATCGGAGGAAATCTTATCGCTTTCCGCTTGGAGGGATTTCCCCAGTTTCAATCCGTTCCAGCCATCGTGCATGACGACACTCAGCAGCATTGCCTGTTCGCCATTATGCCGGATCACATAGGTTGCCGGGTCTTCGTAGCCTCTCTTGACCTCCGCGATGTCCGAGAGCTTGAAGCTCTGCTTGTCGGTTACGATGGGAGTGTTGCGGATTTTTTCGATGTCGGTGTAGGCCCCGTCGAGACGGACAAACACCTGTGCTCCGTTCGTGTCCACCGATCCTGCTGGTGTCATCGCATTCTGCCGCGAGAGAGCGGAGAAAATTTCCGTTGGAGAGATGCCTAGCGTGGTTAGTTTCTGGAAGGAGAAATCTACAAAAATCCTCTCCTGCTGCTCTCCGGAAATATCCACTTTTTTGACGCCCGGAACGTGCAGGAATCTTTGCCGTAGATCCTCGGTGATGCGTGTTAGTTCCCGGAGGGGAAGACCCGGAGCTTCCACCGAATAAATCGCAAATGAGACATCCGAATACTCGTCGTTGACGAAAGGTCCCATGGCGCCCTGCGGCAATTTACGGGCTTCATCACCCAGCTTTTTCCGCGCTTGGTAAAATTGTTCGAGGACTTCCTTGGGTGGAGTTTTGTCGCTCAGTTGCAACATCATTAATGCCAGGCCGGGACGCGTGGTGGTTTCCACACGATCATACCAGCGCAGTTCCTGAAGTCTTTTTTCCAATGGCTCCGCCACCAGATCTTGCATTTCCTGAGCCGTGGCTCCGGGCCATACCGCGCTCACCGTGAGGACTTTGACCGTGAACGATGGGTCTTCCGCCCGTCCCAATTGGAAGTA
>NZ_JBDSCX010000007.1:0-79858 GCF_039920825.1 Luteolibacter sp. | reverse complement strand
CCAGTCACGCAGGCTGGTGCGAGACTACGAGGTGAAAACAAGCCATTCGGAATCGATGATCTACCTGTCCATGAGCAAGAGAATGCTCGCCAGAATCGGCTGATAGATAATTTTAAGACAGCCTCTTACGCAGAGTCATGGGTTCTGGAGGGCTTGGCTCTCATCTGAAAACCTTCGCGGCCCTGCGTCCCTGCGCGAGAACAGGAATTCATCATTTCTCAGACAGGCTCTGAGGGAAGTTGGCCAAAAATAAAACCCGCTGGTGTCAAATGGCCAGCGGGTGTGCGCCAAGGTCTATCATTGAACGGCATCTTCATTCACGCCATTGCTAAACAGGCCGCCGGTCGCGATGCTTGTTAGGAATTTGTCCGCTGTTCCTTCTTCCTGAAGCGTCTGGTCGAGCAGATCGACGGCGGAGTCGAACTCGAGAACTTCGGCGAAAGCCTTGGCAACACCGTAGCCGGCAATTTCGTAGTGCTCGATCCGGTTGGCGGACGCGATCAGGACCGCATCGCGAACATCGCCGGGAGCCGTGGACGCGATGTGTTTTTTCGCCTCCTCGATCAACCCGCGCATCGCGTCACACTCCTCGCCTTCAGCGGTGATGCCATGCTCCACGAACAGTCGTTCGATTCGCGAGACATGGTTGCATGTTTCTTCCAGATGGTCGGCAAAAGCGTCGCGAAGCCGGTCGTTCGTGGCGTTTTTCACCATCTCCGGGAGAGCGGCCACCAGTTGGGTCTCCGCGCTGTAAAGATCGCGGAGCTGATCAAAATAGAGTTGCTGCAAATTTTCGATCGTGTTCATGGGATGGGTTGTTGGTGTTTTTCAGGAGGGACGGACGGATTGTCCGGCCGATCACGGGCGATTGTTTTTGCAGAATACGTGCCTGTGGAAAAATGCTGATACTTTCAGCAAATACTCTGCTGCTACCAATCCACCAGAATGCGCGACGCACTCCTTCTCGTGCGAAAAGACAATCTTGCGGCCGGTATCCGCACCCTGTCGATGTCAGAGGGGGCATAGGACAAAATGTCCTCTCTTCGGCTTTTGCAAGCCGACCTTCAAATTCACGTATGCTGCCGGAAACGGGTTATGGTTCCGCGACCATTGCGGAAGGATTGTCCGAGGAAAAGCCGTCCCCTGAGCAAACGTTAAGCCAACAAGACACACCTACGGCGATGAGGCCAAGGCACGCCGAGATGACAAGAATGACATTTCCAGCCATTCGAAACGAATACACCTGTCACGTCCTGTTGCAACTGAAGTTTGTAACGGTCAACAAGAGAACTAGCAGATGATCCCGCCTACAGGAATGGGCTCCTGAAGTAGGCTGAGAAAGCATCCTTATGCGTTCTTCCAGTGGTCGAACAGGGGCCCACCTACACCGAAAACGGGATCCTGTTCGGGGAACGCTACGTGCGCGATCCGGCGACGGGCGGCTTCCAGATCGTAACCCGGTAAGATGAGATCGGGCTCCTTGCCGTCCGGGTAGGCGCCAACGACCTGGAAATCGTCCGACCCATCCACTCGTTTGTGACTGACTCCAGCGGGAATAACGATGACATCGCCGACCTTGACCTTGAATTCCTCGCCCTGTTCTCCCCCGAACATCAAGCTTGCGGTGCCCCGCGAGACTCCGAGGACTTCGTGATTGGTCGAGTGGAAATGGTGGTAAGGATAAACGGTCCAGCGCCAGCAGCCCCGCCAGTTGGATGAAATGAATTGTTGTTCAAACCAATCCGCGGGCTCGCTCACCATAGAGGCACGCCGCACGACCACCAATGGCAACCGCGGATTGTTCGGCGTGCGTCCATCGTCGGCAAAGAGCCGGGTTTCGATTTCAATGGCATTGTTCATGGCAGATTGAATTAGCCGCGGTCTTCCTAACATCCGTGGCGGCGGCTGGCAAAGGCGATTTCCATTTCGCATCCGCCATGCCAATCGGCTGGGGGTTGATTCGATTAGCGATGCGACGTGAATTGCACGCCCTGACATTGCATCTCGCAATCAGGGAGCTGCATTTTGGCCAAGGAAAAGGCTGGATCCAATGAGAACAGGACCTCGCAAGGGGTGGCGCGGAATGTGCAAGAAAACAAACGAACCAACCTTTCAAAACCATGACACCCATCGATCCTGTTAAACCGGCTACCGCTGACCCAAAGTCTCCCATGGCCCCGCCTTACATCGACGAGGATCCAAATCTGGCCCTTGTGGAAGAAGGCATGGATGAAGCTGAAAATGACCTTCGTGAAGCGGTTGCAGACGATTACGAGGCAAGCGCCAGACTTGGTGACAACGAGGAGGATGAACTCGACGATATTGATTTCACCGCGTCGGAAGACTCCACAACGGCTCCTGAAGTCGCGGCCATCCATGAGGAAACGATTTTTCCGGACGATGAGGAGGAATAAGACCGATTAGCAGTGCTCCTTTTCGGCATCGTCATCCGCAGTAGTTTCGTCGAAAACTTGCTCGACATTTGAGATGTCCACGTTTTCGACTTCCAACTGCCGCAGAACTCCGAGTGCTGCCTGTTGTTCGGCGGAAAGCAATGGCGTGATTTTTCCAGCCAAGGTCGGTGGGCAGGCCAACCCCCATGTCGAGTGGGGATAACGAACGAGAATGGCAGAGATCTTTCCTGCGATTTCGCTATAGCCATCTCTCCCATCTTCCCAGCCGACGACCGGCGCACTGGTCTGGCCGTCGTTCTCATAGTCGAGCTGGTCGACAATTTCGGGCAGTCCGTCAGGAAGGACCAGGTAGGCGGAAAGGTTTTTATAGCTGGCGACGATTAGAAGGTCAGGAAGGAGCATGGGCGTAATTTTTTCAGAATCTTTCGCATAAGCTGTACCAAAGACGCGAGTGGGCGCAGGCAACGTGTTACGGGTTATATGCTGTCGGAAGAGATGTTGTGGAATGGGTTCCGCATCCTGGGTTCGTGCAATTTGCAAATGCGAGGAGACGGCGGAGCTTGCGAGGGGCGGTACCGTGGAGAACGCCGGTGGCTTGATCCGGTCACGGGTTTCCATCAAACGGCCATCGCCGCCCGTTCGGATGAACCCTCCTGCCACGTCGGGCTTGGTCACCCAAATCTCCTAAATCTTGATGGCATGTCCTCGGAGCCGCGGGTGAAGCAGGCACGATCCAAGATTTCTTGACGGTGGTAAGAAGTCGTCTAACGTCCGTGCCAGTATTGTCCTTCAAATTTATGAAAAAGGCTCCCAGCGATGCGTCCGCAACCGTTTCTCCGTCCGCTTCCCCCTCCGCTGTAGGAAAAAAAAGTGCTGAGCCGGGGGACTTGAAAGTGCTCCTTGCCGCCCTGACCTCTTTCAAACGCGGGGATTTCAGCGCCCGCCTTCCGGAAGATTGGACAGGGGTGTCCGGGAAAGTGGCCGACACGTTCAACGAGGTCATCAGCCTCAACCAGGAAATGGCCAAGGAGCTCGCCCGGATAGGAGAAGTGGTGGGTGTGGAAGGACGAATCGGGCAGCGGGCTTCGCTGGGGGAGGTCCAAGGGGCTTGGCGGGCTGCCATCGGTTCGGTGAACAATCTCGTCGCGAATCTGGTGCAACCTACGAGCGAAATGGCGCGGGTGATCGGCGCGGTGGCGAAAGGGGATTTGTCCCAGACTATTTCCACTGAGATCGACGGTCGACCGTTGAAAGGGGAGTTCCTCCGCACCGCCCGGACTGTCAATACCATGGTGGAGCAGCTCGGAGGATTTGCCTCGGAAGTCACCCGGGTGGCCCGCGAGGTGGGCACCGAGGGGAAACTCGGCGGCCAGGCGCAGGTCAAAGGGGTAGCCGGAACCTGGAAGGATCTCACCGACAACGTGAACCTCATGGCGGGCAATCTCACCGCGCAGGTCCGGAACATCGCCACGGTGACGACCGCGGTGGCCAATGGTGACCTCACGAAGAAAATCACGGTCGATGTCAAAGGCGAGTTCTTGGAGTTGAAAGACACGGTCAACACCATGGTGGGCCAGCTCCGTTCGTTCGCCTCGGAAGTGACGCGGGTGGCGCGCGAGGTGGGAACCGAAGGAGCGCTCGGTGGTCAGGCGCGGGTGGAAGGCGTTTCGGGAACGTGGAAGGACCTCACCGATTCCGTGAATTCCATGGCCGGCAACCTCACGTCGCAGGTCCGGAACATCGCCGCGGTGACCACGGCGGTGGCGAACGGCGACCTTTCCAAGAAGATCACGGTGGATGTTAAAGGCGAGATTTTGGAGCTGAAGAACACGATCAACACGATGGTGGACCAGCTCGGATCATTTGCCTCGGAAGTGACGCGGGTGGCACGCGAGGTGGGAACGGAAGGAAAGCTCGGTGGTCAGGCGAAAGTGGGCGGCGTGGCCGGAACGTGGAAGGATCTTACCGACTCTGTGAACTCGATGGCAGGCAACCTGACCGCGCAAGTCCGGAACATCGCCAACGTGACGACCGCGGTGGCGAACGGCGACCTTTCCAAGAAAATCACGGTGGATGTGAAGGGGGAAATTCTCGAGCTGAAGGACACCATCAACACGATGGTGGACCAGCTCCGATCATTTGCTTCGGAAGTGACGCGGGTGGCCCGCGAGGTGGGCACGGAAGGTAAATTGGGTGGTCAAGCCGAGGTGTCGGGGGTTGCCGGAACGTGGAAGGATCTCACGGATAACGTCAACATGATGGCCGGCAACCTCACCGACCAGGTGCGGAACATTGCGGACGTCACCACCGCGATCGCGAAAGGCGACCTTTCCAAAAAGATCACCGTGGACGTGAAGGGCGAGATCCTCCAAATGAAAAACACCATCAACACGATGGTGGATCAGCTCAGCTCCTTCGCGGACGAAGTGACGCGGGTGGCTCGCGAAGTGGGATCGGAAGGAAAACTCGGTGGCCAAGCAGATGTGCGGGGTGTGGCCGGAACGTGGAAGGATCTCACGGACTCGGTGAATTTCATGGGCGGCAACCTTACCGCCCAGGTCCGGAACATCGCCGAAGTGACGACCGCGGTTGCGCGTGGCGATCTATCGAAAAAGATTACGGTGGATGTCAAAGGCGAGATCCAGGAACTGAAGAACACGATCAACACGATGGTCGACCAGCTCGGGTCGTTCGCGTCGGAAGTGACCCGGGTGGCCCGCGAGGTGGGCACCGAAGGGAAATTGGGCGGTCAGGCCGAGGTGTCCGGTGTTGCTGGCACGTGGAAAGATCTAACTGACTCGGTGAACTCGATGGCGGGCAACCTCACCGACCAGGTGCGGAACATCGCCGACGTGACGACCGCGGTGGCGAACGGCGACCTTTCCAAGAAAGTCACCGTTGCCGTTAGGGGAGAAATTCTCCAGCTGAAGGACACGGTGAACACCATGGTGGACCAGCTCAATTCGTTCGCCTCGGAAGTGACCCGGGTGGCGCGCGAAGTGGGAACGGAAGGAAAACTCGGTGGTCAGGCCGAAGTGCGTGGCGTGGCGGGAACGTGGAAGGATCTAACGGACTCAGTGAATTCGATGGCCGGCAACCTCACCAACCAGGTGCGGAATATCGCCGACGTGACCACGGCGGTCGCGCGCGGTGATTTGTCGAAGAAGATCACCGTGGATGTCAAAGGAGAGATTCTGGAGCTGAAAAACACCATCAACACGATGGTGGACCAGCTTGGATCGTTCGCGGCGGAAGTCACCCGGGTGGCCCGCGAGGTTGGCACCGAAGGCAATCTCGGCGGCCAAGCCGAAGTGAAAGGCGTGGCGGGCACCTGGAAAGATCTAACCGACTCGGTGAACTCGATGGCCGGCAACCTCACCGACCAGGTGCGGAACATCGCCGATGTGACCAAGGCGGTGGCGACGGGAAATCTTTCCAAGAAAATCACCGTGGATGTGCGCGGCGAGATCTTGGAACTGAAGGACACCATCAACACGATGGTGGACCAGCTCCGGTCGTTCGCTTCGGAAGTGACCCGGGTCGCGCGCGAAGTGGGCTCGGAAGGAGCGCTTGGCGGCCAGGCACGGGTTGAAGGCGTGTCAGGAACGTGGAAGGACCTCACCGATTCGGTGAACTTCATGGCCTCCAACCTCACCACCCAAGTGCGGAACATCGCGGCGGTGACGACGGCGGTCGCGAACGGCGACCTTTCCAAGAAGATCACCGTGGATGTTAAAGGCGAGATTCTCGAACTGAAGGACACGGTCAACACCATGGTGGACCAGCTCAACTCGTTTGCCTCGGAAGTGACGCGGGTGGCACGCGAGGTGGGAACCGAAGGAAAACTCGGTGGTCAGGCGGAAGTGAAAGGCGTGGCGGGCACGTGGAAGGATCTAACCGACTCGGTGAACTCGATGGCCGGCAATCTTACGAACCAGGTGCGAAGCGTGGCCAAAGTCGTTACCGCGGTCGCGAAAGGCGAGCTGAACCAGAAGCTCATGGTGGAAGCGAAGGGCGAAATCGCGGAGCTGGCAGACACCATCAACAGCATGACCAGCACGCTCGCGACCTTCGCCGAGCAGGTCACCAGCGTGGCGCGCGAGGTGGGTGTGGAAGGGAAACTCGGCGGCCAGGCGCATGTGCCGGGTGCTTCGGGAACCTGGCTTGATCTCACCGACAACGTGAACCAACTCGCCGCCAATCTAACGACCCAGCTTCGCGCCATCGCGGACGTGGCGACGGCCGTGACCAAGGGCGATCTCACCCAGAGCATCCAGGTTTCCGCCCGCGGGGAGGTCGCCTTCGTTAAGGACAACATCAATGAGATGATCCGAAATCTCAAGGACACCACGTCCCGCAACGAGGAACAGGACTGGCTGAAGACCAACCTCGCAAAATTCACCCGGATGCTCCAAGGGCAGAAGGATTTCCTAACGGTCGGACGCTTGATCCTTTCCGAACTCGCGCCGGTCGTTTCGGCGCAGCAGGGCATCTTCTACATCATGGACAACGATGCGCCGGAGCCGGAGCTGAGGCTGCTTGCCAGCTATGCGTTCAACGAACGAAAGAACGTGAGCAACCGTTACCTGCTCGGCGAGGGGCTCGTTGGTCAAGCGGCGCTGGAAAAGCAGCCCATTCTCCTTACCAATGTTCCCAGCGACTACATCAACATCAGCTCCGGCCTCGGGCAGGCACCCCCGATCAACATCATGGTGTTGCCGATCGTTTTCGAAGGGAAAGTCAAGGCCGTCATCGAACTCGCATCGTTCGAGCGTTTCAATCCCACCCACGAGGCATTCCTGGGACAGCTCGCGGAAAGTATCGGCATCGTGCTCAACACCATCAAGGCCAGCACGCTCACCGAAGATTTGCTCAAGCAATCGCAGTCCCTCGCCGGAGAACTTCAAAATCGGCAGGAAGAGCTGCAACAAACCAACGAGGAACTCCAGAAAAAGGCGGGCCAGCTCGCCGAGCAGAATGCCGAGGTGGAACGCAAGAACCGCGAGGTCGAGCAGGCCCGGATGGCGCTTGAAGGCAAAGCCAAACAGCTCTCGCTCACCTCGCGCTACAGGTCCGAGTTCCTTGCGAACATGTCCCACGAATTGCGGACGCCGCTCAACAGCCTGCTCATTCTGGCAGACCAACTCGGCTCCAACTACGAAGGCAACCTCACGCCCAAGCAGGTCGAGTTCGCCCGCACCATCCTCGGCTCCGGCCGCGACCTGCTGCGCCTCATCAACGACGTGCTGGATCTGTCAAAAATTGAATCCGGGAATTTCACCGTCTCGGTGGGCGAGGTCCGGCTCAAGGATCTTTTCGAAAATCTCGACCGCACCTTCCGTCACGTTGCCCAGGAGAAGGGGTTGGACTTCATCTTCCAACTGGATAGCGGCCTGCCGGATGTCATCCATACCGATGAACAACGTCTCGATCAGGTGTTGAAAAATCTGGTTTCCAACGCGTTGAAATTCACAGACCGCGGACACGTGACCTTCACGGTCGAGCGGATGGAACCGCGTGGGGAAGGGGACCGGTTGTTCCTCCATGGTGCCACCAGTGTGCTGGCATTCACCGTCGCCGATTCCGGCATCGGCATCGCCGAAGACAAGCAGCTCGTCATCTTCGAAGCCTTTCAACAGGCGGATGGCAGCACCAGCCGCCGCTACGGTGGCACCGGCCTTGGCCTTGCCATCAGCCGCGAGCTTGCCCGGCTTCTCGGCGGGGAAATTCGCGTGCACAGCGATGAAGGCAAGGGGAGCTCCTTCACGCTGTTCCTGCCCGAGCGTCCGACCGTGCCGATTGTGGAAAACGGCGGCTCGCCTAAACCCGTCGTTTCCATTTCCGCAGACGAGGAATTGAACGACCGATTGTCGTTAGAGGTTCCTTTCGCCGATGATCGCCTGAACCTTCTTCCCGATGACAGGGTGTTATTGATCGTCGAGGATGATCTCCATTTCGCACAACTTCTTCTCGATAACGCCCGTGCCCAAGGCATGAAAGCGATCGTCACGTCCCGGGGATTCAAGGCGCTCGCCTTCGCGCGGGATTACAAACTGGTGGGTATCACCCTCGACGTCACTCTCCCCGATGTGAATGGCTGGCGGGTCTTGAGCCGCCTGAAATCCGATCTCGCCACCCGTCACATCCCGGTGATCATCATCTCCGCGGATTCAGAGCCCGATAACGCCCTCAAGCAGGGTGCCATTTCATTCCACACCAAACCGGTCGATATGGAAACGATTACCGCGGTGTTGGAGCGCATGCGTTATCTCAGCGATTCGCCTCCCGGCAATTTGCTGGTGGTCGAGGATGACGAGATCCAGCGCAACGGTATCCGCGAGCTGATTGGGAACGAGACCGCGCATCTCGTGCTCGTGGAAAGCGGAACGCTGGCACTCGAGGCGTTGGAAGAAAATTCCTTCGATTGCATGGTCATTGATCTGCTTCTGCCTGATATTTCCGGATTTGATCTGATCGATCGGGTTAGGTCGAGATTTCCCCAGCTCCCCATCATTGTTTATACCGGCAAGGACCTAACCGACGAAGAGGAGAAGCAGCTCAACCATGTGGCTCAGACCGTCATTGTGAAAGACGTGCGCAGCCCGGAGAGGCTTTACGATCAGACCGCGCTGTGGCTGCATCGGGAAGTAGCGCGGCTACCCGCCGAGGGCAGGGAAATCATCCAGCATCTATACGACCCGAATACGCTGCTGGCGGGAAAGAAGGTGCTGATCGTGGATGACGACATCCGGAACATTTTCGCAATGACAAGTCTTCTGGAGCGCCACAAGATGAAGATCCTATCCGCCGAGCGAGGCAGGGTGGCACTTGAAATCATCGAGGAATCCACTGACATCGACATCGTCCTGATGGACATCATGATGCCGGAGATGGACGGCTACGAAATCATGGGCGCGATCCGCAATCTCCATGGCTTCAAGGATTTGCCCATCATCGCCCTTACCGCAAAGGCCATGAAGGGCGACCGGGAGAAATGCATTGAGGCAGGCGCTTCAGATTACATTTCCAAGCCTGTCGATACGGAACGCCTGCTGTTGCTGTTGCGTACTTGGCTATACCGCTGAAGTTCCTCCTGCTACTCACCCACCATTCACCCCATGGAAACCCATTCCGATAAAACCAGCATTCTCATCGTCGACGACCGCGACGACAAGTTGCTCTCCTTGCGCTCCGTTTTGGAGGATCTCGACGAGAACCTGGTGTGTGTGAAATCCGGGAACGAAGCCCTGCGACAACTTCTTCGGCAGGACTTCGCTGTAATCCTCCTGGACGTCAATATGCCCGGGATGGATGGATTCGAAACCGCCGCGCTGATTCGCCAGCGGCTGCGCTCGGAAACCACGCCGATCATTTTCATCAGCGCGATGAATGATGCCGAAACTCATGTTGCCCGCGGCTACTCACTCGGGGCCGTCGATTACATCCTCAGCCCCGTCATCCCGGAGATCCTGCGGGCGAAGGTTGCCGTCTTTGTCGATCTGTTCCGCAAGACGGAGAAGGTCAAGCGCCAAGCCGAAGATCATGCCCGATTCGTTCAAGAGCAGGCCGCCCGTGTCGAGGCGGAGGCAGCACAGGACCGCCTCGCATTCCTCGCCGAAGCCGGCAACGTTTTGGCGCGTTCCCTGGACTACCAACAGATTTTTGAAAACCTCGCCGGGCTGTTGGTTCCGCGACTCGCTGATTTTTGTATCATCGATCACATGAATGAGCAGGGTAATCTCCATCACGTTGCGACCACTCACCGGGACCCCGACCAAGAGCCGGTGCTGAACCAACTCCGCTACTCAGGGCACGATTCGGTGCACCAAGCGGCGCTGCGGGTCTTTCAGTCCAGACGATCGGAGCTGAAGAATCATATGGATGCGCAATCCATCCGTGAACTGTTCCCCGCCGAAGAGCGCGATCAGGTGAAATCACTGGATCCGACCTGTTATGTGGCCGTTCCCATCATCGCCCGAAACTCAATCATCGGCATCCTCACCTTGGTTCGCACCCGCGGTTCGAAACCTTATTCCCCCATCGAATTGTCATTGGCTGAGGAACTCTCGCAGCGCGCCGCTCTCGCTCTGGACAATGCCGCTCTCTATCAGGCCGCGCGGCGAGCCCGCGAGGAAGCCGAGGCAGCGAACAATGCCAAGGACCGTTTCCTGGCGATGCTCAGCCACGAACTTCGCACCCCGCTCACTCCTGTCATCACGTCGATCCTCAATCTGGAAGCGGATTCATCACTTCAACCTCAAACCCGGCAGGCACTTCTCGTGATGCGTCGCAATGTGGAGTTGGAAGCCCGCTTGATTGACGACCTTCTTGACCTCACCCGGGTGGGCAGCGGACAGATCCGTCTCAGCCGCGAGATTGTCAATGCCCATTCCCTTCTCGAAAACGCCGTGGAAATCTGCCAGCCTGATATTGCCGCGAAGGCACTTACTTTAGAGCAGGACTTAAGAGCCGCTGATGTTTTCGTTGAGGCCGATCCCGCACGGCTTCAGCAGATTTTTTGGAATCTCATTCGCAATGCCACCAAATTCACCGAATCCGGCAGCATCCGCCTGCACACTCACAGCGAAGATGGACGATTTTACATTGAAGTCAGTGACACGGGAATCGGAATGGATTCCGAACTCATTGAGCGGATATTCCTGCCATTCGAGCAAGGGGAACGAGGGCTGTTCGGTGGTTTGGGTCTTGGCTTGACCATTACCAAGGCGTTGGTGGATCTGCACGAGGGGGGGATTCAAGTGGAAAGTGAGGGCAAAGGGCATGGCGCTACTTTTAGGGTGAATTTTCCTTCTTCCGCCGCTCCTTCCGTCCAAGCTGAAACTCCCTCCATCACTGAGGCTGATGAACGATTCCCGTTGCGGATCCTTTTGGTGGAAGATAATTCCGATACCAACCAAGCGCTTACCATGCTTCTGGAAATGCGCGGTTACAGCGTCATCTCCGCCCTGAATGTGCGGAGTGCGCGCGAGCTTGCCGAACAGAATGAGGTCGATGTGCTGATCAGTGATCTCGGACTCCCCGACGGGACGGCGGATGAAGCGATGCAGATCGTCGCCGCCCGCTATTCAGCAATCGGAATTGCGCTCAGCGGTTATGGTATGGAGGAGGATATCGAAAGGAGTAAGCAATACGGTTTCTCCCACCACCTCGTAAAGCCGGTGGATGTCGCACGTCTCATCACCATCCTCGGACAACTGGCTCAAAAGGCTGCCTGATCTCCTATTCCCGCGGTCATTGAAGGACGAATGAATTGCATCTTGCACGCTGGAAAATCTTGAAAATCGTCTTGCGTGGAACGCGGAAATTCAATGAATTGTGGCCATGAATGTCGTGAGGCGGGATAGCAATGTTGCGATCGCACAAACCCAATTTGAAGGCAGGAAGTCGGGGGTGCACTCTCGTTTCGAAAAAGTCCTGTTGGTGGACGATTCGAAATTTCTAGCAGATATCATGGCGACGTTTTTCGAGTTGGAAGGATTTTCCGCACGGGCTGTATATGGAGGTCAGGACGCCATGCGGGCGATCGACCGTGAGATCCCGGATATCGCTTTCATTGATCTGATCATGCCTGACGTGAACGGGCTGGAGGTTGCGAAACACGTGAGGGCAGCCGGCTTCGAAAAGCCTCCGTTGATGGTCGCGCTTACCGGTTGGGAAGAGGATCCCGTTAGGCGCGATGCGGAAGATGCCGGATTTGATTATTTCCTGCCGAAACCTATCGACATCCCGACACTGCGGGAGTTCATGTCCCGCTTGGTTGCGGAGCAAATGAGCGGGCTCGATTCATGAATACCGGGCTATAGGGATTGGCTGCGCTCCCTGTTCAGCATCCCATTTTTTTTTGCTTACCCAAACGCAAAACGAACCCAGCTAGGAAAGTTGAACCTCACCGCACCAGGAACCGTTTTTTCAAAAAGACGCGGGGTTCGGCAAAACCGATGTCCGGTGCGCGGGATGCAATGCGCATTCCATCTTCGTGCAATTTGCTGCTGAAGAAGGTCGATAATGGTGGTTTTCCCGCAGGAATCCAATTGGAACGGCTTCTGCAAAAAGTTGTCCATGGCCCGTTCGATTTGGAAAGGTGCGATCGCGTTCGGTCTCGTCAATATTCCCGTCTCGTTGACGAGCGCGGAAGCGAGGCCGGACATTCAGTTTCACATGGTGGATAGCAAGAATCACGCCCGCATCCGTTACGAACGCGTGAACTCCGATACCGGCGAGGAGGTTCCATGGGACAGGATGGTGAAGGGCTACGAACATGACGATGGCCAGTTTATTCTCCTCACTGAGGAGGATTTGGAAGCGGTGCAACCGCGATTGACCAAGACGATTGAGATCAGCGAATTCGTATCGCTGGACGAGATCGATCCGTTGCTCTTCGACAAGCCCTACTATCTCGAACCGGAGAAGCGGGGTCGCAAGGCGTATGCGCTCCTGCGCGAAGCGCTGCGGCAGAGTGGCAAGGCGGGAATCTCCCGCGTGGTCATCCGCACCCGCGAGTATCTATCCGCCATGTTCGTTAGGGAGGACGTGCTGGTCCTGATGTTGCTACGTTTTCCCCAAGAGATCCGCGCGTCATCGAAGCTCGAACTTCCATCATCTGCCGACAAGGAATGGCAACCCGTCAAAAAGGAGATGGATCTGGCAGGTCGCCTGATCGACGAGATGACGGGCAAATGGAAGCCAAGTGATTTTCATGACGAGTATCGCGACGCGCTGATGGATTTCATCGAGAAGAAAATCGCCGGCGGAGAAACGGTGGATGATGTCAAGCAGCCGGGAGATGAAGACGAGGCCGGAGACAAGGTTCTCGACCTCGCGGAATACCTCCAAAGGAGTTTCAAGAAACCGACTGCCGCCAAAACGGCGACTCGTTCGAAACCCACCCCGAAGGCTCGGAAGGCCACGAAGAAAAATGCCAGCAAGAAAGTCGCCACCAAAAAAGGCCGTCGCTCCGCTTGATAGATATCGGGACAAGCGGGACTTCAAAAAAACGCCGGAGCCCGGTGTGAAGGTCGCGCGGCGTGCGGGAAATTCGTTTGTCGTGCAGGAGCATCATGCCCGTTCGCATCATTTCGACTTTCGCTTGGAGATGGACGGTGTGTTAGTAAGCTGGGCCGTTCCCAAGGGCATTCCGGAGGAGGCTTCGGCCAAGCGTCTGGCAGTTCACGTGGAGGATCATCCGCTCGATTATGGAGGGTTTGAAGGCGTGATTCCCGCGGGCAACTATGGCGCGGGCAAGGTGGCGATCTGGGACAAGGGAACCTGGGAACCATTAGAAAAGGATTGGCGTAAAAAGTTCGGAAAGGGGAAATTGAAATTCATTCTTAAAGGGAGACGTCTTGAAGGTGTCTATCTCCTCGCAAAAATGGGGGAGGAGCCCAACTGGCTGATGCGGAAGCTGGAGGTGGACCTGCCTGCGGAACCGAGCCCCAAGGCCGAGCGTGAGGAAGCGAAGTTTGTTTCTCCCCAACTCGCACGCGTCGTGCCCTCGGTTCCATCGGGAAACCAATGGCTGCATGAAATCAAATTCGACGGCTATCGGCTGATCGCGGTGAAGAACAAGGGAGGGCTCCGACTTTTCACCAGAAGCGGACTGGACTGGACGGACCGCTTCGGAACGTTGGCTAAGCAACTCTCCGGCCTAACAAAACACGATTTCGTCATCGACGGCGAGGCGGTGGTGTTCGATGCAAAAGGCCGATCAAGCTTTGGAGAGTTGCAAGCCGCTTTGCAGGCAGGAGGGCAGGACAAGATCGAATTTGTCGCATTCGATCTCCTCAATTTCAACGGCTACAATCTTCGGAATCAACCATTGTCAGACAGACTGCGGGAATTGGCGAAAATCGTTGCCGACGATGGTGGGCCGATCCGCCTTTCGAAAGTCTGGCCGGCGGGGAAAGGCAATGACTTGTTCAAACAGGCATGCGCAAGCGGTCTTGAGGGAATCATCAGCAAAAATTCCAGCGGAAGATACATCGAAGGTTCGCGGCGGGATTGGGCGAAGTCGAAGTGCAGGGCACGCCAGGAGTTCGTCATTTGCGGTTATACGCCGCCCAAGGGATCGCTGCCCGCATTCGGTGCTTTGGTGTTAGGCTCTTTCGAAAATGGCAGGCTGGTTCCCCGTGGCAAGGTCGGCACCGGGTTTTCCGAAAGGGACCGGGAGCGGTTGCTGAAAGTCTTCAAGACGATGCCCGCCCGAAAAGCTGCGTTCGATTTCAAGGAGGCTTCTGTGACGTGGATCGAACCGAAACTCGTCGCCGAGATCGAGTTTGCGGAAATCACCCGGGACGGCTCGATCCGGCAGGGAAGCTTCACCGGTTTGCGGGAGGACAAGTCGGCCGCCGATGTGCATCTGGATCCATTGCAAACCGCTGTCGCCGCCGGGAAAGAGGCAAAGGTGGCGGGGATCGCGATCAGCCACCCCGAACGGTTGGTCTATCCGGATGACCAGATTACAAAGCTGGAGGTGGCCCGTTATTACGAACGAGTCGGTGACATGATGCTTCCGTTCGTGGCGAACCGTCCTCTCTCCATCCTGCGGGCGCCGGGTGGTCTAACCGATGAAACGTTCTTCCAGAAGTCGTTTCCATCCCACATTCCCCCTCATGTTTTTCAAAAAGTTCTGGATGACGGCACCACGGTCTTCAGCATCAGGGACACGAAGGGACTTGTGGCACTGGCCCAGTTCGGAGTCATCGAGTTTCACCTTTGGGGAGCGCCTTTGCCGAAAGCGGATAAGCCGGATTTCCTGATCTGGGATCTGGATCCCGATCCAACAGTTCCATGGCCTGACGTTCTGGGAGCGGCCCTCCTGACCCGCGATTATTTGCAGGAGCTGGGCCTGTCCACCGTGGTCAAGACCTCTGGGGGCAAGGGACTGCACATCGTGCTGCATACGAAAAAGAGCTACCAATGGCAGCTCATGCGGGATTTCACCAAAGCGGTTGCGCAAGAAATCGCCGCCTACAATCCAAAGCGATTCATAACGACATCCACGAAGGCGAAGCGGGCCGGGAAGATCTTCATTGACTGGATGAGAAACGGCAGGGGAGCGACGTGCGTCGCGCCGTGGAGCCTGCGCGCGCGGAAAGCAGCGCCCGTGTCGATGCCTATCAACTGGGCGGATCTGAGGGAGTCTACGGCTGCGGGATTCACGATCCGCGAGCCGTCGCCGCCTCCTTCGGAATGGGAGTCGTTGAAGGCGCAGACCATTACCAAGAGCAATTTGCGAAAGTTGGGACTGATCTAGGATGTGGCTGGGGAGCGTCCCGTCCCGTGGATGGTTAGAAGTTTGAACACCCTTCGCTCGTCGGACCGAAGTCCCGCGGCATTGCTCTTCCCCATGCGCGGGGCAGGGGAATGCATGATTCGATGGAGATCCAAACATTCTCGTAGGCAGGTGGGATGGCTAAGGAAAGAATCCGTCGGCGTTTATCCTTATCCGAAAGTAGCCCTCCGTCGGGCAGGATAAAACTGAAACCTTTGCCCTTGCGGATCCGCTTGTAACCCGGCATTTGGTCGGTCGTGTAGATCAATCTCATGGATCAAGTTGGGTGCCCATCTTGGACAGCGGAACGGGTTGAGACGCGGACAGGAAATTCAATCGACCGGTTTTTGCGACGAATGAACTTTCTCCCAACTGGCCTTCGCCGCATGCCGGGCTTTCGGCCAATCGAGTTTGGACACGCCTCTGCCTTTTCCCCAATCGTCACTCATCGCTTTCTCCGAAGCGTCGAACGAAACATGGGGACTATAGAGCTGCCAGCCCATCTTGTAGGCCGGACCATAGTCATCAAACGTATATTCGCTTTCGTAGTAAGGTTCGTCGCGATAGCGGCGCTGCCAGTAGGCCTCCTCCGCTTCGGGATCAATCCCAGCGGCAATTCCGGCACCGGCGACCGCCCCGAAGGCTCCCCCAAGCACGGCTCCGGTAACGGCTCCGAGCGGCCCTAGAGATGAGCCAAGCGCAGCACCGGCAATCACTCCGCCCGCGGCACCGATACTCGTCCCAAGCTTATGGGGCTCGGCAGCGTAGCTTACGACATCTTTTTCTTCATCATCTTTGGGATTCATGGTTTCGATATTTTGAAATTGTTTTTAGCCAAGAGCGCCTTCAAAAAACATCTGCGTGCCTTCCGAGGCTTTAGCAGCACTGGACACTTGAGTTTAGGAAATCTTATGAAATGCCGCCCGCCGTATCGAGCACGACAGGCGGCCAAATGACTTTAATGGGAAAACTCTCAGCATCCGCAGTCGCACGAATCCTTGAGTGCTTTTTCCACCGCTTCGCGAGTTTGTCCGGTGCGCTTCTGGATGCGTCCGATCAATTCGTCTTCCTTGCCACTGGCGTAGGTCAGATCGTCATCGGTCAGGTTGGCCCATTTTTGCTTCAACTTGCCTTTGGCGACATTCCAATCTCCCTTGATTTCGAGCGTGTTCATTTTTTTATTGGTTTAGGTTTGGCGGAATCGCAGTTGCTGCGAATCCTCGATTTTCCTATCATTCGCCGTGCCATTCGGTTTCGAACTACGGTAACTCCAGTATCAATGGCGATTCCGACTTTACTCGCTGACGCCCGATTTAAACGACGGGTTGCAAAGTGCATAATCCAAATGCAGGATGCATCGCCGGAAAATCTCCCTTTTTGTCCAAATCCAAGAAAATCGAGGTTCTAACGATTGGCACGTTTTTTGCGAAATGGCGGGAACGATGAAAACGGATTTCAAACAGTTGAAGATGAACTACGACCTGAGCGGGAAACGCGTCGCGGTATTGGCGACGGATGGATTCGAACAATCCGAATTGGACGTCCCGGTCCAAGCACTCAAGACCTGCGGTGCGGAAGTCCACATCGTGGCTCCCGAACCAGGGACCATTCGCGGATGGAGTGGGAAGGACTGGGGTGAGAAGCGCCAGGTGACCAAGATCTTGGCAGATGCTTCAGCGGACGATTACGACTCGCTGGTGTTGCCAGGTGGAGTCATCAATTCCGATCGGCTCAGAACGCTGCCTGATGCGGTTGAGTTCGCGAGGGAATTTTTCGAACAACAGAAGCCGGTAGCAGCAATCTGCCATGCGGCCCAGTTATTGATCGAAGCGGATGTGGTGGAGGGCCGGGCCATGACGTCCTACCCGTCCATCCGCATCGACTTGGAGAATGCCGGGGCGCTGTGGGAGGATCAGAGTGTCGTTGTGGACCAGGGGTTGACGACATCGCGTTCACCGGAAGATCTGCCTGACTTCTGTGAAAAGCTTTGTGAGGAAATTCTCGAAGGAATTCATCGCGGCCAGCACGCATAAGATCCGTGATTACGGCACACGGCAATTGAAATACCTCTGTCGGTCCCGCAAATACTAATCCCGACAAACTAACAATAGTCCAATGTGGTGAAGCCGTAGGACTCCTGACCCGATCCACCTTTAAAACGTTTAACAAAACAGCAACCATCATGAACAATAAAGACACCTGCATCGATGCCTGCAACAAGCTGTTGCGAGGCGAAATTTCAGCAATCGAAACTTACACCCAGGCGATCGAAAAGTGCGACGAGCAAGCCGTCCTTCAACCTATTAGGATGATCCGAGACGAACACGAAAAGAGCGCGAACGTCCTTCGCCAACACCTTTCTTCCATGGGGGCCGCTCCCGATGCTGATTCCGGTGCGTGGGGAGCGTTTGCAAAGGCGGTCGAAGGCGCGGCAGCTCTGTTGGGCAATGGGGCGGCCATCACCGCTCTCATCGAAGGCGAGCGGCATGGTATCTCTGAATATGAGGATGCCTTGGAAAATCCGGGCGTGATGGAGGATGCAAAATCCAACATTCGCGGAGAACTGCTTCCGCGTCTGAAGGAGCATGTGAGAACTCTCGAAGTCCTTCAAAAACGGTGAACAACTCCGGGCCATCTGTGAAAGTCCGTGAAAAGGAAACGGACGTAGTTGCCCTTCAGGAGGCATCCTGCGGTGTGGTCTCCCGGACTCCGGACATCATGACGGATTCTAAAGAGAACACCTACCCGCGGCGTATCGCGTTTGTCGGAGGCTTTGATCCGCGGCGTTGCGGTATCGCCACGTTCACGACCGATCTGTGCGAAGCCGTCGCAGCGGCGGTGCCGAACTCGCAGTGCATCGCCGGTGCCGTAAATGATCGTCAGGAAGGGTATAAGTATCCTCCACGCGTCCGTTTTGAAATGGTGGAAAAGGATGTGGACTCTTATAGAAGAGCCGCGGACTTTATCAATTTCAACAATAGCGAAGTTCTCTGTGTACAACATGAATTCGGAATCTACGGCGGTCCCGCAGGCCGCCACCTGCTGGCCTTGCTCAAGGAAGTTAGAATGCCCGTCGTTACCACCCTCCACACCATTCTTCGCGAACCGAACCCGACTCAACGCGAGGTGATGAATGAATTGATCCGTCGCAGCGACCGGTTGGTCGTTATGGCGCGCAAGGGGAGGGAAATTTTACTCGAACGCTATGACGCGCCGGATTCAAAGATTGATGTGATTCCGCACGGAATTCCGGATGTCCGTTTCGCCTCGTCGGATTCGTTCAAGGCGAGATTCGGAATGGAAGGCCGCAAGGTGCTGCTTACTTTCGGGTTGTTAGGTCCGGGCAAGGGTGTCGAAATTGCCATTGCGGCGCTGCCGGAAATTGTGAGCCGCCACCCGGATGTGATGTACGTTGTTCTGGGAGCGACGCATCCGCATCTGGTCGCCAGAGAGGGGGAGACCTATCGACTGGGGCTGGAGCGCCTGGCGGAAGAGCTTGGTTTGAAGGATCACGTCATTTTCTACAATCGTTTCGTCTCACCGGCGGATCTTGACGAATTCATCGGCGCCACCGATATCTATCTAACTTCCTATCTCGCGGAGGCGCAAATCACTTCCGGAACGCTGGCACGGGTCTTCGGGGCGGGGAAAGCGGTCGTTTCCACTCCTTATTGGCATGCCTGCGAGCTTCTTGGTGAGAACAGGGGAACGTTGGTTCCTTTCCGGGATCCGAAAGCGATTGCTGAGGCGGTTTGCGGGTATTTGGGCGATGAGGGATTGATGGAGCGAACCCGGACGGAGGCCTATCAGTATGGACGGAATATGATATGGCCGGCGGTGGCGCGGGGCTATCTGGAGTCGTTCCGCCGCGCGCGGGCGGATCGCAAGGCGATGCCGCGCGGATCGTTCGGTGGTTGGACGCTGGGCGGACGTGCCTACAACCTTCCACCACTGCGGCTGGATCACATTGTCCGGATGACCGACGGCACCGGGATTTTCCAGCACGCGGTTTTCAATGTACCTAACTTTCACGAAGGCTATTGCACGGACGACAACGCCCGCGCCTTTGTGCTCTGCAATTTGTTGGAAGAGCCCAGTTTGTTGGAGCATATGGCATCCACCTATCTTGCGTTTCTATCTGCTTCCATGAATGCGGAGCTGGGGCGTTTTCGGAATTTCATGAACCACCGTCGTGACTGGTTGGAAGAAGTCGGTAGCGAGGACAGCCACGCTCGCGCACTGTGGGCGCTGGGTGTTGGAACAGGACGTTCACGCAATACAGGACACCAGCGGCTTTGCGTCCATTTGTTTGAACTCGGACTGCCTGCGGTGAACGAATTTACTTCGCCACGCGCGTGGGCCTTCGCGCTACTCGGTATTCACGAATATCTGCGCGAATACCCGGCCAAGGACAAGGTCTTGGCCGCACGTGACACTCTCACCGGGAAGTTGACCGCATTGTGGAGAAGTTACGCCACTGATGACTGGCCGTGGTTTGAAATTTCCGCCACCTATGAAAACGCCCGTCTTTCACAGGCGCTGATCCTGTCCGGCAACTCGATGCCGGACGCGGCCACACTGGAAATTGGCCTTAAATCCCTGCGTTGGCTGGCATCCATTCAGAAGACCCAGGCAGGCCACTTCCGCCCTATTGGTAGCAACGGGTTCTATGTTAGGAATGGAGCGCGTGCCGATTTCGACCAACAGCCGGTTGAAGCCCAGGCAATGGTTTCCACTTGTCTCGATGCCTACCGCATCACTGGTGATTCCACTTGGAACAGCGAGGCCAAACGTGCGTTCGAGTGGTTTCTCGGCCGCAACGACCTGGGTCAGCCCCTTTACGACTCCACCAATGGGGGATGTGGCGACGGATTGCATGAAAACCGCGTCAACGCCAACCAAGGGGCCGAGTCATCCCTTGCGTTTCAAATTTCCCTCGCGGAAATGAATCATGTCGCCCATCCGGTTTCCAATTCCCATTAATCCAATGAACTCAATCTCCATTCGCCGCCATGAGATCATGCTGCAACCCGAGAGTGCGCGCGTGATCATCCGCCCGTTCATCCCCACTAGTTCTGAAAAAATCGGTGCCATCATCGGGCGGGCTCTGGATCTGAGCGACGAAGAGGTGATAGGCGAGTTGCAAGCGGTTTGTCATGAGTTCGACGCCCGGCACTACGACATCGAAACACTGCTGATGGAGCATTATATGAAGGTCGTCCGGCATATCTCGACTCCTAGCCCACTTTCACGCGACCGGGAGCTTCTGATAGGCGCTCTGTTTTCCGGCGAATATTCCCTGGAATCTGCGGCGTTGTTCAATCCGTCCATCGTCGCCCATCCGGATCAAAGCGGCGTTCCGGACGGCGGCTTGCGTTTCATCATGAGCCTGAGAGCTACGGGTGAAGGGCACATTTCATCGATCGAGTTTCGATCAGGGGAGATCGATTCCGCGGGCGACATTGTTCTCGATCCTGTATCCCGATACGTTGCCATGCCGAATATCGTGCTCAATCCGACCTACAGGAAAAAGAGCTTCATTCTGAAATTCCATGAAATGGGTTTCAATAATTTATTTGTGGACGCGGTCATAGCTCCTCTGGGCGCTGAGTTTACTCGTACGGCGCTCAATGACAGCGTGGCGAAAGTGGAGCGGGAAATGCATCCCGACACCCATGAGCATCGCCGCACTTTGGAGTGCATCCAGTGGCTCGCGGACTCGAACTACGAACTAAGCTTTTCTTCCAAGCTCAGTGTTAGCGAGCGAATCATCTTCCCCGTATCGCTCAACGAGAGCAACGGCATCGAGGACGCGCGCTTCGTCCGGCTGACAGAAGACGACGGTTCCACGCTCTACTGCGCCACCTACACCGCATATAACGGCAAGGCCATTCTCCCCCAGTTTATCGAAACCCGGGACTTCCTGCACTTCCGCGTCCTTACGCTCAACGGCACCGCCGTGCAGAATAAAGGAATGGCCCTGTTCCCGCGCACCATCGACGGCCGTTATGCCATGCTTTCCCGTCAGGATGATGAAAATCTCTTCATCATGTTTTCTGACAATCTCCACTACTGGAACGACCCGCAACTACTGCTGGGGCCGGCGGAGGTCTGGGAGTCCGTCAAAATCGGGAACTGTGGTTCGCCACTTGAAACCGAAGCCGGCTGGCTTGTGATCACTCACGGTGTCGGCCCGTTGCGGAAATACTGCATCGGAGCGGTTCTGTTGGATTTGAACGACCCTTCCAAAGTCATCGGGCGGTTGAAATATCCTCTGATTTCTCCGCAAGGTATCGAACGCGAAGGTTACGTCCCCAACGTGGTTTACAGCTGTGGCTCGCTTCTGCACGGCGACAAACTGATCCTGCCCTACGCAATGAGCGACAAATTCACCGCCATCGCAGGCGTCGATTTGAAGGAACTGCTGGTAGCCATAACGAAAGACCACGGTGTGAAATCTTAGAGTTTGAAAGTCGGGGTTTTTAACGTTGGGGACTTATTTGCCTGTAGCGCTTCTGAGGGTGTTAGAATCCATGTTGCCGATCTCCTGAAGCACTCCGACATCGGCGCGCCGCAGTATTTTCAGACCCAGACTTGGCCGTATTCGAAGACCAGCATTTCGATCTGCTTGCCGAGCGCGGAGTGAATTGAAGCGGAGTATGGCAGGGTGCCCGGCCCTTCCGCCAATCAAGATTGATTGTTAGGCCTGTCGTTCGAATCTTTTTTTTGCGGTTTTACCTACCCGTGGTAAAGTCGATGCGTGGTGGTTTGGAAGCGTGAATGATTCCCCCCGCAAGGATCCGCAAAGAGATCCGCCTCTTCCAAGCCACCTGTTCCCATCCTCCAATGGCATCCGGAGAGGCGACCCATTTGGGGTGGATAGCTGTTTCACAACAGCAGCAGCTTCCCGTTCAGGAAGCTGCTGGAGGAGTCGCTTGACGGCTGGCAAGTCCCCCCCGGTTCCTGCGCTGCGCCTTGTCTCTCGATGCTTGGTTCCGGAGGAATTTCCGCATCTGTTCAGATTTAGCACGGTTCCGGTCCCAGCGCAAATTCCGTTGCTCAAGTGGACTTCCGATTCGCGGCCCAGCGACAAAAATCATTTACCGAATTTCATGTTGGAGCGGACGATGAAAATCCCACAAAAAAAGCGGCCCCTCGGACGAACCGGGGAGCCGCTTGGATTGGATCGTCTAATTGACCGATCTCAGAGAACCATGTCCTTGAGCTTCTTCAACGGACGCACTTTGACTGCTGTCGATGCTGGCTTGGCCTTGAACATGACTTCTTCCTTGGTGAAAGGATTGATGCCCTTGTGTGCCTTGGTAGCCGGCTTGCGCACGGTGCTGATCTTCAGAATGCCGGGGAGAACGAATTCGCCGACAGCGTTCTTTTTGACGTGTGCTTCGATGACGTCGGTCAGGCTGTCGAGGACGGCCGAGACCTGCTTGCGGGTGAGTTCCGTGCTTTCCGCGATTTGATCGAGAATCTGGGTCTTGTTGAGTTTGTCTTTGATGGGTGCTGATTTCTTAGCCATGAGTGCGAGTTCAAATCACCGGTCACGAATGTCAAGGCCACAGCGTGAAAGAAACGCTATAAATCAAGGGTGATTCGCGCGACACCCGGAAGGAGGCGGGGGAATTCGCCTGTTTCGGGGTGGATTGGCGGTGGGAATTGATTCCGTTGCCTCCGTTTTGGTGCCGGCCGCCGCCGCGTTGTTAGGTTTGCATTTCGAATCGTTGATCCGGACTTCGGTCGGCTCACCACCCGGGAGCGGGGAGGAGACGAGGGTGTCGTTCGCCAGCTTGCTAGGATCGCAGGACAGACGCCCGACTTCGGCTCCAGTGCTTTTTGGGGGCAGGGCCACCTTGTGTTCTGCTTCCGCCGTTGATTTAGAGAGAGGATGGGGACCCATGCGGATCGGATTGACGGTCCGGGGGCTTGGACGGGATTCTGGGTTTCCGCTCGTTCAGGCGGCCCTGCGAACCGGTGCCCAGTGCTTTTACCGACAATTCGCGACCATGGGCTATCCGGAAGCCTGTTTCCCGCACTCCGAACCGCGAATGCGGCTGCCTGGATGACGAAATATTTCACGATTTCAAAGATTCATTACCCGCTGTAAACGGTTCAAAATAAGGGGAAATCGGGCATCCTATAGAAACAGGGAGGTAGGCGGAGCCGCAAGTTTGAGGTATTTACATTTGCACTGGCCGGGCGTGCCTGCATTTCGCTCAAACCCGACCATTTGATAGCCAAAGCACCCGCTGGATCCACCATCCAACACCAGCGGATTTTCAAAAAACCCCAGGCCGGTCAGATAAATTCATGAAACTCAAACCCAATAAAAAATCGACCGGAGGCTTTGCGCTCATTGTCACGCTGTCGCTGATGATTCTGCTGACGGTCATCGCGGTAGGGCTGCTGACGCTGAGCTCCATCAGTCTCCGGACCTCTTCCCAATCCTCCGACATGGCGACCGCCCGCAGCAATGCCCGGATGGCGCTGATGCTCGCGGTGGGGGAATTGCAGAAAAACGCGGGACTCGACACCCGGGTCACGGCGCGGGCGGATTTGGTCGATGCCAATGCTTCCCCGGTTCTCGGTGTTTGGAAAAGTTGGGAAGGAACGGATCATGATGCTACGGGACTTCCGAAGGCTCCGACTTATACCGATCACAAAAGCGCACGTTTCCTAGCGTGGCTGACCTCGGCGTCAGTGGGAGCCACCATGGGCAATCTGCCAAATACCAAGGCTGCCAATGGCAAGGTTGCGCTGCTCGGAGAAAAATCGGTGGGTGCTATCGATCCCGACAAGCGCCAGATTCATCTCGAGCCAACCAGAGTCACCTCAGGTAATTCGCACGGCACCTACGCATGGTGGATCAGCGGGGAAAATCAGAAGGCCCGCCTGCCAAGGCCCTACGCCCCCGCCACGGACAATCCCGCCACTTGGTCGGTATTGGCCAAGTCGTACGCGCCAGCTGATCCTGTGCCGTTCGGTTTGGATAAATTGCTCAAGGACACTTCTCTTAAGGATCCGGCCATGATGTCTATCGGGGCGAAGGCGATCAGTCTTCAGCAAAGCAACCTTTTGGATCCCACCACCGCTGTTCCCAATCCGCAACGCTCTCAGGAATATTATCATGATCTCTCGGTGAACTCCGTCGGACTTCTGACCAACACCGCGACCGGCGGCTGGCGCAAGGATCTGTCACTAGTCGCGGATACCTACGATACTTCGTTGCCGTCCGCCAATCTTCCGTTTTTCAGAGTCCTCCCTGAAAGGGATCTGTTATACACCAGGCCGTCTAGCAATGCCGTCGTCGCGAAATCCCTGCTCTATCCATGGAGCGACTATCGGCGCGCCGCCGTCAGCGGCAACGAGGCGATTTATCGATTTCCGCCGATTGGCAGTTGGGCAAACCTCGCGAGATACGCCACGCTTTACAAGAAATTCGGCGCGACCAGTGCCTCCGGTTCGATGTCCACCGGGATCCAGGCAACTGCCATCAGTGGTGATGTCGGAAGTTTCATCCATAACGTCCGAATTCTGCCGGTGATCGCCCGCGTGCAATGGATTTACTATCACCACACGGTTTTCAACGCCACCGGTGCCAACGCCGGCAAGTATGATGTGAAACTCGCCGTGCAACCGGTGCTCACACTGTGGAATCCCTATAACGTCACCATCACCGCACCTGGGAAATTGTCGTTCAGGCTGATCGGATCGCTTCCGCCCGTGATTTCCTACAAGATCTGCGGGGTTGCCCAGCCTTTGGGAGTTACCTTGCAGGACAGTGCCATGACTCCTGCGGCGAAAGCGACGACTAAAGGCGCGTTCCCAGGCGAGAGCACTTATGTCATTGAGAATCTTCAGTCATTGGCTCCGGGTGAGACCCGGGTTTTCAGCCCTAAGAGCGCGTCCAACACCCTGGAACCTGGTTATTCTCCTTACACCGCGGCCAAGCCATATGGGACATCCGCCACGATCGCGACAGTTTCCCCGGCTCCAACAGGTGGCGACAATAAGATTACCACCGATGTCGCCTTCATCTCCGAGTTTTCCGACAAGGGGGACGGCGTAGGACTCTACATGAACATGGATGCATCGATGGGAACCGTCCTTGCCTATCGAATGTTGTATGACAAGGCAAAGGCGAACGAATTCTATCCGCCGTTTCCGGCGAGCAAATTCCCATCTCCCACTCTCTCTGAAGCGATGGTGCCAACTCCTTTCCTGTCCGTTACATTCGGTGCGCGGATGGCCAGTAACACCCACTTGCCGTCGAAGGGGTTTGTGCAGTCCAGTCCGTTTGTGAACTACACGGCGATGGGCAAAAAGGGCCCGGCTGAGGAAACCATCACTTACAGCTATCCGGGGGTGCTTCACAACGTGAACTCGCCATTTGAATTCAGCTTCCAGGGGCTGCAGTCCATCGGCGATTATATCCCCGATACGGATGCCAAGAACCATGGATTCATCATGACCGGCTTCAAGGTTTCGAATGGATTGTCGCGTTGCGTTATCGACGAATTGCCCGGCCGTCCGCTCGCTTCCCTCGCGGAGCTTCAGAACTGGGACGCGCGTTATGAAAATCCGGTGCCTCCCTATTCATTCAATCTTGTGGGAAACAGCGACGCCAACCCGCTGTTCCCGTCCAACGCTGTCGTCAACGCCGCCGAGGTAAATGCGAAAAGGGCTGAAAACCTGCAGAACGACGATTCCTACTGCCTCAATCACATGCTGTTCGACGATTGGTTCTTTTCCTCGATCGCTCCGGAACCCACCAGCTTTGGTGCGCCCTCCGCCAGCTCTTCGGCCAAAACCACCTACACCAATTTCCTGAGAGACGCCACCAAGCCGCTGGCGAATCGTTCCTACAGGGCAATCCAACAGGACGTCGCGTATGCAGCCTCGTCCGCCGCGAATGCCAGCACGCTTGCGACCAAAAACGTCGGAGTGATCGCCACCTCTTACAAGACCATCGCCTCGCGCCTCGAGGTCGAAGGAATGTTCAACGTCAACTCGACTTCTGTAAAAGCCTGGCGCGCCCTGCTTGGCCACGCGCGGAATCAAAAGGTCCCCTACATTGGGAGCAATAGTACTCCCGAACTTTCCGGCGAGACCGATTACCCGTTCAGCCGCTTCAGCGTGGCTGGCGACGTGGAAGCGTCGAAGTCCGGAAACTCCGGGACTTTCGCCGGTAATGCCCAATATGCCGGCTACCGGGTATTTACCGAGAGCCAATTGGACCTTCTGGCGGATGAAGTCGTCAAACAGGTCCGCCTCCGCGGCCCGTTCCTTTCTCTATCGGAATTCGTGAATCGTCAGCTCTCCCAAGACAACGGCCTGGCTTTGGCGGGAGCCATCCAGACCGCTCTGAACAAACTCGCGGATAGTTCGCAGAATCCGTATTCGGTGGTTCAAAAGGACACCACCCCGGCGACTCCCGGAGGTGTTTCGGGATCCAATAAATCGACGGCAAATCCGCCTGGCGGTGCCCCAGGCGACACGGGTTACAAATTTGGGGCGGCTGCGGTTGGCTACAATCTCTACGGCGTTCCTGGATGGACGCGCCAAGCCGACGTCCTCCGCCCGCTCGCCCCGATCCTTTCCGCCCGCGACGATACCTTCACCATCCGCGCCTATGGTGATGCCCGCGATGCCACCGGAAAAATCGTCAAGGCCCGTGCGGTTTGTGAAGCGACCATCCGCCGCAGCAGGGAATACGTGGATTCCACCGATGACACGGCTGTTGTCGATCTCTCGACATCGTCGGGGACGCTCCCCACCAAAAGGGCGGCGAACGGCCTCTTCGGCCGACGTTTCGAGGTGATCTCATTCCGGTGGCTGTCGCAGGACGAGGTTTGATGGTTCCTCGCTGTGGATTTTTTTGACACGTCTCCGCCCGTTGCCTAGCTTTTGAAATTCCTGTACGCCCATGCGCCGCCTACTTCTACTCGCACTCCTGTTTCCGATGCTTGCCCATGCGCAGGACAAACCCGCAAAGCGGACCTGCCGGATACTTTTCCTCAATCCGCCCGCGGATGCTCCGAAGAAGCTGTATCTGTTCGATGGCGTGGCCTCGCATGAAATCCAAATGCCGGAGATGAATTTCTCGGACGTCTATCAACTCGCCGGCGGCGACACCACCCTCCGCCTGCTGCCCGCGCCGGTGGTCAAGGCCGAGGAAATCCCGGCGGGCGCGCCATCCGGCAAGCTGGCGGAATCGGTGGTGGATCTCTATCTCGTCGCGAGCTCCGACCCTGCGAACAAGGTGGTTCCGGTGCGGTTCCAGATTATTGACGCCAGTGCGATGAAATTCAGACAGGGCCAGATGATGTGGTACAATCTAACGAATCTCGCTGTGGGCGGAAAATTAGGAAGCCAGAAACTCGCGATGAAGGGGCAATCCCGCGTGGTGACCGAGGCACCCACCTCGGGTCCGGAATCATATGACGTGGAACTCTCCTATCAGATTCCCGGCGATCCGCAGTTCCATCCGATCAGCCAGACGAAATGGGTCCATGATCCACGGTCACGGATGGTCATGTTCATCTACGGAGGCAATGACAACAGCGTACCGCAGATTTCGGGATTCAAGGATTTCCGGGACGCTCCCGCAAAGACCGAATGAACTGGCGCATCGGCTTGATGGCGGCTGGCCTGCTCCAGATGGCGGGCGCGGCACCGGCATTCACTCCCTACGTAGCGGACGACGCGACCCTCCACCTCTGGCATCTCGATGAACGGACTCCGCCGTTTCAGGACTCCGGCCTCAGCCCTGCGCCGCTGTTAGGCCTGCTCAACGGGGCGGCTTCGGGAATTCCATCGTTGGATGGTTTCGGATCGGCCGTCTCATTTACCTACTCCGCCACCACCGAGCCGGGCAACGCCCACCCGTATGGTCCGATCCTGCTGGCCAAGCCGGCACTGGATTCGGGGCCGGCCGACAATGTGGATGTTCCGTTTCCGGTGATGGGCGAGAATGGTGCTTTCACCATGGAGGCGATTGTGAAACTGGACATGTTGCCGTCCGCCTCACCGAGCTTCGCCGCCGATATTGTAACGATGGATGATGACAGCCAGGCGCACCGTGTTTTCCTGTTCCGCATCGAGAAGCCCGGGTTTCTATCATTCGTCCCGATCTCCGGTGACGCCGTGCGCGGTGGGGGGTTGGCGACAATCCCAACGACCGGCCCGCATGCGATCAACACTCATGACTGGTTCCACGTCGCCGTGACTTATGACGGAAACGAGAACGTCGCGGACAATCTCAAGCTCTACTGGACGCGGATCGGATCGGGAGCGGAGGCCGCCAATCAGATCGGTCGTGGAACCCTGCCTGCCGACCTGCGCCGCGAACTTGGCGATTTCGCGTTAGGAAACTCAGGGAAAATCAATGCGCTCGGGCCGTTCGAGTTCTTCCCCGGTAGCATCGACGAGGTGCGGATGAGTGGTGTGGTCAGGCGGCCGCAGGATTTCTTTTTCGTCAGCCCGGAGGCGAAAAAGCGGGCGGACGAATTGCTGTCGGAAGACCATCCCGGACAGCCGCGCGCGGATCTGGCATTGAAACAACTTTTCGTAGATGACGTGTCGATACCACTTCCCGTGGACCGCTCGCCGTTGGCTCTCGGACCGGGGACGCATCGGTTGGATTTTGATTTTGGATTTCCCCCAGGAGTCGTCGCCGACCCGACGGCCGTGAAATGCCGCATGGACGGACTCGACGAGGACTGGCACGCCACGGCGCGCGGCATGACCCTCACCTGGGAAATGCTCGACAAGTCGGGGGAGCTGATAGGCCGTACGATTTTCTCCGCCACCCGTTCCAGCCCGGGATGGGAGAGCGACGTGGTTGACTCGCCATGGGTCCGCAGGTCCGAGCCGCTGTTTATACCGGAGAACACCCGCCGGATCCGGGTGACCATGTCATCAGGCACGCCGGACACCACCGGGTGCTGGGTGATCGATGATATTGCTCTAACAAGATCCGCCAGGCCCGACGCGAATCTCTGGATGAATGGAGGGTTCGATGACGGCGAGCGCACCGACCAGATCGGCGGCATTCCCTCCGGTTGGACGCGGGGCGGCAGCGAACCCGCGATCGCCCGGTTGATGCTGGGAGGCGCGCCGGCGCTGGGATTGCTGGATGCCGAGCAGAACAGCTCGGCGTTCTGGACGAGCACCCAGAATCTGTCGGTTAGGCCGGCCGGAGGAGGAGAGACCTTCCTGCTCTCCTGGTCGGAAGCGTTCAATGTGATTTCGGGCTCGTCGTTGCGCGCCACCTATATGAACGTGCCGTCCGGAGAATATACATTCCGGGCGATCGCGGTATCGGACAAGCCCGCGGTGCGAACTTCGGCTCTGGCGTTTCCACTGCTTATCCGGCAGCCGGTATGGAAGCGGGCATGGTTCCTGCCGCTGGTCGTCGCTGCGGGACTCATTCTTGTCGGCTGGACCTTCTTTCTCAACTATCAGCGCCGCTCCCGCAACCGCATCGCCGCGATCCGCATGGCCAGCGCGGTGGAGAGAGATCGGGCCCGCATCGCCCGTGACATGCACGACGATCTCGGCACCCGCGTTTCATTGTTGAAACACGCCGCCTCGGTCGTCCTCGGGGCGATCGAGAACGAACCGGGGAAGGCGCGCTACCAAGCGGTGAGACTGGAGTCCGCCGCCTCAGACCTCGTTTGGGCGATGGATGGTCTGGTCTGGGCGGTGAACCCGGCGAACGACACGCTGGAACATCTAGCAGGCCACTTGTCGGGAGTGGCTCAGGAAATTTTTCGTGATGCCCCCGTCACGC
This sequence comes from Luteolibacter sp., assembly GCF_039920825.1. GTDB lineage: Bacteria > Verrucomicrobiota > Verrucomicrobiia > Verrucomicrobiales > Akkermansiaceae > Luteolibacter. The sequence continues at coordinate 49,347 of NZ_JBDSCX010000007.1, read as the reverse complement.
TGCGGATTTCAATCCCGACGGATTTTCCCACGTTCCCTCTGCGGTCGGATTTCCGTCATCATTTCTCGCTGGCGACCAAGGAAGCGCTCCACAACATCCTGAAGCATGCCGGCCCCTGCGAAGCCACCCTGCAGTTGATGATCGAAGAGAAGAACCTCGTTGCGATCATTACCGACACCGGCACGGGTTTCGATCCTGCCGACCCGGATGCCGGCAACGGACTCACCAACTTTCTCGCCCGCGCCGCTGAAATGCAGGGCACTTGTGAGATCCATTCCGCGCCGGGGAAGGGCACGCGGGTGGTTTTGCGTTGTCCTATGCCGAAAGTTCCGTTGGTCTTACCCTCATGAAATCCAAAGCCCATAAAGTCGTCATCGTTGAAGACGACTCAATGTTCCGGGAATCCTTTATGGAAACCATCGCCACCACCGATTCCTGGACCGTCAGTGGCTGTCACGTCCGCGCGGAGTCCGCCATCGAGGCGATTCCCAAGTCTCCTCCGGATGCGGTCATCGTCGATATCCAGCTCCCCGGATTGTCGGGAATTGATCTTGTTAGAAAATTGAAGCCGCTGTGTCCGGAGACCCAGTTCCTGATGGTCACCGTTTTCGAGGATGCCGACATGGTGTTCGAAGCGCTGGCCGCCGGTGCTTCGGGTTACGTCTTGAAACGGGACGTGCATTCGCGTCTGTTGGAATCGTTGGATGACGTGCTTTCAGGCGGTGCGCCGATGTCCAGTGCCATTGCCCGCAAGGTGGTCCAGCATTTCCGGCTCCCGATTCAGGAGCCGGGCGAGGATTTCCATCTCACCCAGCGGGAAACGGAAACGCTCGACCTCCTGGTGAAAGGCTATTTCTACAAGGAAATCGCCAGCGAGCTGGGAATCCGCATCGATACCGTGGCCTTCCATCTGGGCAATATCTATCGGAAACTTCACGTCCGCACCCGCAGCGAGGCCATTCTCAAATACATGGGCCGTGGAGGCGAATCCTGATGTGTTAGCGGGTGGGGATGCTCCATAAACAGGGAGCTTCACGAACCGGCGGTGAAAGCTCACCGTTATCAACCACACGCCCACGAATGAAAACCCATCGCTTCGGAAAATTGATGTTGTCCACCCTGAGTGGAATTCTCCCGCCCCTCGCGTCATGCGGAGTGGCGATGGCGGACGAGTCGAAACCGGTGATTCCTGCGCAACCGCGCATCGTCAATCTCTACAATTTCATCCGCAATTCGGACTACCGCCTCCAAAACTCGGAAGACATTCTTTTCGACACGACGAAGCGGCAGATCGAATTGATCAAACCCACGCACCTGCCAGCGACCTGGGCTTTGCAATACGACGCGCTGATCAATCCCAAATACCAGGCGCTGCTGAAAGAACAAGCCGGTCCCGACGACGAGATCGCCGCCTGGTGGGAGATCCCGCGGCAGTTGGTCCAAAAGGCGGGACTGAAATGGCGGGGCCATGACCATGACTGGGACTCGACCGCCAACGTCGGATTTTCTCCAGGCTATTCGCCGGATGAACGCCGCAAGCTGGTGGACGTCTACATGGCGGATTTCAAGCAGATCTTCGGCTACTATCCGAAGTCGGTGGGCTCGTGGTTTATCGACGAGGTGACCTTGGACCACATGGTCAAGCGCTACGGCATTGTCGCGTCGTGCAATTGCAAGGACCAGGTGGGCACCGACGGCTACACATTGTGGGGCGGCTATTGGAACCAGGCCTACTATCCGAGCCGAGTGAACGCCTACATGCCCGCCCAGACGAAGAGCGGCCAGATCGATGTTCCGATCTTCCGCATGCTCGGCAGCGATCCGATCTATCAGTATGGCCGTACCAACGGGATGTTCACCCTCGAGCCGGTCTATGCGGGAGCCGGCGGCTCGGAGGCGTGGGTGAACTGGTTCATGAAGAACCTGATCCAAGAACCATCACTGGCGTTCGCCTATACCCAGGCAGGCCAGGAAAACTCGTTCGGCTGGGACGGGATGAAAAACGGACTTACCCTGCAGGTGAAACTGCTGGAAAAGCAGGCGCAGGCCAAGGAGATCCAGGTCATGACGCTGGGGCAAGCGGGCAAGTGGTTCAAGAGTCGCTATCCGCTCACGCCACCGACCTCGATGGTTTCGATGGATGATTGGAGGAATCAGAATCGCAAGACGGTTTGGTATAACAGCCGTTTTTACCGGCTGAACGTTCTGTGGGAGGATGGCGGATTTTTCATCCGCGACCTCCACCGCTTTGATGAAAAGGTCGTCTCAGTGACGCATGATTCCGCGCTCACCACCTCGTCGTTGGCGTATGGCACGCTTCCGGTGATGGACGGTTCGCTTTGGTCCGAGAAGGAAAAAGCGGGCATCCGTCCGGTGCTGTTAGCTACGGATGGAAACAGCTCGCCGATGGCTCCTGAAGGTCCACCGGTGGTCAAGGAGTTGAATCAAACGGATCTGGGAATCAGCCAGCCTCTCGCCGGCGGGGGAACTTTTTACATGGTGTGTCGCGAAGCGAACGTCACCTGCACGGGGCTGGACGGACAAGGAAAGCCTTTGCACTGGGCATGGGAGATGAGGGGAGGGGATCAGCAGAAATCCGCCGTAAGCAAAGTGGATCCGAAGAGCATCACTTATCGCGTCGGGGACACGAACTACGAACTCGGACTCTCGGGTTCATCCCAACAAATGCCCGACGGCGCGATCCGGATTATTCCCAACAGTTCGGGAAAACTCGTCATGACCCTCGGCGGATCGTGAGTTTGTCCGTTAGACCCATTGGTAAAAGATTTTTCCGTTAACCGTGCCGCATCGTCGCCCCAAGGTGCGGCGATCTCCGAATCGCCGTGGTCCATGGAAAGCCAATGAACGAGGCTAGCCACTTTCAATTGTCACCTCATGGGCTGGGGCGATTCGGAGATCGCTCTTCCTTGTGAAGAGCTGCCTCGTCGGGACTCATGGGCGTTCCGGCAATGAAATTTGGCAAACGGCCCAGATGAAAATCAGCTGATGCCGAGTTTTTTCTGGATGTCCTCCAGCGGGATGCCCTTGGTTTCCGGCACCGAGAAGATCACCCACAGCAATTGCAGCACCATCATGCCGCAGAAGAATGCAAAGACCGTCGCCGGCGAGAAGGCGGTGACCATCTTCGGGAAAAACGTCGTGAGCAGGGCGGCGAAGATCCAGTGGGTGAAACTGCCGAGTGCCTGACCTTCGGCGCGGTGGCGGTTAGGGAAGATTTCCGAAATCAAGACCCAGATGACAGCGCCCTGGCCCACCGCGTGCGATGCGATGAAAGCGAAGATGCAGAGCATAACCACCATTCCGCCAGAGCCTGCGGACTCGGATGCCCTCGTCATCGCCATTTCGGCCACAGATTTTACGTCATCAGGAGTGGCTTGATCGGAGATTAATACCGGCCCGGGTTCGTAGCGTGGATCGGCGGATGCTGTTAGCAATGCCGTCTTTGCCTCTGAAAAATCTGCTTCGACCTTGGTGCGGCTCTCCGCATCCGCTTTTTCGACACGGGGTGCCATTTCCACCACGGCGATCGCCGTAGAGGCGACTTTGAATTGCGGAGCCCAATGAGAAAAGGCGAGCGCACACAGCCCGAGCGAGGCGATGTAACCAAACGACCCGATCAAAAGCAGGGTGCGGCGTCCCATCCGGTCGATGAGCCAAAGACCGACAAACGTGAAGACGAGATTGGTGATGCCGATACCGACGGATTGTAACAGCGCGGCTTTTTCTCCCAGACCCGTCATTTCAAAAATCCGCGGGGCGAAGTAGAGGATGGCGTTGATGCCGGAGAGCTGGTTGAAGAACGCCACGAAGAACGCCAGCATGATGGGAACGCGCAGCCCCCAGGTCCAGAAACGTCCCGAGGTTTTCTGCCCTGACGATGCGGACGTGATGAGATCCGCTTGTGCTTCGAGCTGGCTATCCGTTGCGTTCGGTTCGATCACGCGCAAGGCCGCCAATCCTTTCGCACGGTCGCCCTTGCGTGTGAGAAGCCAGCGCGGGCTTTCGGGAATAGCGAAGCACATGACCGTGTAAATGACGGACGGAACGGCGGCCACGCCGAGCATCCAGCGCCACGCATTGGGGCCGATTCCGGCAAGCAGGGCATTGGATAGAAATGCGATTACGATTCCGAAAACGATGTTGAACTGGAACATGCCTGCCAGACGTCCGCGGTGGGCCGGCGGAGCGATTTCCGAGATGTAAAGCGGCGCGGCGACCGTGGAGATTCCGATGCCAAGTCCACCGATGAAACGCGCGGCGATGAACATATTCACATCCGTGGCGAAGCCGCAGCCCAAAGCGGAAATCAGATAGAGCGCGCCAATCCACAGCAGCGTCGCCCTGCGCCCGAAGCGGTCGGTGGGCCAACCACCCGCGAGCGAACCGATCACGGTTCCATAAAGCGCGGCGGCCATTGCGATGCCGTGCATGCCGGGGCTCAGTCCCCAGAGTTTCTGGATCGTTTGTTCGGCTCCCGAGATGACCACGGTGTCGAAGCCGAAAAGGAAACCGGCCAGCGCCGAGACGATTGCGAAGAAGAAGATTCGAGGATTCATGGTTGGGTTTTAAGAGAGAAATGCATTGTCAGGTAGTGGCCGCCTGATGGCGCGCGCCGTTGACATCGAAGCGGGCGAGTATGGAATCCGGCAGCCGTGGGACGGCACCGGCTTGGGAACAAACGTGGGTGGCCACTTCGTTGGCGGCTTCCGAAATCCTGCCAATCGGCCAGCGGTTCAACAAGCCCATCGTGACGGCCGCAGTGAAGGAATCTCCGGCGCCAATAGTGTCGCTGACATTCACGGCAAGTCCGGGATGCTCGCACCATTCAACGCCATCGTAAAGAATGCTGCCTTCCGCTCCACGCGTGAAGGCGATGAGACGGAGTCCGTATCGATCGAGAAGCGTGGTGAGACACTCGCGGACGGATCCCTGAATGTCTAACATGGCGGCGATCTGGGGCAGCTCGGCGTCGTTCAATTTCAGAACATTGGCCAACTCCAGCGAAGCCTCGATGGTGGCGCTGGAGTAATGGTTCTGCCGGAGATTCACGTCGAAAACCCTGAGCGCTTCGGGACCGGTCAGCGAGACCAATCCACGAATGGTCTGCGCCGAAGCCGCGGAGCGTTGGGCGAGGGTGCCGAAACAAACCGCATCCGCCTGCGCGAAGACGTTTTCCAGACGGGGATCGGAAACGAGGTGATCCCACGCCGCGTCGGGCTCGATGGTGAACGCGGGTTGTCCGTCTTCCATGATTTTCACGCCGACGGATCCGGTGGCATGGGTGGGATCGATGGAAATGCCGGAAACCGGAAGCCCGAGATCGATTAGATTCCGGAGTAGTCCGGCACCCGGCTCGTCGTCTCCCACCCGGCTGGCGACTTGTGATTCCGCGCCGAGAGCACGGGCGTGACAGGCAAAATTGGCGGGAGCGCCACCCATGCGGGGGCCGGAAGGAAGGAGATCCCAGAGAATCTCGCCGATGCCGATGACCAGAGGTTTCATAAAGTGCGTCGGATCATTTCCAGACCGAACGGAGAGTATGGATTTTAAGGGATTCGAAAATTACCGAACCACCGGAGGCGACGATTTTCACAGGCTTGGTTCCGGGTGTTTGACGCAAATAGCGGCTGACGAAAGTGCCGTTGATGAAGGCCTCCATCGAAACGGTATCGACGAAGACGTGGATGTGGAGTTTGCCGTCCACCGGTGGTTGGACGCCTTCCGCTCCGGAGAATGTCTGATCGTCTTTTTTCCAGATCGCCGGGCTTTGATCGAAGATTTTGAAACCCATTTCAGCAGCCTGCGAGTTAGCATCGACCACGGCTTCGATTTCGAACTGTCCGCCGCTGAAGTCCGCCAGCGGATCAACGCCATCGGAAGTGACGGTTAGGTTTTTCCACTCCTTGGTGGATTCACGCAGCTTGGTGACCTCCTCGCTGGGTTCGGCCCAGAGGCGGATGGCACCACCGACCTTTTTCAGTGAGAAATCCATGGGCACGGTCATCTCGCAATTGAACGGAGCTCCCTGCATTTCAGCACCGCCCGCCCGCATCCAGCCGATGTGGACGCGGCGGCCGCCGGGCGCGTTGCTGTAAGTCTGGCCCGCATAGGCGCTGCCGAAATAGTACCGATGCGGACCGCTTTCCGCAGTAAATTTCCGGCCGTCGAAACTTCCCAACATGTATTTCCCGTTCGCGCCCCAGACGACCCAGCGGGTGTTCTTGGCATCGCCATCGACGGGCAGTTCGAACATGTCCGGGCACTCGCCTTCTCCGGGAATCTGATAGTCGCAGGTCTTCTCCCATTTTACCAGATCGGGGGAGGTGTAGATGGCGTAGTCATTTCCATCGTAATAGAGGTTGAGGATCCAGCGCTTGGTCGCCTCGTGCCACTGCACCTTCGGATCGCGGTTTTCCGCGCGGACATGCGGGATCACCGGATTGCCGGCGAATTTTCGAAAGGTTTTTCCGTTGTCGTCGCTGGAGGCGATGGACTGGGTTGTAGCGATTCCCGGAAGATAACTGTTGGGGCCGTGCGCGGTATAGGCCAGGACCAGCGTGCTTTCACCCTTGACCGGAAAGCCGACTTTCCCCTTGGGAGCGAGTACGGCGGAACCTGAAAACATGGAACCCTCGGCATCGGGAAACAACGCGGGCGGCAGTTCCTTCCAGTGAAACAGGTCGGGACTGACCGCGTGTCCCCAGGTCATGTTGTCCCAGCCGTGGTTATAGGGATTGTGCTGATAGAAAAGGTGCCAGTTGCCGTCCTTCCAGACGAGGCCGTTGGGATCGTTGAGCCATCCGCGGCGGCTGGTGAAATGATACTGCGGCCGGAGCGGCTCATGATAGATTCCGGTCTCGCCCGGATAGGTGGAGCTGATGGCGACTTTTTTCCAAGCCTCCTGCAGTGCGCCGGGAAGTTTTCCGGTGATGGTGATCTTCCTGCCCTGGAAGTTGGCGAGATCCGTGAAGACCCAGAAGTCGGGATGGTTGGTCAGGCAGATGTCGGAAAAGGTGAAAGGCTTGTCCTCGCCGTCCAGCGTCATGAAAAAGCGTTTCTTCAGCTTCGTGTCGAGGCTGACGGGCCAGACCAGATAGCGCTGGTTCACGGTGAACTCCTGACGGATTTCCATCACCCGCGGAGTGTCGCTTTGATCGATCTGATCCACGTTCAGGTGACCCCAGGTGCCTTTGCGCGAATCGATGATTTCCAACGAGACGGTTTTTCCCATCAGATCGGATAGATCCCACGTTTCCCAATCCAGCCGCTCGCTGCCGCCGGGCTGTTGGTTCGGGCCGGTGGAGGTTCGCACGACTTTTCCGAGCGACCGCAGGTTGATGCAGGTTTCTCCGGGAAATCCACCACCGCCTATCAGGAAGTTGAGGAATTTCCGTTCGACCTTGAATTCTGGTGAAACCAGCGTGCCGGTCGTGTCATCGCCGCCCTGATAGCTGTTGACGAATCCCTTGCCAAGGAATCCATCTACAGCCATCTGGCCTTGAAGCGCGCCCTGGGCCGGATTCTTCCCGAAGGCCTCGCCGGTGACTTTCCAGCCGCCGTAGTCCGCTCCTTCGAAATCGGCGATGAGAATGTCGTCCGCGGCCTTCAAGCCGGGGTGGGCGAGTGCCGCAAGGAAAAGAATAGTGGTTGTTAGTTGGGTGCTCACGCAAGAGATGAAAAGTCTGAAAATAGGCTGCCAGCCCGCGCGTCGGCGGGCTGGCAGCAAGGGTAATGGATCTCCCCCGATGATGGGGATGGTTTGGATTACGGCAAGGTCGCGCGCAGGCGGGCGAACACTTTTCCATCGACGGCGTTGGAAGCCGGGATGTGGACGGTGACGGCGTCCGGTGTGGCGGTTTGGTTCACGGCAACCGTGACTCCGTTGGCATAGGATCCTCCAGCTTGCACGACGGGGACGTCAGTCCAAATGCCGTCGAGATTGTCGTCCCATTGAACGATCAGCGTGGCGTTTCCGAGCGAGGCTTCCTCACGGGTGAACGTCAGGGTGAGGCCGTTTGTTCCGCTACCGGTTGCAGTGACGAGCGTGCCGCCGTCCTGGGCGAGAGGATCGCCACCGAGGATCCATTCCAAACCATTGGCAACTCCATCGAAATCCGGATCGGCGTTGAACGCAGGGTTCCTTCCCGCAGTTCCATCAAGGCCCTTTGAATCGGCCCAGTTGGTGTAAGGCGTGCCGACGGCAGTGAGAGTCACCTGCCCTGAAGTGTAGTTCAGGGTGAAGATATTGCTGCCGACCGTGACCGTGCTACCGTTGGGATAGCCCGCGAAGGTGCCAGTAATAGTACCCACGGCCTCAACAATCGGGAGTACGGTATTCACGGTGACGATGCCGGTGCCGATTTCCTCGAATGTAAGGTTGGCGCCATTGATATTGATGTCGCTGCCGAATGCCGCCAGTTCATCGGCGCTGTCGGAGGTGCTGTTGATGCTCACCGCGAGGGTGGAACCACTCGCGAGGCTGGCCGTGTCGCAAGAGAAGACGCCGATGGCGCTGTCTCCTGGTGCGATGGTTGCTCCCGACGCAACGGTCACTGCTGAGTATTGGTTTCCGTTGCCGGCAAGCGTGCCGGCACTGATCGTCGTGGGGCCGGTGTAGTCGTTGAAGCCGTTTAGGGCCAGGGTTCCGGAACCGGTCTTGACCAGTCCTCCGGCAGCGGTGGGCGTGTCAAAATCCGTGAGACCTCCTGATAGAGTGATCTTGTGATTCGCGCTATCGAAGGTCACGGGATTGATGAGTCTGATCACCAGCGGAGAGGACCAGTCGGCTGCCGCGCCGATGGTGCCGCCCTTGAGGTTGATTTCATAGTGGCCCGAGCCACCGGCGCTCGTGATTCCATCCGTTCCGACGTTCAAAGTGCCTGAGGTGAGGTTGTAAATGCCGGTTCCGGTCGTGAGGATGGATCCCAATTCCAATTGGCGGACGTTGATCGTTCCGCCGTTTTGATCCAGTTGGGAGGTGATGGGGCCGATGGCGAGTCCGAGACGGGTGTTGCTCATTTCAAGTGTTCCGCCGTTCATGACGTAGGATGCGACGGTCCCGCCGGCACCGCTGGCACCGATGAACGCATCAGGATGGTTGCTTGAATTGTAAGTGATGGTGCCACCGTTTTGTATCACCGAGCCATTGCCTCCGTCACGTCCGATCACCCAGGCATCACTGAAGATACCGGTGATGTTCAGCGAGCCGCCGGGTTCAACCGTTAGGGATGCGTTTGCGCCGGCCAGGTTGCCGATCCAGACGGCTGTTCCTCCGGTTCCCGTGATCGATGTCGGGCCGGTGATGGTGGTAGCCGCAGTGGTGGTCACGATTCCGGCGAACGAATTCGTTCCGCTGAGGGATTGCGTGCCGGCATTGGCAAACAGGGTGCCGGTGAAGGTATTGGTTCCACCCAATGTCGCGGAGATTGTTCCCCCGTTCAGGTTGAGCTGGCTTCCCACCGACGTGGTGCCGTTCAGAAACAGGTCGCCGCCGCTGACGATGATTGCCGAGCTGAAGTTCGATGCGCCGGTTAGAGTCAGCGAACCGGCACCGGACTTCGTCAATCCGCCGGAGCAGGTGATCGTGCCGCTGCCGCCGATGCTGTAGCTCTTCGTGTCGCCGGTGACGGTGACGGAGCCGGTGGAGACACCGGTGGTCACGTTCACCGCAGGGGTGTCGGAGCCGCTGTCGCTGAAGGTCACCGGATTTCCATCCGTAAACTGGGTTGCCCCGGTTCCATCATTCCAATTGACGTCGGCGAAGTTCCAGTTGTTGGAGGTGCCATCGCCCACCCAGGTGAGCGGGAGGCGGCTGGTGCCGAAGACCACATCCGACCAGCTCTGGCCGAGACGGATTTCGTCGTGTTTCACGGTGCGCCCGTTGTCGAATGCAGCCAGTGAGATTCCGTTGAAGGACATGTCGGCCACGGCCGTCTTGATCAGCGTGGGCGTGCCTGGCTCGAAGGCGGAGATGGGATTCTGATAGACATAGACATCGTCCGGGCCGGACTTGAAATCGATGCGAACCACGTAGAAGTTCACGCCCGTGCTGCCGGGACCGATCAGGGACGTTGCGTTGTTGGGAGCGCGCAGGTTGACGACGGGGTTGTTCGTATCGTTGCCGACACCACCAATCCGGCCCGAATCGCCAAGGTTGCCGCGATGGAACTCGAACTCGTAGAATTTGCTGGTTCCGTCCGGCTGCTGCATGAAGCTCAGATAGAGAGTCTTGCCATCGGCTCCGATGTTGCCATTTCCGTCCACGTAACCCGCCGTGCCGAAGCGGCCACCGGGCGTGGTGTCCACCAAACGGCCGCTGCGCTGCGCATTGGGCGTGAATGAGCTGTTTGACAGCGACATCGCATCGTACCCATTCGGAGCGTTGGTTCCGGCGGCGAGGTTGCCGGCCAGCACGTTTGACCCGCCGTTGTCGACGGCCGCCCATGCGGCGCCCCAGCCGAGGCCACCGAATTTCCCATCCATGTTGGTGGATCCGGTGTTGTAGTCGAATCCTTCGTAAGCCAGCAAACCGGCCGGCGTGGTCTGGACGACCACTGTTCCGTCGTTGGATGGCGTGGAGCCTTGTGAATTGGTGGCGACTACATGATAGGCCCCCGCATCACCGGGTTGGATATTGCTCAGATTAAGCGTCGAGCTGGTTTGTCCCGAGAGGAGGGTCGCACCCTTATACCACTGATAGGTCGAATCCGGCTGAGCGCTGGCAACCGCCGTGAAACCGATGGAACCGCCAACATAGGCATTGACGGTCGCCCGCGGCTGGCTGGTGAAAACGGGTGCGGCAAGTGTCGCCGCCAGAGCCACATCATCCCAAGTCGTGCCGAAGCGGATTTCGTCATGAGCCACGGTGCGGCCGTTGTTGAACGCGCCCAAGGAAACTCCGCTGAAAGACATGTCGGCGACGGCAGTCTTGGTCAGTGTGGCTGCGCCAAGGCCGGGGTCGGTGGCGGAGGTCGGGTTCCGATAGACGTAAACGTCATCGTTGCCGGGTTTGAAGTCGATCCGCACGATGTAAAAGTTCACCGCCGTGCTGCCCGCGCCGATGGCGGAATGAGTGCCGTTGGGGGCCCGCAGGTTCACGTTGGTCGTGCCGGTGTCGTTGCCAATGCCGGCGATGCGTCCGCCGTCTCCCAGATCGCCGCGATGAAACTCGAATTCGTAATAAGCGCTGGTGCCGTCGGGCTGCTGCATGAAGCTGAGATAAAGCGTGGTGCCATCCGCCCCGATCCGGCCATTGGGGTCACGATAGCCACGCGAGCCGAACGGCCCCGTGGTGGAGGTATTGAGCGACCGCCCAACGCGGCGGTTGTTCGGCAGATTACTGCTGTTTCCGAGCGAGCGGAGGTCGTAGCCGGTGGGCGAGCTGGCTCCTGCGGCGAGGCTGCTTGCAATCACATCGGCACTGCCGTTGTTGACCGTCTGCCAAGCTCCGTTCCATCCCGTGCCGCCGTTTTGGGTTGTTAGGTTTCCGGAGCCCGTGGCGTAGTCGAAGCCCTCATAGGCCAATTGCGTGGCCTGCGCGCCGAGGGGGACCAGCAACAATCCGGCCAGCAGGGCGGCGGAATTCGCGCTGAAATTGGGAGATATCAGTTTCATGGGATTTGTGTTCTTTGGGTTTGCAACGAGAGAGGAGACGCCGACGTGGGAATCATCGCCTCACTGATTGAATTCCCCTCACAAGCCGATAAGGAGTCGTTTGCGACAACGAAAAAATCCCTGTGTTTGGAGGTTCCTGTCATGTCAGGTTTGTCGGTAATCATTACAAGTTCTTGGCGCTGATAGAATGCGCGAACGAAGCTTGATGGAATGTTGATCCATACCAGGAGAAGAGTCAGTCCGTGGTGATCCGGCTATGGCGGGCCCCGTCACCCGCTGAGCGAATTCGACGATGGATCAGGCTCTTTGCGCGAATTGAACCCGCTCCCTATCGATGAACATGATTCAGGGAATCGGACGTCAAAGCCGCGGGAAGAGCCGGTTTTTTGGATGTTAGCCCTTCACTTCGAGATCACGTTTGAGATCGATGGGTTCCGTTGACACGATCATGGTATGGTCGCCCGGAGGCGTGCGAATATCCTGCCGTTTGCCGTGTTCGAAGCGGGGATGTGAACGGTCACCATATCCGGGGTAGCGCTTTCATTGACCGTGACGACGACACCGCCGGAATGAGTTCCCCCGTTTTGATCGATCGGGATGTCGGTCCAACTGCCGTCGAGGCCGGAGCTCCATTGCACGGCGAGTGTGGAGCTCCCGAGCGAGGATTCGTCGCGGGTGAAGGAGAGCGTTAGTCCGTCGTCCGCGCTGGAGGTGACGGACGCCGCCGCGTCGCGGGCGAGCGGGTTTCCTCCGAGGATCCATTCGAGTCCGTTAGGGATGGCGTCTCCGTCCGGATCGGCGCCGAAGGCAGGGGATCTCCCGGGAGATCCGTCCAGTCCCTTCACATTGGTCCAAGCAGTGAATGGCGTTTGTCCGACGGCCTCCGTCCACGATCTGGCCATGCGGATCTCGTCGTGAGCCACAGTCCGGCCGTTCACGAAGGCACCGAAGGAAATGCCGTTGAATGACATGTCCGCGGCGGCCAGCCGGGTCAGGGTGGGGGAGCCCGGCTCGGTCGGGGAAGTCGGATTCCGGTAAATATAGACGTCATCGTTGCCCGCTTTGAAATCGATGCGCATGACATAGAAATTCACCGCCGTGCTTCCCGCTCCGATGGTGGTCTGCACGCTGTTAGGCGCGCGCAGGTTGATGTTGTTGCCCGCCTGGTCGTTGCCGATGCCGGCGATCCGGCCCGAATCGCCGAGATTGTCGCGGTGAAACTCGAATTCATAAAAGAGGCTGGTGCCGTTGGGCTGCTGCAGGAAGCTGACATAGAGAGTGGTTCCGTCCCCGCCGATGCGGCCGTTTGAGTCGACGTATCCGCGCGCTCCGAACGGTCCGGTGAGTGTGGTATCGAGCAGCCTGCCTATTCGGCGCCCGTTGGGAAGGCGGGTGTTGTTTCCTGATGAGAGGAGTCCGAAATCCGCGGGCGCATTGCCGCCGGCTGCCAGGCTTCCGGCGATGATATCCGCACTGCTGCTGTCGACCGTCTGCCAGGCGGCGGCCCAGCCTATACCTCCGTTTTTCCCTGATAGGTTTGCGGATCCGGCGGCATAGTCGAATCCCTCGTAGGCCATCGGGCCTGCCGGGATGATGGGGAAATCCGCTTCGAGCGTTACGTTGTCGGCGAGGTATTGTTTCTCTCCATCGGTAGCGGTCGTGCTGCCCGATGTGTTTTGAAGATCGATCACCGCGAATATTTCGGTGCCGACATCCGCAAGGACGGGAGTGAAGACTGCGGTCGCTCTAACGGGGGTGACGTTGGCGAGCGAAGGCAGTGCGGCATCGTCGGCGTTGACCGTTTTTGTTCCCGCCGATCCCAGCAAGGTTCCCTTGTCACCTGGAACTCCGGCGGTGACGCCTTTCCTGAACGACACCGTCAGATCGCCGGTGTAAGCGTAGTTTCCGGGGCCATCCATGATCCGCGCTCCCAAGTCAGCGCCTAGGGTGAAGGTTTTGCCGAGATCCGCCGAGGCGACATGGCCGAGGGACTGGAACAGGCCAGCACGGTTCTCCGTGGCTCTATTCCGCGCCTTCAGCGACGCTGCTCCGAGACCGGTGAAATTCGGATAGCCTGCTGCCTGGGTGAGGGCGTCGTTGCTGTCGTCCAGATACCCCGCCGCATCCGTCCAATCGCCGAAGGCCGTCCAGTTAGGAACCGCATTGTGAAACGTCGATCCGCTGGGGATTCCTGTTTCAAATCCTGGATTGAGGATCGTCGTGGCCAGCGGCGTTTCAGGCGTCCAAGAGGAGTTGAGCGACTTCACACTGAGCGAATACACATACGCCTGACCACCGATGGAGCGAAGCGAAGGTGTTCCGGTCCCACCGGTGGGGCTGATGTAATGTGCGCCGAAACTCTCGCCGTCGAAGGCGTAGGCTTCCAAGCTCAGGCGGTCGAGAAGCAGGCGCAGTTTCACCCGGCCGTTGCGGGGTGTTAGGGGTCCGTCCACCGAGGTGACGGTGCTGCCGTTAGTTCCGGTGTGGGTAAGGGCACCGCTGGCCACGTCATAGCGGACCGTGGTGCGCGGGAGATCGATGGCGATCTGCGTGGCGGTGCCGGGACTGAACTCCAGCGAGAGATCGACCAGGTCGAGGGTTCCCATGCCGTTGAACAGGTTGCTGGTGGTGGTGAGTGCCTGCTCTGTCACCACCTGGGTTGAGTTGACCAGCGTCGAGATCTCGGGAATCGGGAAGGAACAGAGACGAACGCCGGACGGCGTCGTTCGTAATGTTAGGTCGCATGGGAAGGACATTTGCTGGTTGAAGGGCACGCCGTAACTGGTGGCGGAGTTCGGACCACCATTCATCCATCCGATCTGCACCGTGCGGCCACCTGGGGCCTGGTTGAATGTCTGCGCGGCGTAGAAATCTCCGCGGCTTGCGTGAAACGGACCGGCTTCGGTGGTGAAGGTGGTGCCGTCGAACGTGCCGATCTCATAGTCGAAACTCGCATCGTAGATCACGCATTTGGTATTCGCGGGATTTCCGTCCACCGGAGCGAAGAACAGGTCCATGCATTCAAACGCCCAGTCGCGCAACAGGTCGGATGCGAACGTCCAATCCTTGAGATTGGTCGAGGTGAAAAAACGCACCCGGCCGGGGTTGGTATGCACCCACAGCACCATGACCCAGCGCTGCGAAGCTTCATGCCAAAATACCTTCGGATCGCGCTCGACGTTGTCGAAGCCTTGGTTGGGAACCACTGCGCGGCCGTTGTTGTAATATTGCCACGTTACGCCGCCATCGGTGCTGTAGGCCATCGCCTGATAGGACGGTCCCGTGTTCGCATAGGTGAAAAAGGCCACCAGTGTCTTGCGCGAACTCACCTGCATGCCGAGGCTGTTGTTGTGATCGACCACTGCTGTGCCCGAGTAGATCACGCCATTGCGGCCATCCACCTGATAGGGAAGCAGCGCATGGTCGACCTGCCGCCAGTGGAGCATGTCGGTGCTGACAGAGTGGCCCCAGACCTGGTTTCCTCCGCCGGTGCCCAGCGGATTGTGTTGGAAAAACAGATGGTAATCCCGGCCGTCGAAGACCATGCCGTTAGGGTCGTTGAGCCAGTTCCGGCGCGAGGTGAAATGGATCTGCGGACGCGACGTCTGGTCGTAGCCAACGCCTGGAGGATCCGCGGCGGGGAAGCCGGGAGTGAGTCTGAACCCGCCGTCACTGGCTGGAGCGGGCTCGTCACTGGCGGCGAAATCGTCGGCATTGATGTGCCCCAGCCACCCGTTGCCTGGTCGAAGATCACCACCCGGACGAGCTTTCCTGTTAGGACTGCGGCATCGAACGTCACTGGAAACATCGACTCACTGTCGAAGCCGGTGCCCATGGCATATTCCTGGCCTTCGCAGAGCAGCTTGATGCCGGTCTGGCCGGGCAGGTTTCCGCCGCCGGCGAGAAACGTAATGTAGCGTTTGGAGATCGTAAATTCCTGCGAGGTCAGCGTGCCGGTTGCTCCGTCGCCGCGGGTGTCCCCGGGATTTCCGGTAATGCCGTCGTAGTTTTCAAAGGTCCCGATCCAGTAGTTGCCCTGATGGAGGCTGGCGACATTTTCGCGGGCGGTGGTGTTGTCGCCGA
The DNA here is from genome assembly GCF_039920825.1 of Luteolibacter sp. GTDB lineage: Bacteria > Verrucomicrobiota > Verrucomicrobiia > Verrucomicrobiales > Akkermansiaceae > Luteolibacter. The sequence continues at coordinate 33,630 of NZ_JBDSCX010000007.1, read as the reverse complement.
AGGTTGGCTGGCGGGTGAAAGCTGTGCCGACGGCGGTCCAGTTAGAGAGTGTGCCTGCTTCGAAGTCGGAGTTGGGAAACAAAATCACTCCGGCAAACGCGGGCTGAACGGCGAGGGCTGCGACAGCCAGGACGATGGGTTTCAAGACGGGTTTCATCAGTTGATGCGGCGGGAAGGCAACTTTGAGGAAGTCGGCAACCTGCCGTAGCGGCAACCGGGAAACAGAAAATCTGAGAATTACTTGTATTGGCAGATCGGTAAGTGCTCATGACTGGAATACAGAAACGGGCTCCCGAAATTCTCCTTGCTGCGAAGTCACGGAATTTCTTTCTGCAATTCCTGTCATGACAATTGGAAAAATTCTTGCGTTTCAAAGGCCTATGATCGAATGAGTTGTGAAATCCTAGTGAAATCAGGAGTTTCACGGGCGAGACGCTCCGCGTTAACAACACGTTCAAACCCATTGAATTTCACGGCTAAACCTGTGCTGGTAGGTTTTGAATTCAGCAATGACAGATTCCCATGAATGCTTCATTTTCAACCAAACACGCCGAACTCGCGGCCGAATTGCGCAAGGAAATCTCTGCCGGCCGGTATGGCGAAGAGGGACGCCTGCCCAGCGAGGCCCAACTGGTCGAGCGCTTCGGGGTTTCGCGTCCAACCGTGGCTCAGGCACTGCGCACTCTGGGCGATGAGGGGCTGGTTATCCGCCGGGCGGGATCGGGGACCTATGCGAGACCCCCCAAGCAGCCTGCCACGGCTTCCGCCACGCGGATGTTGGCATTGTTGATGCCGGACTTCGGACATACTGAGATTTTCCAACTCATCGCCGGGCATCTCGCCAGTCTGGCCCGGCACCACGAATATGGCCTCGTCTGGGGCGGCTCGACCCTGCCGAAGCTGGATGCCGACACCCGGCTGGAGCATGGTGAGGAATTGTGCCAGCAGTTCATCGAAAAGCGGGTGGATGGTGTGTTTTTCGCTCCCTATGAACTGATGGAAGGCGGGGCCGAGGCGAATGGCAGAATGGTCAAGCGGTTGCGTGATGCCGGTATTCCCGTTGTGCTGGTCGATCACGATCTAACACCATTTCCGGAACGCAGTGAGTTCGATCTCGTCGGGGTCGACAATACCGGTGGCGGATATTTGTTAGGAAGACATCTCATCAAGCTCGGTTGCCTGAAATTTACCTGCGTGGCGCGTCCATGGTCGGCATCGACGGTTGATGCCCGCCACACCGGCATGTGGGAGGCGGTTCGCCGTTGCGGCGGCAACTCCTGCTCGGTGACAACCGAAAGGGGCAATGTCGCCGACCCGGTTTTCGCCAACAAGATCATGGCCGGGCGGCCGGATGCGATCGCCTGTGGCAACGATCATACAGCCGCCGTGCTTATCCAGACGTTGGGTAAACTCGGGGTTTCGGTGCCGGGCGACGTGCGGGTGGTGGGATTCGACGATGCGGGGTTCGCCGGCCTCGTGACGCCGCCTCTAACAACCGTTCGCCAGCCGTGTCAGGAAATCGCGATTTCCGCATTCCGCGCCATGATGGACCGCTTGGTCGATCCTTCGCTTCCTCCACGCAGCATCAGTCTGACACCCGGCTTGGTGGTTCGCGAGTCCTGTGGGGCTTACTCCAAGGGAGGAGTCTGAAATGAATTGCCGTGGCGGTTTTGATCGACTCGGAGACGGATTTCGCATTTCGAGGATTCAATAGGTTGAGATGGATTTTGCCCGGAAATTGTTGAATCATTGGGTCTGTAATATGCTGTAAATAAGCGGTTTGTGACATACTCCATAAACGAGGAGGTTCACAGAGTCCACAAACGGCACTATCTGAACCGGTCTCCACCACGGCTGCCGCAGTGGATGGGTGTCGGCAAATCCATTGCGTCCGACCTGTTTGATAAAACCCGAAATCCAATAAATCCAATGAAACCCCGTTCGCTTCGCAACTTCCCACGGACCCTGGTCGTCTGTTTCGCCCCTCTGATCGCTTGTAGCTCGGCCCACGCCCTCGTCGTGGCTGCCAACGAGGCTAACAACACCAATTCGTATACGCTTCCTTCGGGCGCGAATCTCCTCACCCTGCCAGCATCACCCGGCGTGGTGACCCACGAAGGGTCGGACGGCAATTGGAGCACCGTGATCGACGGCACCATCAGCGACGGTGGAGGTGGTGCGCTCGCGAGTTGCACGCCAAACAACGGCGATGTCGTCACTTTCCCATTGAATCTCACCGGTCACCCCGGTGGTCGTGATGTCACCTCCTTTGATTCCTACTGCTCATGGGGGAACAGCGGCCGCGACAACCAAGACTATACCCTCCAATATTCCACGGTGGCGGCTCCCACCACTTTCATCAACATCACTTCTGCCAGCGTCCACACCGGCAATGTCCGGTCGACCCACACCCGGCTGACGGACACCACCGGTTTTCTCGCCACCGGAGTCCACTCGCTCCGGGTCATTTTCAATAATCAGGAAAACGGCTACGTTGGTTATCGCGAGTTCATTGCTCAGGACACCACTCCGGTCGCCGCGGTCTCCAACCTGAAGAATGGCGACAACGCCTGGGTTCTGCCCGCAGGCCCAAATCTTCTCACCGCTCCGGCAGGCACCGCGAACACCCACGAAGGCTCGGACAGCAATTGGGGCAGACTGATCGACGGCAGCTTCGGTGACCACACCCAGACCTCCAGCGCCGTTACACCTAACGATGGCGATTCGGTTGTGTTCCCGCTGGATCTCACTGGCCACGCCGGAGGCCGCGACATCGCCACTTTCGATTCCTACGCCGCGTGGGCCAGCGATGGCCGCGATGACCAGCATTTCCTTCTTGAGTATGACACGGTGGCGAACCCGGGCGTTTACGTCCCCATCACCACCATCGCCAACACCAGCGAGTTCCTGAATGGCGGCAACCGCGCCACTCATTCCAGCGTCTCCTCCAATACAGGCTTCTTGGCCACTGGTGCCAAATCCATCAAGATCACGTTCAATGGTCAGGAAAATGGCTACGAAGGTTTCCGTGAGTTCATCGTGCGTGACACTCCTTACACGATCAACGTCGTCAACGAATCCAATAACACCGGAACGTGGTCCTTGCCATCGGGGACCAATCTCCTGAACAACGGCCTGACAAAAAATCCCGGAGCTCCGGCGGGCAGCAACCATGGCAACGGCGATAACACCGGCACGTCCTGGGGAATCCTGACCGATGGATCGACCGGCTCAGCGGGCGTACAAAATACCAGTGTTGCTCCCTTGAATGGCACTTCCGTCGAGCTTCCGCTGGACGTTTCAGCGAATACCAATGGTTACAACCTCACTTCGTTCGATTCCTATTGTGCATGGGGTGACGGCGGACGGGATGACCAGAATTTCACCATTCAGTACTCTAAGGTGGGGAGCGAGAGCACTTTCATCTCACTCGAGACTGTCAACAACCACACCCTTTCGCCGACGAACGCCACGCATACGCGGATTACCCCTACTTCAGGCTATCTCGCTACCAATGTGGCGGTGGTCAAGTTCCTCTTCAATAACCAGGAAAACGGCTATGCCGGCTATCGCGAATTCATCGCGCTGGGCTCCGCCGCCCCACTCGTCAATGACCTGACTTGGACCGGTAGCACCAATGCCAACTGGATCAACCCCTCGTCCGGCAACTGGAAAGACACCCTCAGTGGTGTGGCGGCACCTTTCGACTACCGCGCGCTGGTGCACTTCGATTCCACCCCGGCCACCAACCGGTCGATCACGATTCCGACAGCGCTGACGTCGGGCGGCCTGACGTTCAGCAACGATCTCGCCCATCCTTACACGTTCAGTGGTGACGTGCTCACCGTGACGAACAGCATTGACTTGACGGGTGCGGGCAGCGCCGCGTTTGCCAATTCCGTGACAGCCTCCGGTGTGTCGGTTTCCGGAACCGGCCACCTGACTCTTTCCGTTGACAATACTCTAACCGGAAGTGCGACGGTGAGCAACGGCTCGCTGACCTTTGGGAGTGACAGTGCGGTGGGCACCGCGGCGCTGTCGCTGAGCGGAGGCTCGGCCGGCTTCACCTCGCCACAGCCGATTCTCAACAGCCTTTCGGGAACCGGCGGGACCGTTTTCCTCGGCAATGCCGGATCGAACGCTCACACGGATCTGTTTGTAGGCGATGCGACCTCGTCGAGCTATGCCGGTTCCATTGCCGACGCATCCGTTTCCGCCACCGGCGGTCTGCTCAAGACCGGAACAGGCACGCTGACGCTGACAGGAGCGAACACCTACTCCGGAGTGACGACTGTTAGCGCCGGTGAACTGAAAATGGGCAAGCGGCTTTCCCTCTATAACGGAAACACCGCCAACTGGTCCGCCAGCAACATCCTTGTTGCGCCGGATGCCACTCTGACTCTCAGGGTGGGCGGCACCGGTGAGTTCACCAGTGCCGACGTTGCCGCGCTCAACACCGGAGGCTTCGATCCCGGTTCGACACTGAGCCTGGACACGACAAGCGGAGATGCCGAAATTTCCAACAACATCGGCGGCAGTGCGGCGATCGAGAAGCAGGGGATCAACAACCTCACGCTTTCCGGAACGAACACCTTCAGTTCGGGCATCACCGTTGATCAGGGGGCCCTATTCCTGGCAAACCCGGCGGGTGCTTCGATTCCCGGCGACCTGACCGTGGGTAACATCACGTTCGACGCATTTGCGATTGCGAATCTCCCCAACCAATTCGGTCCGAATTCGTTGATCAAATTCGTGACCGGCCCTGGTGCGGTGAACGGAAAATTCCAACTTCGCGGCAGCAATCAGACCGTCGCTGGTATCGAAAGTGGAACTGGTAACCGGATTGCAATCATCCAGAACGACGAGACCTCGGCACCGGGCTATACCTTCGATCCCGATCCCGCCACCCTAACGATCAATGCCGCCACCGATCATAGTTTCGCCGGTATCATCCGCGACCAGAACGGTGGCGCGCTGTCGCTGGTGAAAAACGGCGCGGGCACTCAGGAGCTGATCAACGCGCAGGTCCAAGGCTACGGCTATACCGGTGACACCACCATCAACCAAGGCACTCTCAAGCTCAACTTCAATGGTGGAAACACCGGCTTCGGATCCAACGTTATGGTCAACAGCCCGGCGACATTCGCGATCAACGCGGTGGGCGGAGACTATAACTTCGACAGGACGATCAACGGTGATGGCAACGTTGTTGTCACCGGAACCAATGCCGTTCGTTTCACCAACGTAGGCAACTCGTTCACCGCTGGCCTAACTGTCGGATCTCCCGAAGTTGCGTCCTACAATGGATTCCTGGCACTGGTTGCCTTAAACGGAGTGGTACAAGGTGCCGGCAACGGACCTGATCAAACTTGTATTGCGGGAGCCATGACTCCTACCAACGTGGTCACGGTCCAAGGGGGAGCCACTCTGGCACTCGATGGCATCGGGCCACTTGGTGAATCCTCCGTAGTGCCGGCTTATGCTCCATCCATTGTGATCAACAATTCGGGATTGAGAGGTTCAGGCCTGGCTTTCGTGGCCAACCTCACATTGAACAATGCCGAGGTCACAGTCGGCGACGGTATCGCCATTGCAGGATTCGACACCAGCTTGTGCTTCGTCGGCACCGTCACCGTTGGCGGCGACAGCAACCTGGCATCCACCATCAACACTCCCAATGCAGGGCCGAATGCCAATGTCTCGTTGGGATCGGCTGCTTTGCCTGGAACTGTTTTCGATGTGACCGATGTGACAGGCACTGCCGACGTCGATCTGGACGTGAACGCTGTTCTGAGAAACCTGAATGGTTTGGTTTCACCGTTGACGAAGACCGGTGCGGGGTCGATGTCGCTGAATCAAGCCAACACCTACACCGGGGACACCACGGTCTCCGGAGGAGAGTTGATTGTCAGCGGCAATTCCATCGCCGACTCCAACAAGGTGATCCTCAATGGCGGAAAACTCGGAGTTTCTGCTGATGAAACCGTCGGAAGACTGTTCTATGGAGGCGTGCAACAAATCGCGGGAACCTACGGCAGCACCACCTCCTCGGCTACCTACAAGAACGACAGCCGGTTTTCCGGATCTGCTGTTCTAACGGTCACCAATGGTCCTTCCCTGTCCTATGAAGACTGGGCCTTGGTCATCCCGAACGCCGCTGACCGCGACCGTACGGATGATGCGGACGGCGACGGCTTCTCGAACCTCAACGAGTTCCTTTTCGGCACTTCACCGATTGCTTCGAACGGCACCTTGTCAACCGTTCAGGACACGGGTTCCACGCTGATCATCCGCTGGTGTGAGCGTCTGAACAGCAGCAGCGTCTATGTGCTTCAGGAAAGCACGACGCTGAGTAGTTGGACAGCCAGCGGAGTAACTCCGACCACCGACGCCAATCAAACGGGACGCTACTCCGCGGACTACATCCGCAAGCAGGCGGTGATCCCGGTCGACAGCGCCAAGAAGTTCGTCCGCGTGCAAGGCACCGAATGATTCAGCGTGATTCGCGGTCGGCTTCAGGTTGACCACGAAATCACTACCATACAGCTAACAGCTCCCGGGGACTCGTCCAAAAAACGGTTTCCGGGGGCTTTCCCGCTCTCCGGAGCGAGGGTTGGAGTGGGTTCCACCGCCACCAATCCTCGCTCAGCCAGTGCGGTTCGTTTCACCACCCGAATTTTTTCACACCACCCGATGTCTTTTCCTGTCTTACTGCGAACCGCGCTCTTTGCAGTCGCGCTGTTGCCGGCGCATTTGCTGGCCGATGCCGTGGTGACGTTCAACGAAGTGAACTACAACCCGGTCGTCTCGCAGGATGCCGAGTGGATCGAGCTGCACAACCAGATGTCGGTAAATGTCGACCTGTCCGGATGGTCGCTCGCCAACGGCATCACCTACACCTTCGGAAGCGGAACCGTCATTCCTGCGGGAGGATTTCTAGTCGTCGCGAAAAATCCCGCCAATGCCGCGCTCACCGGAGTGCCGGGCGTTCTCGGTCCGTTTTCGGGAAATCTATCGAACTCCGGAGAAACCTTGGAACTTCTCAGTCGTTCCGGTCGCCTCATGGACCGCGTCACCTATGGTGACACCGGAGAATGGCCGATCGCCTCGGACGGGGTGGGGGCCACTCTGGCGAAACGTCTGCCCGGCACGGACTCGGAAAACGCCGCGAGTTGGACCGCCAGCCTCGCACCGGGCGGGACTCCCGCCGCCGCCAATTTCGCACCACCCGGAACCCTCATCCGGCACACTTGGGCGGACGAGAATTCCGTCTGGCGCTACAACGATTCCAACACCGCCCCGGCCGCCAACTGGAATACCAACGCCTTCAACGATGCCGCATGGCCGACGGGGCAGGCGTTGTTCGGCACCGCGTCGTCCACACCCGTGCTGACGGTCACGGCGAATCTAACCGAGCGTTATCGTGCCGGTGCCATCACCGGCGTGGCCAATGCCGCGACGTTCAGCCAATGGACCGACACCGCCACCTCCGACGGATCGACGCAGAGCGCGACCGCAGGGGGGAATCCGACCTATCGCACCAACGCCACTCCAACGGCGGAGCCGGTGGTTCGCTTCGATGGCAATGACGAATTCCGGACGACCTTGTCGCCCGGCATCTCGCCCTCGTCCGGCTTTGTCTATTTCATCGTCTGCAAGGCGATTTCCGTTCCCGACAACAGCGATTACATCTTCGACCGCAACCACACCATCGCCGACGCACCTCTCGTTTCGCTCAAAGCGTCTAACGGTCATTACCAGTTCCAGAAGCGCGACGACAGCAACAACGGTCTCGGCGGTCCCGTTTCCACCTCCCTGATCTCCACCACCCAGTTCCAGATCGTCGCCCTCCGCCGGAACACCGTCGCCGGTCGGTTCGAAATCTGGGTGGATGGCGTGATGGAGGGAACTACCGACGATCCCGGGGACAACCTTACTCCGCAACCCATCGTCATCGGGCGGCATGCCGTGACCGTGAGCGCCGGCTTCAACGGTGACATCGCGGAAATGCTCGTTTACAAGAGCGCCCTTTCCGACGCCGAATTCCAATCCGCCGGCGCATACCTCGAAGCCCGCTACGGCCTCACCACCGCATACCCTAACACAACGGTCGTCACTCCGCTCGCGGCCGCCACTCCGACGAGCTATTTCAGGAAAACCTTCACCTTCACCGGCGATCCGTCGCGCACGGAACTCCGCCTGGACCAGACCGTGGCCGATGGTGCTATTTTCTATCTGAACGGCCAGGAACTCACCCGTACGAACCTTCCCGCCGGCACCATCAGCCATGGCACGGCGGCCCTTTCCAACGTTCCCCAGCCTCTGCCAAGCGGCTTCCAGACGCTTTCGTCGTCGTCACTCGTCTCCGGCACCAACGTGCTTGCCGTTTCGCTTCATAAGGCTGCCGCGGATCCCAGCGCCTACTTTTCCGCGAGTCTGGCGGGGACGGAAACTCCGGCGGATCCGGGCCAGTCGCAGACTCTGAGGTTGAATGAAATCGCGGGCGCGTCCGATCCCTCGTTCTTCATCGAACTCCGCAACAACGGGGCCACCACCACTTCGCTGGTCGGCTGCACGCTGGGCATCTCAGGCGGAGCATCCTTCGCCCTGCCCGCGTCTTCTCTAACCGCCGGTGCCGTGGTAAGCTTCACCGAGGCCCAGCTCGGATTCCGGCCGCTTGTCGGTGACAAGATCGTCCTCCTCGCGACGAATGCGGCGATCACCGATGTCCAGATCGCAGCCGCCGCGATCGGCGGTCGCAGCGATGCCTATCCCGGCCAGTGGCTGCGTCCATCGGCTCCGACTCCCGGCGGGTTAAACCAGTTCGCTCTAACGAATGATATCGTCATCAACGAAATCTGCTACAAGGCGCCGGAACTTCCCTCCACCCCGGGAACGCCGCCTGTCACCAGTTCGATTCCGTTGGTTTCCTACGGTACCACCTGGCGCTACAACCAGTCCGGCGCGATCCTTGGTTCCAATTGGGCTGCTTCCGCCCACGCGGTCGGCAGCGGCTGGCAATCGGGACCGGGAACCCTGGCCTTTTCAAACAACGCGCTGCCGCTGGCGATCGGGACGGCGCTCAATTCCCCTGCGTCCAACAACCCGTTCGTCATCACCTACTATTTCGAAACGGACATCAACCTGTCCGCTGCGAATGCCGCGAATCTCAGTTCGGTGACGCTTTCCCATCTGATCGACGACGGTGCCGTCATCTATCTGAACGGAGTCGAGCTCACGCGTTTCAACGTGCCTGTCGGAACGGTCACGGCGGCAACCCTCGCGAATCCCGGCGTCACTACGGCCGCAGTGGTCGGACCGGTCACCCTGACGGTTCCGTCCGGAACCGCGGTTACCGGAACCAACCGGATCTCGGTCGAGGTCCATCAAAGCTCGACCAGCAGCAGCGACCTCGTTTTCGGACTCCAAGGCACGGCAACGGTCGTCACCACTCCCGGAGTTCCTGAATTCCCGGCTGCCCCGTCCCTGCAGCAATGGATCGAATTGTATAACCGCGGGACCTCCGCCGTGAACCTGTCCGCATGGAAATTCGCCGCGGGAATCGGCTATACCTTCGCCTCCGGCACCACGCTCGCCCCCGGTGCCCGCGTGGTTGTCGCGCGTGATCCGTTCCTGATTCCCCCGGCTCCGGGCCTCACTGTGTTAGGCCCGTGGTCGGGAAGCCTTTCCGGGTCTGGCGAGCGCATCCTGCTTCAGGATGCGTCGGGAAATCCGGCCGACGAGGTTTCCTATGTCGATGGCGGCCGTTGGCCGGGAACACCCGACGGAGGAGGCTCCACGCTTGAGCTTCGTGATCCGCATTCCGACAACTCGCTGCCGGAATCCTGGGCCGCCAGCGATGAAACCGCGCGCCGTTCGTGGCAAACCTACACCTATCAGGGCGTTGCTGCTGCGAGCTCCGTCGGTCCTGACGGTCAGTGGCGCGAGTTCATCCTGGGTCTTCTCGACGAAGGAGAAGTCCTGCTCGACGACATCACCGTCACCGAGAATCCCGGAGCCAGCGGCGTGTCCATGATCAGCGGTGGAAATTTCGAATCCGGCACGGGCGGATGGCGCTTCCTTGGAAACCACAGTGATGCCCGCATCGTCACCGACCCGGCCAATGCGTCGAACCACGCGCTCTATCTGCATTCCACCGGTGCGACCGAGCACATGCACAACCATGTCGAAACCACGTTTCCCGGAGCGCTCTCCGTCGTGAACGGACGGACCTATCAGATTTCGTTCAAGGCCCGCTGGATCAGCGGCTGCAACAAGCTCAACACCCGCCTGTATTTCAACCGGCTTCCGCGCACCACCGTGCTTCCCCGGACGCAGGTCCTCGGCACGCCTGGTCTCGCCAACTCGACCGTCTCGCCGAATATCGGTCCCGGGTTCACATTTCTCAATCATTCTCCTGCCGTGCCGGAACCCGGAGAAACCGTCACCGTCACCGCGCGCGCCAGCGATCCCGATGGCTTGGGAGCCCTGACGCTTTACTATTCGCCTTCCGGTGGCGCGTTCACGAGCGTGCCGATGACGCCGACCGGTGACGGCGCGACTTTCACCGCGCACATCCCCGGCTACGCAGCCGCTTCGGTGGTCCGCTTTTATGTTGCCGCCACCGATGCCGCCGCCGTTCCCGCCACCTCGTATTTCCCGGCGGAAGGAGCATTGGCCCACGCGATCTATCAGGTTAATGATGGTCTCGCCGCGACCAACGGTTTGAACAACATTCGTATCATCATGGCTCCGGCCGACGAATCGCTGCTCTATCAGGCGAACAATCTGATGAGCAACGATCGCATCGGTTGCACGGTGATCTATCGGGAAAACGAGATCTACTATAATGCCGGTGTCCGTTTGAAAAGCAGCCAGCGCGGACGCCAGAACTCGGCACGGGTTGGCTTCAATCTCTCGTTCAACGACGACCAGTTGTTCCGGGGCATCCACAGCAGCATCGCCATCGACCGCTCCGAGGGACAGATTACCGGCGCGCAGGAAATTCTTTACGATCACATGATGTATGCCAGCGGCGGCATTCCCGCCGAGAGCAACGATCTGGTGAAGGTCATCGCCCCGAATCCCGCCCACACCAGCACCGCGATCCTGCAGATGGCGCGCTTCGGACCGGTTTATCTCGATTCCCAGTTCGATCATGGCGCGGACGGCACGGTTTACGAATACGAGCTCATTTACTATCCGACCACTGCGGATGCGAACGGCTACAAACTGCCGCAGCCGGACAGCGTGGTCGGTGTGGGAATGACGAGTCTGGGTGATGATAAGGAAAGCTACCGCTGGTCCTATCTGACGAAAAATAGCGAGGACAAGGACGACTACAGCCGCGTCATCGCCATGACCAAGCAGTTCGACAAGACGGGCACGGCGTTCGACTCCACCGTCAACGACGTTCTGGACGTTGATCAATGGCTCCGCGCGCTCGCCTATTCCTGCGCCAGCGGGGCGGGGGATTCGTTCTTCGTGAACTCACAGCATAACGGGCAGTTCTTCGCCCGTCCGTCTGACGGACGTGTTCTCTATTTCCCGCACGATCTCGACTATGCCTACAATGCGACCCTGCCAATCTTCACCAGCAACGAGCTTCAGAAACTGACGGCCGACCCGGCCCGCCGCCGTGCCTATCTCGGACATTTATACGACATTTGCACCACCGTCTTCAACCAGTCCTACATGTCCGCCTGGACGACACATTATGGAAGCTTGCTGCCGAACGAAGACTTCCCCGGGCACTTGAGTTACATCAACACCCGTTCCAACTACATCCTGTCCGCCATTAATGCAGACACCGCACCCGTGACCTTTGCGATCACAACCAATGGCGGCGCGAATTTCGCCACCAACGATACTCCGGTCGCGCTCGCCGGCCAGGGCTGGGTGAATGTTAGGAATATCCGGCTCGCCGGATCGACCACTCCGCTTGGTGTTACCTGGACCTCATCCACCGCTTGGTCAACTGTCGTGTCTGTCGGCGCGGGAGCGAACGTGATCAACCTCGAAGCCGTTGATTTCAACGGACAGGTTGTGGGAGCGGACAGCATCACCATTACCAATTCCGGCAGCACCCAGCTTCCCGCTTCGAACAATCTGGTAGTTTCGGAAATCTACTATCACCCGCTCGTCCAAAGCGGCAACAGCGAGTATATCGAACTGCAAAACATCTCCACCACCGCGACGATCGACATGAGCGGATTGGCTTTCACTCAAGGCATTGGCTTCACCTTTGCCAACGGTGCGAGTCTGGCTCCCGGTGCGAAGGTCGTTGTCATCAAAAACACGGTGGCTTTCCAAAACGAGTTCGGCACCGGTCGTCCGGTGTCGACGGGACTGTTTACCGGCTCGCTCGCGAATGAAGGTGAGACCATCACGCTGCGTCGTGCCGACAGCACGCTGGTCCGGACCTTCGACTATGGTGTCGCCGCTCCATGGCCTACATTGCCCAGTAATTCCGACTACTCGCTGGTGTTGGTGAATCCGTTTTCAAACCCCGATCATTCCGATCCATTGAGCTGGCGCGCCAGCACCGCGGCGGGCGGTTCTCCGGGCGCGAGTGACTCGGTAGATTACGCGGCGTGGAAAGCAACCTACGGAAACCCGGCCGACAATCTCGATGCGGACGGTGACGGACTGACGACGCTGGCCGAATACTATCTTGGAGGAAATCCCAACGTCGCCGATCAGGGACTGGCACCCACCTACACCTTGGAAGCTGGCAACACGCTGCTGCTCTCTATCACACGTCCTGCCGATGTGGCTGGATTGAGCCTTGTCCCGGAAAGCTCGAACAATGTCGGCCAATGGCAGCCCGCCGCCGGTGTTGTTTTCGTCAGCAACGACCGCCTGCCCGGAAGTCCCGCACGCGATCGGCTCACGTTCCGAATCCCAAGCCCTAACGGAAGCATCCGGTTTTTCGTCCGGTTTGCGATCCATTGACCATTTCCACCAGAACCCGAAAGGAACCCATTTATATGAAACCGCAGGAAGGCCACCTCATCGTCCGGAGCCCCGGATTTAGCAAATCGTCGATCATCCGCACGGCGTTTCTCGCCCTGACATTTTTCGCCACTCCTCTCGGTGCGGAGGTGACCACCGCGAACCTTCGTTGCGAATATCTCACCGATCCGCATGGGATCGACGTGGTGAAGCCGCGACTGTCCTGGGTGGTGGAGTCGCTTGAACGCGGTGAGATGCAGACGGCCTATCAGATCCTTGTTGCGTCGTCCCCCGCCTTGCTCGCGGAAAACAAGGGCGATCTCTGGGACAGCGGCAAGGTGGCCGGAGACGCCACCAGTCAAGTGTCATACGGCGGCGCTCCATTGGGTTCGCGCACCCAGTGTTTCTGGAAAGTTCGTTCGTGGGACAAGGACGGCGAGCGCTCGGAATGGAGCAAACCCGCGACTTGGACGGTCGGCCTGCTTCAAACCGCCGATTGGAGTGCGAAATGGATCGACGCCAGCACCCGGATCCAACCGGTAGCCAATCAGCCGGCCGCGGTTATCGTCAAGGCTGCCTACGAAACCCTCGATGGCGGCGCGTCGCTTGACGTCACCGCGAAGTTGAACGAACTCGCCCGCGCCGGTACGTTTTCGGTGGCGGTGGAAAACGAGAGTTTTGGTAAAGATCCCGCCTACAGCAAGGTGAAGCACCTGCGGGTGGAATATGGGATTGCCGGCAAGAATACAGTGAAGTTGTTCCCGGAAAAGGCGACGCTGCATTTCCCGGCGGATTTGCCGCCACCACCCGAGATCACACATGCGGTTTACGAAGCGATCGATGGCACCGGTTCGCTGGATGTCACCAAGAAGCTCGCCAATCTGGCTGAACCCGGAAGTTTCTCCGTGGTCGTGAACAACGACGCTCTCGGCACCGATCCGTCCCGCGATCACATGAAAAGGCTGCGGGTGGAATTCACCGCGAACGGCCAGAAATGGGAAAAGATCGTTGCTGAAAATACTCCGCTCCACTACCCGACGGACCTCGCTCCGCCAGCCACGGTTCCCTATCTGCGGAAGTCATTCGCTGTCGGAAAGCCGCTTGCACGGGCCACGGTTTACGCCACAGCGCTCGGTGTTTACGAACTCAGGCTCAACGGCCAACGGGTAGGCGATCACTTCCTCGCACCGGAGTGGACGGACTTTTCGAAACGCCTCCGCTATCAGGAATATGATGTCACATCGCTCCTAACATCCGGACGCAATGTTCTCGGCGCCCAGGTAGCCAACGGCTGGTGGTCCGGACACATCGGCAACGGCGGCTATCAATACTGGGGCAAGAGTCCGGCGCTTTTCGCCCAACTCGAGCTGGTCTATCAGGATGGCAGCAGCGAGCGGATCGTTACGGACGGCAGTTGGAAATCCCATGTCAGCCCGATGCTGGCCACCGACTTCATGTTGGGGGAGGACTATGACGCCACCAAGGAAATCCGTGACTGGGAGAAGCCCGCATTCAATGACGCGGATTGGTCGACGGTGGTTGAGCGCAACGAGCCGTTCCGCGAGATGAACGGACAGGTGATGGAACCCGTCCGCCAGTTGTCCGAGATCCAGCCCAAGGCGCTGACCGTGCCCCAGCCGGGTAAATGGACTTATGATCTCGGCCAGAACATGGTCGGTGTGGTTCGTCTGAAGATTTCAGCGGCTGCCGGAACCAAGATCACCCTGCGCCATGCGGAAATGCTCAATCCGGATGGAACCGTTTATACCGACAATCTTCGGGGGGCTCCTTCCATCGACACATACGTCTGCAAGGGAGAAGCCGTTGAAATCTGGCAGCCGAAGTTTTCCTTCCACGGATTCCGCTATGTCGAGCTCACCGGTCTAACAAAGAAACCGCCGATGGATGCCGTCACCGGGATTGTCATTGGTTCCGCCACTCCTCAGACAGGCAAGTTCGCCTGCTCGGACGGACAGGTAAACCAGCTCCAATCGAACATCGAGTGGGGCCAGCGCGGGAACTACCTGAGTGTGCCCACCGACTGCCCTCAGCGCGACGAGCGACTTGGCTGGATGGGAGATGCGCAAGTGTTTGTTCGCACGGCGACCTACAATGCCGACGTTGCCGCGTTTTTCACGAAGTGGCTGGTGGACGTTACCGACAGTCAGGAATCGAGTGGTCGCTTCGCCGACGTCTCACCCTTCGCCGGTCCATCGAAAGGAACTCCCGCGTGGGGTGACGCGGGAGTCATCTGCCCGTGGACTGTCTATCAGGCTTATGGCGACCTGCAACTGCTGGAGCGCCAGTATCCGTCCATGGTGAAATGGATCGAGTACTGCAAGGCCGGCAGCAACGGCTTCATCCGCAGCGGCAGCCGCGGCAGCGACTACGGCGACTGGCTCTCTATCGGCGCGGATACCGATAAGGAACTCATCGGCACCGCTTATTTCGCCTACTCCACCCATCTCCTGGCCAAGGCCGCCGCGGCACTTGGAAAGACCGCGGATGCCACCGGCCATGAACAGCTTTTCCAATCCATCAAATCCGCATTCATTGCGAAGTATGTGAAGCCGGACGGTCACATCAAGGGCGATACCCAGTGCGCCTATCTGATGGCTCTTCGCTTTGAACTCCTGCCCGACGAACTGCGGGCTCCGGTCGCCGATCTGCTCGAAGCGGACATCGTTGCCAAGGGCTACCATCTATCCACCGGCTTCGTTGGTGTGAGTTATCTTCTGCCGGAACTGACCAAGGCTGGCAAAACCGAAACCGCCTATCGACTGCTCATGCAGGACACCTTCCCGTCGTGGCTCTTCTCCGTGAAAATGGGTGCCACCACGATCTGGGAGCGTTGGGACGGTTGGACGCCCGACAAGGGATTCCAGAACGTCGGCATGAATTCCTTCAATCACTACTCGCTCGGTTCGTGCGGCGAATGGCTCTATCGCTCCGTCGCCGGAATCGATGCGGATCCTGACAGCGCCGGATTCAAGAAGCTGGTCATCCGTCCGGTGACCGGTGGCAAGCTCAGCGAAGTCGAAGGAGAACTTCGCACGATCCACGGACTCGTTACGAGCGCCTGGAGTTCGGCTAACGGTAATTTTACCCTGACGACCACTATTCCCACCAATACCACCGCCGTTGTTCATGTTCCCGCCAAGGATGCCGCGAGCGTCCGGGAATCCGGCAAGCTGGCATCCAGTGCGGAAGGCGTCAAGTTCCTGCGGATGGAGAACGGCGCTGCGGTTTTCGCGGTGGAATCCGGTCGCTATCAGTTTTCCACCGGCACGATTCCGATTCCGGGAACCGACACGACTTCCCGAAATCCTGCGGCAGGGATGAAAATTTCCATCAGCACCCTGCTGGCCAACGACGGCAAGCTCTGCACGTTCCGGTCGGTTTCTCCTCTCAGCATCAACGGTGCGTCCCTCACGGTGCGCGACGGCTCGGTGATCTATCAACCGCAGCCGGGCAACACCACCGCGGATTCGTTCACCTACACG
Organism: Luteolibacter sp.; assembly: GCF_039920825.1. Taxonomy (GTDB): domain Bacteria; phylum Verrucomicrobiota; class Verrucomicrobiia; order Verrucomicrobiales; family Akkermansiaceae; genus Luteolibacter. Next base: position 17,173 of record NZ_JBDSCX010000007.1, on the reverse strand, counting down.
ATTGTGAATTCCAAAGGCGGTGTGGCCACCCGTACCGTGAACGTCAACATCACCGCGGAAAAACTTTCAGCCCAGGCGCGCGAATAGGTCCCTGCATCCTCCGGCCGGAATCCTTCGAATTCCGGATCATTTGAAAGCTCGTCCGCGCTTGCGACGATTTATAGGCTTCATTTTTCATGAAAGCCCAAATCGTCCTCGCGCTTGTTCTATCAGCTTTGGGTTCCGCCCAGAGCGATCCCACCCGCGATCCCGCCCGACCGCTGGCGGCCAATGACGCGCTGGACCCAGCCGGCACTGCTTCACAAATGGTCGTCCCACCGGGCTTCCGCGTGGAGGTCATCGCCGGGGAGCCGGACATCGTCCAGCCCATCGCCTACACGCTTGATGACCGCGGCCGGCTGTGGGTCTTGGAAAACTCGAACTATCCGGAATCGCCGGGCAAGCCGAAGGACCGGATTCTTGTTCTGGAGGACAGAGATGGTGACGGGAAATTCGAAAAGCGCACGGTGTTTTGGGACAAGGCGAACTTCAGCAGCGGTCTTGCCGTCGGCTTCGGAGGCGTTTGGCTAGGCTCGCCGCCGAATCTGTTATTCATCCCCGACAAGGACGGCGACGCGGTGCCCGACGGTCCACCGCAAATCGTGCTCGACGGCTGGGGCGCGGAGGACACGCATGAAACGTTGAATGATTTCACCTGGGGACCCGACGGCTGGCTATACGGCACGCAGGGGATTTTCACCAACTCGAATGTCGGCCACCCCGGTGCCTCCGCTGCGGAGCGTATTCCACTCAACGCCTGCGTCTGGCGCTATCATCCGACTCGGAAGATTTTCGAGCGCTGGTGCGAAGGTGTGAGCAACCAGTGGGGGCTCGATTGGAACGATCACGGCGAGGCGTTCTTCGCCGCCTGCGTTGTTCCCCACATGTGGCATGCCATTGAAGGAGCGCACTACACGCGGCAGGCCGGCTCGCATTTCAATCCATACATTTACGATGACATCGAGACCATTGCCTGGGGTCGTTATGAAAAGGCCGGCTATTGCGGCGCGATGTTCTATCTCGGCGGGGCTTTCCCGGCGGAATGGCGCGACAACTTTTTCTTCCACGACGTGCACATGAACAAGCTGCGCTGCGAGACCTTCACTCGCGAGGGCTCCGGCTACCGCAGCGCGCGGAAGACTGATTTTATCGCCAGCCCGGACGCCTGGTTCCGAGGACTCTCGCCGCAATACGGGCCCGACGGCGGGGTCTTCATTTCCGACTGGTATGACAAGGTGCCATGCCACCAACAACGCGCTTTCACCGATCGGTCTAACGGGAGAATCTACAAGATCGTCAATGATCAGGTGAAACCGCGCGCGGTGGATCTATCAGCGCTGAGCGACATGGATCTGGTGAAGATGCAGCTCGACCCGAACGATTGGTATGTCCGCCACGCCCGCCGCTTGCTTCAGGAGCGCGGACCGAATCCGGAAACCACCGCTGCGCTCGAGAAAATCCTCTTTGAAAATCCCGATGACACCCGCCAACTCCGCGCGCTGTGGACACTTCACAGCCAGGGGGCGCTGAGTGAACCAACCGCACTGCGTGCTCTAACCGTCAAGTCGGAATTCGTCCGCGGCTGGATTGTGACCTGTCTCGCGGAGCAGGGGAGTCTTACCCAAGATGCGCTCGCCCGCTTTGTCGCGCTGGCGAAATCGGATCCCTCGCCGTCGGTCCGTTTGCGGCTTTCCTCCGCCGCGCAAAAGCTTGCGCCTGCCGATCGTTGGCCGCTGCTTGCCGCGCTCGCCGACCACGCGGAGGACGTGAACGACCACAATCTTCCGCTCATGATCTGGTATGCCGCCGAAGGTGCGGTCGCTGCTGATCCGGTGCGCGGTGTGGGGTTGTTCAAATCGACCCGCCAGCCGCGGCTTCATGAATTCATCGCCCGCCGGGTGCTTGCCGCGTCGCTGGGAGATGAAACGAAATCCTCCGCAGGGATGGGCGCTCTGACTGCTGAGTTATCCGAGGCTGATTCCGTCACCCGCGCCGCCGCGCTGCGAGGGCTGCTCGCCGCCGCCGTGGGCCGTCCGCATTTGCCTGAGCCGGAAGGTTGGGCGGTGGCTTACGAGAAACTCAAAGTGGATCCCGACTTAACGGTCCGCCAGCAAGCCCGCTCGCTCGCCCTGATTTTCGACAGTGCTTCCGCCCTCGATGAAATGCGCGATTTGCTGGCCAACAAATCCGCCCCCGTGAAGTCCCGCCGCGAGGCGATGATGTCACTGGTCGCCCGCCGCGATTTGGCGCCGGTCGAAGTTTTGTTAGGGTTGGCGGGCGAGGAAAGCGCCTTGCGCATTGATGCCTTGAATGCCCTCGCCAACTACGACGATCCACGGATTTCAAAAGCCGTGATTATCGCCTATCCAAGTCTCTCGCAGCTTGAAAAATCCGCGGCCCTAACCACCCTCGTCGCGCGCCCAGCAGGCATTGAGGCGCTGATCGCCGCCTTTGATGCCAACGCCATTCCCGTCAAGGATCTCACGGCCCCTGTCGCCCGTCTGATCCAGGGAGCGCGGCGCGACGACTTCGACCGTTGGCTCGCCAAAAACTTCGGTTCGCTCAACCCGACCGACGCCCAGCGCCAGGCCGATATCGCACGCTACCGCCAATTTCTCAGTGACGACGCCATCCTTAGTGCCGACGTGAAAAACGGTAGAGCGGTTTTCCAACGAACCTGCTCCGCCTGCCACAGCCTCTTCGGAGAAGGCGGTCACATCGGACCGGAACTTCCCGGAAACTTTTCCGACACCGACTATCTATTGCAGAACGTCCTCGATCCGAACGCCATCATCGGCCGCGACTATCAGCAGACGTTCGTCACGATGAAGGATGGCAATCTTGTCGCCGGAGTCGTTGCTGCGGAGGACGACCGCACGCTTACCCTCAAGACCCTCGCCGCACCGGTCACGCTGTCGAAAGATGGCATTGCCAAACGCGAGCTCAGCCCGCTTTCGATGATGCCGGTCGGCTTGCTCAATACCCTTGAAGAACCCGAGGTTCGCGATCTTTTTCTCTATCTGCGCCAGTCGAAGAATCCGTGAGACATTCTGGCGGCGGAGCGGCGCTTTTTTCGGGGTTGATTACCGGCGTGGAATTGGCCTCCCGAAAAAAAGATTCGCATGAAATCCCGGAGGCAGGCGTATAGTCGGAAGGTCAACCCATTCCACCAATCCATATCATGAAATCGAAACTCCTCATGTTCCGTCGATCCATTCTCGCGCTGTGCCTCGTTGCCGGAGTCAGTGCCCAGACTCCGGTGGCCGCAACCGCGCTCAACACGCTGACCGATGCTGAAAAAGCCGACGGCTGGATCATGCTCTGGGACGGGAAAACCACCGACGGCTGGCGCAGTCCCAAGACCGAGGCGTTTCCCACCAACGGTTGGAAAATGAATGAAGGCATCCTCAGCACCCTTGAGAATAAAGGCGAGGAAGCCGCCGGTGGAGGTGATATCATCACCCGCAAGCGCTATTCGGATTTCGAACTCAAACTCGACTTTCGAATCACCCCGGGCGCCAACAGCGGCATCAAAATCTTCGTCCAGCCTAACATCACCCCGATTTCAAAGGCCGGCGAACCGGCTGCCGTCGGATCCGCCATCGGCTTGGAGTTCCAGATCCTCGATGACAAGCTCCACCCGGACGCCAAGCTCGGCCTCAACGGCGACCGCACCATCGGCTCGCTCTACGACCTGATTCCCGCTCCTCTGGACAAAAAAGTGACGATCGTCGGTCAATGGAACCACGCCCGCATCGTTTCCAAAGGCAAGAACGTCGAGTTCTTCCTGAACGGCGTGAAAACCGTGGCATTCGAGCGTGGATCGGCGGATTTCCGTAAACGGGTAGCCGCGAGCAAATATCATAACATCCCGATTTTCGGCGAGTGGGAGGACGGGCACATCATGCTCCAAGAGCACGGCAATGCGGTCTCCTTCTGCAACATCAAACTTCGCGAACTCGACAGGTAATCGCCGCCTTCCGGCTGGCAGCCGCGGATTGGATCTTACGGACGCACCGGCCTCTCGATGGCGGGTGCGTCCTTTTTTTCCTTAGAGGCGGTCTGAAGATTTCGATCCGGGTGCGGTCGATGACACTCCTGCCACTTTGTTCCGCGTGAACCGCGCATAAGGGGCATGGACGTCTCGACCATGCGTGGGGACGAGACGTCCCCACCCCCTATTTTAAGACAACCTCTTGGAGATCGTAACAACGAACGGCGTTGTCGTGGAGGATTGCGTGTTGCTCGTCGGGAGTTAGATCCGAGACGAAGCGGCGGACGGTTTCCGCCCAGGCTTGATAGGAATCGATGCGAAGGAGGCAGACGGGCCAATCGGTGCCGAACATTACTCGGTCCGGGCCGAAGAGCGCTAACGTCTCGTCGAAGTAGGCACGGAGGGTGGCTTCGTCGATTTCGGAATCGAGGACTTCGGTGACCATGCCGGAGATTTTCACGCCGAGAATGTTGTCGCGTTTGGCGAGCTCGCCCATTCCGGCTTTCCACGCGGAATCGATCCGGCCTTTGCGGATTTCCGGCTTGGCGATGTGGTCGATGATGATGCCGAGTTTCGGCTGGCGATCGACGAGCTGAATGGCGACCGGGAGCTGGCGTTGGAAAAGCAGCAGATCGTAGCGGAGATCGAGATCGGGCAGGAGCGAGAGCCCGCGGTGGAAATCGTCCCGGAGGAGATAGCTGTCCGGCTCGCCTTGGAGGACGTGCCGGACCGCTTTGAATTTTTCATGCGCGGCGAGACGAGCGAGTGAATGGCCGACGTTCGCATCAATGAGAGGCACCCAGCCGACGACACCGGCGATGAGGTCGGATTGATCTGCTAGTGAGAGCAGCCAGTCGGATTCTTCAATCACCTGGCGCGCCTGCACCACGACAGTGGCGTCCACTCCGGCAGCCGTGGTCGCCGTTTCCAACTCCGCGAGAAGTTGGTCCTGCGCGAGAGACGAGCCGGGAGGAATCCAGTCATACTCTTCAGTGGAGTAGTTCCAGAGGTGATGGTGGGAGTCGATCATTTTGAAAAGTTAGGGAGCCATGACACTCCTGTCGTGGGTCAATGGAAAGCGAAAGGGAATGTGCCGGAGGCTCCTCCTATTCTCCTTTCATTGGCTTGGCGGACAAGAGTGTCCGCCCTCCTTAAAGAAACAGCGGCTTCATGTGGCGGTCCAACAGATTGCCGGTGACGTTCTTCGCGACGACTTCCTTGTTGTCATGCAGTGCTTGGATGTAAACCGGGCCGAGTTGCGCGGCGATCTTGAATCCGACGTGCAGCAATTGGCGGAGGTCCGCGTTGTAGCCGGGATTCGATTCATCGTGGCGCAGGGCGTCGGTGAATTGGGTGCTGGTCCAACCGTTGACAGTTTCGGCGGAGGGAAGCTTGGCGTCGCTGATGTCGATGACGGTGGCGTAGGGTTCGCAGAGCGCTTCCTTTTTCTCGAGGGCCTTGGCGTAGATCTGTTTCGCGAGGGCGAGTCCGTCGCCACCGGCTTCCGCGAGTCCGACGATCTCCTCCAGCCAGTTCGTCCCGGCGGTCTTGATGTGGAGACCGGCGCCGGTGCGCTGGATGGCTTTCTTGATGATCGGATAGATCGAGAATTTGTCGGAACCCGAGTGCACGGAGAGTTTCAACGCGGCAGGCAGTCCATAGGTCTTGATCGCGTGGGCGATGACGGCGAGGTCGTCGTTGAATTCCTTTTCAAACTGCGCGACATCACCGACGTAATCGACGCCCTTGTTGAAACGACCGGTGAACTTCGGCGCGATGGTCTGGATCGGAATCCCTTGATCCGCGATGGCGGCGAGGATGATCAACATTTCCGGCGGCGTCTGCGGGCTGTCGGTTTCATCCATGGAAACTTCGGTGACGAAATTGTCCACGCCTCCCTTGGCCTTGACGATGTGCTGATAGATGGCGGCGGCTTTCTGGGTGGCCTTGAGGAATTGGTTCGCGGTCTTCTCGACATCGGCGCGGGAAATTTCAAACGGCGCGGCAATGCCCTCAATGGCGACGGTGCCGATCAGCTCCGGATGTTTCGCGATGAAGGCCGCCACATCGGCCGGGTCGGCGGCTTCACCGATGTCGTCGGCGACGTCGAGAGTGAAGAAGTCGCAGGGTGCGACGAAGCGGTCTACGGTGGAGAGATTGATGTGGTCTGCATCCAACAGATACTCGCCGGTCCAGCCGAGATCCGCCACCGCCTTGTCGGCGGCCTGGCGGGTTTGGATCGGCTCTGAGCCGATGATGTTGTGCTCGCGATTCGACTTGTTCCAGACGGGAACAATGTCGATGCCGAGTTTGTTAGCTTCGATGAACGCGGTGAGCTGGGCGTGCGCGCCGTTGGCGAAACGATCGCCGACGCCGAAGGTGTATTTAGGGCAGGTCTTCATAAGATGAGTTAGCTGGGTTTCAGTGTTCGGTTTTCAGAAAGACGAAGAAGTCCGAGGAGAGTTTTTAACCGCCTGGAGAGCCGAAAGGAAAAAGATCATTTGGGGTAATGGGCAACCCTGTTGCTCAGCGGACCTCGATGATTGCCTTGATGGCGCCGAGGGCGGGATCGGTGAACTTTGCAAACTCGGCGGGGACTTGCTCGAAGGCGATGCGGTGGGTGATCCAGAGCCCGGTGTTGATTTTTCCCTCGCGGATGAGCTGGATAATCTTCTCGAAATCCTCCGGCATGGCGTTGCGCGAGGCTAACAGCGTCAGCTCGCGGCGGTGGAAGACCGGGGCGTGGGGAAAGGTGAGATCGGAGGTGGTGATGCCGACGTATACGACGCGGCCGGTGAAAGCGGCGTAGGTGAAACAGGTGGACATCGACTTCGGGCTGCCGGTGGCGTCGATGATGACGTCGGCGAGTTGGCCGTCGGTGAGGGCTTCCAACTCCGCGAGAGGGGAATCGTCCGGCTTGAATTGGATGGCGTGTTGGATGCCGAGGTTCTGCTGACAGAAATCGAGACGGCTTTGTACCATGTCCATCACCACTGTTTTTACGTCCATCAGTTTCAAAAACTCCAGACAGGCGAGGCCGATGGGGCCGGCACCGATGACGAGCACGGTTTCACCCGGCTTGGGATTGCCGCGTTGCACGGCGTGGTAGCCGATGGCGAGCGTCTCGACGAGGGCGAGCTGATCGTAGGAAAGATCGTTGCCCACATGCAGTTTGCGCGCGGGAACGGCGAATACACCCTTGCGCAGGCCGCCGTTGTTATGGACGCCGATGACCTGCACGCCGGGGCAGCAGTTGACGGAACCTTTCCGCGATGTCGGCGATTCCGGATCATTGACGTAGGGCTCTAACGAACACTTGTCGCCCGGCTTCACATTCGTCACATCATCGGCGACGGCGACGACTTCCAGGCCCAGCTCATGGCCGGGTGTGCGCGGATAGGCGAAGAAAGGGAACTTGCCGAGATAGCACGAAAGGTCGGTCCCGCAGATGCCCATGCGATGGGTGCGGACGAGGGCCTCGCCTGGACCGGGAGCGGTGGGTTCCGGGAGATCGACGATATTGATCTCCATGGGCGCGGTGAATTGGATGGCTTGCATCAAAAAGTGGCTAGTAGTTAGTTTTCAGTTTTCAGTGAAGGATGTTCTGAACAGATTAGTTGTTTTCCGGAAGGCCTTCGAGGTGACCGGAGTTTTTCACCGGAGCGAAAATGGCGAGCACGTCGGCCAGTAGTTCGCGGTCGATGGGCTGCTCCAACCATTCCGCCCACTTGCGGATGTTCGCTGGGTTCGCCGAGCCGGCGACGGTGGTGGCGAGGCCGGGATGCTCGCAGGAAAATTGAAGTGCGAGTTGGGCGATGTCCACACCACGGCTTTCGCAGAGCTTTGCGGCAGCACGGGCGGCGGCTTTGACTTGCTCGGTCTCCTTGAGCCATGCGGGGAGTTCGGCATTTGTTAGAAGACGTGCGGAGAACGGTCCGGCATTCATCGCGCCGATGTTCTTCGCCGCGAGGCGTGGCAGAAGATCATCGGCGAAGGTCGTGTTCTGCAGCGTGTAGCGATTGTAGGAAAGCACGCAGTCGATCACATCCTCGACGTGATCGAGCACGGTGTTGAACGTCTTCAGCGGATAGCAGGAAAATCCAACAGCCCGGACTTTTCCCTGCTCCTTGAGTTTTAAAACCGCGGGAATCGTTTCCTCCCAGATCTGCGGCAGGGGCACGAATTCGACATCGTGCAACAGGATGACATCAAGGTAATCCGTGCCCATGCGGTGCAGCGAGACATGGACGGATTCCTCAACGCGTTTGGCGGAAAAATCGAAATGGGTATTGGAGTAGCGGCCAAGCTTCGTGCCTAGCAGATATTTTTCGCGGGGGATGTCTTTCAGTCCGAGACCGAGCATGATCTCGGACATCCCGCGGCCGTAGTAGGGCGAGGTGTCGATGAAGTTCATGCCGAGGTCGATGGCGGTGCGCGTGGACTGCATCGCCTCGTCGAGTGTGATGGAACGGAACTCCGCGCCGAGCGAGGAGGCTCCGAAGGCGAGGATGGGAAGATCGATGCCGGTCTTGCCGAGCGGGCGGGTTTTCATGATTCGAGCAGGGAACGGATGGAGGAAATTGTTTGACGTGCGGCGGTCTCGGGATCGGGCAATGGAAGGATTTCAGCGGAAAGGTAGCCCGTATAACCGATCTGCCGCAGCGCCGCGATGATCGGTGCTGCAGCAGTGTGGCCGAAGCCCATCGCCTGTCTGTTGGAGTCCGCGAAATGGACATGGCCGACATGTGGAGCCGCTTCTAGCAGAGCAGTTGCCACGTCCTGTTCCTCGATGTTCATGTGGAACAGGTCCGCGAGGAGGACGACGTTTTTCAGATCGTGCGCTTCGAGAAATTTTGCGGCATCACCGAGGCGATTGAACAGATTCGTTTCGTATCGGTTGAGCGGCTCGTAGATGAACGGCACGTGATGTTCGGCAGCGGCTTTCGCGCAAATTCGGAGGGCGGCGACGAGATGCTCCATCGAATCCGGTCCGACGTTCTTCCCCTGCATGGAGCCGAGGATGGCCGGGGCTTTGAAATGTGCGCCGAAGTCGATCATCGAAAGGACGAAATGGAGCGCCTGCTCGCGGATTTCTTCGGAGGGATCGGTGAAGGAAAGTCCGTGCCGCAACCAGCCCGCTCCGGTGCCGACGGCGGCGATGGCGAGACCGTGAATGGCCGCCAGAGATTTGACCTGCTCCACCGATGCAAAATACGGTCCGGGCAGAAACAGTTCCACCGCATCGAATCCGATGGCGGCTGCGGTCGCGAAAGCTTCCGGCAGCGGCGTGCGCAGGACGAACGGGCCGGCCGCGGCTTCCGGGACTTGGGAGATGGTGATGGCGGATTTCAACGAGCGCGTGGGTTTGTAAGGGTCGATCACTACAACCACGGCCCGCGCTTGGCTACGGAAAAATGCTAGCTCATTCCGATGTGGTGACATAAACTGCTATCGCTCTGATGACGATACCCAAAGGAACATTGCCACCGCCACCGGGCCGCCCGAGTTGGGGCGGGGGAGAGGAATTGCCGCTGCTCTACCTCGGATGGGGGCAGCGGGATTTCGCGAAGGACCCGCTGGCGATGCACTACGACCTTGGCACGAACTACTACCTGCTCTTGCGCGGGGAATTCGTTGTCACCACGGAAAATTCCACGCAAACCGTTCGAGGACCGGTGGCACTTCTGTTCGATCCGGATTGTGCGTTCGGTATTTCCCAAACGAAGAAGGCGACCGTCGAGATTCTCGTCTGGATCTGGCAGGGACGCCCCGTGCTCAACGAACTGTGTCCGGAGCCGGGAGGCTTCCGCTCGCTGAACTTGCGCCCCGCATCCGTGGAAACTTTGACAGACTTGCACGTCCGCTGCCGGAACGAAGTCGCGTTGGCCGACGGTCAATTGCCCCGCACCCTGGGTGCCCTGCGTGAATTGCTGGAGGTCGAAATCCTGCGCTCTAACCAATCCGCGCCGGCCGAGGATGAGATGCGTTGGAAACTCGCCCATGCCTGGATGGCCGGAAATCTCGCGATCCACGCCCCGGTTCCGGCGCTGTGCGATTACCTCCGCATGTCGCCCAGCACGTTGCATCGTTTCTTCAGGGCGCAGACGGGGTTGTCACCGGGAGCCTATTTCCGCCGGATCAAGGCCGAGGAAGCCCGGCGACTGATCCGTGAGGAAAAGTGGCAGGTGAAGGCCGTGGCCTATCACCTGGGTTACCGCCATCCGAATGATCTCAGTCGGGCGCTGGCCGATAGTTGAATTTTATTTCGAAGGGAGGCGGAAATCCTGAGCGCCAGAGTTGGACCACTCAATATCCCTTGGATTGAAATCAAGCTGGACCGTTCGCGGTTAGGTGGACTGAAATCATGGAGAGGCGCCGATCGTCGTATACGACTGGGTTCCTCATACTGGCTCGTATTCGAGAACCCGACTGCCCGAAGGCAAACCCGCTTTTGGAATCGAACCCTTACCTGAGGAATTTCAAGAGTCCGTCGTGCGACTTGAGCTTGATTTCGAGGCCGCTGAAACTGTTCAGTTCCTTTCGATAACAGCTTTGGCAGGAAACGGATGACCGCGAGTCCGTCTGAAAATTGTCGGAAGTCGTTTCAAATTCCAGAAGAGATAGATGTCTCGCGCAGAGACTTGCGTTGATGGATGTTGCGGCGATTTTCTCCCTCCAGAAAAACTCTGCGCCTCTGCGTCCCTGCGCGATAACAGAATTCATCATTTTTCAGACAGCCTCCTAGTTGGCGCTGGACGCTGGGACCTGTTCCCGGTGAGGCGCTCCGTTTCGCTGTCCGGAGTTCAATCTTCAGATTGCCTCTTCAAGAGCACGGTAAACCGTGAACTCCAGACCGCCTTCTGATGGCAAACGCGTGAGGGAGTTCCGAGAGTGACTTCCGGCAACCGGTCTCGACCGTTCGGCAGGGACCTGGACGACATTGCGCCTTGCCGGGAACGGGTGGCTTCCTAGTCTCAGCGGACGAGGGTGGCGGGACGCCACCGCATGCGGATGATGAAACGAATCGAGACGGAATTCTTATTTGCCCTGACCAATCCGGGAACGGAGAAGGCGCTGAAGCTGGAAGCGGAAACGATGGGGCTCGGCTGGCGCTTGAGCTACCAGCGGCGCGGGTTCGTGACGTTCAAGGCGGACGCGCCGTTTTCTTTGGAATCGCTGGACGTGGCAGTGGCCTGCGCGCGGCGGCTTTGCCTGTCGTTGGGGAAATCCGCGACGCGCGAAGAAGCGGTTGCGAAACTCGGCGACATGGCGGTGATCCACCATGCGAAGTTTTATGACCGGAAGATGCAGGGCGTGAACGAAGGAGCTCCGCTTGCGAGACCGAAGGCCGGCGAGCTCATCGGCACGGTGGTGGAGCTGGGCGAGGGCGAGTTCTGGTCGGGAGTGTACCGGCATGGGCCGTTTCTCAGTCCCGATCCCGCGGGAGATTCCGGGATCGTGATGACCGAGCGTTCGCCATCGCGGGCATGGTTGAAACTGGAGGAAGCCACCCGGTTTTTTGATCTGAATTTTACTTCCAGGGACATCGTCGTCGAGCTCGGTTGCGCGCCCGGCGGAGTGGTGCTTGCCCTTCTTGATAGAGGCATTCCCGTCATCGGTGTGGACCCGGCGAAGATGGCGGACGTGGTGATGGAAAAAGCCATCGTCAATCGCGAGGACGCGCCTCTTGGAAAGCCATGGTTCTATCACTGCCGGAAACCCGCCGCTCTCGCCAGCAAGCGCGACCTCGGCCAAGGCGTGACATGGTTCATGTCAGACATGAACCAATCGCCGGAAGTGGTGCTCAAGGAATGCGCGAGGTTCTGCAAGATGGCCCCCTCCATCCGTGGCGCGCTGATGACTTTGAAGCTAACCGATCCCGCGCAGGTCGCGGAAAAAGCGGCGTGGTTTACGAGTCTGCGGGAAATGGGATTCAAGGCCATCCGCCTCCAACAGCTCGCCGTGCATCACAAGGAGCTCGCTTTGTTGGCGACTCGCTGAGCCGGCGTCCCGCACGACGCGGGAAGGCACGCCATGATAGGATGACTACGCGATTGCGTACAGGAAACTGTTTTTGATTTACTAATTATTAGAGTATCTAATTTTCCGTTACCCCCGCCCGCTAGACGCTTCCGCGATCACGGGTTGAAGTAACCGTAGGATTCGAAAACATGGGTAAGCAACCACCAGCTCAACAGAGTGGCAGCCAATGCGGCAGCAGCGAGGACTTTCATCGTCTTTGGGCTTTTCTGCATCGTGCGAACGGCGGTGTAGCCCGCGAGACCGCGGATCATCCAGAACAGTCCCGTCGCGACGAAAAACTCACCCAGGATCACCAGCTTGATGGAATACTCCACCAGCGGTTTCTCCGCCACCGCGGCCTGTAGCGGCAGCACGCCTTGCCACCAGATCACCGCCGCTCCGGCTGAGAAAACTCCCAAGCCCAGCAGGCGGGCCGCGACGTCGGAACGGGGTTGATAGAGAGGCTCGCTCATCCCCGCAGCAAAACCCCGCCGGGCCGGGAAATCCAGCGTGATCTGTCGGGTCGTCCTCCGCCCCGTTTCGGATCGGCGGGAAACGTTTTTCTTCCCCGTGGCTGCCATCCCCCGTTTGATCCATTCCCATGCACGCCATCCGACGTTTGAACCCAGGCGAAGCGTCGCTCTATCGGGCAATCCGGTTGGAGGCCCTCAAGGAATCGCCCGAGGCATTTGGCAGCACCTATCAATCCGCCTTGGAAAGGGATGACGCCAGTTGGGTGGCGCAAGCGGACGCGTCAGCCCGAGGCGAGGATCGTGCCACTTTCGTCGTTCTCACGGATCGGCCGGTCGGTCTGGCCGCGCTCTATCGGATCCCGGAACATCCCGATCAAGGAGAGCTGCTTCAGATGTGGATTGCTCCCGACCTCCGCGGTGGTTCCGCAGCTGCCGATCTGCTGGACAGCGTCTTTCAGTGGGCATCGACGCGGAGCTTCCGCATCATCCGCGCCGAAGTGACCGCAGGTAATGGAAGGGCGTTCCGATTTTACGAAAAGTATGGTTTTCGTCCGGTCGACCCGGCGGGCGGGGGAACGATCCTGACGAAAGAGGTCGGACAAGCCGCCCCTTCCGGCGGTGATGAGCCATCGAAATAGACCCGGCCTTCAGGTGCGCCGTGGGGCCGGGACATCCGGGCCACCGGTATGGATTGAATCGGATTGACCCGCCGCGATCGCTTCTGTTGGATGAAACGGTGATTCCCTCGAAAAACCTGCTCTCCCTCTGCCGCCTGCACATTCTCCTGGCGGTCGCCGCTCTCGCCTCCATGTTTCTGCCTTGGGCCTCCACCGCGCGTTCGGGCATGCAGGATGTGGTTGTCGAGGATGTCGTCGGCTGGTTCTATCCGGGAGGAAGGTTGCTCGTGCTGATGCTGGTTGTCAGTCTCGTCATTTCCCTGCTGGAGCGCGCCTACGCCCAACGCGCCGGCTGCGCCCGCTCGGTTCTATTTATCGCCAATCTCGTGGTCGGCATCGGCTCGTCGGTGGTTCCGTTCATGAGGGGTAACGTGATTGCTCCCATCTGGGGTTTCATGCTCGGCTTCTTTCTTTTCATCCTGTTCCACGCCGTTTCCATCATGCTCCCGCCCCGGACCTTGGAGAAGGCGGAGTAGGGGAGTGGCGGCTTGTTTCGGATGCTCTTAATACGCGATCCCAAGGAACGTTCCGATAGTGCCAATCCACCCGATCGAAATCGAGCTTTCATCCCTCTGCGGATGGGCCCAAACATTTCACACAAATGAAAATACCAAGTCGATGGATTGCCTGCCTGCTGATCGGATCGAGCCTCCTGAGCGCGGCCGCCGAACACGCTCCAACGCTCAAAATTGCGGGCGACTGGATCGTCGTTTCAGGATTCAGGGATTCCACGGACGTTGGAGCCATGCCATGGACCTGCGCGATCAGGAGAGCGGGCGTTATGTCCGTGTGCATCCATATTGATTACTCTGCCATTCATCCAACGGACGGATCGAAACCGAAAAACGATGATGGAGCATCGGCGGAAGAAATCGCGGCGTTGCCTGCCTATATCGAGATCACCACGACGGAGATGGATAGCGACGGGAGGAACAAGCAATACCAAGTATCTGGACTGACGAACGGAACCGCCCCCGCGTTCCTTGAGAAAATCCTCGAGGCGGCTCAGAAGCTGGAAAGTTCGGGAGGTACCAAGTGATCCGCTCCACGGAACCGTGAACGCTCCGTTTTTCGCCTCTGGCTCGGCTCCCGGCGTGCCGCTTTCACCTCGGTCTCGACCACCGCCGGGTGCCTTCCGAGGGTTTTCGTAGAGGCTCCGAAAGTTTTCGTAAGGGCTCCGAAAGTTTTCGTAAGGGCTCCGAAAGTTTTCGGTGAGGCTCCGAAGGTTTTCGGTAAGGCTCCGAAAGTTTTCGGTGAGGCTCCGAAGGTTTTCGTAAGGGCACCGAAGGTTTTCGGAGAAGCGCCGAGAGTTTTCAGAGAGGCACCTGGGGTTTTCGGAGAAATGAGTGTGAGAGTGTATGTTTGATGGATCAGACGCAGGCATCCAAGGGACTTCTCACCCCCATCGCTCCCACCCCTTTCGCCACATGGGTGTAGATCTCCGTCGTCTTCACATCCGCATGGCCCAGAAGTTCCTGAATGGTTCGGATGTCCTTGCCTCCTTCCAACAGGTGGGTGGCAAACGCGTGCCGCAGCGCGTGGCTTGTCACCCGCTTGTCGATCATGGCCTCATCCACCGCCTGACGCAGCGCCGTCGAATACGAATCCGGATGCACGTGATGGCGGCGCACGATCCCGCTCTCCGGATCCCGCGAAGGTTTCGCCGCAGGGAAAAGCCACTGCCACGGCCACTTTTCTCCAGCCCGCCGGTCCTTGCGGCCAAAAGCATTCGGAAGCGCCACTCCAGGCAGCCCCGCCGCACGGTCCTGCGTTTGCAGCTCGCGGAGGCGCGCCTTGCGGGTTGCCACTTCTTCACCCACCGCCTGCGGCAGCACGGTGGTTCGGTCTTTCCCTCCTTTTCCATCACGCACGGTCACGATGCCGCGGCCTTCGTCCACGTCCTTCACCCTCAGGGTCACCAGCTCGTTGAGCCTCAGGCCGGCCCCGTATTGGATTCTCGCCATCAGGCCGAAGCAGCCGTCCATCTTTTCCAAAATCGCCACCACTTCCGCCACATCCAGCACGACGGGCAGCCGCTTCGGCGTCTTGCGCAGCCGGACTTGGAACTCCACGCTCTCCCACCCGCACACATCCTTGAAGAAAAACGCCAGCGCGTTGAGCGCCTGCTTCTGGGTGGAAAAGGAGACCTTCCGTTCCGTCACCAGCCAGCCCAGATAGGCGCTCGCCCGCTCCGGCTCCATCACCGCCCGCGCATTCCCGGCCCATCGGGCATAACCCGCCGCCCAGCGCCCGTAGGTCTCCCGCGTCCGCAGTGCCAGCCCGCGCCGCGCACCCGCGCTCTCCACCGCCTGCCGCACCCGTTCCTCCAGACTCCGCACCTCGCCACCGGATTCCTGCCGGTATTTCATCCAACGCAAATACCACTGGATCGCCCCGCTCCATTGCTCCAGTTGCCATGGCTGGCGTTCCTTTACCATCACCTGTTCCCGCCAAAACTCCTTGCACGTCTCTCTTCCCGCCTCGCGGCCCAGACGCAGACGCCAATGCTCCAGCCACCCCAGGACCATGGCAAACGCCTCTCTCTGGCGGGGGTTCAGATCGCGGGATGCCTCCAAATCCGCACCCCACGCGTAAACCACGACCGGCTTTTCCGAGTTCATCCGAACACTCTCCGCGTTTCCTCCGTTAGCGTCGAGAAATTTCGGGTTCCTTCGCTTTCGGAGAAGATCGCGTCTGGTGGAAAGCCCGGATGACGAAAACGGTCGTATCCAACTGCTCCGGAATTCCTGAAGATCATCGGAATCTCTCTCAGTTCCCGCTTCACTCTCCGGCCTCGAATCGGCGGATTTCGTTGACGCCCATGGTCTAAAGAGCTTGGCTCTATCCAATGACAGCAGATCGGATATCGCGTTCTCGCGATATGCTGATCCGGCTAATAAAGACTGTTAGCCAGAAATGAATCCCATCCTTAAAATCGTGGCGAAGTTTACCGTGTGGATGGTCGTGATAACGATCATGTGCACGGTTGGATGGGGGGTTTGTAGCGATGGGCTTTACGACTGCACGGACTCTAGTGGACCCGGCTACTGCCAGCCTGGGAATTGGGTTCACGGAGACGTCGTCGCTGTTCAACAAGTTGTTCATAACCGATCCATGAGTGACCCAGACACTATCAAGGAGGGGTGGAGTGTGGGGAGATTGTGGTGCTTGTGGTTTTCCTTCGTTGCAACTTCAGTTATTGCCAGCATTGTTTTCACGTTCATGCCTCGTATTTCGGAATGGCGAAGACGCATCCCGAATGATGATCGCTTTGTACGATCTAATGCCGGAACACACGCAACAAAAGAAGAGGCTAACAAGGCGTCGCACCACAATCCGCTACCCGCTCCGAGTTTGATTTTTCAGCGTAGCCACAACCCTCAACCTGAGTCGAAGCCTCGCTCCCGGTAGCGGATGTGTGGACATCGACGTTCGCCTCAAACATATGAGCAAGACGCGCTTCAGTCCTGGATTCCGCATCTCGATGATAGACGTCGTGATCTTGTGTGCGGGAACGGCAGGGACCACTGTTTTGGGATCCCAGGTCTGGCGGGGTGGCGCTGTGATAGCGTTTGTTGTCCTGCACTTCTTTCTATTCTGCAACGTATTCCGAATTTCGCGGATTCCGGAACTGATATGGGCAGCCGTATTCGTAACGCTTGCCGGTTTGACGATTTTTACGGGCTTCCCAGGGTGGCTTCCGACGTTCATTTCAAGCACTGTCCTCAGTTCGGCTTTGATTTGGCGCGAGACGAAGAGACACGACTACCATGGAGTCTTTTGGCAGCATTGGAACCCGGGGCTGCCGGAGTGGTGGAAGTCCCGTTTCAAAAACAACATTGGCGAACAAGAATAGATGAGAAGGCAGCAGGCGCGAGTTGCGCGTTGTGGTAAACTACCGCTGCCATGAAAAACACATCATCTACCAGAACCGTCGGACTCGACCTTGGTGACCGCAAGCACTCCGT
>NZ_JBDSCX010000006.1:0-30856 GCF_039920825.1 Luteolibacter sp. | reverse complement strand
CAAATCTGCGTAGGAAATCCGGTGAGGAAGGGTTGGTTTGAGGTCACACGAGAAGCAACCTGATCACCGGATTTCCGACCACTCCTTTCGCCGAAATCTCGCTTAAGTCAGTGCCATTCGGGTCAGTGTCAGATCCTCGCAGGGCACATCGATGGTTTTTTCAGACAATGACAGCCCGATTCCACCGCCACGCGGCGTGCTCATCGGGGAGTGGTGCGCCAACTTTCCATTGATCTCGTAAATAAAGTAGGCCTCGCCCTTGACTGAGGATACGGCCTTGTAGGTGCTGGTGATTTTCGCGGTCGGGCCGGTATAGCCGGCAGGCATTTGGTAGCTAGTGACGCAACTGGTGGATAGAACACAGGCGGCACTGGAGATGAGGATATGGATAGATGGAAGGTATTTCATATTTGGTAGGTTGGGATGAAGTTGGGAAAAAAGACGGTTTGATCAAGCGTGATGATCAGAATCTAGCGAAAGGCGGAGACCGGACGCTGATCATCAAGGATGGAGCCATCCACGCGGCGTAAAATGTAGTCGCAGTCTGGGTGCAGACTGTGGTGTTTAATCACTGCTTTCAAGCTGATCAATCGGATCATCGGGTGTACCAGCAAACTCCGCCAGACGCGTCGCTGCCAACCGTTCCAATCTTTGCGCTTGGATCAGGAGCGTGGTTCTCAGGGCCTTTGTCACTTTCCGTTCGCTGATCACGCGGGCGAGGGCGGCGATTGTATTGGCCCGCCGCGCAAGTCTGACATCCGGATGTTTACGTTGTGGGAAAATGTCATCCGGAATGATTCTGCCTCGGTAAGATTCGGGTAGATCGATAACTGTGGTGATTCCGGGCTTCTTCTCGTTGAGGACTGCTTTGAAGGACGACTCCTCGATGACCTTGAGATATAGGGAGTATTCCGCCCTATTGAGTTCTGCTTTTTTCTCCTCTTTCGACAAAGTCGCTAGATCAATCGGCCAAACGCAGATTTCAGCGACTTCAAATGGATCGAGCACGTTCATCGCTACTGCGTCCGTCCTCTGATTCGTCAGATGCCTTCCGATTCGCGCCCCCAATCCTTCATAGGTCTGCCCGATGTAGATTGGCTCACCGTCATAGTCGTAAAAGGCATAGACACCGCACGCCGCTCCTCCAATCGTGCCCCCGCTGCTCCTTGGTGTGCGTAGGAAGTTTTGAATCTCAGCGCGGATCGCGGCAACGTCGCCGGGCTGACCCTCAATTGCGGAGGGGGCGGGCGGAGTTTTGCGTGGCTTTGCCGCCTTTGCCATATTTGACGGAGCGGGCCTTGGTTGGGGATCCTTGGAATTCGACATAACGTTCAAGTGCGAGAGGAGTCAGGTAGTTGTCGGCGATCCAACGGATAGCTGGAACACAGACGGCGTCGCCAAAGCCGAACAGGGCTTGATTCAATGGCACTGCCAATCGGAAGTCACCCGCACCCATTAGGCGGGAACACTCGCGGGCGGTGAGCAGGCGGACCGAGAACTTACCTTTTCCTGCACAAAACAGGATTTGGCGTCCACTGCCACCACGAGGAGTCCGCAGGCAACCGGCGATCCCATCCGTTCTAAGCTCAGCCATTGATCCAGTTGCCCGGACCCGGCGAAACACTGTCGCGTATGATTGCTTCGAAGACGCGATCATCTTGTCCGCAAGATCACGGTGCTTCGGACTCATCTGGTTAAGCAAGTAATCGCTACGCTCCCTGCTCCACCAAGCTGCCGAATTCGGCGATAGCTCTTCAATGATGTCATCGAGTCGAATCTGATGCCTCGGCAGGTTTGGTAGTGATCGTAGATTCCAACGGATATCAGGATGCCAGAGAATGAAATCAGCGAGTGCCGCTGGCCGGAGATCACTCTGTAGAAGTGAAGGCGTTTCTTCCACCATGCTGTTGGACCCCTGCTGCCCCACTACGAACAGACGCTGGCGGCTCTGTGGAACGAAGCGTGCGGCATCAATAATGAAGGCATCGACCGCATACCCAAGCCTGTTCAGAGCTGAGAGGGCTTCGTGGAAATCGGCACCACCTTGCGAGGTGAGAAATCCTGTAACGTTCTCAAGCAGGATCATAGAAGGTCTCCGAGATCCCATTTTTTCAAGAATATGGATGAATCCCCAGAATGCTGACGAATGCTGTCCAGCGAGTCCTTTCCGCGACCCGGCGAGCGATAGGTCGTTGCAAGGAAACGACGCGGTTGCAAGCAGCGTGGTGGGTACACTCGTCGGTTTGATCGCATGGACGTCCCCCAACACAAATTCAGGAGACTCCCCGAAATGGTCGCGGTACATCTGATACTTCTTCTCGTCGATGTCGTTGGCGAAAGTCGTATTCCAACCCGCTTGATCCAACCCCAGCCTCATCAATCCGATTCCAGCGAAATACTCGGCAACGGTCAAATGGGGCATTTCCTGCATGGCGGCCATTAAATAATTTCAATCGAAAGCTGCAAGCCCAACTGTTCGTAAAGCACCTACTACAAAACCAGCGGTGGTCACAGACCACTACATTTTCCAAGCGCATCCAACCGCTGCACCAGCGGCGGATGCGAGTAGTCGAGCCAGACGCGCAGCGGGGCGGGGGAGGGATGGGAGAGGTGGTCGGCGGACATTTTCTTCAGGGCATCGCCGAGGGCCGCGCCGTCGCCGGTGACTTTCGCGGCGTAGGCGTCCGCTTCGAATTCGTGGCGGCGGGACCAGGCGTTGGCGAGGACGCCGAGCAATTTGCTAACGGGCTCCAACAGGATGCTGAAAAGCACGAGTCCGACTTGCGGCGAGATTTGTTTCACGCCGAATGCGTCGAAGAGCTGACGGGCGAATTTTCCATCGGGATCGGTGGCGAGGCCTAGCAGGAAGAAGATGACGGCGGTTTGAAGGATGCCGACGGCGAGGCGCTGCTTGATGTGGCCGCAGCGGAAGTGGCCGATTTCATGGGCGAGCACTCCCAGCAGTTCCGGCTGGCTGCTTTTCTCGACGAGAGTGTCGAATAGCGCGATTTTCTTTTGCTTCCCGAGGCCGGTGAAGAACGCGTTGGCCTTGGTGGAGCGCTTCGATCCGTCCATCACGAAGACGCCGGTGAGGGGGAATCCGCATTTCACGCCGAGCGCTTCGATCTGCTGTTTCAGCTCGCCATCGGGCATCGGCGTGAATTTGTTGAACAGCGGCATGATCAGCGACGGAGCGAGATAGGTGAGGATCAGCTGGAACGCCGTCACCACGAGCCATGCCCACAGCCAGGCGTTGTGGACGTTGCCGAAAATCCATAAAACCGCGGCACCGAGCGGCAGCCCGATCACCGCCGCCAGGACGAGGCCCTTGACCCGGTCCATGATGAAGGTCGCCGGAGTGGAGCGGTTGAAGCCGAATTTCTGCTCGATGACGAAGGTGTCATAAATGGAAAACGGCAGCCCGATCAGGCTTTGGCCGAGGATGAGCAGCGATAGGAAAATCAACCCGGCGGCGACCGGTGATTTCGTGAGCGAGCGGGAAAATTCGTCGAGCCACGCGAATCCGCCGAGCGACCAGAAGACCAGCAGGGCCACCAGCGAAACGGTGGATTGGATGATGCCGAACTTCGCGTTCACCCGCAGATAGGACCTCGCTTTTTCGAGTTTCTCCGAATCCATCAGGTCGTCCAGCGCCTTGGGCACGGAGCTGGGAAACGCCTTCAAATTCAGCAAAGTCGCGGCGAGTTCCAGCTTCCAAAGCACGAAAACCCCGATCAGGATGATCACCGACATGAAATTCCAATCGCTCATTGCCGCAATCATGCATGGCTCCCGGCTACCGGCAAGAGCGGCGCTTGTCGTGATTTCCTGCGGGGCAATGGGCGGTTGCATCAGCCTGATTGCGAAAAAACACACCTACGGCACCGCGGCCTCGTCGCCGCCCGTCCGCGTCAACGGCACGGACATCCGGATGCAGGTGAAACCGGAAGGAACCGAAGGCGGAAGCTACGCCTTGAGCGCGATGGTCGTCTCGGCCGCCGTCGCTACTTTTGACGGTCCGTTCAGTTGGCGGCTTGAGGCGGCGGGGGAAATCGGCAAGCAGGAATCGCTCGTCGTCCACCGGATCCGCACCGTGACCGGCAAGACGCATCGCGACGAATGGTATCCCGCCGACCATCTAGGGAAGCGGGCGGATTTCACCCGACGGAAAGGCGAAACGGGAGCGACCCGCGCGATTTACCCGATTTCCGGGCTGCTCAAGGTCAAGCCGCTCGAAGACGGTGCGCTGGATGTGTATGTGGATCTGACCGTGGTTTCCAAGGGCCGCGGCGAAAGGAAGCTGGTGCATTTCCGCATGGATCCGTCCGACAAGCGTCAGGACGAGTTCATTTTTGTGCCGACGGAAATCGCCCATAGCATCGGGAAATCGCCGGCGGATTGGGACGATGCTGGTTGGGATTGAGCGTTGCCTTGGGCGGAAATCAGCCCTAGCGTCCCCAAACCCACATGGTGAAAACTCCGTTCCTTCGCCGACTTTCGTTGGTCTCATGCCTCGCGGTCGTGCCGGTCCTCGCCCAGGATCTGCATGCTCCGGACATCGTCAGCAATACCCCTCAGAGCAATCCGATCCTCAGCGAGCCCCATGCCTCCCGCAACGCCTCGGATGGGTCCATCAACAACCGCAAGGACGCGCGGACGATCACTTTGAAAATCCCCGCCCCGCGCGGTGAAATCGTGGACCGCGAGGGAGCGCCGATCGCCCAGAACCAGGTGGCCTATCAGATCGCGATCCAGTTCAAGCAGTTTGAAAACGCCGATCGGGATTTCGTCGTCAACTGGGCGCGCACCCGGCTGGATTCGCTGCCAGCGCTCGTCAAGAATCAGATCCAGAAAACCGACGACGAGTTGTTCGATCACTATAATAACCGGCGTTGGCTGCCTTTGTTAGTGACCGGACAGATCAGTGCGAAAGAGGCGCACAATATCGAGCCGAAACTCGGTTCGGGGCTGGTCCTGCATCCGGTTTACAGCCGCTACTATCCGGAAGGGGAAGTCGCCGCGCACATCATCGGCTACACCGGAAGCGTTGGGAAATTGCCGACCGGCCCCATCAATTTCAACGAACCGCTCTGGGAGGAATCCGAGGGGCGCGCCGGATTGGAGAAGATTTTCAACACCCAGCTCACGGGCGATCCCGGCACCAAGCGCCTGCTCTTCGACGAGAACGGGAACAAGCTGTTGGAAGAACAGGTGAAGCGTCCCCGCCCCGGCGGCACGGTGGTCACCACGCTCGATCTCAAATGGCAGAAACTCGCCGAGGAAACCCTGCGCAACGGCTGCCGCCGCGGCGCGTTCGTCGTCATCGACGTCGTCACCGGAGAGGTTCTCGTGATGGCGTCGCGTCCGTCGTTCGATCTCAACGATTTCATTCCCGGCATCAATGAAAAGGAATTCAAGGCACTGAACGAGGATCCGTCCACGCCGCTGTATGGCCGGGCGTTCCAGTCCGTCTATCCGCCGGCATCTTCCTTCAAGCCGATCGTCGCCCTCGCCGCCCTCAACAATGGCACGGTCACCGAAACTTCGGAAATCTACTGCGGCGCCTCATTCAACGTCGGGAACACGGTCATGCACAACTGGAGCAAGATTCCGGAAGGCTCGATCAATGTGAAGCGCGCGCTCGCCCGCTCGTGCAACACCTGGTTCTATCAAGTCGGCATCGACGTCGGCCCGAATGCGTTCCTGAGTCTCGCCCGTCGCCTTGGTTTCGGCCAAAACACCGGACTTCCGCTCGTCGGTGAAAATGCCGGACTGGTTCCCAGCGACGAGTGGATGCTCAAGAACGAGAAGCGTCGGATCCTCAATGGCGATACCGCGAACCTTGCGATCGGCCAGGGAAGTCTGTTAGCGTCGCCGCTTCAGGTCGCCCAGGCGATGGCGGGCATCGCCAACGGCAACATCGCTCCGAAGCTCCAGCTCATCCGCCAGGTTCAGGACACCCGTGGTCGCGTCGTCCAGGCCGCGATTCCGCAGCGGCGTGAATGGCTCGGAGTCGATGCCAAAGCGGTGGACATCGTCCACGAAGGCATGGGAGATGTCGTCAACGGTCCTGGTGGAACCGGGTCCGCGGCGCAACTCAGCTACACCACCCTCTGCGGAAAAACCGGAACCGCTCAATGGGGACCGCCGTCGAAAAACCAGCGTCTCGCGTGGTTCGCCGGTTTCCTGCCGCGGGACAATCCGCGCTACTCGTTCGCTGTTCTCTATGAAGGCCGCCCCGGCGAAACGGTGTCGGGCGGACGTATGGCCGCTCCCATGGTCAAAAAGTTTTTCGAAGGCATCAAGGAAGACATCAAGGACACCATCGCACCGCCGAAAAAAGCGCTGGTGGTCATCCCCGAAGGCACTCCTGCCGACGATGCTAACAAAGAGCCTATTGAAACTGATCCTAACGGCGAAGGCATCAACTCAGCCGATCCATCCGTCCGCCCGCTGAGGGCTCTGCCGGTTGAGCCATTGAAGCATCCCGAAGATACGAAACGCGACGACTCTGCGGAAGATCCCGCCGACGACGCTCCGCAGGAAGGCCCCCGCGCCATCCGTGCCATTCCGGTAGGCGAAGACGAGGTGATTCAGGACGGAGTTGAAGAGCCGTAAGCAAACTGGGAGCGCGGAATTCATTCCGATGCCAATAAGGATTCGTTAGGAGACAATCATTTCTTGATCCCGAAAGGGATCGCAGATTTTAGCCCCAGGTCGAGGAGCGTCAGCGACGAAAACCTGGGGATCCTTGTAGGTAGAAGGATTCGACCCCGGCAGCGGGTCGTAGAAGGCGTGACGATCCGTGGTGCGCCTGGCGTTTCTGGCACGCCTTTCAGGGTGCGAATTCATGGGTAACCGGCCCCCGGGGTAGTCGTCGCTTTCGCTTCTCGACCCCGGGCTAACCTCTGAAATCCCTACCGGGATATGGAATGAAGCCGAAATTCTATCCAATCCTTAATGGCATCGGAATGAATTCCGCGCTCCAGTCGGGAAAAAAGTGGGGGTGGGGCGGGATCCACTCGGACCGTCCGCTCCACCCCCGGTTTCCCTCTCCTGTCTGGAGATCTGTTATATCACGCGTCCAGCCTGAGGGCGGCTTTCTGCGCGGCACTTTTCGCTTCGGTCTTGTTCCCCTTGCCGTCGTCCGCGGTGAGGCGCATGCCGACGGGTTTCGAAACGCCGAACTCTTCCATCGTCACGCCATACATCACGTCGGCGCGGGCCATGGTCCGCTTCGAGTGGGTGACGATGATGAACTGCGAGTTGTCGATGAAGCGGTCGAGCACCTTGACGAAGCGGTTGATGTTCGATTCGTCGAGCGGCGCGTCGAGCTCGTCGAGAACGCAGAACGGGCTGGGCTTGATCATGTAGATCGAGAACAGCAGCGCGACGGCGGTCATCGAGCGTTCGCCACCGGATAGAAGCGTAATGGACTGAAGCTTCTTACCCGGTGGCTTCGCTGTCACTTCGATGCCGGATTCCAGCGGATCGCTTTCATCCAGCAAGGTGAGATCGGCTTCGCCTTTCTCACCGAAGAGTTCCTTGAACATCTCGCGGAAGTTGATTTTGACCTGCGCGAATGTTTCGGAGAAGAGGCGCTGGGTTTCCGTGTTGATGCGTTCGATGACTTCTAGCAACTCGGTCTTCGAGTTGACGAGGTCGTCGTGCTGGCCCTTGAGGAAATTGTAGCGTTCCTCGAGTTCGTCGAATTCCTCGATGGCGTCCAGGTTGACCGGCCCCATGGCATCAAGGCGGCGCTTGATGTCGGCGACGATGGATTCGACGAATTCCCAATCCGGCTCGCCGGTCATTTCACCGGGAAGTTCGGCATCGTCGCTGGTGCCATCGACCACGACAGTCGGCATTTCGTCCTCGGCGTTTTCATCCGATTCGTCACCGGTGACGATGGACTGGCGTCCGCCGCGGCCTTGAAGGGCTTTCTGCGAGGCGATGCTGGAAAGCAACGCGTGGGCGTCCGGTTCGAAATTGGATAGATCGATCTGGTGGCGTTCCTGGATGGTGGTCGCAAGGCTCTCGATGCGGAGATCGAGCTTGGTGCTGGCGACTTCCTCCCGGCCTTTTTGCTCGTTGACCTTCGAGTGGTCGCGGCGGACGGCGGCGAGCGCGGTCTCGGCTGTTTCGATCGCTTCTAGCAGCGCAGTGCGGCCCTCGGAGCGGGAATTGATTTCCACTTGGAGATCTTCGACTTCGCAGCGGTGGGTTTCGCATTCCTCGGAGAGGCGGGCGTTCTCGGCGTGGGCGGCTTCGATGCGCTGGTCGAACGAGGAAATTTCCGTTTCGCGGCGGATGGCGAGTTCGCGCAGTTCAGATAGACGCGCTTCCATCGGCTTCTGCTGCTCTTCGGCGGATTGCTTCGCGCGGCGTTCGACGGCGAGTTCGGTGCGGAGTTCGTTGAGGGCTTCGACGATGTCCTGTTCGCGGCGGACCACTGCTTCCGACTCGGATTGCAAACGGCGGGAATCGTCTTCAAGCGCTTCCAACCGCTCGCGGGCGGAGGCGAGTTCGCTTTCAAGATGCTCCCGGCCTTCGGCAGCGGCGCGCTCGCGGTTTTCAAGCTCACCACGCTCCCATTTGACGTTTTCGAGTTTGGTTTCGAAATTCTCCACTTCGCGGGAAGCGAGGCTAAGCTGGCCCTGAAGCGTGGATAGATCGACCTTCTGGCGTTGCAAGCGCTCGCGGGAAACTTCGACTTCCTCGCGGAGTTGTTCGAGGCGGGATTCGAGTTCAGTCACCCGGTTGCGGGCTGCTTCATCGGCGGCGGCAAGCGCCTCGACTTCGGCGGCGAGCGTGCGGACTTCGTTTTGAAGTTCGAGAACCGATGTGCTTCCTTCCGTGCCCGCACCGCCGCGGAGCATGCCTTCGCCGGATAGAATGACACCCGCGAGGGTGACGAAGGTGACGCCCGGATTCGCCTCGCGCAAACGCAGCGCGGTGGCTTGGTTAGGGACGATGAGAACCTTTTCCAACAGCCGCTCGATGACGTTTGAAATACGCTTGTCGGACTTCACACGGTCGAGCGCCCAAGCGGTAGCGCCTTCGGGAAGGGCTTCCATCTGGGTGCCGGCGGAGTGGGCGACGAAGGTTTCCGGAATCACGGCGGCGACGCCTAACTGTTTCTCCGTCAGGCGGCCGATGATGGCCTCCGCCATCGCCTGGTCCTGAACGAGGACGGCTTGTAAGTGGTTTCCAAGCGCGGCTTCAATGGCGCGAGCGCAGCTGTTCTCCGCTTCGATGAACGACGCGAGCACGCCATGGATGCCGGGCTTGAAAAAATCGGGTTGGCCGAGGCCTTTGAGCACGTTCTGGGTGCCTTTTTCGAAACCTTCGCCGCTTTCCACAAGCTGGCGGACGGCATCGAAGCGGGCGGAGCGCTGCGCGAGAATCTTGTTCGATTCCACGGCGGCCGTGCGGGCGGCATCGAGATCGCCGCGGGTGTGCTGATAGGTGCGCTCGGCGATCTGGAAGGTTTCCTCCAACTGGCCTAACATCGAACCGGTGGCTTCCACTTCGCCGGCGATTCGACCTTGCTCGGCGCGGGATTCCTCCATTTCCAGCGTGAGGCGTTGTTCCTCGTCCGACAGTTGGCGCGAACGTTCGCGATTGCCTTCAAGCTGGGCGAGCGAGCTCTCGATCCGCGCCTGGGTCGAGGCGATGATCGTTTGCGCGCGGTTCGCTTCACCCCGGGTTTCGCGGAGCGCGGCTTCGATGCGGTTGCGTTCGTCGCGGGTGCCTTGGGTGCGGGATTCCTGCTCGGCGAGCTGGATTTCCTTCTCAGCGATGATCCGGTTGAGCTGATCGAGCGACTCGTTCGCGGCGGTGAACTCGAATTCCTGCTGCGCGAGTTTTTCGCGGGTTTCCGCGATGTCCTCGTGGTTCTGGCGAATGCGGGACTCGAGCTCTGACTTGCGCTCGTCGTTGAAGGACATGCGCCCGGAGGCGGAGTTCAGGGCGTTGCGGTGTTCGTTGAGGCGATGGCGGAGTTCAGCGAGTTCTCCTTCGAACACGCGAGCGGCGGCACGCGCTTCGGTGACGGCTTCTTCCTTGGCGGGGAGCTGCATTTCCAACTCGGTGTCGCGGACTTCGAGGCCACGGATGGAAACGACCAACTCATCGCGTTCGGCGGTGAGTTCGACGAACTTCTTGTGGCCGAGGTGGCTGTCGAGCACCCGCGTGTCGGCGGCGAGCGCCTGGTAGCGACGGGCCTTGGCGACTTGGCGGCGGAGGGAATTCATACGGCGCTCCTGCTCGGCGAGCACGTCCGAAACGCGAAGCAGGTTGGCTTCGGTAAATTCCAGTTTGCGCAGCGCTTCCTTTTTTTCGCGCTTGAATTTCGTGATTCCGGCTGCCTCCTCGAACACCGCACGGCGCTCTTCCGGCTTGGAGGAAAGAATCTGGTCGATCTGGCCCTGAGCCATGATCGAGTAGGCAGTCCGGCCGATGCCCGTGTCCATCAGCAGGTCGTGAATGTCTTTCAGACGGCAGAGCGTACCGTTGATCCGGTATTCCGAGCGCCCGTCGCGGAAAACCCGGCGGGTGAGGGAAACCTCGTTGTAATCCACCTTCAGAGCTTCCTCGCAATCGCCCATCGTGAGGGTGACTTCGGCCATGCCGAGCGGCTTGCGTTTTTCCGTGCCGTTGAAAATGACGTCGGCCATTTCGCCGCCGCGCAGGGCTTTGGCGGAAGTTTCGCCGAGCACCCAACGGATCGCATCGACCACGTTGGACTTGCCGCAGCCGTTCGGACCGACGATGCCGGTCACGCCTTTGGCGAATTCGAACACGGTTTTATCCGCGAACGACTTGAAGCCGTGGATTTCGAGAGTTTTAAGATACATTCCAGACAGTGGGGTTAGAGGTGAGGCCCGAGAGGGAAGTGGGCTGGCGTCAGAGTAACCCGAGACGGGGCTTCGGCAATTCATGAATCGTTATGCATACTCCATCTGGTGTTTTAAATCCAAATAGAATACCAAATGTGGTGTTTCATGGTATTTCGTAGATCCTAATTAATTTGCAGCTCGGGAATTGTCGTTTGCAAAAATCGGACTTCTTTTCACAAGCAGGAATGATCCGGAATCCCTGCGTTTGTCGGATCAGACCGTGGAGAATCAGACTTTGTGATTGGCTATTTCCTTGAGATTTCGCGAAACACTTTGCCACGATTCTGATTTGTGTAAAACTGCGGTCACTCTTGCCATGCCTCTCCGTCGCCTTTTCCCATCGATTTTCCTGTCTGTCCTCTGCGCCATCGGTGAGGCAAACGCAGAAGACACCAGCACTCCCGCGGCTCCTTCCGACCTGCAAGTCACCCCGGTCGGCGTGAATTCCTTCAAGCTGAAGTGGAAAGACAACTCCACTAATGAATTGGGCTGGGATGTGAGAATTTCGCTCAAAGGCGGAGCCCCCCAGCACTTCCTCTACATTCCCACCAAGGACATCACATCCTACACGGTCATCACCAATGACCTTCCGGGCTTCGGTCTGGTTTTCCAACTGGCAGCCTACAATGGAGCCGCGGGAGCGGAAAAAATCTCGGCCCTCACTCCGAGTGTGGTTGTCCGAGCCCTTTCGCCAGCGACGTTTGCCCCCGCGACCGGATTGACCGCCAC
Organism: Luteolibacter sp.; assembly: GCF_039920825.1. Classification (GTDB taxonomy): domain Bacteria; phylum Verrucomicrobiota; class Verrucomicrobiia; order Verrucomicrobiales; family Akkermansiaceae; genus Luteolibacter. Next base: position 19,226 of record NZ_JBDSCX010000006.1, on the reverse strand, counting down.
GACGCTTGATGATGGCCGGATCCGGCTGGTCTGGACGGATAACTCGACTTCGGAAGGCGGCTATCTCATCCAATTAAAGAATCCCAGCGCCAAAATATGGAAAACCCTGGGGACTACCCAACCGGACGTGAAATTCAACGTGGTCGCCACAGGAATGTTGCCATCGAAGTCCTATCAGTTCCGCGTAAGAGCCTTCAGGGGCACCAAGTTAACCGGTCCATCGAATATTGCGGCGGCCACAACCAAGTCTTTGCAGGCTCCCGAAAACCTGGAAGTAACCGCCGATGTTGAGGGTTCTTTCAAATTCAAATGGAAGGACCGGTCGAGTGCGGAGAGCGGCTTTGAAATCCAACAAAAGACCGGCACCGGCGAGTTTGCGTGGAGCTGGAGATTTGGAACGAACACCACCTCGACCGAAGTGCTCAAGAATTTCCCTCTCGATACGGATATCCAATTCCGCATCCGCTCCTATCGGATGGTCGGCACCGAGTTCTCCTATTCGGGCTTTTCCAACGTCGTATCCACCCGATCAACCCCGTTGGCCAAGGCCACGCTGGTCGCGATGACCGCCCGCACCGACAGCTCGCTCACGGTGAAATGGAAGGACAATTCCACGCGCGAAACCAACTATCAAATCGAATACCGCAAGGTAGGCACATCGACATTCAGCTCGAAATACACCGAAGCGGGGATCGAAACCTATACGATCACCGGTCTCGACGCGGGGCAGAACTACGACATCCGGGTCCACGCCGTAGCAGCAGATTTCTTCTCAGCGAGCTATTCCCCGTCATCTGGATTGATCCAGGCCAAGACCAAGGACGGTGTGGGTGGTGACCTCAGTCCGCTGCTTTCCATTGGGGCCGCGTTTTCCTATCAGGTCCATATCACCGACACCGCTCTTCTGACAGGCGTGACCGTCACCGGATTGCCGGACGGCTTAACCTACGATTCCGTCACCCGCACAGTTTCGGGAACGGTCGATCACGACGGCACTTTCGCCCTGACCGTCACCGCGACGTTCAGCGACGGAACCACCTCCATCCGCACGGTGAATGTGAGGACGACCTCGCCGCCGGTGATTGCCGCCACATTTGGTGCGAAAACCCTCGCGGTTGCCGGCACGACGGTCGTTTCCGCTACCGGAAAATTCAGCGACCCCGACACTGTTAGCGCCGCCAGATTCGACACCACCAGCGGCCAGTTCGACATCATCTTCTTTCCCAATGCGGCTCCGCTGACCGTGGACAACTTCATCGACTACATGGATGCGGGAGAATACGACAACATGTTCTTCCACCGGGCTCCCACGAACTTCGTCGTCCAAGGCGGCGGCTACAAATACACGGCTGACGACGGCTTTACCAAAATCCCACATTTTGACCCGGTGGTGAACGAACCGGGGATCTCGAACTTGCGGGGGACCGTCGCCATGGCGAAACTCGGCGGCCTGCCTAACAGTGCGACCTCGGAGTGGTTCGTCAACGTGAAGGACAATTCCGCGAATCTGGACGTGCAGAATGGCGGGTTCACCGTGTTCGGCCGGGTTCCCAGCAAGGGGATGGTGGTGATCGATAAAATCAAGAACCTGCCGATCGACGATTATGACATCACCGTTGATGGCGGAACTCAAATCCTCGAGGACGTGCCGATCGATGATGCCACTGCTCCGGCCGTGCTTGATCCCACCAAGCTGGTGAAGGTCACCTCCTCCGGTCCGGCTCCGATTCTCACCTATGAAGTGATCAGCCAACAACCGGCCATCGCCACGGCCACGCTGACAGGGACGGACATCACCGTCACCGGAGTGGCCGCAGGCACCGCCACCATTCAAGTCAAAGCGACCGACTTGGATGGAAATACGGTGACCCAGACTTTCACGGTGACCGTTTCCTGAAACGCTATTTGCGATCTTTGGCCCGCTGGAATCGTGTGCTTCTGGCAGTCTCTTCCGTCGTCACTTGAGGTTCCGGTTTCTTCTCCTCGTTGATCGCTGGCAGTGGTTCCACTTTTTCCGCCCGCCTGGCTTTCGCCACCTTGATCCGCGGTGCTCTCGGCACCCGGTTAGGCAGTGCGAATTGCGGCAGTTTCCACTCGGTTCTCGTGAGAAGCGCTTCCGCCAGAGTCAGCAATACCAGTGCGATTCCCAATGGCAGACGCAGCGCGGTTTCCGCGACGAACGGCGGGCGCAGCCAGGCCTTTGAAATGTCCAGCAACTCGCGTCCACCGGTCTGATGGGTGACCGCTCTTAGCTCGGTTAGCCGTTCCGGTTCGAACGCCCACTCCACCGACGAGCCCACGCTCAACGGTCCGAATGGCAGCGCGTTTTCCCCGACCTGCACCGCTCCGCGGACGATGCTGCCTTCATCGAGGTCGCGTGTTAGCGAGAAATGCCCGGGAGCGATCCTCCGCCACGGGATGTCCATCGTGGCGCCGCCGGCATCGTCCTGCAGCCGGACCTTGGGTGGCAATGCGGAGAGTTTTTGCCCCCATAGTCCGGTGTCGTAAAGCAAATCGAGGGTCAGCCGAGTGCCGTCCAACCGGTGGCGTAGCGCGATACCCGGCGGAGTGTCCTCGCCCATCAGGAAACGGCCGAGCGTTTGGAGGAAATCGCCGTAGCCAGGCCAATTCCGCGTGGTTTCCGAATACTCGCCGCCTAACGGAAATGACACCGCCGCACTGCGTCCGAGACCCCGCCGGGCATGGGCGACGAGCGGTGCCAGATATTCGTCAGCAGACATCAGCGAGACCGTCGCATCATCGCGGGCGTATGATAAATTGTAGCCGTCCACTTGTTTGAACCAGTCCACCGGCTTCGGCGAAATCTCCGCCCAGCGGCCTGTCACTTTGACACCTACCGGATCCTTGATGAACGCGGAGCGGGCGATGGTCACCGTTTCCTGGGCGAAGATTTTCGGGATGTCCAACGGCTGGTTGGAGAAAAACATCCGGCCGTTTCCGAGCTTGGCGACATCCTCCAACAACGCCGAATCCGAGTCCTTGTTAGTTCCCAGTCCGATGACGGAAATCGTCGCGCCGTTGTCGGTCATTTCCTTGATCAGGTTCTTGTAATCGCCCGGTTCCTCGGAATCCGCCGCATCGGAAAACAGAATCACATGCCGCGTCCCCGCAGGTGATTTTTTCAATTCCTCCCAAGCGGCCTTCAGCCCGGTATAAACATAGATGCCGCCGCCCGCAGACTTGATGCTACGGGCACGGGCGCCGAGTTCTGCTTTTTTACCCTCGATCCGAGTGAGGGGAATTGTCTTCGTCGCCTCGCTGTCCACCGCGAAAACGGTGACCTGATCCATCGGTCCTAACAAATCAATCGCATTCGCCGCGCCGGAGTCCGCCAGATCGATCTTGGTGACCCCGCCGCCGATTCCGACCGACATCGAACCCGAGCGATCCATGACGATGGCGAGCGCCACTGCGAGTTTGCGGTGTTCGGATTTCAACTCCATCGATACCGGCAACAGCGAATCGATGGGGGATTGGAAATAACCGCCTGAACCGAACGAATGATCGCCACCCGCCATCAGTAGCCCGCCGCCTTGCTCGCGCACGAAGAAATCCAGCGATTTCATGAAGTCGGTCGGAACCTCGTGCGCTGGAACGTTGTTCAGAATCACGGCACGCGCGCCGGCGATGAGACCCGGTTTGAGCTGCGAGGGATCGCTAATCGTTTCCACCGTGAAATCCAGCGCTGACAGTGCCTTGGCCACCGGATCATCGGCATAGCGAGTGGCAAGGACGATGCGCGGACCGCCAGTGATTTCGATCCAGCGGGTTGCCTGGTTGTTTCCCGGATGTGCGTCGTTTTCAGGCCGGATTTCAGCCTGATACTCGAATCCACCCGCGCGTGGAATCCGATCGGTGAACTCGACGGTTGCCGTGCCGTTGACGAGGGTGACGGAGGATTCTGTCAGCGTTTGGCCGTTGCGGCGGAGGATCAGTGGAAATGTTTTGTCGGAGGATCCTCGGACTGTTAGTGAAATGAGGAACGGTTCGCCGACCTGCACCCGCTCCGGGAAACCGATGTGGGCGAGGCGGAAGTCGTTTTCCTTTTCATCCCGTATCAGCCGGAAATCCAATGGAATGCCCCGCGCCTGCATTTGCGCCGCCGCCTCGTGGAGCGGTTCGGTTGAGTAACCGTCCGTGAAAAGCAGCACCCGCGACGGACGCTTCTCGTCGGTCTGCGCGGCAATGGATTGCAGCGCGAGACCGGACTTCGTGAGTTTGCGCGAGCCGGTGAAGGACGATCCATCGGCTCCGACTTCCGCCACCTCGCTGGCATAGTTGATGAAATGCAGCGTGTCCCGGTGGCTTGGCTTCGATTCCTCCAACAGCCGCTTCCATTCGGGAAATCCCTTGTCGATCAAATCCTCCGTCGAGTCCGATCGGTCGAGCAGGACATAAAGATCCAGCGAGTTCTGTTGATGCCGGATGACCGGCTCGGCCAGCGCGATAATCGCTAACAGCAGCAGCACCGCCCGCAGCGGCGAATGCAATTTCAGTCCGCGCCAGAACCATCCCGCCAACGCGAGCGCGGGGATCAGGAGGAAATATTCCGGGGATGTGAAGGTCATGGGAGAAATATTGAGTCAGTCACCAGTTTCCGAGAGATGCTCGAGCACTTCCTTGAATGCTGCCGAGCCGCCTTCCCGTTCGCACCACTTGCCCAAATTTTTCAGGTCCACGCGTTCTTTCTGACGGCGGCAAACAAGCAGTGCCTGGTCATAGCAGGCACGACGTTTCCAGTGGATATAGGCCGCGAGTCGATCTTTCACACAGTCGGTCGGAGAGAGCAGACGGATCGTTCTGCCCTCGACAAGAATTTCGTCGGGAGTGACACGAAATTCGTCGCCGAGTTCGACGGGACCTGGTGGGAACTCGACGAAGAGGTGCCCGCAGTCCGGATTTCTGTAATGCCGCGACTTGCCGGGCAGGAATCCGATGCTTTCCATCACCACGGGTATTTTCGATTTTTGAAAATCATCCGGAACCAAGTCGAGATCGCCGGAGCGGTAAAGCCCCTCTGTATAAATGGCAACGACCGCGCCGCCCACGAGAACCGTGCGGACCCCGGCACTTTCGAGATGCCAAGCCACATAGCGCCATAGCTCCTCCTCGGTGCAATTTTTGAAATTCGGAGCATTCATGACTTTTTAACTGACTTGACATTGCGGTCATATGACCTGACATCCGGGTCATGAATTCCACTGCATTGGCGGAAATGTTCGGAAGTCGCGCGGCGGAAGCCGTGCTGCTCCACTTGTTTCACTATGGTGAGTCTTATGGCAGAGCGGTTTCCAGCGATTTCGGAATATCGCTCGATTCGGTGCAGCGGCAGCTTGAGAAATTCGAACGGGCAGGGGTGCTTGTTGCCATGCGTCACGGTCGCACCGTGGTGTATTCCTTCAATCCCCGGTCCAAGGCTGCGGCGCGACTGAGAGATCTCGTGGCGGTGTACTATGACAGCATGTCGCTTGAAATCAAAGAGGAGCGCTTCGCCATCCGCCGCCGCCACCGCTCCAAGGACAAACCGATCATCTACAGCAAGGAGTAAGTTCCCGGCAAGATGGCTCACATCGATCCCATCGATTCTATCAGTCCTATTTCTCATGCCGGGACCTCCCGTGGTGCATTGAATTTCCACGAGACGAGCAGCGCGGCGACGAGCAGCAGGATCCACATGCGCCATAGCGGATCGGGGCGGGTGTGGCGTTCGATGGTGGATTGGTTGACGGCTTTGTTGGTGTCGGATTTCCCGCAGGAGGTGAAATCGGCTTCGCGGGTATCGGCGAAGAATACGGCGGCATCGAGGAGCGTGAGGTCGTTCTGCCGGATCGTTAGGAACGAGGGGATGAGCGGAGCTTGTTGGGTGGAATCGGGGGCCGGAAACGATTTGCCGGTCAGATCGGCGGCGGTGAATTGAACCGGCAGATTCGGTGCGGTGGTGATTTTGATCGGCTGGCCGGTTTCAAGCATCGCGGAGGTAGGGGCGATTTTTGCTTCGCGAATGGACTCGGCGAAGCGATGGAGCAGCACGATGAAGGCGGGTTGGTTGGCTGCGTTGGAAAGCCGAAGGTCGAAGTTGAAGCAGAGTTGGCGGCTGGCGGGATGCTCCGGAGTCGCGGGCTTCTCACGGAGGAAGATCAACGGGCGTTTGTCCTGCCATAGGATGACGGTGTCGCTTGGCAGCCGGTCGAGTTCGATGGTTTCTCTAACAAGCAATGATTGCCAATTGAGATTGTCCAACAACGGATGGTGCTCCGCGACGATTCCGCCCTTGAGATAGGCTCCGGTGCGGGTGCTGTCTTCGACGAAAATGATCGAGTTCCCCGGTGGCAGCACGGGATCGAGCGGGTCGTAGGAAGTAATTGCCAGATCGGCGGTCGAGGCGTCGTTGGTGGCAACCGCTGAATCGAGAGCGCGGAGGAGTTTGGTTGTCAGGTCGGCGAAGGCCGGCGAAGTGGCGGTGAAAAGTGAAAGAGTTTTCGGCTGGGGAGCCACCAACGGAAGGGTGTCGTCCAAAGTGAAGCGGTCGGGCGAAAGGGCGATGCGCACGTTTTTCGCATCAGCGGGAAAAGCCGCTTGGAGCGTGACCAGCGCTCCGGGGGCGAGGTGCAGCGGGCGGGGTGGCGTGCTGCCGGTTGAGGTTTGCATCGTCCAAGTGCGGTCCACCGCGGTTTTCGCGTAGTTTCTAACGAGTGCCCGCCAGACGAGCGCGCCTTCCTCGGTGGCGAACGTAACCCCAGTAAAGCCGGCGTTTTCGATCGGTGCTCCGATGGCGATGAGCCGGGCTTCGAACGGCAGCGAGTCCGCGGGAGTGTCGGTTAGGTAAATCACGGTGCCTTCGCGGGATACCAGCGAACGGGCGAGCCGGAGGGCTTGTGTCGGATCGGTGAGGCCGTCGAGCGGTTTCCATTTTTCCAGGACCGCCTTGAGTTCATCGACCGACGATCCGGCGTAGAGTCTCGGACGGCTGGGGGCTGATTCGATGACCGTCAGCTCGACCGTGGTCGCCGGGCCTTGGAAAAGCGGGAGTTCCGCCGCGAGGCGGGCGATCGCTTCCTGTTTGAAAACACCCATGGACGCCGACGAATCAAGCACGATGGCGATACGCTGGACACTGCCTGATTTCTGAAACCTCGGCTCTGCGAGAAACCACGCGAGAAGCACCACCGCGAGCAACTGCATCCACAGCGGCACGGACGAGATGATCCTCTCCAGTCTCCTGCCGCTGGCGGCATCGCGCTGGGTCCGCTCTAGCAGGAAAAGCGTGGATACGGGCAGCTCGATGGATTTCCGCTGGAGGAAATGGATCGCCAGCACGACGGGAATGCCGAGTAGCGCGAGAAGACCGAGAGGATTTGCGAGGGTGAGCACGGAAGAAGTTGATAGTCCGGAGTTGATGGTTGATAGTTAGATCGAGAAAATACCATTGATCATTTTCTCTTCCATCTGCGTGTATCCGTGTTCATCTGCGGTTGAATTTATTCTTTATCATCTCGCCGGTTCAAGCGCTCCGGCTGGGACAGCTTCGCGAAACAGCACGGTGGCTAAATCTTCCTCACAGGGAATGCGGGCGAATGCCGCCTGGTGGCGGCGGGCGTGTTGTTTCCAGAGGGCAAAGTGGTTCACGTAAGCCTCCTGATAGCGCCGCAGGGTGGCTGGCTCGATCCGGTGCGGATGATGGGAGTTTCGTTCGGGATCGATGAACTCGTAATTTCCCGACCAGCCGGGGCGAGCTTCGGATTCCAGGAACGGGGAAAAAAGGACCAGCGAACCATGGCGTTGGCCAAGGTGGCGGAGGATCGGTTCTGGATCGGCTGCGAACAGTAGGTCTGATAGGAAAACGCGGATGGCGTTCACCCGCAGTGGCAAGCGGGTGAGGTCGGGTGCTTTCGCCGGATCTCCGGCCGGCAACGCCCGCGCGGTTTCCAGCCATTGATGGCTGCGGAGTGTCGAAGGATCCAGCATGAGCGTGGCATCGCCACGGACGGCGTGAAGGGTCAGCGAGGCTCCGGCGGATTGCGAACTCTCTGCAATCAGATAGAAAAGCTCCGCGGTGCGGGTGGCTTTTTTTTCATCGAAGAACATCGACTCCGAGGCGTCGAGGATGAGGTCCACTACCGGCCGCACTTCCTCGCGGAACAGTTTCATTGTGTAACTGCCCGTGCGGGCGTAGGCCTGCCAGTTGATATGGCGCGGATCATCGCCGGGGGAGTAGGCGCGGTGGTCTTGGAAATCCATCGACGATCCGGTGCCGCCGCCGGTGAACTCGCCGGCCTGGCCTTTCCACACCCGCGAGCGCAACGGCAGCCGGACTCTGCCAGCCGCGGTCAGGGCGTTAGCATGACACTGTTGCAGCGAAGCGGTATTCATATTCCTGAAATGCTTGGTTCCGCAGGCTTGGCATCGCGAGCCAGGCCCTCTTCGGTTTCCACGAAGATGCGGTCATAATCCCGATAGCCCATCATCGCGGTTACGATCAACAGTGCGAGGATCAAAAAGTCCACTACGGTGGCCGCCATGAGCAAGGTATCGTGATCGAAATGGGAGCCTGCAAGCATCGCGACGAAGACCGGGGGATTCCAGATGAAGAACCATAGCAGGTCCTGGTGATTGTTCACTCCGGCCAGCGTCACCACCCCAACGGTCAGGGCGATTGATACCACGAGAAACGCCATGAAATTGGTGAACCTTTTGGTCTCCTGTTTGCTGAAAGCAGCAGCTAACAGGGCGGGGAGCAGGATGGCTCCGAAACAGGCGAGGCACACAATGGCGAATTCGGAATCGAAGGTGAGGTGGGGTTTTGAAACCGTGGCGACAGCGATACCGGCGATGCCGACGCCCGCCATCAAGGAAGTATAAAACACTCCTGTCGGCCAACCGGGGAGGAGAAATGCGGCGGCGACTCTGCCCGGCAGCCCGCGTTTCAAGAAGGGTTTGCAAACCGGTGGCAAAACGATGGCCGGTTCGGTTAGGGCGGTGATCACGGCGGGAGCAAGAATGATCGCGAGAAATGCCGCGACCGCCTCCGGCGCGAAATCAGGGTGCAAACCGGCGAAGGCGGTGATGCATGCGAGTCCAAGGGCGATCAGTCGCCGGATGGTCGAATGATTTTCAGCAACCGGCGCGATGGCCGAGGTTCCATTGGAGAGCGCGCACCAACCGAAGTAGGTGATGAACGCGACGTAACAGAAAACAACCATTCTCGACGGCCAGTCCGACAGGGTGAAGAAACTCATTCCCGAGCCAAAGCTTCCGCGGAAAAGAAATCCCGGAACGACGTTGGCCAGGATGATGATTCCGACAATCGGCAGAACGCGGACGAGCTTGGTCGAAGTCGCCGAGAATCCCACCATCACGGCGGTGAGGGCCATTGAGGTGAGAAAGATGAGAGTGAGAAACACCAATTCGCCCAGCAGAATCATTCCACCGAAAAAGTAGCGGAGGATCAGATAGGGAATGATCGTGGTGAGGATGAGCGCCGATTGGCTGACGATGGCGATCCATTTTCCGAAAACGATCCGCCACGCGCTCAACCGGGTGAGCACCATCATTTCAATCGTGTTTCCAGTGATCTCGGTTGAGAGCGCGTTCACTCCGCGCATCGGCTGGATGAACAGCACGGCGATGGAGAACATCGTGAAAATAATCCCGGACGCTGCGGTTCCCGCGCCGTTCGAATCCACGGAAGCGCCGGCAGTTAGGAGGATCAGCGCCAGCAGGCCCTGGAAGATGAGGAACAGCATCGTGAAGCTGCGAGCTCGCATGCCTTGGCGCAGCTCCTTGACCAGCATCGGCGAGAGCTTGTCGGAAAAATCGGTGAGATGGACGAGGGACATTGAAGAAGTTGATGGTTGAGAGTTGATGGTGAAGAGGATGAAGAAGCGAGTGGTCTTGGTCTTGCGATCAACCATCAACTTTCAATCATTAACTTCTCTTCATCCGCCGGAGGCGGGATGGCGGGTTTGCCCGCATCCAGGCGGCCGATGATGTCGATGAACGCGTCTTCCAAATTCCGTTGCTCGCGGTGGAACTCGGTGATGCGGAGACCGTCCTTGACCATTCGGGCGAGGACGTCGGCGGCCTTCGTCGGATCCTCTGTGTCGATGCGAATGCGGCCGCCGAGTTTGCGGGATTCGAGGAATTCAACATTCGGCTGGAGCACGCACCAGTCGGAGACGAGTTCGGGTTTGCCGTCGATCTGCACGTCGTAAAGTACGCCGCCCATGGTGTCCGACCCGCGCCGCAACGTTTCGGAATCGCCGTGATGGACGATGCGGCCGTTGTTGATGAAAAGCAGCGAGTCGCACATCTCGCCGAGTTCGGATAGAATGTGCGAGGAAATGAAAATCGTTTTGCCTTCCTTAGCCAACACCCGGATCAGGTGCTTGAGTTCCACGCGGGCCTTCGGATCGAGACCGGCGGCGGGCTCGTCCATGATCAGGACCTGGGGATCGTGAAGCAGCGCGCGGCCGAGGCCGAGGCGCTGGGTCATCCCTTTGGATAGCTTGTTAGAAAAGCGCTCGGCCAGCGGGACCAGATCGGTAAAATCCATCACTTCCTGGATACGTTGGCGGCGTTCCTTGCCTTTGTAGCCGAGCGCCCGCGCGTAGAAATCCAGATACTCGAGCACCGTCATGTGTTCGTAATTTCCGAAATGGTCGGGCATCCAGCCGATCAGCTTGCGAACTTCCGCCGGGTGATGGACCACGTTGATTCCACAGACTTCCGCCGTGCCGAGCGTCGGGTAGTCGAGCGTGGCGAGGATCCGCATGGTGGTCGTTTTTCCGGCGCCGTTGGCGCCGACAAAACCGCAGACCGAGCCGTGGGGAATCTCGAACGTAACGCCGTTGACCGCCTTGAGGTGGCCGAAATAGCGATAAAGATTTTGAATTTTAAGAGCGGACATGGGAAATGAGTTAGAGTACCGGTCCGGTGATGATGGTTCGGGTTTCCTTCCAGTGGATTGCCGGGTTGGTGTCGATGCCAGGAGCGTGGGTGGTGAGGGCGACGAAATGGCCGGTGCGGTTTCTGACGGAGTCGAAGAATTTCTTGTTTCGTGCGGAGAACGCTTTTTCCTCGGTGATCAGCGGGGCGAGCGCCATGGACGGATCGACAGGCGTGAAGGTGAACCGCTTGCCTGCCTGGATTCCGTCGGCCCGTTGCCATTGTTGGGATTCGTCGAGATAGTAAATCGTATCGATCGGGAACTCGAAGGTGGAAAGGTAGGTGCCCGGCGTGTCGGTTTTTTCAATGCGCCCGCGGGTGGAGATGACGGCTGATAGAACCTGGCCTTGCTCGGACCGGCTCTCGAACCAATCGCCGTTGGCATCGATTTTGCCATCGGTAGGCTGGAGATCGAAAATGCCTTTGGATCCGGGGCCGCTGGTGAAACGAGCCCAGCGGCTCGGGGCGATCGGCACCGGCGTGAAGGTGGCCGGTGTTGGAATTTTGAACCGGGATCCTGTCATGACGCCGGTCCGGCTGAATTGTTCCTGATGGAGGTAAGCGGCGTTCAATCCTGCGTCCGGGCGGACTTCCATCAGCACCCGCCGGATGCCGGAGCCGCCGAAGCCGTCCTGCACGATGATCATGCCGATGAGGACGAGGCTGGCGCCGAGCGAAATGATCGGCGTGGTGATGAAGAGCTTGTGGCGTTGTCCGCTTTTGGCGAAGACGAAAAGATTCACGGGGCCGACGAGGATTGCGAAAATGATCAGCACGGCGACAAAAAGCGAGTAACGGAATGTTTGCGCGCCGAAGAGAGTCTGAAGCGGCCAGGCGCCGCTGAAGTCATTCTGGATGGAAACCTGTTGGGGTTTGTTAGGATTTGCCATCACCTCGCGCACCATGTCACGGGCGAAATTGCTGCCGGTGAGGAAGGAGGGGAAGGAAACGGAACCGAAGCCGGCTTCTTGCGGCAGTTCCAACGACGAAGGGGTCGCCGTGTTTTTCGCGTAGATCAAAAGCTGTCCGCCGAGTCTGACCCACGAGAGAATGGCATTGCGGCCGCCGGGAGGGACATTCGTCCAATCGCTATCAGTCATGATCACGCTGTCGTATCCGGAAAAAGCAAGCCAGTCGTCGGGTAGTTGTTTGGGATCGAATTTTCCCGCGAACTCGGTTCTCCCGCCGGAGCTACTGAATTTGGTGGCTATTTCACTGTCCAGTGTAGACGCGTTGGGTGTGAAAAGCGACTCGCTGAGAAGAACCGCCGGCTGGTTGGTCTCGAAGGCTGAGGAAATGGAATTGTTGGCGTTTCCCAAGGAACCGCTAAGGCTCGCGACGACCGTTGCATTACTGCTATAGGTCACTCCCTGCGGCGAAAGGGGCACCATGATGTCCCGAGTCACGGTCTTGCCCGCGCCGGCGGCGAAATCGAAAAAGGAGTGGGTCTTGAGTTCGATCGGATAAGAACTGCCGGATTCGAAGTCGATCCGGATGTCGCGGTCCACCTTCAGGTTGTTGGCGATCTTGACCCGCACCGGCAGGAATCCTCCCGGCGATGGCTTGGTGAACAGCGCGACAATTTCGACATGGGTGTCGGTCCCGGGATCATAGACCTCGCGGATCATGGTTTCCTGGGCGGAGACCCGCAAAGCGAGTGTTAGGAAGAGTAGAAAGCGGAGCATGGAGAATCTTTGTTTCGAAATGGGGAGCTTAGGATTTCGTGCTGAGGACCCGCGGCGTTGCGGTGGCTTGGAAAGGAACCTCTTCCAACAGCGCCCGCACGATGTCGTTGGTCGTGTGGCCTTCGACCCGCGCATTGTAGTCGAGGACGATCCGGTGGCGCAGCACGGCGGGGGCGATCGCTTTGACATCCTCGAAACTCGTGTTCGTCCGCTCCTGCATCAGCGCGCGGGCTTTGGCTCCGGAGGCCAGCGCGAGCGCCGCCCGCGGGCTGGCACCGTAGCGGATGCCACGCGAGGCGGCGGATTGGCCGGGGTGGCTGGCGTCCACGAGGCGGGCGATGTAGTTCGCCACCACGTCCGGCAGATAAATCCGTCTAACGAGTTCCAGCAGGCTGTCCAGCGTTTCCGCGCTCATCACCGGGTCCACCTGCGGATCGGTGCCGAGTTCGCGGTGTGAAACGATCCGTTGGAGCGTCGCCACGTCGTTGCGGGTGACTTCCAGTTTGAACAGGAAACGGTCGAGTTGGGCCTCGGGGAGGGGATAAGTACCTTCGAGCTCGATTGGGTTTTGAGTCGCAAGGACGAAGAACGGCTTCGGCAGATCGTGGGTTTTTCCCAGCACCGTCACGCGGCGTTCCTGCATCGCTTCGAGCAGGGCGGACTGGGTTTTCGGCGAGGCGCGGTTGATTTCGTCGGCCAGCACGATGTTCGTGAAAAGCGGCCCCGGCTGGAAAACGAATTCGCGGCGGCCGTCGATTTCCTGCAGCACCGGGTTCCCCGTGATGTCGCCGGGCAGCAGGTCGGGCGTGAATTGGACCCGCTTCGTTCCGAGTTTCAGCAGCTTCGACAGGCCCTTGACCAACTCCGTTTTCCCCAGCCCCGGCAGGCCTTCCAGCAAAATGTGCCCCCGCGCCAACACGCCGGTGATCACGAGATCGATGAGTTCCTCCTGGCCGAATAGCACTTGATTCAGCCCCGCGGAAAGGGAGCGGAGGTGTTTGGCGGCATCGGCGACTTCCGTTTCAGTGGCGTTTTCCATGGATTGATTCGGAGACACTAACGAAACTCAGGCTCTTGGGAATGACGAACGTGTGAAATTTTGATGAATCGCGGGGGCAATGTTCGTGGCCGGCGGAAATAAGCCGGTCCGGGAGGACCCTGCCCCCGGGTGGCATCCGTGTTTTGAAACTTGCCGTATTCCCGGATTGTTGCAATTGATCCGAACGAACGGGCGGAATTCCACTGTGAAATGGATGCGATCAACCGGGGAATGAATTGTTAGGACCTCTGATGAAAAAACCATGAAAAGATCCCTCATCTTGGTTGCCTTACCGGTGTTTTTTCTATCAGCCATCCTTTCCGAGGCGGCGGTGATCATTTCGATCCAACGTCTGGATGTCGACAGTATCAATCCCGCGGTCTCCGAGAGTGTTTCCGCAGGCGATCTTCGTTCCGGAGGTCATCTTTATGTTGATTCCGGCCTCGCGTACGGCACCTTGCCGTCTTATCTGATCAATGCGGATTTCATACAAATGGATAACAGTGACAATGCGAAATCGGACTACCAGCTCCGCCTGACGCTCTCGATGGATTCCAAAATTTATCTTCTGATTGATGACCGGGTTTCGAGTCTCCCGACGACGATGCCGTGGGTGGCGAATCAAGGGTTTGCCGACAGCGGGGTTAACATCCTGACGGTAGGGAGCAACCTTCCTTATTCCGTTTATTCCATGATTGCTCCAGCCGGCAACCTCACGCTCGGCGCGAATGGGAGTGGTTCCGCCAATATGTTTACGGTGGTCGCGACTCCAGTTCCAGAGCCTTCGGCCATGTTGATTTCATGCGTGGCTTCGGCTGTCCTGTTACTTCGGACAGGCAGAAGAAGGCGGGAAAGAGACTGTTCGGTGACGAACTGAAACCGTCCTTCGAGGCAGGGTGAGTATCTGGCTTATCTTCCTGCTGGCGTTTTTCCAGAAGCGTTGCAGCATCTCCGCATCATGTCAATTTCCTCCACGGATTACGAAAAACTCGGGCAGTTCTACCTCGGACGCGGCTACGATCCGGAGGCGAAAAAAGTGGATGACGATCTGATTCTCTATGACTCCAAGGATCTCGTCACGCACGGCGTGGTATTGGGCATGACCGGCTCGGGGAAAACCGGACTTTGCCTCGCTCTGTTGGAAGAGGCGGCGATGGATAACATCCCGGCGATCATCATTGATCCCAAGGGCGACATCTCGAACCTGTTGCTGATGTTTCCCGATCTCGATGCGAAAAGTTTCCGTCCTTGGATCAATGAAGACGACGCGGCGAAGAAGGGGATTTCTCCGGATGATTTCGCCGCCCAGACGGCGGAAATGTGGAAATCGGGGCTTGCTGATTGGGGGCAGGGACCGGAGCGCATCGCGACGCTCCGCGACAAGGTGGACATCAATATTTTCACCCCCGGCAGCAAGGCGGGGATTCCCGTTAGCATCCTGAGTTCGCTGGAAGTTCCGCCGTTTGAAATCATGGACGATGCGGAGTTGTTGGGCGAGCGCGTGGAGAGCACGGTTTCCTCGCTGTTGTCGCTCGTCGGTGTGAGCGCGGATGCGATCCAAAGTCCGGAAGCGGTATTGGTCGCCGCGATTTTCCAGAAGGCGTGGGCGAACGGGCAGAATGTGACGTTGGAGACATTGGTCCGGCATATCCAGAAACCGGCGTTCGACAAGGTGGGCGTGATCGATCTGGAATCATTCATGCCCGAGAAGCAGCGGCAGACGCTGGCGTTGAAATTCAATAATCTGTTAGCATCACCCGGATTCGCGACGTGGCTCGAAGGTCCGCCACTGGACATCGCGAAAATGCTGCACACGTCCGCCGGTAAACCGCGCATTTCCATTTTCTCCGTCGCCCATCTCGGCGACACCGAGCGGATGTTTTTTGTCAGTCTGTTATTAAACCAGATGCTCGGCTGGATGCGTTCGCAAAATGGCACGACCTCGCTGCGGGCCATCCTCTACATGGATGAAATCTACGGCTACCTTCCGCCGAGCGCGAATCCTCCGTCGAAGCGGCCGATGATGACGATCCTGAAACAGGGCCGCGCCTTCGGACTGGGTTGTTTGTTAGCGACGCAAAATCCGGTGGACCTCGATTATAAGGCACTCTCCAACATCGGCACCTGGTTCCTCGGTCGCCTGCAAACCGAACGCGACAAACTCCGCGTGCTCGACGGCCTCGAAGGTGCCGCCGGATCGCAGAATGCAAAGTTCGACCGCGGCAGCATGGAGAAACTCATTTCCGGCCTCGGCAACCGCGTTTTCCTGATGAACAACGTCCACGAGGATGCTCCGGTGCTTTTCCATGTCCGTTGGGCGATGAGTTATCTAACTGGGCCGTTGACGCGTGGCCAGATCAAGACGCTGATGGACCCGAAGCGTGGGGATTTCGGCACGGCCAAGGATGCCAAGCCAGCCGCTGAAGCGAACCCGATGGGCATGCCCGGGATGAACGCGCCCGCCGCTGCCCCGGCTGCCCGACCGAACGTCGGTGCGGGCGTCACCGAGATCTTCGTGCAGCCCGCCGGGTCCGGCGATGACATCACCTATCAGCCGCACTTGTTGCGGACCGGGTTGGTGCATTTTTCATCGACGAAGACCGGCGTGGACGGATCGCGCACCGTGAGTTTCGTGAACCCGGTCACCGACAAGGGAATCGATTGGGAAAAGTCGCTTCCGGTGCCACCCAAACTCGACGGGACCGAGCCCGTTGCCGGGGCGGGTTTCGCGGCGCTTCCCGGATTCGCGATGAACGCGGCGAATTACAAGCAGGTCGAAAAGGATTTCGCCGAATGGCTCTATCGGAACGAGCGGGCGGATGTTTTCTCCTGCCCGGTGCTCAAGGAATGGTCGAAACTCGGTGAGAGCGAAGCGGATTTCCGTGCACGGTTGGGCCATGAGGCCCGTGAAGCGCGGGATGCTGCCATTGACAAGCTTCGCGATGCGACGGGTAAGAAAATTTCCTCCATCGAGACCCGCCTCCAGACGGCGGAAGGCCAGCTGGCCAAACAAAAGGCGGAGTCCACATCCGCCGTCATGCAGGCCGGAGTCTCCGTGCTCGGCGGCATCCTCGGCGCGTTCCTCGGCCGGAAATCCGGACTCGGCTCTCTTTCCCGGGGCACCTCTGCGATCGGCAAGGCGACCGGTGCCTACAAGCAACACGAGGACGTTGCCGCCGCCGATGCGAAGGTCGAGGGCATCACCGCCGAAATCGAAACTGCGAAAGCCGACCTTGAAGCCGCCATCGCCAAACTCACGGAAACCTACGACTCCGCATCGCTGTCGCTGGAAACCGAATCCATCAAGCCGGCGAAGACCGATGTGAAGGTGCAAACGGTGGCGCTGTTATGGCTGCCGTGTGACGGGCGAGGGGAGAAGGCGTGGTGATCGAAAACGTCAGCAAGCATGGGTATTGGATGGAACGTTGACCCAAGCAGCCCAAACAGGTAACCTTCGGACATGTCCACCAAGGAATTAGTTGCCGAGGCCATTGCTCTTCCGCTTTCCGAAAGAGTTTATATGGCTCAGGCGCTGTGGCAGAGCATCGACTCGAATCTTTCCGATTCCCCCGAGCAGGATTCACTGCGTGATGCGATCCGCCGGGATGGTGAACTTGAGTCCGGTGTTGTGGTTGGGCGTACTCACGAAGAGGTCATGCAAGCCGCTCGAAAGGCGATCGGATGCGGTTGACTTACCACCCTGAAGTCGAGTTGGAACTCATCGAGGCCGCCCGCTTTTACGAGGGTCGGGTTGCAGCGCTAGGGACTGAGTTTTTGGACATGGCGGACGATTCCATCCGCTTGATTCAATCCACTCCCGAACGATTTCGGATGGTCGAAAATGGTGTTCGGCTCTTCATCATGAACCGCTTTCCATACTCGATTTATTATCGGCTTTTACCTGATGAAATCCGGATCCTCGCGTTCAAGCACCAGAGTAGGCACCCGGATTATTGGCAGGAGAGGCTGTCCGAATAAGTTGGCCCGTAGATTGACAGAAATCCTCTTGCCCTCCGCGAATCCGCCCGCCAATCTGCCGCGCACCAAGGCGGCTTGGCGGAATTGGTAGACGCGCTCGACTCAAAATCGAGTTCTAACGAGTGTGGGTTCGAGTCCCACAGCCGCTACCTTTCACTCACTGCGACAGCCGGTTATTTCCCCGACACACGCAGCATGGCCACTCCCACCCCGAGCCCCCGGACCATTGGAATCGTCGCCGGCAGCGGCGTTTATCCGGAGATTTTCATCGCGGCGGCCCGCCGGGAGTCCCCGGGAGTCCGCTTGGTGATGTGTGGATTTCCGGGCGAGACCCGGCCGGAACTGGAGACTTTGGTGGACGCCACCGAATGGGTTCGCGTCGGGCAATTGAGCAAGCCGATCAAGTTCTTCCGCCGGGAGGGAGCCAACGAGGCGGTGATGATGGGGCAGATTTCCCCGAAAAATCTCTTCGAACTGCGGACCGACTTGCGGGCGTTGATGGTGATGGCGCGGCTGAAGGCGCGGAATGCGGAAACGATTTTCGGTGCGGTCGCGGATGAGCTTGCGAAGGACGGGATCACTCTGCTTCCCGCGACGACATTTCTCGATGACCTGCTGCCGGGTCCGGGGCCGGTTTGCGGGCCGGCATTTAAAAAGCGCCAGCTTGCGGACGCGGAGTTCGGCTTCCGAATCGCCAAGGAAACCAGCCGGCTCGACATCGGCCAAAGCGTGGTGATCCGCCACGGGACGATCCTCGCGGCCGAGGCTTTCGAAGGCACCAACGCCTGCATCAAGCGCGGCGGCGAACTCGGCCGCAGCAAGGATGTGATGTTAGTAAAAGTTTCCAAGCCGAACCACGATTTCCGCTTCGACGTGCCGGTCATCGGCCCGCAAACCATCGAGACCTGCGCCGCCGCCGGGGTGGGGTGCATCGCCGTGGAGGCGGGGAAGACCTTGATGTTAGAGAAGGAGCGGATCGTGGAGTTGTGCGACAAGCATCACATCGGGATTCACGCGGTGTAGCGGCGATCACCGGTCGCCGCGTTTGATCTGAAGGAAATGAACTCGCGGCGACCGGTGGTCGCCCCTACGGCAACAAATCCACGTACGTCCCCGGATCGCTGCCGGGGATTTCGATCGCCCCGCAGTTTTTCGCGTAAAACTCCTTGGGGCCCACGCCGCCGATGATCGCGTAGGCGTAGCCGATATCCCGCAAGCCTTCGAGCGCTTTGAAGAGCAGCGCCTTGCCCAAGCCCAGCCCGCGGGCAGCTTCCGAAACCCCGGTCGGGCCGAAGAATCCGCGTTGGGTGGTGTCGTAGCACGCGAAGCCCAAGATCTGCTTGTCGCGGGTGGCGATGAAGCAGGCGATCGGCTGGCGGGTCATCGCCACTTCCACTTCGCTCACCCATTTTTCCGAGAAATGGGCCTTGGCGAAGGCCGCGACCGCGTGTTTTTCAAACGCTCGCGCCCGCCTCAGCGTCACCCCTTGGGCGGTCGTTGCGTGATAGAGGGCTGCCGAATCCGGCAAATCATAGAGTCGCACCAACATGTCGATCATG
>NZ_JBDSCX010000005.1:0-25980 GCF_039920825.1 Luteolibacter sp. | reverse complement strand
CAAAGCGCGGCCTTTGGCGGGCGACGAGAACGACACGATGCGGCCGAAATTATCTTCGGTTCGGGCGAGGCTCATGTATTGGGCGACCGGGCCGAGACCGTGCGTCGGATAGAGGTTGCCGTTGCGGTTAGCGTATTGGAAAGTCCGCCACGATCCGGTGGAATCGCCATTCTCCATTTGCGAACAAAGCGGGTGAAGGTAGGCGGCTTCGGCGTGAAGGAGCTCGCCGAGGACGCCCTGGCGAACCATGTTGAGATAAATGAGTTCCTCGCGGCCGTAGTTGACGTTTTCCATCATCATGCAGTGGCGGCCGGTGGCCTCGGAAGTGTCCACGATCTCCCACATTTCCTGAAGGGTGTAGGCGATGGGCACTTCGCTGAAAGCGTGGGCGCCGGCCTTCATGGAGGCGACGCACATCGGCGCGTGGTGGTCCCAGGGAGTGGCGATGAAAACAGCGTCCGGCTTGGTTTCAGCCAGCATCTTTTTCCAAGCTTCTTCTTCGCCGAAATAGACCTTGGGCGTATGGCCCTTCTTGATGACGTTTGCCTCCGCCTTGCGGGCACGAGCCTCAACGAGATCGCAAATACCCACGAAATCAACTCCTTCGATGGAGGCAAGCTGGACCGCGTGTCCGGAGCCGCGGGCACCGACGCCGATGATGGCCACCTTGACCTTATCTAACTTCGGCGCGGAAAAGTCGCCCATGTATTTCGCTGCCGACGGACGGGAAGGACTCCCTGTCGTGGTCTGGGCGGAAGCGAATGTGGGATTGAAGGCAAGACCCGCGGTAATTCCACCGAGGGCTTTCAGGAAATTACGGCGGACACTAACTGGAATTTCGGATGAACTCATGATTGGATGGATGCTGATAGAATTCGGAACTTTATACCCGGAGAAGAGTGCGGGCTGATTCGTCGGGATGGGTTGAAATCAACCCTCCCTTTTCCTCAGTGACCTTAACTCAATCTCAAATCTCCGCCGAAAGTGACGGAGGGGACAGAGTCGGTCAAGTGAATTTAGCTCGTGATAATAGCTGCCGCGAAAAAAATACGCTTGATGAGTGTCAGGGCGCGACTCTCCGGGAAGACTCGCGGATGGCAAGGCTCGGAGTGAGGAGGGCGTGTTGGAGGGGCAAAGTGGAATCCCCCATGCGGTGCAAGAGAAACCGCCAGGCCGTGGAACACATTTCGACGACTGGCTGGACCAGCGTGGTGAGCGGGACTTCGAGATATTCCGTGTCCTGGATACCATCGCAGCCGACAAGGGCGACTTGTTCCGGGACCCGGATCCCCATGTCACACAGTCCGCGGTAGATCCCGAGCGTAACGTCATCGGAATGACAGAAGATCGCCTCCGGGACACCGTGATTCCTGATGTAGTCCTGAATCATCTGGCGGGCAATGGAGCGTTGTCCCCCGCTTAGCGGGTAGTAGAAGAATTCAGGCTTGAGCCCGGCTTCGCGCATGGCGCGGGTGTATTCGATGCGGCGGTTTTCATGGGGTTCGCTTCGTTTCACGAATGTCGCGTGCGCGATGCGGCGGTAACCGGAACTGATCAGGTGGGCCATTGCCTCCATGGTGCCGGTTTTCAAATCGACCAGCACACTGTCGATTTTCAGGGCGCTGTGGGCACCGATGCTGACTACTGGAACCGATTTTGCGACGACTGCGGCGAGTTCCCGTTGGATTTCCTTGGACGCGTCCACGACGAAGATTCCATCGACGGAGAGATTGGAAATGAGTTGTTTCGCGTCGCCGCTCACGATTTCGGAGATGATCAACTCCTGGCCGGCTTCCTTGACCAGATGGCTCAACTCACGGGAAACGTGGCTGTAGTGGGTGGAAATCTGGTCCGGTATCCAGAGTCCGAGGATGCCGGTCCGCTTCTTTTTGAGGGCTCGGGCGTGGGGGTTGGGGCGGTAACCCATTTCCGTGGCCGTTTTCAGAATCCGTATGCGCGATTCCTCGGCCACGTGGGGATACCCGGCGAGAGCGAAAGTGACGAGTTGCCGGGACACTCCGAGTTTTTTTGCGATTTCTGCCTGTGTGACCATAATGAAACTGGATGGATGCAAATGAATTCACCTGTGCAAGGCAAGCTTCCTCATTCGCCGGTAGCAGAATCTATCAAGCTCCAACGGGCACGGCAGGGCGTTTTCGGGGTGGGAATTCCGCCCGGGCGCGGTTGCCGGACGCCCCCCTCAGCGATAGATGACCACCAGGAAAAGCACCGCGTCGCGGCCGCCGGCATTGGAAATGATATGTGGGACGTCCGCCCGATAGGTCGCGGAATCGCCCTTTGCGAGAGGTTCGCTGGAGTTTCCCGACTGCAACTCGACGGCCCCTTCCTCGACGGTAAGGAACTCCCGGGTTCCCTCGACATGGGCTTGGCTGCGCAGGGCCCCGCCGGGAGGAAGGCGCAGCTCGTAGAATTCCACGTCCTTTTCCAAGTTCAGGGGGGAAAGGGTCCGGATCTGGCAATTTTTGTCCGCGCGGAAGATCTGCGCGCGGTCTCCGGCCCGGATGATCTGGATCGCGGAAGCGGAATCCGCGCTTTCGATTAGATCCTGCAAAGTGAGACCAAAGGCACGGGCGATACGGTAGGTGACGCTCAGCGTCGGGTTCGCGCGCTCGCGTTCGATCTCGCTCAACATCGAGCGACTCACCCCGCTGGCGGCGGCAAGTTGCTCAAGTGACCAGCCGCGGTCCGCGCGAAGCTTTTTAACGCGCCTGCCGAGATCCTCATTGATGGAATCGACGTCGGCCGCGGCTTCCTCCGCTTTTGTCACAACTCGTTTGGCTGTCATGGATAATTCATTATGTTGGCAGGATTTCCTGTAAAGTGGAAATCATTGCTTGCCGATTTAGTGGATTATCTTCCAGTATCCCGGAAGTGATGACCCCGTCGGCACTGCTGGATCATTTTGGCGTGGCCGTTTCCGCCTTGTCCGGAGTGCTCGCGGCTCGCGGTAAAAACCTGGATTTGTTCGGGGTCATCGTCCTCGCCCTGGTAACCGCGCTCGGCGGCGGGACGATCCGGGACTTGTTGGCCGGAGTGGCTCCGGTCTCGTGGTTGAGTTCTCCCGAGTTACTTTCCACCATCTGGATCACGGCGATCCTGGGGTTCTTTGCCTGCCGGCGATTTGAGCCTCCGTTGCCGGTTTTCCAACTCGCGGATGCCTTGGCGTTGTGCGCGTTCGCCGTCGCCGGAACCCGCAAGGGTCTGCTCCTTGGTTTCGCTCCGACGATTGCGATCACCTTGGGGGTCATTACAGGCGTGGCCGGAGGAATCATCCGCGATACGCTGACAGGTGATGTCCCGGTGGTTTTCCGCAAGAACACGTTTTTCTACGCGACGGCCGCCTTCTTCGGCGGTCTGGTCTATTGCATCGCTTGGAAACTTCTGGAGGATGAGCAAGCGACCTGGATCGCCGTGGGGTCGTCGGTGGTCTTGCGTCTCGGGGCATTGCGCTACCGCCTTTCACTGCCAGCTTTCGAATCCGGCGTTGTGTCCGGAAGAAATTGATTGATGACGTCTCTCCCCCGATCAGCGAGTGGCGTTAGAGTTTCATAAATAATCCGAAAAAAATCCACCGATTTACTAACAATCCATAGTTTTCCCGCTGCGGAAAAGTATGACCGATACATCGTTCCCATTTTTAACTTTATGAACAAACTACGAACCACCTGTTATCTCCTGTCCTGCGTGCTGGCGACTTCGCTTCACGCCGAACTGCGCGTCCCCGCGTTCACCGCTTACCTTGAACCGGATGCCAACGGGGCGCAGGTCTCCGAATCGAAGGGAATCACCGGCTGGAAAAACGAGGAGTTGCGGATCTCGTGGTTCGGGGAGTTGAAACAGGCCGGCAATCTAACTGCTTCCGTTGCGCTCAAACTGCCGAAGGGCGGAAAATCCAAATTGCAGTTGGCGATCGGCGACCAAAAGCACAAGGCGTTGGCGAAGGATGACGGTTCGGTGTCGTTCGGCGAGTTCCGGATCGCCAAGCCGGGCTACGTGCGTTTCGAACTGACTTCCTACAACGGGAAGGATGATGCTGGTGAGATCGAGGCGTTGGTGCTTGATGGGGACGCGGTGAAAGACGCCCATTTCAACATGCTATCACGGCGCAACGCTGCCTCGGTCCATCTGGCTTATCCCGTGCCGGACGGCACGAACGTGGCGATGTTCTACAACGAAGTGCAGGCGGTGGAAGATCCGGTGGCGACCTATTACATGGCCTGCGGTTTCTCACGCGGCTACTTCGGGATGCAGGTGAATTCCACCACCGAGCGGAGGATCATTTTCTCCGTGTGGGACGCGGGTGACGGCCAGGATGCGAAGGACCGCAGCACCGTGGCGGATGAGAACCACACCCAGTTGATCGCGAAAGGTCCGGGCGTGGACGCCGGTGTGTTCGGGAATGAAGGAACCGGAGGACATTCCCACCTCGTGTATCCGTGGAAGACGGGCAGCACGCAGCGTTTCCTGCTCACGGCCAAGCCGGACGGGACGCACACCATCTACACGGGCTATTGGTTCCACCCGGAGAAAAAGGAATGGATGTTGATGGCCAGCTTCCGTGCGCCCAAGGACGGGAAGTATCTGAGGGGACTGTATTCCTTCAGCGAAAACTTCAACGGCAACAACGGCCAGTTGCAGCGCAAGGCGCTCTACGGACCCCAGTGGGTGGCGGATGAGAAAGGGAAATGGACTGAACTGAGGAAGGCCACCTTCAGCCATGATGGCACTGGCAAGAGCGATCGCCTGGACCGCTTTATGGGCGTGGAGAAAGGAAAGTTTTTCCTATCCCAAGGTGGGTTCGTCGAAGGTTTCAGTAAGTTCGGCGATCCATTCGAGCGTCCGGCGACGACGGCTCCGAAAGACATCAAGCTTCCGGAAATCAAATGACTATCCTGAATTTCGCAATGGTTTCCCTCGTGGGATTTTCGCAACTGGCGGCGGCGGAGGACGCGTGCCTCCAGCCTTCTCCGGCTGATATGGCCGAGGCCGCCGGAGTCGAGCTGCCGAAGCTTCCCTGGCACCTCATCAACATCTGGTGGGACTTTGAAAAGCCGGTGGAACACTTCACCTCGCTGGAGATGGAAATCACCATCGACCGCGATATCCCGTCGGACTACAACCTTTACATTTCACCCTGTGGAATTGCCAAAATCAATGGCTTGCAGTTCTACGGCGGCATCCAGACGAACATCAACGGCTGGCATGGCAAGGAGTCCCGCGAGCGGGTGTTCCCGGGGAAGGGAGCGATCTTCTCGCGCTGGTCCAGCGACAAAACGACGCCCATCGGGCTGGAGCATGTTAGAGTCGCGGATGCTGACAACCTGGTGGAGAGCGCCGGATATGAAGGGGAGTTCGCCAGCGTCCGCCGACCCTTTTCGTGGACCAAGGGAACCTATATCTATCAGATCGTGAAGGGCGCTTCGGAGACATTGGACGGGAAAGAAAACACATGGTTCGATTGCCGGGTGAAGGATTCCGAAGGGAAAATTCACGAGGTAGGCAGCCTGCGGTTCGAAGGAACGGATTTCACGTTCTGGGAACGGCATTCGGCCTTTGTGGAGGTTTACAGCACCCAGAAGATTCCGAATTCAGGCATTCCGAAGGCGGTCATCACGTTCGGGTGGCCGCGGTTGAACGGTGCCAAAGTGGCCCTCAAGAAGGCCTCGGCTTACTATCCGGATCCTACCAAAGGCACGACCGGCACTCCCGACTGCGCCTGGGTGAAGGCGGACGGGGAGAAATGCCGGGTGGAAATCGGCCCGATTTTCAAACGGGATGAATCCCAGCGGCGTCACGATTTGGAAATCATCAAGACTGCGGACTGAGCGCGCTGGCAGGTGACGAGGCAATGGTCCTGCGGGTGACACGGGCTTCTTCCGCGAGGAAGGCAAGCCGGTGTCCGGCCAGTCCGTCGAGGCCTGGTTCCAGCCGCTCCGGGCCGCTGAAGAGGCTGCCCAGCGCCTGCACCAAGCCATGATCTCCGCCGCCGTGCCCGGCGTATCCGGCGTTGTTAGGTTGAGGGATATCCACCGGTTCGATCCTGCCATCCGCATGATGGCGGAGCCAGAGTTCGGGAGCACCGGCTTCGGAATAGGGGATGCCTCCTTTCAGCGAGGCCAAGGTGCCGTAAATCTCGATGCCCCGTCCGAAATCGAACGAAGTCATGGTGTGCGTGGCGGTGATGCCGTTGGTGAGTTCGCAGGCGAGAACCTGGTGGTCCACCACATCGTTGTCACAATGGTAAACGCACCGCCCCCACGGCGAAACTTTGAGCATTTCCAGGATCTCATGGTCGGCTGCCTGCTCGAATCCATCCATCACCATTCCCAGCCAGCGCCGCTTGTCACCGAGGTAGCGTCGCGAATCATAAATACAGCTTTCCGAGGCCGGGCAACCGTCGGTGCAGCGGAGCGGTGCTCCCGTGGGAGCATTCCCGGGGTGATACCAAGTGAGATCGCCGTAGCTCGAAATCGAGGACAGGCCCGCGCCACCCAGCCAGCAAATGAGATCCGCGTCGTGCGAACATTTCGCGACGATCATGGGAGTGGAGGTTCCGGAGCGGGACCAGTGTCCGCGCACGAACGAATGGGCTTGGTGGAATGGCTCAACTCCCTCGTGGGTCCGCATGGAAATGATTTTTCCAAGCTTCCCGCTGTCGATGATCCGCTTCACCTCGGAATAGAAAGGCGTGTAGCGCAGTACGAAGCAAAGGGCCACACGGCGCCCCAACCGGCGGGCCAGCGCATCGATCTCCTCGCAACGGGCGAGTGATTCAGCCGCCGGTTTTTCCAGCAGGATGTCATAGCCGAGTTCCAATGCCCGCATGGCGTGGCCGAAATGCTGCGAGTCCTGCGTGGCGATGATGAGGACGTCCGCGAGTTTTCCGGCTGAGAAAAGTTCATCCGCCGAGGCAAAAACGCGGATCTGGCCGGCGGGTCCCAAGCTGGAAACGGCTTCCCGCCGGACGGCAACCGGATCCGCCGCGGCCGTCAGGCGGTAATCCTCCCCGCAGAAAGCGATCAGCCGGGAGTAAGTGCGCCCTCTCGAACCACAACCCAGAACGGCGACGGACAAGGGGGCGGGCGTGGCATTGGCTTGGGAGTTCGGGGAGGCGGCGTTCATGACCTAACTTGATTGGCGGCAACAGCGGGATTCGGACCAGTGAAGTCGCTTTCCGTCGGCCGGTCTAATGGATTCCATTAAACGGGGCATTTTTGAAAATTTTGCCGGATTTTGACAATTCCGTGGTTGACGAAGTGTATTAGCACGAGCTAATAAGTGCTTATTCCACAAACTTACTGAGAAAACAGTCATGCCTACCCCTTCTGTCGTCCCCGATTTGCGCGCAATTTCGAACCTCTTTGAGATGCGAGCCGACTTTGTCCATGGGACGACTTATGGTTCCGGGCACATCAACGACACCTATTGCGTGAGTTTCGACCAAGCGGGCCTGTTGCGGTTGCGCTACATTTTCCAACGGATCAACACCCGGGTTTTCAAGACGCCCGTCGAGTTGATGGAAAACATCTCCCGGGTCACCCGGCATTCGCTGCAACGCTTGCAGGAAGAGGGAAATCCCGAATCATGGCGGAGAACGCTGACCTGTATCCCCGCCATCGACGGCAAGGCCTACGCGGTGGACCCGCAGGGTGGATACTGGCGGGTCTATCCGTTCATCGAACGGGCAACGGGCCACGACGAGCTTGAAACCAACGAGCAGGCGTTTCAGGCAGCCAAGGCTTTCGGCAATTTCCAGAAGCTGGCTGCCGGCCTCGGCGGCAAGCGCCTCCACGAGACCATCCCGGATTTCCACAACACGCCGAAGCGCCTGGAGGCGCTGCGTGAGGCGATCGAGGCGGACATCTGCAACCGCGCCGCGGGAGTGAAGCAGGAAATCGCCTTTGCTCTCTCGCGGGAGGCCGATTGCCGCCGTGTCACGGATCTCATCGCATCGGGTGGCATTCCGGAGCGCGTCACCCACAACGACACGAAGCTCAACAACGTTCTGCTGGATGACGTCACGGCCGAAGGGGTCTGCGTCATCGACCTGGACACGACCATGCCGGGATCCGCCCTTTATGATTTCGGGGATATGGTCCGGACGGCAGCCACTAACAAGAAGGAGGATGACACGAACATCAGCTCTCTGGCGGTGAGGCTCGACCGCTTCGAGGCTCTGGTCCAAGGCTACATGGCCGCGGGTGAATCTTTTCTGAATCCTAACGAGATCGGGAATCTCGCGTTTTCGGGCAAGCTGCTCACGCTTGAATGTGGCATCCGCTTCCTAACGGACTATCTGAAAGGAGACGTCTATTTCAAGATCAAGCGCAATGATCACAACATGGACCGTTGCCGCAATCAGTTCGCCTTCGTCGCGGCGATGGAAAAGGAGATGAGGGAAATGGAGCGGATCGTGGCGGCGCAGGCCGGGATCGGTGTCAACCAGATGGCCGTAGCATGAAAATTCTAATCACAGGTGGGGCGGGTTTCATCGGATCCCATGTCGTCGAACGCTATCAGGATCTCGCGGAGGAAATCCGAGTCCTGGACAACCTCCGGACCGGCTATCGTCACAATTTGGCGGGCCTGCGGCATACCTTCATCTACGGTTCCGTGACCGACCGTGAGACGGTGAAAAAAGCAATTGAGGGTGTGGACTATGTCTTTCACCTGGCGGCGCTCGTCAGCGTTCCTGAGTCGATGTCCAAGCCGGGCGAATGCGTGGACATCAATGTCCATGGCCTCCTGAACGTGCTGGAGGAAGCATCTTCCGCCGGGGTGAAGAAGCTCGTTTTCGCCTCCTCCGCGGCTGTTTACGGGGACAATCCGGAAGTGCCCAAGGTGGAGTCGATGATTCCGGAACCGAAGAGTCCGTATGCGATCACCAAGCTGGATGGCGAATATTACCTCGGTATGTTCCATCGGGAAGGAATGCTGGAGACGGCGGCCCTGCGCTTTTTTAATGTCTTCGGTCCGCGTCAGGATCCCCGTGGAGCCTATGCCGCCGCGGTGCCGATCTTCATCGAGAAAGCGGTGCGGGGCGAGGACATCACCGTCCACGGAGATGGTGGGCAGACCCGGGATTTCATTTATGTGAAGGACATCGTGGGTGCCTTGGCATTCGCCGTGGAAACTCCGGGAGTCACCGGCGTTTTCAACGCGGGCTATGGTGGCCAAGTGACCATCAAGGACCTCGCTGCCAGAATAGTAAAAGCCGCGGATTCCACCTCCACGGTGCTTTACGGCCCGGAACGCCCCGGCGATGTCCGTCATTCGCGCGCAAGCTCTGAAAAACTCCGGGAAGCAGGGTGGAACCCCCGCCACAGCCTGGAGGAAGGCCTTGAGGCCACCCACCGGTTCTTTAGCCAGAAATTGGAAAATCCCGTAACCGCCTGATTGCTTACCTCCCATGCACGTCCGTAAATCACTTTCATCGGCTGCTGCATGTATAGCCGCCCTTTTCCTAGTGGCTATATCGCCTCTCGCAAAGGCGCAGTATAACTACTTCAACATTGCCACCAATTCGGACTGCACCATGCAGGACTATCGGTCGCCGAATGTTCCGGGGGGCATTTACGAC
This sequence comes from Luteolibacter sp., assembly GCF_039920825.1. Classification (GTDB taxonomy): domain Bacteria; phylum Verrucomicrobiota; class Verrucomicrobiia; order Verrucomicrobiales; family Akkermansiaceae; genus Luteolibacter. Next base: position 16,379 of record NZ_JBDSCX010000005.1, on the reverse strand, counting down.
GCGATTCATCAGGAGTATGTGAGCAGCTCCGACGGAGGTGGCGGATATTTCTACGGCGGCTACACCCACCAGAACAGCGGCGGCACGAAGACTCTGGTGCAGTATGTCTGCTGGCCGGCCAGCGGTGGCTTCGCTCCCTATTCACAGCAGATCCCGACATTCGCCGGCCCTAACATGGTCGGCTACGCGCAAATCGGGGAAGGCAGCAGTTGCGCGATCAAGGGGTATTGGCCGCAGTTCAGCCCCAACCTCTGGACCCGGGAAGTGGTCCGCTACTGGCTGCCGGCGGACGGAACCACGCATGTGGGCTATCAGGGCATGTGGATGAAGGACCCGACGACCGGCTATTGGCAACATATCGGCACGTTCATGTATCCCTTCGCCGTCACTGGGGTGAACAGCATGAGCGGTTGGCAGGAAAATTTCACCGGCTACAGCGGCGACTACAAGGTCGCCCGCGCCGGCGGCTACTACCACAAGAGCGGCGCGTGGAATCGGGCGAACCAAATCAGCTTCACATCTAACGGTAAAACATATTCCACCACGGATGCAACCTATCCGACCAGCTTCGCGGAATCCGACGTCGGTCCGGGTTTCTCCTCCCAATACAACAACCCGAACACGGTCGTATTGGCGGACCAGCCAACCTTGCCGACGTTTGATCCCATCGTGGTGAGCAGCCCGGCTGCCACCGTGTATGGTTCGCAATTGCTCGTGCAGTGGCAGATGCCTCTAACAAGTTCGCCGCAGCTCAGCTACAAGATCGAGGTTTTCAACAACGCCGCCTACACCGGGACCGCCGCCGTGATGTTTACGGACAATGAGCCGGAAACACGCCAGAAGCTCCTGAACATCACCGGAGTCGCCACGCCCTACGTGCGGCTGACCATTTCCGATATTTTCTACAACACCGGCACGCCCGTTCTCATCACGCCGACAACCGCCACTCTGAGCCCCGCGGCTTCGGTTTCGGGCGCGGTCGCCGGATTGAACTATCAATACTATCAGGCTGCTTCCGGCACTTGGACGGTGCTGCCGGATTTCACGTCGCTCGCTGCCAGCCGCCAAGGAGCGGTGAATTTCCCCGATGTGACGCCACGCCTGCGCCGTGTGAACTACGGCTTCACCTACACCGGCTACTTCAACGCATCCACCAGCGGATTGTATTCGTTCACGCTGCACTCCGGAGATGGCAGCGTGTTGACCGTCGATGGGACGACCGTCATCGACTTCGACGGTCTGCACGACTCCTCCCAGTTCAAGAGTGGTGGCATCGCGCTGGCCGCCGGCCCGCATACCCTGACGTTGAAGTATTTCAGGGGCGCGCCTCCCGCTGTGAACACGACTGTGTACAATGATGGTATCGGTCTGGCCTACGAGGGGCCTGGAATCAGTTTGGCCGATGTGCCTGCGTCCGCATTCAGCCGGGTGCCCTCCGGCAGCGAGCCCGCGGTTACCTTGAATTCTCCGGCAAACAACGCCACCGTCGTGAATTCCAGCACCGGAGTGAGCGCCTCGGTCACTGCCAATGGCGCTACGATCAACAGCGTGCAGTATTTCCTAACTGACAAATACTCATACTATCCCCGTCCCAACAAGGCACCGGATTACTACGTCGGTCAGGATGCCACAGCCCCGTATGATCTGTCGTCAATGGTCTGGACGGCCGCCAGCAATCCGGTCCGTGCCCGCGTGGTTTACAACGGCACCAGTACCATCGACTCGCAGGCCATCACGATTACCACCACCAATCCGTCACTGGGCGCTTGGAACTGGAATCCGCTGGAAATGCACAACTATCCGTCCGGAGCCAGCGTGCAGGGGAACAAGGTCACGATGGTCGGTGACGGAATGAACCTGATGAGCCGTCAGGCCACCGGGGACTGCACCCTGATCGGACACCTCGCGGACATCACTCCGAACACGGCCGGTTTGGACGGCATTGAACCCGGTGATGACTGGCGCGCCGGAATCATCCTTCGCAGCAATGCCAACACGACGATTGGCGAACCGTTGGGAAGCGGTAGCGGAACCCGGTTCGTGGCCTTGTTCAGCTCCGTTGGCGGTGGCACGTATTTCGAAGACGATTCGATGACCAATGGCAACGGCGACGCCAACCGCTGGTCCTCGAATCTAGGCGGCAGCAACCAATGGTATAAAATCCAGCGGGTAGGGGATCTCTTCACCAGCTCCGTGTCGGCGGATGGTGTGATCTGGAACACGGTCAACAGCATCACGATCGCGAATTTTGGCTCCACCATTCATGCCGGCGTTTTCATCCACGCGGTGCAGTCGTTCAACCCTAACATCCACCGCGCCACCTTCGACGGCTACAGCCTGACGGGCGCGAATGTCGTCGGACCTGCCAGCGTTTCCATCACCCCGGAATCCGCCTCAGTGGTGAAAGGACTTCCCTTGACCTTCTCGACATCAGTCGTCGGGCCGGTGCCGGGCAGCTATCAATGGCAATTGAACGGCACGAATATTCCGGGTGCGACCTCATCCACCTACACGATTTCCGCCGTCGCCGCCGCTGATGCCGGCAGCTACACGGTGGTGGCCAACGGCGTGACCAGTTCCGCGGCCACACTGACTATCAGCAATCCACCCGGATCCGGCGTTTGGACGAACGCCAGTGGCGGCTCATGGATCACGGCTGGCAACTGGAGCGGCGGTACCATCGCAGGGAACGCGGATGCGGTCGCGGATTTCGGCACGCTCTCCCTCACAGCCAACCGCACCGTTTCCCTCGATGGCGCGAAAACCGTAGGCACGCTGGTGTTCGACGACCTGAATGCGGTCGATCACGCTTGGATACTTTCCACTGGCACCGGCGGGCCTTTGACCCTGGTAACTAACAGCGGAACGCCCGCCATCGCGGCGAATGTTCCGACGACTATCAGCGCCGTAGTCGCAGGAAATCAGGGCTTCATCAAGAGCGGCACGGCAGCGCTGACCTTGTCCGGAGCAAGCACGATCACGGGCACGGTCCAGGTCAGCTCCGGCACGCTCGAAGTTCCTAACAAATCTGGCGACTGTCCCTACAGCGTCGCTTCGGGAGCCACGCTCAAGATCGGCTACAACACCGCCGGCGGTTACGCCAACACCAGCCTCTCGATCAACGGTGACGGAGCCGCGGCCACCACCGGCTTTTATTTGGCCGGAGGAAAAACCTACAACTCCAGCGGCCAGATCATCCTTCAGGCCGCTCCGACGACGATCCGTCAATACGGCTCCGGGGTGGCGAAGATCGGCACCTTCGACATCGGTGGCAACGGCCTGTGGTGCACGGCCAACGCCTCCGGCTCCGTCATTGATTCGAATATCCAGATGGTCAGTTCGGGCTACGGCATGTCTGTGGACGTTGACCCCGGGACCAGCACGACGACCGGAGATCTAACGATCAACGGACAACTCAATATTGGTAGCCTCGGCTTCTACAAGCGGGGCCCGGGTTCGGTGCTGCTCAATGGAGCGGCCACGACGGCAAACCTTGCGGTAAAAGTGCTGGAAGGAACGGTGATGTGCGGTGTGACCAACTGCCTTGGAACGGCTGCGGCAGTGCCCGTTTCCTCCGGCGCGACGCTTGCTTTGAAAGGAAGCAACCAGACTGTCACCTCGGTCACGGTAAGCTCAGGAGGCGTTTTGGATTTCGGCGGAGCGGCCACATTCACGTCTCCGGCGGCTACTCTTGGAGGAACGCTGCGGATGTCACTTCACAAGGGAGAGGCGATTACCAGCAGCAAGCTGGTCACTTCTAATCCTCTCGCCTTTTCGGGCACCCTGGCGGTGACAGCCGTTGGCACGGTGCCATTCGCGTCGGGTGACTCTTTCCAGCTTTTCTCCGCGACCTCTTATTCCGGTTCATTCGCGAGCAGGTCCCTGCCTCAGCTGCCGGTCGGCCTTGCCTGGGATATCAGCAACCTGGCGGTCAATGGAACCATCACGATCGGACTGGTGGGGACGAGCCAATGGAATGGTTCCGGAGGCGACAACAACTGGAATACCGCCGGAAACTGGAACGGCGTTCTGCCGGTCAATGGCCAGGTGGTGACGTTCCAAGGGACAACCCGGCAAACCTCCTCCAACAATTTGCTCTCTTCGGTGGGCCAGATCATTTTCGCCAACGGCGGATTCTCCATTTCCGGCACGGCGGTGACGATGCAGTGGGGGATCATCAATCAGGCAGGAACTAACACCTGGAGCATTCCCACGACGCTTCTTGCGCCGCAGTCTTTCACCAGCACCGCCGGCACGCTCAATGTGACTGGAACGGTGGCCAACGCCGGCTTTCCCCTGACGCTTGACGGGGCAGGGGCGATCAACTTCAGCGGTGTGATTTCCGGAACCGGCGGACTCGTGAAAGACGGATTGGGAACCTCGGCGATTTCCATCCAGAGCACTTATACCGGCGGCACCACGGTGAATGCCGGGATCCTTAATCTAACTGGCGGCGGTGGTTCCACCGGGACGATCCGCGGAACAGCGACCGTCAACACGGGAGGAACGCTTCAACTCAGCACGGCCGATGCCACGGGCTACAGCGGGACCGCCGCCACTTCGCTCACATCCATCAATCTAGCAGGAGGAACATTGAGGGTGAATACCTCCTCCAACCAAACCTTGGGCAATGCCGTCATCAACATGACAGGTGGCTCGATCACCGGCATCAGCACCGGCAACATTGATTTTTATGGAGGCTCCTCGGCGCTCAATACATTTGCTTCCAACACCACATCGACCATCAGCGGGACGCAGATCGCGCCGCTCCGGCAAGGCAGCACCACGTTCACCGTGGAGGCGGGCACGACCCCTTCCGGAATCGATTTGAGCATCTCGTCGGTTCTCCGCGCCAACGGTGACCCGGCAGCGGCGGTTTTCTATAAAGCGGGTGCCGGGACCCTTTTACTTTCCGCTACTAACACTTATGCGCGTCCCACCCAGGTTCTCGCGGGAACTCTTCTAGTGAATGGATCGCTGGCGGCAGGTAGCACTGTCACGGCGATGTCAGGCGGCACCTTGGGAGGCACTGGCACGATTTCCGGCCCCACCGTAATCGCGGCCGGCGGCACGCTTGAACCCGGCAGCCTCGGCATTGGGACGCTGACCATCAGCAACAGCCTTTCCTTGGCGGGAGTCACGCGGATGGAGATTCGTAAAACCGGAGCGACGCTGAGCGGTGACAAGGTCACGGGCCTTGGCACCGTGACCTTCGGCGGAGCACTGGAAGTTGACGACATCGGAACTACGGCGTTCGCGGCGGGCGACACATTCCAGCTTTTCAGCGCCACCACACGTTCCGGCAGTTTCGCCACCACGACCTTGCCGGTTCTTCCTGCCGGTCTGGTCTGGAATGTCGCGGGTCTCGCCTCCAGCGGATCGATCAGCGTCGAGAAGGGCCCGCAGAACATTACTTTTGACATCCTCGCTAACAAAACTTTCGGGGATCCGTCATTTTCTCCCGGCGCGACGGCTTCCTCCGGCCTTCCGGTGACCTATGCGAGTTCAAACAATGCGGTCGCCACGGTATCCGGCAATCTGGTGACAATCACCGGGGCGGGATCGTCGACGATTACGGCTAGCCAGGCGGGCGATGCGAACTACCTGCCTGCCGCTGCGGTCCAACAGGTTCTAACGGTCAACAAGGCATCGCAAACCATCGCTTTCGGCTCGTTGTCCGCCAAGACCTACGGCGATGCGCCGTTCAACCCCGGAGCCTCGTCATCGTCCGGTCTGGCCGTGGCTTATTCGAGCTCGAACCTCGCGGTTGCCACCATTTCCGGAAACACGCTCACCATCACCGGTGCGGGCACGGCAGACATCACCGCCAGCCAGCCGGGGGGGCCGAATCACCTCGCCGCCCAGTCCGTCATGAACGTGCTTTCCGTCGGGAAGGCGGCCTCTACAGTCACCCTCGGCAATCTGGCAGCCTCCTACGATGGCAACCCGAAAGTCGTCACCGCTACCACCGTTCCCGCGGGTCTTTCCGTCACGGCGACCTACAATGGCTCCGCGACGGCTCCCTCCGCTTCCGGCACCTATGCCGTTCAGGCAACGGTGACGGATGCCAACTACGCTGGAACCGCCACCGGCTCGCTGGTGATCTCGGGCGGGCTGGTAGTGGAGACTTCGGAGGTTCTCACCCTGTCCGGACCACCCTCGTCGTATCCCTCGATGTTGAACAACGGGACTCTGGTCTTGGACGGGAAAAATCTCCAGATCAGCGGTGATGCCACGAACCATGGTGTCCTGCGTCTCTTCGGGGATGCCGTTCTTGATGTGGGCGGAACGATGACGAATTCCGGGACGATCGATATCATCAACTGGAACGGCTCGCTGCCCGCCGGTTGGGTGAATGCCGGAACCGTGCTCGACCGCTCCTCGGTGAAGGTTTCCTCCACCCAATGGAGCCCCGCGGAGTTTCTGCTGGCGGTGCCTTCATACCAAGGACACTTCTATCAGGTGGAAACCAGCTCGCAGGTTGGCGGCCCTTGGTCGGACAGTGGCACCCCTGTGGCCGGGACTGGAGTCGCCGCAAGCCCGGCTCCATTGCAGTTCAGCCTCACGCCCGGCGGCACAGCCCGTTTTTACCGTGTGGCGGTCACTCCGGCCCGTTGATGGAATGCTTCAAGGAGTGTGCGCGGAGGACGAGGTGGCGCAAGTTCTCCTCCAGAAACCAATGAAATCCGTTTATCTCGAATGAATTAAGCGGATTTGATCCATCGAGCGGCGAAGACCAGCGGGGTGCTCTTGCTTGACACGCGAAACCAGTCCTGTGCCTCTATCCTCACCAGCACGGATGAATGAAGATGACCAAATTCGGTTTCCCGAACGGCTTGATGATTCAGGATCGTCTTCCGAAATGCTGGACCAGGTCTATCAGGAACTCCGCACTCTCGCCGCGGCGCGGATGGCCCGCGAGTCTCCGGGGCAGACGCTCCAAGCGACCGCTCTCGTGCATGAGGCGTGGCTCCAACTCGCGGCGGATGGAAACCGCACGTGGGTGAGCCGGGCCCATTTTTTCGGGGCCGCCGCCGAAGCGATGCGGCGGATTCTCGTGGATGTTGCCCGGCGCAAGTCGCGGCTGAAAAGGGGAGGGAATCAGGACCGGGTGGAACTTTCCAAGGTCGATGTGGCCGATGATCTTCCTCCGGAGGAAATCCTTGTGATCAACGAGGCGCTTGAGATTCTCGAACGGGAGGATCCCGAACAGGCGCGGATCGTGGTGCTCAAGTTCTTCGGCGGAATGACAAACGAGGAGGTGGCCGAGTTTCTTGGAATCGGCGAACGCACCGTTTATCGTCACTGGGTTTGCGCCAAGGCGAGGCTCTATCAGTTTGCCAGCCGGGATCACCGCATTGAGCCGAATGAATGATTCGAAACAGATTGAGGATGCGTTGTTCTTCACCGCGCTTCACATCACCGAGCCTGTGGCACGGCGCGGGTTCCTTGATCGCGCTTGTGGATCGGATCATCATTTGCGCCGTGTCGTGGAGGACATGCTCGCGGCCGAGGAGGGTGCGGATCAACTCCTGAACCGGGGTTTGTCCGCCATCGCGAGGAGCGGGGACGAATTTGATAACATTCAAGATTGCGGCGACTCCGCAGGTGCAAACGAACGGATCGGAGCCCGGATCGGCCCCTATCTCCTCAGGGAAAGTCTGGGTAAAGGCGGCGGTGGCGAGGTCTATCTGGCCGAACAGCACGAACCGGTACACCGCAAGGTGGCCTTGAAGATCATCAAGCTCGGCATGGACACACGAAGTGTCATCGCCCGCTTCGAAGCGGAGCGGCAGGCGCTCGCGATGATGGACCATCCTTACATCGCACGCGTGCTCGACGCCGGTTCCACCGCATTCGGGCGTCCGTATTTCGTGTTGGAACTGGTGAACGGAACACCGATCACCGATTTCTGCAATGCCCAGGGATTCACCCTGCGGGAGCGGATAGGGCTCGTGATCAATGTCTGCCATGCCATCCAACACGCGCACCAGAAGGGAATCATTCACCGCGATATCAAGCCATCAAATGTGCTGGTTTCCCTGCAAGACGGAATCGCCCTGCCGAAGGTGATTGATTTCGGAATTGCGAAAGCGATCGAGGGAAACCTGGGAGAAGAAACCTCGCAGACGATGCCGGGGCAATTGTTAGGAACGCCTGCCTACATGAGTCCCGAGCAGGCGAACATTCATCTCTCCGACATCGATACACGGACTGATATCTACAGCCTTGGCGCGTTGCTCTACGAGATCGTCACCGGTCATCCTCCGTTCGAAGCAAGGGATTTTCCCGACGTGGCGCGGAGCTCCCTTCCCGAACTGCTTCTCCTGCATGAACCCGTCCGTCCATCAGTGCTGCTCCGCCAGATGAAATCGGACGAGCTCGCCGCGCTCGCCAAAACGCTATCCACCGAACCCTCAAAACTGGTTTCGATGATCGGCGGCGATCTGGACTGGATCATTGTCAAGGCGATGGAAAAGGACCGGACACGCCGCTACGAGACGGCTAACGGAATGGCGCTGGACCTTCAGCGTTTCCTCGACAACCAGCCGATTTTGGCGCGTCCCCCAGGGCGTGCTTACGTGCTGCGCAAACTGATCCGCAGAAACCGCGCGGTATTTGTTTCCTCGGGGCTGGTCGTGCTGGCGCTTGTCGGTGGCTTCGGCACTTCCACCATCCTGTTTTTCAAAGCAAGGCGGGCCGAAATGCGGCAGGCAGAGCTGCGACGCCTCACCGAAGAGTCTCTGAAAAACGAAGCGAAACTCCGCCGTGCAGCCGAAACACGAAGCCGTCTAACCGAAGCTGTGACTCGTGTCCGCCAGGAGGATTTCGAAGGGGCCGCGAAGATCCTGAGTGAAATGGAAACCCCGCCATCGGAGCCCAGTCTGGATGCCATCACCGCGCTCCGCGACGTAGGGATGTGGCTGGGCGGCCACAAGCGATGGGCGGAGGCCCGCAAGTGCTTCGAGTGGCTGCTGGAGATCGACAAACTCGACCCATGGCGCACGGTGACCCTCAACTATCAGGCATGCGGCGCGCTTCTCGGGGAAACCGGCGAGCCTCAGCGCTATTTTCGTTTCTGCAATATCCTCTGCAAGGCGCACAGTGATACGACAGACGGTGATGAAGCCGGCCGGATCCTGAAGTCCTGCCTGCTGATGCCGCTCACAGCGGACCTGCGGAACTCGTTGGAGAAAATCGCTGCTACCAATGAGCGTTGGCTGGAAATGGCGGGGCCGCAGGAGTCCACCGGCTGGGGTCCGTTGCCGTCCGCGTTGTGGCGTTACCGCATTGGTGATGATGACGCGGCGATCCGCATCGCGAGCGCGGGGTCGAAGAACTCCAACTCATCGCAAGGCTATTTCCCGAGCTATCACGCGATTCTGGCAATGGCTTGCGAAGGTGCTGGCGATCACCCGAAGGCGATCGAGCACTTTGAAATCGCTCGCACGGCCTTCGATGTGAAATGGTCCTCCGACCTTTCCAGCGGGAACGGCCAGGGCTACTGGTACGACTGGCTCTTCGCGAAAGTGCTGCTTAAGGAAGCCGCCGAGAAGCTTGGGCAAGTTTCTCACTGAGGGAGGCCGGAACGTTTTTTCGCAAGTTGTGAAAAATTTTTGACAGGTTTTGACGGGGGAATGGCGCGTTGAGCTTTGAACAGAAACGCCGTCCGGAATTCACATGATCACTTGATCAGGTTCCCGGCGCTCATCCGCTCAAACCCATGAAACCTAAAAATAACTTCGGAGGCGCAGCTCTCGCCAAATTCATCGCTTTGAGCTTCGGCTCGTCGCTCGGATTCACATCCACCGTTCATGCAGCCACCAGCACTTGGAGCGGATCCACCAGCGGGGTATGGGACACCATCACCACCAACTGGTCCGGCTCCACCTTCACCAGTGGAAACGACGCCCTTTTCACCGGCACGCCGACTAACAACGTCACCGCCGCCACCGGCCTTACCATCGGCACAATCACGCTGAACAGCGGCTTCACCGGTTCGGTGGCACTCACGGGCAACAACACCGTCAGCGGAGCTACGGCGATCAGCGGTGGAACGCTCATCGTGAATCAACCCGGGACTGCCGTCGGCACTGTTACCGCGACGAACCTCGGCACCAGCGCCGTCACCATCAACAGCGGTGGCCAGCTCTATGTGGATGACGAAGGCAACGGAACAGCCGCGGGCGAACGAATTCTCGCACTTGGCAACACCATCACGGGGGCGGGGACGCTTCAGGCGAGGCCAAGTACGGTGATGACCAACGGCTGGAGCTCGGTGAACCTCACCGGCGATCTCAGCGGATTCACGGGAACGTTCAACGTCCTCGCCGGCTCCACCATCAACCGCGGCAAGGCCAAGTTCACCGCGGCATCGCAGGCTGCGGTCCTCTCCTCCAGCGCCACGGTCAACGTGGCGAACGGCGCGCAACTCTACCTCACCCAAGCCTACAACTATGGGTTCGGCATCCATTTGAATGGCGGCACCGGGGGAGAAAATTTCGGTTCGCTGCGTCTCGACAATGCTGCGCTCGATGTCACGGGAGGTGTCACGTTGCATGCGGATTCCATCATCAGCGGCGCAGGCAAGATCAGCGGTGCCATTGGGCAAAGCGGCGGCACCTACAGCCTCACCAAAGTCGCCAACAACACCACGGTGCTCGCTGGGCCGAACACTTACTCGGGGACCACGACGATCAGCGCTGGCACGCTCCAGCTCGGCAATGGCGGAACTACTGGTTCGCTCGCCACGAGCGGCACAGTCACGAACAATAGCAACCTGACCATCAATCGCAGCAATGCGGTCTCGCAGGGCACCGACTTCAGCGGCTCTGCGATCAGTGGCACCGGTTCATTCACCCAGGCTGGAAGCGGTACGACGACTCTGAGCGCCGCGAACACCTATACCGGTGCGACGAACGTGAATGCCGGCGCATTGACCATAACGGGATCACTGGTCGGCACCGCCAGCAACGCTGGTCAGATCAACGTGGGTCAGAGTGGGAACGCGGCGAAGGCAACCCTCAATATCCCATCGGGGGCGACGATTACGCAGAACGGCAGCACCAACATGCTGATTGGCAATGGCATCACCATCTCCACAGGCAATGGTGCCGTTTACCAAAGCGGTGGAACCGTCAGCGGGATGAACCAACTTCAAATCGGCGCGGGTGCCAGCGGCGCTTCCTACGGCTATTACAACCTGAGCGGCGGCACCGTCGGCTTGAAAGAACTCGACCTTGGCAGTTTCAACGGAGCCAGCACGGGTGTTCTTGATGTAACCAGCGGCACCATGAACGTCTCCGCCTGGCTGGTGCCTTCCCGTGGCGCGAGCAGCGTCGGAGTTTTGAACATGACCGGCGGCACGCTCAACTTCACCGGTCCAGTTGGCCAATTTTCGGCGAACTGGAACGGCGGCGCGGGCAGCGTCACGGTCATCAACGTTGCAAATGCATCGTTGATCGCGGCCAACGCGGACGTCAATCTCATGCAGACTGGCACTGCAGGAAAACTGGCGGAGATCAACCTGCTCACCGGCGGCACCATGCAGGCGCATAGCATCGCTCCCTTCTCGGCTACAGGGACCAGCCTCGTCAATTTCAACGGTGGCACGCTCAAGGCTTCGACGGCGACGACAACCTTCCTAACTACCAACCTTACAAAGGCTAACGTCTATAGCGGAGGCGGCACGATTGATAACAACGGGGTGGCGATCACCATCCCGGCCGTTCTTTCGGCACCCACTGGCAATGGTGTCAGCAGCATTTCAGGATTTACCGGCGGTTCCGGCTATGTCGGCGCGCCGGCGGTCACCTTCTCGGGTGGCGGTGGTACCGGTGCCTCGGGTTACGCCACGGTTTCCGGGGGCGTCATCACCGGCATCGTCGTCACCAATCGCGGCACCGGATACACCTCGGCGCCCACCATCGCGCTGACCGGCGGGAACCCGACCGTTGCGGCGGCGGGCTTTACAGTGAACACGGCCGCCAACACCAGCGGTGGCATGACTTTCACCGGTTCTGGCACGACAACCCTGGGCGGTGCCAACACCTACACCGGCACCACCAGTGTGATCGGCGGCTCGCTCGCGATCACGGGTTCCCTCACCGGTCCCGTCTCGGTTTCCACGGCCGGAAATCTGGTCGCGGGAGAAATCTCCCCGTCCTTCACGATGTCCACCACGTCGGTTAGCCAGCTATCCCTTTCAAGCGGTGGCACCATCAGTTTCGATCTGGACGCTGGCAGCAATGACCAGCTCACCGTCACCAACCCGTCCGGCTTGAGCATCAGCGGCGGTGGCGTGAAACTCTACGACATAGGCACCACCAACGCCTTGACCCTGACGGGCACCTTCACCCTGATCAATTACACCGGCACGCTCGCAGGCTCGATTTCCGGGCTCACCGTGGCGAACGGGCGCGTCGGTTACGCCTATTCCTTTGCCAACACCGGAACGGCGATCACCGTGACGGTTTCTCTAACTGCTGACACCGATGGCGACGGCATGCCGGACGCATGGGAAGATGCCCACGGTCTGAACAAACTGGTGAATGATGCAGACGGTAATCCCGACGGTGACTTTGCCACGAACATCGACGAATATCTCGCATCAACGGATCCCCAGAATGCGCATTCCGATCCTAACAATATCGATGATGATGGGCTCGAAGACAACTGGGAGATCTCCTACTTCGGCAATATCACCGCTCAGAATGGTTCGGGCGACCCGGATGGCGACTACGCGACCAATCTGGCTGAGCAAGCTGGCGGAACAAGCCCTGTCGATCGGATCGACGCTCCGGATTCGGATGGCGATGGGATCGGCGATGCGTGGGAAGTGGCCAAATTCGGCAATACAACCACAGCCAATGGCACAAGCGATACTGATGGCGACGGCTACTCCGATCTGGACGAGTTTATCGCGGGCACCAGTCCGACGAATGCGTTGCAAACGCCCGCCGACACTGACAGCGACGGACTGGCGGATGCTTGGGAGCAGTCCAATTTTGGTAACCTGACCCAGATAGGCACCGGCGATCCGGACGGTGACTACGCGACCAACGAGCAGGAAGAAACCGCATCCACGAATCCGAACCTCCGCACCAGCGCACCGGATGCTGATAGTGATGGCATCGGCGATGCTTGGGAAATCCACTATTTCACGAACACCACCACCGCGACGGCTGTTTCCGATTTCGACAGCGATACGGTCACGGACCTCAATGAGTTTCTGAACAACTCAGATCCGACGAATAACAAGAGCCCCTATTCCGGGACCGCTGCCATGACCTGGGCTACTCCGGTCACCATCACTGCGGATACTAACATCACCACCACGGGCACTCTCCTGCATGCCGGAAACTTCCGCTCGGACAACACCAATGTCGCCGTGACGGTCGGGGCGGAGACGGTCACCTTTGAGAGCCGCCAGTCGCAGGATGTGGCTGGCGCCCTTCTTGCCGGTGAGGAAGCCCGTGTGATCGCCGGATCTGGGGGCCGCCAGGTCAATGCCGCGCTGTTCGATGCCACCGGAACCACCGTTGGTGCCGCCTTCGAATCCGTGCTGGATGGCTCCGCATGGGAAAATACCGATCCCGGTCCCGCGCCCGGAGCCACGGACATGGTTCTCCGCGTCACCGGTGTGGATGGTGCCGCCCTGATCACGGGCCAGCAGTATCAGATACAGCTCTTTTACTCGGATGATCGCGCGGGGAGCTCTACCCGCGGGCAGAAATTCCATGACAACACGGCCGGTGGCAGCGCCAGCGATCCCGTGATCGCGGGAGACAGCAAGTATGTTATCGGAACCTTCACTGCCAGCAGTGTCGGTTATCAGGACATCTTCATCCAGAATACCACCGGCGGAGCGAACTTCCCGGTAGCGATCAATGCCTATGTCCTTCGCACGGCGCCCGCAGTCACTCCTGATACCGACAGCGACGGCATGGCCGATTCATGGGAAAATACCTACTTCGGAAATCTGGCCCAAACCGCAACCGGCGATTTCGACGGTGATGGCACGAACAACCTCACTGAATACCGCCTCGGTCTGACTCCTAATAACGGCAGCAGCCGCTTCGCGATCACCACTGCCGACAACACCTTGGGTGACGGCTATACCATCACCTGGCAAGGCAAGACCGGACTCAACTTTACGGTGGAACGTTCCATCACGTTAGGTGCCGGCTCCTGGACGAAGGTAACTCCGGCCCCGCAGGCCGGCGTGGACGGAACCAATTCCTTCACCGACCCGGCTCCCGTCCCTGCAGGTAAGGCATTCTACCGCGTTCTCCTCGAGCCATGATGCGGCCTTACCCGCAGCCGGCATCAGGCGGCTGCGGGCTTTCTATTCATTTATCATCTCCATCCATAACAAAATCATGATGCCAAGTTGTAAAAAACCCATGCTCCACCCTCTGGCCGGTTTCGCCGTATCCGCACTCACTGTGATGTCCGCACACGCAGCCACGGTCGTCTTCGGACCGGCCACGACGTTCTCGAGCGCGAGTGTTCTCGATACTCCCTATGCTGCCGGATATACCTTCGTCTCCGCCATGAATGTCGGGGATGCCGCCAAGACGTTCAACACGCCCGGAGGCACCAGCATCACCTTCGCCGCTGGCACGGGCTCTGCCGATCTCGGGAACGTGAACATGCCCGGGACGGCCAGTTCCACCACCGGCTACTACAACGGTGACGCCCAATGGAACGCCGGCATCTTCGCGGGTGGGACCGGCATCACCGCGTTTGACGACGTTCTGAGGGGCAACGCCTGGCACACCAACACCTCCGACTCCGTCCAACCCCTCACCCTGCGCCTCACCGGATTGACCATCGGAGAAACCTACGCGGTCTATCTCTACAGTGTGGATGTTAGGGCTGGTTCAGCAGGTCGCGCGCAAGCTTACTGGGACGGCTTCTCCTCGCCGAATTTCACTGGCAATACCAGCGGATCCTTCTCTCAGAACTCCGCGACGGTCGTGAATGGCAGCTTCACGGCAAACGCCGCTTTTCAGGACGTCTTCATCCAGGAAACCGATGGCGTGGGCAATGACGACACCCACCTCTCGGCCTTCATCCTGTACCAAGTTCCCGAACCTACTTCCGCTCTCCTGATGTCGGGTGCCTGCCTGCTTTTTGGGTTTAGCAGACGGCGCGCCTGAAACATGAGGTTAAATGCGGCCCCATCGGTCTGACGGGATTCCGATGGGGCCGCAGCATGTCCGGGGAGTGACCGGACAAGCGTGCCGCACCCTCTCAATTCCATTCCAACCGCTCAAATTATCAGAATTCGTCCATGCCACGTTCTTTACCGCTGTTTTTCCTGTTAGCCTTCTGCACGTCAGCCCTGCTCGCTTACGAGCTGCCGGTGCTGCCTCCTTACCCAGCGATTCCCCCGCCGCAGGCCCTGGGTTCGGTGACGATGGGCGACCCGGCTTCATTTCCGGAGGTTAAGATGGATTTCCCTATCGAAAGCGGCCCCTTCGCCCCGACCTGGCCCTCCATCATCGCCAATTATCCGACCAAGGATTCCGCCTGGTTGCGCCAGGCGAAGTTCGGCATCTGGGTCCACTTCGGCCCGCAGGCGGCCGGGCAAAGCGGCGACTGGTATGCGCGGCGCATGTATATCGAAGGCGAGACCGCATATAACAACCACATCCGCGACTACGGTCATCCCGGGACCGTCGGTTACAAGGACCTCATCCGCACGTGGAACCCCACCGCGCTCGACCCGGCCGCGCTCACCCAAACCTACCACGATGCCGGGGCCCGCTTCCTCATGATCCAGGGCGTGCACCACGACCAATACGACAACTGGAATTCCAAATACCAGTCTTGGAACTCCGTTAATCTCGGCCCGCAGCGCGACATCCTCGGCGAATGGAAAACCGCCGTCCGCGCCGCCAACATGCGCTTCGGCGTCACCTTCCACCACGAATACTCCTGGTGGTGGTGGCAGAGCAGCCACCGCGCCGACACGACTAACAACCAAGGGCAGCTCGGCGTGCCCTACGATGGCAACCTCACCACCAACTACAACGGCACCGGCCAATGGTGGGGCACCGACCCGCTCGACCTGCGCAAGCTCTACCCCCCCAATCTCCGCGAATATGCCGGCATCTACAACGCCATGGACAAGAGCGGCTACAACCTCTCCTAAGGCATCTTCACCAACCATCTCGACTACGCCCATTGGTATGCCACCTGGTGGGCACTCCGCATCCAGGACGTGATCGAAAACTACGATCCCGACTTCATCTACACCGACGGCAACTCCACCCAGCCGTTCTCCGGCTACGCCAGCGGCTCCGGCTACAAATGCGACGCCATGCAGCGCGTGCTCGCCCATTATTTCAACCGCACCCTGGCCCGCCGCG
>NZ_JBDSCX010000004.1:0-15332 GCF_039920825.1 Luteolibacter sp. | reverse complement strand
AGGAATACCTCCTCAGCGTTGATGACGACCATGACGGTGTGCCCGACGAATGGGAGAGGCGCGTTGCATATAGCCTTTTCGTGGACTACGGGATTACCGCCCCTCGGAACCCGGCACAGTTCGATGTTAATGCGAACTACGGAGGAATCAACACTTCCGCAGCTCTGGTCTATCAAAACCTTTCGGGGGATTTCGACCTTGCGACCACAGAGATTGTTGCCTCACCCTCCGTCGAGGGCAGCATGAAATCCATCAATCAATACAAGGATGGATTTGTTCAGTTCACGCAACTGCCCCGACCGCCCATCTGGCAGGAAACAGGACCGGTTTTGAATTTTTACAAGACGCAGAATTCGGACCTGAGTTATAACACCGGGCAGGAAACTCCCCATAGCGATTACTTTTTCTTCTGGCAAGAAGAACATGGTCACCGTGCCGACACGGAATCGTATTCTTGGAGTTCAGCACAAGGCTGGACATCGACGACCACTGAGGGAAGCCAAAGCACATTCAGTGAATATTCGGTGTGGGCGCACGATGGCAAACCTTATCCCACTCAAACCTGGTATAAGGCATCCTATGACTCGCTGCTTCTTCAAACGTGCGAATCGGAAAGCTCTGACGACCCGCTTTCGATGACGTATTGGGACAACCAGGTGGTGAACGGTCAGTGGACTACCACGCAACCGACCACTCGGACAGGTCAGGGTACGGAGGATCTTCTCGGAGTGCCCGCCACGCCGCCGAATCCGCCTGTCGGTTACTTGTCAACCGGCAAAGAGAGCGTTACATTCACACTGACGCAGGAATTGTCCGATCCTTACACCACGCAGAACCTGATTGCCGACGCCCAAACCGCGTTGACCGCCGCCACTCCGGCTTCGGAACCAGCTGTATCCTACCGGAACTTGGTCGAGAATGAATCGAAATTCTCGCTTCAAGGAGGCCAATACCGCCTCGGTTGGACCATTCCAAACACCACTCCGGTCTATCCGGGAAACACTCAGGTCAAAGCAATCTTCCTCTGGCAGGAAGTCACCGATCCTGAGACCGCCCCCGCGCCCCCGGCAGGCTCCGGTCGCATGATCGCCTGGAAACACGAAAAGGTGAATGCATCACCCGGCACCCTCGCCCAAACCCCATGGCACGATCTTCCCCCACCCGCGCAAGACGGAACATCCTGGATACGGCCTGTTTCCGCTCGCGGCTCGATCACCTTTCCATGGGCGATTCTCGTCAACAACGACGACGATGACGGAAACGGGCAGGAAGACCGGACGCAGACTTCCCTGACACTTGGGACGGAAAACGATCTGATCGCTGTGAATTTCGAGGCAACCGCTCCGGGAGCGGACGAACAATCCATGATCTATCGTCTTGAAGCGACCGGCGCGGGCAAGGTCCGCCTTTGGGAAGCATTTCCGAACCAACAGCCACAGTTGGTCGCCCTACCTTACAAACTCCAAACCCGCGATTATACCGGAGGTGCCGGGCCACGTCCCACTTACTACATCGAAGCCACCAAAGCAGGCTCGATGAGTCTGAAACTCAACGCAGAAGTCCTTGGCCAGAAACTCGCCCTTGTTGCCACCACCGAGTTCCAGAGCCTTGAAATCTCCATCGACTTCGCCGCCAATATGAAAGGCGTCATCGGAGACATCGTTCCGTCCAACCTTGCGAATAGCAAGGCCGTGCATTTCGTCACGACCAAGAGCGCCACCCCCACCGATGCGGTCATCCTGACGGCCAATGGGATCAGCGGCGACCAAATCACACCGCAACATCCCAGCCAGCTTGTGGAATGGGTGGGTGCGTCTCCTAATGGAACGGTGCCCCGATCCGCCACGGGCAAGTATCCCGTGTCCATCCGCCTCATCGGCACCGGCCAAACGACGGCCGCCACGAATGTCTGGGTGACGTGGGCGGAGAAGCAGCTTTTGGATTCCCCAACGATCACAACAAAAGGTGACTTGAATCCTGCGGAATATCAGATTAAGGGAAAAATCGCATTTACATTCACCTTCGAACCGGCCGGGATGTTCGATCTTAATGCTGATATTCCAGATTTATCTGTGCCGTGGGATACTCAGTCACCCGAAGTGGCAAATCAGTTTCATCCATGGAAAATCACGGAACCTCTCATCGCTGGCGCGGTATGCAGATACGATGTTTCCCGCAAGGTGAGAGTGAAATTCGAAACATCTAATCATCCGGCTCTAGATGGAGAAATGCTCCCTCAAATATTGAGCTTCCCGGCAGGATTGATAGGAAACGATGATTCCGACTGGGCGGCGCAGGTGCCGCCATACGATAAAACCTTTACAACGAGTTCTGGTTATGTTCAGGGAGAAGTAGCGCATTCGAGAGATCAAGACTCTCCGCAATTTGTTCTGCCACATGCCAAAGGAGTGGATGGAGATACGTTCAAAATGCATGCGGACTTCGTGGAGTTCGTCCGGATTGAACTTGGAACGAAAGCCTACATGGCTTCCGACACCTATGAATCGAAGCTCACCTTTGGTTTTAAGAAAGACAATGGCAAATGGACTGATGACTCTTCAACATTTGAACCGGGTCTGTCCAATCATTTTTAAACTTGGAAATACGATCTCATGAAAAAATACTTATGTTTGATCTGCCTTGCTCTGCTTGCCGGCTGCGACAAGCAGGCTGAGAAGCAAGCAAGCGCGCCACCCGCGGTCGAACCCGGTAACAGCACCAAGGACGCCGGATCATCCAGGCGGGATGTCAGCGCCCCGGCGGGGGAGGAGCATTACAATCGTATTCGTGAAGAAAGAGCCCGCCGATTTCTTTCCGAGCCAGGCCCTCCAGGCTACATGGCGATCAGGGACGAGGTCTGGAAGGTGGGCGAAGCCGGGGTGACGGACTACAGTAATGATCCAAATTACATGGAAATGGTGAAGACCAAGGATCTCAATTACCGTATGGAGCATGATCCCAAATACGTATTCGAAGGAAAATTGTCACACGTGATTCAGGATGCGAAAAAAGAATCTCCGGAACTGCGCTTCCGTATCGGATACCTGATCATTCTCAGATACGCCACCCGTCCCAAGGATGGTGTTTCCCTTTGGCAGACTGAATGGAACCATATCGGGCCTTCTCACAGCATCGTTTTTAATGCGGTTAAATTGATGCGCGAGGCATCCGGGGAAGATTTGGAACACCTTGCCGAATTCTCAGATGAGTTTTCTGATTTCGCCGAAAAATGGATGGAAGAGCATCCGTTTCCGAAGGAATAGAAAGCTAGGTGATCTCAACAGTCGAAGACGACAGAAAAAACCTAGAACAGCACAGGAAACGGTCATAATAAAAGCGCTTTTGCGCCATTATTACATTCTGACAAACTACTAAAAGTGGTATAATTGAGCACCCGTTGGTCATAGACCGACGCTACAGCGCTTATTCCCGGTCCAGCGGATCTGGACAAATGGCGCGCAGGCGGCAGCGGCGGCAGAATTCGCCGAGGTAAAGCTCGTCCACCCAAGTGGTGAGCTTTTCGAGGTCGGCTTTTTCATCGGTGATGAAGCCGGCTTCGAAGTTGCGTTTGTCAGGATGCTTCGCACCGAGACCCGCCCCGGTTAGATTGGGCGAGCCGATGAAGGCTTTCCTGCCATCGACGATGACCGCCTTGGTGTGGACACGCGGGCAGAGCACGCGCTCGAAAAGCTCGCTGTGGATCAGGACCGGATGTTTGTCGAAGTCCTTGCGGAAAAGCGGACCGGGTTCCTTGGCGTGGATGAGCCGCACCGCCACCCCGGACTCCACCAACTCCGCGAGCACCTTGAGGAATGGCACCGAGCGCCTGCCGCGGGCGATGTGCATGTCCTTGATGTCCGCCGTGACGATCCACAGGAAGCGCCGTGCTTCCGGAATCAGATCGACGATGACTCTGGAATGGATTTCCTCATTGAGCAGCAATTCACGCACACCGGTGATTGAAGCGCCTTTCCGGCGGCAGGTCGAATGATCCGTGCGGGAAAATGGGCCAAGGACTCGGGCCCCGTGAGGAGAGGGGACCATACTGTCCCCATCTGCGGGAAACGACAACGAGAAGCCGATCTTGAAACGATCAGGAAAGTATTTCAAATGGATTGCTCGCGCGGAGACGCAGGGACGCAGGGTAAGGAACCTCATGATTCTTCAACGGCATTGTTCTCATCTGAAAAACCTCCGCGCCTCGGCGTCTCTGCGCGAGAACAGGAACCCATCATTTTCAAGCCAGCGCAGGTCTATCAAGAAATCATCCATCGACATGCCCGAAATGAAAACGCGGCGGAGGCCCCCCAGGACTCCCGCCGCGAATGGATGGTCAGCAGTCGCCAGGCGTTATGCCGCGCGTTGCACGATCATGTCGCTCCAGTCGGAATAGGCGTCTTCCCCGATGTGGTGACGTCGCATCCACCGGCTTTCCGGATCTACCGACGGCTTGGCCGCCGGGAAAAAATACTGCCACGGCCATTTCTCCCCGCCCTTTGGATGCTTCCGGTTCAGCGCCTTCGGCAACCAAGCTCCCGCCAGGCCGCTTGCCCGGTCATCGTCAAATAGTTCCCTCAGTTTTGCCTTCCTCTCCGTCACCTCCGCACGCAGCGACTCCGGCAGCATCGTCGTCCGGTGCTTGTCACCTTTGGCCTCGCGGACGGTGATGATGCCCCTGTTCTGATCCACATCTTTCACCCGCAGCCGCACCAGTTCCATCAACCGCAATCCGCTGCCATATTGGATCCGCGCAAACGGAAGAAGGGTTCATTGACGAATGATGAATGACGATTTTTGATTTTTGATTTTTTAGAGATTCAGTCATCTCCATCCGCAGTTCTCGTGCTGCTCACGAAAATGGCGATCAATTCGTCGCATTCCGCGATTGTTGCGGATACCACTTGGTCTGCAGCAAGTTGCTTCCGGGAAATGATCTTTAGCCAAATCATTGTCTCCCTCAACTCCTTGAGGGAAATCTTCATTTTGTGGATAAAGTCGCGTCTCGATTCAGCACTCCGCGCTTCTCCGTAGTTCGGAGCAGGCGACGTTCCCGATCTTATCAACTGCCCCGCAATATGATTGCCAGCCTTGGTGACCGGCAAGGTTTCCACCACACCGATAATTGCCACCGCAAAATCAATCAACCGATTCTCAAGCTCTTGCGGTTTCATTTTCTTTCCAAATCAAAAATCAAAAATCCTCAATCGACAATCGTCAATCAAACCCAAGCCGCTCCCCATTGTTCGATCTGCCATCCCTCACGCGGCTTCGCCTGAACCTGCTCCCTCCAAAACCTTGCACAAGCTTCGCGCCCGGGCTGCAACCCGTTTCCCGCGACAAACTTGGTCAACCAGCCCAACAACATCGCGAAGCTCTCCCGTTCCCGAACCCGCACATCGGTCGATGCGTCAAGATCCTTCGACCACGGATACAACCCGGGAGGATTTTGAACATGCTGTTCATTTGAAGTCTAGAAAAATCATGCTCCTTCGCTCGTCGCTAAAGCACGGACCCATAAAAGTAACGGATCACCTAACCAATCATATCCAATTACCTCAACATTCCGGGTATTCAGGAGTTGCGAATCGATCCGGGTCTCCCAGAAGACCCGGACCCATTGCTGGAAAGGATTGACATCCAGCAGGTTCCCAACTTCGATCTAACCCAATCAGACCTCCCTCCGAAACTCAATTCTTGATATGCCGGAGCATGATCTATACTGTTGGGCAAGAATAAGAATCACGCGATGGCACCCAGACTATTCTATCTCCTCATCTCGTTTGCCGCCTTAGGAGCGTGTTCCTCATCGTCGACGATTTCCGCTCCGTCGACCGACGAGCTCGGGCACGAGGTCGCCAGCGGTAACCCTCTTCGAGACTGGATTGCGTCCGATCTGAAGGGCTTCCGTTCGAGCGCGGCACCTAAAGATAAGGTTCTCGCGAGCTTGGGCGGTAAGGCTACCAAGGTCCAAGATGTTGCCTACCTCAACAAGCTTCCCCATTCCGAGTATTCGACTCTCAGCATCCCGCAGGAGACAATCGATGAGTGGGGCCGACTTTACACTCAGAGTAGCGAGACTTACTACGTCATGGCGGAAGGTGGTAACGACATCCTTCTGTTCTTCAACAAGAATGGCCAGCTTACCGAATACGTTCACATGTAATCCCGCTTCCACTCCCAACAAATTCAAGAAGCCCAACAAGGCATGACGCACCAACCGGCCATAAGCTTTTCAAATTCATTTCATTTTCCTTTCAATCGCGCCGGTGGGCGCACATCAAACGTTCGGCAGAAAATTTCAGAAACCATTGTCCCATGACCGACTCCCAATTGTTACTCGCAGGACCTGCGTTTGCCCTTCTTGCCTTATTTCTCTTCTCGATACCCTGTTTTCGGCCCAGAGCATTTACACGCGGAATTGGTGGACTTGCCGCGTGCATGCTATTTCCCATGGTTATCGGCTATGCATTTAATTCGTTCGGACTGATCTCTCTTGCATTCTTCCTCAAGCCAATCGCAGCAATGGCAAGCGCTACCTTGTTCTTAGGTTATGTCGTCATGTGGCGCAGCAAGCATCTACCACTTATTACATCACTTCCATCATTGGTTTTGCTTTGTGGATCAGTTGCGGACATGCTTGCGATCTCTAGGCTAGCCAACGGATGGGGCGGCGCGAGCTGCTAATGACCAAAGAAAACCAATCGCCGAATCGGGTCCCCGGGAGTGATTAGCTCCCGGGTCCCACACCACCCTGCGTACGGCTTTGACTCCGTGCCTCCGTCCATGCGGGATGGCTTCGCGAGTTTTTCCGAGCTGCTATCGCAGCCATGGCATTGTACAGGGCGGTTCCGATCAGACTCGGGCCTTCGGCCCGAAGTGCAGAACTTTCCAGACGGCTTCCATGTCCGTTGTGCCCTCGGTTGCGGCTGGTGATCTCTTTGATCCGCTCCTTGAAGCGGTGACGCGCCTTGTCCATCCACGCCAGCTTGGCCCTGTTGTTGAGCTGATAGCTCAGGAACCTACAGGACTTCAGCGGGGCAGCGCGGCTTTTGGCGCGGTTGACTACCAGTTGCAGCTGTCCTTCGCAGTAACGAATCAACGATGCCATCACCCGTTTCGCCGCGTTCGCACTTTTCACCATCACGATGAAGTCGTCGGCATATCTCGCAAACTTGTGTCCACGGGATTCCAATTCCTTATCGAGCGGATCGAGCGCGATGTTGGCTAACAGCGGTGACAGCGGACCTCCCTGCGGCACTCCTTGAGGCGTGGCCTCGCGGGTGCCATCGGGCAGCTCCACGCCCGCCGTTAGGAAACGCTGGATCAGGCCGAGTGTCTTGCGACAGCGGACCTTTTCGCGCAGCGCTCCCATCAGGCGGTCATGGTTGACCGTGTCGAAGAACGATTTAAGGTCGCATTCCACGGCGTGGCGACGACCTTCCTTCCAGCTTTCCTCCATCACGGCCACCGCTTGATGAGCGGAACGACCGGGGCGGTATCCATGGCTGTGTTCACTGAAACCTACTTCGAAAAGCGGTCCCAGCGCTTGTGCGACGGCCTGCTGGATCACGCGATCCAGCACCGTCGGGATTCCTAACGGGCGTTTCGACCCGTCGGGCTTCGGACTGCCCTGCGCGGAGCGCATTCATTTCCTTGCGAAGCGTTTTCGCAGATCGTCCAGGGGAGGATAATCCACGCCCGTTTGACGGGCGCGGGCCGGTATTTTCCTTCTCTGATCGCAATGGCTATCCTCGGCCAGTGCTCCTGCTTGAAAGCAGGAAAGTCCTCGACGGTCATGCCGTCGATCCCCGGAGCACCTTTATTCCCCTTCACGCGTTTCCACGCTTGGGAGAGGTTTTGACTCCGCTGCGCTCCGTCCGTGCGGGATGGCTTCGCATTTTAAAGCATGCCGCTACCGCGGCCCTTCGGGCACTCCAGTTCAAGGATTTCCTCGATCATGGTTCGTTCCTGAGGGGCTCCATGCTTCCCTCCGTCACGGCTCTCAAGCGCACCTCGCCGTCTGGCGTTGTCGGTTGGCTTGTCCGTGGCGGGGTCGATCCCCTCCTCATTGGTTCGGTCCTTCATCGGTCGAACGCGCTTGGCGGCTTGCCGCCATCATTCACCCATTTTCCGGAGGAGGAAAATGCAGACTGGCTTGGCCGGAGAGGAACGCAGGCAATCCTCCGGTATCGTTGTTTGAACGGGCACCCTTGCCCCCGGCTCGTTTTCCCGACTACTATGACCTCTGCTGACTTCTCACGGGCTGACGCCCGTGAGATTTGAGGGCTTGTTGGAGAAGATGGTCAGGCCCTCCATGTCCGCTTCGCTCCCATTCCCCAGGTAATTGCACGTTGCTCCACCGCACTGCCGCCGGATTTACCTCCACGGGCATACCAGACGTCTTCTCCCACCTACAGTTGTGCTGAAGCGATGCTTCCGGATCTGTGACATGCGGCTATCGCCGCAGCGAAGTGTGCCCCCTCGACGCGCCGTGTCGGCCTTCTATCCGGTTCTTGTCCATCAGCTCGCGGATTTCTCCTAGCCTTCCTTCCCCGGACAGGTCACCCTGCTCCGAGTTGGCTTCAGATGGTAGTTTCTTCATTTTCATGTTTGGTATTCCTACAAGGGACTTGAACCCCATTTACAACGTGCCCATGCTGGGCACACACAAGACGCTCCATCCAACGGCGGGTAACGATCCTGTTTGAATTCGGGCTTCCATCCCCGCCGTGGATGAGCTATACGTTCGGTAGAGATTTAAGATGCCCTTCCACGAATCATTTCCCGATCTGATTTCCGGTCGTGGATTCGACAGCTATCAGTCCGGCCTTGTTGCTAGATTCAAGGCTCACCGTATCGACTACTCTGTGACATACGGGGCGCCCTCGCCGAAGTCAGCGATGTGGCTGGATTTCGAGACCGATGATGCGATTGGCCGCGTCACACTTTGGGAGTCCGGCGAATGCGATATGGAGGTGTTGGATGCGACGACCGGCGGAGATCTTCTCCGGGAGCATTACGAGTTCAAGACAACCGAGGAGTTTTTTGCCACCTACCCGAAAGTCCCGCTGCTTCTGAGAAAGATGCGTGGTGACATCCTGCCGCTCAAAGAATAAACCCAAAGCGAACAAGGCGAGGCTGGACAACCCTCACTAGCCGCCCTGTTCTCAACCTCATCCGTAACATGATCCTCAACCCCGCGTTCAACGCTCGCCCCCGCTAATGGGGTTGCCAGCTCTTTGACGTTCGGCAGCAAATTTAAGACCATGCAACGCAGTTATTGGCACACGCTTTCCCTTCTTGTGATGTTCATAATATCATGCACCCATCAGGCCTCGACTCAGTCGCTCGGAATTCAACATGGGAATGAAGTGGCAGCCTCGACCAAATCACTGGATCAATTTTGGGGGGATTTCCAGATGGCCCTGAAGAGGAATGACATTTCTGAGATCTCAAGGATGGCGAGATTCCCACTTGATGTGGATCTGGCGAGCATCGAAGAGTTTGAGGGCATCGAGCATCAAGATGGCTTTGTACGGCACTATAAGACCCTCTTTCCCGAGCCTGCGATCCGCACGTTGTTGAAGGATACGCCCCAGCCAAGCAACGGAGATCACGAACTTGATGGGAATGCTGTGGAGAGCTGGAGCATTTGCCACAATGAACCCAACAAGATCTCCGAATTTGAGTGGAGCATCATCTACTGCTTTTCAAGGTCTACCGACGGCGATATCAGATTGACCGCGATTCACTTTGCCGGATGACCTCCCGCAGAACGAAGGAAGCCGAACGAGACGCGGCATCCGACGGGCCATAAGCTTTCCAATTTCTTTTCACCCGCTTCCTCAACTGTGCCCGCGGGTGCGCTACAGACGTTCGGCAGAAAATGATAGAGCCTCCACACGGACAGCAACGCGAAGAGTGGCAAATCCTAGACGGGATTCTGTTCGACGATCTCCTATTGGCAAGACAACATCTAGACTCAGAAGACTCACAGTTTTGGAGGCGCACTTACTGCCGATGCTTGCTGACGTTATTTGAGGGTATAGTCCAGAGTCTGAAGGTTAACACGCTCGATTTCTACGATGGGATGCTGAGCGAGAAGGAGAAGAAAACTTTGGCTGGGCGTCAGGGAGCGCTTGAAGGTGCATTCAATGGATTGGATCTTTTTATGGACGTTGGCGGTGCCTCGACATTGTTCAAGGTGGGCACTCATGAATGGCTTGTGCTGAAGAATGCGATTGGCATTCGAAACCGGATTACTCATCCAAGCAACTCGAGTGACCTCAACATTTCTAATTCGGACCTACTTCATTTGAGATCTACTGAGGTGGTAATCTTGGAACTGTTTGCCAGCAGTCTTGAGGGAGCTGGTCAGGCACTTTTGAGATCAGCTTCGTCCATACAAGAGCAACAAGCTAGCAACGATAAGCCGAATCGTGTCCCGGGGAGTAATTAACTCCCGGTCCCACACCACCCTGCGTATGGCTTTGACTCCGTGCCTCCGTCCAAGCGATTAGGCTGCGCTCGTTTTCAATGCCGCGATCGCGGCTACGGCGTTCATGTCCGGAACTCCTTGTTCCTCAAGCCAACGGTTTTTCAGCGCGTATCGCACAATTTCATTCTGGCTCATCCGCCAGTAGCCTTTGCGGCTCCGCGAGGCGATGTGCATCTTGCTTGGGATTGACGCCAAGCGCTGGCAGATGAGGGATTTATTCCATGAACCACGTCGGGCCGCTGGCCGGGGAATTCATGATGAGAGGCCGCTCTCTGCCGGGCGTTCCTGGATCAGGAAAATCCGGCTGAGACAGCCGGAACACGTTTTCCTAACTTAGGAACCCCGTCAGCGGGCTGGTGGCGTGGG
Source organism: Luteolibacter sp. (assembly GCF_039920825.1). Taxonomy (GTDB): domain Bacteria; phylum Verrucomicrobiota; class Verrucomicrobiia; order Verrucomicrobiales; family Akkermansiaceae; genus Luteolibacter. The sequence goes on along the minus strand of NZ_JBDSCX010000004.1, from coordinate 4,468 downwards.
CTTGGTCGCTGGGCTCGGGGAGGCCGAGTTCGTAGGCGGTGCGGCCGGCTTCGACGGCTTGCTTGAAGGCGATGGCCATTTTTTCCGGATCACTGGCGATGGCGATGGCGGTGTTGACGAGCACGGCATCGGCTCCGAGTTCCATGGCTTCGGCGGCGTGGCTGGGCGCACCGAGTCCGGCATCGACGATGACAGGGACGATGGCCTGCTCGATGATGATGCGGATCTGGTCACGGGTGACGACGCCGCGGTTCGAGCCGATGGGCGCGCCGAGCGGCATGACGGTGGCGGTGCCGGCTTCCTGGAGGCGTTTTGCCAGGACGGGATCAGCGTTGATGTAAGGGAGGACGGTGAAGCCTTCCTTGACGAGAATTTCAGCGGCCTTGAGGGTTTCGATGGGATCGGGAAGAAGGTAGGTGGGGTCCGGGTGGATTTCGAGTTTCACCCATTTCGGCAGGCCGGCGGCATAGGCAAGGCGGGCGAGGCGGACTGCTTCCTCGGCGTTCATCGCTCCGCTGGTGTTGGGGAGGAGCAGGTATTTTTCGCAATCGATGAATTCAAGGATGTTCGCATACGGATCCTTTTTCCCGGTAAGATCGGCGCGGCGGAGGGCGACGGTGACGATCTGCGTGCCGCTGGCGGCGAGGGCGCCGCGCATGGATTCGTTGGACGGAAATTTCCCGGTGCCGAGGAAGAGGCGGGAGCTGAATTCGCGACCGGCGATGGTGAGGGTGAACATTAAGAAAGTTGATAGTTTGAAGTTGATAGTTGATGGTTCAGAGTTTGGACTCTGATAGCTCGGTGGAGAGCCAGGATTCGAAGGCGGCGTGGTCTTTGAGGTCGTATTGCCAGGTGCGGAAGCCGAGCTCGCGGCCGGTGGCGATGTTTTGCGGGAGATCGTCGATGTAGAGGGTGTTGGCGGGATCGAGCGAGTGGGTATCGATGGCGTATTGATAGATCTCCGGATACGGTTTGATGGAGCCGGTGAGGAAGGAGATCACGCCGTCGTCGAAGAGCGAGAACTGCGGGAACTCCTCGAAGATCCACGGGTAGTGGATGCCGTTGATGTTGGAAAAAAGGATGAGGCGGTGGCCGTCGGCGGAGAGCTTGCGGACGCATTCCCACATTGGCTCGTTAGGGGTGAAGATCTGCTGCCAGGCGTGGTGGAACTCGGCGGGCGTGGCGTCGCTGCCGAGGACATCGAGCGCCCAGGTGACGTAGCTTTCCACGTCGATCCTGCCGGTTTCGAACTCGTCCTTGCGCTCCAACAGCCGGGTGAGCCGGGCGGTGACGTCCGGTGTGCCGGGCGGGAGGAGGCGGGTGAGCGAGGATTCGAAATCAAAATCGAGAAGCACGCGGCCGATGTCGAAGAGGAAGGTCATGGGAGAAAGTTGATGGTTGAGAGTTGATGGTTGATGGTTGAGAGTTGATGGTTGAGAGTTGATGGTTGATGGTTGATGGTTGATGGTTGATGGAAAGAAGAAGATTTTAACCCACCATCTTCGATCCCCGATTCGCGATCTCTTCAAGAATGAACCGGGCTGCGGCGATGGCGCCGGCGTTGCGGCCGTGGCGGATGAGGGCGTTTTTCATGGTGCGCCAGCCGGCAGCGTGGTCGGCGAGGAGATCGGTGACGGCGGCGGCGAGCGCGGGGCCGGTTTCAGCGAGGTGGCCGGCACCGATGGCTTCGAGCAGGCGGAGATTTCCCTCCTCCTGGCCGGGAACGAGATGGTGGATGAGCATCGGGCAGCGGGCGGCGATGGCTTCGTGGGAGGTGGCTCCCCCGGCCTTGCCGACGACGAGGTGGTGGCGGTTGAGGAGTTGGGGCACCTTGCGGGTCCAGCCGATGAGGCGGACGCGGCTCGGGTGGGATTTCTTGATTTCCCGGGCGTCGCGGTAGAGCAGGCGGAGGTTGCGGCCCATTACGATGGTGAGGGTAACGGCGGGCGAGGCGTCGAGCAGGGCGCGGCAGTGGGTTTGGAGGAGTTTCCGCTTGGCGGTGGGGAAATAGAGGATGCGGAAGGGATTGCAGGCGTCGGACGGCTCGATGGGGCTGAGTTTCGAAAACGAGGGATTCACCGGGAAGCCGGTATCGATGATTTTTTCCGGAGGCAGACCGCTGCGGATCATGCCCTCACGAGTGGCGGGATCGGTGACGAGCCAGAAATCGGTGGGCAAGCGGAGCCACGAGGCGTTGATCTCGATGGAGTCGGTGATGATGGTGAAAACAGGCAGTTTTTTCCCGGTTTTCTCGAAGATGCGCGGCAGGAAATACGGGTAAAGCGGGAAGGTGCTGACGATCACGTCCGGCTGAAAATCCCCGATGAGGGTGGTGAGCGCCTTTTCCGGAGCGCCCATGATCGGGGAGCGCTTGCGGCTGAAATCACAACGGTCGGTGGAGCGGTAGATGGCCGCCCAGAGCCGGGGGAAATGGGTGATGCAGTAGCGGTAGGCCGCGGCGACGAGCTCAGTGACACGGGGCGAACCGAGCATGCAGGGGTCGCTCACCTGGGTGACCACGCCGATGGCATCGAGGGCCAGCGCCAGATTCCTGGCAGCACTGTTGTGCCCCTCGCCGAAAGCGGCGGTGATGATAAGGATGCGCGGAGAGACGGGCATGGCGGTGACGGGCAGAGATTTAGAGTGAGAGTAGCGTTGCGTCGATGGGCTTTTACGCTTTTCATTCTACCGCAAATGGCACGCGAGGAAAAACGATTCGAGCTACGGCCGGTGGACGAGGAGGCGGATGTGCGCCCTCCCGTCGTCATCCGGCTGGAGAGCGAGGAAACCTTGCAACGTGCAAAGCCAGCGAGACTTGGCGTGCCACCGGTGGAAAACAAGCTGCCCCAGCGGCTGGACCTGCCCTCGCGCGATCAGGTCGAAATGCGCACCCACCAGCCCGGCATCGAGGCGCTGATCGAGACCGACGCCGGAAATCCGGATTTACTTGAGGCAAACTGGGGTGCGCAATCCTCCCACCACCGCTCGATTCCGTGGGGCTGGTTCGTGCTCATCGGCCTGCTGCTCGCCGGCGGCGTGGTCTGGTCGCTCTCCCGCGTGAACGAGTCGGACGACAAGGCCCACGAAATCCGCATCGCCGCGGAAAACGTGTTGATCGACGATGAAAAGGAGGACCGCGAGGCCGCCAAGCTCATCGATACCATTCACGATACGACCCGGAAATTTTTCGACGCGACCACCATCGACTCGCTCCTGAAATTCGTCCGCCAGCCGGATCGGGTGCGCCCGTTGATGGAACGCTACTTCGCGGACAAACCCGTCGCGTCGCACCATCTCCGTGAGTTCCGGATGCTCCAGCCGCTCACCTTGGAAAACCATGGGAACTACTGGATGGCCACCGTGGAGCTCGACAACCGGGACAGAAGCAATCTTCTTCTCGAAATCATGCCGTCCGGCGAAGCCCTCGTCGATTGGGAGACGCTGGTCTGCTATCAGCCGATGAAGTGGGATGACTTCGCCACGAAAAAACCCCGGGGCGCTTCCATGAACTTCCGCGTTTACGTCGAGCAGGATAATTTCTTCAGCCACGAGTTCGCCGATTCCGACCGCTGGAACTGCTTCCGGCTGACCGCGCTGGACAGCGACGAAACGCTCTTCGGTTACGTCCATTCCGACAGCCCGCTCTCGCAGGAACTCATCGAGCAACTCCAGCGCAACAACGGCCACAAGGCATCGATGATCCTCCGTCTGGTCATCCCCGAGGGCATCCAGTCCCACAGCGGCGTCATTATTGAAAAGCTCATGAGCCCCCGCTGGCTCTACATGAATCCGCCCGAATCCGGTTCCTGATTCCCTCCGCCTTCCCCTGTTCCCGCCTACCGTGATTCAAAAACAACCGCGCACACTGCTCGCCCGATTTTCCGCCGTCCTCACCGGTGCTTCGATTTTCCTCGCGATCCAATACGGCCTCGCCCTCTGGCATCTCGCGACCTCCTCGGGCGGCATGGAAAACAAGTTCAGCGCCCTCGCCCGTGACCAATACATGGGCTTCCTGGTTTCCCAAAACCTCCAGATGCTGCTCGCCTACGTGGTGCTCGCGCTGGCCGCCACCGTGATCATCCAGCCCTTCGCCGACTCGTGGACCCGCTATTCCGTCCACCGGAAAAACACCGCCGTCATCGTCCGCGGGTTTCTCCTAACTGCGCTGATCCACGGCTATTTCACCCTCCGGCTGGTGGAAACACGTCCTTATTTCCTGAGCGAGGGCCAATACGGGCAATGGTACTACAAGGCGCTCGATTTCATTCCACTGGTCATCAAGCCAGCCACGCTTTTCACGCTTTTCACGCTGCTGCCGGTCGCCGTTCTCCTGATCGCCCTCGTCTGGCAGATCCGCACCCACGGCCGCAGGGGTTGGGCCGTGGCGGCGGTCGTTTCCACTATCATCGTCTCATGTCTGGGCATCAATCTATCAAGCGCTCCGCCGAAGCCTGTCGGATCCGTGGCC
>NZ_JBDSCX010000003.1:0-102812 GCF_039920825.1 Luteolibacter sp. | reverse complement strand
CCTATTCCGACCCCGCGACCCCGGTCAATCCATTTTGTGATCTTTTTTGAAGGTTTTTTCAAACACCCACCCCAACCCGCTGAAATCAAACGGGTTGGGTGATGAAATTTCAAAACACGGATCATCTAACATGGGGATTTGGGGACATGGAAGCACGTTCGCTGCATGATCCTGAAGCCGGAATTGGTCTGACCCTTCTTTGATCTTGGAAACTAGGGCGTTCAGTCCGATGCTTTGACCATGCCTGAGCTTGTTCGAGTTGAGCCGATCGCCCTGTTGCCCACGCAGGCCGGATGCGCCGTGTTTCTGGGTGACGGGAAGAAATCGATCGTTTTCTACATCGATCCCGGTGTCGGAGCGTCAATCAACGCCTCATTAAGCGGACAAATGCCACCACGGCCGCTCACTCACGACCTGTATTTGCTTACACTCCAAGCCTTCGGAGCAACGGTCTCAAGGGCGGTGATCGTTCGAATGGAGCAGGACATCTATTACGCAAGACTGATTTTGGAGGCGGAAAACGAGATCATGGAGCGGAAAATCGTGGAGCTCGATGCCCGCCCGTCGGACTGCCTGGCCATCGCGGTGCGTTGCGGGGCGCCGTTTTTCGTCGTTAGGGAGCTTTGGGAGTCGCTGGAGGATATGACTGCGGTGCTCAGGGAGATGCGGGAGAGCGGCAAGGCGAACGATGACGATTCTCCGGACCTGGGCATCCTGTGAATTTTCCACAATCGCCTCTTGCGAGCGTGCCCAGCAGTTTTAGGATCAACGTCTATGAGTGCCACGTCAGCCCCCTCCCTTCCTGATTACTTTCACGAGGAAATCCTGCTTCATCCTGAAAACCGGAAATTTCCCCAATTCGATCTGGTGCGCCTGTTGGGAACGGTTTTCGAGCCGACTCAGGGTTGCAAGGTCTGCATTCTGATTGATTTCGACGAGCCTGCGGAGCTCATCAAGGACTACGCATTCCTCAATGAACCGGGCTATCCGGTGCAGAAAAACGCCCACAAGTATTTCCATCAGGAACTTGAGGCGGGAGCGCTCGATGACCTAGGAATGACCGGAGGAGAAATGTTCGCGTTCCCCTGCACCCACGGATCAAACCTCGATCTAGCAGACGATGTCTGGGATACGAAAGGAAAACTTCTTTCACTTGATAGAGACATCTATCCAAACTATGATTTGATCCTGTGCATCTCGACATTCTCCGCCACCGCGCCCCTAACCGCGAAATGCAAGGAATACGGATTCCGGGGAGCGACACTGCACGGACTCAACGACATCATCCTGAATTCCGGACTGGCGGTGGATTATCACGAGGTCTCGGGTGATGCCGAGCGGCTACGCCTCGCTTTGACTAAAGCGGATTCGATAGAAATCGACTTCGCCCTGGAGGACGGCCGCGTTCTAACGGCATGGCTCGGTCTCGACGGCCAGGAAGCCCAGAAATCCCACGGTCTTTGTCTCGGGAAAACCCCGGACATCGCCAACCTGCCCGCCGGTGAGGTTTACTTCGTCCCTGCAGATGCACGCGGTCAGTTCCCGATGAAATACGAAGATGGCACTCTCGGGGTCCTCGAAGTGAAAGACCGCTGCATCGTCCATTCCACGCTGATTCAGGGAAATCAAGCGACCATCGACGCACACAACGCCCGGCTGGCTGACGACCCGATGACAGGGACACTTGGCGAGCTCGGATTCGGCACCCAAGTGCTTCCGGTATCGGGAGCCGACATTCAGGATGAGAAGGTCCTCGGCACCTGTCACCTCGCTACGGGCCGCGACGATCATCTCGGTGGCGACATCCTGCCGAGTATGTTCAAAAAGCACGAGAATTCGACCCACGACGACATTCTCTTCGCTCCGCACAAGACACCGAATTTCAATATCAGCCAAGTGCGGATGAAACGAGGAAACCAGAGCGAGATCCTGATCGAAAATTTCCGCCCCGCCCGATATCTGATCGATGCTCTCGCAGCGGATCGCTGAATCCGCGGAAATCTTCTTCATTGTCGCTCCGTAGTGGGCGGGATAGACAAGGACGTGCACCCGCACGTCCTTGTTTTCAATCGCTCCCCCGCTTTTCCAATGCCCATGAAGAATCTTCTCATTCCGTTCATCCTCGCTATCGCCGGATCTAACGTCTTTGCCGCCGAATCCTCCGGAGCACGTCCGCTATTCAATGGCAAGGACCTCAGCGGATGGTCCGGGGACGGCTACATCGTCGAGGACGGAGCGATCGTCTGCACGCCGGAGGGGAAAAACCTGATGACGGAACAGACCTTCGCCAACTACATCCTCGAGTTCGATTTCAAACTTCCGCCCGGAGGCAACAACGGCCTCGGCATCCACTATCCCGGAACCGGCGACGGTGCCTATGCAGGCATGGAAATCCAAATCCTGGACAACTCCGACCCGAAATACGGCGAATTGAAGGACTATCAGTTCAACGGCTCGCTTTATACTCTCGCCCCTGCGAAGAAGAGCGGGCTGAAACCTGTCGGCGAATGGAATCACGAACGGGTGGTCGTTTCCAATCCGGGCCTAACAGTCGAACTGAACGGCGAAATCATCCTCCGCGCCAATCTGGACGATCTGAGCGCCAAGCATCCCGACCATCAAGGAGCGAAACGGCGGGCAGGTCACATTGCCTGGCTCGGACATGGTGATCGGGTCGCATTCAGGAACATCGAAATCACCGAAGTCAAACCAGCCGCCAACACCGAAGGAGTGATGGCCGCGGGGTTCACCCGGCTGTTCAACGGCAAAAATCTCGACGGATGGAAGCACGGAAATAGCGCGGAATGGACGGTTTCCAACGGCATTCTCAAACACAGCGGCCGCCCGGGAGAACCTTCCGATCTCTGGACCGAAAAGGAATACGGCGACTGTACACTCGTTTTCGATTGGCGTTGGGCTGGCAGCGGACCTCTCCAGAAGCAACCCATCGTCCTGGCCGACGGTAACAACAAACTCGGAGCCGACGGGAAACCCGAAATGGTAGAAATCGAGGAACTCGACAGCGGGATCTATCTGCGGGGAAACATCCAGAGTCAGGTCAACCTGTGGAACTGGCCGATCGGCTCCGGTGAGGTTTACGGCTACCGCACCAACCCCGCGATGTCGCCCGAGGTCCGCGCCGGCGTCACTCCCAAAGCCAAAGCCGACCTTCCGTTGGGCGAGTGGAACCGGACGATGGTCACCATCAAGGGCGACCGTCTAACTGTCGCGCTGAACGGCCGCGTGGTGATCGACAATGCGCAACTTCCCGGGGTTCCGGCCAAGGGAGCCATCGGACTCCAACATCACGGCTCGGCAATTGATTTCGCCAACCTCTGGATCAAGGAATTGTAGGCGTTCTCACGGTTTCCGGCTTTTCCACCAGCGCTCGATGAAGGCATCCAGAGCGACTTTCCCGGGACCAAATGCCAGCAGAACAAGGCATACGCACAGGAACATAAAGGGTGCCTGATCGGTAAAATCATAAAGGCTCGCAAATCCTTCCTCGCGGTGGGCAGTTAGATAGGCCACGATCATCGAAATGATCAGCGGCACCGAAGCGAGACGCGTACCAAGACCCACCATCAACAAGATCCCGCCGATCATTTCCGTGCAACCCACCAGTCCGGCGTGAAACGCGGGAGCAGGGATGTGGAGATCTTCGAAAAAGGCGGTCGTCTTGTCGAAATGGGCGAGCTTGCCTTTGCCTGATAAATAGAACCGATAGCCGATGGTGATTCGGAGGAAGAGAAGCACGAAACATTGCAACCAGGGGTTGCAGCGTTCATGAATGGCGGCGATTTTATCGAGGATCGGTTTCATAGGGAGGGATGGTAGGAGCCGTAAAGATGGAGATTATTTCAAAAAACCGTGTGCGTCGACACTTGCTCGGGAAAGATCCCATGCCCAATCGCCTGCCTCCATGGATACAGTTCGGTTGGTATGACGTCGCAAAATACCCGGATTGCATGTCTCACCCTTAGGACGGGCTCAGCGCTGTCTGTCCGGTCGAGAATCGGCTGACGCTTCTTCATCAGCAGCCTTTACAATATATCCCATGTTCCGGTAGGCAATCATCCGCTTGCGGCGCATGAACGTGGTGAGTGGTTGCTCCGGCTCGGCGTAATCGTAAATCCGTACTTCGGATTTGTCTTCGCTGGCGCGGTGGAGTCGGCCAGCGTATTGAATGATTCGGCCTTTGAACGAGACGGGCAGAGTCAAAAATAAGGTGTCGAGCTGCGGCAGATCAAATCCTTCTCCGACCAAAGACGAGGTGGCGAGTAGAGCGAACCCTCCGCCTTCGGCGGCAAGGCCCGCAATACCTAATAATGCGGCGGCCCGCGTTTTCTTGCCCATATTTCCATCGATCCGGAAAACCCGTTCGGTGGATCCGGCGCTCCCCTCGACGAGCAGCCGTTCGAGGGTGACAAGGTGTTCCTTCCGGTCGCTGAGCACCGCACAACAGCGCTTTTGCCTCAACGCTTCCGCGATGTCGGCAGCAATGATCCGGTTGCGTCCCTCGTGTTCCGCGAGCAGCCCCCAAAGTTCATGCACAGGCATTCGGAGATCCTCCAGCGGCAAATCGAGATGAATGTCGCGTAGGACAAGTGTCCGCTTGATCGACGGATCAGGCGGCATTTCCAAACGATGCCGGATCGGGCCGCACTGGAGAAAAAGAATCTTCTGCAAGCCATCCTTGCGATCAGGTGTCGCGGTTAGACCGAGGAAATGGCGTGCGGTGCAGGTCTTCATGACCGCTTCGAACGAGGCTGCCGGGACGTGATGACATTCGTCGATGATCACTTGGGTAAATGGAGCGAACATGGCCTCGGGATTCGCGGCTTTGACGAGAGTTTGGATCATTCCGATCACGATACTTGGAGTTCCGCTGGTCCCATTTGCGGAAAGGGCTCCGATTTGTTTTTTCTCCAACCCGAGAAACTGCCCGATCCGTGAAACCCACTGATCGAGCAAGGTCTTCCTGTGAACGAGGATGAGTGTGGGAACTTTTCTAGCAGCGATCATCGCACAAGCCATAACAGTCTTCCCCGCTCCCGGCGGAGCTAACAAGATGCCGTCGTCATGGAGCGACATCGCATCGACCGCAGTCTGCTGATCCGCCGTGAGTTTGCCTTTGAATTCGAAATCGCATCGCCCGGCATCCGGACGCTTGTCCACGATTTCCAACCGGCCGCCGGCTTTGCGAAACAGCTCTTCCGCTGCCGAAACGACTCCGCGCGGAAGGATCAGACGGTCGGCGTGGATCTCCCCACAGAAGATGAAGCGCGGGCTATTGTAGGTGCCGAATCTCAGCCGCTGCTTCTCGAAAAACACCGGATTCGCCAGCGTGGCCAGTCGTTTCAAGGCGGCGACCAAGGAGACCGGCAGGTTCGAAATCGGGATCTCCAACTGGGCGCGACGCACGGCTTTCACCGAGCCAGTGAAGTCGCCCCGTTTCACCGCGGCGGGAATCACGTCGAGCACGCGGTCCTCGTATCGAGGAGCGAGCTGCGGGTCATCATCCACCCCGGCGGGGACGTTATGATCTAGCAAGTCTTCCAAATGTTCGCGGTCGATGCGTGGAACTCGCGAGAGAAATGCCCACTGATCGGGATGCGGCGCAAAGTCCTCGTCGAGAAACACGGAGTTGCCCAAGTCACGGGACTTCGCCTGGAGTGGCAGCGCGATCAGATTGCCGAATCCACCGGCTGGCAACGTGTCCTGATTCGGGAAAAAGCGATCATAAGAAGCCAGCGACATCGCCGGATGAATCGCCGATGCTTTTGCAACTATCAGGGTGCCCAGACGTCGTGCCATAAGTGCCGGGACAGGTTCGTTAAAGAAAATCCACGCATGCCCGCCATTTCCCGAACGGGATCTTTCCACGGCAACCTCCACACCCAGTTCCCGGGCGGCATCCCGATACGCTCGGATGTCCTCCCGCCAACCGTCGCCATCGAAGTCCGCCGCGAGGAAAACGCAGATGTTGTCTGAGCGGATCGCATAAGTGCCGATGACAGCTTTTCCTGTCAGATGATCCCGTGCCACCGATTCATCCAACGGCGGAAACGCCTGATGCGGGCAATCCGAACACTTCACCCTGGGCTTCTCGCAAACCCCACGAAACCACTCGTTCCGGCAGACCGGAGAGTAGCCTTTGCGCCCGGATTTTTCATTCTCCCACAGCTTCGGATAGACATCAGCGCGGCAACGAAAGAGCGAGAGGAAGATGTCGATCTTCTCCGCAGGGCTGAAGTCGGCGGTCACGACGGTTTCTTTTTCCAATTGCTGTTCCGCCAGCAGAAGACCGCGCTCCCGGATCAGCGCCTCTCGCCGCGAGTCAAGTTCGCGGAGCTCGGCCTCTATTTTCTGAAGGAGAACGATTTTTTCATCCGCAGTCATGCCACAAGTGATAGATCGTAATGTCGGTGGCCGGTCCCTTGCCGTGGAGCCATGGAAAAGACCTCTTGTGGCGACTGGTGTGGACGGCTTCGGCACCGTCGGTTGCCGCCGCGGCGTTGATTGTCGCTGCCGTAGGCAACTCCAAAGTGTGCAGTGACTTCATGCGGGTGGATTCGGACATCGCGGGGATGAGGTGTTTGCCAATCGTTCGCCCGTTTCGAGCAAAAGCCAACATCATCCCTTCCTGCATTGCCCAAGCGTAGTCGCCACGGACGAAACGAATCAGTCCGTCATCGCAATACTTTGAACCCGCCGGGTGGCTGGCATCCACGGGTTTGCACTCGACGAACAACGCGTCGAATTCAGGAATCACGGGATGAGGCTCGCCTTCGTCATGCCGAAGCTTGAAGCACATATCCGGTGTCTTGGTGAGAACCGCGCCGTTGTAGTTGGCGCATTGGCCTTGGCGAACCACGGGCTCATAGGTGCGCTTATTGAAGCCGGCGACAGTCCCCGCTTGCCGAAGGTCGTTTTCAATGGTGCTGAGTAAAGCGGCGGTAACTTCGTCCTCGGTGGCATCTGCGAGGCGGAAGTGCTGGTCGCGCAGCAACTCCAAGGCCCGGATCAAAACCCGCCGGATGAGGAGGATGACTGGCAGCCCAAGGCGGGGATGCGGCAGATGATACCGCTCCGGCGGCACCCCGAGGGTGAAAAACCCGGCTGTGCGGGCAGTGCTCATTCGGTTTCCGGAAGTCCAAATGCCCCAAGGTGCTGCCGGATGATGTGCTGGGCGCAAAGCCGGGCGCGGGTGACCGTCCACCAGCGGCGCTGATTGAGAAGGCCTAGCAACAGACCTCGCTTGCCCGGGGCATGGACGATGATCCTGCTGACGCCGCGTTGATTGGCGACCTTCATCGCCTCGCGGAGCAGGCTCGGTTGGAAGGGAACTTCGGTCGATTTTCTGGAAACCGTCAGGAAGAACCATGGTTCGCGCCACTCGCCGGACTGTTTCTCCGGTTCAAGAACTTCGACGCTCTCACCACAAACATCGAAGTAGGGATTCAGTTCTTCGCGAAGCGTCTGCAGGAAATCCTCGCGCGTCGCTTGTGCCGTGCGATCCAACGCCGCCTTGCCCGCCTTGCGATAGGATGCGGCGGAAAAGAGTGTGTCCTTTGCGACTTGGACGGCGTCATCATCAAGCCCGTAGAGATGGAAGATAAACGAATCGATCTCGTCCCAAGGTTTGATGGAATCGTTCTCCAAACGATGGGCTAATTTCTGAATTTTCGATTTGGTGGCGGGAGAGACCTTTTCCAGATCAGGGAACGGAAGCGCTTCAAACTCCTCCTTGTTAAAGGTTTGTCTGTCGAACCCACTGCGTCGGCTGGTCATCAAACAGAAATAGGCGAAAAGTCTTGTATGAGGCAGTAGGTAGATAAGTGCAGCAAGTGACTCACCATCGGGATGTCCTGCGCAGGAATAGCCGTAGTAGCTTTGAGAGAAGGCGAGAGGCTGTTTAGAAATAAAAGCTCGTGCTCCCGAAGAACTTTGACCGGGGGATTGAGGTATTATGACAAGCGGTGATTGATATAGCTCTTCAGATTTAGTCCAATAGACGGTGTCCTTTCCATTCTTTTCTCGAAAGGTGATCAAACTAGAGTGATCGATTCGAAAGGTGTCAGGGATTCGCTCAAAATCTTTTAAATCTGCAATGAATTCTGCAGGCATTTGCTCAAGATCATTGGACAGATTATATCCTTGGCCTGTTTGTTTCTTCTTTTTGTCCCATTTCTTCCAAGCTCCGCCTAATGTTTCAAATTTTGATTTTATCAAAGTCTCCATCACCTCAACATCCAGCCAAGTCCCCAGCGAGAGGGTCTTGAGCAGCCACGGTTGTTTCTCCACCCTCGTGATACTGAGTGCTTGCGAAGTTTCATAATCGATCCGGAAACGACCTCGCTCATTCTGTCGTTGTTCGTAAAGGGGGGTGGAGTATTGAAAACGATGTTCCTCCGCAGGGACGGCGTTTCTGGCAAACCAAACGCAGGCAGGCATGTCCACCCCTTCCCAGACTGCGGTTTTTCTCAGGTCGGCACAGTTTAGCAGGCCTGTCATTTCAACGCTCCGCAGGATCGCCCGCCATGCTTCAAAGCCCTTGCCGCTGGTGCGTCCGAACAAACGGGCGGGCATGGCCAAGGCGATGATTCCGGGTTCGCACTCTTCGGATTTTGGCTTCGCCCATTCCGTTGCCCGCCAGAGGAACGGCAGGTCGGGATTCTTGTCCGGATTCTGATAGTTTTTCGCCAGATCGGCAAAGCCTCTCGCCATGAGCACGCGTCGGCCAATTTGCGTGAACGCGTCGTTCAGCTCGTCCGTCTTGGATCTGCCCGTGGCTTCTTCTTCGTTTTCCTGATCCGCATTTTCCCGGAGACGCGTCCATGGCGGATTGCCGATGACGATGTCAAAGCGGCCATTGAAATCCGGGGACACGTCGGGACCGAGGCTGCCGAGTGAGAAGGCGGTGGCTTTTGTGGCACTCTCATCTTCGTTTCCGAAGCGATGCAGCACTTCGCCCCGGAGATTGCGCGGGAACTTGAGGGAACGCGGTGGCCTGGGAGTGCCGTTGACCTCGATGGCGGTGATGTAAAGCGCGAGTGCGGCGAGGCGGAGAGCCGGTTCGCTCACATCGAAGCCGCATAATTGCTGATAGAGAATCTCTTGAATGACAGCAGTCTTCGGACGCTCCTCGTCGTGCTGCCAGCGTTCGCGCACCAACCTTCGGAAGGCGAGAACGAGAAAAATCCCGGCTCCGCAAGAAGGATCGAGCACATGAGCTGACGCGGGTTTCTTGAGTGCGGCAAAGGACTCGTTGACCATCAAATCGGCGATGGTCCGCGGAGTGTAATGGACGCTGGTATCCTTCGCGGTCCGGGTGTCCGCACGGTGGCTGAAGCTTTCATACACCTGACTCAGCACGCCGACCGGGATGTGTGCGAAATCCAAATCTCCCCAGTCGAACTCGGGCTGGAAATCTCCACCGACTTCGTTCCATCCCCTGAGAATGGCCTGAAGGTGATCGAAGATTTTCTTCCCGACAAGATGCTGGGTGCGTTGATAGAAACGAAGGTAGGCGGCTTGACGGGTTTTCCGATCTCCGGCGGGAATCTCCTCATTGATGAGCGGCAGGAAATCGCCATTGAAGGTTTCATCGAGCCAGGCGGATGTTTGTGCCGCAGCTTCCGCTGAGGAAAAGGCGTCTTTCAATCCGGATGCTGCGGGGCAGATATCGGAGGCTTCGTTTTCCAACACAATCCGGCGGTCGATCAGGAAGCGGAAAAACAATGCGCGCCCGGTCATCGAGAGCACTTCGAGCGCGTCGATCCGACCTTTGCCTTCCTTGGGCACGAAGGCGTTGGTGGTTTGGGTGAGGAGGTCGAAGATTTTCCGGAAGACGTAATCCGTTCCGTGGAGCCGGTCGTTTTCCTCGAAGGTTCCATGAACCAAACTTTGGAAAAACATAGGAGCGGTCATGCTGTCGGCCTTGATGGATTTCACCGGCACGGTGCTCGCGGATTCGCGAAAGCCGATTGGGTAGATTTCCAGTGAGCCTGGTGTGACGACGCCCAGCCATGCGGGATCGCTGCGATTGGCGAGTTGGCGGCTGATTTTAGAGAGGGAAACCGGATCGAATTTCAAATCCTCGCAGGCATCCACAATATAGAGTAGTGCCGTTCCCTGATTCTCGGCTACCGCAGTGACGAGAGGCTTCTGGGTGGAGCGTTTCGGCAGGAGATCAAGATAGTCGAGTTGCTCTGGATCCGAGAGTTTTCCATCCAAGCGAATGAAGTCCGTGCACCCGAAAGCGGCAAGGCGCTGTTCCAGCGGTCGAACAGGAGATGGACTTGCGGAGGGCATTATGCGGCGAGAATTCGGATCACAGCCTTGGCCACTCCTTGGATTTGCAGGTCATGGGCGGGGATGATATCGGGATAGGCGGGATTTTCGGCTTTCAACCAAGCCTTGCCGTTTCTTACGACGAGGGTTTTCAAGGTGCATTCCTGATCGATCAAGGCGGCGACGACATCTTGGTTTTTTGGTTTGGCAGAGCGATCCAAAAGAACGAGATCACCATCGAAAAATTGCCTCCCGGTCATGGAATCGCCACGGACCCGAAGTGCGAAGGCATCCGTAGGATTTCTGATTCCGAAGTTGAGTGGATTGAATTGAAGGCGTTCGATGCGCCCTACGTCCTGGTTATCAGGGAAACCAGCTGCAATTGAGCCGAGCAGAGGGACTCCCGTTTCCGGCGTCTTTGCCAGCTTCAGGGTTCTTGCGCGCCCAGGTTGGAAAGTAACGTCGCCAGCATCACGCAATCGATTAATCAGCTTCTTTGCTGCGTTTGTGCTTTGATAGCCGAGTTCAACGCAAATTTCTCGAAAGCAGGGAGGAGGAGCGCCAGCCGCCTCCAGTTTGTGAAGGTAGCTGAGCAATTTCTCCCTAGGGCTAGATTGCGAACGAGGCATGTGGTGAACAAATGTTCACTTTGAACTTCAGATTTGCAATTCGGAAGTCAGCAAATCAGGGAAAATTTCCTCCGCTCTCAATTCCATCGGCTTCCGCCAGCGCTTTTTCGGCAGCTTTCTGGTGGGGTCCGGCTTCTTCGGCGAGGTCGCTTTCGATGAGGAGTTTGGCCACTTTTTGTTTTTTGGCGGCGAAGGTGCGGAGGTCGGTGATGCGTTGGAGTTGCTCAGGGGTGAGCGAGGGCTTGGCTGCCGGGGCGTCGCCTGTTAGCGGCCGGGTGGCGCGGGTGTTGAGGGTGATGAGGCCGCTTGCGGCGAGTTGTTGGATGGCGGACCAGGTGGCTTCGTCGAGGACTTGGAGCTTGGGGACGTTTCCGCGCCAGTCGGTCTCATGGAAGAGGGCGGAGACGGCGGCGGCGCGCGTGGGATCGCGCAGAACGGTGAGGAGGACGGGTGTGGCGTCGCCGGGGAGGATGGCTTCCTGGCAGTGGAGGAGGGCGGGGCCGAGGGTGGCGGCGGCTTTTTCCGCGAAGGCGAGGGAGGGATCGGCGGGTGGGGATTTCTCGACAGGTTTGCCGTGGGGGGCGATGGATAGAATCTGTTGGAGGCGGGCGATATTGGCGTCGCGGCCGCGCTTGAGTTTAGCCTCGCTGAGGGATTTTTCGGTGCCGTCGAGCACTCCCTCGGCGAGGGTCATCTTGTTGGCGAGGGTTTCGAGCATGGCGTGCTCGAGGGTGCCTTCTGCGATGAGGTTGACGACGGTGACGGGGCGTTTCTGGTGTTTCCGCCAGGCGCGGGCGATGCGTTGTTCGAGGCGGGCGGGGTTCCAGGGGAGGTCGCAGTTGACGACGACGCTGGCGTTCTGGAGGTTGAGGCCGACTCCGCCGGAATCGGTGCTGAGGAAGAGGCGGCAGTTCGGATCGTTGCGGAAGGCGAGGATCTCACCGCGGCGCTTCTGCTGGGGGACGCTGCCGGTGTGCCAGGCGTAGCCGACGGAGTTTCTATCGGCCCAGTCGCGGACTTTTTTCAGCATGCCTTCCCACTCGGAGAAGATGATGACTTTCACGTCAGGATCGGAGAGGCATTCGTCGAGCACGCGGGCGAGTTCGTCGAGCTTCGGGCAGTCCTGGCAATCGTGGCCCTTGATGATGGAGGGCGAGTCGCAGATCATGCGCATGATGGCTAACAGGATCATCATGCGGTCGGATTCCTGTTTGGTCAGCGGGCGCTTGAGGGAGCGTAGGACGAGCTGGGAGACTTGTTGTTTGTATTCCTCATATTCGGCCCGCATGGCGGAGGTGAGCTGGATGAAGTGCTGGCGATCGGTGCGGTCGGGGAGTTCCGTTTCGACGTGGTGCTTGCGGCGGCGGAGCAGGATGGGACGGATGCGCTCGCGGAGGGCGGCGAGATTCTTGTAGTCCGACGGGCGGCCCTTTTCGTCGAGCTGATAGAAGTCGCGATTGAAGCGGAACAGCGGGCCGAGAAGCGTGGGATCCAGGAAATCGACGATGGAGTAGAGTTCGTCGATGCGGTTCTCGATCGGGGTGCCGGTGAGGACGAAGGCGTAGCGGCTTTCGAGGCGCTTGACAGCCTGGGCGGTTTTGGTGGCCCAGTTTTTGATACGCTGGGCTTCGTCGAGCACGATGATGTCGGGCTTGAGGTGGATGTTGATGTCGAGGCTGTCGGTGACGACCTGCTCGTAGTTGACGATGGTGAAAAACGGCGGGTTGGGATCGGCATAACAGGCGGCGCGGATCGAGCGGTGGCCGTAAACGAGGCGTTTCCCGAGAGTGGTGAATTTCCCGATCTGCTCCTCCCACTCGGCTTTCAACGAGGCGGGTGTGACGATGAGGACGCGCTTCGCTTTTCCGAGGTGGTGAAGCAGGGCGCAGGCGGCGATGGCCTGGATGGTTTTGCCGAGGCCCATTTCGTCGGCGAGCAGAGCGCGTTCGCCGAACGCGAGGTGGAGCATGCCCTCGCGCTGATAGGGATAGAGCGGGCTGAGGGTGACGTGCTCTGGATGGCGGCCCTGGACAATGCCGGTTTCGTAATCGCGGCGAAGGATGCGGCGCTCTTCGGCATGACGAGCGGATGTTAGGAATGCCTCCACGTCTTGGGAGATGCGGACTTTTGGGTGCCTGCTGATTTTTCCGAGTGCTTCCTCGCTGTCATTCCAGAGGACTCCTTCTGCATCGAAAAGCGGGCGAAGAGAGGATGGGATTTTGGAAAAATTCCGCTCGATGCGCAGGGTTTCGCCTGCGGGAACGAGGTCGATGCGTTTCGATCCGGATTTCCCGGCGAGTTGGAAATCGCCTTTCACGCGGCGTTTCAGCCAGATGAGGGTAGCCTCGATGTGCTTGCAGGTGCCGAGGCCGTTGATGCGGAAGTCCGGGCAGGTGCAGGAAAACGCGCGGTCGCTGAGATCGCGGATTTCAGTCTGATAGATCATGCCGCTGGGGGAGACGACGCGGAAGTTCGAGAAGACGGGATGCTCCGGGTGGAGGTTGGTGATGCCGTGTTTCTCATCGCGGGCGCGCTGGACTCGACGGAGAATCTCGTCCTGGTCCGTGGTGCGCCAATCGGCGGCGGATGGGAGCGGGATGGCGGCGGATTTTTTCTTCGCGCGGGATTTCTTGGCGGGCATGGGGAATGGGAGTTGGAAAACACCGGGGCCGGATCAAGGCACCCGTGGAAATTTCGAGAAATCCGGTTTCCGTTTTTCAAGGAAGGCTTGTTTCCCTTCGCGGCCTTCCTCGCTCATGTAGTAGAGAAGCGTGGCGTTTCCTGCTAGATCGAGAAGTCCCATCTGGCCGTCGCAATCGGCGTTGAGCGCGGATTTCAAACAACGCAGGGCGAGTGGCGAATGGGCGAGCATTTCGCGGCACCACTGGAGGGTTTCCTTTTCGAGATCGGCGAGCGGGACAACGGTGTTGACGAGGCCCATGTCGAGAGCTTGTTGGGCGTCGTATTGGCGGCAGAGATACCAGATTTCGCGGGCTTTTTTCTGACCGACGATGCGGGCGAGGTAGCTGGAGCCGAGGCCGCCGTCGAACGAGCCGACCTTGGGACCGGTCTGGCCGAAGCGGGCGTTGTCGGCGGCGATGGTGAGGTCGCAGACAATGTGCAAAACGTGACCGCCACCGATGGCGTAACCGGCGACCATCGCGACGACGGGTTTGGGCAGGGAGCGGATTTTCTTCTGCAAATCGAGCACGTTGAGGCGCGGGATGCCATCCTCGCCGATGTAGCCGGCGTGGCCGCGGACTTTCTGGTCGCCGCCGGAGCAGAATGCGAGATCGCCCGCGCCGGTGAGGATGATCGCGCCGACCTTGGGATCTTCATGGGCAAGATCGAAAGCGATCAGCATTTCCTTCACCGTCTGCGGGCGGAAGGCGTTGCGCACTTCGGGGCGGTTGATGGTGATTTTGGCAATACTTCCCTCATCCGTCGTTTCAAAACGGATGTCCTCGAATTCGCGCACAGTGGTCCACATAAGGGCAGCAGTTTGGACGATCGACCATGCGCCCGCAACTCCGATGCGGGCTCAAACGTAACCAAGTTTCAGGAAACTGCCGACCGTCTCGGCAAACCACGTTTCCGCTGCCCAAGGCACGCGATGACCAGTTCCAGGAGCGATCGCGACGCAGCCCTTCGGTATCAGGGATGAGGCGCGTTCGGCGAGAGCGCGGAATTTCGTGTCGTTTTCCCCGGCGACCCACAGGACGGGAATCGTGATCTTGCCGAGACGATCCCACAACGGCTCCTGGGCCCCGAGCGACCAATCGACAAAGCTGCGGGCGATTTCCCGGCGGCGCATGATGAGCCGGCCGGAGGCCTGCGGATCACGCATCGCCGCATCACCTAGGATGGGTTGGGCATTCCATGCGGTGAGAAATTTCTGCCAATCACCAGCCAGTGCTTGAGTTGCCCATCCGGCGTCGGAGGCGCGGCGGTCCGCTCGCTCTGTTTCGGAATCCAATCCTGGATGGGCGGAAACGATGATGGCCGCCTGCCACGGATGACCGTCTTCTAACAAAGAATGCAATGCCATCCGACCACCCATCGAGTAACCGAGAAGAGCACGGCTGCTCCCACGGAAGACTTCGCCGCTGGCGTCGGCATTGAGCGCCTTCCCGAAATCCGTTAGCGGCATGGGGCAGCATTCGAGAAACCGCCATGAATCGATGGCGCGGGTCCCGATCCCGGTGGCGGCCATGCTTTTCGCAAAGCCGCGCCAATCCGCCGCCATGCCGACGGCCCCGTGGAGACACCAACATTCCATCGGTCCGGCCTCGCGGCGTTCGTCGGTCTGTTTGGAATATTGGATCACGGTTTCGGTGGGGAACCATTCGCCGCATGGCGCATGATTTCACGGATTTGGTCCCGAAGCTCGGGAGAGCCGAAGGCACCCAGCAAAATCGCGATCAAGAGTCCCATCACCACGAGTCCGATGGCTAACAGAAGCCAGTAAACAATCGCAAGAAAGATCCCCGCACCATCGAGTTTCTTGTGATAGGCGAATCCGCCCGGACAGGCGAAACAACGGTAGCCGACCCAGAAGCCAAGGATCGGGACAAAATTCCCGAGAAACCACCAGCGGCTCATGCCCAAATTCACCAAGCGCCTCAGCCCGATAAAGATAAATACCAGAGCAGGAATCAAACGGATCCCCGGTGAGGCGAATATCATGATTTGAGGACCGAATTGTGACGTGAGAAACGGCATCGCCGCCGCAACTCCATACACCCACAAGCCCGGGAAGAACAATGTGATAAGCAGGTAACTCCGCCGTCTCGCTCCCGGCCATCCGCCTTCCTTGCCCATCACTTCCGCAGCGGTTTCCTGCTTGGGCGGCGAGTAGGGATCCGTCGGCGGTCCCAAGGTTTGCGCGGGCTCGGGAGCCGTCCGCCGCTCGAACAGCCCCTCGATTTCGCCCGAGGGTTTCCAAGCGTCCATGCCTTGCGTCCACACCATGTCGAGGCGCGGGTTCAATTCCCCGTCTGTCGCCTTGATCCGCAGATCGGAAAGGGTCACGGGCCCGATCCTCTCGCCCTCTCCCGAGTAAAACCAAGCATCTTGCGGCGTGTCGTTCATGGATGCTGAATATCTAATTCTATAAATCATGTCAAACCCGCGGTCCCTGCGGATTTCCACGACGGCGGGACTTGTCAAATCCTCCATCGTGTTGAAACTCGCGGCACCCGTCCTCCCACCTTGTTTGACGGACCTTGCGATTCTTAGGACACCAACCATGCACTTTCTGGGGATTGAAATCGGCCATGGCGGCACCCGCGCCGTAGCCTTGGATCTGGAATCCGCGGTGATCCGTGCCGAAGCGTGGGTCCCCCACGATTGGATCGAAGGACTTCCGGCAGGCTATCGCGAGCAGAGTCCGGCGCAGTGGATCGACGCCGTGGACCGCGCGGTGCGCCAATGCCTTGCCGCGCTCGAAGGCCAGAAAGATCGCGTCGCGGCCATCGGCGTGGCAGGCCCCCAACGCGGGCTTGTTTTGCTGGACGAAGCCAACCGCATCATCCGCCCGGCGAAACTCGCGGGTGACGTCTCGGTAAAGAAGCAGGCGGACGAAATCGCCCGCGCGTTCGGCGGCGCACCCGGATTGATCGAGGTCGCGGGACAAGCACCCGGAGTGGAGTCGGCGGCAGCGGAATGCCTGTGGCTGAAACAGCACGAACCCTATCATTTTCAACGCGCCGCCAGCCTGCTCACCGCGCAGGATTTCATCGCCTACTGGCTGACGGGCGAACGTTCCACCGAGGCCGGCAGCGCGTCGGGAACCGGATTGTTAGACATCCGCACGCGGAAGTGGTCGGCGGAGCTCATTGATTTCATTGACCCGGCTCTGGCCTCGCTGCTGGCACCCATCGGTCCGTCCGATCAACCTCGCGGCTTGTTGCGTCCGGCGCTGGCCCGCGAATGGGGCGTTTCGGAACTGGTGCAGGTCGGTGCCGGCAGCGCGTCGCCAATGTTGGCCGCGCTCGCCGCCGGATGTGTCACGAACGGCACGGTGGCGGTCGAACTCGGATCGTCCGGCGTGATTGTCGGCGTCGGCGATGCTCCGGTGATCGATTTCCGCGGAGAAATCACCCCGCTTTGCAGCGCGACGGGCAGTTGGCTCGGTCTTGCAACGACGACGAACGCGGCAGTGGCTCCCGAAGTCCTGCGACGTCACTACGGCTGGAGTCCGCAACAGTTCGAAGCGATGGTCGCGAGCGTTTCGCCGGGTGCGGACGGACTGCTACTTTTGCCGTATTTCACCGGTGAATCGATCCCCCGCCTGCCGGATGGCACTGGTGTCTTGCACGGCATCACTCCGGAAAATTTCACCCCCGCGCACATGGCCCGGGCGGCGGCGGAGGGCGTGGCGTTAGGTCTTGGTTACGCGATGAGCCGGCTGCGCGATTTGGGTTTCGATCCACCGGAAATTCGTTTGTTAGGTCCGGGTGTGGCCAGTCCGGTGACGCGCCAACTGCTGGCCGACGTCTTCGGCGCGCCGGTGGTTCCTGTTTCCAGCAGGCAGGGAGCCGCCGTGGGCGCGGCGATGCAGGCGGCGGTGGCGTTTTTCCATCAGAGCGGTGAGTCGTTAGGTTTTGAGGAAATCGCCAGCTACCTGGTCGCGGGCGATTCAGAATCCCGTTGCGACCCGGATCCGCAGGCACACGAGATGTATCAGGAACTGATGTCCCGCCAGCAATACCTCGTGGACACGCTTCATCCCGCCGGCTTCCTCTAACCGATGAGTTCTAAAAGCACCGAGATCCGCGGCAGCCGCAAGGCGGAAATCCTCGGAACCCTCGCGGGGTGGCTCATGAAACTCTGGAACGCCACCCTGCGCTTCGAGGTCGATGACCGTTGCGGGATCACCGGTCCGGACAACCATTTGCCGCCCGTCATCTACGCGATGTGGCACAACCGGATCTTCGTCATCCCATCGATTTGGCGAAAAAACTGTGGCCGCCACCGCAGGGCTGTGGTGCTCACCAGCGCGAGCAAGGACGGCGCGATTCTCGCCCGCGCAATGGCTGTTTTCGGCATCGGTTCGGTGCGCGGCTCATCCTCGCGGCGGGCCGTCGCCGCCTTGATCGGGATGAAGCGCGAGCTCAAGGAAGGCGTTGATGTCTGCATCACCCCGGACGGGCCGCGTGGGCCCCGCTATGGCTTCCATGCGGGCATGATCAAGCTCGCCGAGTCCTCCGGCGCGCCCATTTTACCGATCCACGCCCGGTTTCATTCCGCTTGGCGATTGAAAACCTGGGACCGCCTCGTGATCCCGAAACCGTTCAGCCGGGTCACCGTGATTTTCGACGAGACTCTTGCCGTCCCGCCCAAGCTTGATGAAGCTGCCTTCCAACAGCACAGCGACCGCATCCGGGAAATCCTTCTCGCCGGGACCGATGATGCCTGAAATTTTTCTCATGAACTCACCGAAAATCCTCGATGGAAAATCCGTAGCCGCCGCCGTGCTCGACGAGTGCCGCGCGGAAACAGCCGAACTGTTAGCCAAAGGCATCCAGCCCGGCCTGGCCGTGGTACTCGTCGGCGCCGACCCGGCGTCGCAAGTCTATGTCGGGTCGAAAGCCCGCACCTGCGCCGAGCTGGGTTTCCACTCGGTAAAAATCGAGCTGTCCGCGGAAACCACGCAGGACGAACTGCTCCAAGTCGTGCGGGATTTGAATGCGGATCCGAAAGTCCACGGCATCCTTGTCCAGTTCCCACTGCCCAAGCACATCAACGAGGAAGCCATCATCCGAGGTCTTGATTCACGCAAGGACGTGGATGGATTTCACCCGGAAAATGTCGCCAAGTTGGTGTTGGAAGATCCCACCGGATTCGTCCCCTGCACCCCGGCAGGCTGTATGAAATTATTAGAAATTTCCGGCATCGAAACCAGCGGGGCGGAGGCCGTCGTGCTCGGCCGCAGCATGCTCGTGGGCAAATCCGTGGCATCGTTGTTAGTTTCGAAAAACTCAAACGCGACTGTCACCATCGCCCACTCGCGGTCCAAAGATTTGCCCGCGATCTGTCGCCGCGCGGACATCCTCATCGCCGCGGTCGGTCGTCCGGAAATGGTCAAAGCCGACTGGGTGAAACCCGGTGCCGTCGTCATCGACGTCGGCATCAACCGCGTTGAGGATTCCACGAAAAAATCCGGCTTCCGCCTCACCGGGGACGTCGCCTACGCCGAAGTCGCCCCGCTCTGCTCCGCCATCACACCCGTCCCCGGCGGCGTCGGCCCGATGACCATCGCGATGCTGATGAAAAACACGCTGCAAGCGGCGAGGCAGATCGGAGCGTGATTTCCTTTTGCCATGAAAATTTATCTGCCTTGGATCGGATTGCTCGGGTTGGTGCTGGCATCGTGCAGCCCGATGACGCCAGCGGATTATCAGGCCTCTGTTTCGGAGCAGAAGCAGGAGTATTCCCGTTTCCAGCAGGTTTATAAGCGGGGACAGACGCCTTCCCAAATCCGGGAGTCGATCCGCAAGGCGGGGATCAAGCCGATGCTGGCCGACCAAACCCGATACAAACCCAAGGAAGGGTGGGAACCCAAATCGTGGGAGCTTCTTCAGGAACAAGCTTATCAGACTGAGGTGCCTAGGGTGGACCGTTTCGCGTTTGGAGGAATCAGCGGTTTTGCAGCGGTCGTTTACTACCACCGTGTCTTTTACGATTCAAAGGACCACTCCATCGGCTGGTATATCACCCACGACTGAAACCAACCCCATGCGCCTCGCCGTCATCAATCTCGTCGGACTTTCCAAGTCGCTGCTCGGCGCGAACATGCCCGGGCTGACAAAGTTCGCGGAGAAGAACGGGTTGCAGACTTACAAGCCAGCATTCCCGGCGGTGACGTGCACGGCGCAGTCGTCGGTGGTCACCGGGACTTCGCCGTCGGAGCACGGAATTGTGGCCAACGGCTGGTATGACCGGGAAAACGCGGAGGTGCGTTTCTGGAAACAGAGCAACCACATCGTCCGCGGCGAAAAGCTGTGGGACAAGTTGCGGCGGGAGATTCCCGGCTTCACCTGCGCGAAGTTGTTCTGGTGGTACAACATGCATTCCACGGCGGATTTTTCGATCACCCCGCGGCCGCTCTATCCGGCGGACGGGCGGAAAGTTTTCGACGTGCACACGCAGCCGATGGGCATGCGGGAGGAGTTGAAAAAAGACCTCGGTCCTTTTCCCTTCCAAGCATTTTGGGGACCGGCGGCAGGGATTGCTTCCTCCGAATGGATCGCCGCTTCCGCGAAGTGGGTGGAGGAAAAACACTCGCCGACGCTGAGCTTGGTTTATCTGCCGCATCTTGATTACCCGTTGCAGAAAGACGGGCCGCTGGCGGCTAACATTCCGGAGGAGTGCCGGAAAATCGACGCCTTGGCCACGGACCTCATTAATTTCTACGAGTCGCGCGGCATCCGGGTGCTGGTTCTATCCGAATACGGGATTTCTCCGGTGAGCCGCACGATTCATCTCAACCGCTTGTTCCGGCAAAAAGGTTGGATCCAGATCAAGGACGAACTCGGTTTGGAAACGCTGGATTGCGGAGCATCAAAGGCCTTCGCCATTGCGGAGCACCAGGTGGCTCACGTTTATGTGAATGATCCGTCGATCCGCGAGGATGTGCGAATGCTGCTAGAAAGCACGCCGGGCGTCGATGAGGTCCGGACCTCGACGGGCGAATGGGGCGAAGGCGTCGGCTCGGAACGCGGTGGTGATTTCATCGCGATCGCGGCGGAAGACGCCTGGTTCACTTACTATTTCTGGGAGGACGACGCGGTCGCGCCGGATTACGCGCGGACCATCGATATCCACCGCAAGCCGGGCTATGATCCGTGCGAGCTTTTCGTCGATCCGGCGATCGCGTTTCCCAAGCTGCGGATCGCGAAATTCCTGTTGAAGAAAAAGCTCGGACTGCGCGGTTTGTTGGACGTGATTCCGCTCGACGCGTCGCTCGTCAAGGGATCGCACGGCAGGGATGTGGTTCAGGAAGGCGAACGCCCGGTTTTGTTAGGATCGGCCTACCCCGTGACGACGGCGGAGGATGTCCATCAGGCCATCCTCAACGCCGCCCGGATGAAGTGATTCAGAGCGGGGTGACGACCACGGCGTGTTCGTCGTAGCGTGCTTTAGCGCCGGTTTGATCCATGAGATATTTCATCACGGCCTTAGACGGCATGTTCTTGAGATTGAGTGTGATCTTGCGGTCGGCGAGAACGAGCTTGGGATCCTGAATGATGAAATTCGGAGTGACGGTTTGCTTGGATTCCTTCTCGATCACGACGCTGAGGGCATCGAGGGCTTCTTGCAAAGAAGCGGCGTCCAATTGGAACACGGGAACGACCACCGCACCGAATTTCGCCTCGCGGCCTTTGGCGGCGATGGAAGCGGAATTGACCTTCAACTGGCCGATGCTGTAGATGGCATTGGCGTTGTTAGGATTCATTTTCAGGGATTTCGTATAAAACTCCTTGGCCGCAACTGGATCACCGGCTTTTTCAGCAGCCTGACCTTGCTTCAAGAGCGAGTCCGAGGTGGGGGCGGGTGCTTGCGCCGGGGTTTGGGCGATGACTTGAGAGACGAGCGTGCAGGCGACGGCGAGGCTGATGAATTTTTTCATGATCGTGTGGGTTTTACCATCGGCAGACCTAACACGCCTGTTGAAGGGATTCAACAGGTAAATTCAAACCCAAGCGCCGGAAGCGAATCAAGGTGCCGTAGTCCCGGCTTCCGGCGGGGCCGCAGGTGCGGGCGCGGCGGCTGGCTTCAGGAGTTGCTTGAGCTGGTCGCTCCATGCCTTGGCGGACGGATGCGCGATGTGTTTTTCCAAATGGGCGAGCATCCGTGTAGCTGCGCCGCTTTCATCGCCGCTGCGGTAGAGATCGATCTCCATGTCCCACTGGAGTTTGGGCTGCGTTTCTTCGAGAAATCTGGTGTAGGCGGGCGACGGGCCGCTGGGTGCGGGGGCACCTTTCCGTTCCTCTCCGCCCCCTCCTCCTCGCCGGCCCGACCAGTATTGAGCTTTGGACCCTTCCTGCTGGATGCGCTTGATCCACGCCGCGCGCAGCCCGGCCAACTGCGAGGGGCGGCGGAGCGGCGGCAGGATGACTTCACCATAAATCGAATCCAACTCGACCGGATTGAGCGGCCAGTTCTCCACCTTGATGTGGTTGATGTCGTAAGCTCTCGCAAACACGGTGGACATCACGGACTGGCCGAGAATTTCCTCCTGGCCTTTGAGTTTCTCGATTTCGTCGAAAATCGTGTCGACGGCCTGTTGCGCCTCGGCAGCGAGTTTCGTCCTGTCCGCCTTTTCCGGGATCGACTGCATCGTGAGGATCAACCACCGCAGCTGATGGCGAAGCGCGAGCCGCATTCCGGGATCGGACAGCTTCTCGGCTTCCTTGCGTTTCCAATCGCGGAAATCGGCGGCTTTCTTTTTCTCCTCGTCGAAGTTCACCCGCTCCATGCAGTTCAGATAGAGCTCGATGGCGGCATCGTCGCTGCCCATGGCATTCTTGAAAGCAGCCAGCGCGATCCGGAATTTCCCGTCCACCTTGGATTCCGCCTCATCATGGAGTTTCGAGAGACTGTCCAACAACGCCTCGCGATCAGCGTCGGAAAGGGTTTCGGCGCGCACAGTGTGAAGCATGGCGGCCGAACAAAGCAGGAGAATGGGGACTCGCATGATTGATTTCATTGCAAATCCCATACGCCGGGCCAAGGCGGAAGTATCCATAAATTTCGCCCTCCTTGCGAGTCGGGCGAATCGTTTCCGCGCTTGGATCTTTGCGATTCTGACGCATGCTGGAGCCGTCACCCACCCACCACATGAAGCTATCTTTCCGACGCTTGCTCGCGCTCGCGGCCGTCTTCGCCATCGCGTTTGTCGCCGTCACCGCCATCCGGACCTGGAATTCCGGCGGTAGTTTGCGCACCCTCCTGCCATGGCTCTCCAAGAAGTCCGGCGATTTCCACCCCCTGCAGGTCACCTGGCCGGAAAAGGCGCCGCTGGATCTCGGCGACGTCGAACTGCTCTCCCGCCTCAACAACGAGTATGCGAAATTGACCGAAGCCGTAGTGCCTTCCGTCGTCAGCATCGATACCGTCGGCATCGGCAGAGAGCAGGGAATCGACATCTTCGGCCAGATTCGCATCCGTGACTATCCGACCCAGGGCCAGGGTTCCGGCGTGATCGTCGCCAAGGAAGGCTACATCGTCACCAACCACCACGTCATCGCCGGCTCGCAGAAAATCAAAATCACCCTCCACGGCGAAAAAACTTACGATGCCACGCTGGTCGGCGAGGACACGCTTCTCGACATCGCGGTCTTGAAAATCGATTCCAACGAAACCTTCGTTCCGCTGAAACTCGGCGACTCTTCCCAAGCCCAAGTCGGGCAAATCGTCTTCGCCGTGGGCAATCCATTCGGCCTCGGCGAAACCGTCACGCAGGGCATCATTTCCGCCAAAGAACGCTCGCTCTCGGACACCCAGCGCGACCTCTTCCAAACGGACGCCGCCATCAACCCCGGCAACTCCGGCGGCCCGCTCGTCAACCTGCGCGGCGAGATCATCGGCATCAACGCCGCGATTTTCTCCCGCGACAAAGAGAAGCCCGCGTTTCAGGGCGTCGGCTTTTCCATCCCGTCCAACGACGTCAAGGACGCGCTGTTCCAGATCCTCGAACGCGGCAAACCGATCCGCGGATTTCTCGGCGTGAAACTCAATGACCTCGACCAGCGGTCGCGCGCCATCCTTGGCTATCAGGAGGAAAACGGCGTGCTGATCCTGAACGTTTTCCAAGGCTCACCCGCCCAATCCGCAGGACTCCAGGCCGGTGATATCGTTCGCGTGGTGAACGACGAGAAAATCCATTCCACCACCCAGCTTCTATCACTTCTGCAGCGCACCAAAGTAGGCACCGTCATCAACCTCGATGTCTGGCGCAAAGGAAAGTCGTTGAAAATCTCCGCCACTATCGCCGAGGCCGGAGTCGCGAATCCAGCCATCGCTGTCCCGGCCAATCCCACGGCCCAGTCCCGCACCATGACTCCCGACGAGGCATGGAAAGCACTCGGCATCACGGTTCGTGACCTTGAACCCGCCGAGCGCGCCGGTGGCTTCCAAGGCGTGCTCGTGACCAGCCTCACCGATGATGGAATCGCAAAATCCCGGTTCCTCCCCGGAGATCTCATCGTCACGATGAACAATTCTCCCGTGATCAGTGCGAACAAATTCAGAATCGATTTGTCCGCGTTCGCCGCGGCGCAGGATACCACTCTCAATGTCGTCCGGGAAGGGCAGCTCTTCCGCGCATTGATCCCGGCGCTGCCCCGCCAGCAATGATCCGGATTGGCTGAAATTTACCAAGTCTCCCTGTCGTTTTAACCGAGCCTCACATGCAACGATCCAAGCTTCCCTACTTTTTCCTCGGTCTTGCGGCGGTGATCTCCGCAGCGGCCCTGGTCTTGCTGATCGTCCGCCCCGGCGTCCATCCGAAGACACCCGAAGCCGTTCATCCGCAAGTCGCATCACCGGTGGCTCCGCCAAAAATCAATGGCCTGGCCGAGCCGGTCGCACCCGAGGATGCCGACACCGTCCTAGCAGATCTCGGCGTCGGTGTGACCGCCGCGGATCCAGCGGTGCTCGTTTCACAAATCGCCAAGGCGCTCGAAGCGGGTGATCTCGCGAAGGTCGGCCGCCTCATCGGCAAGGACGCGCTCGATTCGCAAACCATCGCCCGCCTCAAGGAACTTTCCGCCACGCCGCTCCGCCTCCGCCAGCCCGACGGCGTGCGCGAAGTCGGCGAACTCGAGCTCAACGCCCGCTCGCGCTGGGCTCTCGAACTCGCCGGTCAGGAACCCGGCCGCGACAGCATTTTCCTCGATCTCCGCCGCAACCAGGGCAAGTGGGCGGTCGAAAAAATCACTCTGCCCCCCGGTCCCGGCGAGCCGATTCCCAAGGCGGTCTTCGCGGATTCGTTAGGCGTGGCCGATGCGTTTCTCCAAGCCGTGCTGAAGCAGGATTTCGAGTTCGCCCGCGCCTTTGTCGATCCCGCGACCGTATCGGACGCCAAGATCGCCGGGCTGTGCATTCTGTTTGAAGAGGGCAACTACCGGCTCCGCAAATCCAAGCCGCTGCGTTCGATGTTCCAGCGCCAGGACACCGTCGGTTATCTCGCCAATGTCGAAAGCACCGACGGCAAGGAAACCGCGCAATTCGCGATGACCCTCAAACAACCTCCCGCGCCGTCTAACTGGATCGTCTCGGAAATCAATCTCAACCAACTCCTCGCCGACTACGCCCGCCGCGTCGCCGGCGGCGACATCTACTACTCGCCGCTCGTCAAGAATCCCGCCGGTGGCGACACGCTCGCGCTCTACTTCGAGTTCAACGAGGACGTGATGAACCCCCGCACGCGCCGCCAGTTGGAAATCGTCACCCTCATCCTCAAGTCCGATCCCGGCAAGAAGATCACGCTCAGCGGCCACACCGACGCGCTCGGCACCAAGGACTACAACAACCAGCTCTCCTCCCGCCGCGCCGATGTCGTCCGCGACTATCTCACCAAGGCGGGTGTGGATGCCAAACAGATCATCACCGTGGCCAAGGGCGACAGCCAGCCGCGCCGCCCCAACACCACCGAAACCGGCGACGACAATCCCGAAGGCCGCCGCGCCAACCGCCGGACGGAGATCTATCTGGATTTCTAACTATAATGTGTCCCGGCTGTCTCAGCCGGGTGCGAAGCCGCTGAATATTCCGGCTGAGACAGCCGGAACACACTTCTAACTTTTCCTTACGCGGTCTTTCGCCCTCTGAGAAAATACCAAACCGCAGCCGCAACAAGGGCGCAACCCGCAAGAATCCCGGCGATGGTGGATGGCTTGCCAATTCGAGTGACGGCAGACTCGGCTTCTGGAGCAGACGAAGGTCTGTTGTGCCCCACCGCACGCTCCTCATCCCGCTCCCTGTTCATTGCGAGGCGAGTCAGCTTTTCCTGTGAGGCCGGGCCGTTGAGATCGTATTCCGTCGGGTCTCCCACGAAGCGGAAGGTGCGTTTACCAGCCTTGATCTCTTCAATCCACTGCCGCCACGGCAGTATGTCCTCGGGATTGGTATAGCTGGGATACCTCGTGTCCACTACCGGCTTGTGCTCTAACGGGAGCGCCAATAGTGACCTTGCCGCACGACCAAAGACGGGGCCTTGGGCAATCATTTTGAACAACTCATTCTCATCCTTCGGGTTGTCCACGCGGACATAGCCCCGTTCATCAAAAAGGAATTCGCCAAGTACCCTCACGGTTTCAGGACTCGGGAGTTGCTCAAAGATCGGAAAATCGTATAGGATGACCTCCCGTAATTTATTTTTATAATAAGGATAATCTCCGGCATCGCCCCGCGAATTTTCCATCTTGAGCCGCGCTTCGTTGATCCTGTCACGATAGTATTCCGCGTGGCCGGGTGTGGAAAGGAGGAGATCGCGTGCCTGATCGTAAACTTCAATACGTTCTTCGACTTGGAAAATATTCTTTTTTGCAAGTTTATTGACAGCTTCTCCCAAGAGAGGAATGGATTCTTGTGGAGGCAGGTTTATCGAAGCATCTATCTTCTCCTTCCAATCAGCAATTGCCTCATGTTGAGACAAAGCGCCTCTTTGAGCTGCGGCCGATCCAAATGATGCGTCAATCTCGGTGTCAGTTCGACTCCATGATCGATCAATATCTCCATGCGAAAAACAAGACAGACACAAAAAAATGAGTTGTAAAATGCCTAATATCTTCATAGCCCACCGTGATTGTCGACATTGTCCCTCAGCCAAATCTCCGCTGCATCCCACTCGCCTTTGACGAGCCGATGCTTGCGGGCTATCGCACGGGTCACATCACCAACCTTAAGGTGCGGCAGCTTTTCTCCGTCCACCATCAGGCGTTCGAGGTGGTCGGTCCCTGGCAACGGCGCTGGACCATCACCGCCATCGGGATGTCCGGAACCCACCATCACATGACCTATCTCATGAGCGGTAGTCTGGGCAACCTCATAGAGGGTAATGCCAGTTTCGGGCTTGTCAGGTTTGGCAAGCGTATCCGCCACAATCCAGCAGCTATTCGTGTCGGGCATTGTCAGTCCGCGTGCTTTATCTTTATAGATCTTCTTGTCGGTCCCGAGGAAGAATACCTTGATGTCAGCGTCCCCCGCAAATCCGTCCGCCAGATCCAGCATGGGCTGGAGTTCCGCACCTGGAGTTTCAGGACTCGCTGGATCCGCCGAGCCGTTGCCGTTCGCATCCCACTCCAGTTGCAGATCGGTCGGTTCCTCCACAACGAACGTGGTGTTCACCTGCGGTTCAAAAACGTCGTTCAGATACTTCTCCAGAGTAGCGCGGGTGGGAGTGAGGTCTGGTGTATTGGTTTTGATCAAAGACTGGCCGGGGTTGGCGGGATCGGGAACCACCGTGCGTTGGGTGACGAGGAAGGGCTTCACCCTGACGATCCGGTCCTTCATGATTTTGACTCCCAGAGGCTTGCTGATGGATTCCACTGAGCCGAGCGAAAGGTTCAACTCCACATCGCGGGTGGTTTCGTTAGCGGACACACATTCCATGAGAACCTCGTTCTCGGGAGCAGTTAATATTTTCTCAGTGGCGCCGTCGAAACGGATGCCTTCCGTATCCAACTTGAGCTTCAACGGTGCTGCGGGGTTCACTGGCGCTTTCAGGGTGAATTTAGTTTGGCCCTCCGTCAAAGGTGCCATGATCCAGATCCGGTCCTGAACCGAAGGGCCGGGATTGTCGCAAAGGATAGAAAACTCATCCACGCCGGTCGCTCCGTCGGCGAGCGAGGTGTCGCTGGATTTTCCCTTCACCGTAATCGGTAACATCGTGGCGTCTGTTTTTGTTACACCAGTTCCAGTCTGGGCGAGGATCCAGCCGCTTGGAGTGGTATCGAGGAGTCTCAACACGGGGTCGGTTGGTTCTGTTGGCGGCAAGCCTGGAGTGCTGCGTTCGATCCCCTCCCATTTTCCATTGAGGAGGATGGGCGCGGTCAGGCCGAGTTTGGCGGCTCCGTTTCCGTCGGCAATAGCCACTCCGTCGTCGGCCATGTCCGCAGCGTATTGGTATGAAGGACTGTCGTGCCAGGTGTTGTTGCGGAACAGCTTCGGTGACTCTTCCAAATGCGTGGGTGGCAGAGCGAGGATACCGTTAGTGGTTGAGAAGACGTTGTATGGCTCGAAAGGCAGCTTCGGCAACTCTCCGGGAGCGAGGACTTTACCCTCGCGAGGCCCGGTTTCATTGCCGTCCTGGTCATGCGCCACGGTGTATCCCCAGTTAAGGCCGGATTCGCGATGAAATGGCATCTCGATGGAGCCATCGGCTTCAGTTGATTGATTTCCGGCTCCGATCGGCAAGGTCCAAACACTTACCCGGAGTTCGTTCTCGTAGAACGTACCATCGCTACCCTGCACGCTTGTCGTGGAATATCCGCCAGAAGTCTCCGACCACTCCTTTGTCACCGCGGTGAAACGGCCGTCCTTGGAAAGAACAGGACGCGGGGCGAACCCGTGGTAGTAATAGTCGCCCACGAAATGAGATGCGTAACCCGCATTTAAATCCTGACTGTTTTGCACCGGCCGAGGCGAGGCGTCAGGCGTTGGCCAATAATAAACCATGCGCGCATGGTATTCAGGGTCGCTACTCAGCTGATAGGTCCCCTCGCCCACAATCACGTCGTTGTCATTGATCGCGTAGGCGTGGGCCGGCTGGGAACTGCCTTGGATGCCACCCGCCGGGGGAACGAGAGGGGTCCAGATTCCGGCACACCAAGACCCCGTTCGATAGAGCACGCGGCCTTTATCACTGATCTGGAAAGGATCCGGATACTCGGGTTGATATAGGATGGGGAATAAGGCGTAGCGGGGGATGGGGCCTACAGGAAAAAAGGCGGAGCTATCCGATGGTTTGGGATCTTGGGAGTCAGAAACGCCATCCAGATCCGCATCCAGCTGGTCTCCGTCGGGGATGCCGTCGGCGTTAGTATCGGCATCGAAAGCATCGCCCGAAACGCCGGAAACCAAGCTGCCGGTCCCACGCGCCGCGATTTCAAACTCCGCCCAATCCGGGCTGCCGTCGAGATCGGAGTCGATGCCGGCGTCCACATGGACGCGCCAGAACCGCTTGGAATCAGGGTCCGCCGGCGCTGGCGGGGGTGAATTGCGGGCGCGGGCGGCGGAATCGGAGACCTTCTGGTTCATCGACGGCAGGCTGGCCTCCAACACCGCAAGCATCGCGGTGTCGTTAGGACCGAGCGGTGGGTTTTCCGCAGGCGGATTGGCCACGTCCCCCGCATACATGATGAAGAAATAATAGGCGTCGTAGCGGTCCGAATAAAGGGGCATGAGATCCCAACCGGCGACCATTTCCCCGGCAATCCTGACGACGACCGGGCCGCCATGATCCAACGACCGCCACGAAATAACAGTGCCGCCCGACGCGCCGGAAGACCGATGAAACAGGACACTGGTGTTTTTGGCCGGAGCGGGCCGCACTGCTGGTGGAGTGCCCGGTGGTGGCGGAGGCGGCGGGGTGTATTCCCGCATGGTCACGACATATTCGTTTCCCAAGCCGTAGATTTCATCCTGCGTGGTCCAGTGGATCAGATCGTTTGAGGATTCCACCCGATATTCCACTCCCGCCGTAGTGTGGAAAACGTAGCACTGCTGGATCGAGGAGTCTTCCAACGGGATGTTTTCAAAATGCGACTCCGGGCGGAAATCGCGACCGAAGACGAGGGTTGCAAGCGACAGGCACAAAACGACCGGAAGAGATTTCATAATGAATCGGATAAAATAAAATGAGGAAGTGATCGAGTCCTTCCTGGTGGACGGGGAGTGAAAAAGTCGCAACTAGTCGACCGCCGTGGCCTTTAGCCTCCCCCGAAGAGGCGGCCTGGACATACGCCACCGCCCCCCCGGCCCTTGGGTCGGTTTTGCGGCATCGGTTTGCGGTCGATGCCGACCGCTAGTTGCGAAGTTTTTCAGACCCCATCCACCGGAATGGACGCACTAAGTCAACCGGGGCAGTACTATGCGGGCAAGAAGAATATCCGACTCATTCCCCGCGCAGGCGACGGTGTTTCTATCCAAAACAGGCCGTGGGTGGCATTGCCCCACCTCTAAACATGGCGAGCGGAGTTCTGGACCGCGTGAGTGGAGCTCCAAACTCCGAGGCTGCGGTGATGGACTCCGCCACCGAGGTTCCCAACCGGGCGCGGGCGGTTCGGAAGTCAGGCACCGGAGTTCCAAGCTCGGGCTTCGTGGTTCGGGACCGCGCCGTCGCAGGCTGGGACTCGGCTACCGCAGTTCAGAACTCCGGGGTCACGGTTCCGAAGTGGGAGGGGGGACTTCGGAAGTGGGCACCCCCACTTCGGAGGTGGGGGTAAGGTGGCGCTTTGGGGCGTGTTCCACCCCGTAAAAAACGAACCACCACCGGAATTCTCCGGTGGTGGTTGTTTGAAAATCAGAGATTTATGGAGTTTAGATCAGGCTGGGACGGGTTCGGGAGCGGCCGGGGTGGTTGTGGTTGCTGCGAAGCGCTCGGCCAACTCGGTCGCGAGGGCTTTGGCTCCGGGCACATTGACCTTTGCAGCGGCCTTGATCGAGTTGTAGAGGGTGAGGCCGGTCACATACGCCTCGGAACCGGCGGCGAGATTTGTGTCGGACACCTTTTCGTGGAGCGAGGCGAGCTGCATTTCGATGCCTTGCAGGCGGACGGCGAGGTCGTAGTCCTTTTTCATTCCGGCCACATCGGCATAAGGCGGCACGAATTGCGGGTTGTTGGTGGCGATTTCCAGGGCTTTGGAAACGAATGACTGGGTCGCGCTGCCCATCTTCGGCAGCGCCTGGCGCTCGGAGTTGGTCAGGTTGACGAGGAAACTGAGATTGGTCTCGATGTCGGTGATGGCGGCGAAAACGGCGGTGCGTTGCGCGTCGGTGATGGTGGCGTCGATATTGGTGTAGGGCATGGTGGTGGTTAGGTTGTTGTTTTCAATCGACGGGGAGTCTTCGAAGCGGCTGGCGGATTCCTTCCTGTTGGAAAGGTTGTCCGCAGTCGGCCTATCAGGTGTGGCCCGTCATCGCGGATCCAATCCGGCGGCGGGGGCGCGGGCAAGGAACTGAGAGATGCCAATTCGGAACAGGGTTCCGTGTTTTCTGATATTCGAGGAATCCTTAGTTAGAGCGCAACGGTCAGGCGAAAGGGATGAGAATGAAAACAGCGGCGAGGACCGGGCAGGTTTTTTCCTTAGCCGGGCATTCGCCAGTCATTCACGCGGACCGCCCGGAGGTCGGCCCCTGCCATCGTTATTTTCCCGAAATAATCTAACTTCCGCTTGCTGGCGGCGGAGGGTCCGGTTAGCTGTTTCCCAATGCGGATCGTGAGGGCGGAGAGGACGTGGAGAATTCTGTTCGTGCAACCGGGTAAAACAGCCTGCCTCCAACGTCTGGTGCTCAAATGTGGCTATCGGATCGGCGAGGTTTGTGCGTCGCTGGAATGCAGTGAGCGCTATTTTTACAAAGTGTTTCTGGACGACGTGGGCCTGCCGCCGAAGGAGTGGATGAGGAACGAGCGGATGGTGGTGGCGCGCCGGATGCTGGCAGGTGGAAGATCGCCGGGCGACGTCGCGTTGGCGCTTGGCTTTTCGGCGGTCGGGAATTTCAGGCGTGAGTTCCAAGCCTTCCATCAGGTGACTCCCGCGTGTTACCAGCGGGAAACATGGCGGCGATGACACAGGCAGGTCTTAATTCGACAAACACAGCGGGGACGGAGATCCATCCGGATTTCTAACCCTTACGCGGCAGCCACTTCGCGAGGAATCCCGAGGGAGGCTTGCGTTCCTTGGGTGCGGACGGCACATCCTGACAGTAGGTCTGGATGTAATCCTTGAACGTCACCTCCAGCCGCTTCGCGTCGGCGGGATCCATCTGGGTTTTCCAGCGTTGGGAAACGCCTTGGTTGAGCTGGGTGAACTTGGTGCCGGTCGCGATTTCGATGGCTTTGGGAATGTCCACCGTGATGCCGAGTTGCGCGGCGATCTCGGCGGCGACGGTCTCGGTATCGAAGGCCAGGCGCTCATAGTGGATCGGCATGATGTTAGGCGATGCGGCCCATTTCGTAAACATCTCGATGCTCTTGTGAAGGCGTTTCTCGGTATCCGCCACGGTCTTGAAACGGGTTTCCTCGCTGCCGCCCCAGGCGCGGCCTTCGCGTGCGGCGTCCAACATGGAGAGCGCCATGTCGCGCGGATCGCGGCAGATGGCGTGGCCTAACAATTTCCCGCTTTGCAGCAGTTTCTCCAGACGCGGAAACAATCGCGAATGGGTTTTGATCACGATCGGACGGGAAATGGTCTTCGCCTCGTCGCGCAGTTTTTCGTATCCCGGGCCATCGAGCTTGTGGACGAAATTGATCTTCGCCTCCGGATCGGTGACGCCTTCGCCGATTTTGATTTGGGGAACTCCGGCGAGTTCGAGCATCGTCCGCGTCAGTTCGAAAGCGAGCGTGCTTCCCGACTTCGGCATGCCGTAGCTGAGGTAAAGCGGGGAGCGCGTCATGGCCTTGCGAATTTCATCCGGCCATCACAAGTCAGGGGTGGAGGCACGTCAAGGGCGGCGGCTCACGGGGCGATGTCTTCCGGCAGGTTGAACTCCAACCGGATTTCCGCATAGAGCCGGGTGTATTCCGCGATGAGGCGTTGCGCGAATTCATCACGCGACCGGCGGCCGCGGGAGTTAGGGACCGCGTGAATGGGATTTCCCGCGAGGATCCAGAGCTTGCCGCGTTTCGCAGGGAGCCAGGGGCCGATGCGAATCAATTGTTCGGTGCCGAGAACGATGACCGGCAGCACCGGACGTCCCGAGAGCGCGGCGAGCATGCAGACGCCTTGTTTGATGGAAGCACCGCGCAGCACCGAGTTCTTGCCGCGCATCAGTTCGCCCTCGGGGAAAATACCGACGGCTTCACCGCGCTTGAGACGTCGCAGTCCCTCGCGGATCATGGGACGCGCCGCGCCGGTCCGGTTCACCTGAAACGCGCCGCCGTGGTACAACAGCGTGCGCATGAACCAGTGCTGATAGAATTCGATCCGCGAAACCCAACTGATCCTGCGGCCGAGCATCGCACTCACCACGATGGGGTCGAGATGGCTCACGTGACTGACCGCGACGAGCATGCCGCCTTCGTGATCCACGGAACGCAGGCCCTTGCTTTTCACCCGCATCGTCATCCCGAATACGCCGAGTCCGAGCACCCGGCAGACATCGTAAAACATTCCGGGCGGCTTCGAAAGAACGGTTCCGATCCGCGCGAAGCGGAAGTGGCTTCCCGCAGGCGTGGATGGCGGGACCGTCTTTTGTTTTTCCAAGGGCATTTCGGTGATTCGTCGTGAGACTGAGTGACTATTCGCACGTTGCGGCAAGCTTCGCCACTGAAGAGGCGTATCTGCGGCGAATTCCGCCGGAAGAAATCCACCTCTTCACCTTTTCTAAAGGTTCCGGCGGCTAGCTTGCCTCCAGTTTCCGCCATGAAATCCGCCCGATTTTTCCTCTGTTCCAGCTTCGCCCTCCTTGGTTTGAGTGGCTGCGGCGTCGATTCCATCATCACTAAACAACCGGTCTCCGTGCCTGCGGACTGGAAGAACGCGCATCATTTCCCGGTGGCGTCGCCGACCCAGGACCTCTCGCGCTGGTGGAGCCGTTTCGACGATCCGACGCTGACCCACCTCATTTCGAACGCGCTGAAAAACAGCCCGGACATGGCCTCCGCCTCCGCCCGGATCAAGGAATCCCGCGCCCAGCGCAATGCGACGAGGGCTTCGCTTTTTCCCTCGCTCAGCGGCTCGGCCTCCACCAACGCCAATACCTCTGATAGGGATGTTTCGGGACGGAATTCCGACACCTCCTACTCCGCCGGATTGAACGCTTCGTGGGAAGTCGATCTTTTCGGCAAGACCCGAAGCTCGGTCGAAGCCGCATCGGCGCAGCTTGGCGCGAGTGAGGAAAATTTCAACTCGGTTCAAGCCTCGCTCGCTTCGGAAATCGCCATCGCCTACACCAACCTCCGCGCCAACGAAGCCGCTCTCGAAGTCCTTTTCAGCAATGTGAAGACTCGCGAGGAAACCTCGCAACTCGCCAGTTGGCGCACCCAGGCCGGGGAGGCGGATTCGCTCGAATCCAGCCAGGCCCTCAGCAGTCTCGAGCAGGCTCGGGCCTCCATTCCCGCGCTGCAACAAAACATATCCCAATCACGCAATCTCCTCGCGCTTCTATCAGGTCAAGCTCCCGGCAGTCTCGACGGTACGCTGTCCTCCGGAAAAAAAGCGATTCCGAATCCCCCGCGCAGCCTGGCCGTCGGCATTCCCGTCGACACATTGCGCCAGCGCCCGGATGTCCGCATCGCCGGCTATCAGCTCCTCGCCGCCGCCGCCAGCACCCGCGCCGCCGATGCGGAACGCTATCCTTCGCTCAACCTCGCCGGTTCGTTAGGCCTGAACACGCTTGCTTCCAGCAAACTCTTCAATCCGGAGACCGCCACCGCCGGAATCATCGCGGGAATCAGCAGCCCGATCTTCGATGCCGGCCGCATCCGCTCGAACATCGAGGCCCAGAGCGCCGCCGAGGAACAAACCTATCAGGCCTATCGCTCCACCGTCCTGACCGCTCTCTCCGAAGTCGAGGACTCGCTCATCGCCTGCCGCCGCACCGCCGAGCGGTTGGACACCCTCGAAAAGGCAACCGCCGCCGCCCGTGAGGCGGATGAGATCGCCCGTCAGCGCTATCAGACCGGTGAGATCGATTTCGTTTCCGTGCTCGATGCCCAGCGCTCTCTTCTGGGGCTGGAGTCCAATCTTTTCTCCGTCCGGGCGGACCGCACCATCGCCTACATCCAGCTCTACAAGGCCCTCGGCGGCGGCTGGTCGGCCGGCTCCTGAGATCATTTTCAAACATCTATCAAATTCAATGACTTCATTCGATTCATCAGAAGATCTCGCCACCATCGTCGCCAGCGGGGCCTCGCGCCCGTTGAGGAAATGGATTTTCATCACTCTCGCCGTCGCCCTGATCGGGGCGGGCGTCTGGTACTATCTGCGCCGTAACAACGGTGGAGAACAGAAGGCGGACTATCAGACGGGGGAATCCAAGATCGGCCGTATCTCGCTGATCGTCACCGCCGCGGGCAACCTCGCTCCGACCAATCAGATCATCGTCGGCAGCGAGCTGTCCGGCACCGCCAAGGAAGTGCTGGTGGACACCAACGATCAGGTGAAAAAAGGCCAGACCCTGGCCAAGCTCGACACCACCAAGCTCGACCAGCAGACCGACCGCAGCCGCGCCGCCCTGCTCGCCGCTAAAGCCAGGGTCAGCCAGGCCGATGCCACCGTCGCCGAGAGCAAAGCCGCGCTGGCACGCCAGGAGGAACTCCTCGAGATCAGTGGCGGAAAAACTCCCTCGCGGGCCACCATGGAAACCTCCCGCGCCACCCTGTCCCGTGCCATGGCGGATTTGGGAAGTGCCCAAGCGGCGGTGACCGGAGCGGAGGCGGACGTCCGTGCGTTTGAAAGCGACCTGGCGAAAACCATCATCCGCTCGCCGGTCGATGGCATCGTGCTCGCGCGTTCCATCGAAGTCGGTCAGACCGTAGCCGCTTCTTTCACCGCGCCCACGCTTTTCACCATCGCCGAGGATTTGAAAAAAATGGAACTGCTCGTCAACGTGTCCGAAGCCGACATCGGCCGTATCGAGGTTGGCCAGACCGCGACCTTCAGTGTCGATGCCTGGCCGAGCCGCAGCTACACTGCCAAGGTTAAGAAGGTGGCGTTCGGAGCCGTGGGCACCGGAACGACCGCAAACGCGGCCACTGGCACGGCATCCGGCGCGGTCGTCACCTACGGCACCGAGTTGGAAGTGACCAACGAGGATCTATCCCTCCGCCCGGGCATGACCGCCACTGTGGACATCGCGATCGTTGACAAGAGGGACATCCTCGTCGTCCCCAATTCCGCCCTCCGCTTCGACCCCGTCGCCGCCGCTGCAATCGGCAAACCGGATACCACCAAACGGACCCTCGTCCAGAGCCTTTCTCCCGGTGGTGGCAGACGTTGGCGAGGCGCTCCTCCAGCGAAAGCGGGCTCCTCGGACTCCACTCCCAAAGTGTGGACGCTCAAGAACGGGGAACCTTTGGAAATCAAGGTCACTCCGGGTATCACCGACGGCCGCGTTACCGAAATCACCAGTGAGGGGCTGGCCGCAGGCACTCCCGTCATCATCAGCATCAAGCCACCAAAGACCGAATGAACCCCGAAAAGCTCATCCAGTTGCACGGCCTGACCAAACGCTACGGCTCGGGCGAGGCCGCGTTCCTCGCCCTCCGCGGAGTGGATCTAACTATCCATCGTGGCGAGTTCGTCGCCGTCATGGGTCCCAGCGGCTCGGGGAAATCGACGCTCATGAATTTGTTAGGTTGCCTCGACACCCCCACCGCCGGCTCCTATCTGTTCAAGGGAATCGCCGTGGAGCACCTCAACAAGGACCAGCGCTCGCTGCTCCGCCGGCACGCGCTGGGATTCATTTTCCAAGGCTTCAACCTGCTCGCCCGGACCTCGGCGCTTGAGAACGTGGAGCTTCCGCTGCTTTATCGCGGCTATTCCAGAAAACAACGCCATGAGATGGCCCGCGAGGCGCTGGCTCAGGTCAGCCTGTCGGACAAGGAGCGCAACACCCCGGCAGAACTTTCCGGCGGCCAACAGCAGCGGGTCGCCATCGCCCGTGCCATCGTCACCAAACCCGACACGCTTTTCGCCGACGAACCGACCGGCAACCTCGATTCCAAAACCACCGTCGAGATCATGGAGCTCCTCCGCAAGCTCAACTCGGACCGCGGCATCTCCATCATCATGGTCACCCACGAAGATGAGGTCGCCGCCTGCGCCCGCCGCATCATCCACGTCCGCGACGGACTGATCTCCGACGACATCGTAACCCGCTAGAACTTTCCGTTATGATCGCCATGACCTTCAACGCGCTGCTCATCGCCATCCGGGAAATCCGGCGCAACCTGACCCGCTCGTTTCTAACTGTGATCGGCATCGTCATCGGCGTTGCCGCCGTGATCACGATGGTCACGCTAGGCCGGGGAGCCACCGAGACCGTGAAACAACAGATTTCCAAAATGGGGAACAACCTGCTCGTCCTCCGTCCCGGCCAGGGTTGGGGCGGCGGCGCGGCACCGATGTTCAGCCTGCAGGATGTCGATGCCGTCCGCGATCAGATTCCCGGCATCACATCGGTCGCGCCGTTCGTTTCCAACAACGCCCAAGTGGTCTATCAGGACGAAAGCCGCACCTACGACATCCAGGGCACCACGCCCAACTATTTCGCCATCGCGAACTGGACGGTGGGCACGGGCCGGTTTTTCACGGAGACCGAGGTGGACGAGTCCGCACCCGTCTGCGTCATCGGGGAAACAATCCGGAAGGAACTCTTTGGCGAACAGGTGGATCCTGTTGGCAGCAAGGTACGGGTGAAAAGCATGACGCTGGAAGTCATCGGCGTCACCGCGGTGAAAGGCCAGGGCGGCTTCGGCGATGACTTGGACGACAACATGATCGTTCCCTACACCACCATCATCCACCGACTTTCAGGTCGCCAGGGCGGCAAGAGTTTCAACCAGGTGATGATCTCCGGGGAACAGGAATACCCCAGTGCGAATATCGTGGCGGACGTTAGCGCACTGATGCGGGAACGCCGCAAAATCACTGCCAACGAGGGGGACAATTTCAACGTTTTCGATTCGCAGCAACTCGCCGAAGTGATCAGTTCCAGCACCAAGGTGATGACATCATTGCTAGGCGCGGTCGCGGGTGTCAGTTTGCTTGTCGGGGGCATCGGCATCATGAACATCATGCTGGTTTCCGTCACCGAACGCACCCGCGAAATCGGCATCCGCCTCGCCATTGGCGCGCGGGCGCGGGAGGTACTGCTGCAGTTCCTGGTCGAGGCGGTGACACTTTCCTGCATCGGCGGAGTGGCCGGAATCGCCCTCGCCTACGGCCTGTGCATCGCACTCGCCGAAGTGGTCGGCGCGCCGTTCCTCTTCGACCCGAAAATCAACATCGTCGCCTTCGTTTTCTCCGCCGCCATCGGCATCATCTTCGGCTTCATGCCCGCGCGCCGCGCCGCCGGACTCGACCCCATCGATGCCTTGCGGCATGAATAGGTTGATGGTTGAGAGTTGATGGTTGATAGAAAAAATCCACCACCCGCATCTTTCCATCAACAATCGACCATCCACTATCAACTCTCTTCTCCATGCGCCTGCTCATCATCGAAGACGACCAACTCCTGCAACGCAGTCTCGCCGCGAGCCTGCGCGAGGAGAACTACGCCGTCGATACCGCGGATGACGGCGAGGCGGGTCTCTTCAAGGCGAGCGCGTCCGACTACGACTGCATCGTCCTCGACGGCATGCTGCCGGTGTTCGACGGCTGGGAAGTGCTCCGCCGTTTGCGCCCGCTCAAGAAAACACCGGTCCTCATGCTCACCGCGCGCGACGCGGTGCCCGACAGGATCCGCGGACTGGATGCCGGAGCGGATGATTACCTGACGAAACCTTTCGACAGCGACGAGTTGTTAGCCCGCATCCGCGCGTTGATCCGGCGCAGTTCCGGACAAGCGTCCAGCCTGATGGAAGTCAGCGGCATCACCATCGACACCGCGGCAAGGACCGTCAGCAAGGACGGCGGGGAAATTTCCCTAACTGCCCGCGAATACGCATTGGTCGAATACCTCGCCCTTCATCGCGGCCAGGTCGTCAGCCGCAGCGAGCTTTACGAGCATCTCTTCGACGAGGATGACGACACGCTTTCCAACCTTCTGGATGTACATGTTTCCAACATCCGGAAAAAACTGGGCGCGGATTTCATCACCACGCGTCGCGGCCACGGTTATTCCATCGAATGAAATAC
Organism: Luteolibacter sp.; assembly: GCF_039920825.1. GTDB lineage: Bacteria > Verrucomicrobiota > Verrucomicrobiia > Verrucomicrobiales > Akkermansiaceae > Luteolibacter. The sequence goes on along the minus strand of NZ_JBDSCX010000003.1, from coordinate 63,856 downwards.
CTCTTCCATTCGGTCCGCTGGCGGCTCCAGCTCTGGCATGCGCTCATTCTCATGGGCGTGATTGCCGCGCTGTGCATGCTCGCGCATCGGTTGGCCGCGGATGCCCGGCGGGAGCGTATTGATGGCGAGCTCGAGGCGTTCGAGCGGGCATTCATGAAAAGCTTCTGGGAATTTCCCTCTCAGAAAAAAAAGGATGATCGTCCGCCGACCACCACTGAGATTCGCGAGCGTTTCCTGAGCATCGACGATGCTTCGCAATTTCCCCTGGAGATGCGTGATCTCTTCGATCCCGAGGCTTCCGAAAGTACTTACATCGCCTTCTGGGACGGTGGTTGCCAGACACTTTTCCGTTCGGTGAATTCCCCGGAAAGCCTGGTGTTTCCGAAACTTCCTGCGAATCAGGATCAACTGACCCGGATGCGCGGGAACTTTCGTGAACTCGTCCACGGCGGACCGCGCGGTTTCCGGGTCGTGGTTGGCCGCGATATTTCCGCGGACCGCGCCGCGCTGCAGCAACTCGGCTGGCAGATCGCGGGCAGCGGCGCGCTGCTGTGGCTGTTAGGCCTGCTCGGCGGCTGGTGGCTCGCGGGCCGCGCCATCCAGCCGATCAACGCGATCAGCCAGACCGCATCGAGAATCGCAGGAGGAAAACTATCGGAACGCATCGACATCGCCGGCACCGACAACGAACTGACCCGTCTCAGCCAGGTGCTCAACGAAACCTTCGACCGGCTCGCCGCCGGAATCGAGCGCCAGAGGGAATTCACCGCCGACGCCTCGCACGAACTTCGCACACCTCTAACTGTCATCCTCTCGGAAACCTCGCGCGGGTTGAAACGCGAGCGCAGCGCCGACGAATACCGGGAGATCCTTTCCAACTGCGGCCACGCCGCCACCCGCATGCGTTCGCTCGTGGAATCGCTGCTGTTGTTAGCGCGGCAGGATGGCAGTCCGGAAATCCGCCGCGAAACCGTCGACCTCTCATTGATCGCCGCAGACTCCATCCAGCTCCTCCAGCCGCTCGCCGACCAGAACGGGATCCGGCTCCAATCCAATCTCCAGACCGCCCGCTGCCATGCCGATCCGCAGGCGCTTTCGATTGTCGCCGGCAATCTGATTTCCAACGCCATCAGCCACCAGCAAAACGGCGGCGATGCGACGGTAAGCGTTTTCTTCAATGACAACCGCGTCATCCTCGAAGTCGCAGACCACGGCCCGGGCATTTCCGCGGACCACCTGCCGCGACTGTTTGACCGTTTCTATCGGGTCGATCCCGTGCGCGGTCCGTCCAGCGGACATTCGGGACTCGGGCTCGCGATCGTCCAGGCCATCGTTGAAAACCACCATGGCACCGTCGAAGTCGCAAGCGTTCCCGGTGAAGGCGCGACGTTCCGGGTGAGCCTGCCGGCGCTGATGGATTCATGATGAACGTGACACGGCGGCATCACCTGCCATGCTAACGCCCGTGAGCCCGATCACCATTGCCGCCGTCAAGGAACAAGCCGGAGAAATCCCCATTCATGCCGCGATCCACGCCCAGCTCCAGTCGCGGGCGACCCGCACGACGAAGGGCGGAAAGCCATATTTCGAACTCGTCTTCGCGGACTCCACCGGAAATTTTTCCCTGAAAATCTGGTCGGACTCGCCGATGTCCGAAGCCGCTGAAACACTTGCCGAAGGCACCGTGGTCCGCCTCGAAGCCGAATGGACGCAAAACCAATATGGCGTCAATCCGAACAAGCTCTGGTGGTATAATCTGGAAGATGCCGCCATCGCGGATTTTCTGGCAGGCGATCCGGAAACCCGTGAAAAACAGGACCGCGACTTCGCGGAAATCCGCCGGCTGTGCGACTCCATCGAGGACCCGCGGCTCCACGGACTTTGCGCCCATTTCCTTTCCCAGTTAGGTGATCGCTTCCGCCGCACCGCCGCCGCGAAAAAGAATCACCACGCCCGCCGCGGCGGACTTGTCGAACACGTCGCACAGATGATGCGTTCCGCCGATGCGCTGTGCCCGGTTTATCCCGAACTCAACCGCGACCTCATGCTCGCCGGCGTGCTCTTCCACGACTGCGGCAAGCTCTGGGAAAATTCCTATCCCGAAGACGGTTTCGCCCAGATCCACAGCATCCACGGAGAAATGTTAGGGCATATCCCGCTCGGCATCGAGCTGGTCAACAAGCTCTGGAACGACCTCGTCGACAGCGTGGAAACCGATGAGTGGAAAGGCCTCAAGCCGTCCACGGAAATGACCCGCCTCCACCTGCTCCACCTCATCGGCAGCCACCACGGCCAGTACGAATTCGGCTCGCCCGTCCTGCCGCGCACACCGGAAGCCTTCGCCCTCCACTACATCGACAACCTCGACGCGAAGATGGAAATGATCCGCGACGCCTACTCGCAGTCCACCGAGGTCGCTCCCGGCATCTACGACCGGGTTTTCCCGCTGCCGACGAACCTGGTGAAGCCACTGGCCGCTTTTGTCCCGCCGCCCGCGCCTCCCGCATCAGATGAACCGGCGGATGAGCCGGAAACACCATAGGGGAAGGGACGTCTCGTCCCTTCGATTTCAAAGCGCGATCTTGCCGTTAGGCATGAATTGGGTTAATTACCTGCTCATGAAAAAGCGAACCTCCATCACGCTCGACCCGGAAATCCTCCGTCTCGCGAAGAAGGTGGCACGGGAGAAACACACCACCGTTTCCCGGTTGATCGAATTGCTGCTCCGGTCGGAAACCGCTTCCGCAAAGCGTGGAATCGTCGCCAGCATGGTCGGGACCGCCAGCCTCCGCGTGTCTTTGCGGGGCACCGATCCGCTCTATGACGCGTTGCTGGCAAAACGCTTCGGCGGTTGCCCAAGCGCCGGATTCGTGCCAATCATCCATTCATGAAATCAACCTACACGGCAATCACCCAACAGGACGGCGACTGGTGGGTTGGATGGATCGAGGAGATCCCGGGCGTCAACGCACAGGAAAAAACCAAGGAAGAGCTGATGGCGTCCCTGCGGGAAATCCTCATGGAAGCTTTGGAGTTCAATCGTGAGGAGGCGAGGGCAAGCGCGAACGGCAGCTACACCGAAGAGCCTGTCACCGTATGAAGCGGCGGGCGTTCATCAGCCACTTGGCCAAACACGATTGCGAACTGGTCCGCGAAGGAGGAAATCATTCATGGTGGAGAAACCGCACGACCAACCGTCGTTCCGCGGTTCCCCGTCATGCCGAAGTCAACGACCTCTTGGTGAAGAAGATTTGCAAGGATCTGGGGATTCCCGAGCCGTAGGCGAACAGGAAAGTGTTCCTTACATTCCTTGGGCGAGTCCCGGTTCGATACATTAGGTGACCGGACATGAGGCGTATTTGATCTGGGTGATGCAAGGAATGGTTGCCACACACCCAGTCACTGCCCGGTCTCGACGAATATCGGCACGAGCTCCGGCTCGGATGGAACGGGCGGGTTTTCAAACGACGGCCCGAGGTAGCGCGGCTGGTGAGCGAGCTTGGCGGGAGGTGGAAATAGTCCGGCTTGATTTGCCTCCTGTCCCAATACTCCGCCATCAAAGAATGGACAACCTCGGTTCTCCACCGAAGATACGCCCCGCCACTTTTTACTGAATACCGAATTCACACAATCTTCCCCGCATGCACCCGTTCCTCGCTCCCGATTTCCACATCCGCTGGTCCACGCTCATCCCCGAAGCTGTTGAGCCCGACATCCGCCGCGCTCTTGAGCTTGCGAAGCGCAACATCGAAGCCATCTGCGCCCAGGATCCCGCCGCCGCGACGTTCGAATCCACTTTCCTTGCTTTTGAAAAAGCCAGCGAGCAACTCAACGACGGCTGGGGCCGACTTAACCACCTCGACTCTGTTAGCGACAACCCCGCCCAACGCGAGGCGCTTGGGAAAATGCTTCCCGAAGTCACCGATTTCTATTCTTCGCTCGCACTCAACGACCGCCTGTGGGCCATCATCAAAGCTGCGGGAGAAAGTCCGGAAATCGCCACGCTCCCGCCGGTGCAAAAGCGTTTCGTCGAGGAAACGCTCGCCGATTTCCGCAACTCCGGCGCAGATCTCCCCGCCGACCGAAAAGAACGCATCGCAGCCATCGAGGCCGAGCTTTCGCAGATCACGAAGGAGTATTCCGAGCACGTGCTCGACTCGACCAACGCGTGGGAACTCGTCATCACCGACGAAACAAAACTTGCCGGCCTACCCGATTCCGCCAAGGCCGGTGCCGCCGCGAACGCCCGGTCGAAGGGCCATGAAAACGCCTGGCGATTCACGCTTCAGCTCCCGTCGATGTTCCCGATCATGCAGCATTTGCACGATGCCGAAATCCGCCATCAGGTGTGGGAAGCATCATCGAAAGTCGGTGCTTATGCCGAATACGACAACACCGTGCTCGTCTGGCGCATCCTCGAACTGCGTCACGAAAAAGCGGAGATCCTCGGCCACGAACACTTCGCCGACCTAACGCTCTTGCGCCGCATGGCGAAGACCGGCGGCTCGGCCCTCGGTTTCATCGAGAACCTTCATGCCCGCATTCATCCGGAATTCCTCGCGGAATACAAACAGCTCGCCCAATACAAGGCCGCGAAATCCGGCCAACCGGTGGACGCTCTGGAACCATGGGAAGTCGGCTACTGGGCGGAGAAACAGCGCCAGGAAAACTACGATTTCGACGAGGAAGCGCTGCGTCCGTATTTCCCGGTCGATGGCGTGATGGCCGGCATGTTTGAAATCGCCTCGCGGTTGTTCGGCATCACCATCCGCGAATTGGAAACGGTTTACATCGAACCCGGTTCTTCTCTATCAACCATCAACTCTCAACCATCAACTCTCGTAGAAACATGGCACCCCGAGTGCAAATTCTACGAGATCCATGATTCGAAAACCTCTGCCCATCTCGGTTCGTTCTATGCCGATTGGCATCCACGCGAATCGAAACGCGGCGGAGCCTGGATGAACTCGCTCCACACCGGAGCCCTCGGCGAACCGCACCTCGGCCTGATCATCGGCAACATGAGCCCGCCGGTGGACGGCAAGCCGGCGCTCCTAACACACCGGGAGGTGGAAACGATTTTCCATGAGTTCGGTCACTTGCTCCACGGCCTTCTCAGCGAGGTCGCAGTGAAATCGCTGGCGGGCACGAATGTCCCATGGGATTTCGTCGAGCTGCCCTCGCAGATCATGGAGAATTTCTGTTGGGACCGCGAATCGCTCGATCTCTTCGCCCGCCATTTCGAAACCGAAGAGGCGATCCCGGAAGATCTGTTCGTGAAAATGGTCGCCGCGAAAAACTACATGAGCGCCTCCGGTTTCATGCGCCAGCTCGCGTTCGCCAAGCTCGATCTGGAACTCCACATCCGTCTATCCGATTTCGCCGGCAAGGATCTCGATTCCGTGGACCGCGAAGTACTCGCCGATTATCTCGCTCCGCTGAAAACCCAGCCGCCCTCGATGATGCGGCGTTTCAACCACCTCTTCAGCAGCCCCACCGGTTATGCCGCGGGCTACTATTCCTACAAGTGGGCCGAGGTGCTCGATGCGGATGCGTTCACCCGTTTTCAAAAAGAAGGCGTGCTCAATTCCGACACCGGCGCCGCCTTCCGCGAGCACATCCTCAGCAAGGGAAATTCCGTCCCGCCCGACGAACTCTACCGCCGTTTCATGGGCCGCGATCCCGACCAGGAACCGCTCCTCGTCCGCGCAGGTCTGGCGGAACCCGCGTTGGCTTGATCGAATCAGGTCCCGCGGACCACGATCTTGTCCGCCTTCAGCCAATGTCTCAGCACGGCGGCATCGGCGGTTAGATTGCCGAGCATCCGCCAATTCGAGCGTTGCAACACGCCTGCCTGATCCGGGCTTTCATCGACCACGCACCAAGGTTTCGAGCCGGAGGAGTGGATGAACCGGAAGCCGCCATCCCCGACGACGATGAAGGCCACATGGGTGTCGAGTCCGATCACATACACCCCGGGTTCGCGTTTCCCGACTTCCTCGGCGAATGATTTGAATTCCTTGCCAACGCTCAACGCACAGGACTCGCGCGGAATGAACGAGCGTAAAATGTTTTCCGACGCCTGCTGTGCGAGCTGATAGCGATCCACTTGGAATCCGGCATCTTTCAAAACCGTCGCCACGAAATAACCACAGGCAATTTTGCCATCCCCCGGCCCTTTCGCCGTCCCGTTGAAATCCCACGGCGTGCCGAGCCAGCAACGCATCATCGCCGGCAACGATGTCTCCAACAGGGCCCGGGCATCCGCTTCGATTGCCGCCCGCTCCCCTGCGGTTTTCGCTTTGGCATGACGAGCCGCCAGATCCTTCCTCCGGCGTTCGAGATCGTTAGTTAGAGTGGCGTAAGTCTTCGGATCCGGCTTGGGCCTTTTCAGCAGGACCGACTCCACGCCGCCCAAATTCGAATGGATCCAGGTGCCCAACGCCCCGCGAAACCACCACCCCGCGCCACCGGCCAAGGCCAGCAGCGCGATCGGGATGAGCCAGCGTTTTCGCATGGAGCGAGTGTGGTTCCATTTCACCGCAGCCACAAGCTCCGGCCCGCCTTTCGTCATCGTGGCGGCGGCAGACTCTGTAGAAACTGACCTTCCACCTTTGGAAAAAACACGTGGAGGCTGCAGCCGCGCAGCATTTCAATGCGGGCAAGATTCTCGGTTTCCGACACGTCTTCCGCTTGGAAGCCACAGACGATCACCCGACCTAACAGAGACCTTCTGCCGTTTTCGTAAAAAAATTCGGATAGCGCAAAGGCGTGCTTCCCGGAGCTGTCCACTGCGACCAACCACGGTTGCCCTGGCCAAAACTGTTCCTCCCCCTTTATTCCAAACCACGGTCCATCCGCATCTACCATGGCCTGTTGGAAATTCTCCATCCGGATGGAAATATGTCCTTTTTCCCGAGCCAGTGGATCGATTCGGAGCAGGCCACCCTGCGGCAGACGGATATCGCCACCATTCGCCACCTTCACCACACCCACCTTCTCGAATTTATAGACCGATGCTCCGATGGATCCCCACATGGCGGAGTTCAAATCCTCTTCGGTCACTTTCTGTTCAAACGACTGCGGCTTGAGATTCGAGCGTTCCCCTCTTTGGCGGATCAGCGCGGTCTCGCCTGGCCGGAGAGTGGAAACATGCATGGGCACATCCATTCCTCCGCCCAAGTAATCGAGAGTTTCAAGCCCGGGAAGCTGCTTCTGGAGCTGCCTCCACACCGCGGCCTCGCCCCAGGTGATTTGTCCGTTTTCCATGGACGCCTTCAACGAATAGGCATTGAACAAACCTTCTTCCCTCAGCCGCTCGTCATCGGGCACTCCGTAGAAACGAATGTATCGACTATCCGCCCCCATTCTCCCGAGTTGGATGATTTCTCCATCGCGAAGGCCACCCACCGAGATCATGGATTCGATGGGAATCCAACGATCGTCGCCCGGCGGGACGAACTTGCGTTCGATAGATACTCTGGGCACCTCGGGCTGTTCCGGCGCAGAGACTTCCGATGCATTGAAGAACCCGCCGTAAACATGGATCACCGGGATCAAGGCACCGATCACTGCCGACAGGCACAGCGCCGTCACATTCCGACGTCGAACCGCCGCCAACCACCAGATCATCGGATAGAGAACCGTCGCAACCAGCACGATCATACGGTGGGAGTTGAAATATTGGTCTCCGGCGTATTCCTCAGGCCGGAATCCGTCACGGAGATGATAGGGGATCGCAGCCGAGACCAGCGGCAGCCCGAATACCGCAGCGTAGCCCCAGGTTTTTCCGAATTGGCGGGAGGTCGCCAGGCTTGAAGCGACGCCAAGCGCCCCCATCAGGCCCCACACCGGCAATGTCAGTATCAACAAGCCGTAGGACATCACCGGCCAACCAAAGTTATAGATCCAGCAATAGATCACCTCGGAGAGCGCGATGCCGAGCAACACCCAGCCATGCATGGCGAGCACCTTTCTAAAAGCATGACCATCCCCCGGCGGCAGCGTGCGGTGGAAGGCCTGGTCATCCAGCGGCGGAGCATCCCGCACCGCACACCATGTGAACAATCCGATGATGACAGGTAGCGACATCGCCGCGTATAGCCCCCATTCCTGCAACTCTTGACCGGGCCACAGGAGGAAGATGAAAAAGCCGGCTACGATCGCGAGACCGAGGGCAAGGGTGAGTGGTGAGCGCGGCATGAGTTCAGTAAGGTTGAGTGCGATAGTTGCGGGCGAGGGCCACAAAGATCTCGCGCAAGGTCATGCGGCGGGCTTCGTAACGTTGATGGCCGGGGAAGATAGATACTAACATTCCAGAAAATCTGGCCTCGTCGTGGTGGGTGTCGATGAAACGGATGGTCCGGCCGTTCGCTTGAGCATTGATCCACGTTTCCGGCAGATTTCCCGGCAAGGTGGCGGTGTCGTCGAACCACAGCTCGATGGCACGGAAGCGGGCCTGCAACGTTTCGACGTCCTCCTGCAAGTCCACCCGCCCGCTGTTGAGGATCGCCACGCGGTCGGCGAAGCGCTCGACCTCCTCGATGTCGTGCGAGGAAATCCACACAGTCCAGCCTTCGGTTTCGGTGAGTTCAAGCAGGCCGGTTAGAAATTCGTCGCGCACCAGCGGATCAAGGCCGGTGAAGGGTTCGTCGAGGACGATGAGCTGCGGCCGGTAGGCCAGCGCGGTGAGCAGCGCTGCTTTCATTTTCTGGCCACGGGAGAGCGAGCGCAGCTTGGTTTTCAACGGCAGCTCGAATCCCGCGAGCAACTTTTTCTCGAAATCCCGGTCCCAGAATTCGCCATACATCGGCCTCACGTAGTCGAGCAGCTTCGGCACCGTCATCCACTCCGGCATCAATCGGTTTTCCGAAACGTAACCGATCCGCTGCCATTGCTTCGGACCCAGCTCGCGGGCATCGGTTTCCATCACCGACACCTCGCCGGAATCGCGGTCGATGAGGTTCATCGCGCACTTGATGGTCGTCGTCTTGCCCGCGCCGTTAGGACCGAGGAAGGCGGTGACTTTTCCCTGCGGGATGTCGAGATCGACGCCACGCAGGGCATCGTTGCCTTGGAAGCGTTTTTGAAGGCTGCGGATGGTGATCATGAATTTTAGCGGTTGGGATCCTGGAGACGACGGAGCAGCAGCTCCAAGTCGTCGGCGGTGAGATGCAATGAGCGGGCCTCGTCGAGAAACCGGCGGGCCGCCGGCTCCATCATGGCAAGGCGTTGTTCCAAGGCCGGAAGTTGAGGGGCCTGCACGACCATTCCGATGCCCGGCCGGCTGACGAGGAAGCCGAGGTCTTTCAATTGCTGCATCACCTTGTGCGCTGTGGTCGGGGAAATTTTCAGCTCCTGCGCCAACGCGCGGACGGAAGGAAACAGGTCACCCTCCCGCAGCTCGCCGCTCGCCAAAGCGCGGTGGGCGGCACGGACGATTTGGTCGGAGACCGGATCGCCATCGCGGAGCTGGAAGGAAAAGGGGAGCATTGGCTTGTGTTATAGGTGTTACAGTTACGTTGTAACACTAGCAAGGATTTTTTCCGTCTCTCAAAAATTTGCCCCGCCTTGCATCCCCGTCCTTCACGCGAAACACTCGCGCATGCTCAAGCAACAACGCGCCGACCACGTCCGGCGGCGGCTCGAAGAACTCTATCCGGAAACGCCGATTCCGCTCGACCACAAGGATCCCTACACCTTGCTGATCGCCGTGTTGCTGTCCGCGCAATGCACCGACGTCCGCGTCAATCTGGTCACACCCGCCCTTTTCAAACTCGCCGACAACCCGCACGACATGATGCATGTTCCGTTGGGAAAAATCCAAGCGATCATCCGTCCCTGCGGTCTATCACCCCGCAAGTCCGCCGCCATTTCCGAGCTTTCGAAAATTCTGGTAGAAAAACACGGCGGCGAGGTTCCGCAGGATTTTGCCGCGCTCGAAGCCCTTCCCGGCGTAGGCCACAAGACCGCCTCCGTCGTGATGGCACAATCCTTCGGAGTCCCCGCGTTCCCTGTCGATACCCACATCCACCGCCTCGCCACGCGCTGGAAACTCACCTCCGGAAAAAACGTCGTCGAGACCGAGCGCGATTTGAAAAAGCTCTTCCCGCGCAACACGTGGAACAAGCTCCACCTTCAGATCATCTTCTACGGCCGCGAATATTGCACCGCTCGTGGATGTGACGGAAAGCGCTGCATGCTTTGTCAGGAGCTTTTTTCCAAATCGTGACTGGCAACTATCATGAGGAAGCTCTCCATGGCTTGAAGGTGAGGCAACGTATCGTCCACAGCCAAGCGCTCCGTGCCGGGTTGCGGACTCGATTCTGAACGACACAGGCAAATGGCGAATTTGCACCGGTTTGACCCGAATCCGGCGCAGTCTGTGTTCTTCGACGTCCATTCGGTTGGTCTTCCAAAATCCAGATGCCTTGGAGCACAGGCTTTGCGCTTCCCTTTTTTCCCGAAAGCAGTTCGTTTGGGTAAAATGGTGGAGCAAGGCAGGATGGAAAACACGTGGACGCGCGGCCAGCGCTGGGTCAGCGACAGCGAGCCGGAACTCGGTCTCGGCATCATCACGGCCAGTGGCGGCGGTCGCGTGGACATCCGTTTTCCCGCCGCTGGGGAGATGCGCTGCTACGCCACCGACACCGCGCCGCTGCGACGGGTGAAATTCCTGCCCGGTGACAGGATCAAGGTCCACTCCGGCGAGGAAATGGAGGTGCTCAGCGTCAGGGAGGAGAACGGACTGCTCATCTATCAGACCGGCTCCGGCGAAACCAAGGAAGCCGAACTCTCCGACTCCATCAGCTTCAGCAAGCCGCAGGACCGACTCTTCGGCGGCAAGCTCGACGAGCTGGGTGATTTCGATCTGCGTGGCGAAGCTCTCCGCCGGCGCGCGGAAATGCGGCGCGCGCCGATCCGCGGCTTGGCTGGGGCGAGGATGGATCTCATTCCTCACCAGCTTTTCATCGCAGATGAGGTGGCGAACCGGCCGCGTCCCAGAGTTTTGTTAGCGGATCAGGTGGGACTCGGAAAAACCATTGAAGCGTGCCTCATCCTGCATCGCCTAATCCTAACTGGCCGGGCCCAGCGCGTGCTCATCCTCGTCCCGGAGCCGCTGGTGCATCAATGGTTCGTGGAGCTGCTGCGACGTTTCCAGCTCTCCTTCAGCATCTTCGACGAGGAGCGCTGCGAGGCCATCGAGTATGGCGATCCCGAATGCAACCCCTTCATCGATAGCCAATGGGTGCTCGCCGCGGTGGATTTCCTGGCGAATGACGAACGCCGCGCGGCACAGGCCCGCGAGGCGGGATGGGATGTGCTCGTCGTTGATGAGGCACACCACCTCGAATGGTCGCCGGGCAATCCCGGCACAGCCTACGAAATGGTGCGCGGCCTTGCGGAGATCACGGAGGGGTTGCTTCTCCTAACTGCCACGCCTCAACAGCTCGGACCGGAAGGACACTTCGCGCGGCTTCAGCTGTTGGACCCGGAGCGACATTCGGATTTGGAAAAATACCGCGAGGAAACCCAACATTATGAAGAGGTCGCGAATTTCGTCGAAGCTCTGGCAGTTGGCAAAATGCCGGACGAAACACTGAAAGCATTCGTCGCCGGACGCGGACGTTTGGAAAACAGGGTGCGGGATTTGATCGATGGAAAACCGGACGCCCGCGAGCGATTGATTTCCGATCTGTTGGACAGCTTCGGTGTCGGCCGCGTGATGTTCCGCAATACGCGGACCAAACTCGGTGGATTTCCTGAGCGCGAGCCACGCCTTGCTCCGGTGGACGACAAATTGAAATGGCTTTGCGATTTGTTAGCAAAACTGGCCGAAGAAAAAATTCTCGTCATCACCCGCACCCGCGAACTTGCGGAAGAGGTTCTTGAACAGCTCCGCGATACCACGGGCGTGGTTGGAGCCTTGTTTCATGAAGATCTTTCACTGCTCCAGCGCGACCGCAACGCAGCGTTTTTCGCCGAGGAGGAAGGCGCGCGGGTTCTGGTCTGCTCGGAAATCGGCAGCGAGGGACGGAACTTCCAATTCGCCCGGCACCTCGTTCTCTACGATCTGCCGGAGGACGTGGATCTGTTGGAGCAACGGATCGGACGACTCGACCGCATCGGCCAGCGTGGGACGATCCAGGTGCATGTTCCCTATCAACCCGGGAGTGGCGATGAAGTTCGCGTGCGCTGGCTGGAGGAAGGACTGGATGCCTTCCGCGCCAGCCCTCCCGGCGCGGCGGAAATCCAGCGCGAGCTGCGCTTCGATCTGGAGGAAGCGATCGGTGAACGCGAAGGCATCGACGAGCTGATTGAAAAAACACTCGCTTGCCGGAAGCAGATTTCGGAACGACTCGCACACGGGCAGGATCGTCTGCTAGAACGAAGTTCTCATCGGCCCGAAAGATCGGCTTGGCTGGTGAAACGTATCCGCGAGTGGGACGAGAGCGCGGACTTCGAGGACTTTTTGCTACGGCTGTTTGAATATTCGGGCCTGCACATCGAGGACCACGGGCCGCGCCGTTATTTCCTGCTGCCGGGGAATTTGAAATCCGATGCGTTCCCCGCACTGCCGCATGAGGGGATGACCGTGACATTCGATCGTCAACGCGCGCTGGAACGCGAGCAGGAAGCGTTTCTCACGTGGGATCATCCGATGGTGCGCGGCGCGCTGGACCTCATGTTAGGTTCGGAAGCCGGCAACGCCTCCTTCGCCGTGTGGGACTCGCCGGGCGAAAAAACGATCCTTTTGGAAGCCTGGTTGGTGGTGGAATGCGTGGCTCCGGCGGAGCTGCACGTCGAGCGGTTTTTGCCACAAACCCCGCTTCGAATCATGGTTGATCACAAGGGCACAGATCACTCGACGAATCCTGTATTCGAAAGGCCTCCACTGCGAAAAGGCGATGCCGCCGGATTGCTACGGAATGAAAAAGTGAAACGCTCGTTCCTGCCCGCCATGCTCGATCATGCCCGCCAGCTCGGGAGCGGGAGGAGCCATGACATCATCGGCACCGCGATGGCACAGATGCGCGACGAAATGGCCGCTGCCATTGCCCGCCTGCGGGATTTGTCGGAGGTGAACGACCACATCAATCCGGAGGAAATCACCATGCTCGAATTGCGCGAAGCGGAACTCGCTTCCGTCATCGGAAACGCCCGTGTCCGGCTCGACGCGGTGCGGCTGATCTGGAAGGCGCCGGCTAACTGATTAAAGCGGCTCGATCACCGCCTGCTTCACTTCGAAGGCGCCGCCCTCGGACTGAAGACCGATGAAGCCGGATGTTAGGTTCGCGCCGGTGAGTTTGTTCACTTCCTTGCCGTTGACGAAGATGGTCACGGCGTCCTTGTCGCAGATGACGGTGAAGGTGTTCCATTCACCGGAAGGTTTTTCCGCGTCTTCTCCGGCACGGCCGATCCGGTAGCCGAAGATCTTGCCTTCCTTGTCCTTCAGCGGCGTGGTGTTCGCGGCGGTGGCACCGGACCAGAGATAGAAATCGCCCTGGCTCTTGTTCATGCCCTGGCACTCGATGCTCTTCGGCCAGACCGCGTCGGGCGGCGTCATGTGGACGACGACGCCGGTATTGCCGGGTTTGGTGAAACGCCATTCCACGGTGAACTTGTATTGTTCGTAGCTTTTCTCCGTCCGCAGAAATCCGCCTGGCGAGCCGGTGCAGACAAGCAGTCCGTCTTTCACGGACCATGTCTGATCCGCCGGAGCGTTGTTTTTCAGAAAGGAAACCCAACCTGCGGTGTCCTTGCCATTGAAGAGAGAGGTTTTCGCCGTCGGGATTTCCGCGAAGGCAGTGGTTAAAGAACAGGCCGCGGCGAAAATGGCGGTTAGGAAACTTGGGTTTGGATTCATCCTCCCAAGTTGTCTTCCCTGCCCAAGCTTTCAAGGCAAAACGTGGCGGAATCGCCTTGTTCAACTCACCTTGATCCGCTTCGCCACCGGGATGTGTTTGTTCAACCAGGCGAGGAAGAAAAAGACGCGCAGGCGCCACCAGACGGCGAAGGATAGGGTCGTGCGGCCCGCGAGCACGGCGTTGATCGAGCAGACCAGTCCCCAACGGTTGTAGGGCTGGAAAAAAATTTGGGCGAAGTGGAATTTGTAGAAATTGTCGATGAACTCCCAGTAGATGGCGATGCGCTTGCGGTTGTCTTTTTCGTAGCGCTTCATGCCGGCGGTTAGGGGCTTGCGGGTCTCAAGAGCCTCATGGATGACCCGCGCGCCCTGCTGGCCGCTGGTCATGGCTAACAGCACTCCGCTGGAAAACATCGGATCGATGAAACCCGAGGAATCACCGACGCGGATGACGCGCGGGGAAACCAACGTCTCGTTCTTGTAGGAGAAATCCGCGACGACGTGCATTTCCTCAGAAATCCGCGCGTTCCCGAAGCGCTTGCTGATCGCCGGGGTGTCCGCCATCGCTTCATCAAAAACTTCCTGCGGTTTTTTCCCCAGCGCTTTGAAATCTCCGGCATCAATGACGAGGCCGACGCTGGTCTTGTCCGGAGCTAACGGAATTAGCCAGCACCACGATTTCTCGCGCCTTACAATGAGGATGTCGCCTTCCTCCTCGCCGGTCGGCATGTCGATGCCGGAGAAGTGGCTGAAGATCGCGATCTTCTTGTGGCCCGGATAATATTCGCGCAACGACTCGCGGTTCGCGGTGAAATTGGTCAGGCCGCTGGCATCGATCAGATAAGGCGCGGTCACTTCGTGTTCCGATCCGTCCACCGCGCGGTATTTGATCACGACGCGGTCCGCTTCGACGCGGTGTTCGATTACGGTGCTTTCCTCGCGGACTGCGGCGCCTTTTTCCCGCGAATGGTGGAGCAGAATGTCGTCGAATTTCGCCCGCTCGACCTGCACGGCTTCCGGGTATTCGGTGAACGAGCCTTTGGAAAAATCCAAACGGTTGGCGCGCGAGCCGTTGCCCATGACGAACTGCGCGGCCCGTTTTTTCGTGAACCCCGCGCCCGCGATTTTTTCCCAGACGCCGAGATCGTCGAAAATTTTGCGGTTATAGGGCAGCAGTGACTCACCGATGTGGAAGCGCGGGAATTTCGCCTTTTCCAAAACCAGCACACGCCGTCCCGCCATCGCCAGAGTGGACGCCGCCGTCGAACCGGCCGGGCCGCCACCGATGATGATGGCGTCCCAATGTTCTGCGGCGGAAGTCGTGGCTTCAGTGGCTGGCATGCGGGCGCACTGTGCAAGAATCCCGATTTCCACGCAACCGCTTGTTTGACTGCGGGGATTGCATTTCGGCCGGATCGGGCGAAATATCGCTGCAATGAATTCCGAGAGTTTTCCCGAAACCGCGAGCTACGACGTCGTCGTGATCGGCGGCGCGCTTTCCGGTGCGGCCACGGCCACGCTGTTGATCCGGCAGAATCCCGGCATCCGCGTGCTCATCGTGGAAAAAACGGAGAAGCTCACCCGCCGGGTGGGCGAGGCGACGGTGGAAATCAGCGGATTCTTCATGTGCCGGGTGTTAGGAATGACGCAATATCTCAACGAGAACCATCTCGTGAAGCAGGGTCTACGCTTTTGGTTCAAGAACGATCAGGTGAAATCGCTCGACGAGGCCAGCGAACTCGGTGCGAAATATCTATCACGAATCCCGTCCTTCCAACTCGACCGCGCGGCCTTCGATGAGGAAGTGCTGCGTCGCGCGGTTGAGGCCGGAGCTACCATTTTACGCCCTGCGACCGTTTCGAAAATCCAGCTCAACCCCGGCGGCGAACAAACGATGGAAGTTCGCTACGGTGAAAAGCGGCAGACCGTCACCGCGCGCTGGGTCGTCGATGGCTCCGGACTTGCCGCCATGTTGGCTCGCAAGGAAGGCTGGTGGAAATCCAACACCGAGCATCCAACCGCGGCGGCTTGGTCGCGTTGGAGCGGTGTGAAGGATTGGGACAGCCGCGAGCTGGCATTGAAATTTCCCGAATGGTCGAAGGCGGTTTACGGCATGCGCAATACCGCGACGAACCACATCATCGGCGACGGCTGGTGGAGTTGGTGGATTCCTCTCAAGGGGGGAGATGTTAGCGTCGGTGTCGTATGGGACCAACGTCTTGTCGATTTCCCGAAAGACGGCGGCAGCATCGGCGACCGGGTGAAGGCGTTCCTGATGGAGCACCCTGTTGGAAAGGAAATGCTCGTCGATGCGACTTACCACGAGGACGACCAGCTCTGGCGGAAAAATCTCGCCTATTACAGCACCACCTTCGCCGGTGACGGATTTGTGTTAGTAGGCGACGCCGCCGCATTCATGGACCCGTTCTACAGTCCGGGCATGGACTGGATCTCCTTCACCACCAGCAGCGCGGCCAATCTCATCACGCAACAGCGCAAGGGAATGAACACGGCGGAAACTTACGAAAAGTATAACCGTGATTTTTCCATCAGCCATCGCCGTTGGTTCACCTCGCTCTACAAGGACAAGTACGAATACATGGGCGAATACGACCTCATGAGCCTGGCCTTTAACATGGACCTCGGACTCTACTACTGGGGCGTCGTCGAGGTGCCGTTCAACACCGGGGAAACCGCCCTCCACTATCCGCCGTTCTCTCCGCCGAGCGGAAAAATTTTCGCCGCGCTGATGGGCACTTATAACCGCCGCTTCGCGCAGATCGCGCGCCGCCGTCGCAAGGAAGGACGGTTAGGAATGACGAACCGCGGCAACCGCTGCCTGATTCCCGGCTTCAAGCTGAACCGCGGCAACATGCTGACGTTCTTCCCCATGCTCGCCAAGTGGGCTGCCCTCGAATTGAAAGAAGGCTGGCGCAGTTGGGGGGATCGTGACGAACCGCTTGCCGATGCCGCGGCGAGCGAAGTGCCGATGGCGTAAGACAAATGCCCCGCAGCGGGCCCATCATCTATCAGCTCGCGTCCGCCGGGACATGACGACCGTTCCGGAGCGTCGTGCAATGTGCGTTGAAATCGCGCAATTCGCGAATCCATCGCGATTGATTTGCGAATCCATTCTCCATGGAGGAATATATTGAATCAATCAGCGGACCCTCCCGTCTCTATTTGAGAAAGCCAACCAATGACACAAGATGAATACACATCAATATAGTATAACAAGAGCCCTCGCCGCTATGGCGATGGGAGCAACGATACTCGGCTCGGGCATCGGATTTGCCCAACAAGCCGAAAACCCACCCGGAGCCGAAGTCCTGACGCGGGGGCCGGTGCATGAGGCATTCGCCGGAACCGTCAGTTTCAATCCTGAAGCAGGGATCATAGTCGACCAAGCGCCGCCCGCGCTGATCGAGGAAGTTCCGCCTGAACAACGGCCGGTCGGAGACAATGTCGCATGGATTCCGGGGTATTGGGCATGGGATGAGGATCAAAACGACTTTCTATGGGTGAGTGGCATTTGGCGGAATCTGCCGCCGGGCCGCGAATGGGTTCCCGGTTACTGGGCCGAAACCGAAGGTCGGCACCAATGGACTTCAGGCTACTGGGAGGATGAGCAAGCCGCCACGGTTTCTTATCTGCCCGAGCCGCCACGCAGTGTCGAATCGGGACCTAACATCGTAGCCGCTTCCGACAATCAGACATGGATTCCAGGCAACTGGGCCTATCGGAACGACCGCTACGCTTGGCGGGCCGGATATTGGGTCGAGGCCCGCGAAAATTGGGCGTGGACGCCTGCCTACTATCGGTGGACCCATCGCGGTTATGTATATGTGGACGGTTATTGGGACTATCCGGTCGCCCGACGCGGAGTCGTTTTCGCACCGGTTCATTTCAACCGGGCCTATATTTCGCGTCCCGACTTCTACTACTCGCCGCTAACAGTGATCGCCCTTTCCGTCTTCTCGAACCATCTGTTCCTCAGACCCAACTACGGCCACTATTACTTCGGCGACTACTATGAACCAAGATACCGCGACCGTGGATTTTTCGCCTCATATTCCTATAACTCCGGTTACCGCGGTTATGATCCGATCTATGCGCACTATCGCTGGGAAAACCGTAACGACCGGAACTGGGACCGCCACCGCCAAGAATATTTCGAATACCGCCGCGATCATGCGGATGCCCGCCCGCCCCGCACTTGGGCTGAGTTGAACAACCGTTCTCAAGAGGATCGTGCCCGTGGGGATTTCGGCGTGGCCGATCGTTTCGACCGGGTCGTAGGTAAACACGGCGAAGGCGATCAGCGTTTCCAAGCGGTTGGTCAGAAAGAACGCGAACGTTTCGTCTCACAAAGACAGGAAATCCGCAAATTCGGCAAGGAGCGTGAGCAACTTGAAACCACCGGCGACCGTGCGAAAGGCGGAGACAACGACAAAGGCCAGGTGACCCGCCAGAAAATCGACCGCTCGCCGGTTGCCTCACGGAAATCCGATCGCTCCGACAAAGACGGTGGACCGCCGGAAAGATTGCAGCCACGGATGTCTGAAAAGGACCAAGCTGACGAGCCATCCGGCAAGAATGGCAAAGTAGCGAAAGCCGACCGCGAGGATCCGGCAAAACCGAAGACGAAGGAAAACGCCGATCGTGAGGGAGAGCCTCGTGGCAAGGGAAAATCCGAACCCGTCGAGGAGACCCGGACCAAGCCCGGCCAGAAGCGTGAGGCCAATCCAAACACCGAAACCACGGGTGAACCCGGTGCCAAAGAGAAATCCAATCCCGCCGAAGAAACCCGGACGAAGCCCGGCCAGAAGCGTGAGGCCAATCCAAACACCGAAACCAAGGGTGAACCCGGTGCCAAAGAGAAATCCAATCCCGCCGAGGAAACCCGAACCAAACCCGGCCAGAAACGTGAAGCCAATCCAGACACCGAACGGAAGGAAACGCCCGCGCCAAAACATGAAGCTGATCCAACACCTGAGCGAAAGGCCAAGCCCGAAGGAAATCGTCAGGACTCGCCAACTCCGGAACACAAAGCAACGCCCGCTCCAAAACGGCAGGCTGAACCAACTCCTGAACGCAAGGCAACTCCCGCTCCAAAACCCAAAGCCGAGCCAGCTCCGGAACGCAAGCCGGAGTCAGAAAAGAAGAAGGCAAAGAATCCTGACGATAATCGCGAATCCTCGGCGGCTCCCGACCGCAAGATGAATCACCAACCTGTGGCTCAACACACCGAGCGCAAGCCGGCCACTCAAGCCCAACCGCAACGTCAACAAGCTCCGAAACCCGAGGCGCAGGTCGCCCGGAAAAACACACAACCCAAACCTACTGCCTCACCAACAGGAAAGAAGGCCAAACCAGCCTCCACTTCCGAGGAAACCAAAGATGAGGAGGACCGGAAAAAAAAGCAGAAGGACGGCTAAGAACTTAGCACGTCGATCATGACCTGACTTCCCAACACGGGTACCGCATGGTGCCCGTGTTTTTTGTAAACGGGTGCGGAAGGCGTGCCCACCTGTCCGGCAAGCACACTCACCCCCACTGCTCCGCCCATTCTTTGGGCAGGCGCAGAGGCTTTCCTTCCGGCATCTGAACGAGTGCGAGCGACTGGCGGGCGTTAACGAGGAGTGCGCCGTCGGCCTCGCGAGTCATTTCGAAGATGCACCAGAATCGGGCCTTGGTGATTTCACCGAGGCGGCCGCGAATGACGAGCCAGTCGCCGAGTTTGGCCGGGCGCTTGTAGTCGATCTCGGTGCGGGTCACGACCGGATAGATGCTGGTTTCGGACATGGTGCGGAGATCCATTCCGAGTTTGGCAGCGAGGCGGGTGCGGCAGGTTTCGATCATCCGCAGGTAGGCGATGTTGTGGACGACGCCACCGCAATCGGTGTCGAAGAACATGACTTCCTCGCGGGTTTCGTGGGTCGGGATGCTGTCGGGCATGGCTCGATTTTGCTGCAACTGTGACGGATCTGCAATCTTCGCTTGTGGGTCGGCGTATCGGTTGCTTTACATTACTTAAAGTGTTTCAACGAAAATTCCATTTGCTGATGATCGCATGGCTGCTGGCAGGAACCGCAGTTCCGTTGATTGCCGGAAATTTCGCGCAGCCCGCGGAAGGACCAGTGGCTTTCCGCCGCGACCGGGTACCGCTGGACGTCGATACGATGGCAAAATTGTCGGCACAGCTCACGAATCTTGCTGACGGAATGGCCGGTGGAACCGCGCGGGAACGTCGCGGGGCAGCCCAAATGCTCGCCCTATCGATCGCCCTCGATCCTGCGAATACGAAAGCCCGGGCCTTGCTCGATTCATTTGAAAAGGAGAAGCACCATGCCGACGCCGATACGGAAAAAACCGCGAACAGCCGCGCGCGAATCTGGCAATCCATCGGCTGGCTGGAATCGCCCGAAGCCGGGCCCGACGGGCTGGCCCTCGCGGCTTGTCTGAAGGACGTCGTGGTGATTTCCGATCCGCAGGATCCCCGCTCGAAGGATATTCTCGAAAAAGGCGAGGGCGGCGCATGGACAGATTGGATCCCGGCGACCGCCGCATATGAAGAGGTGACGCTGGCCACCAAATCTCCTGACGATGAAGGTCCCAAGGTGCCGATCGCGAAGCCCGGAATTCTCCTGAACAATGCCACCGTCATGACTCCGCTCTGGAGACAGACGGACAAATCCGAAAACGCGAAGTGGGCTCTGACACTGGCACCGCTACACATGACGGCAGAGTCGGCGCCCGAGGGAAATGCCGCCAAAGCGCCGTTTTCCATCGTGATGGGGAAACCGGCGGAAGGAAGCCAGCTCACACCGCTAACAGGTCCCGTTCTCCGCGTGCTTCTCCAACAGCACGGCAAGCTTCCTGTGGGATGCACCGTCCACATTGACAGCCCCGAACTGGAAGCGTCGCTCGTATCCAAGAAAAAACAATCCATCAGCGCCGCCACCGCGGTGCTGGCCAGCGCGGCGATTTCCGGACGCGAACCGGACGCCACCATCATCGGCTCGGTCGATGCGACGGGCGCCTTCAAGCTGCCAACCGGATTCTGGGAGCAGCTCAGGGCGGTGGGCAACGGCACCGGCACTGGCAAACGCCTGATCCTGCCAGCGGAGGCAGCCACCTATCTGCCATCCATGCTGGCGATGGAGAACCCGCGGTTTTTCATGGATCACGAAGTCCTGCTGGCTGCGAATTTCCAACAGCTCCTTGAGCTATCCGCCAAGTCGCGGGACGATGCCTTCGGGAAAATTTCGGCCCAGTTCCAGGAAATCCGCGAAAAGGCGGGCACCCAGCCGCTGGGACAATACGTGGCTAACAGCTTTATCCGCCGCCGGCTCGCCGAGATCGGTCAGGCGGCACCTTTCCACTACTCCGCGAGAATGCTGGCCATTCAGGGTGCCGGAAACCGGCCGATCTTCGTCATTCGGCCGGTACTGGTGAGCGAACTCCGGCGGGCCATCGAGCCAATGGAATGGCTCGTCAAGCATGGCCACACTCCTTTCTTGCCGGCGGAAGTGGAGGCCATCGGCACCAGTTTCGAAGCCTGCCGCAGCGAGATCGAACACCTGCTCCGCTATACCGACAAGGGGGACCGTGCACTGGTCGATCAAGTGCAGGACATGGTAACTCTGCTGCGGCCCTTGGACCGAGCCGCGAAGGCCCGCCCGGATCCCTACAGCACCGGTAGTATCAGCGCCGCACAGGAAGCAGCTTACTCTGCATTGCTGCAATCCCATGCGGCGGTGATCAGCGCACTCGCTGATCCCACGGAAGAAACGGAGTCCTTGAAGGAACGTTAGATCGTCCGTCCGCTCCGCGACCAACGGCGACACACGCTCGCCGCCGATTTTTGTGCGGCAGCCTGATCGTCTGCTTCGGCCATCCGGCTTAAGACGGATTCATCTTCTGGGGATATTCTGTGAGGGCAGCCACTGGATCCCCGAAGCGGCTCTGTGGCGGAAAAGCTGGAACCCACCGGTTCCGGTGACGATTCCGTGAGAACGCTTTCAGCGAACTTGCATTTCAAGAATGGCTAAGTAGTCTGCCGGGCACTGTGAATCCCGCGCTGAGGTTGAAACTCTACAAGGCCTGCCCGATCCTGCTCGTCGCAGGGTTGCTGGTCTCCTGCGATACTCCTCAGAAACGCGGCCTCCGCGAGTTGTCCAAACGCGGGATCGAGCCGTCCGGACAAGCATTGCTGCAAGCGGTTTCCGAACACGACACGCAGCGCGCAGGCTGGCTGATCGATGTCGGCGTTCACACCGAACAGTGCGACGCCAATGGTAAAACGCCCATGCGCATCGCGCTGGAAAACCACGACATCAGCTCGGTTTTCAAACTCCTCGATGCCAAGGCGAACGTGAACGCCTCCACGGCCGACCACGTCAGCGTTCTTGGCATCGCCGTCGAACTCGGTGAAACCGCCATCGTTGAGAAGCTGCTAACAGCCGGTGCCCGCACCGACGGCCTGATGCCGGACGGCGAGAAAATCCTGCCCTGGGCCATCCGCGAAGGCCGCCTGACTTTCGTCCGAGCCATGATGAAATCCGGTGCCGATCCCCATCTCAAGGACCGCATCGGAAATCCCCTTCTGCACGTCGCCATGGAAGTGAAGCGCCGCGATCTCGTGGACGCGCTCATCGAACTCGGTGCCGACCCGGGTGCCACGAATGCCGCAGGGGAAACAACAATCCAGATGGCTTTCCGCAACGGTTGGCTCGATGCCGTTCCCAAGCTCGCCGCCGCCGGAGCCGATCCGAATGCGGCTGGAGTGGATGGATTCACTTTGTTAGACCGGGCGATTTCCTCGGGAAACACCGGCCAGGTCGCGCTGCTTTTGAAAGTCGGCGCTGATCCGAACCACCGTTACTCGACGGGAAATTCCCCCACCCCGCTCGAACGGGCGTTCCGTGAAAGCTCTCCGGAAATGTTCCAGGTCTTCCTCGACCACGGTGCGAAACCGCCCGGCGGAGTCTGGGACGAATGGCTTTGGAAGGCTTTTGAAAACCGGAATCACGAAACAGCCGGCATCCTGTTAGCGCACGGTGCGAGGGCGACGAGTCGCAATGCTGAAGCGCTTGGTGTGGTTGAAGCAGCCGCGCTCGCCGGCGACGCCACTCTTGTGAAAATGCTAACCGATTACGGCCATCCGGTCGGCAACGCCCTCTATCACTCAGCGGCCCGCGGTGATCTGGAAATGGTCAGCCTGCTCGTCGCCTGCGGGGCACCGGTGAACGTCACCCGCATCCCGTCGCTCGACACGCCACTCGCCGCCGCGATCCGCCGGAAGCAGGACAAGGTCGCCGCGTTTCTCCTGGAGAACGGCGCTGATATGGACCTTCGGTTGCCGGAAGGCCAGACACCGCTGCACCTCGCCATCGCCACCGGTTGCCATCTCACGGTGAAAGCTCTGCTCGATGCCGGAATCGATCCTAACACGCCATTCGAGCTCCCGGTGTCGAACTCTTTCCTTAAATCCGTCCGCCCCGGCGTCCTGCGCTGGGTCTTGAAATACGACCGCAACGTCACGCCGCTCATGCTGGCCGCGGACGCCGGAGTGATCCAATCCGCCCGTTACCTGATGAGAGCCGGCGCGAAAAGCGAGGTCCGCACCCGTGCCACCGATATCTGGCCGATCAATTTCGCTTCCCGCCGCAACGACGTCAAAATGATGCGTCTGTTCCTCGGCCGCGATCCCCTGCATGAGGAGCGCCGCATCGAGATCCGCCTGTCGGAACAACGCGCCCACGTATTCGACTCGGTCGGTAACGAAATTTTCACCACCAAGGTTTCCACCGGCAAAAAGGGCCACGATACACCCACCGGCGAATACGTCATCACCAACAAATACCCCGCTTGGAAATCCACGCTCTATCATGCGAGCATGCCGTATTTCCAACGCCTCAGTTGCGGCGACTTTGGCCTCCATCAGGGCAACGTCCCCGACTACCCCGCATCGCACGGCTGCATCCGCGTGCCGGAGGGAAATGCGCAGAAACTCTTCACCATGACCCAATCAGGCGACCGGGTGAATATCATTCCTTAAGGCACCCGTGAGCTGAACTTGACCGGACGGACCCGTTGGATCCGACCGGTCAAGCCAGTTGCAATCTCACCATCCGATCAGCCGGGTCACCGCGGTTTGCAACGCGGTTTCCAAAATGGCGGCTTCACCGTGGCTGAGGGGGAGAGTGATTTTCCGCAGGGCTTTGTCCGCGGAGTTTTGACGGGAAATCGTCAACAGATAGGGAGCGCGCTCCGGGTCATCCTGGCGTGTCAGCTCGAAGGCACTGTTCGCCTTTTCCGACTGATGAAAGAGCTTCGCCTGCGGCACGCGGCCTTGAAGCACTGCGATGACAGTACCGAGATCGGACAGGCCCCATTTCATGGTGATCTTGTTTTCCCAGTCGAATTGCTTTTCACCGGATTGGTTGGTTGCATCGACAAAGAGCGAGGCCTTCGCCTTGTTCAGGCCGAACCGAACCACACCACCGGTACCGCGGGAGTTCGGTTTGTAGATCGCGTATTCGACGGCACGTTCGGTGGTCGGGGAGGAATCGAGGACGGTGTCTTTCATGGGATCGAGTGGCTAATTTCGTGTGCAAATTGACACAGGGATCCAGATCGCGGCAAGGAAAAAGTGTTCACAAGAACATTTTCATGCGAACAATTCATCAGATCAAGAATTGAATCTTGGCCAGCCCGGTTCCGGCGGGCAGGCTCCGGGCAGTGAACGCCCGTGTCCTGATCGACGGCCCCTCGGAGCTCGTCTTCGACTATGCCATTCCGGCAGGACTCAACGTGCGTCCGGGCTGCCGCGTGCGTATTCCGCTGCGGCGGAAATCGGCGACCGGCACCGTGCTCTCCACCGGCGAGCCGGAGCAGGCGGATTTCGCCCTGCGCGAGCTGGAATCGCTCATCGACCCGGAGCCACTCATCACGCCGGTGCTGCTGCGCACCGCGGAATGGATCGCTCACTACTACGGCTCCAGTATCGAGTCGGTCATTCGTTCGGTTCTGCCCGAAGGCGTGCGATCGGAGGAAAACTCCGCGAAGACCCGCCGGGTGGCCGTACTGGATGCAGCGCCGGATCCCGAGACGCTCGCGAAATTGGAAAAACGCGCGCCGCGCCAGTTTGCCATCCTCTCGCTGTTAGCCCATGCTCCCGATCTGCGGATGGCCGTCGCCGACCTCGGCGATGGCAATGCCGCCGCTTTGAAATCGATGGAGAAGGCCGGCCTGCTCCGACTCGAGGCCGAGGAAGTCCGCCGCGATCCGGACGCCGACAACGTCGATGAAATCCTCGAGTCCAAGCCGCTCGAACTCAACCCGGGTCAAGCCGCCGCGCTCGAAGTGGTTCTCGCCGCGGTCGCCAACCCGAAAGAATCAAAACCCATCCTGCTGCTCGGCGTCACAGGCTCCGGGAAAACCGAAGTTTATCTGCAAGCCGCCCAACACGCGCTCGATCTCGGAAAAACCGTGCTCGTCCTCGTTCCGGAAATTTCCCTAACACCACAAACCGTCCGCCGGTTCAAGTCCCGCTTCGCCGCGATGCAGGACCACGTTGCCGTGCTCCACTCCAATCTCTCTCAAGGCGAGCGTTTCGATGAATGGCATCGCATCCGAAAGGGAATCGCCCGCATCGTCATCGGTGCGCGCTCCGCCGTTTTCGCACCGCTGCCCGACCTCGGGTTGATCCTCGTCGATGAGGAACACGAGAACACCTACAAGCAGGAAAACGTCCCGCGCTACCATGGCCGCGATGTTGCCGTTTTGCGGGCCGCTTTCGAGCCTTGCGCGATTGTATTAGGCTCTGCCACTCCATCGTTGGAATCGTGGAACAACACGCTCACGGACAAATACGATCTTCTCCGGCTCGACCAGCGCGCCGACGGCGCCTCCATGCCTTTGGTTAGAGTCGTGGACATGCGGCTGGAACAAACCAAACACAAGGGCGGTCCCGCGATTCTCTCCGACAAGCTCCGTACCGCTCTCGAACAACGGCTGGAAAAAGGCGAGCAAGCCATCCTCTTTCTCAACCGCCGCGGCTTCGCCCGTTCGCTGCAATGCACCGCCTGCGGCCATGTCTGCCAGTGTCCGCATTGTGCCGTCGCTCTCACCTATCACCGCACCGACGAACGGCTGGTCTGCCACGTTTGCGGCTATCAATCCATCGTCCCGCGCAAGTGTCCCGAGTGCCGCGATCCCAACATCCTCCTGCAAGGCTACGGCACGCAGAAGGTCGAGGAGGTAATGGCAAAGGTGTTTCCAAAAGCGAAATTCGCCCGCATCGATGCGGATGCCATGCGCCGGAAAAACGCGCTGCGGGATACGCTATCAGCATTCAAGGCGCACAAGATCGACATCCTGATCGGCACGCAGATGATCGCCAAGGGATTGCATTTCCCCAACGTCACGCTCGTTGGGATTTTGAATGCCGACCTCGGCCTGCATGTCCCCGATTTCCGCGCCGGCGAGCGCACGTTCCAGCTCGTCACCCAGGTGGCCGGTCGCGCGGGTCGTGGCGATCTCGAGGGCGAAGTCATCGTCCAAACGTTCACCCCTCATTCGCCATCGATCCAGTTCGCCCGCAAACATGACTTCGACGGTTTCTCCGAACAGGAAATGGAGTTCCGCCGCCAGTTCTCCTTCCCGCCCTACGCACACTGCGCCGTGCTAACAAGCCGCTCCACCCACGAGCGTCGCGCCGAGTTCACCCTGCAAACCCTGCATCTCCGCCTCGCGGAAAATATTCCTAACGGCATCACCCTCGGCGAGGTCCTGCCCTCGCCGCTGATCCGCTCCCACGGCCAATTTCGGTTCCAGATCACCTTGCGCTCCCACCGTGCCCGGCCGCTGACAAACCACGTTCAAGCCATCCTTGCAAAAACCAGCCTGCCTGAAGATGTCACCGTGGTCTTCGACATGGACGCGTTGAATTTCTCCTAACAACCGGCAAACATTCCCCGTGCGGCGAGATGACGGAGCCATGCAAGGAAATCAAGATCCGGCAGCATCGTCTTCGCCAAAGCCGCCAATTCATCCGCCGAGCGCGAACCGTCCATCGCGGCGGCGATTTTTCTCCGTGAATCATCGAGTTCGCTGAATGAATGATAAGTATCCACCACCGCCCTGCCTCTTCTAGCAGACAGCAGGCGCAGCGGGCCGAGATTGGGAAATGCGGGTGGTGCCGCATCAAACCGCACCGGTTCGGTTCGCAGTAAAACGAGCCCCCGGCGGGCCGAGTCGATCACCAACCGCACGAGCAATGGCACGCTTCCGGAGACATCGAACGAATTCTCCGCCATGTTCGCGATCACTTCGTGAACCGGCACCGATTCGGGCCGGGTCTTCGATAAAGCGGAGAAAAACGCCACCTCCGCCGGATGGACGAATCGGGCAAGCTCCTCACCCGCATTCCCCAGCAAACGCGCGCCATCCGAGGTTAATTCGAAAGCGTGCGGAGTCCTGATGGAGAAATCGAGGATGTCGGCCGTCGCGACCCGGCTCTGAACCGGCGCATCCGCGCGGCACAGCAGCGAGCTGCGAAACGTGCGGTTCGTCAGCACGTCGATGGTCTGTTGGAGCGCGGAAGGATCACCTGCCATTGGCTTGAGAATTTCCGCAGCTTCGCGAGCCAGCGAGGCTGGAAAGTCTTCGGCAAGCCGGGACTCGCCCAGATACCGCAAACCGGACCGGCCCGCGTGATCCGTGAAATCTAGGAAGTTACTAGGCGTATTGATCGGCGCGAAATCATCGAACACGTGCGCGTTGTCGCCCTTTCCGAACATGTCGTGCAACACCGATGTTAGATACCGGGCATAAGGGGTGTGATTTCCCGCCGCCGTGGCGAAAAGCCCCAGAATCGCTTCGGGCTCTTGTCCGATCTGTTTGGCAATGGGCCGCCGAATCAGCGTTTCCGTCAGATCGGCAATCGTCTTTCGCAGCGACCACCCGGGAAGAGTGTTGTAACTGATCAGCGCCACTCCGTTGCTGGAAAGTTTCGCGCCGCAGAAATCCAGCAACGCCTGCCTCACCTCATCCGGCACCCAGGAATAAACGCCGTGGGCGATGATGAAATCGTAGCTCACCGCGTCGCCCGGATCGAAATCCCGCAGATCGGCATGAATGAACTCCACGTTCGTCAACCCTGCAAGACCCGCGATTTCGCGGGCCTCTTCGATCGCCGTTTCTGAAAAATCAATCCCGGTAAAACGGCTGCCCGGCCACCTTGCGGCCAGTGGCAGCAGGTTTTGCCCCGAGGCGCATCCAATGTCCAGAATCCGGGCCCGCGATGGCGGCGTGACGTCCAGCCCCGCCAACTTTGCCGCGACCGCCGTGGACGCCGGATCGGTCGACGGATGACTGACGGCCGGGTACGCGCGAGCTTGATAGAGGGCATGAACCGGATCGGGCATGAGGAGAGGAAACACCAAACCACGATGACGAAACGAGAAAATTTCCGATGCCGCACGGTTCCTCATTTCACTTCGGAACCCAATCAAGCGGACGGGGCCGACTTTCTATTTAATCTGCAGCACTCCACCGGCCGCCGACGGTTTGGTGGTTTCCACGCGCAGCGTCCATGGCTTCGCGGGAAGTGGTGAAGGCAAATCCATGCTCGCGGAAAACGTGGTTCCGGTTGCGGTGACGTCCGAAGCTGCGATACCGATTTCCATGACTGTTAGAGCCGGTTCGTTGTCCTTTCCCGGCAGCGCACGACGCACCGCGGAAGGATGGCGTTCCAGAGTGACATGGACTCCTGCCCCGGCGAGTCCGGCAGGCAGCGTGCCAGTGACAACGAATGGCTGGCCTTGGACAGGAGCTGGTGGCGGATTGATTTGAATCACCGATGGCGGAGGAAGCAGTGGCATCGCCGGATCACCGAGGAGCATCCACGATTCCAAATGCTCCAGACGTTGTTGGTCGAGCGGGATCTTGCCATCAGTACCATCGGCTCTGTCCAATATCGCAAACGTTGCGGCATTGATTTTCCCCCTCGCCAGCCCCTGCTGCACGCCGAGCCACAGTGTTCCCAAGCGGACGGGCGCGGGATTTCCGGCCAGCCGGTCGATGAGTCCTGAAGCGGCGAGATAGCCCATCGCCGACCATGTTTCACCAGTGCTGCCGATCACCGCGGGTGGTCCTCCCGGCGAGCGCATCGCGGCGAAACCAAAGGATTCTAACCGGTGAGTAAGTTCGCAACTGTGGCAACCGCAGGTGAAGAACAGCCCGGGCCGGGGGCCTTCCGCTGGCAAGGCGTACCAAGCTGCGTCTGATAGAAGAAGGGTGTTTTTGGAAACCGCGCCGTTCACCGCGCTGTGGCCCATGTAGGCGAGGAAGGTGGCACGTGTGGTCATCATCCGTGCCGACGTGGCTGTTAGACTTTCTGGGGAAACCTGCCAGGGGCTGCCGTCGATATGGGCAGCACCATCAAATCGCCAGGCGGGCGCCAGTTGTCCGACGAGGCGCAGGGTCAGCGAGTTGATCACGCTGTTTGCCATCGCATCCAGCGCGGGTGGTGCGCCGTGATGGCCGACCACCAGCTCGGCCCGGGGAAATGTTTTCCTGTGTGCCTCATCGGCTGGCCAGGCTAGGATCTTGCGCACCATCACGCCCGCCTCGCCCGGATTTCTCGCGGGAAGCCGGCCGACCTCAATGTTGCCTTTTTTCCCACCGGCGGACCATGGCAGGTCGGTCATCTTGTCCTTCATCCGCAGGTGGATTCCGGTGCCGGGAGGAACCCGATTTGCTCCTGCTTCGGGGAAAAAATCACCCGCCAGCAGCACACAGCAAGGACCGCCGTCCGCGGCAAGGGCGGCAATGGATTGCATGGCAGCCGCGGGATTTTCTTCAGCGATAATGACGGTCACCTGCCACCCCTCCGCCTGGTGCCGCTCGACCAAAGGCTTGATCGCGTCCTGCAATGCCGGAGCCACCACGGCGATCCAATTTCCACCCGCAAGGCACGGGGACAGGGTTGCGAAAAGAACAACGGCGACGGCACGCAAACGCATGACTAACTGTTGACAGCAGTCTGCCCGTGACAAGCCTTATCCCTGCTCCTCCGAACTTGTCCGCCAAAACCGGGAAATTGACTGGAAAACCCGGAGAATTGGATTTGTGTAGGCGCATGTTTTCAAGGTTTCTGCCCGCGCTGATTTCAGTCCTCATGCTGACGGCGGCGCAAGGGGCCGAGCCACCGGAATCGCCGCAGATCCTGAAAGACAACCGGGTGACCTTCCGCTTCGAGGATCCGACGGCCGAAACCGTGATGCTCAAGGGAATCCGCCGCACGTTGGTGGAAATGAAGCGAAACAAGAAGGGCATCTGGTCGGTCACGGTGGGCCCGATGGATCCCGGGATCTATGACTACAGTTTCATGGTCGATGGCGACCAGGTGATCGACCCTTCGAACGCGGCGGTGAAACCGGAAGTAAACCCCGACACCAGCACCCTGGAAATCACCACCAACACGCCTCTTTTCTATCAGTGGCGGGATGTCCCCCATGGAACGATTCATTTGCACGAATACTATTCCCAGTCCCTGAAGCGCCTGCGCCACGTCCGGGTTTACACGCCGCCCGGCTATGATCAGGAAACCGAGCGCCACTATCCGGTTCTCTATCTGTTCCATGGCACCGGTGACACCGAAGCCACGTGGACGGAATTCGGCCACGCCCATTTGATCATGGACAATCTGATCGCCGATGGAAAAGCGCTGCCGATGCTGATCGTCATGCCGGACGGGCACGCCGACCTGCAGGAGGAGGAGGGCGATCATAAGGCGAACTTCGTCAAGTTCGAGGCGGACGTGCTCGGCTCGGTGGTGCCGTTGGTGGATTCAAGTTATCGAACGATCGCCACTTCCGCCGGCCGCGCGATCAACGGTCTCTCGATGGGCGGCATGCAGTCCTTGGAAATTGGAATCAATCACCCGGATATGTTCGCATGGATCGGCGGGATGAGCGCCTACGTCCCCGATCCCACTGATCTGATTTCGAAGGGACTTGGTAACAAACAACTGAACGACGAAATCAAACTGCTGTGGATTTCCATCGGCAAAGACGACTTTCTGCTCAAGGACGCGGAGAAATTTCACGCGCTTCTCGAAAAGCACGGCATCCGTTCGCAATGGACGCTGACCGAAGGCACCCACGAATGGTCGGTCTGGCGCAGCTACCTCAGGGATTTCGCTCCATTGTTGTTTCGCGCAAAGGACTGAAATTCACCCAAATGGGAGGGTCCGGTGGCGAAAGAACCCCGCCCGCCCTCCGGTAATCCCTGCCGTCTGTTTTCCTTGTGCCACCCGCACCGGAGACCTTGAATCCCACCAACCTAAAACCAATCTCATGAAATCGACCTTCAAACTGCTCGTCCCCGCCATCGCCGCCGCGATGACCCTTTCCGCCTCCGCCGCACCGGCCGCGAAACCACTCAAAGCCCTGCTGGTCATCGGCGGATGCTGCCACGACTACGGCGTGCAGAAGGGCATTCTCGAAGCGGGCATCGAGGCGCGCACCAACATTCAGGTCGATGTCTGTTATTCGGACGACAAGAGCACCAAGGCGACCTTCACCTGTTATGAAAAGGAAAACTGGGCGGAAGGCTACGACGTGATCATCCACGACGAGTGCTCGGCCGACATCAAGGATCCCGCCGTCGTCAACCGCATCCTCGACGCGCACCGCAAGGGCGTGCCCGGCGTGAATCTCCATTGCGCCATGCATTGCTACCGGACCTCGCCGGATTTCGGAAAACCTCTCGCCGATGGTGCCGAGGGCGCGATGTGGTTCGACTATCTCGGTCTTCAGTCGAGCGGCCACGGATCGCAATTGCCGATCGCGGTCAGCTATACCGATTCGGGAAGCCCGATCACGAAGGGTTTCGAAAATTGGACCACCATCAAGGAAGAGCTTTATAACAACATCCGCGTCCACGACAGCGCCAAGGCTCTTGCCAAGGGCAAACAGGGTGACTCGGAAACCGTCATCGTCTGGACCAATGAATACGGTGACAAGAAGACCCGCGTTTTTTCAACCACCCTCGGCCATAACAACGAAACGGTTTCCGACACGCGTTATCTCGATCTCGTGACCCGCGGCCTGCTTTGGACCTGCAACAAGCTCGACAAGGACGGCAAGCCCGCCGCCGGATACGAGCCTGCCGCAGCGAAGTGAGCCTCTACTGGCCGTAGTTGAAAGGATCTTGGAATTTCGGATCGGTCGTCACGGCCGTGTCCGTCAGGGTCTTGAGGAAATCGACGAGCGCGGCCTTCTGTCCTGCGGTTAGATTCAACCGGAGCGGCACCGCGGGCGGCGGTGGCTGGCCGGGGCCGGGTGGCGGGCCGGCCCGCAACGGAACGGAGAGGTTCGGATGGGCGACGACTCCGGAGTTATAGAATTCCACCACCTGCTCCAGCGTCGCGAACCGTCCGTCGTGCATGTAAGGTGCGGTGAGCGCGATATTGCGCAGCGACGGCACCTTGAACAATCCCTCGTCCTGCGGCAGTCCTGTTAGCTCGCCGATTCCC
Organism: Luteolibacter sp.; assembly: GCF_039920825.1. GTDB lineage: Bacteria > Verrucomicrobiota > Verrucomicrobiia > Verrucomicrobiales > Akkermansiaceae > Luteolibacter. The sequence continues at coordinate 31,439 of NZ_JBDSCX010000003.1, read as the reverse complement.
TTGTCGATATAGGGATTTTCAAGGCCGTTGTTGTTGACGACATTGCCCGGGACGAAGTTGTCGCTGCCATGGCAGGCATTGCAGGTGGCGTTTCCAACCTGGCCGTTGAAAATTTGGCGGCCGAGGTTTTCCTGCGAGGTGAAGTTGCTGAAATTCACCGGCACGCCCTGATCAAACTTCGTCTGATAGGAAACGATCGAGCGCACGAACTGGGCGAGCGCCAGCGAGATGCGGTTCGATGTGACCGCCGTCGTTCCGAAAGCCCGCTGGAAGAGATCCGCATAGAACGGCTCGGCTGCAAGGCGGGTGTTGAGCGCCGTCAAGGTCATGCCCATTTCCACACTGTTCTGGATCGGCTGAAGCACTTGGTCTTCAAGTGTGTTCGCCCGCTCGTCCCAGAAGAAATGGCCGCGAACATAATAGCGGGCGCTGGTCAGGCCCATCGAGTTTCGCGAAGTCAGTCCGCCCGCGAAACCCGGACTGAACGGACGAGGGTCGGAAAATCCATGTTCGGCCTGATGGCATGACGAGCAGGAAACGGTTTGGTTGAAGGACAACCGCTTGTCATAGAAAAGCACGCGGCCCAGCTCGGCTCCGGGATCGGTCGTCGGGTTGGTGGCCGGCGTGTTGTTCTGCCCGGCGATCTGCCCGTTCAGCAGGTGCGGAGGAAGTGGGATGACGGAATAGTTCGCCGGAGTCGCCGCGAGCTTCACCGCGGTCAGCAGCGTGCTGGTAAGGTTCTGCACGTTGGCATCGTAGCCCGCGCGATAGTAGGTATTTCCCGAACCTGCGGCCCATTGATAGATGAAGCGGCCGTTGTGCACCTTGGTTGTGGTGACCAGCGTCCAATCGCGGAGGTTGGCGGACTGCTCCATCCGCCACGCGTGGTTTCCGGGGTCGGACAGCTCCATGCGGAAGCCCGCGCCGCCGGGGCTGATCGCGAGGGAGGACGAAGTGGGCAACTGGGCATTTGAAATGGCGGCAAGACCCACAGAGCCCGCAACAATGGCGAATGTCGTTGATCGCTTCATGCCACGATTCAAACACCCGCCACTCCGCCCAAGGCAATCAACTTTACCCAAGCTTAACACAGCACCCCGGATTTTACCGATTCCTAACACGAATGTTGCCGGCAGCCGCCGGAGAACCGGGAGATTTGCGGCTGAAGAGCGGCCAATACCGCCTTGCATCCATGTCCGGTCGCGATACCATGCTGGCGTGTCAAATGTCGCCAGCACCCCGTCCAAAAGCGAGTGGACTGCCGTCAGGTGTTCCAGCTTGGACGACATGCGGACACAGAACATCCTGTTCTGGCAGGCCCAAGGCGGCGCGGTGATCCGCCAGGCGGCATGGGAGCTGGTGCTTGAATATTGGCAGGCGAACAAACTCGACCCCGATGAACTCCGATTTTCGCGATCTGTTACGTCTGTTCGCCGCGCATGAAGTGCGGTATCTGATCGTGGGTGGATATGCCGCGATGCATTATTCCCAACCGAGATTCACCAAGGACATTGATCTCTGGCTCGAAGCCACTGAGCAAAATTCCCGCCAGGTCATGAAGGTTTTTCAAGAATTCGGAATGCCACTGATTGATGTGACGCCTGCGGATTTCGCCAACGAAGGACTGCAGTACATGGTGGGCCGTTCTCCCGTGCTCTTCGATTTCCTAACATCACTTCCCGGTCTTGTTTTCGCCGATTGCTGGGAAACGAAAAGCACTGAGGAAGAAGAAGGGTTCCCGATTTTCTTCCTGGGTTGCGATGCCCTGATCGTGGCCAAAACCTTGGCGGGTCGGCCCCAAGATCTTCACGACATGTCGGAGATCGCACGGGCAAAGAAGAAGAATCCCTCTTAAAGAGCAAGGAGTTCCGGTAGCGCATATCACCGGATTTCACCGATTCCTAACACGAATGTTGCCGGCAGCTTGCGGGCCGTGTAGTAGTCGGACTCCTCCAACCGTCATGTTGCGCTACCTCCTCCCCATCCAACTGATCGCCGCGACCACGTTTGCAGCCGAACCCGCGATGAAACCTGAATTCAATTACACCCTCTTCATCGCCAAGCCGGCTCAGGACGTTTGGAACGCCCTGACTCGAAAGGAAATGATCGACCGCTACTACATGGCTCCGCTTGCCACGCTTGAGTTGAAAAAGGGCGGCAAAATCGCCTACGGCACAAAGGACTCCGAGCTGATCTCGGGAATCATCACCGAAATCGACGAGCCGAAGAAACTATCCCATACCTTCCACTTCGCGGGCTCCGAAGATCCGGACACCACGGTCACCTACGAGATCAAAGCCATTGGCGACGCCATGTGTTCCCTCCGCATCACGCATTCCGGCTTCGCTATAGAAAACCAGACTTACGCCGACATCTCCGGCGGTTGGCCGGGAATCGCGTCGTCGTTGAAGACCGTGTTGGAAACGGGCAAACCGTTGCCGTGGCCGAAGAAGTGAGCTGTCTCATCACTCCGCATCGAACACCACTCGGAAGCCGAGGTCGGAGCGGCGGAGGGTGCGGTCATCGATCCATTCGCGGGAGAGGGCGTTGCTGCCCGGTTTCAGATAGGAGCCGCCGATGATGACCGAATGTTTGCCACCTAACGGGTTGGCGGGATTGGCGGCGGGTTTGGCGGTCCACTCGCTCACGGAGCCGGCCATGCCGATGAGACCGGACGGCGTGCGATCGGCAGTGGGAGCGGTGACGGATGCCCACGTGGAAGGCTCGATGGCGGACGGGGTCTTCACACCGGCACTGAGCGCGGCGAACCATTCCTCCTGCGTTGGCAAGCGGGCTTTTTTCCACTCGGCGTAGGTGGCGGCGTCCCACCAGTCGACACCGACGACCGGCGAGTCGGGAGAAACTGCTAGATCATGCCAGGTGCCGTTGGATTTCGCAGCGGCGTAAAGGGCGGCCCAGTCATCGGGAAGGTGCGAGGTTTTTTCGGCGGGCTGACCGGGGAGGTCGAAGGTCTTCTCGTTGTTGTTCTTCGCAAGGATCGTGAGTGTTTCGAGAAACTCGGCGTACTGGCCAATGGTGATTTCGTTAGCAGAAATGCGGAACGCGGGAAGAGGTTCTTCCAACCCATCCGGCGTGGGATGATTTCCCGCGGCGATCATCACCGGCGGTGGCAGGCTGGCACGGGGAGGAGCTGCGGGCTCGGGTGGCCGCAGACTAAAGGCCATGAAAACGATGGCAACGAGAACCCCTAAGGTAACCAACACCATGGTGGTGACGGGCTTTTTCCGTACGATTGAAACTGACTCGGTAGGCGTCAGTTTGGAAAGCGAATCGGCGAGCTGATGCTCGATCTGCATGCAGAAATCGCGGATTTGGCCCCAGGCGATCGGAGCGTCGAGGCCCTCGCCCCGCATCCAACCGAGCAAGGTCATCAAGCGGGTGGCACCGGGTTGGCCGCTGGCGATCAAGGGGACGAGGGCATTTCCCAAATAGATGACATCACTGGCCGACTGTTCTTCGGAACGGACTCCGGCGACCGCCAGATTTTTCATTCGGATGACGCCGTGCTCGTCGAGATGGACGACATCCAGCCCCACCGGCGAGGTCGCGTGGCCGAGCGTTTCGTGTTGGAGTTCTGCCTCGGAAACCCGGCGCAGGATATGTGCCAACCGGGCAGGGAGAAACGTCTCGCCGGCATATGCCCGCTCCTCAAGGGTGGCTCCGGCGAGGAGCTCGTGGGCGTAAAAACAAAGTCCCGGCTCCGCGACGGCTTCATACACCGAGCCGATCAACGGATGATCGACCGAGGCCTTCATCCGCACATCTGCTAGAAAAGCATCGCGTTGATTCTCATCGAGAAGTTCATCGACGAGGACCAGGCGCGAAACGGAAACCTGCTCCGCCAGCCAGGTCCGGGAAACGGAATCTTCTGCGAGAAGTTGCTTGAGGCGGTATTCACCCAGTTGGCGTTCGGCGGAGGCGGGATTCATGGATGAGGAACAGCGTCAGGGAAAATCACTTGATCGGAAGCGGTGGCAGAAGCGGCAGGTTCGGATCAAATTCGTTAGGCAAGGCGTCCTGGAATTCCGGCAGTTGCGGATTCGCCGCGGGTGCCTGGGGAATTTTCGCCGCGAGTGACGGCGGCCACGCCTGCACGTCAAGCACCTCGCCCTTGTAGAGCAGCGAAACGACCTGGCCGTAGTAGGTGCGTTCGCCGAAAAGATGTTCCGTTTGCTGGTCCTGCGGCGGAATGGTGTAGGTGATTCGCAGGGTTTCCTCGCCATTGGCCCAGTCGAACGGCAGCGACATCCACTGGTAAACCACCCAGGATTCCTCCTGCGGTTCCAACTGGACGATCTCGCCCTTGGACGTGCGGTTGAAAAAGTAGGGCACGACTTTCAGTTCGCCGGTATCGATTTCCTCACCCGGCGCCTTCTGCAACGGGATCGTCAAGATGACCTTCTCACCGTCCACCTTGTCAGGATTCTGGAACACGCGGATCCTGGCAAGCGAGACCTTCCCGTGATCGTCGGGCTGCGTGAAGCCTTCCTTCAGTTTCCCCGCCGCAAGTTCATAAAGCGAGCCAGCATCCGAACCCATCTGATAGACCTTTTCAAAATGGGCGGCGGCCGTGTCGAAAACGCCCATCAGCTCGTGGACAAGGCCGAGTTCGTAATGCACGTTCGGGTCATCCGGCGATTGGTTGAGCGCCTCTTCCAGTTTCATGATCGCCAGTCCCATGTCACCGGCGACGCGGGCTTTTTTGGCCTCGGTGACGAGCCGCTCGGTGCGCGGATCGGCGATTTTCGGTGTCGAGACGGGCGTCGGCGCAGGCAGGAGTTGCGTCTCCGCCGGGGCCATCACCGCGGTCGGCCGATAAGTGAGGGACGGGGTCGCACGTGCCGGCTCAGGCTCGGGTTGGGCCGCGGGAACCCGCACGACGTATGGTTTATTAACCACCTTGATGACCTCTTTCACCACTTGCGACTCCTCGAAACGCGTGGCCAGCGCCATTCCTGCAATCAACAACTGGGAAAAGGCGATCAGCCCCAGTGCCCAGCAGGAAATTGCGAAAACCGGCGGTTGCCTGCCCATCAGCACGCTTGGCTTCTCGGATACCATGGGCGAAAGATGCGGTGCGGGCTCCAAGTTGTCAATCCGGGTGGAAAAACCCCGAACTGCCCGCAAAATGTGGTTCTCCTACCACAATCCGCGCGGGATGTTACATGTATTCCATCAACGACTTCACGACCACCCCGACGCCCTCGGCATCGGGAAAATCGAGCGCCCCATTTTCCTCCGCGCGTCCCCAACCCAATCGGCCTTTCGCCAGCTCCAACTATTCTTTCCCCGCTTCTCCCGACCATGAAACATCTTACTCTTTGCGTCATCCTCGCGGCAGGTGCATGTCTTTCATCCTGCGACAAAGCTGAGCGTAAGACGGCCACACCAGACCGCAGCCGGCCCGGAAAGTCGGAACGTGCCTCGGAACAATTGTCCCGAGAACGTCTGCTTGCCGAAAAAAGCATGCGCGAAATGAAGGAGGCCGCCATCGCGGAAAACCAACCGCCTTCCGCAGCCGCGCTGGAGGAAATATTTCAATCCGCAAGCCAGATCATCCAGGAAAAGAAGCTCACGCCCGAATCCGAAGGTGCGGAAAAACTGGAGAACAACCTGACACAGATGCTGCGGAATGGAGATGCCCGGATCTACGATCTCATTTCCCAGCTTCCTCCCGGCTACTATTCCGAGAGCATCGTCCAAAATGCCTTCATGCGGGCTCAATTCTCCGACCTGAAAAGCATCTTCGACGCCGCCGCCTCCATTCAAGAAAAAGACCTTCATCGTGCGGCGATCAGCGGAGCGGTCGGGACTTTGATGATGGGGAGTCAGGCGGGAGCTCCTCTCAATGTAACCCGCGACGACATCGGGCAACTGCGCGCGGCAGGTCTCGATTCGCAGCATCTGACCTCCATGATCGTGCAAGGCGTCCTGGCAGGAAATCTCGAAACGTCGGACATTGTTGCGGAGGTCGACAGTTCAAGCAATGAGATGCTTAACACGGCATTTACCCGATTGCCCGCGGCGAAGGCGAAGGAGATTTTCATCGAGGCACTGAAACAAAAAAAGCCTGTCGATCTCGCATCAGCCGGATACCTCGCCAATTCCCTGTTCCATGAAAATCCAGCCGAAGCGGTTTCGTGGTTCTCGCAGTTTCCCGCGGAAACAGCGGTGCGGGGAACAAGCAACGTGGTGAGGGAATGGATGGCCGCCGACCCCCGCGCCGCGAGTTCGTTCGTCGGTGGGATGCCTGCCGGGCAGCCGAAGGACGCAGCGGTCGCTCTCATCGTCTCGGATTGTCTATTGAACGGCGATCAGCAGTCCGCCAGCGAATGGGCCGAGCGCATCTCCGACGATAAACTCAAGGAAAAGACCCAGGTCCAGGTCCGCAACTGGAAACAGCGATAGGTCGGCAACTCCCGGGAATCCACCGCGACAACCCGGCGATCCTCCGCTAGCATCCACCCGCATGAACGACCTCTCCACCACTGCCGCCGCCCTCGGCATCGGGAAAATCGAACGCCACATTTTCCTCTGTGCGGACCAGACCGAGCCAAAGTGCTGCACCAAGGAAGCCGGGCTGGAGTCGTGGGAATTCCTGAAAAAACGACTGAAGGAACTCGGCCTCGCCAACAGCAAAAACCCGACCATTTACCGCACCAAGGCGAATTGTCTCCGCGTCTGCCTGCACGGTCCCGTCGCCGTCGTTTATCCGGAAGGCGTCTGGTATCACTCGTGCACCCCGGCGGTGTTAGAGCGGATCATCCAGGAGCATTTGATCGGCGGAACGGTGGTTGTGGAATTCGCCTTCGCGGAAAATCCGCTAAATGTCGCGGTTGAATAAGCTCCTCCAAAACCGCCGGTCTGTCCAAAAAACGGCCCGCTTTCATTACCGGGAGCGAAGCTGAAGCCATGAAGCCTGAAGATGGCTAACAATTTTCATCCCCTGGTCTGAAGAGGTTTCTTATCACCTCAGCCTTTCCAGTAAGGCGGCAAAATCCGCAGGTGGATCGAACACCAGCTTATTGCCATCGCCCCGAAATGGCAATCGGGTGAATTTACCGTCATGATACCAATACATGTCCGGGGAGATCGAGCCCGGCCCTTCTTTATACAAACCACCCAGCATCGGAACCAGCGCTTCCATCGCGTCGACCACGGCGCGCGTTTCGATCGGATAGACGATCAGACCATGACGATGCGGAACGCCGATCAAACTGCCGTGGGTTCCGACAAAACCGGAATGCCGCTCCAATATCAGGGCACGCGATGCGGCGTAGAAACCGTCGCTGGCAACCAGCTTGATGACGATCCCGGGTACCAATTCGAAATCGCCGATCTCGATACCGGCATCGCGTTGCAGCCATTGCAAACCCAGTTCGAACAGTTCGGCCTCGGTTTTTCCCCAACCGGCAATCATCGAGCGATTGACCATTCTCAATCCATCCGCCAGATCGAGCACCAATACTGATAGAGTGCCTTCCAGATCCACCCGCATGACCGGCGGATCATTTCTCATTCCGTAGGCACAATCGTCCGGATACAACTTCACCGCCAGAGATGGCGAGGCGGCGGCAAAGTCCTTCGGACTCATCTCAATACCGCCGGATGCCGCCAAGAGCCGCGCCAGTTTGGAGAAATGGTCCGAAACCAAACCCGGCCACAGAGTCACCTCGCCGCTTTGATGGCAAATCTGTGCGAGGTTTTGCAAACCTTGCTCGATTTGCATGCCTTCCACCCGGACCACGCCTTCATGAATGGTGACCTGCAAGCCACGCCGGGCATAGTCGGCACGCACGATGTCGATGAATCGCTGATAGTTCCCAGGCTTGAAAAAACCGGCCCATTCAGGACTGGATGCCTGCGAAGAATCGGCCTGCTCCGCCAGCAAGCGGCGCATTTCCTTCATCACGGTTTCCTCCATATGGGGAAATCGTTCTTTCGTCAGGCTTTGCAACTCTTCCCGGGAAATGCCTCCAATGGAACGGCGATACCTGGCCTTCAACACCTTTTGACGCCCTTCCCGCATGGCGATATCGTTCAGGTCGGAAACATTGACCACACTTGCTCCGGCATGCGAGTTCTCGTATTCGGCGACCCTGCGCCGATGCTCTTCCAACAGGTCGCGCGGCGGCGTGTCCTGTGGCATTTGCAATGCGTGAATTTGGGGTGGCCGACCAAACGGATTTTTGCCCAGGCTATTGTCCGTCGACACGAATTCGCCATTGGAAAACTCGGTTTCAAACGCGATGGTCCCATATCGTGGAACGATGCTGTTTCCCGACAATCTGCCCAACCACTTCATGACGACACCCGGTGGCTTGGGATGCAAGTTGAAGGCAACTACTGTGAAGGCGTCCTCGGCGGATAACATGAAACGCAACAAGACAGGCTTGCCGGATGAGCGGGTGTGCGACAGTGACTCGACATCAATGATCTGCCTGAGTCCGCAAGCTTGCAGTTCTGTGCTGACCCGCTGGTAAAACGCCAGATCACTCTGTTTGAAGTATCCGACATCCCTCAATGTATATTCACTGTCTATCGGAGACGTCATCCGAAACACGCTGGCAGCAAGGCTTTTTGCCGCAGATTCGTAGACTGCGACTTGGGCGGCATCTGCCTTTGGAGTGCCGGAATTGAATGGCGGCGGATTCATCGTAGTTAGATGAGCGATTTCAGCGGCCAATGGAAGAAGATTCCGGCGGCTTTTGAAGCAGTGGACCCCGATCCGCCCTTCCTTGTTTACGGCGCCGGATGAGCCACTCCGCGATGAGAAGATTCGGGACAAATCCCAACCACGCGACGACCCGATAGACATCCATCGGGCGCGGCTCGAAAGCGAGCACGATGAGATATTTCCAGACCCGCAGCGTGATGGCGGATAGAGTGAGCGCGTAGCTGCGGATCATCCACTCGCGGTGAACCTGCCATTTGCGTTGCAGGACGGTGCGCCAGCCCATTGCCGTCGAGCCTAACCAAAGCAGCGCCAGCGTGGTGAAAGCGATCCGAGACGTGATCCCACCGTTCGCATAGAACGCCATGATCAGACTCGCCGGACCGGTGATGAAACAAACGGTGATCACATACACCCGACCCATCGTCCGATGGACTCGCGGCCATTTCTTCAAAATCCACGGCGCAAACTGTGTGAAGCCCGCCAGCAACGGCAGCATGCTGGTGAACACATGCACCCAAAACGCGGCCTCCCAATGGACGATGCCGAGGTATTGCTGCTTGATCTGGAGAAACCCCGCATCACGCCGGACCGGCCAGTAACCGAGCGTGATCCGGGCCATCAGGACGGTGAAAAATGCCAGAGCGAGCCACAGGAACACGCCGGCGGTCCTGCGGAGGGCCGGAGATTTCCTTGGAGGATTTTCGAGCATTGGCTTGCAAGGACAGTCGGTCCTGTGGGTATTTGTTTCAGATTCCCCACTTTTTCCCACCATGAAACTCACACTGCATCTGCTCGCCGCCATGGCGCTTGTTTCCGCAGGAATCCTGCACCTCCAAGCCGCCGAAGAAAAACCGGACTCCGGACAGGAGGACGTGAACACCCCGGATACCGACGCCAAGGTGATGCTCGGCACCTACGTCGGCGCGTTTGGCGAACGGAAAATCACCATCGGTCTGGACAGAGTCATCGGCAACACCGTCACCGGTTATAGCATTGTCGCAGGAAACGAACGGGCGTTCAGCGGCTCGTGGACGAAGGTGGAACACGGCTACTCCGTGATTGCGAAGGAACCGGGCGACCACCCGGCCGATGGCGTCTTCACCTTTGTTTACATGGCGAAAACCAAATCGCTGCTCGGCGTGTGGCAGGCCAATGACAAGCAGATCGGCGCGCGGAACTTCGATCTTCCCCAGCGGAAATTCAAATACGACCCGAAAGCCGGCCAATATCCCGAAGCGTCCGCCCGGCTGCTGAAGGAGGAGGACGTGGAAAACATGAAGTCCGAACCGCTGCGGTTCATGCGCAACGAAATCTACGCGCGCCATGGCTACAGTTTCAAACTCGCCGACATGCGCGAGCATTTCGACAAGCTCGACTGGTACATGCCCGTCGCCGTGGACATCGCCTCGAAGCTCACGAAAATCGAAAAAGAGAACGCGGCGCTCATCAAACGTTACGAAAAATACTCCGCCGAGCACTACGATGACTTCGGACGTTAGAAACCGCGGAGCCTGGTGAATCCCGCGTTGGAAACATTGATGCTCGCCTTCACGGCGGAGGATGGGATCGCAGTGCCGGAGCGTGCGCTGTTCCTCGGCGCCGAGCCGCATCCGGCGTTGAAGGCATGGCCAAACGTCATCGGCTGGCAGCCGCTCAAGCCGCGTGCGACGGCTTGGGAAAACGCGGGCTTCACGCGGGTTGACGAAGTGCCGAATGAAAAACTTCCGTTAGTGATGGTGCTGCCCGGCAAGTCGCGGGACGAGGCGTTGTTTTGGTTCTCGATAGCCCGCGACCGCACGCAGCCCGGCGGTCGTATCGTGGCGGCGATGCCTAACACCGCCGGCGCGGGGCGTTTCGAAAAGGAACTTTCCCAAGCGGCGGGCAACATCGTCTCGATCCAGAAGCACAAGTGCCGCGCGTTCCACTGCGTCGTGGACGAACGCGCGGACGAGGCAGTTTTCGACGCATGGCGCGATCTGGGGCAGCCACGTCAAATCTCGGGCTTCACCGTGGAAGCGGGGATTTTCAGCAGCGATCACATCGATCCCGGCTCACAGCTTCTCGCCGATCACCTGCCCGCCCACCTTCACGGAAACGTCGCCGACCTCGGCGCGGGCTGGGGATTTCTATCAGACGCCGTGTTGAAGCGCTGCCCGAATATCGAACGCTTGGATTTGTTCGAAGCGGACGCGCGCGCCCTCGCCTGCGCCCGCAAGAACCTGAGTCACCATCAACATGAAGTGACCAAGCTCAGTTCGCCGACCTGTTATGCGGAAGACGAACCACGAATCCATTTCCACTGGCACGACGTCACCACCGGCCTGCCGGAGGTTTACGACGCGATCGTCATGAACCCGCCATTTCATACCGGCCAGGCAACCGACGTCGATCTCGGCCGCGCGTTTCTCAAAACCGCATCGGCTTCCCTGAAACGCGGGGGAAAATTGCTGCTGGTCGCCAACCGCCAACTCCCCTACGAAGCCGCCCTCGAAGCCAGCGGCCTCGCCTGGCGGAAAATCACCGAAGACAGGATCTACAAAATCCTTGCCGCCGAAAAACGCTGACAACCATTTCATGAAACTCGTCAAACTCCTCGCCAACCTCGGCTACGGCTCCCGCAAGGAAGTCCAACGCCTCATCCGCTCCGGCGCGGTCACCGATGCCGATGGAAACGTGTTAGGCGAAAACGACGTGCCGCCGCATGACCAGATCCGCTTCCGCGGCGAGGAACTCGATCCGCCCGCGCCGCTCGTCATCATGCTCAACAAGCCGGACGGCTACACGTGCAGCAGCGAGGACCCCGGCAGCACGATTTACGATCTTCTGCCGGAACGTTTCGCCCACCGCAATCCCGGGCTCAATCCCATCGGCCGCCTCGACAAGGACACCACCGGCTTCCTCCTGATGACCGACGATGGAAAATTGCTCCACAAGATCATTCATCCGAAATCGAACTGCCTGAAAATCTATCAGGCAACCCTCGACCGCCCGCTCGAAGGCCATGAGGGCGAGCTTTTCGCCTCCGGCACCCTCGTCCTCAACAGCGAAACCCGCCCGCTGCTTCCCGCCGCGTTGGAGGTGTTAGGCGAAAAGGAGGCCCGCATCACCCTGCACGAAGGCCGCTACCATCAGGTCCGCCGGATGTTCGCCGCGGCCGGAAATCACGTCCTCGAACTCAAGCGCATCTCCATCGGCGGCCTGCAAATGCCCGACGACCTTGAAGAAGGCGATTGGCGCGTGCTGGAGCCGGAAGAGCTGGCAAGCGTCTTCGCGTGAGGAGGATTTCCAAAGACCCAGAAATGCGGCCGCAATATCACTTCAGGAATTCCGAGCGCGGGCTTCTCGCATGGGATGTTCGCAAACTGATTGCGGGAACCCGTGGATTGCAGCCCTTAGAAATTCCATTGAGTGACATCGCGGAACTCGACGAAAGGTTCTGGTACGATCTTGAAGGAGATTCGCCCACGTGCCGGAGCATTGCCATGCACGCGAGGATGATCGAAGAAACCGATCTGCTCTATCCGATCATTATCGATCCGGACGGACGGCTGATGGATGGGATGCACCGCGTGTGCAAGGCGCTGAATCAGGGATTGAAGACGATTTTGGCCTATCGCTACCCGCAACTTCCCGAGCCGGATTTCATCGGCATTCCCGCAGGAGAGCTGCCATACGAAGTCACCCTCCCCGGCGACCCCTGAGGCGGTCACGCGGAATGGATCAATCGATCATATCCACCCTGCTTGACCAGACAGGCATCGGAAGAAGAGGAGAGGTGCGGACATTTCCGGCGGAGTTGGGCGGTAAACTCCAGCAGATGATGCGGGCGAAGTTGCAGGATCTTCCGTTCACCGGGAGACTCGAAGATGATCTGCAGATACTGGCGTTTCGCAGAGCCACTGCGACGGCAGCGGCGGATGGTTTCGATGCGGGAATAAGGAATCTTGGAAAATCCCAAGGGCGTGCTCACCACCAAACGGTCTTCCTCCAGCCGGATCCTTCCCGCGCGGGCGAAAACAACCGCCATACTCGAAAGGAATGCCAAGGCGAGGGAGATCGTGACGCCGGTTGCCAGCGGTTCATTCACCCGCTCCATAAAATCGGCTCCCGACTGGGAAACCGCCACCCAACCTGCTAGCAGCACCAGAAACATCGCGGGGATTTTCATGAATGACACCCATATCAAATCGAAGCTTCGTGTCGAGATGGAATTGGGAGGGAGGCGGCTAGACCTTCCGCAAAGCGCCTGTGGAGTCGCCGAAGCGTTTGTCGGCGACGCCGAATTCGTTGAGCATTCTCAGATAGAGATTGGAAAGCGGGACGTCCTCGCCGAGCTCGACGTGACGACCCGGAGTGAAGGCTCCGCCGGCGTTTCCAGCGACGACGATGGGAAGGTCGTTGTGGTTGTGGCGGTCGCCGTCAGAGATGCAGCCGCCGTAAACGATCATCGAATTGTGGAGCAGCGTCTGACCGTCGGAATCCTTGGTCGTCTTCAGTTTATCGAGGAAATAGGCGAGCTGCTCGATGTAGAATTTGTCGATCTTCGCGATCTTTTCCAGGTTGTCAGGGTTCCGCTGGTGGTGGGAAATGTTGTGGTGGCCGTCCGACACGCCGATTTCCTGAAACGACCGGTTGCTTCCGTCGTGGGCCATGAGGAAGGTGGAAATCCGCGTGGAGTCGGTTTTGAAGGCGAGGACCATCATGTCCATCATGAGGCGGAGCTGCTCCTGATAGGATGCCGGAGTCTCCTTGGGTTCCGGCACGCCGGGGTCGGCGGGCAGGCCCATGGCTTCGGTCTTCTCGATCTGGCGTTCGATTTCGCGAACACCCGTTAGATACTCATCCATCTTGTGGCGATCGTTGCGGCCGAGGTAGCGCTGGAGCGCCTTGGCATCCTCTTGGACGAAATCGATCACGGATTTCTTGGAGGCGTAGCGGCGGTTCAGGCTGTCGGCGCGCTCCTTGGCACTGCCTGCGCCGAAAAGGCGTTCGAAAACGGCGCGCGGGCTCGACTCGGGAGTCATCGGCTGGTTTTCCGAACGCCATGAAAGGTTGAACTGATAGGCGCACGAGTAGCCCGAATCACATTGTCCGGCCTTGCGGACACCGTCGGCGGAAAGTTCGAGCGAGGAAAGTCGGGTCAGGTTCTGGACGGCCTGCGCGGCGACCTGGTCGGCGGAGATGCCAAGCTGGATGTCGGAGCCAGCGGTTTTGCGCGCCCTTGCGGAGGTGAGGAAAGTGGCGACACCGCGGGCGTGGTCGCCGGGACCGTCGCCGCCGGCCGTGGCGTTTTTCTGCTCGAAGCCGGTGAAGACCTGGAAATCGGCGCGGTGGGGTTCCATCGCCTTGAAAGTCTCCCCCATCTTGTAGCTGGCGGTGGTGCCTTTCGCCCGCCAAAGATCCATGTTTACTCCGTTAGGAATGTAAAGGTAGGCCATGCGCAGCGGCGCGCCGCTCGCGGTGGTGGCCAGCGCCTTTGCACCCTCACCCGCGGCGAGCAGCGGGCTGAAGGCATCGAGTGCGGGCAGCGTGACCGCCGCTCCGAGTCCGCGGAGGAAGCCGCGGCGTGATGTGCCGTTGAATGGAGGTTGCATGGTTTCGTTCGGGCCAGGTGTTAGGTTTGGGGAGTCAGCCGTCCCCGCGGCGTTTTTGGAAGGGTGCGCTTTCGATGATGCCTTGGATGAGCTCGCGCAGGGAGCCTTTGCTTTTATCAAGACGCTCGGTGAGCTGGTCGATCGTCGTGGCGTCGTAAATTTCGATACCACGTCCGATGGCGAAAGTCAGGAGTTTTTCCGAGAGACAGCGGTAAACGTCGTCCTTGCGCTGGACGGCGAGGATCTGCTTGAGCGTGGAAATGTCCGCGAATTTCTCACCGGTGACCAGTTTCCCGGACGAATCGATCGTTTTCCCGTTCTCCTGGCGGCGGAACTGGCCGAGCGCGTTGTAGTTCTCCAGTCCGAGGCCGATGGGGTCCATGCGGGAGTGGCAACTGCGGCATTCCGGTTTCTGCCGGTGGATCTCCATCATCTCGCGCTGGGTCGGATGGGCGTTGCCCGCGGTCACCGCGGATTCGAGCTTGGGAATTCCGGGCGGCGGCGGCGGTGGCGGAGTGCCGAGGAAATTGTCCAACACGAACAGCCCTCGCTTCACCGCCGAGGTGCGGGTCGGGTTCGAGGTGACTAACAAAAACGAGCCTTGCGAAAGGACACCGCCGCGTTCGGGATGCTCCGTCAGATCGACAGGGACAAATTCCTCTCCCTTGACTCCCTCAATGCCGTAAAATTTCGCGAGGCGCTCGTTGAGGAAACTGTATCGAGCGGAAATGAGTTCTTCAACCGGACGGCCCTTTTTCAAAATGAACTCGAACAGCATTTCGGTCTCCTTGCGCATGTCGGCGCGCAGGCGTGGATCGAAAACAACAGCAGCATCGCGGTTGGTGCCGACACCGAGGATCGTCTTCGCGCTGATGGCGACGGTATCGACATCGCGCGTCTGGAGCCACTGGCCGACGAAATTTTTCACCAGCCGCGAAGCACGCGGATCGGCGAGCATGCGGTCGATCTGCGGGGAAAGATTGGCGCGGAGCTTGTTGTTGAATGCGAGGCTCAGCAATTCATCATCGGGAACCGAGCCCCAGAGGAAGAACGAGAGCCGCGCGGCCAGCGAGTATTCGTCCAGCGGGACGATCTTGGCCGGATTGTTAGGTTCCGGCTGGAACTCCACACGGAACAGGAAACGCGGCGAGGCGAGACAAGTGGCGATGGCGACCTTGATGCCGTCCTGGAAACTCTTCTCCGGCTGGTGCGCGACTTCTTTGACGATGGCGACAAGGCGATCGATCGTCCCGTCATCCAGTGGTTTCCGGAACGCGCGACTGACGAAACTGCGCATGATTTTCCGGGCGTAGCGGGTGGCGGCCTGATCTTCCTCCGGCGCGGGACCATCGACGAAAATCATGCGGTAGCCTTTCGCATATTCGTGCTGATCGCCGCCCAACGGTCCCTGCACGATGACGCGCTGGACTTTCAGGAAAAGATCTTCCTCGCCCGCCAACGGCCGCCGCGCGGGGGTGATGCCGATCTCGATCGTCTGCTTGCCTTTTTTCAGCGGCACTTTGCCGGTCAGTTCGATCACCCGCCGCTGGTCCCAGCCGAGCGAAACCTGACCTACCTTCCCACCGGCGGCGGTGACCTTCATGATCGCTTCGTCGGTGGTGGCTTCGGCACCACCGAGGATGGAATACTCGACCTTGATCTGATAGTCGCCATCCCAGCGGATGTCCTGGTCCATCTTGACCGTTTGCATTTTCGCAAACGGCAGCCAGCCGCCATTGATTCCCGGGTCACCGGAGCTCTTGAAATCCGTGCCGTCGATGTCCACCCGCGGCACCTGCGCGGCGGCACCTTCCGGCAGCGCCAGCGCGACGACTTCGTCCGCCGCGGCGATGTATTTCTCCATCAGCAGCGGGGAAATCGACAAAACATCGCCGATGTTATCGAAGCCGTAGCCGGTATCGTCTGCTGGGAAAACCTCGCGGGTGTCGTATTCCACGCCTAGCAGATCATAGACGGCATTCTGATATTCCGTCCGGTTGAGGCGCCGGATCGTAACACGGCCGGGATCCGGATTCGCCGGATCCAACTTGAAGATGTCCTGCTCGATCCATGAGAGCAGTTCCTTTTTCTGTGCGATCTCAAGCTGATCCTTGTCCGACGGCGGCATGATCTGGCTGCGCACGTTCCGCCAGATGGAGAGCCAGTGTTTTTTATCCTTCAGGTGGGTCGGCAGGTCCTTGAACTCGTCCATCGAGAACTTGCCTTTCGAGACCCCTTCGCCGTGACATTTGAAGCAATAGTTTTCCAAAAGAGGTTCAATCTCCTTCTTGTAGCTCGCCTCGGGATCGGCGGCAAACGCCGAAACTGTTAGGGCCGACACCACGAATCCACAAGCGGACTTTCTAACTATTCTGCAAATCGGAGATGAATAACTCACGGAGGAAAATTTCATTTCGCCTGATATCCCTGCCACAACCATTCGAGTGCTCCGGGGAGCGTCTGCCAGGTGACCTTGCCGTCCACGTGACCGGCGTTTTTCGCGAACACGTAGCGGTAGGCGTAGTTCTTGGCTTTCAGTTCGGCGGCCATGCGCTCGTTCGCCATCACCCAGTTGTGGAGCGAGGCTTCGTCGCGGTCCCAGCCGTTGTCCTTCTCGCTGACTTCGAGCCAGGCGCGGATCGGTTTCGCGGCGGAACGTTTGATTAGATTCTCATGGTATTCCCAAGCACCGTGCGGGGTCTTGCGGTCTTCCGGGAATTGCTGGTTCACGTAGGTGCCGGAGTAGGAGAGCACCTTCCGATAGAGCTCCGGGTGATACCACGCCATGGTGAACGCCGCCGCCGCGCCCGAGCTGCCACCCATCGTCGCGCGACCTTCGGGATCGGTGGTGAACTTGATGCGGTAGTCCTTGGTGATTTTCGGCAGGACCTCCTTCTCGATGAACATCGTGTAGTTTCCGTCCAACGTGTCGTATTCAAGACCGCGCTGGCTGCCTTGCGCGTCACCGCCGCCGGAGTTGACGAAAACGGCGACCATCACCGGCAGGCGCTTCTGGTCGATCATGTTGTCGAGCACCTTCGAAACCACATCGCGGTAGCCCATTCCATCCTGAATGACGATGAACGGCGCTTCCTTGCTCGACCGGTATTGCGACGGCACATACACCGCGACCTTGCGCTGATAGGGAACCTCGCCCTTCTGGTTTTTCGCGATGCCTTTGTAAATCTTGCTATCCTTCGAATCCATCGTGAACTCGTGGATCTCGCCCTTCGGCACGTTCGGCTGGACCTGCGTTTCCGGAGCGTTCGCATAATCCGGGCCGATCGTGGTTTCCGCCGCCTCGTCCACCTTGCCCTCTTTCGCCTCGGCTTTCTTAATGGCAGGTGCCGCGCTAACAGCGGTGACCAGGGAACACAGGACAGAACAACAAATGAGGCGGGGCGTGATTTTCATGGGATGGTTTTTTCGCGGCACTTCAATACACCGGCTACTTAGGCGGTTTGTCATCGGATCCGTCAATCCCCCGGTCGGGCCGGAAAATTTCCACCCTCCCCCCATTAAGTCGGATTGCACTGGCAACACGGATCCTTCATTTTCAGGAATGCGCAAGACCCTCGCAGCACTCATTTCCATGGCCTCCCTCGTCACCTTCTCCACCGCCGCCACCTTCGAGGTGAAGGGCCGCGACTACCTGCTCGACGGCAGGCCATTCCTCATTCTCTCCGGAGAAATGCACTACCCGCGCGTCCCCCGCGAGTATTGGCACGACCGATTGAAAAAGGCCAAGGCGATGGGCCTCAACACCATCTGCACCTATCTTTTCTGGAACGTCCACGAGCCGCAGCCCGGGAAATGGGACTTTTCGGGAAATGCCGATTTCGTCGCCTTCATCAAGGCCTGTCAGGAAGAAGGCCTGCACGTCCTCGTCCGGCCCGGCCCCTACGTTTGCACCGAGTGGGAATTCGGCGGCTATCCCGGCTGGATCCTCGCCGACCCCAAGACCGTCGTTCGCAGCACCGACCCGAAATTCCTCAAGCCCGCGATGGCTTACTTGGAAAAAGTCTCCGCCATGCTCAAGCCGCTCCAAGTCGAAAACGGCGGACCCGTCCTGATGATCCAGGTCGAAAACGAATACGGCTCCTACGGCGACGACCAGGCCTTCCTCAAAGCCCACGTCGATGCCATCCGCAAGGGCGGCTACACCGGCACCCTTTTCACCGCCGATCCGCCGAACGCCTTGGAAAAAGGCACCATCCCCGGCATCGCCGCCACCGTGAATTTCGGCAACGACGCCAAAAAGGCCTTCGAGAAATACGAAGAACTCCGCCCCGGCCAGGCCCGCATGATCGGCGAATTCTGGGTCGGCTGGTTCGACCACTGGGGCGCGCCGCACGCCAGCACCGAGGCCGGACCTAAAGCCGCCGAATTCGACTGGGCGCTCTCCCAAGGCATTTCCGCTAACATCTACATGTTCCACGGCGGCACCAACTGGGGCTTCTACGCCGGGTCCAACTGGAACGGCGGGCGTTTCGAACCCGACACGACTTCCTACGACTACTCCGCCCTGCTCGACGAAGCCGGCCGCCCGACCGCCAAGTTCGACGCATTCAAAGAGGTCATCAAAAAGCGCGTCCCCAACGCCGTCTTCGGCCCGATGCCTGAGCCGCTGCCCATCATTGAGATTCCGGAGATCAAACTGACGGCCGCCGCTCCGTTGTTCTCTCGGCCCCCCGATTCTCAAGTCAGTGAGCAGCCTAAAACCATGGAGGCTCTCGGCCAGACATTCGGCTACATCCTCTATACAACAAAGGTAAAAGGCCCGTTTCGCGGAGTCCTCTCAGTGCCCAGCATCCGCGACCGGGCGATCATTCTCGTGGATGGAAAGCGCCAAGGTGTGCCGATGGACCGCCGCGTCAACAGATTCTCCGCCGAAGTCGAAATCCCCGCCGGCGAACACACCCTGGGCCTGTTTGTGGAAAACATGGGCCGCATCAATTTCTCCAAGGAAATGGTCAACGAGCGTAAGGGGCTCATCGGCCCGGTGAAACTCGGAGAAAAGACTCTCACCGGCTGGACTAACATCCAGTATCCTTTCAAACCCAAATGGCTCGACGGCAGGACGACCATCGATGGTGACCCCAAAACCGTAGGCAAGTTTGAACAACCCGTTATCTATCGCGGCGGTTTCACCCTCGAAAAAACCGGCGACACCTGGCTCGACATGCGGAAATTCGGCAAGGGCGTCGTCTGGGTCAACGGCCACAACCTCGGCCGCTATTGGCAGGTCGGCGCACAACAAGGACTCTACCTTCCCGGCTGCTGGCTCAAGAAGGGCCAAAATGAAATCATCCTCCTTGAAACCGACCTCTCCAACACCCCGCTTATTCTAACCGGCGTCAAGGAACCGATCTGGCAGCAAAACGTCGAGGCCTCCCGCTTGTCGAGAAAGCCCGGCCAGGAATTCAAGGCCGACGGACTCGAAGCCGTGACCGAAGGCGAATTCGCGCAAGGCAGCGATTGGCAGGTCGTCAAACTCCCCGCACCCGCCACCGGCCGTTATTTCGCCCTCGAATCGCTCGACGCCTACGATGACAAACCCTTCGCCGCCGTCGCCGAACTGCTTTTCATCGATGAAAACGGCAAGGACCTCCCGCGCGAAAAAATGCACGTCGTTTACGCCGACAGCGAGGAACTCACCGGCGACGACGGCACCGCCGCCAACGTCATCGACAACCAGCCGACCACCTTCTGGCACAGCGAATGGAAGGCGAACAAACCCGCCCACCCGCACCAGATCGTCCTCGATCTCGGCGGCGAGCACACCATCACCGGCTTCCGCTACCTTCCCCGCCCCGGAGCCGGCAGCCAGGGCGGCCGCATCAAACGCTACCGCGCGTTCTTTTCCAAAGAACTCTTCCCCGGCCTTTGATTTCCGTGAAACTCCTCCTCATCGGCAACGGCTATCTCGGTCAGGCGATCAGCCGGGAATTCCGCGACCACGGCTGGGAGGTGATTCCCGTTTCGCTCTCGGGCGGCGATGGCTCGACCGCCTGCGACGTCGGCGACGCGGTCGCTGTGGCGAAATTGCCGGTCGCGGATTTCATCGTCCACTGCGCCGCTTCCGGACGCGGCGGGGAGGAGGCCTATGACCATGTTTATGTCCGCGGCTGCCGGAATCTGGCGGAAAAATTTCCGGGCACGCCGCTGATTTTCACGTCCAGCACATCGGTTTACGCGCAAACGGACGGCTCGGTCGTGACCGAGGAAAGCCCGGCAATCCCGGATCGCGAGACCGGCCGATTGCTGCTGGAGGCGGAGGCCATCACGCTGGCCGCGGGAGGTATCGTCACCCGCTTGTCCGGCATCTATGGCCCGGGTCGCAGCGTGATTTTGCGGAAATTTCTCGGCGGCGAAGCGATCATCGAGGAGGATGGCCGGCGTTTCCTGAACCAAATCCACCGCGACGATGCGGCAAGGGCGATTTTCCACCTGGCCACCTCCGGAGCGCTGGGTGAAATTTTCAACGTCAGCGATTCGCAACCGCTCACCCAGCTTGGTTGCTATGAAAAACTAGCGGAAATGTTTTCCCTGTCACTCCCGCCGTCCGGCCCCCGCGATTTGAACCGCAAACGCGGCTGGACCCATAAACAAGTGTCCAACGCCAAGCTGCAAACCACCGGTTGGCAGCCGGATTTCCCATCGTTTGTGGACGCGGCAGAGTCCGTCTCCCGGACATTGTTACCCGTGTAACTCATTTGGAGGAACTGCTCTTGAACGATGAGCCTCCCCTTTCCCGTATCCCCGATCTCCATGGCCCCAAAATCCACCTTCCAACTCGGACTCGCCACGCTTGCGATGCTCGTCTCCGCATCCGCAGCCGAGCCGCTCCTGCAACTGAAAAAGGGCGACCACATCGCCATCGTCGGCAGCGGACTGGCCGACCGGCAGCAACATCAGGCGTGGTTCGAGGCGCTCATCCAAAAGGCGTTTCCCGACGATGATCTAACGATCCGCAATCTCGGTTTCTCCGCGGACGAGGTGGACGTCCACCCCCGCTCGAAGGGAGTGCCGCCGATCGAGTGGTTCCTCTCGATGAAAACCGGCGATACCAAGCTGAACGACAAACTGGTTTACAAGGCCGGCGCCGATTTCGGAGCGGACGTGATTCTCGCCTACTGGGGCTTCAATGAATCGTTCCACGGACCGCAAGGGCTGGAGGATTTCAAGAAAAACCTCGGCGACTATCTGGGCAAGCTGCAGGCGGCGAATTTCAGCGGCAAGGGAGCACCGCGCATCGTGTTGTTTTCCCCGATCGCCCAAGAGGATCTGCACAATCCGAATTTCACCGACGGCGAGGAGAACAACCGCAACCTCGGCCTCTACACGCACGCCATGGCGGAAATCGCGAAGGCGAAAAACATCCCGTTCGTCGATCTGTTCAAGCCATCCACGGAACTCTATCAGAAAGCCGATCATCCGCTCACGATCAACGGCATTCACCTCACGGGAGAAGGCGACAAACTGCTGGCACCGATTCAGTTCGAGGCGGTGTTCGGAAAAATGCCCGCCGCGACGAGCGATCCCTCGGTCGCGAAAATCCGTGAGGCGGTCTTGGACAAAAACAACGAATGGCACCACCGCTACCGCACCGTCGACCAATACAACATCTACGGTGATCGCGGACTCCTCGAATACGCCGGTGTGACAAATAACACCATCCTCGGCCAGGAAATGGCGCAGCGTGACGTCAAGACCGCGAACCGCGACAAGCGCGTCTGGGCGGTGGCCAAGGGCGGCGATCTGAAAGTGACCGACGACAACCTGCCGCCGGTGGATCTGACGCCGCCTAACCGGAAAGAGGAAGTGCCCTACGACGACCCCGAGGATGCGATCAAGTATCTGAAAATGGCTCCCGGCTGCAAGGTGGAGCTCGTCGCGTCCGAGAAATCGTTTCCCGATTTGATCAACCCGGTGCAGATGAGTTTCGACACCAAAGGCCGCCTCTGGATCGCCGTCTGGCCGAACTATCCGGAGACCTCGCCGACAACGAAGGTCTTCGACAAGATCCTCGTGATTGATCTTGATCCGAAGACCGGCAAGGCCTTGAAAACAACGACTTTCATTGATGGCCTGAACTGTCCGACCGGCTTCCAGTTTTACAAGGACGGCATCCTCCTGATGCAGTCGCCGGATCTCCTCTACGTCCGTGACACCGACGGCGATGGCAAGGCCGACACCCGCGAGCGCGTGCTCCACGGCCTCGACGCCGCGGACTCCCACCATGAGACGAATTCCATGTGTTACGAACCCGGCGGCGCGGTCTATCTGAGTGACGGCGTGTTCCTCCGCAGCAATGTGGAAACCTTCAACGGAC
This sequence comes from Luteolibacter sp., assembly GCF_039920825.1. GTDB lineage: Bacteria > Verrucomicrobiota > Verrucomicrobiia > Verrucomicrobiales > Akkermansiaceae > Luteolibacter. Next base: position 8,812 of record NZ_JBDSCX010000003.1, on the reverse strand, counting down.
CTATCAGAAATATCGATGGTGGGATCTATCGCTACGAGCCGCTCACCGGGAAATTCATGCGCCACGCGCCGTATGGATTCGCGAATCCGCACGGCCGGGTTTTCGATTACTGGGGCAACGACCTGATCACCGACGCGACCGGAAACGCCAACTATTACGGCCCGGCCATGAGCGGCCATCTCGACACGGGCGCACACCCGACGATGAAACAATTCTGGGACCGCCCGTCGCGGCCCTGCCCCGGCACCACCATTCTATCAAGCCGCCATTTCCCGGACGACTGGCAGGGGCTTTTCCTCAATACCAACGTCATCAGCGTTCAGGGAATTTTCCGTGCGAAACTGACGGAGGAAGGCTCCGGCATCAAAGGCGAAACGATTTCAAACCTCATCGAAACCGATATCGCCAAAAATCCGAATTTCCGGCCCTCCGGCATCACGGTCGCTCCCGACGGCTCGCTCTATTTCATGGACTGGTCGCAGATGCTCATCGGCCACCTCCAGCACCACCTGCGCGATCCTAACAGAGACCACGCGCATGGCCGGCTCTACCGGATCACTTACGAGGGCCGCCCGTTGCTGGAACCGAAGCAGATCGATGGCCAGCCGATCCCCGCGCTGTTGAATCTGCTCAAGGAGCCTGAAAACGACGTCCGCCTCCGCGCCAAGATCGAGCTCGGAAAACACGACGCCAAGGAAGTCACCGCCGGCGCAATGGCTTGGGTGAAAACCCTCGATACCACGGATCCCGCCTATGAGCACCACCTGCTCGAAGCACTGTGGGTCCATCAGTGGCACAACATCGTGAACCTGCCCCTGCTTCAACGCGTGCTGAAATCCCCCGAACCCCGCGCCCGTGCCCAAGGTATCCGCGTGCTCGGCTACTGGCGCGACCGCGTGCCCGGAGCATTGGCCATGGTCAAGGTCGCGGCCGAGGACGAAGCGCCGCGTGTCCGGCTCGAAGCGGTGCGTGTCGCCAGTTTTTTCCGCGAGACCGCCGCCGCGGACGCCGCTCTAACAATTTTGAAACACCCGACGGATTACTACCTCGACTATTGTTTCAAGGAAACCATGCGCCAGCTCAAGCCCTGGTGGAAGGACGCCATCGCGGAAGGCAAGGAACTCGCCACCGACAACCCCGCCGGAATTTCATTCCTGCTGGATTCCGTGAGCAATACCGATCTGATGAAGCTGCCCAAGTCACCGGTTACTCTCACCGCGCTGCTGACCCGGCCCGATGTGGAGATGAAACAACGCGAAACCGCCCTTTCCGAGCTTGCGGGATTGAAGAAAATCCCACCGACAAGGACCCTGGTGGGAGTCCTTGCGAGTCTGCCTGACAAGGATGACAGCGCCACACGGGATCTCTGCGTGATGTTGCTCCAACAATCCACCGCAGATCTCAAATCCTCACGGGAATCGGTTCAGAAACTCGCCGTCTCCGGTGCGTCCGACGCCATCAAACAAAGCGCAGCAGCGGCCCTGATCACCGCCGATCACTCGATAGGCGCCGTCTGGAATGAGGCCATCCGGTCACCGCAGGCGCTCACCTCGTTTCTCAACGCGCTGCCACTCGTTCCGGACGAGCAACTCCGCGGCAGTGCTTTCAATATTGTTAAAAACCTTCTCGTCACCCTTCCCAACGGAGTGGCTGCCGCGTTGAAAAACCAAAAAGGCGCTAGCGGCCGTTTCATCCGCATCGAGCTTCCGCGGAAGGGCACGCTCTCGCTCGCTGAAGTCCAGGTTTTCAGCCAGGGTAAAAACATCGCGGAGAAAGGCAAAGCAACTCAGCAAAGCACCTCCAACGATGGAGACGCCAAACGTGCCATCGATGGCAGGACCGACGGAAAATACAGCGCCGACTCGGTGACCCACACCGACGAAAATGCGCCAAGCCCCTGGTGGGAACTGGATCTCGGATCAGAACAGGCCATTGAATCCGTTTCCATTTGGAACCGCACCGACGAGGAGCTTGGAAACCGCATGGAAGGCTTCGACCTAACAATTCTGGATGCGGACCGCCACGAGATTTTCAAGAAATCGGGCAATCCCGCGCCGAAGGAGTCCGCTCAAATCGGGATACAGAACGACGCCGCCGGCACCATCCGCCGCGCCACAATCCACGCGTTGGCCGGCCTCGGGAAAGAGCCACAGGCGGTCTTTGTTATCCTAACTGATTTGATCCGGAAGAACGATCAGGTTCCCGCGGCCGCGCAAGCGATGACGAAGCTTCCAAACAGCGCGTGGTCCAAGGATCAAACGGCGCTGGCAGCCAAGGGTATCATCGACTGGGCCCGCACGGTCCCCGCCGACAGCCGCACCTCGAAGGAATACGCCGACACGATCCAGGTGGCGAACAAACTCATCGCCCTGCTCCCCGCCGACCAATCCGCCGCGGCGAAGAAGGCACTGGGAGATCTCGATGTGAAATCCTTCACGATCAAAACCGTCCGCGAGCAGCTCCGTTACGACACCGCGCGCCTCGTCGTGGAAGCAGGCAAACCCTTCGAAGTCATTTTCGAAAATCCCGACGCCATGCCGCACAATCTGGTCTTCGTCATGCCCGGAACGATGCAGGACGTTGCCACGGCCGTGCAGACGCAGGCTCCCGACAAGTTAGACAGCAAGGGCCGCGCCTATCTTCTGGAAAATGATCCGCGCATCCTCGACGCCACCAAACTCGTCGAAGCCGGGAAATCGGAAACCCTTCACCTCACCGCGCCCGTCAAGGAAGGCACCTATCAATACGTCTGCACCTTCCCTGGCCACTGGGCGATCATGAAGGGCGAGCTGATCGTAACGAAGGATGTGAAGGCGTATCTGGCCGCACATCCCGCGAACTGATTTCAATACTTCGGATCGACCTCCACAAAAACCGCAGGTTGCTCGCCTTGTGGCAGGCTAACAACTCCCGGAAGCGTGGGCGGATTCTTCGGCCCGGTTTCGGAAACAGGAAGACTTATGGAAATCGTGCCGTCTTCGATCATTTCGATTCCCTGCTTCCCGTTGGAGTCCACCTGACCGTCGGCTGTGAAAAAATGGATCTTCTTGGCATCGTCGGACAACATCATATCGCGGGAAGCGGGTTTCAAAGTGAGCCAGATTTCGGTGGGGTGACGTTGGGCAGTGACTGTCCATTTGGTATTCGGTTTGGGAACGAGAGCGCGGAATTTTTCAAACAGAGGTCGGGTCTCGGCATCCGTTTTCGCGGATTCGGTGACTGGCAAGGTGATGGAAAACGGAACATCGGTCGCAGGCTGACAGGTTTTTCCACAGCACATCCACGACGCTTTGGCGGTCAGGGTGATTGTTTTCGTGGATAGATCCGCGGGAGGTAAAATAGGGATCAGCAGCAGCGTTTCGCCCTCGTAGCCCTGGGCCTCGTAGCTCGCCATTTTGACGATCCGGGGTGCGGGCCATTGGATTTCTCCGGCCTTGAAGCCGGGAGGCAGGCTCCATTGGATTTTTGTCGCGAGGCCGACGATGCCGGGATTTTTCCAATAAGTATGTGACCCAGGCGGGTGTTTCAGGTGGAGCCCGAGGTGAAATTCCTTTCCCGGGCTGACGCTCCGCACTTCGGAAATCAGTTTGATCTCCAGCGGCTTGTCGGCTTCCTCCGCCCGGATCAGGCTGGGCAGAAGCACGATGGCGAGGAAACTGACGAAACGCATGGCCCGAGGTTACGCGATACGGCGCGGAATGGTATCAGATTTCCCGGCGGGTCTCGAAGAAGCTTGGCTTTGACCGATGGCGGGTTTCGGTCTATTCCCCTCGCCTTTCCCATGAAGGAGCAAATCGAAGCCATCCAAAATGAAGCGCTTGCGCAAATCTCCGCCGCGGCGGACGAACGCACGCTCGATGACGCACGCGTGGCCGTGCTCGGCAAAAAAGGCACCCTGACGCTCGTTGCCGCGGGCATCAAGGACGTGCCGAAAGAAGACAAGGCAGCTGTCGGCCAGCTCCTCAACGCCGCCCGCACCGTAATTACGGCCGCGTTGGAGGAGAAGCAGATCGCCCTCCGGGAAATCGCGGACCGAGCCGCGTTGGTCGGTATCGATGTCACTTTGCCTGCCCGCCAGATTTCCGTCGGCTCGCTGCATCCGCTCACGTTGATCCGCGACGAAGCCATTCGCATCCTCCGCCGCATGGGTTTCGCGCTCGCCGACGGACCGGAAATCGAGGATGAGTTCCATTGTTTCGACGCCCTCAACACTCCCGCCGACCACCCGGCGCGGAACGAAAAGGACACGTTCTATTTCGACTCCGGCAAACTGCTCCGCACCCACACCTCCAGCGTGCAGATCCGCACCATGGAAACCCAGACGCCGCCGATCCGCATCATCTGCCCCGGCTCCGCCTATCGCCGCGACGAAATCGATGCAACCCACCTTTCCGTCTTCAGCCAGCTCGAAGGCCTTTACGTCGGCGAAAACGTTTCCCTCCCCGACCTCAAGGGCACGTTGGAGTATTTCCTCCGCGAGCTGTTCGGCACCTCCACGGAAGTTAGATTCCGCCCGCACTTCTTCCCGTTCACCGAGCCGAGCTTCGAGATCGACGTGAAGCTCACCGTAAAAGGCGAGGCCCCTAAGTGGATCGAAATCGCCGGCTGCGGCATGGTCGATCCCGCCGTTTTCGAAGCGATCAACAAGTCCCGCAAGGACAACGCCTTCGATCCCGAGAAAGTCACCGGCTTCGCCTTCGGCATGGGCCTCGACCGCCTCGCCATGATCCGCTGGGGCATCAAAGACATCCGTTTGCTCATCGAAAACGACGCCCGTTTCCTCAAACAATTCGCCTGAAGAGATAGGGGATTGGAGATAGGAGATGTTGGATAGAAGACTATGGAATCGGACTCACTGGGTTATAAAAAGCTGAGGATCTGGATATTGGCTCGCGAGCTGGTTATCGAGATTCATCGCATGACCTTGGTTTCGCTTCCGAAGTATGAACTCTATGAAGAGGGTAGCCAAATTCGACGGAGCATGAAATCCGTGAAATCCAATATCGTCGAGGGCTACGGTCGCCGTCGTCACAAGGCCGAATACATCCGTTTCCTGGACTACTCATATGGCTCGGCGCTCGAAACGGTCGATCATTTGGAAACTCTCTTCGAAACCGGATCCCTCCGCGAAGAGGAACTTTTTCACTCACTTCACGAGCGCCTGAATCAGCTTTCGAAATCCATTTATCTCTTCACTCGCGGCGTGGAAACCCATCACAACGAAGATCTCTGAATCGATTCTTCCTCTTCCATCCCCTATCTCCGATCCCCTATCCTCTTCCCATGAATGTTTCTCTCAACTGGCTCGCCACCCACCTCGATCTATCCGGCAAATCCATCAAGGAAATCGACGACCTCTTCACCTTCGCCGGCGTTGAAGTCGAAGGCATTATTTCCAAAGGCATTGCTTCGGATAGGATCGTCGTCGCCCAGATCATGGAAGCCGTCCAGCACCCGAATGCGGACCGTCTGAAAGTCACGCAGGTCAACTGCGGCGAAGCCACGCTCCGCCAGATCGTCTGCGGCGCGCGGAACTACAAGGTCGGCGACAAAGTCCCTTGCGCCCTTCCCGGTGCCGAGCTTCCCGGCGGTTTCACCATCGGTGAGACGGTCATGCGGAAAGTGGAATCCAAAGGCATGCTCTGCGCCGCCTCCGAGATCGGCCTGCCCGCCGGTGAGGACGGCCTGCTCATCCTTCCCGCGAATTCCGAAATCGGAAAACCCGTGAAGCAACTCTTCGATTCCGACACCCTGCTCGAACTCGAAGTCACGCCTAACCGCCCCGATCTTCTCAGCCACCGCGGCATGGCCCGCGAGCTCGCAACCTTGCTCAAGATCCCGCTGCTCCCTTTGGATATTCCTGTCAGGGAAACGGAGGTCGCCCGTGATTTCACGATCCGCATCGACGCACCAGCGGCGTGCCCGTTTTACACCGCGATCCGGATTTCCGGTGTCACCGTGAAGGACAGCCCCGCGTGGCTCAAGCAGCGCCTCGAATCCATCGGCCTGCGCCCGATCAATAACATCGTCGATATCACGAACTACGTGCTCCACGAACTTGGCCAACCGCTACACGCCTTCGATGCCGCGAAACTCATCGGTGGCATCGTCGTCCGGGCCGCCAATGACGGCGAAAACTTCCTCGCGCTCGACGAATCCACCCACGTCCTCACGCCGGATGACCTCGTCATTTCCGATGCGTCAGGAAATGCCCTCGCCCTGGCCGGCGTCATGGGCGGAGCGGATAGCGGCGTGACGGAAACCACCGCGGACATCCTGTTGGAGTCCGCCTATTTCACCCCGCAAGGCATCCGCCGCACCTCGCGCCGGACCGCCCTATCATCGGATTCCTCCTATCGCTTCGAGCGTGGCGTTGATCCGGCAGGCATTCTAACTGCCTCGTCGTTCGCCGTAAAACTCATCCTCGAATTCGCAGGTGGCACTGCGGAAGAAACCACCCTGCTCGCCGGTGAAGCCCCCGTCCTCGTCCGGTCCGTCACCCTCGACGCGCAGAAACTCGACCAGCTCATGGGCGGCTCCATCGCCCTAACCGACGCCGAGGAAATCCTCACCCGCCTCGGCCTCACCAAGCTCGCCGACGGCACCTGGGACGTCCCCTCCTTCCGCGCCGATCTCCAGCGCCACATCGATCTCGTCGAGGAAATCGCCCGCGTCCACGGCCTCGACAACGTGCCCTCGCGTTTCCTCGGCACCTTCGTCCCCGCCAGCCCGGTCGATGCCGCTTACGATGCCGACATGGTCCTCCGCCGCCGTCTCGCAGCACTCGGCCTGCACGAATGCCAGACCATCAAGCTCATCTCGGACGTCCAGGTTTCCGACATCCTGCCGCTGCGGCCGCTGCAGGATGGCGATGTCATCCGCGTGAAACTCCCGCTCAGCGAGGACCACGCTGTCATGCGCCCGAGCATCGTCCCCGGCCTGATCGCCTCGGCTGCTAGAAACGTCCGCCAGCAGGCGAAGTCGCTGCGCCTCTTCGAAATGGGCCGCGTCTTCCGCAACGCCGGCGGCGGCAAGGCCAAGGACCAGGAAAGCGAGACGCTCGCCATCCTGCTCTCCGGCTCCGCCCTGCCCACCGGCTGGTCACAGGCCGACCGCACCAGCGACCTCTACGATCTCAAAGGCATTCTCGCCGCCCTGCTAGGCGGTCGCGAAATCAAATTCGCCCCGAAAGAGCGCGACGGATTCGTCCTCGGCTGCGACATCAAGGTCGATGACCAGAACATCGGCGTCTTCGCCCGCCTCACACCGGCCCGCGAGCGCGAACTCGATTTCACCACGCCGGTTTACGTCGCCGAACTCGATCTCGGAAAACTCCGCAAACTGCTCAACGGCATCAGCCACGTCGAGGATCTCCCGCAGTTCCCCGGCTCCTCCCGCGACGCCGCGATGGAACTCCCAGCCACCACCGCGAACGCCCAGATCGAAGCCGTCATCACCAAACTCGCCGAGCCCTTGTTAGTCTCGTCCGAGTGCTTCGACGTCTTCACCGACCCCACCGGTCAGAAGATCGCCGCAGATAGCAGATCCGTCGCCTACCGCTTCCATTACCGCGAGGCCACTCGCACCCTCAAAACGGAAGAGATCGACACCGCCCATCAGAAAGTCCTCGAAGCGCTGACGAAGGGACTTGGGGTGAAGTTCCGGTGAATGAGATCATTTTCTTCCTTGCGGAACGAGAAACCAAGCTAATCCGATTGTCACTGAAAAGTGGGTAGGGTAAGTAATAGGCAAAACAATGGAAAAGCGGTATCAAGTTTTTGTCAGTAGCACCTACGATGATCTTAAAGAAGAGCGGCGCGAAGTTATCCAAGCTCTCCTGGAACTCGATTTCATTCCGTCGGGTATGGAGTTTTTCCCAGCAGCAGACGACACGCAATGGGAAATCATAAAACAGATGATAGACAGGTGCGACTACTACATTCTGATCCTTGGCGGTCGTTACGGATCTCGCGACAAAGATGGAATGGGTTACACTGAAAAGGAATATGACTACGCGATTAGTCAGAAAAGACCCATCATTCCGTTTGTCCACGGCCACCCTGGGCAGCTCATTTCGGACAAAGTAGAGAAATCAGAAGCAGGAAAGAGATCACTGGATAAATTCAGAGCTAAGGTCGAAGAAAATCGGCACCGTAGAAAATGGACCACTCCCGACAATCTTGGGTCGGCTGTGAAAACCGGCCTCTTTCAGATAATCAAATCAAAACCAGCTATCGGATGGGTCCGCGGCGATCAAGTTTCAGCTCCGCAGCTTCCGTCAAAAGATGATCCGTTGATTGATACTACTTGGGATTTCTTGAGATCAGATCGTAAGAAGATAAATCAGTTTGTTTTTACCGCAGACGGGAAAGTTATTTGCAACAGTAACTACAAGAATGCCACTTGGCAGCGTCTTGGTGAAGACGTCATCCTCTTTGGATACGGCATAGAATCGTCATACATTGCCTTCAGATTCGTCGACGAGTCACAGACAGCAATGGAAGGCAGCCATGTTGGGGGCGGACGTCGTTTCCTCCAAGCAATCCCTTGTTCTTACTATGATTCCTCTTGCTGAACTCAAGCGATCAACAGAATCTCTCGGGCCTCTATGCGGGAGGCGGGTCGGGTTTGGTGTGTGGGCTTGTCGAAGATCCACTCAAGTTAAGTGAAAGAGTCGCTACCATTGTGTGAGCCGGTCCCCGGAATTCGGGCCAAGGGTTAAGCTATGATTGTGGTGTGTGGGTGCGGACTGTAAACCGAACCAAACACACACGAAATGAAAGGCAAACGCAGAAGACACGACCCCGAATTC
>NZ_JBDSCX010000002.1:0-45543 GCF_039920825.1 Luteolibacter sp. | reverse complement strand
GAAAAACGGCAGGTGGGAGATGGATGGGTCAGACACCCACCCAATCAAAACATCTGTTTTAAAAGTACCAGTGCAAAACGCTCTGTTAGACAGCTGGTTGAATCCTTAAAGGCATTGCCCTAAAGGGCGTCTTCATCTTTGCGCGCCGAAGACGCCCTAAAGGGCTAAACTACATACAAAACCGCTCATAGCGACTTCACCCGCAGCGTCAGCGTGTGGATTTCGCCCGTCGCCGGATCGGTGGCGGTGACGATGTGGGTGCCGGCGGTGAGGTGGATGATGGGCTCGGGGGTGCCGGGCTCGATGCGCAGGGTGGCGGACTGCCAGCGGGCGGTGCCGGGGAGATTGGTGACGGGGCGCAGCTTGTCGGAACCGGAGGGGATTTCCGGATCTAGCAGAAACGTGGCGTTGTCGGCGGGGCTGATGATGCGGAGCGGTTCGCGGGCAGGTGTGGCGGGATCGAGCGCGAGTTCGTTGCGGCGCAGATTGTGACTGCTGGCGAACCATCCGGCGTAGGTGGGATCTAGCAGAGACTTGCCGCTGGTGTCGTAGTCGGCAGGGGTTGCGAAGGGCGGGAGCTGGTCTTGGGCGGCGAGGTCCTGGCGGGCGGATTTCGCATCGGCGGGGACGAGTTTCCCGTTGCGGGGATCGATGGTGATGTCGATGAGTCCGTTAGACCGCTCGAACCACGTCGGCTTGATGTCGCGGTGCAGGCGGAGCATGGCGCGATGGAAAATCGGCCCGGCACCGGCGATGCCTGATAGACCTTTCATCGGCTGCTGCTCGAAATTTCCCGCCCACACGCCGATGGTGAAGCGCGGCGTGAAACCGATGCACCAGTTGTCGTGAAAATCGGACGAGGTGCCGGTTTTCACCGCGCACTTGAACGGGAAGTCAAGCGGGCCGCCGGGCTGGAACGATGGCGCGCGCGCGTCGGCGTCTGATAGAATGTCGGCGATGAGGTAGGCGCTGCGACTATCGAACAAGGAGCGCGGCTCGGGCGGCTTGCCGGGGAAAAGAACCGGCGGAAAATAGAGACCCTGGCGGGCGAGGGTGGCGTAGGCGTTGGTGAGTTCGAGGAGCCTAACGGGTGCGTTGCCGAGAGTGAGCCCGAGGCCGTAGAGGTTGGGATCGGCATCGAGGGTGGTGATGCCGAGGTTTTCCAACAGCTCGTAAAGCGGCTTCGGGCCGCCGAGGAAATTGAGTTCGCGCAGGGCCGGGACGTTGAGCGAACAAGCAAGCGCGGTGCGCAGAGTGACAGGGCCGCGGTAGCCGCGGTCATAGTTTTCCGGCAGGTCCAGCCCCTGCGGCGTGCGGAACGGACTGGGGATGTCGGCGAGGATGGAAGAGGGAATCCGATGATTCCGCTCCATGGCTAACAGATACATAAACGGCTTGAGCGTGGAGCCGGGCGAGCGCGGGATGAGCGCGCCGTTCATCTGTCCGCCACGCGGGTCGTCCCAATCGGCGGAGGAAACGAGGGCGAGGATTTCGCCGGTGGGATTGTCGATGACGACGACGGCGGCATGTCGGAGATTCGCGGCCTTGAGCTTGGCGGTCTCCTCGCGGACGATGGCTTGGAGGTCGTTTTGCAACGGGAGGTCGAGGGTGGTTTGGATTTGCAGCGTGGGGTTCTGGATCTGCGCGAGCCAGGGCGCTGGCTGTTTCTCGACGAGGGGCCGCAGGGTGAGTGGCTCCGCCATGGCAGCGGCAATGCGGGCGGTATCGGCTTGTCCGTTGGCGGCCAGCCGCTGGAGGACGAAGTTTCGCCGCGAGATCGCCCGTTTCGGATGCCGGAGCGGATTCAAGTGGGAAGGGCCCTGCGGCAGTCCGGCGAGCAGGGCGCACTCGGCGAGCGAGAGGTCTCCTAACGGTTTTTGAAAATAGAAGCGGGCGGCTTCCGCCGCGCCGATGCGGAGATTGCCGTAATCGAGGCGGTTGAGATAGGCGGTTAGAATCCGATCCTTGGACCACGTCATTTCGAGATGGCGGGCGGCGAGCACCTCACGGAGCTTGGTAAGCGGCACGCGTTTGGCCGGAGGCGAAGAAATTTTGACGAGCTGCTGGGTGATCGTGGACGCGCCGGAAACGCCGCGGTAAACCACCCTGTCGCGGGCGGCGCGCATCGTGGCTAACAGGTCCACGCCGCCGTGACTGCGGAAGCGCTTGTCCTCGGCGGCCAGCGTGCAGGCGATGAGATCGGCGGGAATTTCATCCAGCGAGACTGCGGCGGCGTGGGTGGAATCTGGTAGCGCCAGATGCAGGATCGGTGTGCCGTGGCGGTCCAACAGCACTGGCGAGGAGGCGGGATTTTCCAACAATCCGGCGGGCAGCGAGACCGCGAACGGCAGCACGAACCAGCCAAGCACCGCGGCGAGCGCCCCGGCACCGAGCAACCGGAGGATCCGGCGCCGCCATTTCAACTTGGGATTCAAGCGCGGAAAGATGGGTGATTTCACCCGGAAAAGAAACGGGAAATTTACGATTGGAAAGGCAGGGGGTTTTCGGGCGTAATCGTCGCGTATGAAAAAACAAATGATTTTACTGGGCTGTGCATTCGGTCTCCTGCTGGTCCCGGCGAGAGCTCAGGATAAGGAGAAAAAGGACGAGACGCCGCTGGGCAAACAAATGGAAGCGATGGACGACGCGTTCAAAGGCTTCCGCCGCGAAACCGACCCGGTGAAGGGTGCCAAGGAAGCGCGGGACGCCCAACAAGGTGCGCTCAAGGCGGCACTGGAAATCCCGGTGCTGATCAAGGAAATGCCGGACGGCCCGGACAAGGACAAGGCCGCCAATGAATACCGCACGATGATGGGCAAGCTCTTCATCACCCTGTGCGATGTGGAAGGCGCGTTCCTCGCCGGGAAGCCTGAGGAAGTCGCGAAAATCGTCGACACGCTGAAGGGCATGAAGAAGGACGGTCACAAGAAGTTCGTCAAAGAGGAAGACGAGTAACCCCGGAATTCCCCGGAATTTTTTGAAACGAAAAGGCCCGGATGCGAATGCGTCCGGGCCTTCTCCATTCGGGAAAATCAGATGGCTCACTCGACGGTGACGCGCGTCCCTTCCTTCACTTTGGAGTAGACGACCGGCATCGTCGCGCTCGGGCCGCGGATGCAGGCGTGGGAGGCGGGATGGCGTTTTACCGGACCGATGTGGTGGCCGACGCCGTCGTTGGTGAGGCGCATCCAGTAGCGCATCGAAGCGCCTTCGAATCTGCCGCCTTCGGGGACGGGATCGATGCCCATATCCGCATTGGAATTCACGACTTCACCGGAGGCATCGAGCATTTTTCCATACTTGTTGGACTTCTTATCGACGACTTTTTCGAGGATGTAGAAGGTGCCGGTTGGAGTCGGGCGTTCAGGGATTCCGGAGCAAATCGGATAGTCCATCACCACTTGATCGCCATTCATCAGGAAGCCGCGTTGTTTCTCGAGGCTGATGAGGATGGAGGAATTGCTGGCGTCGGTTTTCGAAAGGAGTTCTTCGTTTTTCCAAACCGAGTAGGTTTTCGGATAGGTCGGCTCGGCTTTGAAATTGTCATAAGTTCCGGCCGGATAGGGATTCACGAACTTGCCGTCCTTGGTGGTCTGGGCGGAGGGTTTCTGATTGGCGCAGTTGGCCAACAAAAGCGTGGCGATGGCGGCGGCAAACTTGGCGGCGGTTCTAAGCTGGATCATGGGTGGAGAAACGGGACGGGCGCGACTTAGGGCAGATTTCCTGAAATTGCAACTCCCATGAACGGCAGCACGTTGCGGGCCAGTGGGCGGAGCAGGATTCAGTCGACGGCGGAGGCGGCTTTAACCGTCGTCCCGTCAACCCAATGACTGCCGATCAATGTCGCCCGCGGGTGCTCGGGAACGCCGCGCTCGTTGTGATGGACCAGGGAAATCAGCATGTCCACCGCCGCCGCGCCGACGAGATCGTTGCGCTGGTCCATGCCCGCCCAGCCACCGTGGTCGGACCGCCATTCGTACTGGATCAAGCCGACGTCTTCCGGCACGCGCAGGCCCATTTCCTGGATCCAGCGCTTCACTTCATGGTAGAGGGTGAAAATGACGTCCGGCTGATTTTCGGCAAACCACTTGGAGAAAATCGCCCGGTCACCCCGTGCCGCCGCGACGTCGTAAAATGGCTGCGTCCTCTGCCCGACCGGCACCAAGCGGCTCTGCCCCGTGAGGAATCCGGCGGTGAAGCGTCCTTCAATCAGCGCGTCGATCACTCCGTCCAAGACCAGCGCCGGCCGTTGATAACCCAGCGCCACCGCTTTTTCGAACGCCATCAGTGCCAGCGAGTGCTGATCACTGCAGGCGAAGGAAAGCGCCGGCTCGCGTGTCCGCACCCCGGTCACCAGCGCGGGAAACTCATCCCACAGCGGTGCCAGATGCGCGGGCAGGCGGTTGCGCTGCATCAGCCCGACAATCACCGCGCCGCGGATGTTTCTCGCCCGGAAAATCGACTGCCAGCGGGCCAGCGGCATGTTCGTCTCGTGCAGCCAGAACTCGTCGAGCCGGTAACCGAGCTGTTGCGCCCGCTGGCGGCAACCCGCGACATAGACCGGCACTGTCGGGTGCTTTGACATCGCGTCGCGGTCCTCGTTCGCGTTGATCATCGCCAGCGTCGCTTGAAATCCGGGCGAACGGTTCTGCCGCAGTTCGGCCATCAGGTGGGCGACCGTCGGATTGAGCCGATAGCCCAGATTCCGAGCCACTTCCTCGATCCGGGTGCGGGTCGCTTCCGAAATCCTCGGACTCCCGCGCAAGGCCAGGCTCACCGTGTTTTTCGAAACTCCTGAGGCTTTCGCCACCTCCGCCATCGTCGGTTTCAACATCGCCGGGGATTTTCCGCCGAATTCCCGCATGGTCCAGCGCCAAATATGACTGTCATACGATTTGCCGCTTTCCGCGATGCCCCCTGATCTGCATGAAACAAGAGTCATGCCATACACCATCGGTCTGGATTACGGAACCAACTCCGCCCGCGCGCTCGTCGTCGATTGCAAGGACGGCCGGGAAATCGGCACCGCCGTGGTGGATTACCCCTCCGGAAATCAAGGGATCCTGCTCAATCCCGCCGATCACCACCTCGCCCGCCAGAATCCCGCCGACTACGTTTTCGCGCTGGAAAAAGCCACGCTGCTCGCGCTCGAAGCCGCCCGCGCCGCCGAGCCGTCGTTTTCAAATGACCAGGTCATCGGCATCGGCATGGACGGCACAGGCTCCAGCCCGCTGCCGGTCGATGCGACGAACACGCCACTCGCTAACAAGCCGGAGTTTTCCGCCAATCTGAACGCTCAATGCTGGCTCTGGAAGGACCACACCAGCATCCCGGAGGCCGCCGCCATCACCGCCACGGCACGCGAAATCCGCCCGCAATACCTCGCGAAAATCGGCGGCACCTATTCGTCCGAGTGGTTCTGGGCGAAAATCTGGCACTGCCTCAAGGTCGATCCCGTGGTGTTCGACGCGGCGTTTTCGTGGGTCGAGCTTTCGGATTTCATCCCGTCCGTCCTCGCCGGCGTCACTGATCCCCGTGAAATCAAACGCGGCGTCTGCATGGCCGGACACAAGGCGCTCTACGCCGAAGATTGGGGCGGCCTGCCCGATCAGGAATTTCTATCAGCGCTCGATCCGAAGCTCGCCCCTCTCCGCGACCGACTCTACACCGAAGCCCACGACGCATCCGCCATCGCCGGAAACCTATGCGCGGAATGGGCGGAAAAACTCGGCCTAACCGCCGGCATCCCGATCGCCATCGGCGAGATGGACGTCCACTACGGTGCCATCGGCTGCGGTGTCGATGAAGGCACGCTGGTGAAAGTCATCGGCACCTCCACCTGCGATTGCGCGGTCGTCTCCGCCGACAAAACCGTCGCCGACATTCCCGGAATCTGCGGCATCGTGAAAGGCGCGATTCTCCCAGGCTACTTCGGCATCGAGGCCGGCCAATCCGCCGTCGGCGACATTTTCAAATGGTTCGTCGAAGGTGTGTTAGGCGACTCCGAGCTCCACGGAAAACTCACCGAAGACGCCGCGAAACTGAAGCCCGGCCAATCCGGCCTGCTGGCTCTCGACTGGAACAACGGCAACCGCACCATCCTCGTCGATCAGCGCCTGACGGGACTTCTGCTAGGCCAGACGCTCTACACCACGCAAGCGGAAATCTACCGAACGCTCATCGAAGCCACCGCCTTCGGGGCCCGCGCGATCATCGACCGCATCCGCGAATACGGCGTGCCCGTCGAACGCATCGTTTGCTCCGGCGGCATCGCGGAAAAGAACCCGCTGCTCATGCAGATCTATGCCGATGTCACCGGCTGCGAAATGCGTCTCTCCCGTTCATCCCAATCCTGCGCACTCGGTTCCGCCATCGGTGCCGCCGTGGTTGCCGGAGCGCATCGCGATTTCCCCGCCGCACAGGCCGCCATGACCGGGTTGAAGGAAATTTCCTATCGACCCGACCCGGAAAATCAAAAATGCTACCAGTCGTTGTTCGATCTCTACATGACCCTCCACGATGCTTTCGGCGGGGTCACGAAATCCGCGGACCTCTCGCAGGTCATGAAAACCCTCCTCGATCTCAAATCCACCAACCAATAACTCCATGTATCTGCCACTCGGCCAACACTCGCCCGACATCAAACTCGGCTTCGTCTCCGCATCCCGCAACTGCTTCCCCCGCCCCCTCGCCGCGGAACGCTCCGAACGACTGGTCGCCGCAACCAAGGCACTCGGCATCGAGCTAACAATTCCGGAAGGTGATTGCGCGATCGTCGAGACCCGCGCCCACGCTGCGGACGCCGCCGCGCAACTCGTCGCCGCCGGTTGTGATGCCGTCATTTTGTTCCTCGGAAATTTCTCTCCGGAAATCGAAGACGCCGCATTCGTCAAAGCCTTCCCCGGTCCGGTCCTTCTCATCGCCGCCGCCGAGGAAAGCGGAATGAGCATGCTGCAAAAACGCGGCGACGCCCTCTGCGGCCTGCTTTCCGCCGCGATGGCCATCCGCAAGCGCGACCTCCAGGCCCGCGTCCACATTCCCGAGCTGCCCGTCATTTCCGCGGAAGACGGCGCGAAGGAAATCGCCCATTTCGAAAAAGTCATCAAGGTCGTCAAAGGCACCCGCAACGCCACCATCGGTTTGTTCGGCCCGCGCCCGCGCGATTTCGAAACCTGCAATTACAACATCGCTTCGATCCAATCCATCGGCGTGGAGATCGAGGAGTTAGGTCACTTCGACCTCCAGAACGAAATCAAGCTCATCAAGGAGTCCAAGGACATCGCCGCGGACATGAAGCAGGAAATGCCCTCCATCCCGAAGGACGAGGAGTTCGTCGGCCGCCTATCCGATTACGAGCAGGCGATCCGGAATTTCCGCGACCGCCTCAAGCTTTCCGGCGCCGCTTCGCAGTGCTGGTCCGAGCAGGAATTCGCCCTCAAACACGTCCCGTGTTTCATCAACGGCCGCATGGCGGACAAGGGCTTCCCGATCGCTTGTGAGAACGACGCCTACTCGCTCGTCGCCGAGCTGATGGGCCAGTACGCCAGCGACAACACGGTCACCGTGCTCGACATCAACCACTCGATCCCGAGCAACCTCCACGAATCGCTCAAGGACTATCCGATCCGCGACATGGTCGGCATGTTCCACTGCGGCAACACCGCCGGCAAGCTGCTCAAGAATCCGGAGATGAAATACCAGGTTATCATGAAACGCCTGATGGAGCCGGACACCGATCCCGACATCACCCGCGGCACCATCGAGGGCCAGATCGCCGCATCGCCAATCACCGTCGTCCAGGTCCACGGCCACGGCGACAAGCTCCGCGCCTACATTTGCGAGGGACATTTCCTCGATCTTGATCCGAAGACCTTCGGCTGCACCGGCACCGCTTACATTCCGGGCTTCCACCGCTTCTATCGCCACGTTTTGTTAGGCAACTACCATCACCACGCCGCTGTCGCCTTCGCCCATTGCGGCGCGGTGTTGTTCGATGCCTTCAAACTGCTCGGCATCGAGGTCGTGGATACTCCGAATCCCGCCGGAATTCCCTATCCCGGCGAAAACGTTTTCCGCGGCGGCTTCAAATACTAACGAAATGCCCTTCGCCTCCCTCAAGGAAGAGTGCCTCGCCGCCAACCTGGCGCTCCCGAAAACCGGCCTCGTCGATCTCACCTTCGGAAATGTTTCCGTCGCCGATCCCGAACGCCGTGTTTTCGCGATCAAGCCCAGCGGTGTGAGCTACGATGAACTTCGTAGCTCACACATCGTGGTGCTCGACTTTGAGGGAAACGTGATCGAAGGAACCCTGCGTCCGTCGTCGGACACGCCGACGCACCGCTATCTCTATCAGCATTTCGCCGGTATCCGCGCCGTGGTCCACACCCACTCGCGGAATGCCGTCGCCTTCGCCCAGGCCGGGATGGATCTTCCCTGCCTGGGCACCACGCATTGTGACTATTTCAACGGCCCGGTGCCGGTCACCCGCGGCATGACTCCGGAAGAAACCGGCGGTGATTACGAGTGGGAAACCGGCAAGGTCATCGTCGAGCGCTTTGTCGGCATCGATCCGCTCGAAGTTCCCGCCGTGCTCGTCCGCAACCACGGCCCCTTCGCGTGGGGACCAACCGCCGCCAAAGCCGTGGAAACCGCGCTCGCGCTTGAGATCATCGCCGACATGGCGCTCAAGACGCTCTCCCTCAATCCGACAGCGCCACCTGCGCCGCCTCACCTGTTGGAAAAGCATTTTTCCAGAAAACACGGTCCCTCGGCCTATTACGGCCAGTGATTTTTTCCAAAACCAAGCCCATGAAACTTCGAACACTCCGCATTCTATCAACCGCCCTGCTCGCCCTGACCCTCGCCGGCTGCGGGGAGAAATCCGGTGCCGGCAAGAAACTCAAGCTCGCGTTCGTGAGCAACAACGCCGCCACCTTCTGGACCATCGCCCGTTCCGGTTGTGAAGCCGCGGAAAAAGAACTCGGCAACGTCGAGGTCGATTTCCGGATCCCGTCCACCGGCGGTGCCGCCGAGCAACAACAGATCCTCGATGATTTGTTAGCAAAGGGCGTGGACGGCATCGCGGTCAGCCCGATCGATCCCGCCAACCAGACCGCGTTCCTCAACAAGATCGCCGAACAGACGCTGCTCATCTGCCATGACAGCGACGCGCCCGACAGCAAGCGCGTCTGTTATATCGGCACCGACAATTTCGCCGCAGGCGTGGAAGCGGGCAAACTGATCAAACAAGCCTTGCCCGACGGAGGAAAAATCATGGTCTTCGTCGGCGCGACCGATGCGGAAAACGCCAAGCAACGCTTCGGCGGTATCAAGAAGGAACTCGAAGGCTCCAAGGTCGAAGTCATCGACGTCCGCACCGACGATACCGACACCGTGCGCGCCCAGAAAAACGCCGAAGACACGCTGGTGAAATACCCGGACGTCGCCTGCCTCGTCGGCCTCTACAACTACAACGGCCCGGCCATCCTCAACGCCGTCCGCAGCGCGGGCAAACAAGGCAAGGTCAAGATCGTCTGCTTCGATGAAAACGACGAGACCCTCGAAGGTGTGGCCTCCGGCGACATCTACGGCACCGTCGTCCAGCAGCCGTTCGAATTCGGCAAACAGGCAATTACCCAGATGGCCAAGCGCCTCGGCGGCGACCAAACCGCGCTATCAGGCGGCAAACAGATCATCCCGACCCGCAGCTTGAAGAAAGACGACGTCGCCGCGTTCAAGGCCGACTTGAAAAAAGTCCTAGGCAAATAAGGAGGGTGGGACTTCGGCCCACCCACATCACCATGAGCAAACCACCTCTCCTCGAAATGCGCGGAATCTGCAAACGATTCCCCGGCGTGGTGGCGTTGGACAATGTCTGTCTCACCGTCAGCGAAGGCGAGGTCCTCTCCCTCTGCGGAGAGAACGGCGCGGGGAAATCCACGTTGATGAAAATCCTCGGCGGAGTCTATCAGCCCGAAGAGGGCGAGTTGCTCGTCGATGGCAAGCCGGTCAAAATTGAGAACGTCACCGACTCGATGGCCCTCGGCATCGGCTTCATCCATCAGGAGCTCAATGTCCTCGAAAATCTCGACATCGCGGCGAACGTCTTCCTCGGCCGCGAACCACTGGTGTCGCCGTTCAAGCTGATCGACCGGAAGAAGATCCATGCGGATACGATCCCGTTGCTCAAACGCGTCGGGCTCGATGTGCCGACCCACAAACGCCTCGGCGAACTCCCCATCGCCCAACAGCAGATGGTGGAAATCGCCAAGGCGCTTTCACTGAACGCGCGCATCCTGATCATGGATGAACCGACATCCAGCCTCACCCTAACGGAAACCGACAAGCTGCTCGAACTCATCGCCGGGCTTCGCAAACAGGGTGTCAGCATCATTTACATTTCCCACCGTCTCGGCGAGGTGGACCGCTGCTCGGATCGCGTCGAAGTCCTGCGCGACGGAAAAAACGCCGGTGGCCTGACCCGTGCGGAGATCAGCCACGACAGCATTGTCAGCAAAATGGTCGGGCGCGAGATCAAGAGTGTTTACACCCCATCCGGAGCGACCGTGACAGCGGGCTTCCTCAAGGTCCGCAACGCGAGATCCAGCCGCTTTCCAAAACAACAGGTTTCATTCGACGCCGCGCGCGGCGAGATCCTCGGCTTCGCCGGATTGGTCGGCGCGGGCCGCTCCGAAATCGTGAAAGCGATGTGCGGTCTCGACGAACATGGCTGCGCAGAAGTCAGTCTGGGCAATGAATCGCTCGTCATTCGCAAGGCCGGCGACGCGATCGGCCATGGCATTTTCCTCGTCCCCGAAAACCGCCGGGAGGAAGGACTGGTCACCGCGATGTCCGTTAGAGAAAACATCACCCTTCCTGATCTTCCCACCTATGCCTCCGCCGGACTCATCCGGAAGAACCGCGAGACGAAGGTCGCCAACGAACAGATCGCCGCCCTGCGGGTCAAAACCCCGCACGCCGAAACGCTCGTCCGCAACCTCAGCGGCGGCAACCAGCAGAAGGTCGTCATCGGCAAGTGGCTCGCCATGGGGCCGAAAGTCCTCATCCTCGACGAACCAACACGCGGCATCGACGTCGGCGCCAAGGCGGAAATTTACAAACTCATGCGCGAGCTCGCCGCGAACGGCGCGGTGATCCTGATGATCAGCAGCGACATGGAGGAAGTCCTCCACGTCAGCGACCGCGTCGCCGTCATGCACGAAGGCCGCATCACCGGCGTGCTGGACCGCGGGGACTGCAACGAGAAAAACGTCATGCAGCTCGCTGTCGGACGCCCCGTGGCAGCAGCCAAATCCGCCTAACTGAATTTCTTTCCCACCCATGAAAAAAGAACTCGGAATTTTTTCCCTTCTCGTCGTGCTCTGCCTGGTGGTTTGCGGGGTTGACCTCGGCAAACAAATCCACGCGGGTATTTCTATCAGCCAACTTGAATTGCCACGCTTCCTGTCGCAGACCAACCTTACCAACACCACCAACATGATCGGCATCTTCGGGGTGTTCAGCATCGGCCTCGGCTTGGTCATCATCACCGGCGGAATCGATCTATCGGTTGGCTCGATGTTCGCGCTTTGCGGGGTTCTGTTACCCATGGCCCTGACCAAATGGGGACTGGCGTGGCCGCTGGCGGCGCTGCTCGTCCTGGGAATCCCGATGATTCTCGGTTGGGGTCACGGCATGCTGATCACCCGCATGAAAATGCAGCCGTTCATCGTCACCCTCTGCGGTCTGATGATCTATCGGGGAGCCGCCCGCTTCATCGCGAATGACAGCACGCTGGGCTTCGGCGAGGGCAAGGGCTTCGAGACACTCAGGAGCATCGCCAGCGGCAAGTTGCTAGGAGTGCCCATGCCGTTCGTCATGCTTGTCATCGTCGGCCTGATCATGTGGGTGCTGCTCCACCGCTCGGTTTACGGCCGCTATCTGCTGGCGGTGGGCCGCAACGAGGAGGCCGCGCGTTTCTCCGGCATCAACACGCGCCGGGTCATCACCGGAAGTTATGTCATCGCCGGCCTGCTCACGGGAGTTTCCGGCATCATGCTCGCCTTCTACACCAACTCGGTTTCCCCCTCGAACTACGGAAACTCTTATGAACTCTACGCCATCGCCGCCGCCGTGCTCGGTGGATGCAGCCTGCGTGGCGGCGAGGGCTCGATCATCGGAATCGTTATCGGCACCGCGCTGCTGCAGGTGCTTCAAAACCTCGTGAACCTGCTGGGGATTCCGAGTTCCCTGAACTTCGCCGTCATGGGCACCGTGGTTCTGCTAGGCGTCATGGCCGACCAGATGATCCAGCGCCGCGCGGCGGCGAGGCTGAACGTGAATTGAATCGGGGCTACGGATGATCTAACGATTTTTCTTCCGCTCATGGAAATTGTCGATAGGGTCCCGCTCGAAAAAGGAGCCGACCCGCCGTAAAATGAAATCGATCATTCCCACCGTTGTCGCCGCTCTCGTCCTTTTCCTGCCGACTTCGCATGCGGAGCTGATCATGCGATTTGTCGTTCTCAAGATGCCCGCCAAGGAGGCTCCAGCCGTCCGGACCGAACTCGCCTCGAACGGATCGAAACCCGAAGCGATGGACGCCGTCTTGAAAATCCCAGGCGTGAGCGAATTGGCCGGATTCAAGGAGACCGATCCGTGGCGGCGCGATGTCGGCTTCCTGTCCAGGGAAACCGGCAATATTATGTTAGATGGTCAGATGAGGAAAGCTCTCGGCGTGCAACTCGTTCTGGCCGATGCCGACGAGGGCATCGGCCTTGCCGAAGATCTGGCGACCGACATCGTTCTGCCCACTTCCGCCACCGGCTACCGGGAATTCGAAAACACCGGCAACTGCATGATTTCAAGGATTGGAAAATGGCAGGAACGCGCCTGCTGGGGTGATGGGACGGCCACCCTCATCTTGTGGCAATATGCCTCGGCGGAAGGAGAATCCGATGCCGGCCGTCTCCTCACCGACGGCGTAAAAGACGCCCTGTGGGTGGAAATGCAATGGTTCAAGGTCACCCTCAGCGATTTGGAAATGATCACCCGCTCGAAGCCCGAGACACGCGGAAACGCCCTCCAGTGGCTGTCCACCCAGGCGAAGTTGTGGAAGGATTGCGGATTCCGCGCGAGACCGGATGACAAGATCTCATGGCATGATTCACGTGGCAAACTCTTGATGGAGGAAGGCCGCGTGGTCACCAAAAAAGAGATGTTCTCCCTCACCGCCGAGGTCTCGGAAACCGACGGCAAATATCAGCTCGCATGGGAAGCCAAAGCCCGGACACCCGAACTTGAAGATGTGCCAACCCATTCCAAATCAGGAACCATCACCCCGGGCATCTGGGAGTTCGTCGTGATCGAAGGCCTAACGGATGCGAACCTCGTCGCCTGCCGCTTGTCCAAAGACCGGCGGTGAGCTCCATCCCCACCCTGCGCGTTTCTTGACATAATCGACTCCATTTGACTCATCGGATTGCCATTGGCAGGATTGATCGATTGAATATCCCCTACATGAGCAACGCCCTCCCCACCTCCCACCCGGCCCTGCGGAAATGGGTCGATGAAATGACCGCGCTGTGCACACCCGATTCCGTCGAGTGGTGTGACGGATCGCAGGCCGAATGGGATCGCCTCACCACGCTGATGGTCGAGAAAGGCACCTTCACCCGGCTTAATCCCGACAAGCGGCCCAATTCATTCCTCGCCCGTTCGACTCCGTCGGACGTTGCGCGCGTGGAGGAACGCACCTTCATCTGCTCGAAGCGGCCTGACGAGGCCGGCCCCACCAACCACTGGGCCGAGCCAACCGAAATGCGGGAACTGCTCATGGAAAAGTTCCGCGGCTCCATGAAAGGCCGCACGATGTATGTCATCCCTTTTTGCATGGGACCGCTCGATTCGCCACTCGCCAAGATCGGCGTGGAGGTGACCGACAGCCCCTACGTCGTGGTGAACATGCGCATCATGTGCCACATGGGAGCCACGGTCCTCAAGCGCCTCGAAGACGAAAAAAGCGGCACGTTTCCCAGGAAACGCCATGGTCACACTTTTTTCATTCCCTGCCTCCACTCCGTCGGCGCGCCGTTGGAACCCGGCCAGGCGGATACTTCGTGGCCCTGTAACGACGACAAATACATCGTCCATTTCCCGGAAACCCGTGAGATCATGTCCTACGGTTCGGGCTACGGCGGCAATGCCTTGTTAGGAAAAAAATGCCTTGCCCTGCGCATCGCGTCGAACATCGCCCGCGAACACCAGTGGATGGCCGAGCACATGCTCATTGTCGGCATCCACGCTCCGGACGGCACGAAGACCTACCTAACAGCAGCCTTCCCGTCCGCCTGCGGAAAGACCAATCTCGCGATGCTTATTCCGCCGAAGTCCTATCAGGATGCCGGCTGGAAGACCTCCATCGTCGGTGACGACATCGCCTGGCTGTGGCCGCATGAGGACGGCAAGCTCCACGCGATCAACCCGGAAACCGGTTTCTTCGGCGTCGCTCCCGGCACCGCCTACGAGACGAACCCGATCGCGATGGAGTCGATGAAGGAAAACACCATCTTCACCAACGTCGCCCTCACCGACGACGGCGACATCTGGTGGGAGGGCATGACCCAGGAAAAGCCCGCGCACCTCATCGACTGGACCGGCAGGGAGTGGACACCGGATTGCGGCCGTCCCGCCGCCCACGCGAATGCCCGTTTCACCGCACCGGCCGTCCAATGTCCCACCATTGATCCAGAATGGCAGAATCCGGACGGCGTGCCCATCGACGGCATCGTCTTCGGCGGCCGCCGCCCGACCACCATGCCGCTTGTCTATCAGGCGTTCAACTGGAGCCACGGCGTTTACGTCGGTGCCACCATGGGTTCCGAAATGACCGCCGCCGCCGCGGGAACGATCGGCAAGGTCCGCCGCGATCCGATGGCCATGCTGCCGTTCTGCGGTTATAACATGGGAGCCTACTTCGGCCATTGGTTGGAAATGCGCCGCTATCTAACCAACCTGCCGCGCTTCTTCCACGTCAACTGGTTCCGCAAGGACGAGGACGGCAAATTCCTCTGGCCCGGCTACGGCGAAAACATGCGCGTGCTCGAATGGATCTTCAAACGCTGCAACGGCGCGGCCGCCGGTTACGAAACCCAGATCGGCTGGACCCCGGCCTACGAGGATTTCAACATCGAAGGGCTCGAAGGTTTCACCAAGGAACGCTATGATAAGGTCATGGCCTTCAACCGCCAGGAATGGAAAAACGAGCTTATCAGCCAAGGAGAACTTTTCATCGACCTCTACGACCACTTGCCGAAGGAACTCATCTTCCAGCGCGAGTTGCTGGCCGCCCGACTTACCTGAGGAACATTCCGCTCGGTCCGAAGTCACACGGCGTTAGCCGGAATCCCATTCAAAATACCGGATACCGCTGGATGAACTCAGCCGGTGTGATCGGCTGCGGCTTGTAGCCGGAGCCAGTCAATACATCGAAATGGTGGTCGGAAGTGATGATGTGATCGGCTCCAGCCACGATGGCGCAATCAGCAAAGGCATCGTCGTCGGGATCGCCCGTGATCGTGTGAAAACGGTAATCCGGGCCGATGTGGCGGATATTGCCGTGAAGCAAATCGATCAATGTTAGAAACCTCCACACATCATCCCAACGGCCAGGGCCCGAGTAGCGGAGAATCACTTCCTCATACTCCAGCAGAATTGGCGTCGAAACCGCGAGCATCAGTTTTCCACTTCGCAGGGCATCCCGGATTCCGGCGAACGGAGTCACCTTGCCGAAAATCTGGATCAGCGCGTTCGTATCCAACACGACGATCATTGTGACCGGCTGGAATGAAGCGATGCTCGAGCCGCACGGAGAATTTCAGGAAGACGGGCCAGTTTCCCTGCCGCCCGATCTTCATCAAATCCCGTATTCAGACGCTCCGACACCTCCTCCAGCTCCAGTTCCATCGCCACCCGGTGCAGCAGAAGCAGATTTTCATCCCGGAGCTTGTCCACCTCCGCATGCAGCAACGGACGCAACTCATTCGGATCGATGGGCTGGACAGAGAGGGAACTCATTGTGAAAAGACTGCCACACGGCCCCTTCCGTTGCAAGGCTCAGGTCAGCGGCGATTTTCCCAGGTAAGAAGTAAATATTGGTCTTGCCCGTTACACTCCCTCGCATCCCTCGTCATCTCCGTTGTCGTAGGCCGTCAAAGGCGATGACGCCATGATATCCGGCCATGCCGGCGCAACACCTAACAGACATTCGAAGACCACGTCTCAGGGCGTGGTGATTTCGTGGATTCTGATGTTCTTGAAATCGATCGGCGACCCCTCGGACTCCAGGCACAGGTAACCTGACGAGGGGTTGGACTTTTCGCCACCGGAGACTTCCTCGCCATTCACCCAAAGGCGGATGACACCATCGACCGCACGGATCAGATAGTGGTTCCACTCGCCGAAGCCTTTGGTGAGATTCTTCTTCGGAAAACTGCGGGAGCCGTTCGGTGACAGCGGGGGAAAGGGCGTCATGGTGGACTGGCCGACGGGAAACACATCGCCGTGGCAAGTGAACCAATCGGCTTTCTTGCCGGTCGATTTTTCGTAGGAGGCGGTGTAGCCAAGATCGAGGATCTGCACCTCGATGCCGACATCGGGCAGACCGGGCTTGGTGAGTTTGGCCAGCGCTTCTTCAGAGGCCCAGATGAAGACGCCCGAGTTGCCGGCGTCCTTGAGGTGGCACCAGGAGATCGCCATTTCAAAATTCTGATAGATCTTCTTCGTCCGCATCACGCCGACGGGATTTCCCGAACAGTGGAGGATTCCATCGTCCGCCCAACGCCAGGTGTCGGGATCGCCGTTCATCGGAGCGAAATCGTCTTTGCCCATTGAATGCCATCCGGCGGTCGATGGGTCGGGAGCTTTCTCCTGCGCACCGAGAACGAGGGGAAACAGGCTGAACAAGAGCAGGGTTTTGATCATCCGCTCTAAACGCGGAATGAGGTTGGAGGTCTTTCACGCGCCGGATTCCCCGAGCTTCAAGGCCACGCTGAAATCAGGAGGTGGAAACTTTGGACTGCGGTGAAAGCGACAGCGCATCACCGCTTTGAGGAGCAGGTCGGTTTCAACAACGGCCACCCAAGCTGGAAAAAGTTCCCGCATTCACGACTTTTCCGTGAAGGATCAAATGGAAAAGGAACGTCAACGCTTCCTCTCAAAGCGGTGATTCCCACCGCAGTCCAAAGTGCGGCAGCGTGCCGGAAACCCGACCTAACTGGAAAAGAGAAGAGCAACCTGAAGGTTGAACTCCGGACGATCTTCCGGAGTTCGGCCGCTGGACTTTGATCCGGGACGTCGTGGATGCGGGTGCAGCATGGATCACCGCTTCGCCTTCAGAAGCAGCACCGGGATATCCACGGTGTGGCGGACCTTGGAAACGGTGCTGCCGTAGAGCAGGTCGCTGATGAAGCGGTGGCCGTGGGTGGACATGGCGATGAGATCGACGTCGTAAGCGGCGGCGGCCTTGACGATTTCGTCAGACGGCTCGCCGAGAGCTAACAAAAAATCAACGGTGAAGCCTTCGGCACGCAGCTCGGCGGCGCGGGTTTCAAGATAGGCGCGGTCCTCCTTCATCTCCTCGCTTTCGGCGAGGTTGAAATTCTGATAGTTGCGGGCGACCCAGCCGTCAGCGACGTGCATCAGCAGGAGGCTAGCACCGGTTAGACGGGCGAGCGGTTTGACGTGGTCGAGGATGGTCTGGTCAGCCGCGCTGTTTTCGACGGGAATGAGGATCTTGTGATACATGGCGGTGGATCAGTGTGGCAGGCCGAGGGCGCTGTAGAAAGCCTCGCGGATCGGATCGGGAGCGAAGGTGTCGAAAAGCAATTTTAGATTGAGGACAATGATGATCGTCGCGGTCGTCCAGCCAAGGATTTTAATCCATAGCGGATTGACGAACTCGCCCATCTTGGCCTTTTCACCGGTAAAGCGCATCAACGGCCAGACGGCGAATCCGAGCTGCATGCTGAGCACGACCTGGCTGGCAACGAGCAGCTCCGTCGTCTTGCCTTCGCCGTAGAGGCCGATGATGACCACGGCGGGAACGATCGCGATGGCCCGCGTGATGAGACGTCGCAGCCACGGGCGGATGCGAAAATTCAGGAATCCCTCCATCACGATCTGTCCGGCGAGTGTTCCCGTTAGAGTGGAGTTCTGTCCGGAGGCGAGCAGTGCGACGGCGAAAAGCGTGCTGGCGATGCCGACTCCGAGCGTGGGGCTGAGAAGCCGATAGGCGTCCTGGATTTCCGCGACCTCGTGATTTCCCGACCAGTGGAAACTCGCGGCGGCGAGGATCAGGATGGCGGCATTGATGAAGAGCGCGAACATGAGCGCGGCGGACGAGTCGATGGTGGCGAACTTGATCGCCTCACGCTTGCCTGCGGGCGTGCGTTCGAAGTTGCGCGTCTGGACGATGGAGGAATGCAGGTAGAGATTGTGCGGCATCACGGTGGCACCGAGGATGCCGATGCTGATCAAAAGCATATCCTGGTTTTTCAGGATCTCCGCGGATGGCACCAGGCCCAGCATGACACCTGCGAGACTTGGCTTCGCGAAAAACAACTCCGCGGCGAAGCAACCGCCGATAGTTAGAATGAGTGTGACGACGATCGCCTCGACGTAGCGAAATCCCTTGTTTTGCAGATAGAGAACGGCGAGCACGTCGAGACAGGTGATGACACAGCCCCAGACGATCGGGATGCCGAACAGTAACTGCAAGCCGATGGCCGAGCCGACGACTTCTGCCAGATCACACGCTGCGATGGCGAGTTCGCAAATCACCCAGAGAAACCAAACGGTCGGCTTGTTATAATGATCGCGGCAGGCTTGTGCGAGATCGCGCCCGGTGACGACTCCGAGTTTCACGCAAAGGTGCTGGAGCAGGATCGCCATCAGGTTGGAAATCAGGATGACGGAAAGCAGCGTGTAGCCGAATTTCGCGCCGCCTGCCAGATCGGTCGCCCAATTTCCCGGATCCATGTAGCCAACCGCCACTAGAAATCCCGGACCGCTGAAGGCCATGAGTTTTCGGAAAAACGAGCCGTTTCCGGGGACCATGATGCTGCGATGGACCTCAGGCAGAGAGAGGTCGCCCGCTGCTTTTCTCCAAGCGGTATCGGCGGAGGGTTCGGTAGGAAGCGGAGATTGGCTCATGAAATCGGGACTGTTATCTTTTTGAAAATGGAAAAGGGCGCGGACTTCGGATCAGAACTTCGTGCTGGCCCCCACGAATGGAATAAGGTCCGCCGATGCTTGGGTGAGCCCGGTGCGGATACCGCCATCAAGCTGACACATCGGAGCGAAAGCCCATGTCATGCCGATGTTGAAATAGGCTTCCCAATCCTCGCTGGAATCGGTGCCGAGGATGCTGACCAGTTCCAAAAAAAAGCCGGCGTTTTCGCTGATGGGATGGCTGGACGTCGCCGAGGTGAGGAAGTCCACGTGATAAACACCATCATCGTCAGCCGCGAGATCGGCTTCTCCCTGGACACCAAACGACCAGTCGCAAGGACCGTCGAAGCCGAATGGGACGATGATTCCGCCCTCGTACTCGCCATTTCCAAGACCGCCGTTCGCCGTGGGAAGCTTGATGAACGGCATGATCGCCAGCGCGGTGGAGCCTTCGTCATTCCCCCAGAAATTGTGCTTCAGGCGGACTTCCATATCGCCGAAACCTTCGCCGCCATCGTGGACATGGGCATAAAACGGCAGGACCAGTTGCAGGTCGTTTGCTGAATCGAGGCCGACCTTGGAATTGAGTTCGCCGAGGGAATACCCACGCTCGCTGCCATCGCGGGCCCAATTGGCGATTTCCGTTTCAAATTGAAAATGCCCGGCATCGACGGTGTAAGGGCTCTCGGTGATATCCGGCCGATCCGTGCTGAGCGGTCGCAGCCCCGCACCTGCGGCAACCAAAGGCACCAAAGCCATTGCCAGAAATGGCAACACGCTGATTTTTCCTGTCGATCCTTTCATCCGGGCGGAAACTTAGCCTCAGCTAATTTCTATGCGCAAGGCTAAATTTATAAACCTGATGAAGATCCCGGAATGAAAAATTGCGGAGAGAAACGGCGACGCCCGGTCGCCCGCAACCCAACTCACTCGTCCTCAATCTTCAGCCGCTTCGGGCGTCTGAGAGGGATTGCCTCCTCCAGCGTCCCGAGATCGAGACTGTCGAGAACGTTCGTGCGCTTCCGCACCAAGCCGGGTTCTGAGGAGATCGCCGCGAAGCTGGGAACTTCGGTGTGATACGGATCATCGCCGAGCAGCACAGGTTCTTTCGGCCGTACGGGGACGGCATCGAGCGCCGGCATATTGAGAAGCGCCATGTCAGGCGAAACCGACTCGCCGATGGTGCCGACACCGGAGTGGATACTGCAGAACGGGAGATTCTCGGTGCCCCTGCGGAAATACTCGGGCGTCGCGGTGGAGCGCGAACGGATGGTGCCGGTGTTGATGTCCTCGACGTGTTCCTGGCAGAACTGGGTGGCCTGTTGTCCCGAGGTCGAACAAACCGAAATCTTGACCACAGAGTCCGGCGGATTGAGAGGATCCCGGCCAAAGGAAGGTGCCGCCGCATTCATCGCCGCCTGCCAGACCGGCATCGACAGATCGCGGCTGAAGGCTCCCGGATAGATCGACTCGCCATTCCCCATCAGGAAACCGGTCCACACGCCGCAGGTGATCCGCTTGTTGTAACCGACGAACCAGGTATCCGCGAAATCGTGAACGGATCCACCTTTGCCCGCTCCGAAGAACGGCTTTTCCAGCAACCCGTCGAACACACCGTTAGAACTTCCGCGGAACATCGAGCCGGCCATCATGCTGTGGACCTGCCATGCGGTCGCCTCGTCGATGACCCGATGACTTTCCCGCGCCTCGTGCTTGCGGCGGTAACGGACGGCTCCCGACGAATCCTCGATGCTATCCAGATAGACCAAAGACTCCGGTCCCGACATGCCGCCAAGCGGAAAAACGGTCATCGCACGCACCGCCTGCTTCATCGACACCTCTTCGAATCCCACCGCAAGGCGCGGCAGCAACTCGGCTTTCTGCAGCGGCAGGCCGAAAGCGACGCCCGTATCGACGACGCGCCGCAAGCCCGTTAGACCGGCGAAACGAACGGTCGCGGCGATCTTGGAATTTTCCAACGCCTCGCGTGCGGTGATTCTTCCCTCATAAACCGGCGATGAGACTTCCATGCCCCATTCGCCGAGGATGCCTTCCTGGCCGCCGACCATGACGGCGCGGTTGTCCATCGGCTCGTCCTCGACAATCGTTGCCGGATTGAGTCCTCCACTCAATCCGGCCACGTAGATATAGGGGAAAAACCCGGTGCCGAGCGAACGCTTGCCGGACTCGATGAAATCATAAGGGACCTGGGCGTAGTCGCGGCCGCCGACGTGGGCGAGGACCTCGCCTGTTTCGTGATCCACCATCAGGACGGCACCTTGCAGGTATTCGGCAGGCTTGTTGCTGCTCTTCCGGTAGTCCTTGTATTTCGGATGCTGGTATCCCGGATGGGTTTCGGCCTTGGCGAGACTATCTAACAAAGCATCCTGCGCCGCGCTCTGCGCTTCGGCGAGGATGGTGGTGTGGATCTTGAATTTTCCGGACGCCAGCGCGTCCTCTCCGAGCGCGCGGCCCACGGCGTCGGCGATGCGTTCGTAGAGATGGGTGGTTCCCCGGCGCAGCGGCTGCGGATTGAGCCCCAGCGGCAGCGCCTTGAAGCCGGAAAGTTCGGACCTTGAAATGAATCCTTCCTCGCGCATCCGACCGAGGACATAATTCCGGCCGTTCAGGTTGACCTCCGCATTGTTCAGCGGCGATCGTCCGTTAGGATTTTTGATCAGCGTGACAATCGACGCGCACTCGGCAGCAGTTAGATCCATCGGCTCCTTGCCGTAGTACCCCAGCGCCGCAGAGCGGATGCCGTAGAACCCGCTGCCGAAATAGATGCGGTTCAGATAGAAATTAAGAATCTCCTTCTTGGAGTAACGGTCCTCGATGCGGCGTGCGAGAAACGCCTCGACCATCTTGCGCTGAATGGTGGTCTCATTCCGTTTCACCGCTTCCTGTTTCAGCCCGTAGGCATTCCGCGCCAACTGCTGGGTGATCGTGCTCGCGCCCTGGTTGCCCCCCTTGGCATTCAGAATTCCCGCGCGGACCACCCCGATATAGTCCACGCCGTGGTGCGTGAAAAACCGCGAATCCTCGCCCGCCACCAACGCCTTGACGAAAATATCCGGCACCTTGTCGATCGGGATGACACTGCGGTTCTGGACGAAAATCCGGCCGATTTCCTTGCCGTTGCGATCGAGGATGATGCTCGGCTCTTCAAGGTCGTTGATCCGGTCCAGATCATAACTCGCAGCCCGCTGCCGGTATTCCTGAGTGTAGCCTTCCAGAAAAATCCAACCGGCACCACAGCCGATCGCTCCGAACAACAACAGCGCCAGCCAAAAGCCTTTGCGCTTGAAGAACCAGCGCTTGGAGGTCTTCTTCCGATTCGTTTTTTGAATTTTAGCCATGCCAGATCCGGATTCATCACCACCTTCGAAAGCGGTCGAGTTGCGACGAGGCTATCCGATCGCCCCGCCGCCCGCAACCCCTTCGTTGGTGGCGATTCTACGGAATAAGATAGACCACGACGGCCCGCTTTCGTTCACCGATTTCATGGCGGCGGCGCTTTATCATCCCGAGCTCGGCTACTATGCCCGCGAGCCGCGCCAAGTCGGGCGCGGCGGGGATTTTTTCACCAGCGTGAGCGTGGGGCCGCTGTTCGGCGAGCTGCTGGCGCAAAGATTTCTCAAGGAATGGAAAACGCTGGGATCTCCCGAACGCTGGAGGATCATCGAGTGCGGAGCGCATGACGGCACCTTGGCCGCCGACATTCTCGGAGAGATTTCGCGGCTTGAACCCGCGGCGTTTTCGGCGCTGGAGTATGTAATTCCCGAGCCGCTTCCACGACTTCAGGCGGCGCAGCAGGAAACCTTGGCAGCGTTCTCCGGGCAAACGCGTTTCGTCAGTGACATCAGCGGGCTTTTCAGTGAGCCGCTGCCGGGCGTCGCTTTCGGCAATGAACTTCTGGACGCTCTTCCATTTCATGTCGTCGAGTGGCGCGACGGCCGTTGGAATGAATGCCGTGTCGCGACGAATCCCGCTGGTGATTTCATCTGGGAAACCTCTCATGAAATTTCCGCTCCCGGCTTGGACGACGCGCTTGCCGTTTTGGGAAATGATTTCGCCGACGGCTACCGCACCGAGGTTCGCACGAACGTGCGGGATTTCCTCGCCCCACTCACCCGCTGCCTGACCAGCGGCCTGCTCGTCTGGCCCGACTACGGCTTCGCCCGGCCCGAATACTACCAGCCGGATCGCAGGAAAGGCACGCTGCGGACCTTTTCCAAACACCGCGCCGCCGAAGACCCGTTGCTCGACGTTGGCGAAATCGACATCACCGCGCACGTCGATTTCACCGCCGTTGCCGAAGCCGCGATCACGCTCGGAGCGGTCCCCATTTGTTTCAAAAATCAAGGCTCGTGGCTCACCGAAACAGGCCGCGAATGGCTCCTGTCCTTGGAAGGAAATCCCGATGCGGGTCTGCTGCGCCAATTCCAAACCCTCACCCACCCGGCCCATCTCGGCCGGAGTTTTCATGTCATCGAACTCGCATGGAACCAACCGGGAATGGAGGCCACCGCGTCGGTTCTCCACGGATTGGCCATTTCCGCCCGGGACTGACTGAAAACCGTCGCCTCTTCACTTGCAGGCATCAGTCGAGTGTGGTTTTCTTAGGTGGATCAAAAGTGATCGATCCGCATGGATCGACTGACTTCGACCCGACATCCGAACCCCCGGTCATCATGAAAACTCTTTTTAAACTCTTGGTAGTTTCAGTGTTGTGTCAGGCCCTCGTTTGCCCCGCGGCTTTTGCCGACGGGAGAAATAGCGGCGGGCGGTCGGGTTCCTACCGCAGCGCCGGCCGACCGCAGTTTTCCGGCGGCCAGCGTTCGATGCCGGGGATGCGGCAGCCGGGCCGGCTTGCTTCCCGACCCTCTAACGGCTACATGCCGCGCCAAGTCGTGAGACCGCCTCAGTTTCAAACGATGAGGCCGTTCAACCAGCAGCAGATCCGGCCACGTACCCAGCCTATGGCGAATCAACTGCCACAGGTTTCCAGAAAATACAGCGGCTCCGGCCAAGCAGCTTCGAGGAACCCGATCGTGCAACCGCCTCAACGATCTTCCGTCGCTGCAAAATCTTCCGTCGCCGGCAAACAGCCGATCCTTCCTAACAACCGCGGCATCGCTAACAAAACCGCAAGGCCAAACCCAACAGGCAAGGAACCCTCGCTTCCGGGAAATCGTCCCGCGGTTTCCGGCGTGGTGAAAAATCAGCCTGCGCAAACCCGGAATTCCGCCACCCACGACCGGATCGTTGACACTCATCCCGCTGTCTCCCGCCCCGGACAAAACAAGATCGTCGGAAGCCATCCGGTTTGGCCAGGAAGCGCAGCGAAACCCTGGTGGAACGGCAACAACATCAATCGCAATTTCGCCACGACCGCCAACTGGAGCACCCGCCGCCAAAACTGGGGCTACGCTCCGTGGTGGAACCGCACCTGTTACCGTCCGTGGTATGGCGGCTGTTGGAACGGAGGCTGGAACCGGGGTTACTATTATAACAACTGCGGCTACAACCGTTGGTACGGCGGTTATGTCCTGCCGGGCTACGTCGTCTATGACAGCTATTTCCCGGTCGGCTGGGGCCTTCTAAGCTGGGGCCTTGGCAGCCTCGTCTATGACTGCGGATACCGCACTTACTACAATCCCTATCCGGTCAGCACACCCGTCGTTTCCCAAGGACTCGATGTTAGCTACACCGAACCGATTGCCCGCATCGCCGCCAACTCCGCGCCTGCCGATGAAACAGGCGTTGAGAAAATCACCCGCGCCTCCGAGTCCTACATCGCTGATTCGCAATCCGCCTTCAAACAACGGAACTACCTCGTCGCCCTTGAACTCGCCGACAAGGCCATCGCCGAATCTCCCGGCGACGGAGCGCTTCACGAATACCGCGCGCTGGTGCTTTTCGCCCTCGGCAAATACGGCGACGCCGCCGGTGTGCTCAACCCGGTGATTGCTTCCGGCCCCGGTTGGGACTGGTCCACGATGATCGCGCTTTACGACACGCAGGACACCTACACCGGGCAGTTGCAAAAACTGGAAAC
Organism: Luteolibacter sp.; assembly: GCF_039920825.1. Taxonomy (GTDB): domain Bacteria; phylum Verrucomicrobiota; class Verrucomicrobiia; order Verrucomicrobiales; family Akkermansiaceae; genus Luteolibacter. The sequence goes on along the minus strand of NZ_JBDSCX010000002.1, from coordinate 20,255 downwards.
CTACGCAAAGGAAAAACCGGACGCCGCCGACAGCCACTTCTTGTTAGGCTATCACCACATGGTCTGCGGCCACCTTGATCTCGCCACCCCGCAATTCGAACTCGCCGCCCAATTGATGCCCTCCGACGGAGTTTCCAAGGAACTCGCCGAGCTCACCAAATCGACCGCCCGCGACTCCGACAAATCACTCCCCGCCGAAGCCGAGCCGCCGAAACCCGCTCCCGCCCCGGTGCCGCTCGAAAAACTAACCGGCGTCTGGGTTTCCACCCGCGATTCCGGCAACACCATCACCCTCACCTTCGGCGACGACGGGAAATTCACCTGGACCTACAACAAGGACGGGAAAATCAACGAACTCACCGGCGAATACAGCATCAATGACAACGGCCTGCTGGTCCTTGATTCCAAGGAAAGCCAGATGAAGGCCAGCGTCGCCCTGCCGGCCGACAGCGAAATGAAATTCGTCCTCGCCGGCGGCCCCCCCGCCGATCCGGGCCTTGATTTCAAGAAACGGTGAATGCGAATTTGAGTGCTTGCCCAGCGCCGCAAGCCCGGTAGATTGGCCGCCGAAAGCCGGGATGGCGGAATTGGTAGACGCGCCAGATTTAGGTTCTGGTATCGCAAGGTGTGCAGGTTCGAGTCCTGTTCCCGGTACTTTCGCAACAACCCCCAGAAGAACCATGAACGAACTCAAGGCAAAACTCACCGCCCTCGGCCTTAGCGAGGACATGGCCGACAAGGCGATCGCCACCGTGGCGGAATTCGTGAAATCGAAAATCCCCGAGTCCTACCACTCGATGATCGATGATGTGCTCGCCGGAAAGACACCGGAACTCGGCGGCATCCTCGGCAGTTTGGGCGGCCTCTTCGGCGGCAAGTGATCCCGGCGTGGCGGGCGTAACCGCAATATTATTGCTCTTGTCCGTAAAGCCATAACCCTGCGCTTTGACAATCCTGCCACCCGCTATGACCGTCGGTGACAAACCGATGATATGCCGCTCGCGTATCCGATTGGCGATTAGGTCGTCCCCTTCGTCCGCCCGGGCTGTTGCAACACTTGCGTGGAGCAAGTGAACTAAGGCGAAGATTGCCAGCGCGGCGAAGCGGGTGGGCGAGCGATAAGACGGGGGTTAGCATTCATGTTAGAGGCGAGATTCATGACAGCCCGACTTGTGAGGATTGCCCGGCCTCGCCTCGTTCGGGGTCTTTCCGAAGTCTCAGTGAGGCTTTCTACGAACTCTTCCTGAGGCTTGCGAGCCAGACCAAAAGTCGAAAGGCTCTTCAAAGAATGTACCTGGCAAATCTTCTGCCTTTGAAAGGAAAAATCGCTGCGCATCTTCTACTCCTCTGTTGTACGAAAATGGGCCAAATTCCTGGATAATATACTTCAGTAGCAAATTCGCCTGCATCTCGCCGAGTTCGTAGTCAAAACTCTCCGAGAAATACCGTTGAAGCGAACTTATGGCTTCCGCTTTTTGTTCATTGGGGAGATCGGGTGTCATTTTTTCTGAACGATCTTTGAGCACACCCGCGGCGGGATGGAAGCTCGATTTCGGTTTGACGGTTTGTCGCCGCCGGATGCAAGGGCAGGCCTCTTCTGTCAGTGATGGCAATCGCGCCGTCTCCAGGTTCGGCACCCCGTAAAACCATCCATTCCGGCCAACTCGCTCCACACAGGAACTAGAAAGTGGACTTGGTGTGAAATTCGCAACAGTTGGCATGCGCGGAGGCGAATCGGAGCAAATTTATCAAATGTTCAAGAGAGCGGTTATGAAAAGAGTGAATTGCGGGAGATTAAGAAGAATGAGCGGAGTTAGGTTAGTTGTCTCCTGCTGATTTTCCTTGTCGTGAACAGGCGTTGCCAGCTTTCTCATTCTTCCGCTGTTCTACCGACCTCGAGGTGAATCCCATTTCAGATTCAGTTAGAATGAATCCTGACTCCATTTTGTCGATCCAGCTTATAGCCAGCGCCGGATCGCTCGCAGCGAGAAAATGAATGGAATTCCTCGTCGCGAATCTCCGGGCTCGTCCGTCCTTGGTGCGCTTCGCCACTAAAGCGGAGCTGATTTCCAGGGTTCACAGGCCGTGGAGCATAGGAGATTCGAACTCCTGACCTCTTCATTGCGAAAGAAAAGGCCGGGTTCCCTTTTGGGCGTCTTAAGCAATTGATTACCAACGCCATTTTATCCGGCGGAGCGCCGAAGTCGGGGGGAGTCCCCCCGGTTTTGCCCCCCCGATGGATTTGCATTTGGCTGGAGGCATTGGAAGAGTGATAGCTTGCGACGACTAATAACCAGCAAGTGCGTCTACAGTCCTGTGTAGGACAATCGCCTTTAGCATTTAATCAGGATTCGGAAGCCAATCACTATTGACGCCCCCTCAGCGAAGCGGTTTGTTTGGGGTCATTGCTCGCTGAAAGAGCATCAACCTGGTTCACTGCGACGATACGTATACCCGCCCGAAACGCTTTGGGGCACCGCTGACGTGGTCCGTCACGGTCACCCGCTCCCAGTCGGAATCGACGGATACCACGGTTTCTGTTCCTGAGAATGTGGACCATGCGCCATTGAGATCGGATGAAACCTGAGGGACGTAGTTGAGCCCGGGGTTCGTCGAAGCTTTGCGGCGGAGGTATTGGATGGAAAACTCGAACGGTGAATCTGTTCGGGAGATCAAGGGCAGTCCGGCCGTGCCGGGACCTGCTGACAGGATGGTAAGCGTGGCTTGGTTGGGGTTCAGATTGAAAGCCCGTTCGAGGAGGTTGACCAAGCCGTCGTGATCGGGGTCTTCACTGTCGGCGGCGTCGCCGGTGTTTTCAGTCTGACCAAAATACGAGTAGCGCCATGCTTCGGTGGAGGTGAGCGCTCTGGCGACGCGGAAGCCTACATCAATATTTTCGAATGTCGGGTTGCTGCTGCCACGGGTATCTGAACGAAGGCCGTTTTCGTTGCCGTTCCAAGCGCCTCCACGAGCCCCGCGCGACGAGCCGAAGATCACCGTATCGTTCCATTCCCATACGTTGCCCCCTTGATCGTTGGTGCCGTAATAACTTTCCGAATCCGCGCCGTAAGCCCCCACATCTGTGAGGTAATTCTGGCCGCTGGCAACGTTGGGATTTTGAGTAACAGCAAGATCCCCATCATAATAATTTTCTGCACCCGCCACGCCGATGCTATTACTTGTCATCGCATTACTTCGGTTCGCATGCTGCCAATATCCACCGGCCCCATCCTTGGTTGGATCATAATAGGCAGCCTTGTACCACTCGCTTTCACTCGGAATCCAGATTGTCGCATTCGTGCTCTTTTGAACGCTTACTCCACTGACCGCACCATTGAGTGAATAGGATCCGGCTTCTGTTGAGGAGGCGATCTGCGCACCCGTTGGCTGGCCATTTTGGAGCCAATTGCAGAAGCGGGCTATATCGAACCAGTTCACATAGGTGATGGGCCGCCTGCCGCTGCCGACAACCCAATATTTGTAGCTGCCGGAACTTCCACTCTGGGTGATGCCCGCGATTTCGCTCCGAGTCATGAGAGATGTATAGAGCCCGAAGGTGTCCGTTTTTGCGACGGCATTGAGGAACGCGCAATACTGGGCGATGGTTATTTCGAATTTCGCAATTTTGTAAATATGTGCCACCGCGCCGAATCCGGTGCTGTCAGGCGGATTTCCTTCATTTCCGACAGTGACATAGTCGATGATAACATTGTTCACCGTGCCTGTGAGCACGAGCGTGAAAGGATTCTCGTCCGGATCGTTGCTGGCGAGGGAGAGCGTGGCGACTTTCGCCCCTGGGGACGTAGGGGAGAAACGAATCGTGAACGCGGCGGATGATCCTGCTGCCAGCATCGTGGGCGGCGTGGAAACTAGCGTGAACTGTCCGGCATCTGCCCCAAGGATGGAAGTGGTGATGGAAGTGAGGTCACCGCTGCCCGTATTACGCATCGTGACATTTAGATCGGAGCTTTGGCCGGTGCCGAGAGAGTCGTATGCAAGCGTACCGCTGCCATTGATTACGGGATTACCGGTTGGAGCATCAAGCGCGATGTCCGGAATGGGCAAAACATAGGAAACAGCCGCACTGACGCTTGGGATGCCGTTCGTGAATATCGTTGCAAGTGCATACCCCGAAAATGGGGGAACCGGCTGTGACCTCAAGAAGGTGGCGGAGACGTCCACCAAGGGATCATAAGGGATAAAGAGACACTGCCCATTGTCGAGACGGCGCAGTTGGAGTAAAGGATAGTTTGTCGGCGAATCTTGTGAACCGTTTCCCCCGGTTGCACTGGAGATACCTAGAAATCCTGTGCCAGTGAGCACTAACTTTCCCGAAGCATCAAAGGATACTGAGCCAATGCTTGGCCGCCATGCGGCAGAATAGCCAAGTCCCACGTCGTAAATTTCGGCACTGGCCAAATAACCATTACCATTGTAGCCGCCCGCGACGAACACTTTGCCGGTCGGTAGAAGCGTGGCGGTGAAAAATTCGCGGGCTATGGCGAATGAGGCGGAAGAGGTCCAACTGCCGGTGGCGGGGTCGTAGAGTTCCGCGCTAGCGAGAGAGGTGCTGTTGCTTCCCTCACCACCCGAAACGAGCACTTTGCCATTGGGCAACAGCGTCGCGGTGTGGCTGTCGCGTGCGGTGATCAAATTACCGGTGCCAAGCCAGGTACCGGTGGCCGGGTTGTAGAGTTGTGCGCTAGAGAGATAGGGGTTTGTTTTGCCACCCTGCCATCCCCCCGCCACAAGCACCATGCCATTGCCTAGAAGGTTTGCAGTGTGTAACGAGCGAGGCGCGGCCATCGGGTCTGTGGCGAACCATGTTCCATTGGCTGGCTCATAAAGTTCGCAGGTGGCAAATGAACCTCCCGTACGCTCGCCTCCCGTCACGAATACCTTGCCGTTTGGGAGCAATGTCGCGGTATGGCTTTTGCGGGGGTAACCGAGTGAACCGGTGATGGACCAAGCGCCGGTGTTTGGATCGTACAATTCAGCGCTGTTTAAGAGACTGGATCCGTTATATCCTCCCACGACGAGCACCTTGCCGTTGGGCAACAGCGTCGCGGAGGGCGATTCACGCGCATTGATCAAATTGCCGGTGGCCATCCATGTTCCGGTGGCGGGATCGAAAAGTTCCGCACTGGCGAGAGAGCTTCCATTGTTGTTCCCGCCCGCAACGAGCAGCTTCCCGTTCGGCAGCAACATCGCGATATGGGCGTGGCGGGCAGTCGTAAGGGGTGCGGGGGTGGTCAAGCTACCGGTGGCGGGATCGTAGAGTTGCACATTGCCAAGAGAGATTCCGTTGCTATTACCGCCCACCACAAGCAGCTTCCCGTCACGCAATAAGGATGTCGTGTGGACATAGCGCGCGACGGCTAGGGGGGCGGTTGTTGTCCACAGACCGTTGGCAGCATCGTAGAGTTCCGCACTGGCGAGGTAACCGTTATTGTAGCCCCCCGTGATGAGCAGCTGACCGTTAGACAGCAGCGAAGCGGTATGTGTGGTACGGGCAGTGGAAAGCGAGCCGGTCGCGGACCAAATTCCGGTGGCGGGGTCGTAGAGCTCCGAACCCGGGAGTGAGCTGTTGCCAATGTTGGTTTGCCCCCCGGTAACAAGCAACTTACCATTGGGAAGGAGGGTCGCGGTGTGATAATAGCGGGCGTTGGCGAGCGGATTGGCTCCATTCCAGGTGCCGGATATGGGATCGTAGAGTTCCGAAGTGGCAAGAGATATGCCACTATTGTTTTGCCCCCCTGTGACGAGCACCTTGCCATTGGGCAGCAGCGTCGCAGTATGGCCGCCTGCGCGGGCGGTGCCAAGTGGGTTGGCAGCGGTCCAGACACCTGTGGTCGGGTCGTAGAGTTCCACACTGGCGAGAGAGCCGCCGTTGTTTTTCCCTCCCACGACAAGCACCTTGCCATTGGGCAGCAGCGTCGCGGTGTGCTGAGTCCGGGGGACGGCGAGGGAGCCTGTGTCGGTCCAGGTGCCAGTGGCGGGATCATAGAGCTCCGCACTTGAGAGAGCGCTGCCGTTGTCACCCCCCACGACAAGAACTTTGCGGTTAGGCAGCAGAGTCGCAGTGTGAAAACGGCGGCCCTTACGGGTGGAGGCGGTGCCGCTCCAACTTCCGGTGTTGGGATCATAAAGTTCCGCAGTAGATAGGTAGCTGTCAAGATAGCCGTTGTATCCTCCAACGATGAGCACTTTGCCGTTCGCCAACAGCGTTGCGGTGTGAACTACGCGCGCGATGGCCAGCGGGCTTGTGGCGGTCCAAGCGCCGTTGGCGGGATCGTAGAGTTGCGCACTAGCGAGATATCCCGAGCCGACTCCCCCTACAACGAGCACCTTGCCACTGGGCAGCAGCGTCGCGATGTGACCTGCTCGGGCGGTGGCAAGCGAGCCGGTGTTCATGAACGTGTTGGCCGCTTGGGAGATACACGATATTAGGAAAATCCAAATGACACTCAGGACAGAGAGCCTGGTAACGAGTTTCATGATTGCCTTGCGCATAGGACGGATGTTTGGGGGGGCAAGTTGGGAGATGGAACTTAAAAAGGGGAGAGCGGGACCCTTCCGCGAGAGATCTGCGGAAAACGCACATCCCCTGGAAACAGGTTCGATTGCAGACTTGAAGATGAGCTTGGGTACGACGTGGTGAGACGATAGAAACCCTTCAGTTCATTTTATGGGCGGGAGTTAGCCCTCATTGACCAGATCGTGGAACGTGTTTGATCGCGACGGAGGATGAAAGTATCTGCCGATTGTTTCGCGTCGCACGGGGCATTCCGGAAAGACGGTCTTGGATCTGGCTTTAACGTTCACTTGAGAAAGTTTGCCCGATCTTTGCCGGGAGACACTCAAAATCGCCACCCGTTGGAAATTCCTTTCGGTCGGCCTGAAGCCGCACTTTTCGTTTTCAGACGAGATTGCCCTTATGCACCGCTGTTGTCGTTTTTTCGGAATCTGGGGAATTCCGGTATCGTTCGGCGAGCCCAGCGATATTTTGAGGCATTCGAGACCGATCAACCATGAAAAGCCGGTCAGCAATGCCGGTGTCATGTATGTCAAGCAAAATAGTTTGCTAAAAGTTGCCTGTTTTCCCAACTTCGTCCAAAAAAACCGACATACTAGCTAGTGAAGGACCTAGCTTCGAAATCACCTCCAGTACGGCCCAAATCCGCCAAATCGTCGGAATATGCCAAGGTGCCAAACGTGCCCGGATTGTATCGCAATACGAGGACCGGCATGTATTACGGGTGCAAGAAGGTGGACGGAAGGCGCAAGGAGCGCAGTCTTGCAACAGCGGACAGGAAGATTGCCGAGCGGCGGCTGAAGGAGTGGATTGCCAATTTGGGCAAGGTGGACTCCGCTGTAGAGAAGACCACCCTGAAACAGCTCTGCGTTCGCTTCATCGCCGTCAGCCAGGGTAAGGCGGACAGCACCCTGTGCATCATCAAGGCCATCGTCAAAGAGTTCGAGAACTGGTGGCCTTACGGTCCTAATCCAGAGGTTCGCAACATTCGCCCCTCCCACGTGGAGGAGTGGCTGGCGCTGCACGAGAGGCGGCTCAAGAACACCAGCTACAACCGGTATGCAGGCATCCTGAAGCAGTTGTTTGAGCTGGCAGTGAATGACAGGATCATCGCCGAGTCCCCCTTCGACCGGGTCAGGACAAGATGGAAGAAGCCGCAGACGCCGGTTCGCCGCGTGCCAACCTTGGAGCAGTTCCAGGCCATCGTGGATGAAGTCCGGTCTGAAAAGCGTTCCAGCCATGCCCGCGAGAGTGCCGACTTCCTCGAATTCCTTGGGCTGGCAGGAGTCGGACAGGCCGAGGCGTCATCCCTGACTTGGGGCGACGTGGATTTTACGCGGAACTCCATGTCATTCCGACGCCACAAGACGGACACGCGCTTCCCCGTGCCGATCTATCCGCATCTTCGCCCCCTACTGGAAAGGCTCCGGCAGGAGGCTGGGCCAAAGATTGAGCCTGCCCAGCTCGTTCTGAAGATCAAAGACGGCAAGAAGGCCTTGGCGAACGCCTGTGCCCGGCTGGGACTGCCCCATTTCTCCCAGAGGAATCTCCGCCAGTGCCTAATCATGCGGCTCTGGAAGTCAGGCATCGACAAAAAGCTGATAGCGAAGTGGCAGGGCCATCAGGACGGAGGTCAGCTCATCTTGGACACCTACACCGAGATCTTCGGTGCCGACGACGCTGCATACGAGATGCAGCAGCTTGCGAAGCTTGAAGTGGCACCCAGTCCGGATCCAGCCGCGAAGAATTAAACGGCAGGGGATCGCAGCGCAGAGGCTGACGCCGCTTAGCGGCATCCTTGCCACAGGACTTCGCAGCTTTCGGCCCTAACGTCCCGAGTTGAAGGGGCGTCCCATTGCGCCAAGGAACCGTATCCCCCCAATCATTCTCCCCGCTCAAATTCCTCCGCTGCGCCCGATGGAGCCCTTTGCGCCCTTGCGGCAACTCTTTTCTCCCACCCACGCATACTTCTCCCGGCTCGCACGGCTCTTAGAGGCGTTCCCAGCAGGTCCATAGGCGGGGCAAGCCAGCGACCAATTCTCCAGGTATTGTCCCGAAGGAATCCAAAGACGAAAGTCGAATTCGCCCGCTATCCAGATGCTCCTGTATCGCAGGAAAGATGTCTCCTAGAACCCTTCCGCTCAACAACCGAACAAAGCATCCTGGAACCTGCGGAACCTTGAACATTAGCCATTGTGGCATACTATCCTCCGTCCAAAAGGCCGCTGAATTACCTTCTCTTGAAGCTTTGTGCAAGGTGTCCTTCACCGTGAACAAAAACTCAACATCTGAAAACTCCGCGAACCACATAATCCAAGGAATCAAGTCCCCGGCAAAATACCAAAAAACCTCGCTCTGGGGGTCGAATCTCACACGGTCGAATGTATACAATTCCAAAATTTGTCGCATTGTATTTTCATCGTGCCTAACTTCTTCCACCGTAAGACCCACCATCCACTTAAAAGGCCATACAGGCATACCCGAGCATGCTAGTTTAGTACGTTGTTTGACCGAATTGAATAGGGCTTCCCTATCGACTCTGTACGCATAGGTTCCCCCCATTGAGTCGCTAGCCGAAAAGAGATACCACTCTGTTTCGTCCGTGTAAGTTTCCGGTGAAATCGCGTAACATAGGGGAGGCTTGTGTTGAATTATCTCCAATCCACCAGATCCCGCCAACTCCGGGATACCCTGCTTGACTACTCGGGGATTATGAATGGAACAACGCCCACCTCGAACCACACGAAATTGACTAGGCGTTTGTTTGTCAACTGCCATCTCCATTTGCGAATATCGATTGAGGTTTGAGAGAAAGCCCTCGACAGCAGCACTATGAGCAACTTCGTTGGGAGATCCGAAGCAGGGCACCAGATGATTCTCTATCCATTCTCGGGATCTTTCAATGACCATTGCATCCATGGACTCCTGCACGCCTTGTGGAAGATTAAACCAGTCCTTTTCTTCTTGAACATCAAGCCGCAGCCCAGAGCTAAGGTCTCTTAGCACCCCTTCGGCACCATGTTGAATACTCTCGAAAAGTTTTTCGAAGCCAAGACTCGATAGCGCGTCTACAACGCGATTCAAACGAATATCAGGAGCAAGATAATCTTCTATAACTGCAGTCGTTTCGGGAGTCCATGACCTTAGATTCTCCAAAATCTCGGTGGAGAGGCAAAACTCCATGATAGCCTTGCCAATTCCGTATTGGGTATAACTGGTAGAGAACCTCTGATCTATAATATCGGCCATCGTTTGATAATAATTCCGATACGCACCAGGATATTGCTCAACCATAGCTTCGTGCTGATCCTTCGGAAACGCCTTCACAGAAAGATACGTCGCATACACTTCGTGTGTCCTTACAGAAGCTCTGAACAGGCAGTCCTTCCACCTGCCAAAACTTGCCTTTAAATCGGGATTCGTTGAACGACCAAAAGCGAAAGCAAAAGCTGTTTGGGCGGCGCCATATCTCGTTTCCGTTAGGGCGCGATCATGCAATTGTTCGTGCCAGTGAAATAGAATATTGCCCCCGTAATCGGGAAGAAGATAGGGGCGATCATGATCATGAAATCCCGCAAGTGAGGCGTAATTCATAGGATTCCTCTCAGTGGTTCAGCTGGAGCTTCTGCCCTGCGGCGGTGAAGCTGACAAGGAGTAGACCGAGCCGTCACGCATTATATAGAGGACGTAGTGTTCCTGGGAGGCCTGCGTCGAGAGTTCAACCTTGCACGGCTCATTTTTAGACTCTTTAAGCGCCTCGAAATTTGTTATTTTCAGTATCTTCGGGTTTTCGAAACCAAGTTTTAGACACTCAATTTCGACTGTCTCTCTAAACCGTTCGGGAGACCAAACCTCTTTTTCCAGATGCTCAGTTAATACCTTGCTCGCTGTCATAAGGAAGCCACAAATCGCGAGGACAAATTTGCTGATTTCTGCTATTTGCCCTAACTCGATATGCTGTGCGACATGGCCAGGATCAATTACTAACGATCCGTTGAAAAGGCGTTCTGCTTCAGCTTTAATGACTGATTTTTGGGTTCGCTCAAAACCTGCGAGATTGATAGTTATCATGGGCGTATTACCATCAATGGGACGCTGTTAAGTTAGCATCACTGTAATATAATAGGCAATATCGGTATCAGGGTTTGATTTGGATGACAAGGGCAAATTTGGGTAGCACAGGGTTCTCGGGAACGCTTTGAGAGCGAGCCTTTCATGGTGGGCGCGAGGGTACGGGGTTGGCGCGTGCCGACTGCCACAGGATCAACCCTCTCGGGGAGAAACCAATTCTTCTTATATGGAGAACCCCTACAAGGCTGACGACAAAGTGTTGATCCAACGAAAAGGCTCCGAACTGGAGGCTGTAGTCCGAACGACATGGAAACATGAGGTGCAGGTTCGTGTCGTGGTTGACCGCGAATTGCTCTGGCGCACCGTGAAGACAGTGAAGAGTCTGGACAGGCCGGACACGTCAGCCAACCCGGACAGTCCCGATACCTTTGAGTCCGCAGCGCCCCCTATTGCGACCGATCCCCCCTCCGAGGTTGGCCATCCTGAATCGGAGCCGGAGGTTCTGCCTGACAGCCATGATGTTCCCGAGGCGCCTCCCCCCAGCGAGGAGTCTGTGGCAACTGCGTCGGACAGCTTGAGCAACGATCAACCTGGCAAGCGCACCGGGAAGACGAGGAAGCGCCGTAGGGGCACTCCCCGCAAGTCGGGTCTCGATGACAACTTCGACCAATGAGCCGGAAGCCAACCCTGCCTCATCTTGGCAACTTCCTATGAATGTCGAAGTCACTCGCTACCGCAAACCAGATGGCTTCGCCACCCGGCACTGGGCAGTTTTGGTGAACGGCGAATTGCTCGTCGTCACTCTCTTCCGCAAGGGAGCTGATGCTGTCGCTCAACCTATCAACAACCTCATCATGCCAAACAAGCCCGAACCCTCTCAGTTCCAGCCAGGACAGACGCCAGTCACCCCGGAGGATCTGCCAGAGGGTGCTCCTGCCAATGTGGAACCTATTCCGCCAGACGGGATCATGCTGCCCCAGTTAGAGTCGGAAGCGGCCAGGAGAAAGCGCCGACGCAAAGGCCTCCGCCGCGAGATCCTGGGTGAAGCTCCCTTTTGACCTGAATACCACCATGGACAACGACATCACCAAATCCAAGTTCCACCTTGGGCAGCTCTTGGCCACTCCGAATGCCCTGAGCAAAATTCCCAACGAAGACATTCAAACCGCACTGGCGAGGCATTCTCGCGAAGACTGGGGCGACGTTTGCCCGGAGGATTGGAAGGCGAATGATCATGCTCTCAAGACGGAAAGGAGACTGCTCTCAGCCTACCGCTCGACGGAAGGCGTCAAGTTCTGGATTATCACAGAATCTGATAGATCGGTGACGACCGTGTTGCTGCCCGAGGATTACTGACGAAAAGAACATGGCTAGCAAGCCCGAGGAAGCGCAATCGTGTTGCGCCGTGGGGCATTTGTTGGGGCGTATAACACATGGGAATCCTCGTCCACACCGTAAGCATACGGCCGAGGTTTTGACGTTAGGTTCCCCATCAGATCCGCATCACTAGTTCTAGAAAGTCGGAGGGAAGTTTTACCAAGTTGAAAGGAGACACCACCGACCAACCTCAAAGCCAACACATTCATGCCCAGTCCTGCGACAGGCTAGCGTCGCACCTCAACTTCGGGTTCGCTGGGCAGTTCCATGACATTGATTAGATCCCGCTTCGAACGATTCAAGAGGTGGGTGGCTTCAGTCGGCCTGCCGTTACTCGCAGGTGTGTTGTGTTCGTGCTGTGAATTCCGGCAAAGTGTTCTTGCCAGAATGGGATCAGGGTTCTCCTGCTGCCAAAGCGAGTTTACCAAAGCCAGCGGTCGGAACTGGATCTGGGCTCTCCTAATACCAAGGCGAATCGGGCAACATGAAGAAGCGAAGACAGATGCCTACCGTCACACCGATCCCGATAGAGTGGGTAACAGTGTCAAGAACCGTTCCGAGCTCATGATTTTATGGAGGTTTATCCTTTCTAAAGAAAGGATAGGTTTCGCATTGGGGGTAAGGGTGGCGAATGTGATTCATGGCATTGAATTCAACGTCGGAGACAACCTGTGACATCGCTTGTCAAATACTTCTTTGCCACTATCCAATCCATACCCCTATGCGCACGTTCGAGATATCCTACATTCTGAAGACATCCTCCAATTCAGCCACGCAGAAAGCCTCTATTCAAGCCAGTGACAGCGTCATGGCACGTCGCTTGTTCGAACAACAGAATCCTGGGTGCAAGGTGGTTTCGACTCCTCGCGAGATTCGATAATCAACTGTGAAGATCGTTCGCTTGAGCCATGGAAGCAATGACCGTAAGACAGAAGATTGATGAATGGAAGGAGCGTCCGGATGCTCTTGGGTCAGAGAGCAAAGTGGCAGTCATTATCGGCGAGGTTGCGGCCATGGTTGGGGAGGATGTTCCTTCCAACGTCATGGAAGCCCTGAGAGCCCTCTCGCTTCGAGGGACGATGCGGGACATTGCGTCAACCATTCAAGATGGCGAGGAATGCGTCCCTCGCCAAAGTCTGGCAACATTCCAACGCTCTGTTGACCCTGTCGCTTCAACCTGCCGAATTTCATGGGGAGAGGCTTTGGCAGTCATCGCCAAGTATTTCGCAGAACGGGAATCGAAACTTAAAGGGCGATGAGCTGGAGCAAGTCAGATCACTGCTTGCGGGCGTCGGCTAGAATCTTCTCTGGTTCAATTTCGAGCGCTGCACACAATCGCAGGAAGGTAGTTATCGAAGGACTGTTCACACCACCTTCGATGAACGCCACCGTCTGGACCGCCACGCCAGCCTTTTGGGCAAGAGCGTTTTTGGAGATGCCAGCAGATTCCCGTGCCGAACGCAGAGAGTTCGCAACTGCCATACTGATCAGGGTGATTTCCTCGTCACGAAGCATTCAAGAAGCGTCCGATGCCTCGTTGGGAAAACTGGCTTCTAGAATTCTGGAAACCCACTTGACGAACGCCAGGCGAGCTGATTGCCTTCCAGATAGATTCGTTTCAATAAATCAACAATCACACAACGTAACATCCAGCCACCATGCGCTCATTCGAAATCTCGTACATGCTGAAGACGTCCTCAAATGCAGCCACTCTGAAGGCCGTTATCCAGGCCCCCGACAGCGTCACGGCACGTCGCATTTTTGAGCAACAGAACCCCCAATGTAAGGTCGTTTCGACCCCTCGTGAAATCAGGTGATCTAGTTCAGCCATTCGGTCGATCGACAGCAATGGCAACCAACCAACATGGCAACTAACGCCCAAGGCGACCTCTTGGACGGTTTGTGGATAATTCCACACCTCGGAGACGAGGGAGCCGTGTATGTTGATGAAGAGGACTACCTCCGGGAGAATGCTCAGGCAAAAAATGGCGGCGAATATTATATTCCGGCTCATATGCTGCGCCAAACGCTAGCGCAGATATATTCCGTTCAATCCAGTCACTCTAAAGCGCTTGACCAGCTCGACGTGAAAGGCATTGACACATTACTCAATGCTCACGCCATTGATGACTCCTATAGAGTGGCTCAAACTGTTGATGGCGTAACTATTTCCATTAGTGATGAACGATGGCATCAATCGCTGACCAGGGGTTCTGTTCAATGCGGATTGACCTTGATGTGGCGTGGAATAATTACCACTTCTTTGCCAGACATTGAGAGCGTTGGACAGCTTTTGAGAGAAGTGGAATCCAAGGTGAAGCAACTGGGATGGCCTTCCGAAAGCTTGATCGACATCGCCTATGCCCACAAGGGAATGTTCGATATTGATACGGTCCCCTTGGGCCAGCTCACGGGAGAGTTCGAGCAGGTGAGGGCAGCCAATCATGATGCCGCGGCTGCTACAGATGGCGATTCAGAGCTTCGCCAGCGGGATGAAGAGACTGTGGACACAAGGGAGTTTCCTCGGGCGGCGACCGTCTCGCCAGAGGAGTTGTTCACGGACGATGAACTGGCGGAGATGAAAGCGGAGGTTGAGTCGGAACCTGTAAACCACCGCGATGAATATTCGCCATTTTCGGCAAGAGAAGGATGGATCTGCGACGATGATGGCAACTTGTCCAACCCCGACCACGAGCATGAACGCTGGAAACGAAATGAAGAAGCGTTCGATCGATGGCAGGAGAAGCGGCAGAGACAGGAAGAAAGGGAGGCGGCGCGGGAGATTAGGGACCATCAGGTGGAGACCTCATGGGATGTCCTTTTCCCTTCCATCGCCGGTGCAGTGGCGGTGTTTAGTCTGTCCATACCTCTCTACTTGATAGGAGTCAATCAAATCGTAACGTCGGAGGATAAGTCGAGAGATCCGATAGACATTTTCTTGCCAGCCTTTTTGGCGGCAATTTGTTGTTACTACGTGGTCAAACGAAAACGAACAAAGAGCATCCTTCGGGAGCTGCGTATGAAGGGGAAGGCTGTGAAAGTGGTGGACGGCAAGAGCGCTAAAGGTGATGCTCCGAGTTGAAGCGAAGCCATGCCCACCATAGCAATTCTGTCTGACATCCACAGTAACCTTCCTGCCTTGGAAGCCGTGCTCCGCGAGGTGGAACAGTGCCGGGTTGAACGCATCGTGTTTCTTGGCGACATCGTTGGCTACGGCGGCTCCCCATCCGAATGCGTGAACCTGGTCCGCAAGGCGGGGGGCGTATGTGTCATGGGCAATCACGACGCCGAGATTCAAAGCCTGCGCCAGCGGGGATGCACCTTTAGTGTCCCGGATTGGAAGTGCCTTGAGTATGAGGCCGGGTTGGCTCATTCTGCCAGATGTTTGGATGCCGACCAGGCACAGTGGCTCGCCACCTTGCCGTATCGCATGAAGCTCCCTGGGGCTATTGCCGCGCACGGGAGCTTGGACAAACCGGAGGCATTCAACTACATTGAGGATGCCGAAAGTGCTGCGCCTACGTTAGCCGTCCTCAGGAAGGAGTCTGTAAAGGTCGGTTTCTTCGGGCACACTCATGTGCAAGACATTTTCGCCGCGGAGTTCGACGCCTTGGAGTGGCTGGATGCGGCGAGGGTCAAAATCCCGCTAGGCTGGGCCTGTGCCGTTACTGTAGGCGCAGTGGGGCGACCTAACCATGACGCTGAGCGCCGCGCCGCATGGGTCCTGTGGAATCCTGAAGACGGTGTAGTGGAGTTTAGGAAGACACCCTACAACCGGCTCCTGGCAGCGAGCGCCATTGCACAGGCGGGGCTGCCCTTGGAATCGTCTCTCATATTGTTGACTGCGGAGGAGGTGGACGAGCTGCTCAACAACTCACACCTATGAATGAACATCCGGCCCGGATACTGGCACGAGGCTACATAAACCACTGCGACTGGAATTGTGAACCTAACGACATGTTCGTTGAGACCAATTTCAGCGAGCCCAGTGAACTCACCGGCAATTCCGAACCTGTAGTCCATATCCGCATCGGCGTCATACCGACCGAGCGCCCTATCAAATGTCTGGTTGAGCACTCAGCTACTCTTTCGATTGAGCAAGCTCGCGCATTAGCTATGTGGCTTCTTTCCGAAGCGAGGGAGGCGGAAAGTTTCGGCTCGTAGAGGAACACAGCGGTGAGGACGAAGGAAGCGAAATCACCTGCCACACCGACCACTCCACCACCTTCCCACATGTCGTTGGTGGGTATCGTCGAATGGGTTGTCCCGCTGTAAAAGTGAAGTTATTCAGCCTGAAAAAACTCCACGCAACTTCGTGGAGATTAACAGACGTTGAACAAGGTAAACCGAAGGATGATTTTCAGCGATTCTTTCTCATGGACCCCAGAGTAGCCGTCTATCTGCGAGTCAGTACCGAGAACCAAAATCATGACAGCCAGGAAAGCGAATTGCGGGAATACTGCGCACGGAGGGGGTGGGACAAGAATGTGGAATGGTATCGAGAGGTGGCCTCTGGTGCCCGACAGGACAGGGAGGGTTTGAACGGCCTCATGACGAAGGTCCGTCGGGGCAAGGTGGATATCATTCTAGCATTCAAGCTGGACCGAATCGCTAGGTCCCTGAGCCACTTAGCTCAGATCATCGCGGAGCTCCAGCTGTATCGGGTGGCGTTGGTCTGCCCCTCACAGGGCCTGGACACGAGCAACGGCAATCCTGCGGCACAGCTACAGTTGAACATTCTAGCAGCTGTTGCTGAGTTCGAACGCGGTTTGATCACCGAGAGAATACACGCAGGAATCACCGCCGCCAAAGCTCGTGGCGTGACCCTGGGCAGACCCGCCACTCCTAAGGGGAGAAAACAGTTGGTGGCCGAGTTGGTAGCCGAGGGACTGAGTGCTAGGGAGATCAGCTCCAAGTTGCAAATACCCTATTCCACAGTAACCGAACTGCGGAGGGAATTTCGGACCGCAGACAATGAGGAAATTCGCCAGAACGGGCCAGGATAGCCGGGGCAATGGCATTTTTCGTCGTGTTCATAGCAACTTTTACCAAGACGAGTGGCTTCGGGTCGCGTTAATTACAGGACAGAGTAAATTCGCCGGACGGCAATGGTTGTGCGCATTTCGCTTGTCAGTCGTCGCTGACACGAGGGATATTCAGTTCAATTCAGCACCGCAATGTCCTTCCCTCCTGAGTTCATTGAAAACATCCGCTATGATCTTGTCACCCTTCCGGCAGATCATAATCCCGATACATTAATAGCCATTCCTCTCGGCGCAGGTCAATGGGCCCGCCAGGAGCCGTATCCATTCGTGTCTATTTTGGCAGCAGATCCCAATGAAGCCGTTTTTGCTAGAACTAGGATTTGTATTCATGTTGCCAATGAGGAGGGGACAGACAAATGGTGCGATGGCGCGTGTTTTGCTGAGCCTGGGCATCCGATTGTTCTTTCACCAGTTCCGTTTCCCGAACTAGCCAGGGCATTGCGGATGAAACGGGGAGCTTATTCAAAATTAATCAAACCCAAAAAAGGGGAATCGCCGCGTTTCGCCATTAAGAATTGGCACGAAGGCGACAAATTGTTAGATTTTAATGATAAGCGGCTTTCAATATGCAAAGCTATCAAAGCAATAGAGAAATGGAATCACATGAACGCGCAAAGAATGCCTTGGTTGCTCCGCTTCTATAGCGTCGTTGGCACGAAGGGATTGCTTAGAGGATCTGATAGCACGAACGCTGAGATCCTGATTCAAAGATTCTGCAATGAGATTGGATTGGAGTTGGGAAAAGACGTCGACAATGTTGACGCCAAATTCAAAGCCTTGAGGGACTGTATTGAGCTCGCGCGGTTAGTCGCTTAGTGAAAGCGAGATTTCCTTAGGGAAAGTCATAGCGGCATACAGCTGGGCTCCTAAAGAGCCAGGCCCTGTCAAGGAATTCTTCCTGCATTTTTTGCTTCTCGTACTGCTATACCGATGACGTGAACGGGCGGCAGTTCAGCGCAACTGTGCCGGCGTTATGCAAAATAACGTGAACACAACGTCAGACGCTGCCAGCAGCGTGAAACCGGCCTCGGAACTCACCCAAGGCACTCCCCCAATTCAAACATCCAAGGCCGAGTCTCGGCACTTCGTTGAAACCCTCCCACCCGAGGTGTTCCGGTTAACCGGAATGAGTCCTTACGAACTGCACACCTGGATCGAGGACAAAGTTCAATGGTTTCGCAAATTCGTGCTCATCGCTGTGATAGAGCCCAACGGAGACAATAAAGATGACGGTGGCAAACTGACTGAGGCTGCCACTAAGGTATTCCGCAAATTCGTAGCGGACAGTTTGACGGCTTATGGTGAGAAAACCCCCGAATTCATTGATCGATGGATCGACAGAAAAGCGGAGAGACCTTGGGACATGAAGGAAGCCTTGGAGGAATTCTTTGTCGGACTGACTCAGGAAGGGGGTTCCCATGAATAAGAAGGGTAAAAGCAAACCCGTCACAGTGTCAGCCGAGAAAGCACCGCTCCTCGTTAAGGCTCGCGAAGCATGTCGGCTCCTTGGCGGAGTTCATCCCCGCACGTTGGCCCGATTGGAAGAGCGCGGGCTCATCCGCTCTGTCCCGGGCCTAATCCGCCATAGACTCTACGTCCGTCGCGACGTGGAAGCGCTCGTGGAGAACCTCAACTCTTGGAAGCCATGATCCACGAAGATACGATATTAACACCACAGTCGAAGCTTCTCGCCGACCGCGGCATCGAGTTCCTCTGCTACGACGACGGTCTCGTCGAGTGCCCCGGGAAAGCCCTCCACACCACTCCCTCCACACCGAGCGACTGTAAGGTGTACATCAACTCAGTCGGACGCCGTCATGTTCTGCGTCTTCACTGCTTCCATAGTAGTTGCCGGGAAATCATTACCGAGGTGAACGATGCACTCTACCGGATTGCCACGAAGGGCGGCCATCAACCCATCCTCACAGGGGCAGCCGAAGGCAGCCCAAGAAAGAAGCTCATGCCGACGGGGCGGAGCATGCCGTTCGAGCACCTTCTCGACATGGTGCTCACCCACTACCCTTGGCCCTACTCGGAAATTTCCAACGACCCAATCGGCCGAGTGCTCGAAGATCCGGAACTTCATTTCGTCCATCTGCTCTCGCTCTTCGACGACGACGATCTCGTCTGGGTCGGCCGGGACATATACGACTCAGGGAGCCCGGGACACAAGTGGCGGTTCAGAACCCCCAACGAGTGGATAGAAGAGTATAAGCGGTTAGGTCCCTTCGTGTGTCCCAATCCCTTCAAGCCCGGAAGCATCTCTCGCTGTGAGAAGGCCGTTCTCAAGCGGAAGTTTCTCGTCGTCGAATCAGATGTGTTGACCCGCGACGAAACCGGAGCTGTTTTCCGGGCTTTGAACGAGAAAGTCTGCCGCCTCCGGGCGGTCGTTGACACAGCGAATAAGAGCCTCCACGGGTGGTTCGATTACCCGACTATTGGTGACGCCCGCGACCACGAAAACCTGCTGGTCTCGCTCAAATGTGATCCAAGCATGTTGAACCCAAGCCAGCCATGCCGACTTCCAGGCATGCTGCGCGATGGCAAGTATCAACGTCTGATCTATTTCGACCATCCACAATACAACGTCATCCCACCACCTGAGTCCGGCACCGCATGCAATTCACAACTACAACTAAACCTATGAACAACCTGATCGCACCACACCAAGACACCTACTACGACCACGAGAACAACCGATACTGGAAGGAAATGTCGCCCGGTCGCTGGGTGAAATTGGACCAGAACAGCCTGTGGAAACATCTGATGGCGTCAATGCCTCCCGTTCAGGGAATCGCATCGATCGTCAACGATATGATACTTGAGATTCAGCGTGACCACCATGTTGACTTTGCAGGCAATCTTGCTGGATCCCCCGCAGGACTGTGTATTCAGGGCGACACACGAATTCTAATTCGATCCGGCCCGAAATTCATCGATCCGATTCCGGGGGCTTGGAGCATGCTCCAGGGGGTTCTCGAAAACATGTTCGGTGGTGAGCAACTCCCCTACGTCTATGGCTGGATCAAGAAGTCGCTTGAGATGTTCCACTCCAGCAAGTGGATGGCGGGGCAGGTGTTAGTTCTCTGCGGCGAACCTGGTGTGAGCCGGTCCCCGGAATTCGGGCCAAGGGTTAAGCTATGATTGTGGTGTGTGGGTGCGGACTGTAAACCGAACCAAACACACACGAAATGAAAGGCAAACGCAGAAGACACGACCCCGAATTC
>NZ_JBDSCX010000001.1:0-16002 GCF_039920825.1 Luteolibacter sp. | reverse complement strand
TCCGGCTCGGGCAGCGCGTGAAAGGCTTCACGGTGGAGGCGCATGTTGACGGGAACTGGAAGGAAGTGGCCAAGGGCAGCACCATCGGCTACAAGCGCATCCTCCGCTTCGCCGGGGTCAAGGCGGATCAGGTGCGCTTTACGATCACCGACTCGAAGGCCTCCCCTGTGATTTCCAGCATCGGACTTTATAACGCTCCGGTGATTCTTGATGCACCGGCCATCACCAGAAACCAGGCGGGAGAAATCTCCGTCGCGTCGAATGATGTCGGGCCTGTGTTCTACTACACCCTCGATGGCAGCACGCCGACCCCGAAATCGCTGCGATTCACGGGGCCCGTGCCGACCGACGGAAAAGTCGCAGTCAAGGCGATCACGTTCGATCCGTCCACAGGCAAATCCAGTCCGGTGGCTCAGGAGAATTTCGACATTTGCCGCAAAGACTGGCAGATCGTCGGAGCCAACGACAACTCGCCTTACGCAATCCTCGATGGGAATCCAACCACCTCGTGGAAACAAGGCAAAGGCAAGTCGATGCCGGTCGATCTGGTGATTGACCTCGGAAGCGAGAAAACCCTGGCTGGCTTCAAATACTTCCCCGACCAAGGCATGTGGGGGCCGGGGATCATCTCGAATTACGAGTTTTATGTTTCTTCCGACAACACCGACTGGAAGCAGGTGGACAAAGGGGAATTCTCGAACATCAAAAACAACCGCGTGTGGCAGACCAAGCAATTCGCTCCGGCGACGGGACGCTACATCAAGTTGCGCGCCCTGCGAAACACCGACGGCAACAATGACGTGGGCTATGCCGAGGTGGATGTCATCACGAATTGACTAACTAAATGCCGCCGATGATTTTAGCCATGCGCATTTCCCAAAAACCAGTTGTGTTCTCCCTCCTCCGAGCAGCGATGCTTGCGGCTTTCTCCGCCGGCTCGCTCATCGCCGAAGAGCCGCGTGCGCCGGAGCGCTACTGCAACCCGCTGCCGATTCCTAACTATGCCGTGGGGAAACTGGCGCGCGACGTCACCAAGGGAGCGCCGAACGACGGCGGTCTGTGGCTATCCGAGCGCAAGGAACAATACCGCGAACTCGCTGATCCAACGGCGCTGTGGTTCGAGCGGCGCATCGGCATGGATCCCGCCGAGTTCGACTCCGCCGGAAATCTCTACGTGCCGGCCGCCACCTCGACTCCGCAGCCTGTCGCCGTTAGCGCCGAAGCGACGCCGTGGGTTCCGCTCAACGACGGCGAGCCCACGTTTGGCAGCTCCAGCGCGCCCAACACCGCCGGTCGACGCGCCGCCGACAACTCGATGATGACGTGGTGGCTCCCGGCCGCGGACGACGCGCAGCCGGTGCTCACGACCTCGTTTGCCTCCACTGCGGAAATTCGTGCCGTGCGCGTGATCTGGCGTGACGTCGGTCTCGACACCCGCAACGGCGCAAAACCGGGTCCATTCCGCTACCGCGTGGAGGCGGAAACTTCACCCGGCATGTGGGCGACGATCGGCGATCGAAGCGCGAGCACCGAGGACTTCCTCATCGACTATCGCGAGTGCGTCCCAACCACCGCGGGCCGGGCGCGGCTGGTGGTGTTAGGTCACCCCGAAGGTATCCAGCCAGGTGTTTCCGAGTTCACGGTGTTCGGACCGGTGCGGTGAGGAAAATGCAGGTGCAGGCTTGCGCCGGCGAAATTTGCGAGAACTGCTTTCTGTCGCTCTACGTCGCCAATTGTGACACCATGTGGTGATTTGTGTCGCGATCATGGCATCAGGTATTCAGTTGCCGGGCCGCGTCCGACGCGCTTGAGTAAGCTCTCCCGCATGAAGGGAGTGTGACATGAAATGAAACTGAAGATCTATCAGATCGATGCTTTCACGAGCGAGGTTTTCAAGGGGAATCCGGCGGCGGTCTGTCCTCTCGACGAATGGATCGATGACGGCCTGATGCAGAAGATCGCGTTTGAAAACAATCTCTCGGAAACTGCCTTTTTCGTAAAGAGGGGCGATGTTTACGAAATCCGTTGGTTCACGCCGCTCGTCGAAGTCAATCTTTGCGGTCACGCTACATTGGCGAGCGCGTTCGTGATTTTCGGGTTCCTTGACGAGAAGTCAGATTCGATCCGCCTGCATTCACACCGCAGCGGTGATCTGCGGGTCCAGAGGCAAGGGGATCGTCTGACACTCGATTTTCCGGCCTATGACGTCACCCCTACACCACCCGACGCGAGGCTTGCGAAGGCGATCGGCAGAATGCCCCTGCAAATCTGGGAAACGCAGGGAGACAAGGTGCTGATGTTGTTTGAGAATGAAAGCGATGTGGCGGGGATCATGCCTGATTTTCCGCTGCTCGCGGAAGTCCCGGTCGATCAGGTCATCGTGACGGCAGGGGGCGACTCATGCGATTTCGTCTCGCGGATGTTCGCTCCCCGGATCGGCATCCCGGAGGATCCGGTGACCGGGGCCATTCATTGCAGCCTGACACCATTCTGGGCCGAGCGACTTGGCAAAACGGAGCTTGTGGCCCGCCAGATTTCCCAACGCGGCGGGCAGCTTTATTGCGAGCTTGCCGGAGACCGGGTCAGGATAGGTGGCAGTGCGGTGTTATATCTAAAAGGTGAGATCCACGTCTGAATCTTCTTCGATAGGAATTGTTTCCAGAAGCAGAGGGGGAACTTCGGAATTCGAATCATGTCCTCCCCGCGCGGGTCACTTCCCGCGCTCGGCGGGGTTGATTGGGAAGCATTTCTTTCCGGTGTGGGATTCTCCGGCAGTGAATGCCACGCCGCCTTCCTTTTCGAAGCCGCTCGGAATATCCCCTATTTGCGGGATTGCAGTGATCTGACGCAGCGGTCATTCTAGCAGCAGCTCGTTTTGAGCGAACCCAATATTTGCCATTCAGGGTCCGCCGGACTTTGGGAGGGAAACCCATATTACCCGCCCAGCCGCTCCCGGGACTTTTGCCATGGTCGTCGGCGCGTCGGACAATCCGCTCCCGTATGATGAAAAACCTCACCTTCTGCCTGTTGATACTCGCCTTGGCCGTTGCCGGACCTGTCAACTCCCAGACTGCCGGACTGGATGCGCCGGTCGCCATCGGGCCCTATCTGAACAACGTGCTGCCTGCGGTGGCGCCGGGCAGCTCGACCGGCTGGGACACGGAAAACGCTTTTCCCAACCTGACCTTTGTCGATCCGCTGTGGCTGACGCCCGTGCCGGGAACGGGCGATCTGCTCCTCGTTGGCAAGGACGGACAAATCTGGCGCTTCGCCAATAGCCCTACCGTGACTCAAGGACAGGTGGTGCGGGCGTTGGATTGGCGGACGCACACGCAGACCGGCGAGGACATGGGATTCTATCACCTGATCTTCCACCCGAATTTCGGCCAGGCCGGGCAGCTCGGGGAGAATTACGTTTATGTAAGCTACAACCAGAAACCCGGCCTGGCAGGCGAGGGGATCGACGATTCCTACTGGCATGTCTCGCGTTTCACCTGGCTCCCCGGCAGCGGCACGATCGATCCAAATTCTGAGGAAGTTCTCATCAATCAATACGACCCCCAGCAGTGGCACAACGGCGGGGCGATGTTTTTCGACAACGAAGGTTTCCTGAACATCACCTGCGGCGACGGCGAGTTCGACTACTGGCATCAGGACCAGAACGGCCCGATCAACGGCGGCTTTTTCGGCGGCATTTTCCGCATTGATGTGGACTACGTGGAAGCGCTCGCCGCGGATCCGTTTTATTCGAAATCGCACGCGATCCGCCGTCAGCCGCAGGATATCCCGACCGGGGGATTGGCCCGTCCCGCGGGCTGGCCTGCCAGTTCCACCCACGGATACGGCATTCCCGAGACCAATCCCTGGCTTAACGCGGGTGGCACGATTCTGGAGGAGTTCGTCGTTCACGGCCTGCGGAGTCCGCATACCGCGCACTACGATCCGGTCGAAAACGAAATCTGGGTTGGCGATGTCGGTGGCGGAGCGAGGGAGGAAATCGACCGCCTGAAGATCGGCGACAACGGGCAATGGCCGATCCGGGAAGGCGTGAACGGTGGCGCGGAACCTGCGGGTGCCATCGGAGATTGGACGCCTCCCGTCTATGACTACGCCCACGGCGGCAACGACGCTTATGGAGTCAGCGGGAGCTGCATCATTGGCGGCATGCGCTATCGGGGAGCGAAATGGAACGCCCTGCTCGGCATGGACAAGGTGCTCTTTGGCGACATCACGCAGGGGAAGGTCTGGACGGCTTCCCTCAATCCTACCACGGGCGGTCTTGAGCAGGTCGATCTCCTGTTCGGAGGGATCCAGCAAGGTGGCAAAGGGGGGATTGGAAACATTTGCACCGACGATGCGGGCGAGATCTATTTCATGGAACTCAACGGCACGAACAACCCGGGCGGCATCATCCGCAAGCTGGTCTCGTCCGGAGTCTCCAACGAGCCGCCGCAGTTTCTCTCGCAGACGGGGGTTTTCACGGACCTCTCCACGCTGACTCCCGCTCCGGGGCTGGTTCCTTATTCCGTGGCGTCGCCGCTGTGGTCGGACGGAGCCGAGAAACTGCGCTGGATCGCCCTGCCGAACGACGGCAGCCATGACACGGCCGAGGAAAAAATCGTTTTCGCAGAGAAGGGCAAATGGACCTTTCCCGCCGGAACCGTGTTCGTGAAACACTTCGAAATGGCGACCAACGCCAACGATCCCACGCAGATCAAGCGCCTGGAAACGCGTTTCCTCGTCTGCACCGCGGGCGGCGGGAAATACGGCGTCACCTACAAATGGAACGCCGCCGGCACCGATGCCGAGCTGCTCACCACCGGACTCGGCGAGAACTTTGACGTGGTGGAGAACGGCGGCGCGACCGTCAGCCGGCATTGGGACTATCCGTCGCGCTCGGATTGCCTGCTCTGCCATAACAACAACGCCGGCCAGGCACTGGGCGTCCGCACCACGCAGCTCAATATGCCGTTTCACTACGACGCCACGGGCCGCACCGCGAACCAGCTAACAACATTCAACTCCCTCGGGATGTTCGACCACACGCTCACCACGACCGAACTTGAAAATTTCATCGAATCGCGCGCGATCGATGACGTCTCGGCTCCCGTCGAGCACCGCGTGCGATCCTACCTCGACAGCAATTGCTCGCACTGCCACCAGCCGGGCGGCACCATCGACTATTTCGACGCCCGTCTCGGCACTCCGCTCAACCAGCAGGGCCTCGTCGATGGCATGATCCAGGGGCATTTCGTCCTGGAAAACGGCCGCTACCTGAAACCGGGCGACACCGCGCTCTCCGCCGTCCATGTCCGCATGGGAGCTGTTGGAAACGGCACCGCGATGCCGCCGCTG
This sequence comes from Luteolibacter sp., assembly GCF_039920825.1. Classification (GTDB taxonomy): domain Bacteria; phylum Verrucomicrobiota; class Verrucomicrobiia; order Verrucomicrobiales; family Akkermansiaceae; genus Luteolibacter. Next base: position 10,647 of record NZ_JBDSCX010000001.1, on the reverse strand, counting down.
GCGAAAAACAAAGTCGATCAAAAGGCCGTCGATCTGCTGACCAATTACATCACCGGTCTCAACGGGTCCGAATTTCAGAATACCGGCACGGTGCACGCGCGATATGTCAGGCTGACCGCGCTGTCGGAGGTATACACCAACGCGTGGTCCGCGGTGGCGGAGTTCTCGATCCTCGATGACACGGGAGTTCCGATTCCGTCCGGCCAACTCTCCATCGCGGATTACGACAGCGAGGAACTGATTGGCGAAAACGCGCCCGCCACCAACGCCATCGACGGCGACATCGGCACCTACTGGCACACCCAGTGGCAGAATGGCAGTCCCCAGCCACCGCACCATCTCACGGTGGATCTCGGGTCGCCGCGCCCCATCGGCGGCTACGTTTACACGCCGCGCCAGGGAAACAACAACGGCCGGATCGCGGGCTATCAGGTCCACTACAGTAACGATGGAACCAACTGGACGCTCATGACCTCCGGCACATGGCCCAACGACCCTGATGCCAAAACCTACGACAGTCTGGTCGGCTTGCGGAAAGCCCGTTGCTCGATCGCCGGTCCGGCTGGCACGCTGAATGGCGATTTCGACGTGACCATCGCTTTCGACACCGAGGTGACTGATTTCACCGCCTCGGACGTGCAGGTCAGCGGCGGCAGCGTGACGCATTTCCGGGGCTCCGGTTATTACTACGTCGCGACGATTTCACCAGGTCAGCCGCTGGTCAGCGTGAGTGTCCCGGCGGACGCGGCGAATACGGCGCAGGTGGGAAGCTTCGCCTCGCCGACGCTGGTCTTCGGGCAGGACACGGTGGGTCCGGTCGCCTCGTTCACAGGGACGCCCGTCGGCAGCGTCAGCGGGCCGTTCGCGCTTGGCATCCGGTTCGATGAAATCCCGACGGGCTTTTCGATTTCCAGCCTTTCATCCGTTAGCGCGGGGCTGTCGAATCTAACCGGAAGCGGGACGAGCTATTCCGTCATCGTCAGCCCGACTGCGGCCGTTTTCTCGATCACCGTCCATCCCGCAGGCATCACGGACGGCTTGGGAAATCCCATGGAAAACCCGGCGACCACGGTGCTCCATGCCGCCGCGCCGCAGTTGTTTGCCGAGGCGGAATCCGGCACGCTTGCGGGTGGCATGACGGTCGTCAGCGATCCCGGCGCGTCCGGCGGCTCCTACGTCTGGCTGCCTGATGGAGGATTCCCGGGCAACGAGCAAGGTTTCAACGCCGCCCATTCGGCCACCTATTCCTTCACCGTGCCGCGGGCGGGAAATTGGATTCCTGAGGGTCTAACACGCTCCAGCAGTACTGCCAGCGATTCGTTCTGGATCAAGGTGGATGGCGGCGCGCCGACCCGCTGGGACACCAATCCCGGCAGCGTCGGCTCAGGCACTTTTGTCTGGAATCAAGTCGGGTCCAGCGGCTCGGCGGCGGCGAATTTGATCAACGCCACCACCAACAACGGCAGCTTCGAAACCCTCGGCGGAGTCATCAGCAACGCGAAAGCCACGAACTGGGACACAGACCCCGATGGCGATGTGGACCATTGGAACAACTGGGGTGCCTCGACCGGCGGCCCGTCCACCGCCCAGACGGACAGCGGCACGGAACCGCACATCTCCGTGGCCACCCAAGGAAACCGGATCGCCTTCCTACAAGCCGGAAATGCCGCCTACAACCTGACGAGCCACGCCATCGAGGCCGGTGAGGTTTTCACCTACTCGTGGGACTGGGTGCTGGCCGGAAGACCGAATGCCACCGCCCAGCTCGGTTATTGGAATGGCAGCGCCATCGTGGCGATCTCCGGCACGGACACCACCAACCCTAACACCACCGTGCGTCATCTCGGACTGGGAACCACCTGGACTGTCCCGCCCGGCCACCCGGCCATCGGCCACCCGATCGCCATGACCGTCCGCGCCACCAACGGTTACCCGGAAATCGACAATTTCGTGCTCTCTGTTACCGCGACTCCTGCCGTTCCCGTCACTCTCAACCTCGCTGCCGGCACGCACACCGTCACCGTTTACGGTCGCGAGGACGGCACCCGTCTCGACGCGCTGCGTCTCACCAGCGAGCGGCCGTTGGTCGCCCTCAACGCGCCGCCGGTCTCCGTCGGCGGGGGTGAAATCCCGGTGGCTGTCACTTTCTCGAAACCCGTCACCGGCCTGACACCGGCGGATTTCACGCTGAGCGGTGCCACCGTGGCCTCTCTAACAGTATCTGGCGACAGCTACACGCTCATGCTCAGCCCGGTCGCACCATCTATCAGTCTCGCGCTTCCCGACAGCGCGGCGAGCGATGGAAACGGCGGCGGAAATTACCCGTCGGACGTGGCGCTGATCACGGTCCGCACAACCTTCGAGCAATGGGCGATCGACAACGGACTTGGAGATGTGGGCTTCAGCGACGATCCGAACCACAACGGCATCACCACGCTGGTGGAATTCCTGCTCAATCTGGATCCTAACAGTCATTCCGCTTCGGTCTTCGATCCTGCGGTCGGGCCGAGCGGGCTTCCTAAAACCAGTCTCGGAGCCGGGTCACTCCTCACCATCGAGTTTCCCCGCGACTCCGCCGCCGTGGCCGCCGGCTACCGGTATGTCGCGCAGTTTTCCAGTGATCTGATAGATTGGGTCGGGACTGAAAATGGAACGGCGATTCCGATGGGAGGCGGCTGGGAGCATGTGACCATCACTGATCCCGGGCCGGGAAATCACCGCTTCGTCCGGCTTGAGCTGGTCTCACCCTGAAACCGGAATCACTTCCCGCGTTCCGGCTTTTCCAGAAACTTGCTGCCGATGCGTTCCTTCCCGAGTGCGATGTCGTCGATCCACGCGGTGAACCCCGCGCCGGCGGACTGATAGTTATTCCAGCCGAAGGCCATGCTCTCGAAGACGGCTGGGATCTCGGATTTCTCGAACTTGGCCTTGCCGTTTTTGATTTCCACGCCCTCGATTTCCTGGCCATCGATGAAGAGACGATAGCTCTGCCTGGCGTGATCCACATACCACTCGACGAGCGTCCACTCGCCGCTGAACTTGTAGTCGTAAGCGCTGCCCTTGCCGAACTCATCACGCTTGGAAGGCTGGACGTTGTAGATGTATTGCAGTGAGCCTCCGGGGCCGGTGCAGGTATCGACGAGGCGCACGGCGATCGGGTCGTGGAACAGAGGGCTGTTAGCACTCCCCTCGACGATGGTGGAATGGATCACTGCGAAATTCTGGCCAGCCGGGATGACCGGCACGGGCGCGGGCAACTTCACCTTGAGATAAAGGCGGCCCCAGTGCTGGTCACCGAGCCGCGTGATTTCATCACCGCGCTTGATGATGCGGCGCGGTCCGCGCTCGGCGGGGTTGATCTGGAGGCATTTCTTTCCGGTGTGGGATTCCCCGGCGGTGACGGCCACGTCGCCTTCCTTTTCGAAGCCGCGCGGAATCTCACCCTCGCGGGTGGTCTCGAAGTCGATGGTGAGGATGGGCTCCAGCTTGGACTTGGGCGCGGCATCGGCCGCGAATGATGTTAGGAAGATGCAGGCGGTGGTGAGACGGGCATTCATGGGGATGGTGTTTGTGGTGTCAGGCGGAGATGAACGAAATCCATAAACCATCGCCGACCGGAATGGCATCCACTTTTTGAGATTTTAGCTACTCCCGTGGGGGTGAGACAACAATCCCCAGAACGAGGGATTGGCGGGAGATCGGTGGATCTCTACGATTGAAGATTACCCCGACCATCGTGCAGGAAACCGAATGAAAACCTCTTCTCTGTTTCGCTCCTGATCCGGCACGTTTCGTCAGCCGCAGGACCTGTCACGCGCATCCGGATCGTCCGGCTCCCTGACGTGCCAGACCAGCGGTGACCGAGGTTATTGATTTACCGCCTAATTCTATCAAAATCCATGGTGCGCATCATCTGCTATCTAACTACCATCGTCCTTCTCGCCGTGTCTTCGCCCGCCGCCGAGACTCCCCGCGAGCGGCTGCTGATGGACTCCAACTGGCGCTTCTCCCTCGGCCACGCCACGGATGTCGCGAAGGACTTCGACCACGCCACCGGGCAGTTTTCCTACTTCGCGAAAACCGGATTCGGCTCGGGCGCGTCGGCTGCCAAATTCGATGACAGCGGCTGGCGCAAGCTCGATCTGCCGCACGACTGGGCGGTGGAGCTTCCTTTCAGCGAACGCGGTAGCAACAGCCACGGCTACAAGGCGATCGGCCGGAATTTCCCGGAAAACAGCGTCGGATGGTATCGCCGGAAGTTCACCGTCCCCGCGTCCGATCTGGGCAAGCGCGTCAGCGTCGAGTTCGACGGCGTGTTCCGCGATTCCATCGTTTGGATCAACGGCCACTACCTCGGCGAAGAGCAGAGCGGATACAGCGGCTTCTCGCGCAACCTAACGGAGTATCTGAACTACGGCGGTGAAAACGTGATCGCCGTGCGGGCCGATGCCTCGCTGGAGGAGGGCTGGTTCTACGAAGGCGCGGGAATCTATCGACACGTGTGGCTGGTGAAAACCGATCCGCTTCACGTTAAGCAGGAAGGCACCTTCGTCACTTCCGAGTTGAAGGGAAATGCCGCCGAGGTGACCGCCCGTGTGGCGGTGGTGAACGAGGGCGACGCCGACGCCGCTTTTGAGATCAGCGAAACGATTCTCGATGCCGCGGGCACCACTGTCGCTTCCACAAAGGCGAAGCCGCTCACGCTCCGCGCCGGCGAGCGCGGCGAGTTCAGCGACGTGTTGCCCGTTTCCAATCCCAAGCTGTGGTCTATCGAAACGCCGAGCCTCCATCAGCTCGTCACCACCATCACTTCCGCAGGCAAGGTGGTGGACCGCTTTGAAACGAAGTTCGGCATCCGCTCGATTCGGTTCGATGCCAAGGAGGGCTTTTTCCTCAACGGCAAGCACGTGAAACTCAAGGGCACGGACAATCACCAGGACCATGCTGGCGTCGGCACCGCCATCCCCGATGCTCTGCAGGATTACCGCATCGCCAAGCTCAAGGAGTTCGGCTGCAATTTCTATCGGGCCTCGCACAACCCGCCGACTCCAGAGTTGCTGGACGCGTGCGACCGCCTCGGCATGCTGGTCATCGACGAAAACCGTCTCACCGGCACGACCGATTTCCACTACGATCATCTCAAGCGGCTCGTCGTCCGCGACCGCAATCATCCCTGCGTGGTCCTGTGGTCCATCGGCAACGAAGAGTGGAAAATCGAGGGCGGCGAGGACGGTGTGCGGATCGCCACCACCATGCAGCGTTGGGTGAAGCAACTCGACGCCACCCGTCCTATCACCGTCGCCATCAGCGGCGGCTGGGGTGGGGGATTTTCGAAGGTGATCGAGGTCGCAGGGATCAATTACCTCGGCAATATGAAAAAGGGCGGTTTCACGACCGACCAATGGCACGAACGCCATCCCGATCAACCGATCGTCGGCACCGAGGAATGCGCCTTCAACCAGACCCGCGGGATCTATTTCGACGACCGCGAGCACTGCCACCTGAACGCGTATGACTGGGATCCTTCCGATTGGGGTTCGAATCTGGAGGCCGCGTGGTCGCACTACGCCGAGCGGCCGTTTCTATCAGGCATGTGCATCTGGACCGGCTTCGACTATCGCGGCGAACCGACGCCCTTCAATTGGCCAGCCATCGCCTCGCAGTTCGGCATCCTCGACCTCTGCGGGTTTCCGAAGGATGGCATGTTCTATCTGAAATCCTGGTGGACAGACGAACCGGTGCTGCACGTTTTCCCGCACTGGAACTGGGCCGGCAAGGAAGGCCAGGAAATCAAAGTCTGGGCGCACTCCAACTGCGACGAGGTGGAGCTTTTCCTCAACGGCCAAAGCCTCGGCCGCAAGACGATGACCAAAAACTCCCACCTCGAATGGCCGGTGAAATACGCGCCCGGCACCTTGCTCGCGAAGGGTTACAAGGGCGGCAAGGAAATTCTAACAAGTAAGGTGGAGACGACGGGGGCTGCTGCGTCGATCCAGATTGAACCCAACCGCTCCAAGCTCGCCGCCGATGGCTCGGACGTCGCCGTCATCACTGTGCGGGTGACCGACGGGCAGGGGAGGGGCGTGCCGACGGCAGGGCAGGAGATTCGATTCGATCTAGCCGGACCCGGAAAGATCATCGGCGTGGGGAATGGCGATCCATCGTCACACGAGCCAGATCAGTTCATCGCGACGAAGGAAACCCCGTCGCCTGTCTGGCGGCGCAGCCTCTTCAACGGCCTCGCGCAAGTCATCGTCCAAACCACCGGCGAACCCGGCGAGATCAAGCTGACCGCCACTTCCACCGGTCTCGCTCCGGCGACCTCGGCTTTGCGTTCGGAATCTATCACGCCGCAGCCATCTGTTCCCTGATTTCCCCACGCGGCATCCTTTGGACATCCGCTCGTAACATGAAAAAACCAGCCGTCATTTCCGCCAGCCTTCTCCTCGTCCTCGCCGCGGAGGCCTCCGCTGCCGAGCTTCACCCGCTCTTCCACGACCATGCCGTCCTTCAGTGTGAAACCCGCGTCCCGGTCTGGGGTGCCGCGCGGGATGGGGAAAAAATCACCGTCAGCTTCGCCGGCCAGACCGTGACCGCAGTGGGGGAAAACGGCGCGTGGAATGCCTGGCTCCAGCCCATGAAGGCAGACGCCACCTCGCGCACTCTCACCGTCCGTGGCGACAACACGCTTGAGATTTCCGACATTCTTGTCGGTGAGGTCTGGATCGCAAGCGGACAGTCTAACATGGAGCGCCAGCTCGGCCTGCGCGCCGGGCAGAAGCCGATCACAAACTGGGAGCAGGAGGTCGCGGCGGCGAACTATCCGCAGATCCGCCAGTTTTATGTGACTCAGACCAAATCGCTCACGCCCCAGACCACGGTGAAGGGTTCATGGACGGTTTGCTCTCCGCTAACGGCCGGGGATTTCTCCGCTGTCGGCTACTTTTTCGCACGCGATCTATTTGTTTCGAAGAAAGTGCCGGTGGGAATCATCCATAGTTCATGGGGCGGCACCCCGGCGGAGGCGTGGACGAGTGAAGCCGCGCTGCAAAAGCTGCCGGACTTCGCCGCACCGCTCGCGGACGTGAAGCAGCTCGTCTCCGATCCCGATCTGGCACGTCGCAGGGGGCAGGCCAAACAGACCGAGTGGTTCGAAAAAGTGGACCCCGGCTCGAAGCCCGGCGCGGCATGGAGCGCGGCGGCAGTGGACGAAGGCGATTGGAAATCCATGACTCTCCCGACCTATCTGGAAAGCGCGGGTTATCCGGACTTTGACGGAGTCTTCTGGTTGCGGCGCACCATCGAGCTGCCGGAAAACTGGGACGGCGGCGATGCCGAACTGCATCTCGGCGCGGTGGACGACATGGACACGACCTGGGTGAACGGCGCGCAGGTGGGAATGACGAACGACTGGGACAAGCCGCGCGTCTATCAGGTGAAGGGCAGCCTGCTGAAGCACGGTGAGAACTCCATCGCGATACGCGTCCTGGACGCGTCGGGTGGCGGTGGCGCTTATGGCGGCAATGACGCGATGCGTCTGGTTTTCAAGGCCGGTGGGAAAACCGAGTCTCTGCCGCTTTCCGGCGAATGGCGGTGCAAGCCGGGCTGCACGATCAAGGAATCCGGCTGGCCACCCTCGGATTTCAGCGACAACCCAAGCACTCCGACCGTGCTCTACAATGGCATGATCGCGCCGTTGCTGCCCTACGCCATGCGCGGCGTCATCTGGTATCAGGGCGAGGCGAACGCCGGCCGCGAAAAGCAATACCGCACGCTGTTCCCCGCGATGATCGCCGATTGGCGGCGCGCCTGGGGCAGGGGAGATTTTCCGTTCCTGTTTGTGCAAATCGCTCCTTACAGCGGCATGACCCCGGAGATCCGCGAGGCACAGCTCCTCTCCTGGCAGGCCACCAAAAACACGGCCATGGCCGTCACCCTCGACTGCGGGGACGCCAACGACATCCACCCCGCTAACAAGCCGCCGGTCGGCGCGCGACTGGCCCTCGCGGCTCGCGCCCTGGCCTATCATGAGAAGATCGAATACTCTGGACCGGTGTATGACTCGATGAAATCCGAAGGTGCGGGCGTGGTCCTCCATTTCAATCACCTCGGCGGCGGACTCGTCGCGAAGGATGGAGAATTGAAAGGCTTCACCATTGCAGGTGCCGACAAGGTCATTCATCCAGCCAAAGCGGAGATTCGCGGAGACACCATCATTGTCTCGGCCGCCAAGGTTTCCTCGCCGGTGGCTGTCCGTTACGCTTGGGCAAACGCGCCGGAAGGTAATCTCTTCAACCGCGCCGAACTCCCTGCTTCTCCATTCCGCTCGGATACCGACTAGTTCCCACGGCGATAAAAACCCAAAACCCATGGACAACTCAATCAAACATCATTTCGCCGGGCTTCTCGCTGCGTGCGCCGCCTGGCTCGCCTTGGGTCCGGCTGTTTCCGCCCAAGACAAACCCGAACAGACATCGCCCGAGCAGGCACGGGCGAACTTCGGACGTCCCGTCCAACTCGGGCCGGATGACGTGCGCATGTTTCCGGAAGCACCCGAGGGGTTCGACAAACCTCGTGCCGGAGCCGATCCCGCCCGCGTCGAACAGTTTTCCTACGACTCCTCGGTCACCGGCACCCGCCGTGAGGCGAACGTCTATCTGCCTCCCGGCTATTCCGAGGAACGGAAATACCCGGTGCTTTACCTTCTCCACGGCATCGCCGGCAATCAGTATGAATGGACCGGCTACGTCCACGCGGATGCGATCATCAACAACCTCATCGCCGACGGGAAGGCGACGCCAATGATCGTCGTGATGCCGAACGGCCGCGCTCTACCCGACGACCGCCCGCCGAAGGAAATCTACTCGCCGGAAAATGCCGCGGGTTTCGCGAAGTTCGAGCGCGACCTGCTCGACTGCCTCATCCCCGCCATCCAGGCGAAATATTCGACCGCAACCGATCGCGAGCACCGCGCGCTCGCCGGTCTCTCGATGGGCGGCGGGCAGACGATCAATTTCGGCCTCGCCCACCTTGACACCTTCGCCTGGCTGGCGGGCTTTTCCCCGGCACCCAACACCCGGCCGCCCGCCGAACTCATCCCCGATCCCGCCGCCACCCGCAAAGACCTGAAGCTGTTATATCTCTCCTGCGGCAACAAGGACGGTCTCATCAGCGGCCCCCAGTCCGTCCACGCATTTTTGAAGCAATACGACATCCCCCACATTTGGAATGTCGATGACCACGGCCATGACCGTGAGACGTGGAGCAGCAACCTCTACTATTTCGCACAGAAAATATTTCGTTGACCCCGCGCCATCCCAAACCCTCTCCAAAGCAAGCCATGAACCCCACCCACACCCTGGCGATCCTCATCGCGACCGCCGCCAGTCTGACGGCCAGTCCATCCTTCACGGTCGATGCGACTCATTCCGCCGGGGCGGTGAGTCCGCGCCTTTACGGATTGATGACCGAGGAGATCAACCACTCCTACGACGGCGGCCTCTATGCGGAATTGATCCGCAATCGCGCGTTCCTCGACGACGCCAATGCGCCGGTGGACTGGTCCGTGGTGTCGAACGAGCCGGCTGCCGCGACCATCGCGCTCGACCGCTCGAAGCCCATGAACGACAAGCTGCCCACGAGCCTGCGACTCACGGTTTCCAAGGCCGCGAAGGATCACCCGGCGGGCGTGGCGAACAGCGGTTACTGGGGAATCCCCATCCATCCCGACACCAAATATCGCGCCTCGCTGTGGGCGCGGGCGGAAGCGGGTTTCACCGGGCCGCTGATGGTTTCCCTCGTGAGCGACGACGGGCGCACGGTGTATGCCTCGGAGGCAATCTCCGGTCTAACCACCGAGTGGAAGAAATTTGAAACGACGCTCGGGACCGGCAAGGTCGCGCCCACCGCGCAAGCACGCTTCGAGGTCACCCTGAACCAGCCGGGGACGGTCTCGCTCAACCTCGTCTCGCTGTTTCCTCCGACCTGGAACGACCGACCCAACGGCCTGCGCAAGGACATCATGCAGATGCTGGTGGACTTGAATCCGAAATTCCTGCGCTTCCCCGGCGGCAACTATGTCGAAGGGCAGAAAATTGAAGACCGCTTTCCGTGGCAGAAGACGCTGGGGCCTATCGAGGATCGTCCCGGCCACGCGGGTTGCTGGGGCTATCGTTCGAGCGACGGCATGGGGCTGCTAGAGTTTCTGGAATGGTGCGAAGATATGAAGGCCGAGCCGCTCCTGGCGGTCTATGCCGGCTATTCGCTCCAGGGCGATCACGTCAATGCGGGACCCGATCTAGAGCCGTTCGTGAAGGAAGCGCTGGACGAGATCGAATACGTGATCGGCGGCACGAACACCATCTGGGGTGCCCGCCGGGCTCAAGACGGGCATCCCTCGCCGTTCAAGCTGAACTACGTCGAGATCGGCAATGAAGACTCTTTCGACAAGGCGAAAACCTACGATGGCCGCTATGCGCAGATCGCCACCGCCATCAAAGCGACGTATCCGCAGCTCAAGGTGATTTCCTCCGTTTCGCCGCCGCCTCCGATGGGCCCCAAGCCCGACATGGTGGACCTGCATGACTACAGTGCCTCGGACGATTTCGTCAAAAAATCGCACACCTACGGCGCGGACATGGACCGCAA